>JBAXBV010000007.1:0-180593 GCA_037141795.1 Betaproteobacteria bacterium
CGCCCACAACCACTTGTCGATCCTGACCCGGTCGGTGGAATCCGTCATTTCAGCCTTGACCCCGAAGGCCGCTGATTCCTCATGCCTGTGCCCGGGCCCACTCGCCAGGGATGCATCATCAGTGACGAGTCGATCCGGCGCGGGTCTGCAGGTGTGCCGCGAACACCTGTTCCGCATCCACGCTGTCGAGCACGTAACGCTTGCGGCAAAACTCGCAGGTCACTTCCACCTTGCCGTTGTCGGAAAGAATCGATTGGACCTCCTCCTGCCCGAGCATGCGCAGCATGCCTGTTACCCGTTCGTTCGAGCAGGAACAGCGGAAAGCCAGTGGCGTGGCTTCAAACACCCGAACGTCTTCCTCGTGAAAGAGGCGCCTGAGGACTTCCCTGGCCGGACAATGCAGCAGTTCGTCCCCGGATACCGTGGAGCCCAGGTGCACCATCCGGTTCCAGGCGTCGTCATCCTGCCCAATCCCGCCAGGCAGTTTCTGCAGGAGCATGCCGGCCGCCTGGCGATTGTCACAGGCAAGCCAGATTCGAGTGTCGAGTTGCTCCGAGGAAGACATGTAGTGCTCGAGCACGCCCGCCACGGTGTCGGCCTCCAGTCCCACGACCCCCTGATACGACTGAGAGCCATCCTGAGGCACCAGCGTGATGACGAATCGGCCCTGCCCAAGCAGATCCCGCAGCGGCACGGGGTCGAGGGCACCCTCCCAGGTGGCGGTGGCGCGCAGGGTTCCCTCGCTGCGCACCTCGACGACGACGAGTTTCACCGCGCCGTCACCATGCATCTGCATGATGAGGGAACCGTCGAACTTGAGCGTCGCGGAAAGCAGGGCGCCTGCCGCCATGAGTTCGCCCAGGAGACTGCGCAGAGGTTCCGGGTAGTCGTGCCGCTCGAGCACGGCACGCCACGTTGCGTCCAGATGCACGAGGTGGCCCCGCACCGGGGTGTTCTCGAACAGAAAGCGCTGCAGCGAGTCGGTCATGATTCGCGGAGCTTGCGGCGTTGGATCTTGCCGGTTGTGGTCATGGGCAATGTCTGCGCAAATTCGAAGATCCGGGGGCACTGGTAGGGCGCCAGACGGGCCCGTACATGGGCCTTCAGTTCCTGCTCCAGGGATTCGGAGGCTGTGTACCGGGCGGACAGCACGATGACTGCCTTGATGACCTGTCCGCGCGTTTCGTCTTCCACGCCGATGACAGCGGCGTTCGCCACGGCCGGATGGCGCAGGAGACAGTTCTCGATTTCCGCGGGGCCGATCCGGTAGCCGGCGCTCTTGATCACGTCATCCGTCCGGCCCCGGTACCAGTAGAAGCCCTCCGGGTCGCGGACGGCAAGATCCCCGGTGCGGGCCCACGGCCCGGTGTACTTCGCCGCGGTCGCGTCGGGACGGTTCCAGTAGCCCAGGAACATGACGGGATCGCCCTCGCTCCAGACGCAGATCTCGCCCAGTTCACCATCCGGTACCGGATGGCCGTCCGGATCGAGCACGGCGATACGGTGCCCCGGGTAGGGACGCCCCATGGCGCCAGGACGCGGCGCGAAGACCCGCGCGCAACCTCCGATCACGTAATTCATCTCCGTCTGGCCGAAGATCTCGTTGATCGTCACGCCGAGTTCTTCCCGCGCCCAGTGGCTCACTGCATCCCCGACCGCCTCGCCACCGCTCATGAGGCTCCGCAACTGGAGATCGAAACGGGCGCGGGGTGCCCCGACTTCCTTCATGATCATCTTGAGGGCAGTGGGAAACAGGAATGCGTTGCGGACCCCGTAACGCTGCATGAGCCAGCACGCCTTCTCCGGATCAAAGCGCCCCCTGTGGGCCAGTATCGGCATCCCGAAAAACCAGGTCGGCAGCAGGGCATCGAAGAGGCCACCCGTCCATGCCCAATCGGCTGGCGACCAGAACATGTCTCCGGGTTCCGGAAAGAAATCGTGGGAGCAGCAGAATCCGGGAAGGTTTCCGATCAGAGCGCGGTGGGGGATCACCGCTCCCTTGGGCGAGCCGGTGGTTCCACTGGTGTAGATGATCATGGCAGGATCATCGGCTGCGGTATCGGCAGGCACGAAAGACGTGCTTGCGCGAGCCAGCAGATCCTGCCAGTGCCACACGGCATCGGCACTCGCGCCGGCGACGCCGATCACGTGTTCGAGGTGAGGCAGCCGGTCCCGGCTCGACAGCAGAGCGGGCAGGGTGTCCGGGTCGACGATCGCCACTCTTGCCTGAGCGTCGTCGAGGCGGAACTGGAGAGCGTCTGGCCCGAACAGATGGGACAGCGGCAAGGCCATCGCCCCCATCTGATAGCAGGCCACATGGGCGATGGCTGTTTCCGGACGCTGCGGCAGGATGATGGCGACCCGATCTCCCCGCTGCACACCCAGTGCCGCAAGAGCATTGCTGAGCTGGTTTGCAGCGCGTTGCACATCCCAGAAAGACCACGCGCTCCGTTCGCCGCAATCATCCTCGAAATACAGCGCGAAGCGCTCCCGGTGGCGCGCGTGGCGACCGCACACGGCCCAGCCGATGTTGAACCGGGCCGGCACACGCCACCGAAAGCCCTGGGTCAGGGCGGTGTAGTCGCGAGCATCTCGCGGCAGCAGCAGGACCTCGTCCATGACGCCTACCCGGGACTCGGCCGTGGCGTCTTAACGGTAATCGCCTTGTCCTGCCGGTATAGCCGGAAGCGTTCCCGGTCGTCCCCGGCGCGATGTCCCTCCCAGATGAACTGCCATGGTTGCCCCCACAGGTTGTCGCCGCGCTTGCCCGCGACCAGAAGGAAGTCGCACTGATCCGCAGTCCAGCCTGCTTCCACCCGTCGGGTCGTCAGGCCGGCGTGGTAATGGAGCAACGCGCGCTGGGACTCTCCGAGGGAAAAACTCGAAACACAGCCTCGCTGCGGCGGGAGAACCCTCGCGAGTTCGGCGATCATGCCGCGATAGGACTTGGCGTTGTCGATCCATCCCAGCATGAGCGCCATCAGGACAGCCCAGAAAGCGGTGGCGCCCGCTGCCCATGTCACGAAGGGCCGCTCGGGCGCGCGACGGATGTTGAACAGGGATACGAGCCAGGCAATGGTCAGGGTCCCGGCGAGTACCATGGCCCAGACCGGGACGGACGGAACGTAGCCCGGTTCCATGGCAGCCATGTGTCGGGCAACCTTGCCGGGTATCCCGAATTCCACTGCGACGAAATAAAACCAGGCGGCAGCGAGCAAGAACAGAAAGAAAGCAATGCCGAACCAGAAGAATGCATTGATCGCACCGCGCCGCAGGTTGGGAACGGCGGACGAGGCGAGGATCGAGAGCGGCACAAGAAGAGGCAGGGCAAAGATCTCCCGCTTTTCCCGGACGAGGCTCAGAACTGCGAGGGTGCAGAGGAACACCAGCAGCGGCAGCGTCACCCGGACGCTTGTTCGCATTTCGGAGCGACTGAGCCAGACCCCATAGGCCGCAAACGGAAGGACCGGCCACGCGAACCACGGCAGCACCGAGAGGAAATAGAGGACCGAACTGCCGCTGCCCTGAGCATCGGCCACGTCGATCCGGAGACGACCAACCTGTTGCAGCCACCACTCCTGAAACAGTGCCGCGTCGTGGAGTGCCAGTGTCAGGGGCCATAGGAGCAGCCAGGGTAGTGACACGACGGCAGCAAGGATCACAAAGCGCATGAACCCGCGAGAACGGAATGCCGGCAGCATCAATGGGACCAGAGCGATGACCGCAACGAGAGGAAAGGCGCTGGATATCCCCCGCGACAGAAAGGCAATGCCGATGCCGCAACCGACACACAGCGCAGCGGGAGCCGTTGCGGCCGCAGTGGCTGCAAGACCGTAGGCCGTCAAGGCGTGTGCGAGCAGGAGAGCGTTTTCCGGAACGAGTTGGTGGGAGGGCTGGACCAGTCCGACACAGCCCAGCAACACCAGCGGACCAAGCCATCCGCGTCCGGATCCCTGAAGCCGGCTGACGGTCATGCCCGTGAACCAGAGGGTACCGCCAAGGTAGGCCACATTGACGAGGCGCACCGCATCAGGCAACGCCAGCGGCGGGGAGAGCAGGCGGCCCGCGAGGCTCGCGGTCCAATGGTAGAAGGGCGGATGGCGCAGGAAGGTTTCGCCCGCCAGGCCGGGAACCAGCCAGTCCCCCGAAATCAGCATGCTGTAGACCGTGCCGAAGATATGGGCTTCTTCGGGTTTCCAGATGTCGCGTCCCAGCAGACCCGGAACCACCCAGAGCAGGCAGAGGGCCGCCACCGCCCAGTTGCGGTGCTCCTCGAGAAGCGATGCGAGAGATTCGAATCGAAGTCGTTGGGCGCCAAGAATCATCGGGAGATCGCGATCGGCGGGAGTCGGTCTGACTGTCGCCGCGTCAGGGCCGCCGCGACTGCAGGGTGGTCACGAAGGCTCGTGAGCACTCCGCATCCGGGAGGCATGAAAAAAGGCAGCCGTCGGCTGCCCCTTTTGACAGGCCTGACGAACCGGCCCTACGCGGAAACCTTGGGGCTGCGGCTGTAGCGCTGCCGAAACTTCTCGACCCGACCTGCAGTGTCGACAATCTTCTGCTTCCCCGTGTAGAAGGGATGCGACGCGGAAGAAATCTCCACCCGGATCACGGGGTACTCCTTGCCGTCCTCCCACTTCATGGTCTCGCGATTCTTGGTATCGATCGTCGAACGGGTCAGAAACGAGAAATTGGCACCGGGATCGTGGAAGATGACCTCGGTGTAAGTAGGATGAATACCCTGTTTCATCTGTGCGCTACCTTTGTGGTTGGAGCGATTGCCGACCGCCCCATGATCTTCCGAAAGGCCGCATACACGGCCGCAAGACTCAAAATTATCGCGGGGAAACCGATGTTTGGCAATCCATTTGTCGCCTCCGTCAGCCTCTGCGCATCGAATCGAAGAAATCCGCGTTGTTCTTGGTGGAACGCAGTTTGTCCGTCAGGAACTCGGTCGCCTCGAGTTCGTCCATCGGGTAGAGGAGTTTTCGCAGGACCCAGATCTTCTGCAGGATCTCCTGGCGGATCAGCAATTCCTCCCGTCGCGTCCCGGAACGATTCACGTTGATGGCCGGGTAAATCCGCTTCTCGGCCATGCGCCGGTCGAGGTGGATTTCCATGTTGCCGGTGCCTTTGAATTCCTCGTAGATGACGTCATCCATGCGGGAGCCCGTATCGATGAGCGCCGTGGCGATGATGGTCAGTGACCCGCCCTCCTCGACATTGCGCGCGGCGCCAAAGAACCGCTTCGGGCGCTGGAGTGCATTGGAGTCCACTCCACCGGTGAGCACTTTTCCCGAGGCTGGCACCACCGTGTTGTACGCCCTGGCCAGGCGCGTGACCGAATCCAGGAGGATGACCACATCCTTCTTGTGTTCGACGAGGCGCTTCGCCTTTTCCAGCACCATCTCCGCGACCTGCACGTGGCGGGTGGCCGGCTCGTCGAAGGTCGATGACACGACCTCGCCGCGAACCGATCGCTGCATCTCGGTGACCTCCTCCGGACGCTCATCGATGAGCAGAACGATGAGGTAGACCTCCGGATAGTTGGACATGATCGAATGGGCGATGTGCTGCAGCATCACTGTCTTGCCGCTCTTCGGGCTCGCCACGAGCAGGCCCCGTTGCCCCTTGCCGATCGGGGCGATGATGTCGACGATGCGGCCGGTGAGATTTTCCTCGGACTTGATCTCGCGTTCCAGGCAGAACTGCTCCGTCGGAAAGAGCGGAGTCAGGTTCTCGAAAAGGATCTTGTGCTTCGTGTTCTCGGGAGGTTCCTCATTCACCCGGTCCACCTTGACCAGCGCGAAGTACCTCTCCCCATCCTTGGGCGTACGGATCTCCCCCTGGATGGAGTCGCCCGTGTGGAGGTTGAACCGACGGATCTGGGACGGGCTCACATAGATATCGTCGGGCCCCGCGAGATAGGACGTGTCCGGAGAACGGAGAAAACCGAACCCGTCCGGGAGAACCTCGAGTGTTCCCTCGCCATAGATGCTGTCTCCACGCTTGGCGTGGTTCTTCAGCAGGGCGAAGATGAGATCCTGCTTGCGAAGCCGGTTTGCGCTCTCAATCTCGTTGGCCTGCGCCATCTCGACCAGTTCGGTGACATGCATCTGCTTGAGGTCGGACAGGTGCATGGCAGGTCCGGCGGGCGGTCGGGGTCCCTGCACCTGCTGATGCTTGTTGTGCTTGGAGGACTGCCGGTGCTGCCCGGATCGGGGTTGCCCCTGACCCTTCTCGGTTTGACCGGTGTTTCCGTTGTTCGCGGTCCCGACCTGACTGCCCGCCTGGCTGGCGTTGGCCTGGTTGCCGTTCGGGCCGGTGTTGCCGTTGCTGATGTTGCTGCCGGTGTTGCTGCTGGCGTTGCCGTGATTACCGGCATTGCCGTGACTGCTTTCCTCGGCAGGAGCCTCCGGGGTACCGCTTGGAACGCTGATGGACTCAGATGACACTGTCGATGAAAGCCTTCAGTTGGGATTTCGGGACTGCGCCGACCTTCGTGGCTTCCAGATTGCCGTTCTTGAAGATCTGCAGGGTGGGGATGCCTTTGATGCCGAATCTGCGCGGCGTGGCCTGGTTCTCGTCTATGTTGACCTTGGCCACCTTGAGCCGTCCCGCGTACTCCGCCGCGAGTTCGTCGAGTGCTGGTGCGATCTGTTTGCAAGGACCGCACCACTCGGCCCAGAAGTCTACCAAAACCGGCGTCTCCGCCTCGAGGACGTCGGATTCGAAACTCTCATCGGTCACATGATGGATGTGTTCATTGCTCATCGGCAGGAATCTCGGGAACTTGAACAGGAACAGCGTGGCTCCGGACGGAGCGCGCGGGCGAGAACGGCTATGCTAGCCCAAATTCGAAGTCGTTGAAAAGGCACATCGCGCTACAATCGCGCCGCCGGTGCCGAAACGCAGCCGGCTTTCCCTGCAACACCTGAATCGAACAGAACGGAAACTGGACGCCGAACATCATGACCTATGTCGTCACCGAAACCTGCATCAAGTGCAAATACACCGATTGCGTGGACGTTTGCCCCGTAGACTGCTTCCGGGAGGGCCCCAACTTTCTGGTGATCGACCCTGACGAATGCATAGACTGTACTCTCTGCGTGGCCGAATGTCCCGTGGAGGCGATCTACGCAGAGGACGATGTGCCCTCCGAGCTGCGCGAGTTCATCGACATCAATCGCGAAATGTCCAAGGAGTGGAAACCGATCATCGAGAAGAAGGACAGTCTGCCGGATGCCGATGAGTGGAAGGACCGAAAGGGCAAGCGGGAGTTTCTCGAGAGATAGGAGCGGGCGTCCTGCGCCCACGGGCGGCGGAGATCCCTACCGATGCCCCGGTCTGTTGCGCGACGCGTGGCCCAGGCCCGCGAGATGATGGCTCGGTGGGCGCCAGGGATGGGGCGCCTGAGGGGCGCCCCTCGCCATGACAGGTCAGTCACCCTCGATGCCGATGCGAAAGATCCTGGTCTCGCCCTCATCCGAATCCACGCCGATCACGCGGCCGCTCGTCGCATCGACCATGACTTCGAATTCCTGCCCAGATTGGGTGACCACGGTGAATTCGTACCAGGCGCTCCCGCCCGGAGAGACCTCGTATTCCCGGCCGACGAGCCTTCCCGGCACCTGAGCCAGGGCCGCATCTTCCGCCAGCACTTCGGGCACCCGGTCGGATGCTGAGAACGCCGGATCGTCAGGCGACGGGACGTCGCGCTCAATGCCGGTGATTCGCCCCGTCGAGCCGCTGCAGGTTGCTTCCCAGATGCGCCGGTCTGACCTGGCGCGAACGGAGAACTCGTAGAGCGGTTCGCCATTTTTCAGGAGCATCTCAACCCCCAGGAACCGGCCGGGAAGGCGGGCCTCCACCTGAGACAGGCAGTGCTCCAGCCCGAAGCGGGTTTCCGGAATGTCGGGTGTTCCGGTCGCCGTTGCCAGGGCCGGTAATGCCGCGAGTACGAGGGCAGCCCGTCTCATGGCATCTGAATCTTGCCACCCCGTCCCGCGGTTCCCGGTCCTCCGAAGCCGCCACCTCCGAAACCTCCGCCCATACCCCCTGAGGCTCCGGGTATCACGAGAGACGACGCGGCCTGGCGGCGCATTTCCTGCAGTTCGCGCATGGCGCGTTCCATGGCGACCTTCGCGGCCCCCGCGTAGGCCGCCACTGCGGCGGCCAGGGAGTCGTCGGGTAACTCGAAGCTGAGCGGGAGCGCACCCATGGACGTCATGATCTGGGCTTCACCCACGTACTGCGCCTTGCGTGAGGGGTCCGGCAGACCTTCGGCGGTGATGGGTTGCAGAACGCGGATCGTTCCGACCTTCCGGTCGGTGATCATCTCTTCGCGGTACAGGTCGGATGCGTCCATGATGGCATCCATCGATTCGTCGGGGCGGTCGGCCATGATCTTTGCGGATGTGAGTCGGTCAGGCCCCGAAGGTTAGCAGCGAATGGCCGGGCGTGGGGACGCGAGGGTGGACGTTTCGCCTGCGTCCAGGGTCATGCAAGGGGCCAGGAACTGCGGATCGCGATACCGGGTCTGCGACTGTTCTGCCCGTAATCGTCGGGCCTGACGCTACAATCTGCCCATGGAACACATCCTTCCCATTCCTGCACGCCCGGCTGCCTCACCCTCCGCTTCCTCGCGGCAGGCAGTGGCCGTGTGGCTCCTTGTCTGTTGTGCCCTGGTCCTGCTCATGGTGGTGGTGGGGGGCGTCACCCGGCTGACCCGCTCGGGTCTGTCGATCGTCGAATGGCAACCCATCGCCGGCACTCTTCCCCCACTCGACGCGGCAGCATGGGATGCCATGTTTGCCAAGTACCGGGAGACACCCGAGTATCTCAAGGTCAACCGGGGAATGAGTCTGGAGGAATTCAAGGGGATTTTCTGGTGGGAGTACATCCACCGCCTCCTCGGGCGCGCCATTGGTCTGGTGTTCCTGCTACCCCTTCTCTGGTTCGCCTTCAGGCGCCAGATCGAACGGGGCATGATTCCACGTCTGGTCGGCATCTTCTGCCTGGGCGGGCTGCAGGGTGCCATTGGCTGGTGGATGGTGAGCAGCGGCCTCGTGGAGACCCCCCGGGTCAGTCACGTGCGCCTCGCCGTGCATCTGGGAACCGCGTTCCTGATCTTCGCGGGGATGTGGTGGACCGCACTCGGGCTGCTGGCACCCTGTTCGAGGCCGGATCTCTCGGTGGAACGGGCGAGGCTGGCGCATCTTGGCGGCTGGCTGTGCACGGGAATCTTCGTGATGGTGCTCTCCGGTGCGCTCGTGGCCGGAACGCGGGCGGGATATGCATACAACACCTTTCCGCTGATGGATGGCCACCTGGTGCCGCCCGGGCTTGGGGTGATGACGCCCTGGTGGGACAATTTTCTTCACAACCTGACTCTGGTGCAGTTCAACCATCGGGCCATCGCTTGGCTGCTCGCCATCATGATCCCGTCGTTCTGGCTCAAGGCGCGCAAGGTGGAGCTACCAGCTTCCGTTCGTCGCCCACTCAACCTCCTGCTCGGCATGCTGGTCGTTCAGGTGGCCCTGGGCATTTCCACCCTGCTGCTGCAGGTGCCTGTCCCCCTGGGCGCGGCCCATCAGGGCGGTGCGCTCGTGCTGTTCGCGCTCGGGCTCTGGAGCGCCCACGCCCTTCGACATGGCTGAACTGCCGTTTCCCGATTCCCGACTGGACAACGCATGACCTGTTATCGCATCGCGACCATTCCCGGCGACGGCATCGGCAAGGAGGTCGTCCCGGCGGGGCGGCAGGTTCTCGAGGCCCTGGCCGAGGCTGACGGGTCGCTGTCGTTCGAGTTCGAAAACTTCGACTGGGGGGGTGATTACTATCGCGTCCACGGTCGCATGATGGCAGAGGACGGGCTGGAGCGCCTGCGGGACAAGCACGCCATTCTCTTCGGGTCCGCCGGCGATCCCGACATTCCCGATCACGTCACCCTCTGGGGGCTGCGCCTTCGCATCTGCCAGGGGATGGACCAGTACGCGAACGTGCGGCCCACGAGGCTGCTTCCGGGTATCGACGGACCCCTCAAGCGGTGTGCGCCAGGTGACCTCGACTGGGTGATCGTCCGTGAGAACTCCGAGGGCGAGTACTCCGGTGCCGGCGGGCGGGTGCACCAGGGGTTTCCCATCGAGGCGGCGACCGATGTGACGATCATGACCCGTGCCGGCGTCGAACGCATCCTGCGCTACGCGTTTCGCCTTGCGCAGTCGCGCCCGCGCCGCCACCTGACCGTGATCAGCAAATCGAATGCGCAGCGGCATGCCATGGTGATGTGGGACGAGATCGCCGCCGAGGTCGCCAGGGAGTTTCCGGACGTGAGCTGGGACAAGGAACTCGTGGACGCCGCAACGGCCCGGATGGTCAACCGGCCAGCGTCCCTCGACACGGTGGTCGCCACCAACCTTCACGCCGACATCCTGAGCGACCTCGCCGCCGCCCTGGCGGGGAGTCTGGGGATCGCCCCCACCGGCAACATCGACCCGGAACGTCGATTTCCCTCCATGTTCGAGCCCATTCACGGCTCGGCCTTCGATATCATGGGTCAGGGCCTCGCCAATCCGATCGGTACCTTCTGGTCCGTGGTGATGATGCTCGAGCACGTGGGAGAAACGGCAGCGGCGCAGCGCGTGATGAGGGCCATAGAAGCCGTCACCGCGCAACCGGCCTTGCACACCCGCGATCTGGGCGGCAGGGCCACGACCGCCGAGGTCACGGCAGCGGTGTGCGCAGCAGTCGGGGGTGGCGCTCACCGTTAGAATCGCGGAATGACAACCAGAGGACGGAGGTAGTTGGAATGGCAGCAGTGTCGCGCAGACGCTTTCTCGGCAGCGCAGGATGGATGGGGGCGGCCGGCGCCTTCGGAGGAATCGGGCTCGGTGTTTCGCGCACGGCCTGGTCGCAACAGGAGACAGGCAAGTCCATGGACGGCGTGAAGGCAATGGTGTTCGATGTTTTCGGTACCCTGGTCGACTGGCGTACCTGCGTTGCCCGTGAATCGCGGGCCATTCTCGAGCCCAAAGGGTACAGCCTCGACTGGATCGCCTTCGCCGATGCGTGGCGTGCCGAGTACCAGCCGGGCATGGAGGAGATCCGGTCCGGGCGATTGCCCTTCTCGAAACTCGATGTCGTGCACCGCGGCATGCTGGAGCGCATCCGGCCGAGGTTCGGCCTGGGCGGGCTGGATGAACCCACCCTGCGTCATCTGAACATGGTCTGGCACCGGCTCGACGCCTGGCCCGACGTCACGGCTGCCCTGCATCGCCTGCGCCGCAAGTTCCTGCTCGGACCCTGTTCGAACGGCAACATTTCCCTGATGGTGGATCTCGCGCGCCGCAACGACTTCCGCTGGGATGCCATCCTGGGTGCCGAGATTGCCGGTGACTACAAGCCCAAGCCGCGCGTCTACCTCGCGGCGGCGGAGGCCCTCGGCATCGAGCCCCACGAATGCATGATGGTGGCGGCGCACAGCAACGATCTCCAGGCTGCGGCGGCGGTGGGTCTGCGCACCGGCTTCGTTTCCCAGCCCGACGAGTTCGGTTCGGGAACGGGTGAGCGGCACGCCTCGGTGACCGTGGACGTCTCGGCGCCTTCCTTCACGGCGTTCGCCGCCCGCATGGTGCCCTGACACTCCCGCGGGTTCTCCGCGCCGCCCCCTGGCTCACCTGGTGAGCCACCCCCCGCGCATCATCGTGGGATCTGCGGGGGGGGGGGCGGCGATGGAAAACTCGGGCGTGGCGGGAAGGGGCTTGTTCGAAGGGATTCCGGATATCCAGGGCGACCTTGCCGGCCCCGGGGACTCCGCAGCGCTCGCGTCGGCCCTCCGACGGCGGCATCCGGACCAGGTTGTTGCCGAACTCGTCGTTCCGGAGCGAGAGGCGAGCCACGCACCGTTTCCACAGGGGCTCGATCCTGCCCTGCTGGGCGCGCTGCGCGAGCGCGGCATCGCCCGGCTCTACAGCCATCAGCGCGAGTGCTGGGATCACGTAGCAGCTGGCCGTCATGTGGTCGTCGTCACGCCGACCGCCTCCGGCAAGTCCCTCTGCTACAACCTGCCCGTGCTTCAGGCTGCCATGTCGGGGCAATCCAAGGCGCTGTATCTGTTCCCCACCAAGGCCTTGTCCCAGGACCAGGTGGCCGAGATCCTTGAACTGAATGCCGCCGGCAACCTTGGCGTGCGTGCCATGACGTTCGATGGCGACACCCCGGGAGACGCTCGCCAGGCGGTCCGGACCCACGGAGACATCGTTGTCTCCAATCCGGACATGCTCCACCAGGGAATCCTTCCGCACCACACCAAGTGGGCCCAGTTCTTCGAGGGTCTGCGCTATGTCGTGGTCGACGAACTCCACACCTATCGGGGCGTATTCGGCTCCCACATGGCCAACGTGATCCGTCGCCTGCGGCGGGTGGCCCGCTTCTACGGTACCGATCCGCAGTTCATCCTCTGCTCTGCCACCATTGCCAATCCGCACGAACTCGCCGAGCGGCTGCTGGGCGACGATGTTGCCGCCGTCACCGAATCGGGAGCGCCGCACGGGCGCAGGCAGCTCCTTGTCTGGAATCCTCCCGTGGTGAATCCCGATCTCGGCCTGCGGGCGTCCGCACGATCGCAGTCCATCCGCATCGCCCGCGCTGCGGTTCGCATGGGGCTCAAGACCATCGTGTTTGCCAACTCGAGGCTCGAGGTCGAGGTGCTGACCCGGTATCTCAAGGACACTTTCGATCACGATCCCCGCCAGCCCCCGCGGGTGGCCTCCTACCGCGGGGGCTACCTCCCCACCTCGAGGCGCGACAAGGAGCGCGAACTGAGGGCCGGGCGCATCGATTGCGTGGTGTCCACCTCTGCCCTCGAACTGGGGGTCGACATCGGGGCGCTCGATGTCTGTGTGCTCAATGGCTACCCCGGAACGATCGCCGCGGCCCTCCAGCGGATCGGCCGGGCGGGCCGCCGGGGGCGAGAGACCCTGGGGGTTCTGGTTTGCTCGAGCGACCTTCTGGACCAGTTCCTGGCGCGCAACCCCGAGTTCTTCCTGGACGCGAGCCCGGAACACGCCCGTATCGATCCGGACCAACTGCTCATCCTGATGGACCACATTCGCTGCGCGGCGTTTGAACTCCCCTTCGACGACGGCGAGGTCTTCGGCGGACTCGAGGTTGCGGAGGCCCTCTCCTATCTCGGCGAGCAGGGTGTGGTTCACCGGGAGGGCGCACGCTGGCACTGGATCGCCGACAGCTATCCGGCGAATGTCGTCAGCCTGCGCTCCATCGCGGATGGCAATTTCGTGGTGGTCGACACCACCAGCGGTGGGGGGGCGATCATCGCCGAGGTCGACTACTCGGCCGCCGCAGTGACTCTATACGAGGGTGCAATCCATCTCATTCAGGCTGTCCCCTGGCAGGTGGAGAAGCTCGACTGGGTCGGCCGCAAGGCCTATGTGCGTCAGACTGCCGCCGACTACTACACGGATGCCATCGACTACACGAAGCTCAAGGTGCTCGATGAATTCGATCGAGCGACCCATGAACACGGGTCTTGCGCACACGGAGAGGTCCATGTGGTGCGGAGAGTGGCGGGCTACAAGAAGATCCGCTACTACACCCACGAGAACATCGGATACGGCAACGTCAATCTGCCCGACCAGGAAATGCACACGACTGCCGTGTGGTGGGAACTCCATTCCGAGGCACTCGCCGCAAGTTTTGCGACCCGGTTCGAGGCACTCGACGGTTTTCTGGGCGCCGCCTATGCGCTGCACCACGTGGCCGCCCTTCTCAGCCTCGCGGAACTTCGGGACATCGGGCGCTCCGTGGGGGATGGTCAGGCGGGGTGGTCGGCGGTTCTGGATGCGGCGGGGCGACCTGGTGCCAGGACTCTTGACGGCAGTCCCGTCGACATCGGTGATTCCCATGTGCCCTTCCAGCCTGCGGTGCACCTCTACGACAACTACCCGGGCGGTATCGGCATCAGCGCGCCACTTTTCGACCTGCGCGCAACGGTGGTGCGGCGTGCCTGGGATCTCGTCGGTTCCTGCCCCTGCGCCCACGGTTGCCCCGCCTGTATCGGTCCGGTGCTGCCTCCGGACAGTCGCTCGCTGCATTCGCCGAAGGCAGCAGCAGTTCGTGTGCTGGGCCTGATGCAGAACGGCTCCTTGGCACCGTCTTCCAGCCCCACGCAGTGACGCCACATGTTGCGTGACCGGCTGGCGGCCCTCCGCCGGGAAACCGGTGTCGTCGGGGCGACCGCCGGACCGCACCGGAAGGACCCGGAAAGGCTGGCCTTGGAGGGCCCGCCGATGGTCGGGGAAATCGGTGTTGCCAGGGCTCCCCTGGCTGAGCGGCTTGCGCGCATCTCGGGGAATCGCGCGGCGTCCCGGACTCGTGGTCTCGATGCTCTTCTGCGTATCACGGGTGCCCGCGCCGTGACGGACGATCTGCACGTGGTCGAGTGGCGACGGGCCCTGCCGTTCCTGCACGGTCACGTTCCCGTGGGCGAGACCGGCCGTACCCAGGTGGCTGTGCCGCTGCGGCGGGGGGCGTCGGTGCTCGTGCCGCTCGACCGTGTCCTTTTCCTGGATACGGAAACCTCCGGGCTTGCCGGTGGTACCGGTACCTTCGTCTTTCTGCTCGGACTTGCCCAGGTGGCAGACGGCGACCTGGTCGTGCGCCAGTTCCTGGCCACCGGCTTCGCCGGTGAGCCTGCGATGCTGGACATCCTGAGAGACCACGTGGTGGCGGCCAACTGCGTGGTCACGTTCAACGGCAAGTCCTTCGACATGCCCCTGTTGAAGACCCGGTATGCCCTGAACCGTCTCGCCCACCCGTTCGAAGGCAAGCCGCACGGCGATCTGCTGCACGCTGCCCGGCGCCTGCTGCGATCCGGTTGGCCCGACTGCCGCCTGCGTACCACCGAGTCCCGGGCCCTGGGTTTCGAACGGGTGGACGATCTCCCCGGTTCCGAAGTCCCGGCGGCCTGGCAGAGATGGCTGACCTGTGCCGATACGGAGGCTGTCCCGCGCATCCTGGATCACAACCGCGAGGATCTGCTCTCCCTGGCTGCAATCGTCAGCCTGCTCAACTCCTGCGAGTCCCGCGCGCCGCTGTTTCAGCGGTGATGGCCTCGATGCCACGGGTACTTGCGCCGATCGGGGGGCGATCGTGGCGATGCGGCGACTTCCCGCGCGTGGCCAAGGCGTTTGCGGTCGAGGGCATTCATCGCAAGATCGCCGGAGGCGAGTAAAGTACGGGACACTTTTCCAGTCGCCAGGTGAACCCATCATGCTGACCCTTCGCCGATCGGACGATCGGGGCCATGCCGACCACGGCTGGCTCGAGTCGTATCACAGCTTCTCGTTCGCCGGGTACCAGGACCCCCGTTACATGGGCTGGGGCAACCTGCGTGTCATCAACGAGGACCGCATCGCGCCCGGTACCGGTTTCGGAACCCATGGCCATCGCGACATGGAGATCATCAGCTATGTCATCTCCGGTGAACTGGCTCACAAGGACAGCATGGGAAATGGCCGCGCGATTCCACCGGGCGACGTCCAGCGCATGAGCGCCGGACGCGGCGTGATGCACAGCGAGTACAACCATTCGGCAGGGCAGACCACGCACTTCTTCCAGATCTGGATAGAGCCGAATGTGACCGGCATCGAGCCCACCTACGAGCAGAAGACGTTTGCAGCGGGCGACAAGCGCGGCGTCCTGCGACTGGTGGCATCACCGGATGGCGCGCTGGGCTCGGTCACCCTCCACGCCGACGCGCGGATGTATGCCGGCTTCTTCGCTGAAGGAGAGGCGGCTTACTTGCCGCTCCTGCCCGTGCGCAAGGGCTATGTGCACGTGGTGCGCGGTGAACTCGACGTCAACGGCAAACGCCTCTGCGGGGGCGACGCCCTGATGCTGGACGGCGAGGACCGGATAGAACTTGGCGCCGGTCGTGACGCCGAGGTGCTCGTGTTCGACCTCAGTGCCTGATTCGGGCGCGGACCTCATTGCTTGCGCGGGCGACCCGCCTCCACCCCCCTTCACAAGGCCGGGGATCGCGGGCTCCCATGCTGCGGGGAGACCTGCCGGGTTCCCTGGCGATCTGGGTCACAGGCGTACGGGACGAACCGTTCCGGCATTTGCGAGCGGACACCGGCGGCGGTTCGCGTTGGGTGCGGGTGGCCTGGGCGTTCCCTGCGGGGAGCTCGGGTGACGGGCAGGATGCCGGGGTGACCGACTGCGCCCGTTGCGATGTCGGGGCAGTCGGTGCGATCACCGGAGGCCTCAGGTGACACCATGACCGATGCGCAGGTGTCGAGCGGGGCCCCGACGGATCTGCCTGAGGACTTGCGCAGGGTTGTCTGGGCCATGGCGCTCCTCTGGGGTTACAGACCCCGCACGGCTGTCCAACAGGTTCTGGGCCACCTGGGTCTGCGCCGTTCCAGTGGGTCCGCGTTCACTCCAGTCGCCGTCGGCGACGCCCTGCGCGCGCTGGAGGAGAAAGGGTTGGTGGAGGATCTGCCGCAGCGGCCGGGTGTCTACGCCCTCGCGGCGACCATTCGTGGCCCTGCCTATGCCGAACTGCTGGACGCGCTGCCCACCGACCTGCTCCGCGCCGCCCTGCATCGGCTCGAGTCGGACTACCCGGACGATGGTCGCGGCTGGCTCGTCTATGACGCGGGGGCCACGGCCGCCGTGCTGCGGCTTGAACTGCTGAGCGGTACCTCGCCGAAGATCATCGACCGGATGAAGTTCCTCGTGGGCCGCGCGCTCGACTGGCCGGCCTTGCGGTTCGCGGCCGTCCTGCCCGGGTTCGACCCCGTGCTGTTCTCCCGCGTCGATCCGGCGCTGCGGTGGGAGATTGCGAACGACGCCTTGCTGGGACTGCGGGTGAACTGGCGTCCGGATCTGCGACCGCTGTGCGAATGGGCTGCGAGGGAGGCCGATGCCACCCCGGACCGCGTCGCCAAGCCCTCGCGTATTGCCCTGGCCGAGTTGATGCTGCTGCGGGGAGACACCGCTCGCCTCGAGCGCTACCTCGAGGGCCTGGATGGCGCTCAGCCGGCGGCCGTGAGGGCTGCCGGTCTGGTCCACGCGGGCCATTGGGACGATGCTCGGCTCGCCTTCGAGTCGGCCATCCGGCAGGCAAGGGCCGAGACCGGCCTGCGCAAAGGGGGGCTGCCGGAATCGATAGCCTGGCTGTTCCCGCTTGCGCTGCTCGCTCTCCCGACCCCGAAACACCTCGAGCTTGCGCGGAAGTTCTGCGCTGGCGAGGCCGGCGCGAGGAAGTCCCGCCCAGGCTTCGGATGGGGGCGCTGGGTCCACGTGATCGGCGTGCGCGCAGGCGACCTCAGGCTGGACCGAAGGGCGTTCGATGCCGACACGGAGGCGCTCGGGCGCCCCGGTCTGGACCTCCTCTGGAAGCTGCTTCTCGCGGCCTGGCTGGGTGCGGAGACGATACGTCCGGCCGTGGGTGCGGATTTCCCGGATCAGTGTCTCCGGGAGGGCGAGGCCCTGCAGCATCGGCTCGAGGCCTGCGGGCTCGCCTGGCTCTCGGACCAGGTGGCCGCTGCGTTGCAGGTTCTCGGCGGCACGAAACCCGGTACCGTGTTCTTCGCAGGTGAGTCCAGGGAAGCCTGGCGTGATGTCCTGGCTGCCCTGGAAGCTCTCGGCGCGGACGGCTCCGCGGATCCGGTGGCTGCGGGCGATGAGCGGCTCGTATGGATGATCGAACTCGACGCGGACGGCTGTCCCGACTGCGTCATCCCGCTCCGGCAGAAACACGGGCCACGGGGCTGGGGCAAGGCCCAGCCGGTGGGCATCGCCAGCCTGCCCGGCAACGATCGGCTTCCGGCCTGGGACGCGCGGGTTGTCCGCGCAATCCGCGTGGACCGGGCGGCAGGCCGTCGTCCTTCCATTGATCGCGCCGCCGCAGTGGTCGCTCTCGTGGGGCATCCGGCCGTCGTGTTTGCCGATGTGCCCGGGCAGTTCGTCGAGCTGGTGGAGGGCACGCCGGAAATCGAGGTGATCCGGCACGCCGACCGGTTCGTCATGCGGGTCACGCCAGCGTTGCGGGACGAGCGGCGCCGCGGATTCATCGACCTCGCGGATGAGCGCGAGGCGGAGGCGCTGGCGAATCTCACCGTGGTCCGGGATTCTCCCCAGCGCGCCCGGGTCATCCGGTTCACGGCAGCGCAGCGCCGCGCCGCGCAACTGGTGTCGGGACCGTTCGCGGTTCCCGTCTCGGCGCAGAGCGAACTGCAGAGTGCCGTCCAGGCCCTGGCCAGCCACTTTCAGGTCCATGCGGACCAGGGCGCGGCTGCTCGGGAGGTGGCCACCGAGTCGCGGTTGCGCGCCGAACTGGCCCCCTCGGGTAACGAACTCATTCTGCGGCTGGTGGCGGCGCCCCTCGGCCCGGAGGGTCCCCGGGTGGCGCCAGGCCGGGGGCGTGCGCGCCTCATCGCGGCCGTGGGTGGGGAATCGGTCGGGACCCACCGTGACCTCGACAGGGAGACGAGGCACGTGGATGCGGTGCTCGAGGCCCTGCCGTTCCTGGACAATCCCGCCGAATCCGAGGCGGGCATCGAATGGGTGGTAGCCGACCCGGAGAACGCTCTGGGCGTGGTGGAGGTCCTGCCGGGGATTTCCGCCATCGCCGGGATCGACTGGCCCAAGGGTCGGAGTGCGCGGGTGGTCACGGTCGATGCGCCGCAACTCGTCCTGTCGGTGAACACCGACCGCGACTGGTTCCAGCTCGGCGGGCGCGCGATCGTGGACGACCGGTTGGTGATGGATTTCAAGACCCTCGTGGCGGCCGCGCAGTCGCGCAGCCGGTTCGTGCCCATGGGAGAGGGTGTTTACGCCGCGCTGACCCGGTCCCTTCGCCAGCGTCTTGCGGAGGTGGCAGCCATTGCCGAGCCTGATCGCGAGGGGGGGCTGCGCGTGCCCCGGGTGGCAGCGGCCTGGCTGGACGAAACCCTGGAAGGCACCGCCTTCGAGACGGATAACGGCTTCCGCAACGCCATCGCCCGGTTGCGCGCAGCGGCGAACCAGGTGCCGGCCGTGCCCGGTCTTCTGCAGGCGCAGTTGCGTCCCTATCAGGAAGACGGTTTCCGCTGGGCCATGGGTCTGGCGCACGCGGGCTTCGGCGCCTGCCTCGCCGACGACATGGGCCTGGGCAAGACCCTGCAGGCTCTGGCTGTGCTGCTGGCGCGCGGCCCCGGGGGCGCGGCACTGGTGGTGGCGCCGACTTCCGTGTGCGGTAACTGGATCGCCGAAGCCCGTCGCTTTGCGCCGAGCCTCAACGTTCTCGACTACGGGGAGGGGGAACGTGAGGCTCTGGTGAAAGAGGCGGGTCCGATGGATGTGGTGGTGGCGTCCTACAACCTGGTGCTCCAGGGACAGGCGCGGTTTGCCGGGCGGGCGTGGCACACGGTGATCGCGGACGAGGCCCAGGCCATCAAGAATGCCGCCGCGAAGCGCTCGGCGGCCATGTTCGATGTGCCGGCGGGATTCCGCCTCGCCCTGTCCGGCACGCCAGTGGAAAACCGGCTGACCGAACTCTGGTCGATCATGCGCTTCGTCAACCCCGGTCTTCTCGGATCCGTCACGCGGTTCAACGATCGTTTCGCCATCCCGATCGAGCGCAACCACGACCGTGACGCGCAGCAGATCCTCAGGCGCCTGATCGGCCCGTTCGTGCTGCGCCGGACCAAGGCCCAGGTGTTGCAGGATCTGCCGCCCCGCACGGAACTCCTGCTCACGATCACCCCTGGCGCCGCGGAGGCGGCCCATTACGAGGCGATCCGGCGCGAGGCTCTCGCGGAGGTGGCGCAAGTGGCGACCGCATCACCCCCAAACCAGACACGTTTCAACGTCCTCGCGCAACTCACGCGCCTGCGCCGGGCCGCCTGCGATCCTCGGCTCGCAACGGAGTCGGTCGGCCTGGTCGGCGCCAAGGTGCAGGCCTTCGCCCGCCTTGCCGCCGAACTGGTGGCCAACGGGCACAAGGTGCTGGTGTTCAGCCAGTTCGTGGATTTCCTCGGCCTGCTGCGCTCGGCGCTCAGCCAGAACGGCATCGGTTGCCAGTATCTGGATGGCGCGACCCCTGCCGCGGAACGCACCCGCCGGGTCGCGGCATTCCAGGCCGGCGACGGAGACCTCTTTCTCATCAGCCTGAAGGCGGGCGGGTTCGGGTTGAACCTGACCGCGGCGGACTACGTGGTGATCACCGATCCCTGGTGGAACCCGGCAGCGGAGGACCAGGCGATGGGACGGGCCCACCGGATCGGGCAAAGCCGCCCGGTGACGGTCTACCGCCTGGTCACCTCCGGAACCGTGGAGGAGCGCATTGTCCAGTTGCACACCGAGAAACGTGCCCTGGCCGACAGCATTCTCGCGGAAGGGGAGGCCTCTGCGTTGCCGTCCACCGACGATCTGATCGGGTTGATCCGCGGGAGCTGAGCGGCGTCCCGGGGGGTGTGCCCGGTCAGCCCTGTTCGACTTCGCGCCGTTCCTGCTCGATCAGAACCCGCCGGAGGATCTTTCCGGACGGCGACTTCGGGATCGTGTCGACCACGGCGATGCGCCGGATCTTCTTGTAGGGCGCCACCTGGCCCGCCACGTAGTCGAGGATGGCGGCGGCATCGATGGGCGCCTTCAGCACCACGAAGGCCTTGGGCACCTCGCCGGTTTCGTCGTCCGGGCTGGGAATGACCGCCGCGTCCGCGATTGCGGGGTGGGTCAGCAGGACCGCCTCGAGCTCGGCCGGGGCGACCTGATAGCCGTTGTGCTTGATCAGTTCCTTCACGCGATCGACGATGAAGAAGTTGCCCTCCTCATCCACGCAGGCCACGTCACCCGTGCGCAGCCAGCCGTCCGGCAGGAGCATCTCAGCCGTGGCGTCGGGACGCCTGTAGTAGCCACGCATCACATTGGGTCCGCGCATCCAGAGTTCGCCGCGCTCGTTCACGCCCAGGTCCCGGCCAGTCGCCACATCGACGATGCGCGCTTCCATCCCCGGCCAGCACCGCCCCACCGAGCCGGTGCGGCCAACCTCGGGACCCTCGGGGTTCGTGATCGATGCACCCGCGAACTCCGTCATGCCGAAGCCCTGCATCACGGAACAGCCCAGACGTCTCGCGCAGGCCGCCTCGACCTCGGCGCCCAGCGGGGCCGCGCCCGAGCCGATCTGCCGCAGGCTCGACAGGTCGTACTGGTCCACGAGCGGGTGCTTGGCGAGTGCCAGCACGATGGGGGGTACGAGAGGCGCATTCGTGACCCGGTACTTCTGAATGCACTCGAGGAACTGGGCCAGGTCGAAGCGCGGCATCGACACCAGGGTGGCGCCGCTGCGCACCCCGTGCATGAGGATGAGCATCATCCCGTAGATGTGGAAGAACGGCAGCACCGCGATGCCCACCGTGCCGGCATCGCGTGGCAGCGCGACCTCGGCCTGCACCAACTGCGCCACGAGGTTGCGGTGGGTGAGCATGACGCCCTTGGGGACCCCGCTCGTGCCACTGGAGTAGGGGAGCGCCGCAAGATCTTCCCGGGGATCGATGGTCACCTCCGGCGCGGAACGCGAATCGCCGAGCAAGTCTTCGAAGGCGACGGTACCTGGCGCCGCGCCGAGGCAGAACACGGTCTCCACCGCGGTTCCCGCCGCAGCCTCGAGGCACCTCTCGGCGAGGGGGGCGATGGTCAGGAGAAAGCGGGCCCCGGTCTCCTCGAGCTGATGGCGGATCTCGGCGACAGTGTAGAGGGGGTTCATGGTGGTCACGACGCCGCCGGCACGGTTCACGCCGAGGAATGCCGTGCCGTACTCGGGCAGGTTGGGACTGCAGATTGCGAAGACCTCACCCTTCCCGAAACCCCGCGCCGCGAGACCCGCCGCGAATCGCGCCACATCGCGGCCCAGTTGCGCGTAGGTGAGCGTGCGGCCGGAGGACCCGTCGATGATCGCCGGTCTGTCGCCGAAGTCCGCGAACCGCGTCATCACCGCCGCGTGGAGAGGGACATCCGGGATCTCGATGTCCTGGAACGGGCTGCGGTGGATCATGGCGCGGTTTCCCCCTTCGGCGGGGACATCGGCTCGATGGTCCCCATGTGAAAACGATAGGCGCCGGCGCGTCGGTCGGCGTAGTAGTGGTGCAACGTGTTGCGCACGGTGGCAAAGGCGAGGAGATTCCACGGTACTTCCGATTCCGTCACCAGTCGGGTCTCGAGCGTTTCCTCCCCGGCATGGAAGTCCAGGTCCAGCAGGCGTCCCCGGAACAGCATGTAGACCTGATCGATATGGGGGATGTTGTAGATCGCGTAGAGGCCCAGTATCTCCACTCGCGCGTTGGCTTCCTCCAGAGTCTCGCGGAGGGCGCCATCGGCCGTGGTTTCGCCGTTTTCCATGAATCCCGCAGGTACCGTCCAGAACCCGTGCCGCGGTTCGATGGCGCGGCGGCACAGAAGGATGCGGTCCTCCCATTCGGGAATGCACCCCACCACGATCTTGGGATTCTGGTAGTGGATCGTGTCGCAGGCATCGCAGACCCACCGTGGCAGGTTGTCGCCCGCCGGGATTCGCCGGGAGACGCGTGCACCGCAGTCGCTGCAGAAATTCATGGCAGATCCGGCCGTGAGGATGCCCGGATTATCGCCGAAACCCGTGCCGGCGGCGGTTCCGGTTGACTCCGGCCGCCCGGAGCAGTCGGACTGCCCGGTGGACGATCCGGGAGTGGCGCATGAAAGGCGGGCCGTCCGGCGACGAACGGGGCGGCAGGGTGCAGTGCGGGACCTGGCCCCCGCCGGCACGGGGATGAGCGTTCGGAAGATGTGCGTGGTGCCGCGGGATCCGCCCGGGCAGGGTTGTTCGCAGTCGCAGAATCCACTCCCGCCCTTGCCGGTCACCGCCGATGAAACCCTCCCACGTTGCTTCCGTGCTCGCCCGGGAATTCGCCGTGGCATCTGCGGGCCTGCACACGCCGGTCATGATCTGGGGACCCCCGGGGGTCGGGAAAAGCGACATTGTCCGAACGCTGGCCCGGGATGCCGGCGTCGAACTGATCGACCTGCGCCTGTCGCAGCTGGAGCCCACGGACCTGCGGGGCATTCCCTTTCGGGACGGCGCGCGCGTGCAGTGGTGCGTGCCGGCAGTGCTGCCGGATGCCGCACTGCACGGGGAGCGAGGCATTCTCTTCCTCGATGAGATCAACGCGGCCGCGCCCACGGTGACCGCTGCGGCATACCAGCTCATTCTCGATCGTCGGCTGGGGGAGTATCGAATCCCCCCGGGCTGGGCGATCTTCGCCGCGGGCAACCGCCAGGGAGACCGGGGGGTGACCTACGCCATGCCGGCACCGCTCGCCAATCGCTTCACGCATTACGAGCTCGAGGCCGACATCGACGACTGGGTCGCGTGGGCACACGGGCACGGCATCGACAGCCGTATCGTGGCGTTCCTGCGGTTCCGGCCCGACCTGCTGTTCGATTTCGATCCCGCGCGCAATCCGGTTGCGTTCGCCTCTCCCCGGACGTGGGAGTTTGCTCACCGGGCGCTGGAGAAGTTTGCCGACCGGTCCGCGCTGCGGCTGGAGGCGCTGCAGGCCTGCGTGGGGCGCGCCACCGGCGCCGAGCTGAACGCCTGGATCGAGCATATGGCCCGGATGCCCGACGTGGACGCGATCGTGCGTGGCGAGCCCCAGCCGGTGCCGGTGTCGGTCGATCTCCAGTACGGTGTCGCAGCGGCGCTGGTGCGCCGCGCGGCGTGCGCCCGGCAGTCTCCGGACTGGCGCGCCGTCGCCAGCTGCGTGCTCCGTTACGCCAGCCAGCTTCCCCAGAGGGAACTGGGGGTCATGCTTGCCGTGGACCTCCAGCGGGCCATTGGCCAGCCGCTGATCGACGTGCCCGGATTTGCGGACTGGGCTGACAGCCTGGGGGACCTCGTCGTGACCGGCCGGGCACCCGGACCCGTCCGGTGACCGCCGCGGGGCACGGAGGGGGCGGGGACGCCTGCGTGACCCGGGCTTTCGCCCGCCTGGCCGCCGCTCGGACGCGCCTCATCCTGGAAAGGACCTTCATCGGGACGCTGACGCTACACCTGCATTTGCGTCCCGACGCTACCGGCCGGTACGAAACCGTTGGCACCGATGGGCTGCACCTCTGGTTCTCTCCGGATTTCGCGATGGGGGCGAACCTGGAGACGCTCCAGTTCTGGGTGGCTCATGTGGCCCTGCACTGCGCGCTCGGCCATCCCTGGCGGCGAGCCCATCGCATCCGTCGGCGCTGGGACATCGCCTGTGATCACGCGGTCAACCTGCTGCTCCTGGACGATGGCCTCCGGCTTCCGCCCGGTGCCATGGCGGACCCCACCTATTCCGGGATGTCCGCAGAACAGATCTATCCGCTTGTTCCCTCCGATGGCGACGAAACCACGTTCGACCGGCATGCCTTCGAGCGCGAAGGAGCCGGCGGCGGGCTGGCGGGCTACCTGGGCGGGACCGAGCTGGGCGCTCCTCTGCACGCGCGCGGCACCCCGTCGTCCGCATCCGGCGATGGCCGCAACGCACCACAGCAGGCGGGCGATGCGTGGGATGACGCGGGACACGAAGCGCGGCGGCACGCACCGGGCACCGACGGCGAACCGGGGGACCCGGCCGTCGCGGATTCGGCGAACCCGGAGCAGGCCTGGCGCGCACGGCTTGCCGCGGCCTCCCAGGCTGCCCGACAGGCGGGGCGCCTTGGCCATTCGTGGGAGCGGGTGCTCGGCAGGCTGATCGAGCCGGCACTGCCCTGGCGCGCCCTGCTCGCTCGGTTTGTCGCGTCGACCGCCCGGGAGGATTTCACCTTCCAGCGCCCGCCCCGGCGCGAGGGGGACGCCCTGCTTCCCCGGCGCGCGCGAGGCTCGATGCGAATCGTGGCGGCCGTGGACACGAGCGGGTCGATCACGGCCCGCGAACTCGACGAATTCACCAGCGAACTCGATGCCCTGAGGGGCCAGTGGCGGGCAGAACTGCTGGTCCACGCCTGTGACGAGAGGCTTGCGCCGGATGGGCCCTGGAGGTTCGAGGCCTGGGAGCCCGTGCGGCTGCCGTCCTCATTGACGGGTGGCGGCGGCACGCGCTTCACGCCGGTGTTCGAGTGGGTGGACGACCAGGGCGTCGGGCCGGATGTGCTCATCTATTTCACGGATGCCCAGGGAGAGTTTCCCCCGACGGCTCCGGCCTATCCCGTGCTGTGGCTGGTCAAGGGGCCGGCGCAGGTGCCCTTCGGTGACCGGGTGCAGCTCGACTGAATCCGGGCAACTGCGCGCTGGCGGTCTTGCCCCGGCCACGGACCGGCGGTCACCGGTCCGTGGCCGGGGCAAGGTCGAGCGTTCGGGCAAGCAGTTCGTAGGAGCGGTGCCTCGGGACGGGGTCGTGGGTCCAGGTGACGATCACCAGTTCCTCCAGATCGAAGCGACCCGCGAGATCCAGCAGCTTTCCGGCCACCTGGTCGGAAGTACCCACGAACGCGCGCTGCCGCATGGCCGCGATGGTGGCGAGCTCTCCGGGGGTGTAGCGGTGGGCTGCAGCCCGCTCGGGAGAGACGAGCGGATTGCGGATGCCCTGCTCGAAGCCGACCCGCCAGTGCTCCCTTGTGCGGAACAGATGCCAGGCCTCGGCCTCGGTATCGGCCGCGAGGGCCCAGACGCAGAGCGTGGCCTGGGGTGAGGGATGTCTCGCGCTCGGCCGGTAGTGACGGCGATAGAGATCGAGAGCGGCCTCCGTACCCCTTCCGTCACTGAAGAAATAGGCGAAGGCGTAGGGCAGGCCGAGGTGCGCGGCCAGTTGGGCGCCGTAGTCGGAACTGCCGAGAATCCAGAGTTCGGGATGGGTGGCGCCGATGGGGTGGGCGCGAATGGACTGGAAGGGATGACCCTCGGGCAGGGGTGACCCGGTCACCCAGGCCTCGAGTTCGAGCACCTGCCGCGGGAAATCGTCCGCGGCATTCGCGTGGGGGTTGAGGGCGTGGGCCGTCAGGCGGTCCGACCCCGGGGCCCGGCCCAGACCCAGGTCGATCCGGCCCGGAGCGATCGCGTCGAGGACCCGGAACTGTTCGGCCACCTTGAGCGCGGCGTAGTGGGGAAGCATCACCCCGGCGCTGCCGATCCGGATCTGGCGGGTCGTGGCGGCGATGGCTGCCATGAGCACTTCGGGTGCCGTGCCCACGATGCTGTCGCTGTTGTGGTGCTCCGATACCCAGTAGCGGTGATAGCCGAGCCCGTCGCAGTGACGCGCGAGATCGAGGCTCTCGCGAATGGCCGCGTCCTGGGGCCGCCCTTCGGATGCGGTGGACTGGTCGAGGACGGAAAGCCTGAGCTTCATGGGCGCGCAGCGGAAATGGTGGAATCGGGTGGAGGGGATGCGGGGATGACGATAGGCGCGGTCTTCCCGGGCGTCAAACCGGTCGTCGGTAAATGGCGGTCGGGTCCGCGGCGTCACGGTCGTGGGATACCATCGCGAGTCAGTACTGGCGACCGGAGGTGTTGTCCATGGTGCACCCCCTTGCAGGCAAGCCTGTCCCATCGGACCGGCTCGTGGATCCGTCCGCCCTGGTGGCGGCGTACCGGCGGATGCCCGATTTTGCCGACCCCCTCCAGCGGGTGGCCTTCGGTACCAGTGGTCACCGCGGCAGCGCGTTTTCGGGGAGCTTCAACGAGGCCCACATCCTGGCCATCGTTCAGGCGATCTGCGACTACCGGGTGGAGCGGGGCATCACGGGGCCCCTGTATCTGGGAAAGGACACGCACGCCCTCTCCGGTCCCGCCCAGGACACGGCGCTGGAGGTGCTGGCCGCAAATGGCGTCGAAGTCCGCATCCAGCGCGACGGTGGTTTCACGCCGACGCCGGTCATTTCGCGGGCGATTCTCGAGCACAACCGGCTGGGGGAGTCCCGCGCCGATGGGGTCGTCATCACGCCGTCCCATAATCCGCCGGAGGACGGTGGGATCAAGTACAACCCGCCCAACGGCGGCCCCGCGGACACCGATGTCACGGCCTGGATGGAAGACCGGGCCAATTCGCTGCTTGGGGGTGGAAACGGGGGTGTGCGCCGGCTGGCGGCCGATGCCGCGCGCCACAGCGGCTTCGTCTGGGAGGAGGACTTCGTCGCCTCCTACGTGGACGACCTCGAGGCGGTGATCGACATGGAGGCAATCCGGCACGCCGGCCTCAGGATCGGGGTGGATCCGATGGGCGGCGCCGCCGTGGGCTACTGGGGCGTCATCGCCGACAGATATGGGCTGGATCTCGAGGTGGTCAACCCGCAGATCGATCCCTCCTTCTCCTTCATGCCGGCCGATCATGATGGCCGCATCCGGATGGACTGCTCCAGCCCCTGGTCCATGGCGGGGCTTGTGGGGTTGAAGGACCGTTTCGACATTGCCTGGGGCAACGATGCCGACGTGGACCGGCACGGGATCGTGACGCCGTCGGCCGGACTGCTCAATCCCAATCACTTTCTGGCGGTAGCAGTCCGCTATCTGCTCACCCACCGGCCTCGCTGGCGCACCGATGCGGTGGTCGGCAAGACCCTGGTCTCCAGCGGCATGCTCGACCGGGTTGCCGCCGGTCTCGGGCGCCGGATCTTCGAGGTACCCGTCGGGTTCAAGTGGTTCTCCTCAGGTCTGCTCGACGGTGGACTGTGCTTCGGCGGCGAGGAAAGCGCGGGCGCCAGTTTCCTGTGTCACGATGGTTCGGTCTGGACGACTGACAAGGATGGGATCATCCTCGGTCTGCTCGCGGCGGAGATCACTGCTGTCACGGGTGCCGATCCCGGCGAGCATTACCGGAGGCTGACGGAAGCATTCGGAGTTTCGCACTATGTGCGAATCGATGCGCCCGCGTCTGCGCTGGAGAAGGCTGCCTTCAGGAAGCTCTCTCCCGGGTCCATCACTGCGACGACCCTGGCGGGAGAGGAGATCCGGGCCTGCCAGACCCGGGCTCCGGGCAACGGGGCGCCCATCGGTGGCATCAAGGTGATCACGGACTCGGGGTGGTTCGCGGCCCGCCCCTCGGGGACCGAGAATCTCTACAAGCTCTACGCCGAAAGCTTCGGCAGCGATGAGCATCTCCAGGCGATCGTGGCGGATGCCCGGCGTCTTCTGGCAGAGGCACTGGCATCGTGACGCTGGCGGGCATGGGAGTTGCGGCGAGCCGTGTTTCATGAATCGAGCCTCCGGCGCTGCCCCGGGCGGAATGGCTACCCTGTCGTCTTTCTTGAGGAGTTGCGGAATGTTCAGGATGATCGCGCGTGCCGTGTCCGTCTTCGTGCTGGCTGGTCTGCTGTTCGGGCCGGGTTCCGTCCACGCGGAGCCGCTCACGGTATCCGAGAAGGCGTCGCTGCAGGCGGGCATGCAGCAGCACATCGACCGCAGCCTGGTCGGCGGCAGTTTTCTCCATCTGAACCCGGAGACGGGTGCGGTCTCGACCCTGCATCCGGTGGCGGCCCACCCGATGATCCTGCGGATGGGGCCGCATTTCGTCCTGTGCACGGATTTCCGCGATGATGCGGGTAAGCCCGTGAACGTGGACTTCTACATGGCCCGCCGGGGCAGATCCTATGTGATCTTCCACACGGCCGTCGGTCAGCGCGCCCAACTGGACGCCCTGATGCGCGCGGGCAAGGTCGAAATGGCGGAATAGCGCGCGCCGGAGCCTGCCGCAACAGACTGAGCAGGGTATGCGCACCCGCCCCCGGCCGGGTCTGTTCCTAAAGTTTCTTCTCGTCCTCGTTCCGGTTTTTCTCGTGCTCAGCGCGGTGGGGGCGCTCCTGGTGCAGCGGGAGGACAGCCGGGCTCGTGAACTCGAGGTGGCCAGCCGTGTGGGCAACCTGTCCGCCCGCGTCGCGGCCGCCCTCGACCGGCACGATGCGGACGGCCGGGCGGGGTTGGCGCAGGACCTTCTGGCGCCCCTGGCCAACGACGTGGCCATCCGATGCGTGGAACTTCGGACTGCTGCGGACGGGTTCCGGGTCGCCGCCCTGCCGCCAGGGCAGGGATGCGCTCCGGAGCGCTCCCGGGACCCGTTGATCGTCGAGGTGGGGACCCCGGCCGTCTCGACTCTCCGGGTGGTCTTCGATCATGCCGAACTCCTGCGCAGCGACCAGTTGCGTTCCCAGTTGATCGTCGTCGTGGTGGTGCTCGCGTTTCTTGGCGCCCTCGCTTCCTCGTGGATCGGTTTCCGCCTGATCGTGAGCCGACCGCTCAACCGGCTCGTCGCGGCGATTCGAACCGCAGCCGAGACGGGCGAGCGGCCTCCCGTGGCCCCGGTGGGGCGCGATGAGCTGGGTGATGTCATCCACGCCTACAACCGCATGGCCGAGCGGGAAACGGATCGCGAGGCCGCCCTGGCCCGGGCAAACCGCGAGCTTGCGGATTCCCGCGATGCCCTGCTTCAGGCAAACGATGCCCTGGAGCAGCGGGTGCGGGACCGCACCCGGGATCTCGAACAGGCGAAAGCCCGCGCCGAGGCACTTGCCGGTGCCAAGTCGCAGTTCGTGGCCAACATGAGTCACGAACTGCGCACCCCGATGAACGGCGTGCTCGGCCTGTCCGAACTGCTGAGCGCCACCCCCCTGTCGGAGACCCAGGCTGCCTATGTGGAGGGAATCCGTGGATCCGGCAGCGCCCTTCTCGCGATCATCGACGACGTGCTGGACTTCTCCCGCCTCGAGGCCAGGCGCATCCAGCTGCGGCTCGAGCCGGTCGACCTCGTTCGTCTGTCGGACGAGGTGGTGACGCTTCTGCGTCCCCTGGCACAGCGCAAGGGGCTCGAGTTGCGGCGTGTGGTCACCCTCCCCGAATCGGGCCGCTGGCTGGGGGATGAAGCGCGCATCAAACAGATCCTGTTCAACCTTCTGGGCAATGCCATCAAGTTCACGGAGCGTGGTTGGGTGGAGTTGTCGGTGGCGCCCCTGTCCACGGGTGGTGTCCGCCTTGCGGTCACGGACACCGGCATCGGAATTCCGGAGACCGCCATCGGAACGCTGTTCGAGATGTTTTCCCAGGCCGACAATTCGGACTCTCGGCGGCACGGAGGCGCCGGGCTCGGGCTCGCGATCTCGCGGCAACTGGCGCTGCTCATGGGGGGTGGCATTTCCTGCCAGAGCGAGCCGGGCCGCGGAAGTGCCTTCATCTGTGAACTGCCCCTGGTGTCGGGCGCTGACCGGCCCACTCCGGAGACGCCGCCACTGGCCGTCCCGTCCCGGAACCTGCTGAGGGGACGGGTCCTGCTCGCGGAGGACAACCCGGTCAATCGCATGGTGGCTGCCGGCCTCCTGCGCAAGCTTGGCCTCGATGTGTCCCTCGCCAGCAACGGGCGGGAAGCGGTGGCGCAGCAACTTGCCGGTGGCTTCGACATCATCCTGATGGACTGCCAGATGCCGGACATGGATGGCTACGAGGCCACGGCGCGGCTGCGGGCCGCCGGAGTCGACCGGACGCCGATCATCGCCCTCACGGCGAGCGTTCTTCCAGAGGACCGGGAACGCTGCCTGGCGGCAGGCATGAATGACCATCTCGCCAAGCCCGTCTCCGGGGTTGCCCTGCACGACGTGCTGGCGCGCTGGCTGTCTTCGCGTTGATGTCGGGCCCCGTTGCCGTCCCGCAGCGACGGAGCACGCCGGCCTTCAGGCTCAGGTCGCGACCGGTCGGGCCGGGTCAGCGCACCATTCGCTCCATGAGCCCGGATAGAGTCGCGATCCCTCGAGACCTGCGATCTCCATGGCCAGAAGGTTGTGGCAGGCGGAAATTCCGGAGCCGCACTGATGGACGATCTGCCCGACCTGGCGTTCTCCGAGCAGGGCCTGAAAGGCGCTGCGCAGTTCCGCCGCGGGCCTGAAGAATCCCATCGGATCCAGGTTGTCCCTGAAGAACCGGTTCACGGCGCCGGGAATGTGCCCGCCGACCGGATCGATGGTCTCGTTCTGTCCGCGGAAGCGATCAGCGGCGCGGGCGTCGATGACCAGCATGTCAGCTTCACCGATGTGGGCGAGCACTTCCGCTGCAGTCGCCGGCGGTGCGGCAACTGGTCCTGGCTCGTATACCGCAGCGCGGGGGACGGGGGCGGTGGTTGTCACGGGATGACCAGTCTTGACCCACGCGTCCCAGCCGCCGTCCAGAACAGCGGCCTTGTCATGCCCGAGCCAGTATCGCAGCATCCACCAGAGCCGCGCGGCATACATGCCACCGCCGCTGTCGTAGGCGACCACCTGCGTGAGATTCGTGACCCCCATCCGCCCCAGCCACGCGATGAAGGTGTCCCGGTCCGGCAGGGGGTGCCGTCCGTTCCTGCCGTTCAGGGCGCCTGCGAGGTCATGGTCCACGTGGGCGAATCGCGCGCCCGGCAGGTGGGACCGGGCGTAGGACTCGGTGCCCATGGACCTGTTCATGAGGTCGTGGCGACAATCGAACACCACGAGGCCCGGATCGTCGAGTTGCCTCGCCAGGTCTGCGACCGAGATGAGCGAGGTGTAGTGCATGGCCGTGAGCGGCGCCGGCGAGGCCGGGGCCGCAGCCAGCCATTCGCGCGCCTGCTCCTCGCCGTCGAACACGCGCACGTCCGCCTCCGAGATCAGCCGGGTGAGCCAGCCGAGCCAGACGGTGAGGTCGTCCCGCGCGATGATGGCGACGCAGCGGAAATCGTTCGCGTGCGCGCGAACGAAGCGGATGTCCTCCCAGGCGACGTCGATCGTGTAGTCGAGCATGTCCCGGAGGTCGAAGAGCAGATCGACCTTTCCCGCGGTCCGGAGGGTGGCAAGAACTTCCCGTTCGAACTCCCGGTAGTCCGAGACGCTGAATTCCCCGAAGACTCCAACGGTGATGAGTGCGCCCTCGTGCTGGATGGTGATCATGTTCGTGTCGCCTCGCTCCCTGATTTGCCCGGGAGCATACTCGACTGCGAGCGGGCTGGTCTGCGTCAGATCAAGGCGCCCGCGGCGTACCCGTCAGGGACGGGACCCGGAGCGCAGGCTGAGCAAGCCGCCAGCGATGATGAGAGCCATGCCGAGCCAGCCTTCCGGCCCCAGCCTCTCCCGCCACAGGGCGAGGCCCAGAAGAGCGGAGAACACGACGGTCGAGTAAGACAGCGCGCCCGCGGCCAGTGTCCGGGCGGTGTGGTAGGCGCGCGTCATGGCGAACTGCCCCACGGTGGCGGTGGCGCCGATGCCCAGCAGCATCCAGACGTTGTGGAGCCCGACGGAATGGGCACCGGTGAGGGCAATGGTCAGTCCGGCCACGACCGTGGACAGGGCCGTGAAGTAGAACACCACTCGCCAACTGGGCTCGCCGTCTGCCCCCAGTTGCTTCACGTTGGCGTAGGCGACCGCCGCAAGCAGTCCCGAGGCGAGTCCCAGGGCCCCGTCTCCCATCTGATCCCGCTGCAGCGTGGGCTCGAGGAGCAGCAGCACACCCGCGAAGGAAACGAGCACGGCGGTGACCAGCGGCCGGTGCAGCCGTTCCCTGAGCAGGACAGCCGAGATCAGTGCAAGGAACAGGGGGGACGTGTAGTTGAGGGTCACCGCGGTCGCCAGCGGGAGCCGGCTGATGCAGTGGAAATACAGGCCGAGAGAGACGACTCCGGACACGCCGCGTCCCAGATGCAGCCGCCAGTGGGCGGTCGCCAGGGGCCAGCCCCGCCATCTCGCGAGCGTTCCGAGAACGACTACCCCTACGACCGAGCGGTAGAAGACGAGCTCCGCGCTGGAAAAGTGCTCGGCCCCCAGCTTGGCGAACACGCCCATGCCGGCGAAGGCCAGGCTGGCAAGCAGCATCCAGAGGGAACCCATGGGATGAGACAGAGGCGAAGCGTCGCCCGGCCCGGTCCTGGGTGCCGGTCGTGCCCGGCGCCCGGGACCGGGCCAGCGCGTCAGCGGTGCGCAGACACGGCTGGCTCGAGGTGCCGCCGGAGGAATTCGTGAAAGTGCACCATGCCGTCTTCCATGGGAGACTGGTAGGGGCCGATTTCGTTTTCTCCCCGTAGCCAAAGGGCCTTGCGCCCTCGCTGCATCCGCATGCAGATCTCTGCGTCCTCGACGGCGGTCTCGGCATAGGCCGCCTGCTCCGCCGCCACGAAATCCGGTTCGAACAACGCGATGTCCTCGGGATAGAAGAACTCGACCACATTGGTACAGGCTTCCGGTCCGTCCGGCCGGATGGTGGAGATCACGAGCACGTGCGGATACCACTCCACCATGATGTTCGGGTAGTAGGTCAGCCAGATCGCGCCGCGCGCGGGCAGCTGGCCGCCGTAGTACTGCAGGACCTGTTCGTGCCATCGACGGTAGGTTGGCGTACCTGGTTTGCCCAGTTGCTGGTAGACCCCCACGGTCTGGACGCTGAACCAGTCGCCGAACTCCCAGTCGAGGGCTTCGCAGTCGACGAAACCCCCGAGTCCCGGGTGAAACGGCGCCACGTGATAGTCCTCGAGGTAGACCTCGATGAAGGTCTTCCAGTTGATCGGGTAGTGTTCGACGATCGTGCTGTGGTAGACGAAGCCACTGAAATCGAAGTCCCGCAGCAGTGAAGCGCTGCCGAGGTCGCGGGAGACGGGACGCTGGCCCGAGAACAGCAGGCCATTCCAGTTCTGAAGAGGCGTCCTGCCGAGGTCCAGACAGGGGTTGCCCGGGAAGTGCGGCGCTCCCAGGAGCTTGCCCTGAAGGTCATAGGTCCAGCGGTGCAGCGGGCAGACGATATTGTCCGCGTGTCCGCGGCCCTGCAGCATGATCGACTGGCGGTGCCGACAGACGTTGCTCAGCAGCCCGATGCCGCCTGCCTCCCGGACCAGGGCCTTGCCGTCCCCCATCCAGCCGAGCGAATGGTAGTCGCCTACCTCCGGGGTCATCAGTTCGTGCCCCACATAGCCCGGACCACGTTCGAACAGGACCCGCATTTCCAGATCGTAGATCCCCCGGTCGAAGTACCAGCCCACCGGCAATTGCGTGGGCGTCTTAACAAGAGCCGAAAGATTGGCCAGATCCGTCATGATGCGCGCGCCACCTCCTGAGCCGGCCTCGGCCGGAACAAAAAATGAAAAAGCCGCCCTCGCCTGTAGCGTAGAACGGCCCATTGACCGGTGCGAACGGGGTGGGGCGGGCAAGTTGCCCAGCTCCGGACCCAAGACGCCGAATGGAATTGTGTCCTCAATCCCTTTCCGGGGCAAGCAGTCGGCAACATCGTCTCGGTACCGGGGCGGGGCGGCGACGGGACCGGCCGTCTCGACGGGCTCGTTGACCCCTCTTGGCGCCTTGCGGTAGATTCGGGGGTTTCCCCAGTATCCAGAATGCCCAGATCCTCTGCTCCTCAAACGCCGATCCCGCCCCAGAGCTTCGAATCGGCCCTTGCTGAACTCGAAGCTCTCGTTGCATCGATGGAGGGAGGGCAACTGTCTCTGGAGGCCTCGCTCGCGGCCTACCGGCGGGGCGCGGAACTCCTCAAGGTGTGCCGATCCGTGCTGGACGATGCGCAGCAGCAGATTCGGGTTCTGGAAGGCGAAACCCTGCGTGATTTCCCGGGTACAGACTCCGCCGACTGACCTTGCCGACTGGATGCGGGAGCATCAGGGCCGGATCGAATCCGTGCTCGACGCCATCCTGCCTCCCGTCGCCCTGGCGCCCGAGCGCCTTCACGCGGCGATGCGATACGCCGTGCTCGGCGGAGGAAAGCGAATCCGCCCGCTGCTGGCCTATGCGGCAGCGGAGGCAGCCGGTGCCCCGCTGGAACGGGCCGACCGGGTGGCCGCAGCCGTCGAACTGATCCACGTGTACTCGCTGGTGCACGACGATCTGCCCTGCATGGATGATGACGTGCTGCGCAGGGGCCGACCCACCGTCCACATTGCGTTCGACGAGGCGACGGCGCTTCTTGTGGGCGACAGTCTTCAGAGCCTGGCCTTTGAAACCCTTGCGTCGGAGGAACTGGCCGACGAGCCGGCGGCGCAGGTGGAGATGATCGCCACGCTGGCGCGTGCCGCCGGATCCCGCGGCATGGCGGGAGGCCAGGCGGTGGATCTGGCGAGCGAGGGCAGGACCCTTTCGCTGGCGGAACTGGAATTCATGCACATACACAAGACGGGCGCGCTCATCTGCGCGGCGGTCGACCTGGGTGCCGCGTGCGGAACCCTTTCCACCATCGAGGTAAATGGCTTGACACACTTCGCCAGGTTCATCGGTCTGGCCTTTCAGGTCGTGGATGATGTGCTCGATGCCACCGAGTCCACGGAGACGCTCGGCAAGACGGCTGGCAAGGATGCCGTCGCCGACAAGGCCACCTACGTCACGGTTCTCGGCGTGGAACGGGCACGCGAATTCGGTGCGGAGCTGCTCGCGGATGCGCTGAGCGGGCTGGAATTCCTCGGGGACCGGGGCAGCCGGCTCGGGCAGATCGGCCGTTTCATTCTGGCGCGCAACTCGTGACGGCCGCCTATCCCCTTCTCGACAGTGTCGTTCTCCCGGCCGACCTGCGGCGCCTCGAAAAACGGCAACTGACGCAACTTGCCCGGGAACTGCGCGAATTCATCATCGCATCGGTATCGTCCACGGGGGGGCACCTTTCCTCCAATCTGGGCACCGTCGAACTGACGATCGCCCTGCACTATGTCTTCGACACGCCCACGGACCGACTCGTCTGGGACGTTGGCCACCAGACCTATGCCCACAAGGTGCTGACGGGGCGCCGGTCCCAGATGCCGTCGTTGCGGCAACTGGGAGGGCTCGCGGGTTTCCCGCGACGCGAAGAGAGCCCCTACGACACGTTCGGCACCGCCCACTCGAGCACCTCGATCAGCGCGGGGCTGGGCATGGCGATGGCGGCGCGCCTCTCGGGGCAACCGCGCCACGTCGTGGCGGTCATCGGTGATGGCGCGATGACGGCCGGCATGGCCTTCGAGGCGCTCAACAACGCCGGCGCCAGCGATGCCAATCTGCTCGTGGTGCTCAACGACAACGAGATGTCGATTTCCGAGAACGTCGGTGCCCTCAACAATTACCTGGCTCGCCTGCTCTCCGGCAGGGTCTATACCACGGCGCGCAAGGCGAGCGAGAGGATGCTGCGTGCCGTGCCTCCGGCGTGGGAGCTCGCCCGCCGTGCGGAGGAGCACATGAAGGGCATGGTCACGCCCGGCACGCTGTTCGAGGAATTCGGGTTCAACTACATCGGTCCCATCGACGGGCACGACATGGACGTTCTGGTGTCCACCCTGCGCAACGTGCGCAAGCTCGACGGCCCCCAGTTCCTGCACGTGATCACCCGCAAGGGCAAGGGCATGACCCAGGCCGAGGACGATCCGATTCTCTACCACGGCGTCTCCCGGTTCGACCCCTCGGTGGGGATCGTCAGCAAGGCGGGGGGGCGCCCGACCTACACGCAGGTTTTCGGAGACTGGCTCTGCGACATGGCTGCGAGGGACAACCGCCTGGTGGGGGTGACGCCGGCCATGCGGGAGGGGTCTGGCCTGGTGCGTTTCTCCCAGGAGTATCCGGACCGATACTTCGATGTGGGAATCGCGGAGCAGCATGCCGTCACGTTCGCGGCCGGTCTCGCCTGCGAAGGTCTGAAGCCGGTGGTCGCCATCTACTCGACGTTCCTGCAGCGGGCCTATGACCAGTTGATTCACGATGTCTGCATCCAGAACCTTCCGGTCGTCTTTGCCCTTGACCGTGGCGGTCTGGTGGGGGCCGACGGGCCGACGCATCACGGGGCCTTCGACTACTCGTTCCTGCGCTGCATCCCGAACATGATCGTGATGGCGCCGTCCGATGAGGACGAATGTCGCCAGATGCTCTACACGGCTTTCACCCTCGACACGCCCACCGCCGTGCGGTACCCGCGCGGATCCGGCCCGGGCGTGGCCCTGCGGCAGGAGATGACTGCCCTGTCCGTGGGGCGGGGCGAGGTCCGGCGTCGCGGGACGCGGATTGCGATCCTTGCGTTCGGATCGATGCTTGCACCCGCCCTGTCGGCGGCCGAGCGCCTCGACGCGACGGTGGCGAACATGCGGTTCGTGAAGCCGATCGACGAGGCTCTGGTGGCTGAACTGGCGTCGACGCATGATCTCCTCGTGACCGTCGAGGAGAATGCCCTCGAGGGCGGCGCCGGTAGCGCGGTGCTGGAATCCCTCGCGCGCCGGAAGCTGGAGCGGCGCGTGCTCTGCCTGGGGTTGCCGGACGCGTTCGTCGAGCACGGCGATTCCGCGCTGCTGCTCAGGCAGTGCGGACTCGATGCCGACGGCGTGCAGCGTTCCATCGAGGCGTGGCTTCACCGTTGACGCGCAAGCTCCCGGCGATCGGTTCGGGTCGGCCCTGAGCCTATAATCCTCTCAGCCTTGGAGTCGTTGCAGCGGCACGGCTCCCTCCAACCAGGACGAATGCTCCCGATGAACTCTCGAGAAACCATGGTGATTCCCGACGTCCAGGGATCGGCGGACGGGCGCCGGATCGCCATCGACCGGGTCGGAATCCGGTCCATTCGTCATCCCCTCAGGGTGCGGGACCGGACCGGCCGGGACCAGCACACGGTCGCCGTGCTCAACATGTACGTGGCCCTGCCGCACCACTTCAAGGGCACCCACATGTCGCGGTTCGTGGAGATCCTCAACGGCCACGAAGGCGGAATCGGGGTCGACACCTTCGAGCCATTGCTGCGGCTCATGGTGCAGCGACTCGAGGCGGAGTCGGGCCACCTGGAGATGACCTTTCCCTATTTCATCGAGAAGGCTGCGCCCGTGTCCGGCGTGCGCAGTCTCATGGATTACGAGGTCACGCTGACCGGGACCATCGACCGCGGCGAATACACCTTCCGCATGAAGGTCGTGGTTCCCGTGACCAGCCTCTGCCCCTGCTCGAAGAAGGTCTCCGCGTATGGCGCCCACAACCAGCGGTCCCATGTCACGATTTCGGTGGTGGGGCGCGAATTCGTCTGGATCGAGGACATCGTCCGCATCGCGGAGGAGCAGGCTTCCTGCGAGCTCTACGGGTTGCTCAAGCGTACCGACGAGAAGTACGTCACCGAGCGGGCCTACGACAATCCCAAGTTCGTGGAAGACACTGTTCGGGACGTGGCCGGGGTGCTGGATGCCGATCCGCGGATACTCTCCTACGTCGTCGAATCGGAGAACTTCGAGTCCATCCACAATCATTCCGCCTACGCGCTCATCGAGAAGGACAAGCGGGCGGGCTAGCCGTCAGGCGGGCATTGGCGCGGCTCGTCCCTAGAACCGTTGGGTCAGCGTGAGTTGTTCGCTGGTCTGGCGGATCTCCACCCGGTTCAGGAAGCTCATGCCGAGCAGCGCGAAGGGCATGTCGCTCGATTCGTGGACGAGGCCGTCCACGTTGTTCAGCAGGATGTTGCCGACCCGGACAGCGTCGAGTTTCACGCGGTAGACGGGCGCCGGACCGTTCGCCGTGTTGCTCATGCCCCGTTCACCCCTCAGGTAGTTGATCCCCAGGCGCCGTGCCTCGGCATTGCCGAGCGAGATCATGGTCGCGCCGGTGTCCACGAGAAACCGGACAGGCGCGCCGTTGATGCTGCCCTCGGCGTAGTAGTGGCCACCCCGGTCGGCGTTCAGGGTCACCGACGGGCGCCCGGATGTCTGATAGTTGCCCGTGATGGCCGCCGCGCCGACGGTGAGTGTTCGACGTTTGCCGTCGATTTCGAACAGCGCCGATTCCGACGTGGCGGAGATGAGTTTCACCGTTCCCAGCACGTCGCCGTTGCTGAGCGTTCTGGGGCGCCGGCCGTCTATGGCCACGATGGCCTTGCCGCTGAAGAGACCCACCACCTGCACTTCCGCGGCCAGCACCGCTCCACCGGTCGATGGCCACAGCACCCAAAGTGCAATAGCATTGATCAGTTTCCTGTCCACCCGGCGCCAGCCCATGAAGCCCATTGCCATTTTCCGTCACTCCCCAACCGAGGGTCCAGGGTTCTTCGCCGAGTATCTCGACCGGTGCCGCATCACCTGGAAGCTCATTGCGATCGATGCCGGGGATCCGGTCCCTGCCGATCCCGGGCCATTCGGGGGCCTCGCGTTCATGGGGGGCCCCATGAGCGTGAACGACGACCTGCCCTGGATCCCGCCGGTTCTCGATCTGATCCGGGCCGCCGCGGCCGAGGACATTCCTCTGCTCGGGCACTGCCTCGGCGGACAGCTCATGTCGAGGGCTCTCGGCGGCGCCGTGACCCGCAATCCCACCAAGGAGATCGGCTGGGGCGAGATCCGCATCGAGGACAATCCCGTCGCACGTTCGTGGTTCGGTCCCGACATCCGGTCATTTCTTTCCTTCCACTGGCATGGAGAAACCTTTTCCCTGCCACCAGGCGCCACCCGCCTCATGCACAGCGACCACTGCGGCAACCAGGCTTTCGCCCTTGGCAAACACCTTGGCATGCAGTGTCACGTGGAGATGACCGGGCAACTCATCGAAACCTGGTGCGAGTCCGGTCAGCGGGAAATTGACGCAAGTCCCGGACCCGCCGTCCAGAGACCGGCGCAGATCCGGCAGGATATGGATGCACGCGTGCAGGCCCTGCATCACGTGGCGACCCGCCTCTATGATCGCTGGCTCGAGGGAGTGCGGCGCTGAGCCCGGAGTGCGCTGCACGGAACCTTGTGCCGGGGACTGAATGACCACCACCATCCGCGAAACATGGCAGGCCCGACTGCTGGTGGCGGCCCAGTTCGGGCTTCTCGGCGCCTGGGTGTTGCGCGGTCCGGTGCCGGCGTCGGGTGTCTTGTGGGTCGGCCTGCAAGTGGGGGGGGCTCTTCTGGCCGCCTGGTCGTTTGCGGAGATGCTCCTGGCGCAGCGCCGGATGTTCAGCATCTCGCCCGATCCGGCCGCTCACCGGACGCTTGTACGCTCGGGTCCCTATCGCTGGATCCGTCATCCCATGTATGCGGCAATTCTCCTCGTGGCCGTGCCTTCGCTGGCCGGCTGGCCCGGCATCTCGGGACTCGTTCTGGTGGCGGCGCTGGCGATGGTTCTCGTCCTCAAGCTGACCCTCGAGGAGCGTCTGCTGGAGCGGCGATTTCCCGACTACCCGGCCTACCGACGCTCGACCTGGCGTCTGTGCCCGTTTCTCTATTAGGGACTCTGCCCGTTTGCCAGGGCGCAGCGAGGGGTTCGCGAGACGCCTGTTCAGGATGCCCCGAATCCAGCGGTCAGTCGCGAAAGTTCTGGAACTGCAGGGGAAAGTCCGTGATGGCTTTGCGGACCAGCGCGATGGCCTCCTGCAGCACGTCGCGCTTCGCACCGGAGACCCGGACGACATCGCCCTGGATCGATGGGCTCACCTTGAGCTTGCTGTCCTTGATGAGTTTTACGATCTTGCGCGCCAGTTCGATGTCCACACCCGTTCGCACCGTGATGACCTGCTTCAGCTTGTTGCCCCCGATCCGCTCGCTGTCAGCGGAGTCCAGACAGCGGACGTCCACACCGCGCTTGGCAAGCTTGGTCGTCAGCACGTCACGCAGCTGGCTCAGCTTGAAGTCGTCGTCGGCAAAGGCGGTGAGCACGTTGTCCGCCTGCTCGACCCTGGCGTCGCTGCCCTTGAAGTCGAAGCGGTTGGTGATTTCCTTGTTCGCCTGGTCGACGGCGTTGCGCACCTCGACCTGATCGACTTCCGAGACGATATCGAAGGTGGGCATGGGGGGATCCTCCCTAAGCTTGCGCCGGCCGTGCCGTGTCCGACCCCGGCGGTACCAGCGGGATGGTGATGCAGTGGATGGGCAGGCCTGTCCCGTCGTCGAACTCCGCTGCGGCGGCAACCCCGTGGCGCGCGACGGCCCCGGCATCGAAACCCGGCAGATCATAGACCGAGTAAAGGGCACCGAGCGCGTAGTCGCTCCCGCTCCCGTAGGCGTAGAACCTCGAGAACTCCTGCACGGTTCGTTGCCCTGAAACGCCGAAAATGCCCCGCTCGTTGGCAATCAGCACATCGAGACGCGTGGACTCGATGGCCTCTTCCTTGTCTTCTTCCTCCTGCAGGAAGTAGCGCTCCTTCAATTCAGCATGCATCCGGTTCCAGACGCGAAAGATCTCGGGGACCGAGCCGAGGCCGGGTGGATTCTCGAAGCCCTCGAAGTAGTCGGCCAGAATGTGCTTGAATGTGGCGTTTCCCGTGATGGCGATGCAGCTTCCGCCAACTCGCAGGATCTTTCCGTGGTTCATGATGTAGGCGGCCGATTCCTTCACCGGCCCCCATTTGGTGAGTGTATCCGCCGCGATCGCGACGACCCCGTCCTTGCGGACCACGGTAACGGTGGTCATCGGGCTGCAGCCCGGGCGGTCCGCCCGGCGAGGCAGTTCGTGCGCACGGTGTCAGCCGAAATGGCAGACGTAGTCCAGTGTTTCCAGCACCTCGATCTCGAAGGACGAGTTGCCGGGTACCCGGAAGGTCTCGCCGGCCGCGCAGGAAATGGGGGTCGCCGCTCCCGCAAGAGTCACCCGACAGCGGCCGGCGTTGATCTCCATGATTTCCGGCGCACCGGTGCTGAAGGTCAGCTTTCCCGGAAAGATCACGCCCACCGATTTGCGGGTTCCATCGGGAAAGATCAGCGAATGACTGACGCACTTGCCATCGAAATAGACATTGGCCTTCTTGACGATGGCCACGTTCTCGAACCTGTCCATGAAGTCTCCCCTCAGGAGGCGCGCTTGCGGCGAGGAGCCGGCTTGCGCAGGTTGGCTGCAATGCGCATGCGCAATGCGTTGAGTTTGATGAAGCCCCCCGCGTCGGCCTGGTTGTAGGCGCCCTGGTCGTCATCGAAGGTGGCGATGCGCGGGTCGAAAAGGGAATCCCTCGACTCCCGGCCCACGCACATGACATTACCCTTGTAGAGCTTCAACCGCACCGTTCCGTTGACGCGCGCCTGGGAGGCGTCGATCAACCCCTGGAGCAGAACCCGCTCGGGACTGAACCAGTAGCCGTTGTAGATCATCCGGGCATAACGCGGCATCAGGTCGTCCTTCAGCGCCAGGACTTCGCGGTCGAGCGTGATCGATTCCATGGCCCGGTGCGCCTTCAGCATGATCGTGCCTCCAGGGGTCTCGTAGCAGCCCCGGGACTTCATGCCCACATAACGGTTTTCGACGATGTCGAGGCGGCCGACACCGTGCCGCCCGCCGATTTCGTTGAGCGTGGCAAGGACCTTGGCCGGGGTCATCTTCTTGCCGTTGATGGCGACGATGTCGCCCTGGGAATACTCGAGTTCGACGATCTCCGCCCGGTTGGGCGCCTTTTCCGGGGAGACGGTGATGCGCCACATGGACTCCTCGGGCGCGAAGTTCGGATCCTCGAGAATGCCGCCCTCGTAGGAGATGTGCAGCAGGTTCGCATCCATGGAGTAGGGCGCGCCGCCGCCCTTGCGCTTCTTGAAGTCGACGGGGATGCCATGCTTGGCGGCGTAGGCCAGCAGCTTTTCCCGCGACAGGAGATCCCATTCCCGCCAGGGCGCGATGATCTTCACGTTGGGCAACAGAGCGTAAGCGCCGAGTTCGAAACGCACCTGGTCGTTACCCTTTCCCGTGGCGCCGTGGGAGATGGCGTCCGCCCCTACCTTGCGCGCGATTTCCACCATGTTCTTCGCGATGAGCGGCCGGGCGATCGAGGTGCCGAGGAGATATTCCCCCTCGTAGACCGTGTTCGCCCGGAACATCGGGAAGACGAAGTCGCGAACGAACTCCTCCCGCAGATCCTCGATGAAGATGTTCGACCTCGGGATGCCGAGTTGCAGGGCCTTCTTCCGTGCAGGCTCGAGTTCCTCGCCCTGTCCGATGTCGGCGGTGAAGGTCACCACCTCGCATTGATAGACATCCTGCAGCCACTTCAGGATGACCGAGGTATCCAGGCCGCCGGAGTAGGCGAGTACGACTTTCTTGATGGCGCTCATGGGAGTTTTCGGGGTTGTCGTCAGGTCTTGTTGGGGTCCTCGGGCTCTTCGCTCTGGAAGTTGCCGTCGATCCATTCGCCGCGCATGACGCGGCCCTCGGGGGTGCGGTAGCTGCCGGCGCCATGGGGCTTGCCGTTTTTCCAGCCACCCTTGTAGATGCTGCCGTCGGTGGCGTAGAAGGTGCCTTCCCCATGCTGGCGGCTGCGGGAGAACTCGCCCTCGTAGCGCCCGCCGTCCACCATGGTCTGAACGCCGACGCCCTCGGCGTATCCCTCCTTCATTTCTCCCTCGTACTTCTCATCGGCGATTCCGGACAGGTAGAACTGCAGGACGCCCTTCCCTTCGGCAAGTCCGTCCCGGCACCCGCCCGTCCACGAAACGGTTTCCTCGGGCCGGGGGGACGGGTTGACGATGCGGCACCCGTTCTGGTCCGCCAGGTAGCGTTCGTCGTCGGCGCCGGCCGTGCCGAGGGTGAGCAGCAACAGGGCACCGGCCACGGTGCGGAAGAATGGGAAGGCTGTCATGGGTGTCTCCTGGGAGTGGGGTGGCGGGTCGCGTTCAGGCCGGCAGCGTGCCGGGTTCCAGGCTCAGACACGCCCGATGAGCAAATATTCCAAAAGTGCCTTCTGCGTGTGCATGCGGTTACCCGCCTCGTCCCACACCACGCTCTGGGGCCCGTCTATGACCTCCGCGGCCACCTCCTCGCCGCGATGCGCTGGCAGGCAGTGCATGAACAGGGCGTCGTGCCGTGCCACTCGCATCATGTCAGCGTCGACCTGCCAATCCTGGAAGGCAAGCCGTCGCTCCTCGTTCTCTGCCTCGAAGCCCATGCTCGTCCAGACGTCGGTGGTCACGAGATCCGCCCCGCGCGCGGCCTCCATCGGGTCGGAGAACTGTTCATAGTGGTCCGTCCCGTAGAGACCTGCCCGCTCGGGCTCGACCTCGTAGCCCGGCGGCGTGGATACGTGGACGTTGAAGTCCAGAACCTCTGCCGCCTGGAGCCAGGTGTTGCAGACGTTGTTGGAGTCGCCGATCCAGGCAACGGTCCTCCCCTGGATCGGGCCGCGATGTTCGACGTAGGTAAAGATGTCCGCGAGGGTCTGGCAAGGGTGATACTCGTTCGTGAGCCCGTTGATCACCGGGACCCGCGAATTGCGGGCGAATCGTTCGATGATTTCCTGCTCGAATGTGCGGATCATGACCACGTCGCACATGCGGGAGATGACCTGCGCCGCATCTTCGACCGGTTCGCCGCGACCCAGTTGCGTGTCGCGGGTGTTGAGGTAGATGGCCGCGCCGCCCAGTTGATGCATCCCGGCCTCGAAGGAGAGCCGCGTGCGGGTCGATGCCTTCTCGAAGATCATCACGAGCGTGCGGTCCTGAAGCGGCCAGTAGCGCTCGTAGCGGCTGAATCGGTCCTTGATCCACCGGGTTCGCCCGAACAGGTAGTCGATCGTCTCCCGGTCGAGGTCCTTGAACTGGAGGAAGTGTTTCGGGGTTGGCATGGCGTGCCCGGATCCCTTGGCTGGCCGGAGGATCAGCCGACCGCGGCGACGGCTTCGTTGCTGCGCACGAAGGCGCCGATCAGACCGGCAAGCCGTTCCACGAGAAGATCCGCCTCGACGGGTTGCAAGATGAGCGGAGGCAGAAGGCGAACCACGCAATCGGCGGTCACGTTGATGAGCAGACCGGATTCGAGGCCCTGGTGGACCAGGTCGCCACATGGGCGGTCGAGCTCGATGCCGATCATCAGTCCCTGGCCGCGAATCTGGCGGACAGCCTTGACGCCGGCCAGCGCGGTGGCAAGACCATCCCTGATGTACTGTCCCATGGCGGATGCGTTGGCGAGCAGACCCTCGTCCTCGATCGCATCGAGGGTTGCGAGGGATGCCGCGCAGACAAGCGGATTGCCGCCAAAGGTGGAGCCGTGCTTGCCCGGAGTGAATACCTCGGCCGCCGCGCCTCGAGCCAGGCACGCCCCGATGGGCACGCCGTTGCCGAGCCCCTTGGCCAGGGTCATCACGTCAGGCTGGATGCCCGACCACTGGTGAGCAAACCATCGTCCGGTGCGACCCATGCCGGTCTGCACCTCGTCCAGCATCAGCAGCCAGCCCCGGGCGTCGCACAGTTGCCTGAGGTAGGGCAGGTATCCGTCATCGGGCACGTTGATGCCCCCCTCGCCCTGCAGCGGCTCGACGAGAACCGCCACCACGTTGGCGTTGTGCTCGGCAACCTGCTCGATCACCTTGCGATCGTTGTAAGGCACGCGCGCGAATCCGGCGAGGAGGGGTTCAAAGCCGGCCTGCACCTTCCGGCTGCCGGTTGCCGACAGCGTTGCCATCGTGCGGCCGTGGAACGCCTTTTCCATGACCACGATCACCGGTTGTTCGATGTTCCGATGGTGCCCGTGCAGACGCGCGAGCTTGATCGCTGCCTCGTTGGCCTCGCAACCGGAGTTGCAGAAGAAGACCCGGTCCATGCCCGACACCGATGCCAGCCGGTCTCCCAGGCGTTCCTGTTCCGGGATGGTGTAGAGATTGGAGGCGTGGATGATCCGGCCGGCCTGCTCGGCGATCGCCCGCACGACCCGGGGGTGGGCGTGTCCCAGCCCCGTCACGGCGATTCCGGTCAGCGCGTCGAGGTAGCGACGCCCCTCGGTGTCCCAGAGCCACACGCCCTTTCCCCGCGCGAACGCAACGGGCTGCCGACCGTACGTGTTCATGAGATGCATGTGCCTGCCTCCATAATCCCAGCGGCTCCCGTCGTGGCCGCCGCCAATCCTGCTGCTCCCGCCCTATCTTCCCGGGTGTGCACCTGGCCGCAAGGGATGGAATACTAGCCGACCGCGTGGCCCGCCGTGCGTCACCAGAGGGCCTGCACGTATTCCGGGGGTTGCCGACGGCGCCGGTTCAAAAACAAAACGCCGCCGGAACGGACTCCGACGGCGTCATCCCGGCCCGCTTCCAGATATCAGGTCATCGCCTTGACGGCGCTGGAAAGACGGCTCTTGTGCCGGGCGGCCGCGTTGAGGTGGAACAGACCTTTGCGCGAGATCGAATCGATCACCGCCTGCGCCTCGCGGAACACCACCTGTGCCGCGGCCTTGTCGCCTGCGAGAACCGCCTTGCGGACTTTCTTGATCGCCGTGCGCATTTCCGAGCGCAGACCACCGTTGTGCTGCCGGCGCTTTTCGGACTGCCGAGCGCGCTTGCGGGATTGTGCCGTGTTGGCCATGGAGAGTCTCGATCCGTGGGAATTTCAGGAAAAGTGCGCGATACTACCGGCGTTTTCCCGGCCCCGCAAGGCGCTTCCACCGGCTCTTCCCGCACGCGTCCGCGCGGCGCACCCAATCCCAGTCACCCGGTCCGACGTGAATCTCCTCAAGGCGCTGGCAACCGTCAGCAGCATGACCCTGCTTTCCCGCGTTCTCGGCTTCGTCCGGGATGCTGCCATCGCCCGTGCCTTCGGTGCGGGCATGGCGACCGATGCGTTCTTCGTGGCCTTCAAGCTTCCGAACCTGCTGCGGCGCATCTTTGCGGAGGGCGCATTTTCCCAGGCGTTCGTGCCCATTCTCGCGGAATACAAGAACCGCCGGGGCGAGCCCGCAGCCCGGGATCTGGTGGACCGCGTGGCGACCGTCCTCGCCATGGCGCTCTTTTTCGTGACGGTCGCGGGCGTTCTTGCGGCCCCGGTGATCGTCTATCTGACGGCGCCGGGGTTCTCGGCGCAGTCCGAGAAGATGCGCGTGACGGCCGACCTGCTGCGGATCACCTTCCCCTACATCCTGTTCATCTCGCTTTCCTCCTTTGCCGGCGCGATCCTGAACACCTGGAGCCGCTTCTCGGTGCCGGCGTTCACGCCGACGCTGCTCAACGTCTCCTTCATTGTGTTCGCCCTCTTTCTCGCCCCTTACTTCGATCCGCCCGTCAAGGCCCTCGCGTGGGCTGTCTTCGCCGGCGGCCTGCTGCAACTCGGGTTCCAGATTCCCTTCCTGAGGCGCATCGGCATGTTGCCGCGGCCCCGCCTCGACTGGCGCGACGAGGGAGTCTGGCGGATTCTGCGGCAGATGGGTCCCGCCATCTTCGGGGTGTCGATCGGCCAGATTTCCCTGCTCATCAACGGCATCTTCGCTTCCTTCCTCCCGACCGGGTCCGTTTCGTGGCTGTACTACGCCGACCGGCTCATGGAGTTTCCCACCGGCGTTCTCGGGGTGGCTCTCGGCACCATTCTCCTGCCCAGTCTCGCGCGCACCCACGCCTCCGGGTCGCCGGAGGAGTACTCCCGCCTGCTCGACTGGGGTCTGCGGCTCACCCTCCTGCTGGCCGCTCCTGCCGCGCTCGCGCTTGCGCTCCTCGCTGTGCCTCTGGTGGCGACCCTCTTCAAGCACGGCGCGTTCGGCGTGGCCGACGTGGAAATGACGCGCCGCGCGCTGGTGGCCTACAGCATTGGTCTGGCGGGCCTGATCCTGGTCAAGGTGCTCGCCCCCGGGTTCTATGCGCGGCAGGACATCCGCACGCCGGTCCGGATCGGCATCGTGACCCTCGCGGCGACGCAGCTGATGAACCTCGTCTTCGTGAAAGTCCTCGGGCATGCGGGCCTTGCGCTGGCGATCGGCCTGGGGGCCTGCCTGAACGCGGTCCTGCTGTTCCGCAAGCTGCGGCAACGGGGCATCTACGCGCCCCAGACGGGGTGGTGGCTCTTCTTCGGCCGGCTGGGGGCAGCCATGGCCGTGATGGCAGCGGTCATCTGGTTCGCCGCCGGCCCGGACCAGTTCTGGTTCGGTGGCGGCGTGCTGGCGCGGGCGTCCCGCTTGACGGGGGTGGTCCTCCTCGGGGCTGGAGCCTATTTCGGTGCCCTCCTGGCGCTCGGCGTGCGTCCCGCGGATTTCCAGAAACGGGTGGCCTGAGAAGGCACGCCCAGCCATCAGTCGGGTGTTTCATATAGCCATAGAGAATTACCTTTTTCTAAAAATATCGTAGGAAACATAAACCCTGGCCCTTACGATTCCGGGGTCCCGACGAACGGGGGTGAGCGTGTTGCGTCGGCCGGGGACATGGCCGCGAGCAACCTCCCGCTCCAGCGCAACCACAAGGCGCCCGGGGAGCCTGCGCAATCCTCTCCCCGGGATGCGGAACGAACGTTTCCTGAGGAACCCTAAACAAGATGTACAGATACGACCAGGTCGACCGCACGCTTGTCGCCGAGCGGGTGGCCCAGTACCGCGACCAGCTGCGTCGCCACCAGGCGGGCGAACTCTCCGATGACGAGTTCCGCCCACTGCGACTCCAGAACGGGCTCTACATCCAGAAACACGCCCCCATGCTCCGGGTGGCGGTACCCTACGGTCTGCTGTCCGCAATTCAAATGCGAGCGCTCGCGCGGATAGCCCGCGAATACGATCGGGGCTACGGTCATTTCACCACGCGTCAGAACATTCAGTACAACTGGCCGCGCCTGGAGGATTCCGCCGATATCCTCGCGGACCTCGCCGCCGTCGAGATGCACGCAATCCAGACCAGCGGCAACTGCGTGCGGAACATCACTTCCGACGAGTTCGCCGGTGTCGCGCCCGACGAGATCGTCGACCCACGCCCCCTGTGCGAGATCCTGCGCCAGTGGTCCACCTTCCACCCCGAGTTCGCCTATCTTCCCCGCAAGTTCAAGATTGCCGTGACGGGGGCGATCGAGGACCGTGCCGCGGTCGCGTTCCACGACATCGGGCTGCACGTCGTACGGAGCGAGGCCGGCGAGATCGGCCTGAGGGTTCTCGTGGGAGGCGGCATGGGCCGCACTCCCATGCTGGGGGTCGTCATCCGCGAGTTTCTCCCGTGGCGGCACATGGCGAGCTACACCGAGGCCATCCTCCGGGTCTACAACCGTCATGGCCGGCGCGACAACATGTACAAGGCCCGCATCAAGATCCTCGTGAAGGCGCTCGGTGCCGAGGAATTCGCCCGGCAGGTGGAGGCTGAGTGGGCGCACCTGGCGGACGGGCCTGCCACCCTCACGCAGGCCGAGTACGACCGCGTGGCCGCCTGTTTCACCACGCCCTGCTATGCACCGCAGCCTGGCGCCGAAGCCGTGCTGGATTCCCATCTCGCGACCGACCCCGCCTTTGCCCGTTGGGCGGGCCGCTCGGTTCGTCCTCACCGCGTGGCCGGTTACCGCTCCGTGGTGCTGTCCCTCAAGCCGCCGGGCGTTGCGCCCGGTGATGCGACGGCCGAGCAGATGGACGCGGTCGCCGACTGGTCGGAACGCTTCGGGTTCGGCGAGATCCGCGTCTCGCACGAGCAGAACCTGATCCTTCCCGATGTGCGGGCCGATGCGCTGCGCGACCTGTGGCACGAAGCGCGCCGCAACGGCCTGGCCACGCCCAACATCGGCCTGCTCACGGACATCATTTCCTGCCCAGGCGGGGATTTCTGCTCCCTCGCCAACGCAAAGTCCATTCCGATCGCAAACGCGATCCAGGCGCGTTTCGACGACCTCGACTATCTGCATGACATCGGAGAGATCAATCTGAACATCTCGGGTTGCATGAACTCCTGCGGCCATCACCACGCCGGGCACATCGGCATTCTTGGCGTCGACAAGGACGGGGAGGAGTGGTATCAGATTTCCATCGGCGGGGCCGACGGTTCGGACGCAGGCCGGGGGCGCAGTGCCATCGGAAAGGTCATCGGGCCGTCGTTCCACGCGCCCGATGTCCCGGATGTGGTGGCGCGGCTGATCGAAGCCTACGTGGGGTTGCGCACGCCGGAGGAACGATTCGTCGACACGGTGAGCCGCCTCGGCATTGCCCCCTTCAAGGCGGCCGTCTATGGCGCCCCGGGAGCGTCGTCTGGCGGTCGCGCGCGGGAGGAGGCGATCGATGCCTGACATCATTCGCAGGGGCGCGATCGAGGGGGACGCCTGGAACGTGGTGCGACCAGAGGCGGGTGCGGATCCGAGCGCGATTCCTCTGCCGCCCGGGGACATCGTTGTGCCGCTCGCGGTGTGGGAGGTCCGGGGCGCCGAACTCGCCGGGCGCGGAGCAGGTCTCTGGCTTGCGCCGGACGACGATCCGGAGGTGTCACGCCGCTGGCTCGACCAGGCCGCCCTGATTGCGGTGGACTTCCCCAAGTTCACGGATGGCAGGGGCTACTCCATCGCCTACCTGCTGCGCACGCGCCTTGGCTACCGGGGGGAACTGCGGGCCATCGGCGACGTGCTCCCGGATCAGGTCCACTACATGAGCCGGGTCGGCTTCGATGCCTTCGCGGTGCGTCCCGACCGGAGCCTTCCGCAGGCGTTGAAGGCGCTCGGGACATTCTCCACGGGCTACCAGGGTGCCTGGGAACAACCCCTGCCCGCGTTTCGTCGAGCTCCCAGGGCAATTGACGCCGGCGGGCCTGCGGGAGGGCGGGAGGCATGAGCGGCACCGTCACGGCAGAGCGGCGGCCCGAGGGGCAGCGGCTCGGCATCCTCGAGGCGCAGCTGCAGCAGCGGCTGGCCGAGATCCTCAGGGATCACTCGAGTGTCGCGCTGGCGAGCAGCCTCGGCGCCGAGGACATGGTGCTCACGGATGCTGTCTTCCGCGCCGGGTTGCCGGTCCAGGTCTTCACCCTCGACACTGGCCGTCTTCACGAGGAGACGCTCGCGCTCATCGAGAAGATCCGCGAACACTACGGGCGCGGGATCGAGGTGTTTCGTCCCGACTCCGCGGCGGTGGACGAGTACGTGGCCGCCCACGGCGCGCACGCCTTCTACGACAGCATCGACCTGCGCAAGCGGTGCTGCCACATCCGCAAGGTCGAACCACTGAGGCGCGCGCTCTCCGGCCGGGACGCATGGATCACCGGTCTGCGGCGTGCCCAGGCGGCGACCCGGAACGAGTTGTCGCTGCGCGAGCGGGACGGGTCCCACGGCATTGCCAAGTTCAACCCGCTGTTCGACTGGAGCGAGGACGACGTGTGGGACGTGGTGCGGGGGCGCGGCATCCCCTACAACGCGCTGCACGACCGGGGGTATCCGTCCATTGGCTGCGAGCCCTGTACCCGGGCAATCCGGCCGGGCGAGGACATCCGCGCAGGCCGGTGGTGGTGGGAAACATCGGCGAGCCGCGAATGCGGCCTGCATGTGACACCCGTCGCTGTGGCGGCAGCAGGCAGTGATATCCCCGACCGACCGTCGGGCCACCGATCAGGGGAAACCGCATGAGCATCAGCACAGGCCTGGCGCGTCAGCGCCTCGATCACCTCGACTGGCTCGAGTCCGAGGCCATCCACATCATGCGCGAGGTGGCGGCGGAGTGCCGCACGCCCGCCCTGCTGTTTTCCGGTGGCAAGGACTCCATCTGCCTGCTTCGCCTGGCGGAAAAGGCGTTCCGCCCGGGGCGGTTCCCGTTCCCGCTGCTGCACATCGACACCGGGCACAATTTCCCCGAGGTCATCGCGTTCCGCGACGCGCGTGCGGCCGAACTCGGCGAGCGGCTCATCGTGGGGAGCGTGGAGGAGTCGATCCGGACGGGGCGCGTGCGGCTTCGCTCCCCCGACGAGAGTCGGAACGCCCATCAGTCCGTGACCCTGCTCGATGCCATTGCCGAGCACGGCTTCGACGCGTGCATCGGCGGTGCCCGCCGCGACGAGGAGAAGGCACGTGCCAAGGAGCGGGTGTTTTCGTTCCGGGACGAGTTCGGCCAGTGGGACCCGAAGCATCAGCGTCCCGAGTTGTGGAGTCTCTACAACACCCGGGTGCATCCGGGGGAACACATGAGAGTGTTCCCCATCAGCAACTGGACGGAACTCGACGTGTGGCAGTACATCGCCCGCGAGGCGCTGGCGGTGCCCTCCCTCTACTATGCGCACCGTCGTCCCGTGTTGCGACGTCCCGGCGGGCTGTTGCCGGTGTCGGAGCTGGTGCAGCCTGGCCCGGGCGAGCGCGCCGAGGAGGTGCTGGTACGGTTCCGGACCGTGGGCGACATGACCTGCACCTGTCCGGTCGAGTCTCCGGCCACGTCACCCGAGGAAATCATCGCCGAGACCGCCGTCACTCGCATCACCGAGCGCGGCGCCACGCGCATGGACGACCAGACCTCCGAGGCGTCCATGGAACTGCGCAAGAAGGAAGGGTACTTCTGACCCTACGCCCATCCGAACCCGAGGTGACAGGATGTCTGCAATAGAACGTTTTTCCCCCGTCGACACCGGTGTGCTGCGCTTCAGCACCGCCGGCAGCGTCGACGACGGCAAGAGCACACTGATCGGCCGGCTGCTCTTCGACACCAAGGCCATCTTCGAGGACCAGCTCGCGGTGCTCGAGCGCACGTCCCGCGGCAGAGGCCAGGATGGCGTGGACCTCTCCCTGCTCACCGACGGCCTGCTGGCCGAACGGGAGCAGGGCATCACCATCGACGTGGCGTACCGCTACTGCGCCACCCCGACGCGCAAGTTCATCATCGCGGATACTCCCGGTCACGAGCAGTACACCCGCAACATGGTCACCGGGGCCTCCACTGCCGACCTCGCGATCGTTCTCGTCGATGCCCGCAAGGGTCTCCTCACCCAGTCGCGCCGCCACGCATTCATCGCCGGCCTGCTGCGCATCCCCCATGTGGTGCTGGCCGTCAACAAGATGGACCTGGTGGACTTCGACCAGAACGTGTTCCGGGCCATTGCCGACGAGTTCCAGGCCTTTGCGGCCGGCCTCGGTTTCGAGCGGATCGACGCGGTTCCTCTCTCGGCCCTCGCGGGGGACATGGTGGTGGACCGGGGCGAGCGGCTGGCCTGGTATGACGGGCCGACCCTCCTCGGCATTCTCGAGGATGCCGAGCCTGGCCGATCCGGCGGCCACGGCCGATTCTTCTTTCCGGTCCAGTGGGTGGCCCGGCCCGGCGACAGCGGGGTGGAGGGCGCCCGCGGCTATTCGGGTCGCATCGAATCCGGCACGGTCCGCACGGGAGACGCCATCACCGTTCTTCCTTCCGGCCGCACGAGCCGCGTCCGCGCGATCCGGACCTTTGCGGGCGACATTCCCGAGGCCATCGCAGGCCAGTCCGTGACCATCGTGCTGGAGGACCAGCTCGATGTGTCGCGGGGGGACGTGCTCTCCCTCGGCAGCGAGCCGCTTTCGGTGGCGCGTGAGTTCGAGGCGACCCTGACCTGGTTCAACGAGGAACCCCTCGGCCGGGACCGCCGCTATCTGGTCAAGCACGGTACCCGCGTCGTGAAGGCAGTCATCGGTCAGCCGCGGTACAGGATCGACGTGAACACCCTGGCCCAGGAGACCGCTGACACGCTGCACCTCAATGACATCGGCCGCGTGGTCATCAGGACGGCCCAGCCCCTCGCGTTCGAGCCCTATACCGCGAGTCGTGCCGCGGGGAGCTTCATCGTCATCGACGAGGCCACCAACGAAACCGTCGCTGCCGGATTGCTGGCCTGAGTCATGAAAACCATTCCAACCGAACCCTCCGATACCCGCCAGAGGTCCGCGCAGGGCTGTGTCTACCTCGTGGGTGCCGGGCCGGGCGCGCCCGATCTGCTCACCCTGCGGGCGGCCCGTCTTCTCGAGACAGCGGATATCGTCTTCCACGACGCGCTCGTGCATCCGGACACCCTCGCGCTCGCGCGTCGCGCGCGGCTGGTTCCGGTGGGCAAACGGGCCGGCAGGGTATCCACCGATCAGCGGTTCATCAATCGCCACCTGGTCGAGGCCGCCAGCCAGCATGCAGTCGTGGTGCGGCTCAAGGGCGGTGATCCGATGCTGTTCGGTCGTGCCCAGGAGGAGATCGATGCGTTGTCGGAGGCCGGTGTGCCCTTCGAGGTGGTGCCCGGCGTCACGGCGGCGTCGGCCGCGAGCGCCGAGGTTGGAGTGTCCCTCACGCGCCGTGGCCTGAGCCGCAGCGTCGTGTACGTGACACCCCGCACCGGTCCCGGCGAGGCAGCCTCCGACTGGAGCCGCGCGGCGGGGGCGGCCGACACCGTGGTGCTGTACATGGCAGGGAGCGATCGGGACCGTACGGTGGACGCACTCCGGTCCGAGGGCTGGGCTCCCTCGACACCCGTCGTGGTGGTGCAGAACGCGTCCCTCGCCGATGCGCGATGGGTGCCGACGACCCTTGCGGGACTGGCCGCCCTGACGGTCGACGAGGCCGCCGGCCCGGTGCTGCTGCTGGTGGGCGAGGTCTACGGCGAGCTGCTCGCGGCGAACGGTTCGACCGGGGGTGTGGTCCCGGAGCGCATCGGAAGGGTTGCCGCGTCCTGAGTTGCGGCGTCCGGGGCGGTTGGAATAAATCGGAGCCTCGCCGCATAACGCGGCTAAAATCGGGGTTTTTCCGGCAGCATTCTCATGCGGGTCTTCCGGGGCGTTCCGGGGCAGGCGGATACGCCGATTGCCCTCACCATCGGCAACTTCGACGGCGTCCACCGCGGCCATCAGGCCATGGTGGCGCGCCTCGTGGCGGCCGCGCGCGGCAGGGGGCTTCCCGCCGCAGTGATGACCTTCGAGCCTCACCCCAGGGAGTTCTTCGCGCCCCGGGAAGCGCCGGCCCGCCTGTCCCCGCTCCGCGAGAAGATCGAGCAGCTCTCCGCCCTCGGAGTCGAGCGTCTCTACGTGTGTCGGTTCGACTGCCGTTTTGCCAGCCAGCCCCCGGCAGACTTCGTGGGGCGGCTCCTGGGCTCCGGACTGGGCGTCCGCTGGCTTCTGGTGGGCGATGATTTCCGGTTCGGTGCCAGCCGTGCCGGCGGGATCGAGCTCCTGCGGGATCTCGGGCCCGCGCACGGCATGGAAGTCGAGAGCATGCACACCGTCGAGCACCTTGGCATGCGGGTGTCCAGCACGGCAGTCCGCGAGAGCCTCGCCCGAGGCGAACTGGCCCGGGCCGAGAGCCTGCTCGGCCGCCCCTTCTCCATCGAAGGCCGGGTGGTGGGTGGTGACCGGCTCGGTCGCCAGCTGGGCTATCCGACGGCGAACATTCATCTGCGGCGCAACCGGCCGCCCCTGTCGGGCATCTTCGCGGTGGAAGTGTTCGGGCTGGGTCCGGAACCCAGGATGGGTGCGGCAAGCCTGGGCGTCCGCCCCACCGTCACCGATTCGGGCAGGGCGACGCTGGAGGTGTTCCTGCTGGATTTCCAGGGCGACATCTATGGGCACCGTGTCCGGGTGAACTTCCTGCACAAGCTGCGGGAGGAGGCGAAGTACCCCAACCTCGAGGCACTGACCGCCCAGATCGAGCGCGACGTGCAGGCCACGCGCGAGTTCCTCCTGCGCCGCCGCGCGGCCGCCTGATCCCTTTCCGACAACCTTCCTTCCCATGGCCGATTACAAAGACACCCTCAATCTTCCCGATACCTCCTTTCCCATGCGGGGTGACCTGGCCCGGCGGGAGCCCGGCTGGGTCCGGCAATGGCAGGACAGCCGCCTCTACGAACGGATCCGGGAGGCGGCGAAGGGCCGGCCGCGTTTCGTCCTGCACGACGGTCCACCCTATGCCAACGGTGACATCCACATCGGACACGCCGTCAACAAGGTGCTCAAGGACATCATCGTGAAGAGCCGGACCCTCGCCGGTTTCGATGCGCCCTACGTGCCCGGGTGGGATTGCCACGGCCTTCCCATCGAGCACCAGGTGGAAAAGCAGCACGGCCGCGGGGTGGAGCCCAATGCCTTCCGGGCGCTGTGCCGAGACTACGCGGCGTCGCAGATCGAACGGCAGAAGAACGATTTCATCCGCCTCGGTGTGCTTGGTGACTGGGACACGCCGTATCTGACGATGGCGTTCCGGACCGAAGCGGACATCATCCGGTCACTCGCCCGGATTCAGGCGCGGGGCTATCTTTACCAGGGGGCCAAGCCGGTGCACTGGTGCCTGGATTGCCGTTCCGCCCTGGCGGAGGCCGAGGTCGAGTACGAGAACCGCACGTCGCCGGCGATCGACGTGGCGTTCCCGGCCCGGGACCCCTCCGAACTCGCCCGGCCCTTCGGGTTCACGCACCTTCCCCTGCCCGGCTATGTGGTGATCTGGACCACCACCCCCTGGACATTGCCCGCCAACCAGGCTGTCGCGGTCAACCCCGATCTCGACTACGCCCTGGTGCAGGGGCCGCGCTACTTCCTCGTCCTGGCGCGGGAACTGGTGGAGGCCTGCATGGCCCGCTACGGGGTGGACGACTACAAGGTGATCGGCACGGTACCCGGCTCGCGGCTCGAGCGCCTGGAGGTCTGGCACCCGTTCCAGCCCCGCCGCGTACCGCTCATCCTGGGGGACCATATCACGCTCGACGCCGGGACCGGGCTGGTTCACACGGCCCCCGCCCATGGTGTCGAGGACTACGTGGCCGGGCAGAAGTACGATCTCCCCGTGTTCAATCCGGTGGGGCCGGATGGCCGCTTCGACGCGGAGATGACCCTGGTGGGCGGGCAGACCGTCTGGGAAGCCAACAAGGCGGTCATCGGTGCGCTGGAGGACAAGACCCTGCTGCTCCACAACGCGGCCTACGAGCACAGCTACCCCCACTGCTGGCGTCACAAGACACCCGTGATCTTCAGGGCAACGCACCAGTGGTTCATCGGCATGGAGCATCGCGGCGCGGACGGGCGGACGCTGCGGGAAGTCGCCCAGGCCGCCGTGGCGGAGACCGAGTTCTTTCCCGGGTGGGGACGGGCACGTCTGGAGTCCATGATCGGCAACCGGCCCGACTGGTGCGTCTCGCGCCAGCGCAACTGGGGTGTTCCCATGGCGCTCGTCGTGCACCGGCGCACCGGGGAGCTGCATCCCCGACTGCAGGAACTGATGGAGGAGGTCGCGCGCAAGGTCGAGCAGGGGGGCATCGAGGCCTGGTTCGCCCTGGACGAGCGGGAACTGCTCGGTAGCGATGCCGACGACTACCAGAAGGTGCCGGACACTCTCGATGTCTGGTTCGACTCGGGCACCACGCACGCGAGCGTGCTCGCCCGTCGCGAGGATCTCGCGAAGCCGGCGGATCTCTATCTCGAGGGCTCGGACCAGCACCGCGGGTGGTTCCAGTCCTCGCTCCTCACCGGCTGTGCCATGGATGGCAGTGCACCCTACAGGCAGTTGCTCACCCATGGCTTCGTGGTGGACGGTAACGGTCGCAAGATGAGCAAGTCTCTCGGAAACACCATCGTGCCGCAGAAGGTGGCGGATACCCTGGGGGCGGACATCCTGCGGTTGTGGGTGGCGGCCACGGACTATTCCGGTGAACTGTCGATTTCCGACGAGATCCTGAAGCGGGTCGTGGAGAGCTATCGACGCATCCGCAACACCCTGCGCTTTCTTCTGGCAAACATTTCCGATTTCGACCCTGCGACCGATGCGGTGCCGGTGGCGCACTGGCTTGAAATCGACCGGTACGCGCTTGCCATGACGCGCAAGTTGCAGGCCGAGGTGACGTCGGCCTACGAACGCTACGAGTTTCACGCGGTGGTGCACCGCCTCCAGACGTTCGCCTCGGAGGATCTCGGGGGGTTCTACCTCGACATCCTGAAGGACCGGCTCTACACCACGCCCGCGCGCGGTCTGCCGCGGCGCGCGGCGCAGTCGATGCTCTGGCATCTCACCCGGACCTTCCTGCAGCTCATGGCGCCCGTGCTGTCCTTCACGGCCGAGGAAGCGTGGGCCGTATCCGGCGGAGCACCCGGGGACAGCGTGTTGCTGCACACCTGGCATCCGCTGCCGGATCAGGCCGACGAGGCGGCGCTGGTGGAACGCTGGGAGGCGCTGCGGGAGGTGCGCGGCGAAGTGCAGAAGCGTATCGAGGAGGTGCGGGTCTCGGGGGCCGTCGGGTCATCGCTGCAGGCGGAGGTGGATCTCAGCCTGCACGGGCACCGGCACGCGGCCTGCGCGCATCTCGGAGACGATCTTCGTTTCGTGCTGATCACCTCCCGAGCGAGTCTTGCCGAGGTCGACGGCGCCGATCAGGAGGTTCTTGCGGTGTCCCCCAGCAGCCACGCCAAGTGCGGACGGTGCTGGCACTACCGGGCGGACGTCGGCCACGATCCCGCGCAGCCCGAACTCTGTGGCCGCTGCACGGCGAACCTTCACGGCACCGGAGAGGAACGTGCCTTTGCTTGAGTCGGGGCGCTGGTTCGCTCTTGCCGGCGTGGTGACGGTACTGGACCAGTGGACCAAGCATCTCGTCCAGAATCACCTCGTCTTCGGCGAGGCGGTGCGCGTCACGTCCTTCTTCGATCTGGTGCTCGTGTTCAATCCGGGAGCCGCCTTCAGTTTCCTGTCGTCCGCGTCGGGCTGGCAGCGGGAATTCTTCATCGTCATCGCCCTGGCTGCGTCGGTCTTCATGAGCTTTCTCATCGTCCGGCACGGACGCCGCCCCGTGTTCGGGCTGGCGCTTGGCCTGATCCTGGGCGGCGCCGTGGGCAATGTCATCGACCGGTTTCTCCTGCACGCCGTCGTCGATTTCCTGCACTTTCACGTGGGCGAGTACTCGTGGCCCGCCTTCAATCTCGCGGATTCCGCGATCACCGGTGGCGCGGCGCTGCTCATCCTCGAAGGTTTTCTGGACCGGAGGGCGGCTGCACCCCCCCCGCGGCTGGAAGATCGTCCCTGAATCCGCACCCCGCACCCTTTCCCTGGAGGAGGCTCCCCATGAAAATCCTGCTCGCCAATCCCCGAGGCTTCTGCGCCGGCGTCGATCGCGCGATCGAGATCGTGGAGCGTGCCCTCGCCCAGCACGGCACGCCCATCTATGTCCGGCACGAGGTCGTGCACAACAGGTTCGTGGTCGACGACCTCCGCGCGAAGGGGGCGGTGTTCGTGGATGATCTCTCCGAGGTGCCCGCCGGCGCGACCGTCGTCTTCAGTGCGCACGGCGTTTCGCGTGCCGTGCGGGACGAGGCGGGGGCGCGCGGGTTGCGCGTGTTCGACGCCACCTGCCCGCTGGTGACCAAGGTGCACGTCGAAGTGGCCAGGCTCCGCGACCAGGATCGCGAGATCGTGATGATCGGCCACCGCGGCCATCCCGAGGTGGAAGGCACGATGGGTCAGGCGGCCGGCGGCATGCATCTGGTGGAGACGGTGGCGGACGTGGATCGCCTCGAGATCGTGGATCCGGACCGCCTGGCCTACGTTACCCAGACCACCTTGTCGGTGGATGATGCCCGCACGGTGATCGAGGCGCTCCGGCGCCGCTTCCCCGCGATCCTCGGTCCGCGCAAGGATGACATCTGTTATGCCACCCAGAACCGGCAGGATGCGGTGAAGGCGCTGGTCGAGCGGGCCGAGGTGGTGATCGTGGTGGGGTCGCCGAACAGTTCGAACTCCAACCGTCTCTGCGAGGTCGCCCGGTTGTCCGGGCGCCCGGCGCATCTCGTGGATAACGCCGAACACCTCAGGCCCGAGTGGGTTCGGGGCGCCGCAGTGGTGGGCATCACGGCGGGCGCCTCGGCCCCCGAGGTGCTTGTATCGGGGGTCATTGCCCGCCTGCGGGAGTTCGGCGCCGTCGAACTGGCGGAACTCGACGGCGTCGTGGAGGACGTGACCTTCCCGTTGCCGAAGGCTCTGCAGGGCTGACCGAACCCTCCCGGCCGAGAGTCCGGGGCCTCAGTTGTCGAGGGTGTCGGGAATCTCCCGCCACGACACCCGACGTCCCGAGCTCGCGGCGGGCTGGCTGGGGACATTCGTCGGGACCGTCGCTGCGTCGGACGTCCGGACGAGGCCCACGATCTGCCCTGACGGCAGGCGGACCAGTACCACGCGACTCGCGAGGAAAGTCCCGAGCTTGCTCCCGGCTGACGTGGCGCCGGTGATCTTGCCACCGGTGGCATAGTCCACGAAATAGATCCAGCTGGAGCCCCCGGGGCTGCACGGGTCCGTGCCATCCGGGATGTTGGTCGTGAACACCAGCACGCCTCCCGACAGGGCGGGGTTGGTGGTGGAACGCTCGCCGGTCTCCGGCAGGTCGAGGAACCAGCCCGATCCCGTGGCGAAATTCACGGCGTTGTTGGTGATGGTGAGGGTCGAGCCGGTTTTCGTGACGGTTTGCTGGACGAGGTTCGTACGGGTCAGGGCGGTGGGCGTGGCCGCCAGGTCGTCCTTGATGGCGTAGAAGGAATTGCCGCGCCGGGCCAGCGTGTTCTCGGGGGAATTGTTGAGCACGTCGCTGTCGGCGAGATACTGGCCGGTGCCCACGAAGATCACGCGTTTGCCATTGACCATCCCCAGTTCGGGTTCGGTGGTGATGGGCTGGGCGTCGCTCGTGCTGGTGGTCAGCGTGGCCAGCTTCGCGACACTCCACGAACTTGTCGTGCTGCCGGACAGGTCGAAGCGCCACACGTTGCCGAGCAGGTCTCCGCCGTAGGCGGCCTCGATGGTCGGGTCGATATCCGGCCGGTTGGCGAAGGCCGACAGCTCCGCCAGGCCGCTGGGGCTCGTGGCAGTCCCGGTTGCGGTGCTCAGTTCGCGGATGACCGTGCCATTGGTCGGGTTGAGGACCCACACCCGGCCGACGCCGTCGCCGCCGCTCGAATCCGTGCCGGTTCCATTGTTGTAACCCGAAGTCACCAGCACGACCCACCCCGCCGCCCGGGTCTTCACCACCAGCGGTTTCCCGAAACTGTAGCCGACCTTGGCGCGGAGGGCCGGATCGGTCCCGTCGGTCTGGGCGTTCGGGAATTCCCACAGCACCTTGGCGGCCAGAGCCGACTCGCTGCCGTAGGCCGGGTTGGTGACGTCGAGGGCGTAGTAGCCGAAGCCCCCCTTTCGCAACCCGCTCACGAGGATGGAGCGCCAGTCCGCCGTTGGGGGGCTCGTCAGGTCGTTGCCGTTCGTGAAGGAGAAGTCGATATCCCTGACCACGGGTGTGCCGTCCACGGTGTAGCGGTGCCGGAAGTTCACGCGATCGGAGAGATTGCGCAGGTTTCCGAACACCAGGTTGGGCACGTAGGCCCAGAGCTCCGCCCCGGTGGTGAGGTCGAACGCGTGCAGCATGCCGTCATTGGCGCCCTGATAGGCCACGCTCTGCCGGGTGGCGTACGCGGACTTGAAGCTGGCGTATCCGGAATCGATGTAGTTGGAATTCGGGCCCCGCACGACCACGGGCTCGGCATGCACGATGTCGCCCAGTACCGCAATGTCGCTGGGGGTGACGCCGTTGGTGTACACGTACCTGCCGGACACGATCTGATAGTTGCCCGTCGCGACATCGGTGACCGGCCGCGGACCGCGCGAGCGGAACTTGTCGACCTCGCGGGATCGGTCTCCCCGCAGGAAATCCAGCACCTGGGAGTCCGCGGCGGTCACGCCGGACACCGTCGACGTCAGCAGGTTCTTCTGGGCCGTGGCCAGCGACGCCCACTGGAAGGGCACGCCGGCCGATCCAGCAGACTCGCTCTTGTAGGTGGAGATGATCCTGTCGCCCGGCGGGCGGACCGCCAGCTGCTTCTGCGGGGAGGGGGTCCACAGGGCGGTCGAACTCACGGCCCCCGTGGATGTGTTGATTTCGTACTTGTTGAGATCTCCGGACCAGGGCCCCGAGTTGTAGTTCGACGCGTAGGAGTAGTTGTCCCCCGGCAGGACGTTCGGGTTGGCCACGGCCACCGCGGCCCCGGCCCCGCCCTTGGCCCCCACATTGTTGACGATGTCCACCACCCCGACGCGGGTTTCCTCGGGTGAGGAGGTGGACATCATCATGCCCCGGCCGTTGATGGTTGCGTGCCAGAGCTCGTCGATGGCGGCCGGGTGGTATTCCTTGTAGCCGCCGCCGCTGACCACCTGCGGCCAGGACCACGTGATGCTGGTGTCGAAGGGGTTCTTGTTGAGCGCGATGTTGTCGGTCGTGTCGGAGCGACCGAAGATCAGTCCCTGGACACCGAGTGCCAGGGCGTAGGTGTTCACGTGCAGGTAGTCGTTGCGATCCGCATTGGCGGTCTCGTCGTACCGGTCGATCGGTACGTTCCGTTTCGTGAGATCGGATCGCGGGTTGGTGGAGTAGACGTTCATCGCGATGTCCCCGAGTGTGTTCGCTTCCCCGTCCTTGTAGGGGTGGACCGGCACGACCGTCACGGCGGGCAGCGGATCCGTCGGTGGGAGGGGCTTGGTTCCCGCCGGCGTGGCATTCGTGTAGTTGAGCTGGGGTTCCGTCGTGGTGTATGGGATGGTGTAGCGGTTGGAGGTGCTCGAGTCGGCATTGCCCACGGCGGTGGCCGGACCGGAGTTGCTGGCATAACCGTCGGTGACGATGAAGGCCGCGTTGAACTGGCAAGAGGCGTTGACGGGGGCATTCGCATCGGTGCGGGCGAACTGCTGTGCCACGTACTCGAGCGTCCGCCGGGTCGGTGTGCCGGCCTGTCTCCGGGCGTTGTAGATGAGGTGGAGGAGTCGTTTGGCGTTCAGGCTGTCGCTGGTGTTGTCGAAGTCGTACATCGTCGCGTCGCTCAGCGTGTTGAATCGCACCCGGCCTGCCCGCAACCCGGTCAGCTGGTCGAAGGCAAGTCCCAGGGCGCCGTTCACCATCAGGTGCCGCTTGCGGTAGTAGGCGAACCAGTTGGCGAAATTGGTCAGCTCCTCGGCGTAGGAACAGGTGGCCCCGGCGCAGTCCGTGCGGGTTGCCGCCTTCGAGTAGCTTGCGACCGAGGAGGTGATCTCGATCCGCTTGAGCCTGCGGCCATCCGGTCCCCAGGCCTCGTCAGCGGCGAGAGCGCCCGTGCCGGAGGACAGCACCCAGACGGTGGCAGGGCGATAGGCGATCTGCACGTCGAGCCGCCTGCTGCTGCCGATGACGGTCGTGCCGGTGACGCCATAGGTGCCGGCGAAGTGGCAGTAGGACGCCGTCGTGGAGGAGGTCGGGACGAGACAGCTGTCTCCAGCCGGCCCTGCCGTCCACGACCCGCAGGACGAGCCATCGGGGTTGCACACGCGGTACGTGCTGCCTCCGGGCATGATCATGCCCTCGAACATGGCGAAGGTGTTGTCCGAGACAGACGAGGCCGGCCGCACCGCGGTCAGGTCGAAGGTGACCGGGGTGCCACTGGTGGGGAACATGGGGTGGCTGCGCACGGCGCTCCAGACGGCCGAGGTGTTGTCGTAGTTCGCCGGGGTGGTGGTTGTGGTGCCGTTGTTGTACGGGCGCCAGGGGTCGTAGTTGATGGCCGGGTTGTAGTAGAGGGCGTTGTAGAGCGCGCTGCGCGTCCAGCCGAACTCCCGGGTCGGCGGCACGGCGAAGAATCCCCAGGCGTCCGTGTACAACCGGGCGTCACAGGAGCTCACGCCGTCGCAGAAGCCGTTCGGAAAAAGATAGTCGTACTCGTACCAGGGGACCGCGGCAGTCCCGCCACCATTGAAGTTGATCGGCCCCCTGGGGGGGCTGGTGTTGAAGAATCCGCTGCCGCCCGCCGTGGGGGCGCTGCCGCCGCCGTTCCAGACATCCGTGACGCCCGAGGCGTCGGTGCCCCAGCCAATGAAGGATCGGCTGGTGGCGTTCCACCAGAATTCCCCGCCGTTGCTGCTGAATCCCTTGGCCGGAATGACCTCGAAATCCATGGAACCGGAGTCATCCAGTCCGATGATGAGGTTGGGTTTGGCGCGGCCCTTCGTTGCCATGGGAACGTCGCCGAGTTCGACGGCCGACACGGCCCCCGGCAGGCACTGGGTGCCGCTCAGGCAGACGAGAAGAACACGGAGAACGAGGCGGCGAATAAAGGAGTCGCGAGGGTTCATGACATCCATTCCTGTCGTTGTTGCGGGCTGCACGGGCGACCGTTCCGCTCACATGGTGATCACGGCCTGGGAGAGGACCACCGTGTTTCTCGGGCCCTCCACCCGGATGGTGACCCGGTAGGCCACCAGCGTCGCCGAGTTCGTCGGCGACGGGTTGTTCGCCTTCTTGCTGTCGGAGAAGTTCTGGGGCACTGTCGCGCAGCGCTGCACGATGTCGCTCGGCGCCGAGACGTTCTGGGAGCACATGCGCTCCACCACCCAGCGGACCGTGTTGCCCGAGACCGTCGTGCCGGGCAACGCGGACCAGGTCACGTCCGGCACGCCATCGGCCGGCGCCGCATCCGTGAGGAGCACGGGCGAATACTGGCCTGCGCCAGTCGTGGTACTGACCGTGGGCGCTGCGGCGAACCCGGCAGCCGACGTGACGCCGGTGAATGCAGCTTCCACGCCAGTATCCACCGCCTGGAGGGCAGCCATGCGAAACGCCATGTTTCCGGAGATCATGTTGCCTGTGTCCGTGGACCGCATGAGCGAAATGCCTGCCAGGGAAAGGGCCACCAGCACGATCAGGGAAATCACCAGCACCACGCCGGACTGACGCAGGCAGCCTCGCGACCCGCCCCGGTGCGGTCCCCGAGCCCGCGACGACGCTGCCTGCGTGTGTCGGTACGGTGCGGGGGGTATCGCCAATCTCCCGAAGCAGGAATGTCTCGACCGTGTCATCTTTCCGGGTCCTCTCAGTACTGCCACATGACGTTCCGCAGGGGTACGATGGTCTCGTACACGCGGTAGCGGTAGCGGCGCCAGTCCGTATTGGCAGACAGGTCGATCAGCGGTGCCGGGCTTGCCGCGGTGTCACGCCAGGCGCACGGGCCGTTGGCATTCGTGCCGGAGACGTTGGTACAGGTCATGGTCACCCCCTGCACCTCGTCCCGTTCGCGCAGCTGGCTGCGGGCCACGACGGCGATGCGCAGGGCCTTGATGCGACCCTGATCCGTGAACGCCGGTGATACCCAGGAGCCCGTCGCGTTGACCCAGCTGGACACCTGCTGGACCGATTCGGCCGTCGAAATGCCGTATTGCGCCTGCAGATTGACGATGCCGTCGCCGAGATCCACGGCCGTGGCACCGGTCGTGTTGACGTCCAGGGACTGCAGCCGACCGCCGTAGGTGCCGTCCAGCGTCACGGAGTACCGGGTCCGCCGCATCTGCCCCATGTTGCTCACGACATTGAGCGTCGCCAGGGTGTTCGCGGTGGCCACGTAACCGCCCGTTGGCAGCAGCGATGCCAGGGAAGCGCTCGGCGGGTTTGCCGGTGTGGCTGATCCCGACGCGACGCTCAGCGTGGCAACGAGGGGGTTCGCGGTGTCCATGGCCACGGCGCTCACCTGGAGGCGAGTACAGGTCTTTCCAGCCCCTCCGACCAGGACGAAGTCACCGGTCTCATACATGCGTCCGCCGGTTGGGTTGTCCACCTGGATCTGAGCCGCCGATCCGTCGAATTTGGAGATCAGCTGGGAGGGAACGGAGCCGAAGCCCGACGTGCTGTAGGTGAGGGTCAGGGTGTCGGAGGCGTTGGTGGCGCCATCCCCGATGACGACGGGAGGGAAGGACGCGATCGCATCGATGGCCGCCCCGGTCCACTGGCGCATGCCATTGCAGACTGGCGTGCCTGCGTAGAACATGCCGTAACCGGCGAGCTGGATCTCCCGCCCGATCATGGCGAGCGCCATCAGCCCGGACTCCTGGGCGTCATCCGCGACGGTGGTGGTGCGCTTCTGCGCCTCGAAGGCGTTGAAGGACTGGAACACGACGATCATGCCGATGAGCCCGATGACCATGCCGACCAGGATGTCGATCAGGCTGAATCCCCGTTGAGTCTTCATGCCGCCAGCCTCAGTTGCTCAGTTGCGTGGTGACGGTGACGTTGTGGGTTCCCGTCTGGGCTTCCCAGCACACGCGAACCGTCACCTGTCGCGTCGCTGCATCGACCGTGATCGACTGTTTGGTCGCCGTGGCCTGGGGGAGAAGTGCGGCCACATTCCCGAGCCATCCGGTCACATTGGCGTTGGCGGAATCGGTGCCCGTGGGCGCACAGGCGGCGCCGGCTGGCCGGTGGGCGTACTGGGCCATGTTTGCCCGGTCCGCCCAGATGGACCCGATCAGCTGATTGGCCAGGAACGTTGCGTCCGCGCGATACTTCGCCTCGCTGCTGTTGCGCATCGCCTGTGCCTGCATGCCGATGATGGCAAGGATGCCGAGGGAGAAGATCAGGATCGCGATCAGCGCCTCCAGGAGCATCATGCCGGCCTGGCTACCGGCGTGGGGTTTCGGTCCCTGCATCATGGGCGCTCAGCAGGCAGTGGGGCTCGTGGAGGGAGTCGCCGGGTCGCACATGCGAATCTGGCCGCCGCCCGTCACGACGATTCGCAGACATCGCACCTGGCCGGAGCCGTTCTGCGCCACGCACGCGCCGCCCGGCGGATTCGAGACATCGACGGTGATGGCCTGCGTCGGCGCCGGCACGACGACCCCGGAGCCGGCGAACACGATCGTGGTCTGGGACGCAGCCACCACGGTGCTCGAGGTGCTCTCCTGCGCGCTTCGCAACTGGACCTGACCCCAGGTGGTGGTCGACCGATCCAGCGCCTCGATCACCCAGCCCGCCTCCGTGGCGACCGGCAGTCTCCAGCGGACCGGGCTGTTGCGACGAACGGCCTCCGTCCGCGCGAGTTGTACCCCATCCTTGATGGCGTCGGATGCCGTGCGCACCTGGCTGTTGACGATCCAGTCCCGGAAACTCGGGATGGACAGCCCCACCAGAATCCCCAGAACCACGAACGCGATCATGAACTCGATCAGGCTGGCACCCCGTTGCCGGACAGGCATGATCAGCAGTTGTTCGGTTTCTTGACGACCCAGCAACCGGTGCGGGTACTCCAGCCGCCAGTGCTGGGAACCCCGGTGGTGTTGCGGGTGCCCTGCTCATCGATGGTGTAGATGAACCCGGAGGTACCGCCCGCGGCCTGGCCGGTTGCCGTCAGCAGAAAGGTCTGGCCTGCCGTCGCACCCGCGGCGCAGGTCACCGCAAAGTAATCGGTGGAGGTGGGAAGCGTGAAGGCCGGCAGCCCGGTCGCCGTGCCGCCGCATTGAGGAGGATAGCTGCGGTTGTCCTGATAATACTGTTCCAGCCTCGTGCGGGTGGCGCCGAGCTGGGACTGGGCATCCGTGAGCTTGCCCCGGATCACGTAGTCCCGGTAGGCGGGCAACGCAATCGATGCCAGGATGCTGGCGATGGCTACCACGACCATCAGCTCGATCAACGTCAAACCTTTCTGCTCTTTCATTTCCTTCGGTTCCTCGGAGGCTGTCGACAATATTGGAGACGGTCATCGGCACCCGCCAGCATCCGGTGATGAGCGGTCGGAATCGTGCGACGACCGGCGGTAGTGCCACCCCCGTGGGGTCTTTCCCGACGGGAAGTCCCGGAAATTAGACAGAGTCCAATTCTTATCTTAGACTCCGGTCCATGAACATCGCCACTCCTTCGAGAGAAGACCTGACCGCTCGGCTTCGGTCCTGCGGCATCAGTCCGACCCACCAGCGCATGGAAATCGCCCACGCGCTCTTCTCCCGGATGGGTCATCTCTCGGCGGACCAGGTGCTTGCCATCGTCAATCAGCACCACGCCGAAACCTCCAAGGCGACGGTCTACAACACGCTGAAACTCTTCGTCGAGACGGGACTCGTCCGGGAAGTGATTGTCGATCCGGCAAAGGTCTTCTACGACCCCAATACGCAGCCCCATCATCACATGTTCGACCTGGATACCGGGGTGATCACCGACGTGGACGCGAGCGGCATCGCGATTGCCGGCCTGCCCGCGCTACCGGCGGGCAAGGTCGCGGCCGGAGTGGACCTGATCATCCGCATCCGGACCCGCCCGGACGCCCCCCGAACCTGAGGTGCGGGTCGGTCACAGGGCGGGAAACCGCGGTGGCCTCTTCTCCAGAAAGGCGCTGACTCCCTCGGCAAATGCGGGCGATGCCGCCGCCTGGCGCTGCAGTGACACCTCGCAGGCGAGCTGCTCTTCGAAGCCGTTGTCAGCCGAAGCATGAAGCGCCTGCCGGATGAGGGCGTAGGTGGCCGTGGGTCCGGCGGCCAGTCTTGCACCAACGGAGCGAATCTCCTCGGCGAACTGGCCGTCGTCGACGCATTTCCAGATCAGCCCCCAGTCGGCCGCCTGCTGTGCCGGGAGAGGTTCGGCAAGCATGGCCATTCCCATGGCTCGTGCCATGCCGACGAGCCGCGGCAGCGCGTAGGTGCCGCCGGCGTCCGGAACGAGTCCGATGCGGGCAAACGCCTGCAGGAACGAGGCGGACCGGGTGGCCACGACGATGTCGCAGGCGAGGGCAATGTTCGCCGCGGCTCCCGCGGCCACGCCGTTGACCGCCGCCACAACCGGCATCGGCAGGGCCCGCAGTCGTCGCAGCATGGTGTTGTAGTTTTCCTCCAGCGTCCTGCCGGCGTCGAAGGCGGCTGCGCCCCCATCGGCCACCGATTCGGCGAGATCCTGCCCGGCCGAGAAGGCGCGCCCGGCCCCGGTGATCACCAGAACCCTGGCCGCCCCGGGCTGCTCCACGCGGTCCAGGGCCGCCCTGAGTTCCAAGTGCATCCTCGTCGTGAAGGCGTTCAGCCGCTCGGGCCGGTTCAGGGTGATCGTGGCGACGTCCGCCCGCACATCAAGTTGAATCGTTTCGAAATCCATGGTGTCCTTCCTGTGAACCGGCGCCGTGGAACCAGGGATGCCCCGTGAACGGTACCCTTGTGGCGCGGTATCCTACCCTGCCTTGAGTCAACGGAACCCGAAATGACCTACGAAAACATCCTCGTCGAGACCCGCGGGAAGGTTGGTCTCATCACGCTCAACCGGCCCAAGGCCCTCAATGCCCTGTCGCCCGCGCTCATGCGGGAACTCTCGGCCGCGCTGGACCTCTTCGAGGCGGACGACGCCGTGGGGGCCATGGTGATCACCGGGAGCGAGAAGGCGTTCGCTGCGGGGGCAGACATCAAGGACATGCAGACCAAGTCCTACATGGATGTCTACAAGGCCGACTTCATCACGGCCGAGTGGGAGCGCGTCACGCGTTGCCGCAAGCCGGTGATCGCCGCGGTCGCCGGCTTCGCGCTCGGCGGTGGCTGCGAACTGGCGATGATGTGTGACTTCATTCTCGCGGCAGACAACGCGAAGTTCGGCCAGCCGGAGATCAACCTCGGCATTCTTCCCGGCGCCGGCGGTACGCAGCGCCTGCCGCGGTTCGTGGGCAAGTCGAAGGCCATGGAAATGGTCCTTCTGGGGCAGGCGCGCATGATGGAGGCGGCCGAGGCCGAGCGCGTGGGCCTGGTGAGCCGCGTGCTGCCGGTCGCCCAGTTGGTCGAGGAGGCCGTCTCCACGGCGGCCCGGATTGCGGAACTGAGCCAGCCGATCGTCATGATGGCGAAGGAATCGGTCAACCGCGCCTTCGAGACCACTCTCAACGAGGGCGTGCGTTTCGAGCGCCGGCTGTTTCACTCGGCCTTCGCCACGGAAGATCAGAAGGAAGGCATGGCGGCCTTCGTCGAGAAACGAAAGCCGTCATTCCGGCACAGGTAGAGAAAGCCCGCGACCTCGGCTATACTCCGCCGCCGCTTTTGCTGGTGTAGCTCAGTCGGTAGAGCAACTGATTCGTAATCAGTAGGTCGCACGTTCGATTCGTGTCACCAGCACCAATCTTCCATGGCCTGATCGCTCAGGCCATTTTTTTTCACGCCCCTTTTCGTCCTCGCAGGACCCCCTTCAGGCGGCCTCCGGGGTCCGCACGAGCCGGATGTCCCGCTGCGGGAAGGGGATGTCGATCCCCCGGTGCCGGAAGGTGTCCGCGACCGCCTGATTCAGTTCGCCCGCCACGTCGTTGTAGTCCGGTACGTGCACCCAGGGCCGGATCGCGATGACGATGCTCGAGTCGGCGAGCGCCTCCACCTGCACGTCCGGTTCCGGATCCTTCAGGACCCGCGGGTTCGCCTGCAGGATTTCCCGGATCGTCGCGACGGCGGAGGCGAGATCCGTGCCGTACGCGACACCGACCGCGTTGCGGATCTGGCGGATGCGCCCGTAGTTGTGGAGCACTTCGCCCACGATCTTGCGGTTCGGGATGACGACGCGGGAGCGGTCCACGTGGACGAGCGTCGTGCTGAACAGGGCGATGCCGGAGACTTCGCCCTCCACGTCGATGATGGAGATGTATTCCCCCACGCGGAAGGGCTTGGTGAAGATGATCGTCAGGCCTGCGATGACGTTGCTCAGAACGCCCTGCGTGGCCAGGGCGATGCCGGCACCGGCCACGCCGAGACCGGCGATGAGGGGCAGCAGTTCAACGCCAAGGTTCTGCAGTGCCATGATCAGGAACAGGCCGAACACGAGCACGCGAACGACGCGAACCAGCAACTGGCGAACGGGCGGTTCGAGTTCGAACTTCTCCAGCGCACCGGCGAGCAGCCGCCCCAGCCAGCGGCCTGCGATCAGGCCGATTGCGAGAATCACGATGGCGGCCAGCACCTTCGGGCCGAACCGGATCGCGAGATCCAGCGCGGCCGCCTTGGTCTGGTCGATGGCCTGAAGATGTTCATCCATGATCTGTTCTCCTCGTTCCGGGGGGATATGGGGCCGATGGATCCATCAGTCGCGGAGCATCAGCGACACCAGGCCGTCGGCCAGCTTCGGCTCGAACCACGTGGACTTGGGAGGCATGACCTCCCCGGTGTCGGCCACGGCCATCAGATCGGCCATCGGCGTGGGGGCAAGGGAAAAGGCGGCCGCCCATTTCCCGCTGTCGACCCGGCGTTCCAGTTCGCCGGTGCCGCGGCTGCCCCCGACAAAGTCGATCCGGGGGTCCCGCCGCGGATCCGTGATCCCCAGCAGAGGCTCGAGGACATGGGTCGCCAGCAGGCTGACGCCCAGGCGGGCCACCCGGTTTCCGCGGGCCCCGATGCCGGGGTCGAGCCGGAGGCGGTACCAGGCGCCAGCCAGGCGCAGGCCGAACTCCGTCGAGGTCGTGGGTGCCACCGCGGATGATTCCGGTGTCACGGTGAATGCCGAGCGCAGGGTGTCGAGGAAGGCCGCCGGCGTGCGGCCGTGCAGGTCTGCTACCACCCGGTGGTAGGGAAGGATGCGCATCTGCCGGTGTGGAAAGGCCACCAGCAGGAATCGCTGCGAGGAGTGCTCCGGACCGCAGCCTCGCGCGCGCCAGTTGGCCGCCACCCGCGAGGCGGCCGCGCTGCGGTGGTGCCCGTCGGCGATGTACAGGGCCTGCATGGCGTCGAACGCACCCGTGAGTTCGGCCTGGTGGGCGACGTCGCGGACCACCCACAGCGCGTGCTCGCTGCCGTCGGGACCGGTCGCGACTTCCGTTGGCGTACCCACGGACAGCGCAGCCAGCAGCACGTCGACGGCCGCCGCCTGCGGGTAGGCCGCGAGGACGGGTCCCGTGTGTCCGCCGACAGCCTCGATGTGGCGGACACGGTCATCTTCCTTGTCGGGCCGCGTGAACTCGTGGCGCCGGATCCTGCCATTGTCGTAGGCGGCGACGGCGGCAGCACCCACGAGCCCCGTCTGCACGTGATCCCCCAGCCGGATCCGGTAAATGTAGTAGCAGGGCCGGGTGTCGCGGATCAACACGCCCGCCGTGATCATGCCGGAGAGGTTCTCACCCGCCCGCGCGTAGACATCCTCCGCATGCGGATCAGTACCCGGCGGAAAGTCGATCTCGGGGCGGGACACATGGAGGAAACTCCACGGCCTCCCGGTGGCCAGCGTACGGGCTTCCTCGGCGGACACCACGTCGTAGGGAGGGGCGATGATCTCCCCGGCTTGGCCGGGCGCCGGGCGCAGGGCGGGGAAAGGGCCGATCAGGGACACGTTCATGAAAGCCAGTCCGGAAAATCCGCGATTGTACGCACCGGATCGCGGCTGGAACGCGCCCCCGGTCCGCGGTTTCCCGCCGGCGCCCGGCGAGAACCGGATCCGGGCGTCGCGCCCGAGCAGGGATGTCACCCGCAAGGCGAACCGGGCCTCGGACACGAGGGCGGGTCGCGTGCGGCGCCTGTCGTGATACATTACGGGGCGCGGCTTTCGTAGACCAGTCCCCTCGTCGCGCTTCCACACCCTTGCCAAACACTGCTACGTCTTCCTCCGACTGGCCTCACCCTCCCGGGTGGGACGGGCCGACGCGGTAAACTCATTCTGGAGTTCCATGTCCTTCGCATCTCTCGGGCTGTCCGAGCCCATCCTGCGCGCGATCGCCGAGCGCGGCTACACCGAACCGACCCCCATCCAGTCCCAGGCCATCCCCGCAGTGCTGAGCGGCGGGGACCTGCTGGGTGGTGCCCAGACGGGCACCGGCAAGACCGCCGGCTTCACTCTTCCGATCCTGCAACGCCTCAGCACGTCTCCCGCACCGGCGCGTACGCCCGGCGGTCGCGTCCCCATCCGCGTGCTCATCCTGACCCCCACGCGTGAACTCGCCGCGCAGGTGGAGGAAAGTGTCCGGGACTACGGTCGTCACCTCGATGTGAAGTCGATGGTCATGTTCGGTGGTGTCGGCTTTCAGCCTCAGGTGGACCGCCTGCGACAGCGGGTCGACATTCTCGTGGCCACGCCCGGGCGGCTGCTCGATCACGCCGGCCAGAAGACCGTGGATCTGTCGCATGTCGAGATTCTGGTGCTGGACGAAGCGGACCGGATGCTCGACATGGGTTTCATCCGCGACATCCGGAAGGTGCTGGCCCTGCTGCCGCCGAAGCGACAGAACCTCTTGTTCTCCGCCACGTTCTCCGACGAGATCCGCAGTCTGGCGGATGGTCTGCTCGACCGACCCGCCACCATCGAGGTCGCCCGGCGCAATGCCCCCACCGAACTGGTCGACCAGAGCGCGATTCTCGTCGACAAGGGGGCGAAACGCGCCCTGCTTGCCCACCTGATCCGGACTCGCGGCTGGTCGCAGGTGCTCGTGTTCACGCGCACGAAGCACGGAGCCAACCGGCTGGTGGAGCAACTCGACCGGGAGGGCCTCGGCGCGCTCGCGATTCACGGCAACAAGAGCCAGGGCGCCCGCACCCGCGCGCTCTCCGAGTTCAAGGATGGTCGCCTCCAGGTCCTGGTGGCGACCGACATCGCCGCGCGCGGCCTCGACATCATCGAGTTGCCGGTCGTGGTCAACTTCGAACTGCCCAACATTCCGGAAGACTACGTTCACCGGATCGGGCGTACCGGCCGTGCCGGGTGCAACGGCGTTGCCGTCTCCCTCGTGGGCAGCGACGAGCGGGGATTCCTTTCGGACATCGAGAAGCTTCTTCGCAAGCCCATTGCGCGCGAGTCCGTCCAGGACTTCGACATGGCAGCCGCCACGGCGGCGGGACGGTCCCAGCCTTCGGCCGAATCGCCGGCAGTCCGGCCCGCACCGGCCCAGCGCGCCCCTCGGCAGGGTCAGCCCCGCGCGGCCCAGCCCCGCCCGGCGCAGCCACGCGCCGCGGCGTCCCGGGCCCCGCTTCGCGATGACGACAACCGGGGCAACGTGGAACAGCGCCCGGCCCGGTCCGGCTCCCCGGCCCCGCGCGCTCGCGCCGCCGCACCGGGGACCCGCAGCGCGCGGGCTGGTGCCCCGGGTGAAGGTCGCCGCGGGACCCAGGCCGGCCGAAGCGATTCGGCCGGCAACCGAGCCCCGGCGTCCCGCCCACCCCGTCGGCTGGACGATCGCCAGCCGCGCATGGAGGACCCGAGGCCGGAGGTGGACGGCAACCGGGCGCCGCCCCGGGCAGCACCTGTTTCAGGCAACCGCCAGCCGGAGGGCAATCGCCGTGTGGATGGCAACCGTACCAGTGAGAAAGGTGGCAACGGCATCCGGGGCGCCCTGGCCAACGCCCTGGGGATCTTCCGGCGGTGAAGCCGGCCTCCCCGGGCATGGATGGCTTCACCCCGTCCCGGTTCTCGGTGGCGGGCCGCCGCATCCTGGTCACCGGGGCGAGTCGCGGGATCGGCAAGGCCCTGGCGGAGACGCTGGTCCGGGCGGGGGCGCGCGTGGCCCTCGCGGCCCGCACCATCTCCGAGGTCGAATCGAACGCGGCCTCGCTGGTGGCGGCGGGAGGCGTTGCGGTCGGGGTCTTCATTGACGTCGCTTCGGTGACCGTCTGCCGGCAGGGCGTGGCCGAGGCGGTCGCAGCCCTCGGGGGGCTCGACGTGCTCGTGAACAACGCGGGCATCGAGGAGGTCTGCCCTTCCCTGGACGTCGACGAGGCACTCTGGGACCGCATCGTGGACACGAATCTAAAGGGCGCGTTCTTCTGTGCCCAGGAGGCGGCGCGTGCCATGCCGGACGGCGGTTCCATCATCAACCTCTGCTCGCTGACATCGGAGGTGGGCATTCCCACGGCGGTTCCATACGGAGCGTCCAAGGCGGGCGTGCTCGGCATGACGCGCGCCCTCGCGACCGAGTGGGCAGTGCTGGGCATTCGCGTGAATGCCATCGGTCCCGGCTACTTCCGCACCGCGATGACGGAGGTCTTCTACCAGGATCCCGCGTGGCAGGCAGCCATGCTTGGCCGGATTCCGCAGAAGCGGTTCGGCGACCTGGAAGATCTAGCCGGCGCGGTCCAGTTTCTGGCTTCGGACGCATCGGCCTACATGACCGGGCAGTGCCTCTATGTGGACGGCGGCTTCCTGGCGTCCATCTGAGGGACCCGGATCTCCCGGTTCCCGGTCGGTGACACGGTCACCGGCCGGGCGCCCTGCCGGGAGACGGCGTCTGGAGCGCCGGGCGTGACGGGTGCCAGCTCCCGGTCGGCTGGGGTGCCGATGGTGTCGGTCGAATCGGTATCCCGAAGCTTTGGCGATGCTCGTGCGGTGATCGACGTGAGCTTTTCTCTGGACCGCGGCCGGTTCCTGACCATTCTCGGTCCGAGCGGATCCGGCAAGACCACCCTCCTGCGGATGATCGCCGGTTTCATCGCGCCCACCGGCGGCGAGATCTCCCTCAACGGAGAGCCGGTATCGGCGCGGCCTCCCCATCGGCGTTCGATCGGCATGGTATTCCAGCGACTGGCCCTGTTTCCGCACCTGGATGCCTGGGAGAACGTCGCCTATCCGCTGCGCATGAGGCGCTTCGATCCCGCGGAGATTCCAGACCGGACGGCCCGCATGCTGCAGCTGGTCCAGCTCGAGGGCCTCGGCCGGCGCCGCATCCACGAGCTATCCGGCGGACAGCAGCAGCGGGTGGCCATTGCCCGGGCGCTGGTGTTCGAGCCGGACCTCGTACTCCTGGACGAACCGCTCGCGGCTCTCGATCGCAGGCTCAGGGAGGAGATGCAGCTGGAGTTTCGCAGGATCCAGCAGGAGCTGGGGGTCACGACCATCAACGTGACCCACGACCAGCGCGAAGCCCTGGTCATGTCGGATGACGTCATGGTGATGGACCACGGGCGCCTGCAGCAGTTTGCCGCGCCGGATGTGACCTACCGCGCGCCGGGCAACGCGTTCGTAGCCGGGTTCCTCGGTGTCACGAACCTCCTGCTGGGGATCGTGGAGGCCGCGGAGCCGGGGAGGGCGCAGGTCCGGGTGGGGGCGGTCGTCCTGCCGGCCCGGACCGACGGCGCGGTGGTCATGGCCCCCGGGACAACGGTAGACTGCGCCGTGCGCGCGGAGAGCATCCGGATCTCCCCAGTGGCCTCGCCCGGCGTCGACTGTCACGTCGAGGGTACGGTGAAGCAGGCCATCTTCGAGGGCGACCGGATGGTCTACGAGATTCATGTCGAGGCACTCGGTGGCGTGATCATGCGGGTGACCGATCGCAGTCCGGAGGAGCATGCACGGCACCGCCCGGGGGACGCCGTGGTCGCCGGCTGGCGCGCGCAGGACATGTTTCTGTTCCGACGCTAGACGCTGTCGTGGCAGCACGCCGCCGCAGCGATTCGATGACATCAAACCTGAGGATCACCATGGATAACCACTCGACCTTCGATCGCCGCCGATTCATCGTCACGGCAGGCTCGCTGGCCGCCACCCTGCCCCTGAGCCGGCCCGGCCTGGCCGCCGAGCCTCCCAAGCCCAAGGAACTCATCGTCCGCGTCTGGGGCGGCGAGTGGAAGGACGCCATCGACGCGGGCGTATCGAAGGGCTTCACCAAGGCCACGGGCATCGCCATCCGCTATGACGAGACCGAGGACAACGAACTCCAGCCGAAACTCTGGGCCGCCGTGAAGCAGAAGCGCCGTCCTCCGGTACACGTGAACTGGGACACCACGACGAATGCCACGAAGTCGGCCATCAAGGGCATCGGCGAGGATCTCTCGGACCTCTCGAACCTGAAGGGCCTCCTGCCGGTGGCCAAGCCCCTCGGTTTCGACAAGTGGCCCCTGGTCAATGTCTACAGCTACGTGTACGTCCTGGCCTACCGGACCGAAGCCTTTCCCAATGGCGCCCCGAAGAGCTGGAAGGTGATGCTCGACCCGAAGTTCAAGGGTCGCATCGCCCTGTACAACGACGGGATCGGATTCCACCCCGCGGCCCAGGTGGCCGGTGGCGGGAAGGTGACGGATATCCCGAAGAACATGAAGGCGGCCTGGGACTTCATCGCCCGGCTCAAGGACCAGAAGCCGCTGCTTGGCGAGGATCCCGACTTCACCAACTGGTTCCAGAAGGGCGAGATCGATGTGGCCTGCACCATCGTGACCAACGCGCGCGGGGCCCGCAAGAATGGCGTCAAGGTGGCGTGGACCATTCCCGAGGAAGGCGCAAAGATGGACACGGACGCGCTGTGGATCCCCAGGGGGAGTCCCGCGAGCGAGCTCCACTGGGCCAAGCAGTACGTCAACTATGCCCTTACCACCGAAGCCCAGCAGGTGTGGTGTGATGGCCTCGGGCTGCCTGGAGTGAATCCCGGCATCAAGCCGCCCGCCGACATGGTGGGCGATCCGGCCTACCCGACGAAGGACGAGGACTTCAAGCGCCTCCTGCGCATACCCAACCGGATCCAGGTCGAGAACGAGAAGGAGTGGTTCGGAAAGTTCAAGCAGATCATGCAGGGCTGATCCTTCGCTGGCGCCATGGCACTCGCGGGGCGCTCCGGCGTGCGTCCCGCGTGCCCCCTGCCCCTGGCACGCGGAGCCACTTCCCCACCCTCAGGAAGCATGAAGACCCCGGTTATCTGGCGCCTGCTTGACGCCGTCGAAGCCCTCGCGGCCCTGGTCTGGCCCCGTCGCCTGCACCGCTTCACCGGCTGGCTCATGCTTGCCCCGGCCCTGCTGCTGGTGGGGCTGCTCGTGGTGGGACTGGTCTACATGGGGGACTCCAGCCTGCGTCTGCTGGACACGGAGACCTTCGAGCAGAGCACGGACTACTCGCTGGACAACTACAGGGCCCTCATCGAGCAGTCCACCTACCTTACGGTCTTCATGCGCAGCACCGTGGCGGCGCTGCTGGTCACCGCCATCACCCTCGTGCTCGCCTTTCCCTATGCCTATCTGATGGTGCGCACCCGCTCGTCCGGTGTCCGCAAGTTCCTGCTCATCAGCCTCTTCCTGCCCTTCTTCATCGGCCAGGTCGTCCGGGCCTACGGCTGGCTGATCGTGCTGGGTCGAGAGGGCATCCTCAACAATCTGCTGGGCCTCGCCGGCTTCGGGCCCTACAGGATGATCTACAACACTCCCTCGCTCATCTTCGGCCTCGTCCAGTACATGCTGCCCTTCGCGGTGCTGCTCATCGCCCCTGCCGTCACGGCCATCGAGGAGGAACTCGAGCTTGCCTCCGAGAGCCTCGGCGCGGACTGGAAGCGCACCTTCGTGCATGTGACCCTGCCGCTGGCCCGGCCCGGACTGGTGGCCGCAGCCGTCGTGGTCTTCGCCCTCACGCTCACCGACTACGCCATGCCGGTCGTGCTCGGTGGCGGGACCAACGACTTCATTGCCAATGCCGTCTACGACGCTTTCTTCCGCATCTCCGACAATGGACTCGGCTCGGCCCTCGCCATCGCACTGGTGCTCTTCGGCAGCACCCTCGTGGGCTTTCTGCTGACCCTGCTGGGAGCGGGCACGCTGGGCATGTCCGGCAGGGGGCGCGGATGAACGCCCGTGGCAAGACGCTGCTGCTTTGGGCTGTGGTGGGGTTCAACCTCGCGACGCTGGCTGCCCCCACGCTGGTCATTCTGGGCGCGTCGTTCACGCAGGGGAACATGATCGTCTTTCCGCCCGAAGGGTTTTCCCTGCGCTGGTACGGGAAGGTGTTCGGTTCGGAGCCCCTGCGGGACGCCTTCCTGAGGTCGCTCTGGGTCTCGGTGCTGTGCACCGCCGTCAGCATTCCGGCCGGCACCCTGGCGGCCCTCGGGCTCGCCCGCTACCGGCTGCGATTCGCCGGCGCGCTGCAGGTGTACCTGTTGCTGCCCTTCACCATCCCCCTCATCGGCGCGGGCATCGGTCTCATGCTGTTCCTGGGCGACATCGGCCTTCTCGGGGAACTCTGGATCGTCGGGCTGGCCTGCAGCGTGATCAACCTGCCGTTCATGATCTGGTCGGTGTTGTCGGCCGCCAACGGCCTGGATCCGGATCTCGAGAATGCGGCCGCCAACTGCGGCGCGCCCCCCGTGCAGGCCTTCCTCACCGTGACGCTTCCGGCTGTCACGCCGGGCGTCATCACTGGAGGGCTCATCATGTTCGTCCTCGCCTTCAACGAGTTTCTCGTGAGCCTGTTGCTCACGGATGCGACCATCGTCACGTTGCCCGTGTCGATCTACAACTCCATCCGCAGCATCATCACGCCCGACCTCGCGGCGGTGTCCGTGGTCTACATCGCCGTCGCGGCCGCCGCCATTGTCGTGCTGGACAGGCTGGTGGGGCTGGAGATCTTTCTCAAGGGCAAGTAGGAAACCGGGCTGGCGAACCGGCAGCCTGCGGGCGTCCGGCGGCGGACAGGGTTCGCCAGGATGCCGGCGCGCGGCCGGGCCGCCTTGGGGGCGGGCGCCGACCCACCCGGCGGATCAGCCTGCCCCGGTCAACCGAACTGGGACCACAGTTCCTCCGAACGCATCACATGACAATAGATGTTGTTGAGGATCTCGAGCTCCCTGTGGTGCAGTTCGTCGGTGGCGGCCGCACAGCAATCCTCGAGCACCACGACGCCGAAACTCTCGTCCGCGAGGCTGCGCACGGTGGACGACACGCACTGGTCCGTGAAGATGCCCGTGCACACCACGTGGCGGATGCCGATGTTGTGCAGGATCAGCCTGAGGTTCGTACCCGTGAGGGCGCTGTCCGTGGTCTTGGTCACGACGATCTCGTCCTCCCTTGGCGCCAGCGCCGGCACCACCTGGGATGCGTGTTCATCCTTGGGCAGCAGCAGATTGTTGAAGCCCGGCATCTTCTGCGACAGCGATCGTTCCCGCCCGTCCCGCGTTTGGCAGGCGATGCGCGCGAAGATGACTTCCATCCCTTCGGATCGGAATCTCTCGAGCACCCGCTGTACGCCGGGGATGACGAGGTGGTGCATGCGCTCGTGGAACGGCGTCCAGGCGTCGTGGTGCCGCTGTTCGGCGGCGCTCAGAGTGGCCCGATCGGGGCGTTCGAGATAGGTGTTCTGGATGTCGATGACCAGCAGCGCGGTTTCGCCGCGGGGGAGGGCCAGGTCCGCCGGTTCCGGCATCGTGGCGTAGTAGAGGGAGCGGTAGGCGGTTTTCCAGTTCATGGCGTCGTGGCAGTCCCGGTTCGGTGAGCGTGCGGTGCGTGTGGCCGCCCCGGCCTGGGCATCGAAGTTCCGGCCGGGGCGGGGGACGTCTACAATCGCCATTTTGCAGCCCAAGTCTCCCCATGACCGTCTCCGCGCCCCAGAACATTTCCTTTCACGAACTCTCCCGCCTCGATGCCGGGGCCCGCGCCGCGCTTCTGCGCCGCACCGAATCCGATCTCACGCCGTTCCTCGATCGGGTTCAGCCCATCGTGGAGGCGGTTCGCTCGGAGGGTGACGAAGCCATCGTGCGGTTTGCCAGGGACATCGACCGGATCGACCTGCCGCTCGACGGTCTTGCAGCCCGTCCGGAGGATTTCGACCGGGCGTTCGCGACCCTCGACCGCGAAGTGATCGCGGCCATCGAATACGGCGTCGAGAACATCCGCCGGTTCCACGAGGAGCAGAAGCCGGAATCCATGTGGTTGAAGGAGATCCGCCCTGGTGCCTTCGCCGGCGATCGCTGGTTGCCCATCCCGTCGGTGGCCTGTTACGTGCCGCGTGGCAAGGGGGCGTTCCCATCGGTGGTGATGATGACCACCGTCCCCGCCGTGGTGGCGGGCGTGCCGGAAATCTGCGTGGTCACCCCGCCCGGGCCCGGGGGTGAATTCGACGCGGCCACGCTGGTGGCGGCGAGAATCGCCGGGGTGTCCACCGTCTATCGCGTGGGAGGGGCGGTGGCGGTCGCTGCAGTCGCCTACGGCACGCAATCGGTCAGGCGTTGCGCCAAGATCGTGGGCCCCGGCAGTCCCTGGGTGGTGGCGGCGAAGCGCCTGCTCGCCGGGGTGCTGGATACGGGGATTCCCGCAGGACCCAGCGAGTCCATCATTCTCGCGGACCCCACGGCCGACGGCCGGTTGGCGGCGCTCGATCTGCTGATCGAGGCCGAGCACGGACCGGACTCGTCTGCCTATCTCGTGACGAGCAGTCCTGCCGTCGCCGAGTCAGCGCGGACGGCGATCCCCGGTTTCTGGGCTCGCATGGGGGCGCAGCGGGTGGAGTATTCATCGACGGTGCTGTGCGGTCCGCAGGGCGGGATCGTGCTCGCACCGGACATGGAGGCGGCCTGCGCGTTCGTGAACGACTACGCCCCGGAACACCTGCTCATCCACGGGGATGAACCCTTCCAGTGGATGGGCCGTATCCACAACGCCGGCGAGATCCTGCTCGGGAAGCACACGCCCCTCACCCTGGGCAATTTCGTCCTCGGGCCCAACGCGGTGCTGCCCACGAGCGGCTGGGCGAAGACCTTCTCGCCCCTGTCGACCCTGGACTACATGAAGCGCACGGGCATCGGCTACGTGACCGGCGCAGGCTACCCGGAACTGGCGAGGAATGCCCGTATCCTGGCGACCTACGAGGGTTTCGAGGCGCACGCCAATGCCGTGTCTCCGATCCGCGACGAATTGCTCGCGTCGCCGCGTCGGGGAGACTGAGCGCTGATCAGGGGGGCGGCGGGGCGAGGCGGGCCTGGGTCGCGAGGGGGCCGAGGTCCGTATCGGTGAGGGTTTCCTGCGCCAGCAATCGTTCCGCACCCTCATCCAGCAACGCTCGTCGATCGGTCAGCACGGCCGTGGCCCGGGCCAGCGCATCGTCCACGAGGGCCCGCACGGCGTCGTCGATCCGGCGGGCAGTGTGCTCCGACAACCCGGCATCCATCGCGAGAGCGTCGGTCGGGTCCAGAAAGCGGCCAGGACGCCGTTCGTAGACCACCGACCCCACGGTGTCCGACATGCCGAAGCGCACCACCATGTCGTGTGCGATGTCCGTTGCCTTGACCAGGTCGTCGGCGGCGCCGGTGAACACCTCCCCGAGCACCAGGGCCTCGGCGGCACGGCCTCCGAGCAGTACGGTCATCCGGTTGCGCAGGTCGGTGCGGCTGGCGAGGTAGCGATCCTGTTCGGGGCGCTGCAGCGTGTAGCCCAGTGCCCCGACACCTCGAGGGATGATGGACACCTTGTGGACGGGATCGGTGCCGGGCAGTGTCATGGCCACCAGGGCGTGGCCCATCTCGTGGACGGCCACCGTCCGTCGTTCCGCCTCGCCGAGCATGCCGTGGTGCTTCTCGAGCCCGGCGACGATGCGTTCCACGGCGGCGGTGAAGTCGGGCATTCCCACGGCGGCCGCCCCGCGGCGGGTGGCGAGCAGCGTGGCCTCGTTCACCAGATTGGCGAGGTCGGCGCCGGCGAAGCCCGGCGTGAGCGCGGCAATCGCATCCGGCACGATGTCGTCTCCCACGGTCACCTTGCGCAGGTGAACGCGCAGGACATCCGCGCGCCCCTTGCGGTCTGGCCGGTCCACGAGCACCTGCCGGTCGAAGCGGCCGGCCCGCAACAGGGCCGGATCCAGGGTTTCCGGCCGGTTTGTCGCGGCCAGAATCACCACGCCCGTGCTGGCGTCGAACCCGTCCATCTCCGCGAGCAACTGGTTCAGGGTCTGTTCCTTCTCCTCGTGCCCGCCGCTGGCCGGGCCGAGGCTGCGTGCCCGGCCCAGGGCGTCGAGTTCGTCGATGAACACGATGCACGGGGCCGAGGCCCGCGCCTGCTCGAACAGGTCCCGAACGCGTGCGGCCCCCACGCCGACGAACATCTCGACGAACTCGGAGCCGGTGATGTTGAAGAACGGCACGCCGGCTTCGCCGGCCATCGCCCGGGCGAGCAGCGTCTTGCCCGTACCCGGGGGGCCCACCAGCAGGATGCCCTTCGGCATGTGCGCACCCAGGCGCCCGTAGGCCGCGGGGTTGCGCAGGAAGTCGACCGATTCCCGCAGTTCGGCCTTCGCCTCGTCGACACCGGCAACGTCGTCGAAGCGCACGCCGATGCCCGTCTCGGAGTGCAGGCGCGCCCGACTCTTTCCCGCCGTCAGCATTCCGCCGAGGCCACCCTGCCCGGCCAGGCGCTTGCCGAGGAAGCCCCAGACGCCGACGAGCACCAGCGCGGGCAGCACCCAGGACAGGAGATCCCGTAGCAGGGTGTTCTCGATGAGGCCTTCGAAGCGCACACCGGTGGGTTCGAGTTCACGCGCCAGGTCGGGCGTCACCCGCGTGGTGACGAGTCGTGCCGGTCTGCCGGATGGCGGTTCCCTGAAGGTGCCCTCGATGAACTGGCTGCCGATCCGGACGGATGCGAGCCGGCCCGCTCTGAGGTGTTGCAGGAACTCGCTGTAGGGAACGGCCTGGACCTGTGTGCTCGTGACCCAGAGGTCCCGCAGCCAGAACAGTGCCACGAGTCCCAGGACGAGAAGCCAGAGATTGGCAGGTTTCAGGTACGGTGGGGGGGCCTGGGGCCTGGGGGCGGATGGCGGGGCAGGGCTCATGACGGATCCTCCTCTGCGCAGAATGGCATCACCGGCCCGGGGCGGACATGATCTGGATCACGGCGGGCCGGAAAAGATCCCCCCGCCCTTGGGGTCAGCCACCTGTGTCGAGAGGGATCCCAGCCAGTTCCGCCTCGCCAAGCCCCAGGGAAATGCCGCTTGCGACAATCTCCCCCCAGGTCGTGGGGTCCAGGGCGATGCCCTGGGCGCTGCGCCGGGCCCGCATCTCGCGCTCCGGTTCGCCGGGAATGCGCACGCGGTCGAAGCCCGCCGCAGCAGGCGTCGAGATCACCCACTCGATCAGGCGCTCGGTCTCGGCCGCATAGATGTCCGCCCCGCCCAGCCTTGCAGGATCGATGAGGATGCTCAGCATGTTGTTGTCGATCACCCCCCAGTCGGACCGGCCTGGCAGGGTGCCCGCGCCGCTCAGCCCGCCGGCCAGGAGTTCGCACAGGAAGGCGAGGCCGTACCCCTTGTGCTCGCCGAAGGGCAGCAGGGCGCCGAGGGGTTCGGTCCACATCACGGAGGGATCCCGCGTGGGCTCGCCGCTCGCGTCGAGGAGGTTGCCGTCCGCCACGGGGACGCTCCGCTTCCAGGCCACGCGGGTCTTGCCGTGGGCGATGCGCGAGGTGGCGAAGTCGAGTACGACGGGATCGGTGCCCGGTCGCGGGAACGCGAGGCACACGGGATTCGTGGAAAACCTGGCCTGGCTGCCACCCCAGGGGGCCACCAGGGGCGGACGACCGATGACATTCACGTAGTTGAGCGATACGAGGCCGGCGGCCGCAACCTGCTCGCCCCAGTGACCGATCCGCCCGAGGTGATGGGTGTTGCGCAGGCTGAGCACGCAGACGCCGTGCCGTCGCGCGCGCTCGATGCCGATGGTCATGGCGTCGTGGCCGACGACCTGACCCAGGCCCATCCCCCCGTCCAGGGTGAGCAGGGCCCCCGAATCCATCACCGTGGTGAGCGTGCGGCCTTTCCTCAACAGTCCCTTCGAGGCGGACAGCAGGTAGCGCGGCACCATGCCCACTCCGTGGGAATCGTGTCCGCTCAGGTTGGCGAGGACCAGGTGTCCCGCGGCCAGCGCGGACTCCCGTGCGTCCCAGCCCGCTCTTTCGAAAAGGGTCCGGATGAGGGCCTCGAGGGCAGCCGGGGAGATGATGACGTCGGGAGCGGGCGCAGAGGACATGGGCGTGGGTCGGTGGAGAAGCTGTCTTGTCCGGGGATTATCGGTGCACGCGCCGCGCCCTGCGAGGGGTGGTTGCGTTGACGCATGTCAACACCCGCAGGACGACGGGGCGCGACCATGCAACCCTGCCCGTTGACTGGACCCGGGCGCGAGGGATTCTTCCTGGGGGTGTCATGAACGTCGGAGAGCTCTGTACCCGGGACGTGGTGGTGTGCGCCCGTGACGACACGGTGCTGGAGGCGGCGCGCCTCATGCGTCAGCACCACGTGGGTTGTGTCGTGGTGGTGGAGGGGGAGGCGGGGCGGCGGGTCCCGGTGGGGATCGTCACGGACCGCGACATCGTGGTGGGGTTGGTCTCCCGGGGACTCGATGTCGGGACGTGGGCGGTGGGCGATGTCATGGGCGCGAACGTGGTGACCGTGCAGCAGACGGCGAGCGACACGGACGCCATCGCACTGCTGAGGGTTCATGGCCTGCGTCGCCTTCCCGTGGTGGACCAGGCGGGTGTTCTTGTCGGAATCATCACCGCGGACGACTGCATCGAATCGCTCGCGGAGTCGCTCACGTTCCTCGCACGGGTCAGCGGGCTCGAGCGCCGGGTGGAGGAACAGATCCGGAGCACGTGACGACCAGATCAGGGGCGGCGTGCGTGGCGCCCCTCCCATCGGTCCCGTGAGCGGGGATTTCTTATAGACTCGTCCGGTTCCCATGGCGCCCGGCGGTCTCCGTTCGGCGCTTCCCACTTGCCCGGAGTTGTCTTGATCGATCCCCCGAGGGACCGGAATGCCGGAAGCGGTCTGCGCTCGCTCGGCATCCTCTGGCAGTTCGCCCGGCCTTACCGGGGTCGGATGCTGCTGGCCGCCGTGGCGCTGGTGGTGGCGGCAACCTGCTTCCTGGTTCTCGGACAGGGCCTGCGGCAGGTGGTCGACTCGGGCTTCGCCCGGGGCGATGGCACTGCGCTCAACCAGGCCCTCGCCGCGCTCTTCGGCGTGATCGTGCTGCTGGCGGCTGCGGTGTACCTGCGGTTCTATCAGGTCTCCTGGCTCGGTGAACGGGTTGTCGCGGACCTGCGCCAGGCCGTTTTCGGGCGTCTGCTGGAACACTCCCCGGTGTTCTTCGAGGATACGCGCACGGGAGAACTGGTCTCGCGCCTGACCGCGGACACGACGCTGCTCGAGCAGGTGGTCGGCACGAGCGTCTCCATGGCCGTTCGCAATACGCTCCTTGGCATCGGATCGCTCGTCATGCTGGCGCTCACGAGCTGGAAGATGACGGGTCTGGTGCTTCTGGTCGTGCCCCTCGTGGTCGGGCCGATCATCCTGTTCGGCAGGCATGTCCGGCGCCTGTCGCGAGCGAGTCAGGACCGGGTCGCCGACCTCGGGGCTTATGTGGACGAGACCCTGCACGAGATCCGGACCGTGCAGGCCTACACGCACGAGGCGGATGACCGCGCGGCGTTCTCCGCGCGGGTCGAGGCTTCCTTCGACACGGCCCGCCGGCGCATCCGGGTCCGGGCTGCCCTGGTTGCGGCCGTGATCCTGCTGGTCTTCAGCGCCATCGGCATCGTCCTCTGGATCGGGGGGCGGGACGTGCTGGAAGGGCGCCTGACCGCCGGGGAACTCTCGGCGTTCGTGTTCTATGCGGGCATGATGGCCTCTGCAGTGGGCGCGATCAGCGAGGTCATCGGTGACCTTCAGCGTGGCGCGGGTGCGGCCGGACGGGTACTCGAGATCCTGGCGACGCCGGATGCCGTGAAACGCCCGGAGGTGCCCGCGCCGATGCCACGGCCCCCGCGCGGCGCGGTCGTGCTGGAGGATGTGACGTTTTCCTATCCGTCGCGGCCCACGCCGCCCGCCCTCGATCGCTTTGCCCTGAAGGTTTCGCCGGGCGAGCGGATTGCCCTCGTGGGGCCCTCGGGGGCCGGCAAGTCGACGGTCTTCCAGCTGCTGCTGCGTTTCTACGATCCTGTTGCGGGCACCGTACGCGTCGACGGCGTTGATGTCCGGCAGGCAGGTCTTGCGGACCTGCGCGCGCGCATGGCGCTCGTGCCCCAGGAACCCGCGATCTTCGCGGCGAGCGTTCGGGACAACGTGCGCTACGGGAGACCCGGGGCGAGCGATGCGGAGATCGAGGCTGCGTGCCGGGCGGCGTTCGCCACCGAGTTCATCTCGCGGCTACCCGCGGGGTACGACACGTTTCTGGGGGAGCGCGGCATCCGTCTTTCCGGCGGTCAGCGTCAGAGGCTTGCCATCGCGCGGGCCATTCTCGCGGACCGGCCCATCCTGCTGCTGGACGAAGCGACTTCCGCCCTGGATGCCGAATCGGAGAGGATGGTCCAGCAGGCCCTCGAGACCCTGATGGAGGGGCGCACCGTGCTGGTGATCGCGCACCGCCTTGCGACGGTACGGCATGCCGACCGGATTGCGGTGATGGATCAGGGTCGGCTGGCGGGTCTGGGTTCCCACGACGAGTTGCTGGTCTCTAATGCCCTCTATGCCCATCTCTCGGCGCTGCAGTTTTCCGCGGACCGGTTCGCCTGATCCGCGCGAGCCGGGAACTCGCGAGGATGCCTGCCCTCGTGCATCAGGGTTTCTTTGCCGTGCCGGTGAACTCGAACACCTGAACGACCTTGCGCACGTCACCCGTCCTGGCAGCGATGGCGGCGGCGGCCTCCGCCTCGTTCTGGCTCACGAGCCCCATCAGGTATACGACGCGGTTTTCCGTGACGACCTTGACGTGGTTCACCTGGAACCGTCGCGCATCAATGAAGCGGGCCTTCACGTGTGAAGTGATGTAGGTGTCCGAGGAGCGGGACGACAGGGAAGAGACCGGGCCGACCGCGAGTTCGTTCACCACGTGTCGCACACCCTCCACCCCCTTCGCGATCCTGCCGATCTCGAGCCGGGCGTCCTCGGAGGCCACTTCGCCCGTGAGCAGCACGACCTTGTTGTAGCTGGTGACATTGACGTGCGTTCCGTCGCGATGGCGCTCGCCGATGCGGCTGCCCGTCTTGAGTTCGATCCCCTCGTCATCGACGTAAGTGCCGCTGGTCCGGCGGTCGTCGGCGATGAGCACGCCGGTGCCCACCGCACCCGCCGCGACCAGGGGAATGCAGCCCGTGAGGGTAGGGCCGCAAGCCACTGCCAGAGAGAGGGTGCCCAGAAGGCGCAGGGTCATCGCTTTCATGAGTGCGCTCCGAAGAGTTGCGTGTCGATGGCGTCGCAGAGGCAATGGATGCAGAGCAGGTGAACCTCCTGGATGCGGGCGGTGACGGTGGCGGGAACGCACAGGTGGATGTCCTCCGGGGTCAGCAGGTCGGCCATCTTGCCGCCCTCGCGACCCGTCAGGGCTACCACCACCATGTCGCGCTCCCGGGCTGCGCGGACTGCTTCGATCACGTTCGAGGAGTTGCCGCTGGTGGAGATGGCGAGCAGCACGTCCCCGGGCCGCCCGAGCGCCCGGACCTGTTTCGAGAAGACCTGCGTGAAGTCGTAGTCGTTCGCGATTGATGTGATCGTGGAACTGTCCGTGGTGAGGGCCACGGCCGCAAGGCCAGGGCGTTCCATCTCGAAGCGGTTGAGAAGCTCGGCCGAGAAATGCTGTGCGTCGCCAGCCGAGCCGCCGTTGCCGCATGCCAGGATCTTGCCCTCGCCGACGAGGCACCGGACCATGGCGTCCGCTGCGGCGGCAAGGGGTTTGGCGAGGACGTCAACCGCGCGGAGCTTGGTGTCCGCGCTGTCGTGGAAATGCTGGCTGATGCGGTCGAGGATATCCATGTCGTCTCCGTGAATGAGTCTGTCTCTGTCTAGTCGTGTGCGCCGTCAACCCGTTCTGGGACCCGCACGAATGCCGCTGGTTCCGGACCTCCCGGGCGCTGTTCCGGGCGTCAGGCTCCAAATGCGTCGCGCATCCATTCGATGCGGCCGCCACCGTCGATCAGCACGGCGTCGAAGCGGCACGGCGCGTCGACTTGTCTGCCAGACAGGTAGAACCTGGCCGCGGCCACGATGCGGCGCTGCTTGGAGGGCGTGATGCTGTCGGCGGCGTTGCCGAATGCGGTGTGGCTGCGCTTGCGGACTTCCACGAAGACGAGTGTGCCACCGTCCGCGACGATGAGATCGATCTCGCCGAAACGGCAGCGGAAGTTCCGCTCCCGGAGGTGGCAGCCCCGGGCCAGCAGATGGGAAAGCGCCTGGTCCTCGGCGAGATCGCCATCGCGTTTCACCGGATTTCCTGTTCCGTCAGCGCCCGTGCGCCCCCCTGTGTGAATTGCGCGGGAATCGCCTCCCGCAGGAACTGCCGCCCCGGCCCGGGAGCGATATAGCCGCTGACACCGTCGAGCGTGCCCAGGGACGAGTAGGCGGTCTCGAGAAGCATCTGCGAAAGCCTCCAGGCGTCGATGCCCAGAGCGTAGAAGCGTTCCTGGTCGAATGTGGCGAACAGCCCCGGCAGCCGGGGATAGATCATCACGGCAGGGTGGTCCGGTGCGACCATCCACGGCATGTCGACGAAGAGGATACCCGCGAGGTCGTGCTGCCCGACGACCGTGCCTTCCGCGGAGTTGGCCTGAGACGTGGCGTAGGAGGCGACGTTGCGGCCGAGAAACGGTCGAATCTGGCGCAGCCTGGGGCCGTCGAGGGAAAAGAAGATCGCGTCGGCGTTGTCGGCCGCGATGCTGTCGCGGATCTTCTTCAGCCTTGCCTTGTCGGTGCTGAATTCCTGCTGTCCGACGATCAACCGGCCGCCTCGCCCGAACTCATCGGCGAATGCCTGGGCCATCCGGCGCGACAGGGCACTTTCGGACTGGATGATTTCGGCACGTCGCTTGCCCTGTCTCTGGGCCAGACGCGCGGCCTGCCGCGCCTCCGACTCGAGGTGGACTCCCAGGGCGTACATGTTGTCCGGCAGCTGGGTGCCGGGGTCGGGCACGGAGAGGGCAAGCGTGGGAACGGTCACCGCACCGCTGGCGGCAAGCGCCTGGACGGAACTCCGCGTGAGGGGTCCGATGACCGCTACCGCGCCATCCCTAAGAGCGCGGTCGTAGGTGTCCACGACGGCCCTGCTGTCGTCGCCCGTGGCATACAGGATGACCGGCAGGCGGTCCGGTCGTTCCTCGTCGGCGGCGTAACCCGCTTCGATGCCGCGGCGCAGGGCATCGGCGAGGCGGGCAAACGTCTCGGAGCGGGTGGGCAGGAGCGCGGCGATGTGCGGCCGCGGCTCGTCCGCCGCTTCCTGAGTCTGGGCGCACACGTCGCCGATGGCGGTCGCAGCCACCGCGCCGTATAGTAGGGCGACCGACCACAGCAGTTCCGTCAGCCCCGGAAAACGAAGCCGTTGCATATCCAACCCTTCAAAGCGGAGGCGGCCACATTATATGTGGTGGCCACGCCCATCGGTAACCTCCGTGACGTCACGTTGCGGGCCCTCGACCTGCTCGCCTCGGTTGATCGCATTGCCGCCGAAGACACCCGGCACACCCGCTTCCTGCTGGATGCGCACGGCATAGCCGGGCGTCTCGTGGCCCTGCACGAGCACAACGAGGCCGCGGCTTCCGGCCGCGTGGTTGCGTGGTTGCGCGAAGGGCTGAGCGTGGCCCTGGTCACCGATGCGGGCACGCCGGGAATCAGCGATCCGGGTGCCGTGGTCGTGCGCGAGGTCCGGGCCGCTGGTCTGGCGGTGACGCCCGTCCCCGGGCCCAGCGCCGTGATCGCGGCCCTGTCGGTGGCCGGCATCGACTCGGCGGGCTTCCGGTTCGCGGGCTTCCTGCCCGTCCGCCGGGAAGCGCGCTGCCGCTGGCTGGAACGCGTGGCCGACAGTCAGCAGGTGGTGGCCTGCTACGAGGCCCCCCACCGGGTGCGGGAGTCCCTCGAGGACATGGCCGGGGTGTTCGGCCCGGACCGCCGCATCACGCTGTGCCGCGAACTTACCAAGGTATTCGAGCACGTTCAGGACGTCCGCGTCGGCGACGCGGGCGAGTGGCTCGACGCCGACCCGAACCGGCTCAGGGGTGAGTTCGTGATTCTGATCCACGCTGCGCCAGCCGCGTTACCCGGCGACCAGTTGGCCGAGGGGGAAAGGGTGCTCGGCATCCTGCTGCACGAGATGCCCGCCTCGCAGGCGGCACGGCTTGCCGCGAAGATCTCGGGCGCCCGCCGTGCCGACCTCTACGAAGCCGCCCTGCGCCGGGGCGGCCGTTCGGACGACCCCGAGGACTGATTGTCACCTTCCCCATTCGCCCAGGAGCCCCGATTGAACTCCCTCACCCTCACCCGTCCGGATGACTGGCATCTGCATCTGCGCGATGGCGAAGCGCTGGCGGCCGTTCTGCCCGACACGGCGAAACGCTTCGCCCGCGCCATCGTCATGCCCAATCTGCGTCCCCCGGTGACTACCACCGAGGCAGCCCGCGCCTACCGGGATCGCATTCTTGCGCACCTGCCCGCCGGGGCGGATTTCGAGCCGCTGATGACCCTCTACCTCACGGACCGCACGCCACCCGCCGAGATTCGCAAGGCCCGGGCGAGCGGTCTTGTCCACGGCGTGAAGCTCTACCCCGCTGGCGCGACGACCAATTCCGATTCCGGCGTGACATCCCTTTCCCATTGTCGGGAGGCGCTCGAGGCCATGCAGGACGCCGGTCTTCCCCTGCTCGTGCACGGCGAGGTCACCGATCCGGGGGTGGATGTCTTCGACCGGGAGAAGGTCTTCCTCGAACGTACCCTGGCGCCCCTTGTGGCGGGGTTGCCGGGTCTCCGGGTCGTCCTGGAACACATCACCACTGCGGATGCCGTGTCTTTCGTGACGGCGGCCGGCCCGAATGTGGCGGCGACCATCACCGCGCACCACCTGCTGTTCAACCGGAACGCCATCTTCCAGGGCGGCGTCCGGCCGCACCTTTACTGCCTGCCCGTGCTCAAGCGGGAGACCCATCGCCAGGCGCTCGTGGCCGCCGCAACGTCCGGCAATCCCAAGTTCTTCCTCGGTACCGACAGCGCTCCGCACGCGCGCCACACCAAGGAGGCCGACTGCGGATGCGCCGGCGTCTACACGGCCCACGCCGGCATCGAGCTCTACGCCGAGGTTTTCGACCAGGCCGGCGCTCTCGATCGCCTGGAGGGATTCGCCAGTTTCTTCGGTGCCGACTTCTACGGTCTTCCCCGTAACGAAGGCCGCATCACGCTCGAGCGGGCGGCGTGGGACGTGCCGGCCGATCTGCCCTACGGGGCCCATCGCCTGGTCCCCCTCCGGGCGCTCGAGACCGTGGCCTGGACGCTTCGGTGAACCCGCCGAACCTCATGCGCTACGCGTGGGTCTCCATCGCGGCGGCGCTCGCCACGATTGCCCTGAAGACGCTCGCCTGGTGGATCACAGGGTCCGTCGGGCTGCTGTCCGACGCGCTGGAATCGGTGGTGAATCTCGTGGCGGCGCTGGTGGCCCTGTGGATGCTCTGGCTCGCCGAGCGGCCACCCGACGAGGAGCACGCCCACGGCTACACCAAGGCCGAGTACTTCTCCAGCGGCTTCGAGGGCGCCATGATCTTTCTGGCCGCAGGCGCCATTGTCTGGACCGCTGTTCCCCGCCTGATCAGCCCCGCGCCTCTGGAGCAGGTCGGTCTGGGGCTGGTCATCAGTATCGGCGCGTCGGCGATCAATCTGGGGGTCTCGCGGCTGCTGATGGACGCCGCTCGTCGTCACCGGTCCATCACTCTCGAGGCCGACGCCCACCACCTCATGACCGATGTCTGGACTTCGGCCGGGGTCGTGGCGGGCGTGGCACTGGTCGGGGTGTCGGGATGGCAGCGCATCGATCCCCTGATTGCCATTGCCGTGGGCATCAACATTCTCCGGACCGGCTGGAACCTGCTGCGACGCTCGGCGCTGGGGCTGCTGGACCCGTCGGTGGACGCTGGCGGACGGGCGGCGATCCGCGAAGTGCTCGCCCGTCATGAGGCGCAGGGCATTGCCTTTCATGCCCTGCGTACGCGACAGGCGGCGGGACGTGCGTTCGTCTCCGTGCACGTGCTGGTGCCGGGTCAGTGGACGGTGCAGCAGGGGCACGACCTGCTCGAGCGCATCGAGCAGGAGATCCGGGCCGCGGTGCCCCGCTCGACCGTGATCACGCATCTGGAGCCTCTCGAGGATCCGGTCTCGCTTGCCGACGAGGCTCTGGACCGGGCAACGTGACCGGGTCGTTTCGCCCCTAACGCCGCTCGGTCCAGCCGATGGCGCGGGAAATGGCGTCCGCGGCTTCCTTCACGCGCAGACCCCAGCCCTTGTCGAGGCGGTTGGATGGCGCCGACAGGGAGAGGCCCGCCACGAGACGCCCCTCGTCGTCGCGGATGCCCGCGCCCACGCACGACACCCCGGGCTCGGCTTCCTCGTTGTCGAAGGCGTAGCCGTTCCTGCGACAGCGCTCGATCTCGCGGGACAGGCCGGCGAGGTCACGGATCGTGTTTCGGGTCAGGCCGGGCAACTGGGTGCGCAGTGCGTACTCCCGGCAGTTCTCGGGGCCATCTTCCATGAGGAACATCTTGCCGACCGCAGTGACATGCAGCGGCGCCCGCGCGCCGATCAGATGCGCGACCCGCATCGCCTGCCGGTCGGATACCAGGCGCTCCACGTAGACCATCTCGTCGCCCTGGCGCACGGACAGGTTGACCGTCTCATGCAGCTCGTCATGCAGGGCCTGCATGAAGGGGAGCGCCTCGGCGCGCAGATCGATCCTCGACTTGACCAGATGTCCGAGTTCCAGCAGTCGTACACCAAGCCGGTAGCGGCCCGGTTCGGCGCGGTCGATGATGCGGTGATCCACCATGACCGAGAGAATCCGGTGCGCCGTCGAGGTGTGAAGGCCGGTCTTCTCGGCAAGCTTCTTCAGGTTGAGGGGCTCCGGGCTGTCGGCCAGAACTTGCAGGAGCTCCATCATGCGCTCGATGACCTGAATGGACGCTTTCGGGGTGGATGTCGGCACAGGGATGGGTGCTCGCTCGGGTGATCGGACCGGATCGTCGGGTCTCGCGGGTTGCGGGCCGGGATGAACCTGCATGCTATCATCGTGCCATTGAATGTCTTCGAAGTGCCCTCCTTGAAAGTCGGTCTGTTCGTCACCTGCCTGGTGGATCTGATGCGTCCCCGCATCGGCTTCGCAGCCCTCAAGCTTCTGGAGTCCGCCGGGTGTGAGGTGGTCGTGCCCGCGTCGCAGACCTGCTGTGGTCAACCCGCCTACAATTCCGGCGACCGCGAGGCTGCCCGTGCCCTTGCGCGCAAGGTGCTGCGCGAGTTCGAGGGTTGCGATCACATCGTCGTACCCTCCGGTTCCTGCGGCGGCATGATCCGTACCCACTACCCCGAACTGCTCGCGGGTTCCCCGGAAGACGACGCCCTGGTGGCGCAGGTGTCGGCGCGGACCCGCGAACTCACGGATTTCCTCGTCAACGTCGTGCACCTGGCGGATGTTCCGGGACGTTTCGAGGGTACGGTGACCTATCACGATTCCTGTTCCGGCCTGAGGGAACTCGGGGTGAAGCGGCAGCCGCGGGCCCTGCTCGAGCGCGTGGCCGGCCTGCGGATCCGGGAGATGGCGACACCCGAGTACTGCTGCGGTTTCGGAGGCACGTTTTCCATCAAGTACGGGGAGATCTCTTCCCGCATCGCCGAGCGCAAGTGCGAGGACATCGGGGCCACCGGCGCCGATGCCGTGGTGCTTGGCGATCTCGGTTGCATGCTCAACATCGAAGGGCGCCTGAGGCGGCTCGGCGACCACCGCACCCGCGTGCTTCACGTGGCGGAAGTGCTCGCCGGCTCGGAAGAGCCCCCCGCCTGAAGCCTGTTTCAGGAAATCCCGACGCCATGACCAGTTCCGAGTCCCCGGTCGCAAGCACGCCGCGGCGGCCAGCGCCCACGGTCAAGCCCGCGCCCCTGTTCCGGCAGCGGGCCCACGACAGCCTCACCGATGCCAAGATCCAGCGGGCGATGCGCAACTTCAACCTGGCAGGCGCCCGCGCCCGGGCGGTGGCCGAAGTCGAGGATTTCGAAGCCCTGCGGGTCGCCTCCGCGGCCATCCGTGATCTGGCCCTTGCGAATCTGGATGTCTGGCTCGAGCGGTTCGAGCGCGAGGCGACGCGGCGCGGCACGCAGGTGCACTGGGCGGAAACGCACGCGGACATCAACAGGATCGTGCTCGAGATCGCCGCCCGCGCGGGCGTGAAGAAGGTCATCAAGTCCAAGTCGATGGTGAGCGAGGAGAGCCACCTCAACGTCGCGCTCGAGGGCGCCGGCATCGAGGTGGTGGAGACCGACCTCGGGGAGTACATCATCCAGATGTCGGGCGAGACGCCGTCACACATCATCGCCCCGGCCATCCACAAGACCCGGGAGGACGTGGCGGATCTCTTCCACGAGCACCACGGTACTCCGCGCAAGACCGAGATTTCCGAACTCACGATGGAGGCGCGCCAGTTCCTGCGCAGCCACTTTCTTTCCGCCGACATGGGCATTTCCGGGTCGAACTTCCTCATCGCCGAGACCGGTTCCACCTTCATCGTCACCAACGAGGGAAACGGCCGCATGACCACCACGCTGCCCCGCGTGCACGTGGCGATCACGGGGGTGGAGAAGGTGGTTCCCACGCTCGAGGACGTCTCCTGCCTCATGCGCGTGCTCGCGCGCTCGGCCACCGGGCAGAGCATCAGCAACTACATCTCGGTCAATACCGGTCCCCGGCAGGAGGGGGACACGGACGGGCCCGGCGAGAACCACGTCATCATCGTCGATGCCGGCAGAACCCGGTTGCTGGGCACCGACATGCAGGAAGCGCTCCGCTGCATCCGATGCGGTGCCTGCATGAACCACTGTCCCGTCTACCAGAACATCGGCGGACACGCCTATGGCTGGGTCTATCCAGGTCCGATCGGGTCGGTGCTCACGCCCAACTACATCGGCCTCGAGAACGCCGCCGATCTTCCCAATGCCGCAACGCTCTGCAACCAATGCGGGGTGGTGTGCCCGGTCAGGATCCCGCTGCCGGACCTCATGCGCAAGCTGCGCGAGAAACAGGTCGAGCGGGGTCTGCGTCCCTGGCCCGAGCGGGCCGGTCTCAGGGTCTGGGCGTGGGCGGCCCGTCACCCGGCGGTCTACGGCCTGCTCGCGCGCCTGGCTGCCCGGACTGGCCACTGGCTGGGCGGCGCCTCCGGAGCGATACGCAGGCTTCCCGGCAACGGCTGGACCGAGGGCCGCGACCTCCCCGCTCCCGAAGGGCGCACTTTCCGCGACCTGTACGCGGCGCGTCGGCGCTGACCGGGGCAGATCATGGGAGCACGGGAAAACATCCTCCGGCGGATCCGCGCCGCGCGCAACGCCCCGGCCCAACCAACCGCGGCCGAACTTGCAGCAGTGGACGAGCGTCTGCGGTCCCACCCGATCGGGTCTCGACCCCCGATGGACTGGGGTCTTCTCGAGCGTTTCCGGGAGCAATGCGCACGGATGTCCACGACGGTCGACGACGTGCAGACCGAGGCCGAGGTACCCCACGCCGTCGCCCGGTATCTGCGTGAGCGGCAGCTGGGCATGCAGGCGGTTGCCTGGCCCTCGGTGGCAGCGCTCGGCTGGTCCGGCAGCGGCGTTTCCGTGGAAGGCCGCCCCGCCCGGGGGGATGATCTGGTGGGCATTACCGGCGCGTATCTGGGCATCGCCGAAACCGGTACCCTGCTGTTCCTGTCCGGGCCCGACACGCATCCCGCGACCAGTCTTCTGCCGGAAACCCACATCGCGGTTCTGCCGGCGGGCCGGATCGTGCGTGCCATGGAAGAGGCCTGGCAGTTCATGCGGGACGATGGGCGTGAACTGCCCCGCGCGGTGAACTTCGTGTCGGGGCCGTCCCGCACGGCGGACATCGAGGGGCAGTTGCAGATCGGAGCGCACGGGCCCTTCCGGGTGCACGTCATCCTCGTCGCCGGCTGACCCCCGAAGGACACCTGGGGGGTGCACTTCGGCGGCGCGTGGCAAGCTGAAAACGACCCGTGCTGGTGCGTGCCGGCCCTGCCTCCCGCTGTTTTCCGATGGGCATCGTCTCTCTGCGCCTGACGCTTGAAGGCGCCCTCTCCGGCACCGCACGTATCTTGCGACCGTATTCGGCCGGGAAATCGCAGACGAGGGAGATGCTCCGATGAAAGCCACGACGTCGCAGGGTCCCGATCGGGACCCTGCCGGTGATCCTGCCGCCCCGCCCGGCATCGCAGAACTGCAGCAGGCCTTCCTGGACAATCTTTTTCACCGACAGGGCAAGTTCCCGGCGCTCGCCAACTCGCGCGACTACTACCTCGCCCTCGCATACCTCGTCCGGGATCGCCTGCTGCAGAGGTGGATCAGCACGGCCGCGGCCTACACCCGGGATGGTTCCCGGACGGTTGCCTACCTGTCCGCCGAGTTCCTGCTCGGACCCCATCTCGCCAACAATCTGGTGAACCTCGGGATCGAGGACGAGGTCCGACGCGCCGTCGGCGAACTCGGCCTCGACCTCGACGCGCTGCTCCTTGAAGAGGAGGAACCCGGGCTCGGCAATGGTGGTCTGGGCAGGCTTGCGGCCTGCTTCCTGGACTCGCTCGCAACGCTCCAGATTCCCGCGCTGGGTTACGGCATCCGCTATGAATACGGGATCTTCCGCCAGGAGATCGTGGACGGCTGGCAGGTGGAGCGTACCGACAACTGGTTGCGCAACGGAACACCCTGGGATGTCCCGCGGCCGGAATGGGCGGTCGAGGTGAAGTTCGGCGGGCGCACCGAGTCGCACGTCGACGAACAGGGACGCCTGCGCACGCGATGGTTGCCCGACCGGGTCGTCATCGGCCAGCCCTACGACACGCCGGTTCTCGGTTATCGGACGAACACGGCCAATACCCTGCGGCTCTGGAAGGCGGAGGCTCCCGAATCGTTCGACTTCGCGGTCTTCAACCGCGGGGACTACTACGGCGCCGTGAACCGCAAGGTCGTGTCCGAGAACCTCACGAAGGTGCTCTACCCCAACGACGAGGCCATCCAGGGCAAGGAACTGCGCCTCGAGCAGCAGTTCTTCTTCGTTTCCTGTGCGCTTCAGGACATGCTGCGGATCATGCGCGGGCAGAAGTTGCCGGTCACCCGGTTCCACGAGAAGTTCGCGGTGCAACTCAACGATACGCACCCGGCGATTGCGGTGGCCGAACTCATGCGGCTGCTCGTCGACGAGCATCTTCTCGACTGGGACACGGCCTGGGGCATCACCCAGGCGACGTTTGCGTACACCAATCACACCCTGCTGCCCGAGGCGCTCGAGCGGTGGCCGCTCGCGCTGTTCCAGCGCCTGTTGCCGCGGCACCTGGAGATCATCTACGAGATCAACAGCCGGTTTCTGGAGGAGGTGCGCATCCGGTTCCTCGGTGACGAATCCCGCATCGCGCGGATGTCGCTGATCGACGAGACCGGGGAGCGCTACGTCCGGATGGCACACCTCGCCTGCGTCGGGAGTCACGCAATCAATGGTGTCGCCGAGTTGCACTCGGAACTGCTCAGGCAGGACGTGCTTGCCGATTTCCACGCGCTCTGGCCCGGCAAGTTCAGCAACAAGACCAATGGCGTGACCCCCCGCCGCTGGATGCTCGTGTCCAATCCCCGTCTCGCGTCGCTGATCACGGAGGTGCTGGGCCCCGGGTGGCCGACCGAACTCGAGCGGCTTCGCGAACTGGAGCGGCTGGTCGGGGACGCCGGGTTCCGGGAACGCTGGAGCGCGATCAAGCTCGCCTCCAAGAACGACTTCGCGCGCTTCGTGAAACAGCGCACGGGAACGACCATCGATCCTGGCGCGCTCTTCGATGTCCAGGTGAAGCGGATCCACGAGTACAAGCGGCAGCACCTCAATATCCTGCACGTGATTGGTTGCTACCTGCGCCTCAAGGCCGGCGCGGACGCGGCTGCGCCTCCCCGCACCTTCGTCTTCGGGGGCAAGGCTGCGCCAGGCTATTTCCTCGCCAAGCTGATCATCCGGCTCATCACCGCGGTGGGCGATATCCTGGAGCGGGATCCGGCGGTGCGCGATCGCCTGCGGGTGGTCTTCCTGCCGGACTACAACGTGGGCAGCGGGCAGCGGGTGTATCCCGCAGCCGATCTGTCCGAGCAGATCTCGACGGCGGGCAAGGAGGCCTCGGGCACGGGAAACATGAAGTTTTCCCTGAACGGAGCCCTCACCATCGGGACCCTCGATGGCGCAAACATCGAGATCCGGGACGAGGTGGGCGCGGAAAACTTCTTCCTGTTCGGCCTGACCGCGCCGGAGGTGGTGGCCGCCCGGGCCGCGGGCTACCGCCCGAAGGACTGCCTTGCCGCGCAGCCGGAACTGCTTGAGGTGTTCGAACTTATCCGGAGCGGATTTTTCTCCCGGGGAGATACCGCCCTGTTCCAGCCGCTCCTGGACAATCTGCTGCATCACGATCCGTACATGGTGCTGGCGGACTACGCCGACTACGCACGCTGCCAGGCGGATGTCGGCGCGGCCTACGGTGACCCGGCCCGCTGGGCCGGAATGTCCATTCTCAACTCGGCGCGGTGCGGGAAATTCTCCTCCGACCGCACGATCCGGCAATACTGCGCCGACATCTGGAACGTGGGTTCGGTACCGATCGATCTGCTGTCCGCCCGGGACGTGAAGGCGGGCTTTCTCCAGTAGACCGGTGGGGGGTGGGGCGCTGGTCCTTGCCAGGCGCCGCCCGAAGCGAGATGCTTGGCGAGTGTCCCTACCGGGTCGCGAAGACCCGCGGCCACCCGCCATGCCATTGCTGCGCGCCGCACCAAGCCGACCGGCCGGCCCCCCGGACCCGGGCCCCAGCCTGACGGGGACGGAGGCTCCTGCGGAATCAGGGCGATGCTGCGTCGCCTGAACGAACTGTCCGTGCGGGACGTCCTGCTGATCGTGGCGCCGGTGGTGCTCGTGACGGTCGCCGGTTTCTGGGCCGCCGCGAAGCTTCTGAAACCCGCGCCACCCGACAGGGTGGTCATGGCCACCGGCCCCTCCGGTGGGGCCTACATGCAGTACGGCGAGACCTACCGGAGGATGCTTGCGGAGCACGGCGTCGCGCTGGAACTCCGGGTAACCCAGGGATCCGTCGACAATTACGGCCTCCTGCGGGACGACTCGAGCGGTGTCGACGTGGCCCTCCTGCAGGCGGGCATCGGTCAGCGCGAGGATGCGCCGGGTCTGGTCGCGCTGGCCAGCGTGGCCTATGAGCCCCTCTGGGTGTTCTGCCGTGGCAGCGGGCACATCAACCGCATCCCGGAACTGGCGGGTCGTCGCATCGCCATCGGGGCGCCGGGCAGCGCCACCCGCGTGCTCGCTCTCGAGATGCTGCGCATCAATGATCTGATGGGCCGGGTCGATCTGCTGGAGGTTCCGGGCGTGGCGGGGGCCGAGGCGCTGCTCCGGGGTGAGGTGGATTGCCAGTTCCTGATCGGAGCACCGGAGGCCGGCCTCGTGCAGGCGCTCATCCACGTCGCGGGCCTCACGCTGATGAGTTTCGAGCGGGCCGGCGCGTATGCCCGGCGCATGCAGTACCTGGACCTCGTCACGCTGCCCGAAGGCGTCATCGACCTCGCCCGCAACCTCCCGTCGCGGCAGGTCACGTTGCTCGCAGGGACGGCCCAGATCGTTGCCCGCGAGTCGCTTCACCCGGCCATCCAGGACCTGCTGCTCGTGGCAGCCACGCAGGTGCACGGGCGCGGGAACCTGCTGCATCGCGGGGGGCGCTTTCCCGCCCTCGAGGAATACGATTTCCCGATTTCGCCGGAGGCGAGGCGCTTCTTCCGGTCCGGACAGTCGTTCCTGCAGCGTTATCTGCCCTTCTGGCTTGCCAATCTGGTGGACCGGTTCCTGATTTCCCTGATTCCCCTGGCCGCTGTGCTGATCCCCGTCTTCCGCCTGGTGCCGCCCCTCTACAGATGGCGCGTGCGCTCGCGAATCTACCGCTGGTACGGGGAACTGATGTTCATCGAGAACGAAACGCGGGCCCATCTCTCCGAGGGGACGGCCCGCGACTTCGGCAGACGCCTCGATGCCATCGCCGCCACCGTCGACAGCCTCACCTCGCCTCTGGCCTACGCCGACCAGCTTTACTCGCTGCGGCAGCACATCGAGTTCGTGCGACGCCGGCTCGCGATGTCCGCCTCGGCGAATGGCACCCCGCCGCCGGAGGCGTCTCCGTGACCGCGCCGGTGGCGGGAGCGGTCTGACAGCCATTAGAATTCCTGCATCCACCCTCCGGAAACACCATGAAGCCCCGAGTTCTCGTCAGCCGTGAAGTCTTCGATGAAACGCTTGCCATGCTCGCGGAGCACTTCGAGGTCGAATCCAACCAGGCGGATGTGCGCTACTCCGCCGAGGAACTCGCGGTGCGACTCGCGGGCAAGCAGGGCGCGCTGATGTCCACGTCGGACCGTGTGGACGCGGCGCTCCTGGAACGATGCCCCGACCTGAGGGTCGTGAGCAACGTGGGGGTCGGCTACAACAACATCGACGTGGCGGCCTGCACGGCCCGCGGCGTCATGGTGACCAACACGCCGGGCGTGCTCACGGACAGCGTCGCGGACCTTGCCTTCGGACTGATCATCGCCGGCTGCCGCCGCCTCACCGAAGCGGAGCACTACCTTCGTCGCGGGGAATGGAAGGGCAGTTTCCTGAAGCAGATGCTCGGCGTGGATGTCCACGGGTCCACCCTCGGCATCATCGGCATGGGGCGGATCGGGCAGGCCGTGGCACGACGCGCCCTGGGGTTCGACATGAATGTCATCTACCACAATCGCTCCCGCCTGGACGCTGAAACGGAGGCGCGCTGCCACGCCCAGTACCGGTCGAAGGACGATCTCCTGCGCGAGGCGGACATCGTCCTGCTCCTGATGCCCTATTCTGCCGAGACCCACCATCTGGTGGCGGCGCGGGAGATCGAGCTCATGAAGCCCAGCGCGGTGCTTGTCAATGCGGCGCGGGGCGGGATCGTCGACGACGGCGCGCTGGTCGAGGCGCTCCGGAACCGGCGAATCTTCGGGGCAGCGCTGGATGTCTACGAGAACGAGCCGAATTTCCACCCCGGCTTCCTCGAACTCCGGAACGTGGTGCTCTCGCCCCACATCGCATCGGCATCGGAACCCACACGGCGGGCGATGGCAAACACGGCGGCCCGCAATTGCATTGCGGCGTTGACCACGGGCGAGCCGCCGAACCTGCTCAACCCCGAGTCCGGGGCACGGTGACATGAAGCCTCTGTTCGCGCTGGGGCTGGGCGAGGCGGCCCGGGGACTCGCTCAGGGCCTGTTCACCGCCGAGGATCTCGCCGCCGACCTGCTTGCCCGCACGAGGCTCCTGGAGGACGAGGTGCGCGCCTGGGTGTGGCTCGACGAGGCGATGTTGCTCGAGGAAGCCCGGGCGGCGGATCGCAGACGCACAGTGCAGACGGTCAGCGACGATCCTGCGGACATGCTTCCGGCGGAGGAGCGCGGCTCCCTGGCCGGCGTGCCGGTCGGCGTGAAGGACCTCATCGACGTCCACGGGATGCCCACGGGCATGGGCTCTCCGGTGTACGCGGACTACCGGCCGCCCGCGTCGGCCGCACTGGTGGACCGCCTGCTGCGTTCGGGTGCCATCCCCATGGGAAAGACCGTGACCACCGAGTTCGCCTTCATGGTGCCCGCGAAGACCCGGAATCCCTGGAATACCGGGCACACACCCGGAGGATCGTCCAGCGGTTCCGCCGCTGCGGTCGCCTGCGGCATGGTGCCGGCGGCAATCGGGACCCAGACCAACGGCTCGGTCATCCGGCCAGCCGCCTACTGCGGCGTGGTGGGATTCAAGCCCACGCGCGGCGTGATTGCGACCGAAGGGGTGTTGCCGTTCTCGACCACGCTCGACCAGCCCGGGGTCTTTGCCCGCAGCGTGGCCGATGCGGCCCTGGCCGCCTCGTGGCTGACCCGGCGCGACGGGGTGATCGGTCACCGGGTTGCCCCCTTGCGTTCGACCCCGCGCATTCTGGCCGTCCGGACCCCGGTATGGGAACGGGCAACCCCTGCCCAGCGGGAGCGTTTCGACGCCGATATCGCTGTCCTGCGCGAGGCAGGGGCCAGGGTCGATCACCGGGAACTGCCCGCACGGTTCGATGACGCCTGGAAGGCGCACCGCACGATCATGCTGAGCGAGGCCGCTTCAGGATCACGCAGTGTCCGGGCGACGTATCGTCACCTCTTCAGCGATTTTCTCAACACTGCCCTCGACGAGGGTGATGCCATCACAGAGGCGGTGTACGGTGCGGCACTGGAACTGCGCGCTGACCTGATCGGGGAGTTCTCCAGATTCCTGGATGATGATCACGACGCGGTCGTCACCCCGCCAGCCCCGGGGGAAGCGCCTCGCGGCCTGGAGGCCACGGGCGATCCCGCCTTCTGCACGCTCTGGTCCTTGCTGGGAGTTCCCGCGATCACGATTCCCACCGGCCTCGGCCCCTGGGGCCTTCCGATGGGGCTGCAGGTCGTGGCTCGCCCCCACGAATCCAACCTCCTGCTCGCGCTCGCGGCGTGGTGCGAGCAGCAACTGCGTTTCGAAGGCCTGCTCTCCCGGGCCGGGAACGGTTGAGGGGCCGAACCCTCGCAGGGTGGAGCAGGGTCCGCGCTAGCGGGCAGGACCGAGGGTGCCCTGCAGTTCCCGCTCCAGGCCGTCACGCACGACCCGCAACCGGACCGGGTCTCCGGGATGGCGGCGGCCAATGGACTGGATGAGCGCCCTGGAGTCCGGAATGGGAATGTCGTCCACGCTGGTGATGACGTCGCCCACCTGCACGCCGGCACCATGGGCCGGGCTGTCGGCACTGACCTGCCGTACCATGGCGCCCTGTTCGATGCGCAGGCGATCCCTGTCCTCTTCTTCCAGATCGGTCGTCCGGACCCCGAGCATCGCGCGTCTGGGGGCCGCAGGGCCGGGTGGGGAGGACGTTCCCTCCAGTGCGTCACGGGCCGCGGCGTATTCCTCTGCGGTCAGCATGCGGGCCTTGTAGGCTTCCTCGAGGATGGCCCGATCCGTGCGATCGGGGTTGGCCGCCGCGGGTGCCGGCGTGTTCCTGCCGGGCGCGAGGCTCTCCTCGATGTTCTCCAGCGCGATGCGGGTCAATCCGAACTGCTCCTTCGGCACACTGGCTGCCAGGACGATGACCCCGTCGGCGAATGCCCCGACCGCCAGGCGGTAGATCGACGCCACGCCCCGGGGATTGACGCCGGTGGCCAGCACTACGGTAGCGGGTCGCCCCGAGAGGGTGGTGGTGCCCCGTTCGGTCTCCGCGAAGCGCGTCCAGCGCCCCGCGATCGCGGCCAGCGTGGCGTCCAGCACCTGCTCGGGCGACCGTCCGACAGCCTTTTCGATGGTGACAGCGGCACTGCGCGTGGAGAGCGTGGTGACGCCGTCCTTGCCCGAGACGACGCTCCAGTTTTTCGGGACTTCGACCGTGAAACGGCCCGCGGGGTCGACATGGACGGTCTGGGCGCGAACATGGCCCGGATCGGTCATGCCGAAGGCAAGGACCAGCGGGGCGAGCAGGGTACGGAGGGCGGGGAGAAGGTGCAGGCGCTGCATGGCGGATCGGGCTCGGTTCCGGATGAATGGGCGACGGGATGTGCCACCCTGGCGACTGCGAGAGTCACGCAACGGAACAAAAGTTCCCCGAAAGGCGGCTGCCTCCCCGGCGGAGCCTATCCGTCCGGATGGTCAGGCGGGCTTCAGCAGGCGAACGACGCCGCGGGAGACGCGGCGCGCGTAGGTGGTTTCGGATTCGATCTCTTCGGAGTAGCTCAGGATCTGGTAACCGCTCGCGCCCTGCTGGCTGGCGAGATCCCGCGCCTGACGCTGAAACAGGGACTGGGCCTCCCCGTCGCCGCCAACGGAGAACCGTTTCTTCCTGAGGGAGATTTCGACCCGCTGGGCGTCGAGGCGCACGGTCCTGACTTCCCAGTTCGGGGCTGCCGGATCGATGATGTAGTAGGCGGCCGCACCCACCAGGACGGCACCCACCACCGCATCGAGGGGCGGCTGGAAGCTGTTGGAGATGGGGACGGCGTTGTCCGGTACCATCCGCCACGAGGAACAGCCCGGCATCGCGGCGAGGACTGCGACAGTCGCGACGAGGAAAGGTCGATTCATGAGCGCGACGCTCCGGGCTGGCTGAAGATCCTCCTGTAACGGCGAAACCCGGGATGGCTTGAGGGTTTCCCGGCCAGGTTTCCCAACTGCGGGTTCCGTGCACATGACTGACGATCCCCTGATTCCCGGCGCCGCGCGATGGCCAGCCTCTCCCCCGTGATGGCGGTATCGGTGCTTCCCTGGGTCGTGGCGCTTCCCTTTCTGGGAGCGGCACTCCCGTTGCTGCTGGAAGGCCGCAGTCGCGCTGCGGTGGCCTGGGCGTCCGCCCTGACGCCGGGGGCCGCTCTGGGGTTGCTCTGTCTGCTGGGACGGGGCGTCTTCCAGGGCGCTCCCCTGGAATGCTCCTGGCCCTGGGTGGGTTCGCTTTCGCTCGAGATCGCCCTGCGCCTCGACGGGCTCTCCCTCCTCTTTGCAGGGCTCATCCTGGTCATCGGCCTGCTGGTCATCCTCTACGCCCGCTACTATCTGGGCGACTCGGATTCCCTCGGACGCTTCTTCTCCCTGCTGCTGGTGTTCATGGGGGCGATGCTCGGCATCGCGCTCGCGGACAACCTGCTCCTGCTCGTCCTCTTCTGGGAGGTCACCAGCCTGGCCTCGTTCCTGTTGATCGGCTACTGGCAGCACCGACCGGACGCCCGGGCCGGTGCGCGGATGGCACTGACGGTCACGGGACTCGGGGGACTCTGCCTTCTGGGAGGTGCTCTCCTCCTGGGGGACATCGCCGGCACGATGCGGATCTCGGTGCTCAATACTCTGGGCCCGGCGATCCGCGCCCATCCGGGGTATCCCCTCGCGCTGTCGCTGGTGCTCATCGGGGCGTTCACGAAGTCGGCCCAGTTTCCCTTCCACTTCTGGTTGCCCAACGCGATGGCCGCGCCGACACCGGTTTCGGCTTACCTGCACTCGGCGACCATGGTCAAGGCGGGGATCTTTCTCCTGGCCCGGTTGCATCCCGCGCTCTCCGGCACGGACCTGTGGCTTCACCTCGTTGGGGGGGCCGGCCTGGTCACGCTCGTGTTCGGCGCGTACGAGGCCGTGTTCCGGCATGATCTGAAGGGTCTTCTGGCGTACTCGACCATCAGTCACCTGGGGCTCATCGTCCTTCTGCTGGGGCTCAACAGTCCCCTGGCCACGGTGGCTGCGGTGTTTCATCTCATCAATCACGCGACCTTCAAGGCCTCGCTCTTCATGGCGGCGGGGATCATCGATCACGAGACCGGCACCCGGGATCTGCGCCGCCTCGCGGGTCTCTGGCGGGCGATGCCGGTCACGGGCCTGCTCGCGATGGTGGCGGCCGCTTCCATGGCGGGTGTGCCGTTCCTGAACGGCTTTCTGTCCAAGGAGATGCTGTTCGCCGAATCCCTCGCCCTGTCCCGCGTGGGTGCCATCGGGGTCATCGTGCCTCTCGGCGCCACGGTAGCAGGTGTGTTCGGCGTGGCCTACTCCACCCGCTTCATCCACGATGTGTTCTTCAACGGCCAGCCGCGGGATCTGCCGCGCACACCGCACGAACCGCCCCGCTGGATGCGGATCCCGGTGGAGATTCTCGTGATTGTCTGTGTGCTGGTGGGGCTCGCGCCCACCCTGGCGATCGGTCCGCTGCTGGCGGTGGCTGCGGCGCCGGCCGTCGGCGGGCCGTTGCCGGAGTACAGTCTTGCGGTCTGGCACGGGTTCAACGCGCCGTTCGCGATGAGCGTCATCGCCCTGGGCGGAGGCGTGGTCTTCTATTTCTGGTTGCAGACCCGTCGCAACCTTCACGGACACGCGACCGGGGGCTGGACCGGACACCGCGTGTTCGAGGTGATTCTCGCCCGCATCGACCTCTTCGCGTCGGCAGTGACGGGGACGATGGTAGACGGACGGCTGCAGCGTCAGGCGGCGCTGCTGCTCGGGGTCGCGCTGGTGGCCGTCTGGCTGCCGTTCGAACACGGGGTCGAGCAGCCGGCCCTGGCCCAGTACACGCCCATGAACGCCATTGCGGTGGTGGGTTGGTGTGTGCTGGCCGTGGCGACTGCCGTTGCGGTCGCGCTGCACCGTCACCGGTTTCTCGCACTCATCGTGACCGGAGCCGTCGGCCTCGTGGTGTCGGCCGCATTTGCCTGCTTCTCCGCGCCGGATCTCGCCCTGACGCAGCTTGTCGTGGAGGTCGCGACCGTGCTGCTTCTGCTGCTCGCGCTGCCGTTCCTCGGTGCCACGACCCCCCTGGAGTCCGGCACCCGTCGCCGGGTTCGCGATGCCGTCCTGGCGGGCCTGTCCGGTACCGGCCTGGCCTTTGCGGCCTGGTGGATGATGACCCGGGGAGGGAGCAGCGTGTCGGCGGACTACATCGCCCGCAGTGTCCCGGAGGGCGGGGGCACGAACGTGGTCAACGTGATCCTCGTGGATTTCCGCGGCTTCGACACCTATGGCGAGATCACCGTGCTCGCCGTCGCGGCGCTCGGCATCGGCGCGCTCCTCGCGGGCGAGCCCCTGCTCCGGGCCCGGGAGGCCGGCGCGCAGGACGTGTCGCTCGGGCTCCTGAGCCGTGCCATCGTGCCGCTGGCCCTGCTCGTCTCCATGCACATCTTCCTGCGTGGGCACAATCTCCCTGGCGGTGGATTCGTCGCCGGACTGGTCACCGGCGTGGCGCTGGCCATGGTCGCCGTGGCGAACGGGCGGAGGTTCGCGGACGCGGCACTGCGGCTCGACGGTCTGCGCACGGCCGCGCTCGGGCTCGTGGTCGCCGGGGCGACCGGGGCGGGTTCCGCCATTTTCGGGCGGCCGTTCCTGACGAGCACCCACGGCCACGTCCGGCTCCCCCTGGTGGGAGATCTCCACCTGGCCAGTGCCGCGCTGTTCGACCTCGGCGTGTATCTCCTGGTGGTCGGAGTCGTTCTGCTCATCCTCGACGGGTTCGCGCGGCTGGACCCCGCCGCGTCAGGGGTGACCTGATGGAACTGCTGGTCGCGTCCGCCATCGGGCTCCTGGCTGCGGCAGGAGTATTCCTCGTGCTTCGCGCCCGCACGTTTCCCGTCGTGCTCGGCCTCGCCTTCCTCTCCTACGCGGTGAACCTCTTCGTGTTCGTGGCGGGCGGTATCCGGGTCGGCCAGCCCGCCATCGCGGGCACGGCGGCGACCATGGCCGATCCCCTGCCGCAGGCGCTGGTGCTCACCGCGATCGTGATCGGTTTCGGCATGACGGCATTTCTCGTGGGCCTCGCGGTCAAGGCCAGGCGCGCCCTCGGAAGCGATCACGTCGACGGGGAGGGCTGCCCGTGAGCCACTGGGCGGCGGTGCCGTTTCTCCTCCCGGCGGCCACGGCGGCGGTGCTTCTCCTGCTGTCGGGACATCTCCGTTGGCAGCGTGTGGTGTCCGTGCTCTCGTCCCTGACGCTCGGTGCCCTGACCGCCGCGCTGGCGTGGCGCGTCTCGGCCGCGCCTGCGGAGGTCTACGCCTTCGGTGACTGGCCTGCGCGCATCGGCATCGTGCTTGTTCTCGACCGGCTGTCCGCGATGATGATCTGTCTGACTGCCGCGGTGGCTGTGCCGTCGATCCTCTACGCCACACGTGGATGGGACGCGCGCGGGCGCCATTTCCATGCCCTGTTCCATTTCCAGTGGATGGGTCTGAACGGCGCTTTCCTGACGGGTGACCTGTTCAACCTGTTCGTCTGTTTCGAACTCATGCTCATCGCTTCCTATGCCCTGCTGGTGCATGGCGCGGGCGCGGCACGGCTGAAGGCCGGCCTGCACTACGTCGTGCTGAACCTGATCGGCTCGGCCATGTTCCTCGTCGCGGCAAGTGTGCTCTACCGGGTCGGTGGCACCCTCAACATGGCCGATCTCGCCGTGGCCCTGACCAATGCTCCGGTCGGGGATGCGCCGTGGATACGCACGGGCGCCTGGATCCTGGTGGCGGTCTTCCTGCTCAAGGGTGCGGTCGTGCCCCTGCATCTCTGGTTGCCGGCAACCTATGGCGCCGCCTCTCCACCCGTGGCGGCGATCTTCTGCGTGCTTACGAAGGTTGGGGCCTATGCCATCCTGCGCGTCGGTGGCACGGTGTTCGGCTGGAGTCCGGCAATGGCCGGACTCGAGGCGGTCGTGCTGCCGCTCGCGCTCATCACGCTGGGGCTGGCCGCGATCGGCGGTCTCGCCGCGAATTCCCTGTCCACCCTCGTCGCCTGGCTGGCGCTCGCGTCATCGGCTTCGGTTCTGGTGGGCGTGGGCACGTTCTCGGTTTCCGGGGCAGCGGGCGGAGTGTTCTACGCGGTCCCGAGCACGCTGGCGCTGGCGGGGTTGTTCCTCCTGGCCGATCACGTGGGCGACGCCCGGGGTCCGCAGTTCCGGGACATGCTGTGCCGTGCACCGCGCATGCGGGGGAGCACCAGCCTGTCCGTCTGGTTCTTCGTCCTCGCGATCTCGGTGGCGGGTTTGCCGCCGCTGGCGGCTTTTCTCGGCAAGGCCATGATCCTGTCCGCCCTGCGGCAGTCACCCGGTCTCTGGCTTGTTGTTCTCGGTGCCTCCCTGCTCACCGTGGTGGCGCTTGCCCGGGCCGGATCCCGACTTTTCTGGGCCACCGACGAGGGCGCCGCCGAGGAGGATGCAGGGGCGGCGCAGGGGTGGGCGCTGGCGCCGGTCGCGCTGCTCGCCCTCGCGATTCTGGTGGTCACGGCGGGTGCCGGTTCGCTGGACCGGTTCGCACGGGCCGCCGCTGCGGACGCCCTGGTACCCGCGTCTTACCTGCAGGCAGTGCTCGGCCCGGCAAACCTGCGCTGGCGCGTGGAGATCGACGCGGTGCCGCCGGCGGGGACGGTGGACCCTGGGGCCGGAAGAACCCCCGTCGGGGGAGGTCGTCCATGAGGACCATCCCGTCCCTGCCTCATCCGCGGTTTTCCCTTGTGCTCTGGGTCCTCTGGCTATTGCTTGCGCAGAGCGCGTCGGCCGCCCATATCATCCTGGGCGCGCTGCTCGCGTGGGCGATCCCGCTGGCGTGCGGGACAGTGCTTCCGCCATTGCCGCCCGTGCGACGTCCGCTCGGGTTTCTGGCCTATGTCGGTCTTGTCGCGTGGGACATCCTGATTGCCAATGTGCGGGTGGCCCGGCTCGCGTTCGGCTCCGTCACGGGGCTGCGCGGCGCCACGTTCGACGTTCCGCTGGACCTGGAGGAGCCCGTTGCCGTGTCGATGCTGGCCGCCACGGTCACGCTGACGCCGGGGACGGTCACCCTCCTGATCGATCTGCCGGGGCGCAGGCTGGTCGTGCACGCGCTGGACGAACCCGACCCGGATGCGGTCGTTATCCAGATCAAGCAACGCTACGAGAATCGCTTGAAGGAGATCTTTGGATGCTGACACACGCCATCGCACTTTCGACGGCCTTTCTCGGCGTTGCCGTCCTCCTGAGCCTGTGGCGCCTCGTTGTCGGGCCCGCGGCCTCCGACCGGATCCTGGCCCTGGATACCCTCTACCTCAACGCGGCCGGCCTGCTGGTGGTGTTCGGCATCCGGACTGCCTCCACGTTCTACTTCGAGGCCGTGCTGCTCATCGCGGTGCTGGGTTTCATCGCGACCGTTGCCGCCGCTCGCTTCGCCGAGCGTGGCGCCATCATCGATTGACATCGGGGGAGCAGGCCGATGGATGCCGCTGAACTGCTGGTTTCGATACTTCTCGTGACGGGAAGCGCCTTCACCTTGTTGGGCTCGATCGGCCTTGCCCGATTTCCGGATCCGCTCGCGCGCCTCCATGGCCCGGCCAAGTCCGCGACCCTCGGGCTCGGTGGCCTGTTGCTGGCCTCCATGGCGTTCTTCACGTGGCAGACTGGCGTGCCCAGCCTGCACGAACTGCTGATCACGGTTTTCGTGGCGCTCGGCAGTCCCGTGAGTGCCCTGTGCATCGGTCGCGCGGCGCGCGCACGGCGGATTTGAATGACGGCACCACCGTCCCCATATCGATGCACGGCGCGTTTTCGACAACCCTCTCCCCGAAGGAGAACATCATGAAGACCTATCCCAGGAACTCCCCCGAAGCGATGGCACGGGTGATCGCGATGGCGATGATCACCGACGCGAAACTCGACGACCGCGAACTCGAGATCATGGATCACCTCTACCTCTACGAGGTTCTGGGCCTGTCCCGGACCGAGTTCTCCGAGGTGGTACGGCAGTATTGCGACGATCTCGTGGGTTCGCCTGGTGCCGTTCCCGGACGGGTCGATCTCATGGACCGTGACCGTATCGATGCCGTGATCGATGCGATCGACGACCCGCAGAAGCGACTGCAGACCGCGCAGATGATTGCCAACGTGGCCAAGGCAGACGGTCACCTGCACGATGCCGAGCTTGCCCTGTTCCGGCACGTTCTGGAACGCTGGGATCTTTCCCTGGACCAGTTGAAGGCCGTCGTCCGGCCGGCCGCGGCATGACGCCGCCATGCCGGTGACGGTGAGTTCATTCGGGCCTGCATTCCTGCATCGGGCTTGACTTTGGTCAAGAAACGCAAGCGGATGCGAGCGCAAGATCCGTTTCGCGACATCGGAGTGTGGTTCGGGCCTGGTGGGGTCCGGACTGGTTCCGGGGTCGTGACTGTGGGTGTCTTGCGTTGTTTCCGTTGCCGGGGGGTAGCGAACCGGTGACGCAGGTGTTTGCTTCGCTACGTCGTTTCAGGGATTCGGGGTGCCGCGAGGCACCCCTTTTTTTTCATTTCAGCCCCAGCCCCGGGGCCGAGCCCCTCGCCCCTACGCCGCCACCACGTCCGGCAGCAGGCGTTCGTACTCGTTCTTCACCACGGCGTAGCACTCGCACGCCCGCTCCTCGAGACCCGCTCGGTCAAGCACGCAGATGTGGCCGCGCGCATAGCTGATCAGCCCGAGCTTCCGCAGCTTGAACGCGGCTTCGGTCACGCCCTCGCGGCGTACGCCCAGCATGTTCGCGATCAATTCCTGAGTCATGAAGAGATCGTCTCCCGAAATGCGGTCCAGGCTGAGCAGCAGCCAGCGGCAGAGTTGCTGGTCGAGGGTGTGGTGGCGGTTGCAGACCGCCGTCTGTGTCATCTGCGTGATGAGCGCCTGGGTGTAGCGCAGCATCAGATCGACAAGGCGGCCGTCGCGCTTGCGCTCGCGTTTGAAAACGTCGACACCAAGCCGATATGCGTATCCCGGCGCAATCACCAGTGACTGGCTGGGCACGCTTTCACCACCGAGGAACGCCGCGATGCCAACCGCGCCGTCGTTTCCCGACAGCAGGAATCCCGCGGTCGCCCCGCTCTCCAGCGTGTAGTACTCGGACACCAGGCCCGAAACGGGGAAATACGCGCAGCGTTCCGTTCTGCCAGGGTCGAAAACAGTCGTGCCGGCCACCAACGAGACTGCACCTAGATCAGGCAACAGGCGTTCGTAGTCTTCCACCGGCAGCGCCGCAACGAGCAGATTCTGCCGCGGCGAGTCCGGCACGAATACGCGTGGTGCCGCCGTTCCCCGTGCGCAGTTTGCCTGTGTGCGCGGATCAGCCTGTGTGCGCGGATCAGGCAGTCCGAGATGTGACATGAAGCTCCTCCCGTTCATCGATCGTTCCGTGGTTCATGGCAGACGTGGAAGCCGTCAGGCGTTGTGCCGATCCCTGGCAAGCCCTGGGTGTGGCACACGGTGGCCAAGCGACTGGACGAGGCTGTGCGGCGGCTCGTTCGTGCGGGCCCGATCGAGCGCCTCGGGACGCTGCGGGCGCACCTGAACCAGCCGTTGCCGATCATCCGGGACGGTCGGAAGGTGCACCGCGGCAAGCCGGTGCGCGAATCCCTGGACTCCACGGATGGCGACATCCAGATGGCGTTGCTGCCACCGTATTGGCCGGATCCGAATCCGGTCGAGAAACCGTGGGCCTCGCTCGAGCGCCCCGCACGGGCCAGCTTCTGCCTGGCCAATGTCGATGAACCCGACTCCACGGCGTGCGCCACGCTCAGGAGCGCCCAGCCCTGACCGTCGATCATCGCTGCCTGCTGGGCTCGGGCCGGACCGTCGTGATGTCGTCATCTGCGCAACCCCCAACAGCCAGGCGGTCCGCGCGCCCAAACCTTCGGACTCAGGTTACGGGGCAGGGAAGAGGAGCAGAGTGACTTTTGTCAACACACCGAGAGTCCCTGGCTCGATGTGCGTGCCTTGACCGATGTCCATCGGTTGTGTTCGCTCCCGCACAGAGACGTGATCGGGCGGATCGGACAATTGCCGGCAGTGGTCGAGGCGCAAATCGGGAATGTTTCCGTCGCAGCGCGAGGCCCCTGCGCGTAACCCCTGAAGAAGGAGGAATTGCCATGAAAGCGATGCGTGGATTTGCAGTGAGTACCGTGGCTGCAGTCGTCTTGCTGGGCCTGACCGGATGCGGCGGGATGACCACCCGTGAAAAGGACACTGTCATCGGAGCCGGCGTAGGTGCGGCTGCGGGTGCGGTCCTGACCGGCGGAAGCACCGCGGGCACGGTTGGTGGCGCAGCAGTCGGCGGTGTCGTCGGCAACCAGGTGGGCAAGGGCAAGAAGTAGCAACAGAGGCGGCAATTGGATTTCTTCAACCACGCGAGGGTCCTGCGCCCTCGACCGCAAATCAAAACCCGTACCTCGAAGGAAACATCGCCATGCTCTACACGATCGCACTTGTCCTGGCCATCTTGTGGCTGCTCGGACTGGTGACCTCCTACACGATGGGGGGTCTGATACACATCCTGCTGGTGATCGCCATCGTGGTCGTCCTGTTCAACGTCATCGGCGGGCGCAGAGCTTCGTGAGCGCTTCTTCGGGGCACAACCACTTTCCGATCCGAAGCACCCCAGCAGCCGGACCGGTTGCCGGCCTCCACCATTCCGGCTGGATCAATCGCCCGGGAGGGGAGTGCCGTCCCTCCCGGGACAAGGCCCAGCCGCTTCAGGACTGACACAAGGAGATATCGCAATGAACTGGGATCGAATCGAAGGCAACTGGAAGCAACTGAAGGGCAAGGTGAAGGAGCAATGGGGCAAGCTGACTGACGATCAGCTCGATGTGATCGCGGGCAAGCACGACCAGCTCGTCGGGAAGATCCAGGAAGCCTACGGTGCCTCCAAGGATGAAGCGGAGAGGCAGATTTCGGACTGGCAAAAGGCCCTGAAATAGACGGTGGAGCCACACGGCCAGCGCGGCCGGTGTAGCGCCGCGCCGCACGCATCCGGTTTCAATCACCACGCAAGAGGACGACCATGAACAGACTCCACTTCACCGCGATTGCAACCGCGACCGCCCTCGCGCTCAGTGCCGGCGCCACAGCGGCACAAGAGATTTCCCGGGCCGAATACAAGACCGGCAAGGACAAGATCGCCGTCGACTACAAGGCAGACAAGGCTGGATGCAGCGCGCAGGCCGTTCACGCAAGGGACATCTGTGTTGCCGAGGCGAAGGGGCGCGAAAAGGTCGCAAGGGCCGAACTCGAAGCGCGCTACAAGCCGGGCGTCAAGTCCGGCTACGCCTTGAATGTCGCCAAGGCGGAAGCTGACTATGGGATCGCGCGCGAAAAGTGCGACGACAGGGCCGGCACCGACAGGCAGGCTTGCGTGCGCGAGGCCAAGGCTGTGCAGGCCCGCGCCAAGGCCGACGCCAAGGCGCAGCGCCAGCCGGGGGATGCGAGCAAGGGGGCCAGGCATGAGAGCGTCGGTGCGTATCTCGACGACAGCGTGATCACGGGCAAGATCAAGGCGGACATATTGGCCGAATCGTCACTGAAGTCGGCGGAGATCAATGTCGAGACCCTGAAGGGCGTGGTCCAGTTGAGCGGCTTCGTCCAGTCCCGCGCCAATGTCGACAGGGCTGTCGAAATCGCGCGCGCCGTCAAGGGCGTGAATTCGGTCAGGAACGACATGATCGTCAAAGGCCAGCAGTAAGCCTGTCGACGTGCTCGAACCCGCGCGGTCGGTCCTGACCTCTGTTCACGGCCAACACCCCACCGGCAATCCACCTGACGCAGCCCTGCGGGGTGTTCACACCACGGTGGCGGTGGATTGCGCGTCGGGAAGCTCGGCGCCGGCGGCGAGCCATCCGCGCTCAGTGGCGAGTCGGCGCAACCCGCTCAGCTTGAGCCGCCCCCTGCAACTGCCACGTGTCAACTCGCGGTCGGTGTCCACGCGCGGCATGCGCGCCAGAACAAATCGTTACTGTCCTGTCTCGAATCTTCGCCGAGCCACGGTCCACCCTCGTGGGGAATCGCCATGCCCCGAGTACGGCAGACCGCGACACGGTCAGTCCGAGATGTCCGTCGGCCCGTGCTGGCTTGCGTTCACCAGCCGTGCCGTGTGGCCGGTGCGTACGGCAGCGCACAGTCGGCATGCACGTTGCCGCGCATCATGACTCGCGGTCTTCAGATGTCACGTCGCAATGGTCCGCGACGACGGAACGAGCGTCACGGTGCAGACTGTCGTCGCGCCCGTCCGCCTTTCCGGAACCGATTCCCCGGCGGCATTCATGGAACGTCCGACTTCGTGTCGGTCCCGTCGCCACACACAGGAAGCACATTCATGAACATCAAACCTTCGTTACAGCAATCCCTCGCCCTGATCGCGCTGCTCGGGGCGTTCCCCGTCGTGGCTCAGGACATGACACGCTCGATGATTCCGCTGACGCCCCATGGATACGTCGGCGTCAGCGCGGGCACTTCCAACTTTGGTCTGCCGGGTTGTGTGGCGGGCGCGTCGTGCGACGAGACGGACATCGGATTCAGGGTCTACGCCGGCGGCCAGGTCTCGAAGTTCTTCGGGGTCGAGCTTTCCTACGTGGACCTGGGAAGGGTGGACCGCAACGGCGGCGACGTGCGCGCGAGGGGCGTGAACCTCGGTCTGATCGGCAGCTTGCCGCTCGCCGACCAGTTCAATGTCTTCGGCAAGGTCGGTGCCGTCTACGGTTGGACGCGAACGGGCTCGCCGCTCGTCGGGGTCGCCACGGGTAACAAGTCGGACATGAACCTGAGCTACGGCGTGGGTGCCCAGTACGACATCGATCGTCAATGGGCCTTGCGCGCCGACTGGGACGCGTACCGCATGGAATTTGCCTCCGGCCGCGACACCGTGTCCCTGATCTCCGTCGGCGGGGTCTACAAATTCTGACGCCTCGCAGTGTGGCCATCGCGTCCCGGGTGGCGCACCCTGGTACCGCCGTGCCAGAGCCTGGGCACGGAATGCTTTCCGCCTGCGTCGCGACCGACCGCGCGTTGCGGGCGTGTTGGACGATGCGCCGCGGCCGCCCCGCAGTCGGGTCCGGCGGCGACGTGTCCCCGGTCGAAGGGTACGGCCCGTTGGGGCCGCTCCTGATTTCATCACTTCAAGAGGAGTATCGCCATGTTTGGAATCCGCTATCTGACCGCTCTGCTGCTCGCCCTGTGTCTTGCTGTCACCGTGGGTTGTGCGTCCACGGCCAGGCAGGAGGGAACCGGCGAGTACATCGACGACACCGTCATCACCACCAAGGTGAAGACCGCGATCTTCGGGGACGCATCCCTGAAAGCCGGGGAAATCAACGTGGAGACGTTCAAGGGCGTGGTGCAGCTCAGCGGCTTCGTCAACTCCCAGGCCGATATCGACAAGGCCGTCTCCGTCGCTCGTGGCGTGAAGGGCGTGCAGTCGGTCCGGAACGACATGCGGGTCAAGTGACGGCACGAAGTCCCGGTCCTGCCTGTGGTCCCTGGCGGGACCGCTCCCCCGGCGACTCGAGAGACTCCATGACCGTGGTGTCTTCTTCGTCATTTCCCTCGTCGCCGCCGCACCGGGGTTCATCGGCATCGCTGCGAGGGCTGCCGCCGGGGTTGCGAAGGGGCTGTTCGTCGTGTTCCTCGTGCTGGCCGGTGCCGACGACAGAGATGAGGTCGTCGCCGTGCGGGCCCCCGTTGCGCCGCGCGGCGACCACCCCGCTACGGGGTCTTGAAGACGTACTCCGGCCGCGGTGCCTTGTCCTGGTAGTACGGCATCATCTCGACGATGAGACCGGCAAGCACCTCCTGCCGCTTCTCGCTCTGCGGGTGGGTGCTGAGGAAGTCCGACTTTCCGCGGGCCCCGGTGGCGGCGAGCATCTTTTCCCACAACCTTGGCGCCGCCCTGGGGTCGTACCCTGCCTTGGCGGCCAGCTCGATGCCGATGCGATCCGCTTCCGACTCCTGCTTTCGGCTGTTCGGCAGTTGCACGCCGACCGTCGTGGCAGCGGCAGCCGCCTGCATCGCGATCTGCCCGGCGGCGTCATCCTTCCCGAGCAGCATGGCTCCGATCCGGAGGATCGCGTCCGAGGCCATCGCGGTCGACATGCGCTCGGCACTGTGCTTGGCGAGAGCGTGCGCGATCTCGTGTCCCATCACCTGCGCGATCTCGTCGTCGGAAAGAGAAAGCCGAGTGATGATGCCCGAGTAGATGGCCATCTGCCCTCCCGCCATGCACCACGCGTTGAGTGTCGCAGGCTCCTCGATCACGGCCACCCGCCAGTTCCATGCCACCGTCTCCGGCCGGTACTTCACCGCCTGGGCCACGAGGCGCGCGGTGATCTCGTCCACACGGCCCTTCATGGCGGACTTCTCGTCGATCCTACCCGATGCCCGGATGGGGCCCAGGATCTCCTTGTAGGCGTCGTTCGAGGCTTCGATGGCCTGCGACTCGGGAACGAGAAGCAGTTGTTTCCGGCCGGTGATCGGCGCAGTTTCGCAACCGCCCATGACAGCGGTCACGAGCAGGAAGGCGAGCGAGAGTTTCATGATCGGGTGACCCCTGCGGAATTGAATGGACGACCGGACGTGCGAGCGGATCGCGCCTCAGATCCGGCCGAGCAGCAGGAGGATGATGACGATGGTCAGCACCAGACCCAGGGCCCCGCTCGGCGCGTATCCCCAACTGCGGCTGTGGGGCCAGGTGGGAATGGCACCGACCAGCAGCAGCACCAGGACGACAAGAACGATGAGGCTCAGGCTCATGATTCACTCCTTCGACGGAAATTCCGTCCGTGCCACGAAAGCTCGCGTACCGGTCCTGCGCCTTCGGGCATCCCCCGGACACCACGCGCGCGCCCCCTTGCGTCTCTTCAGGTGCGCGGCCTGGTCTCGCCGGGCCCGAGAGCGACCCGGGTCCTCGCGCGGTCTCCATCATCGACCCGCCGGGACGGATGGACCCGTTGCCCGCATCGACTGCGCATCTGGGAAACGAAGCTGCAAATTACGCGCACGTGCAGCCCCGCTCTGTGCGGTAGGACACCCAGCATCTGTTCCCCGGAAAGAAAGTCCACCCGGTGCGAGGCCGGGATTCATCACCGGTCCGTGACGGCAGCAACCGGAGCGCCGCACGACACTGTGTTCGCCGCCGTACAGAGCGACGGTGCATGCGCATGAGATAAGAAGGACGTGCGCCGGGGCGGCTTCCAGACCGCAGCTTCCCATGAACGTCGCGGTGAGCCCCGATGCAATCGTGACAGGCCGTCACGGACGATCTCGTCAAGCACGGCTCGATGGAACGGAGAATCTCATGAAACTGAATCGAATGATCCTGGGTGCAGGACTGGTGGCCCTTTCAGCGTCGGCTTTCGCCGGCGAGTTCGACAACGAGTGTGCGTGGGGCCTGGCGAACTCCAAGCACGTCAGGACGGAGTGCAAGGTCAACGCGGTCCGTGAAGACGGCAAGACCTACTGCTTCAGCAGCGACAAGGCGATGGATGCGTTCATGAAGGACGTGCCCGGAAACCTGATGAAGGCGCACAAGTTCGGTCGCGCGTGATCGAGGAACCGGGGACCGCGGCGGCAGCGCCCCGGTCCCCGGCCTCCTTCCGTCGTGTGCACCTCACCCGGGTGCCAGATCGCCCGAAAGGCGGCCCACGACCCGACACCTTCCACACGAGGAGACGGGCATGACACTCAGTCACACCGAAGACGGCAGTGGATTCCCGGATGCCGTCGCACGCTCCGCCGACCGCGTCATTCAGTCCACGCCGCGCGGCGCCAACGAAACATTCGATTCGCCGAGCCGCACCGCGGAAGACGCGCGGCGCGCGGCCGGCTCCATGCTCGACGCGGCGGGCGATCGTGTCGCCAGTCTGAGCGACCGGGGCGCCGAGGCGATACGCGGGACGACTCACGCCGTGCGCGAGCGGGCGCGGCATGCCTCGGACGCCACGCTGGGCTACATCCGACACGAACCGCTCAAGGCCTTGCTCATTGCCGCCGCCACCGGCGCGGTGGTGATGGCATTGATCAGCCTCATGCGCAACTCGCGGCACTGAAGGGCGCAGGGAGGCCTTCGCCGTGCCCAACCCGCTGCTCGGTCTGGTCGCCGCCCGACCGCAACGTCCGGTGGATCACCTCGAGGCCTGCGCCGAGCTGGCGGTCGATGACCTCGCCGAGGTTGCGGACGCGTGGCGGCCGCTGGTGCCGGGTGCGCTCGCAATCGCCTGTGCCGGCGTCGCGCTGGTGCTGGCGGGCGTGCTCTTGAGCGTTGCTCCGCTGACGGCGAGCTATCGGCTCTCGGCGCTCGTCGTCGCACCGGTCGTGCCAGTGGTCCTGGCGCTCCTGTGCTGGATCGTCCTGCTCGCGGACCGGGCCGCGGCGGCGACTGTCGGCGCCGGTATCGGAGCGCTCAAGCCGTGGCGGTGGATGCCCCGACCGGAGGCTCTCGCAGGGTTGCCGTCGTCGCTGGCGGTTGCCGCGACCGGCCGCATTCCGCTCCCGTCCCGGATCGCCCGAGCGGACACCCTGATGGCCTCGCTCGAGGTCCGGCCCGGCAAGCCGCCCGTCACCGAATCCGACAAGGCGGGCGCGACATCGTCCGACTGATCCCCGCCCCGATCGGAGTCCCGGTGCACCCTGCCGCCGCGTCCTCCCGCCGCACGAGCCCGGATCGGGCCCGGTGCCGGTTGCCGCGCCCGGGCGGGAGGCCACCCTCCCATGGCTGAGTTCGTGCCGACCCTCGACACGCCGGCATCGTCGCGGTCACGCCTTCGCCTGGCCTGGTGGCCGCCACGCCTTGGCCGTCCCGAGCGGGTCTGGTCGACGGGCGTCGACGAACCGCCGCTGCGGTCCGAGCTCTTCACTGCGGACCAGATGGCGCAGCACGGCAAGGCCCTGGCCACGAGCCACGCCGTCGGTCCGGGCCGCGGACCGGATCAGCTGCTTCCCCGACTGGATTCGAACGAAGCCGCGCTCATCGGCGTCTGCCGGCTGCTCACTTCCGCGCTGACGCAGGGCCGGCGCATCGTGCCGGCTGGTGAATGGCTGCTCGACAACTTCTATCTCATCGAGGAGCAGATCCGTACGACGCGCCGTCACCTCCCGCGCAACTACAGCCGCGAGCTCCCGCGGCTCGGTCCGGGGCCCGCGGCGGGCCGTCCCCGCGTGCAAGACCTCGCGCTGGAAGTGGTGGCGCACGGGGACGGGCGCGTGGATGCCGAGACGCTGACGCGCTTCATCGTCGCGTACCAGACGGTGATGCCGCTCACGCTGGGTGAACTCTGGGCCATTCCGATCATGCTCCGGCTGGCCGTCATCGAGAACCTCCGCCGCGTCGGGGTCCGCATCGCCGCCGGGTGGACGGAGCGCAACCTTGCGGGGTCCTGGGCCGACCGCATGTCGGCGATGGCGGAGAGCGACCCGACGAGTCTGATCCTGCTCGTCGCCGACATGGCGCGGTCGAATCCGCCGATGGTCAGTGCCTTCGTGGCGGAACTCACCCGACGCCTCCAGGGCCGGGGCCTGGCGCTCGCCCTGCCGCTGACCTGGATCGAGCAGCGGCTCTCGGAGTCTGGCGAGACCATCGACCAGATGGTGCATTCGGAGAATCAGCAGCAGGCGGCGGACCAGGTCTCCATCAGCAACAGCATCGGCAGCTTGCGGGTGTTGAGCGCTCTGGACTGGCGGGCGTTCGTCGAATCCGTCAGCACCGTGGAAGCCACGCTGCGCGAGGACCCCGCCGGTGTGTACGGCAACATGGACTTCGGCACTCGCGACCGCTACCGCCATGCCATCGAGGCCCTGGCGCGCCGCAGCGGGCTTGCGGAAGGAGGCGTGGCCCGGCTGGCGGTCTCCCTCGCGCGGGGGGCCGCGCGGGATGGCGCCGAAGCCCCCGCGCACCACGTCGGCCACTACCTGGTGGGCGACGGGTTGCCCTCGCTCGAGCAGGCGGCCGGCACGCGCGCGCCGCGTCTGCTTGCCTGGCGGCGCGCCGGGGGAGCGATGACGCTGCTGCCGTTTCTCGGAAGCATCGGGCTGCTGAGTCTGGGCTTCGCCTGGCTGCTGACGACAATGTGGCAGATCGCCGGTCTCGCCGGCTGGACGGTCTGGCCAGTCGCCGCGCTGGCCATGCTGGCCGGGAGCCAGCCGGCGGTGGGCCTGGTCAACTGGATGGCAACCCTGCTGGTCGCCCCGCGGGTGCTGCCGCGGATGGACTTCGAGCGCGGCATTCCCCGCGAGGCGCGCACGCTCGTGGTGGTGCCGACGATGCTCACGGAGGACGGCGACCTCGACGGGCTGTTCGAGGCACTGGAAGTCCGCTTCCTCGCGAACCGCGATCCGTCGCTGCACTTCGGCCTGCTGACCGACTTCGGCGACGCAGGAACGGAGCACTGCCCCGGGGATGCCGCGCTCATCGAGGCGGCCGTGGCCAGGGTCGAGGCGCTCAACCGCCAGTACGGTGCCGACGCGCGGCCGGGCGACGGCGTGCCCTTCTGCCTGTTCCATCGCGCCCGCTGCTGGAATTCCCGGGAACGGATCTGGATGGGGTACGAGCGCAAGCGGGGGAAGCTCGCGGCGTTGAACGCCCTGCTGCGCCCCGGCGGGCCTCCCCCGTTGTCCGGGTTCTCGCACGTCATCGGTGACGTGGACGTGCTCTCGCAGGTCCGCTTCGTGATCACGCTGGACACGGACACGCAGTTGCCGCGCGATGCGGCGCGTCAGCTGATCGGGGCCATGTCCCACCCTCTGAATCGTCCGCGGTACGACCCTGCCCTCGGACGCATCACCGCAGGCTACGGCATTCTCCAGCCCCGCGTGTCCGTCGCCCTGCCCGGGACCAACCGGTCGCGCTACGCGCAGTTGCAGGGCGGTGAAGCGGGCATCGACCCGTACACGCGCGCGGTATCCGACGTGTATCAGGACCTGTTCGGAGAAGGGTCCTTCATCGGCAAGGGTATCTACGACGTGGACGCGTTCGAGCAGGCGCTGGGCGGCCGCCTTCCGGAGAACAGCATCCTCAGCCACGACCTGCTCGAAGGCTGCCATGCACGGTCTGGCCTCGTGACCGACATCCAGGTGGTGGAGGCGTTTCCGGCGCGCTACGACGTGGATGTGGCCCGGCGTCACCGGTGGATCCGGGGCGACTGGCAACTGGCCGGATGGCTCCTGCCCCGGGTGCGGTGCGTGAGCGGCCCGACCGCCACCGCGCCGGCGGGCACGCGGGAGCGCAATCCCCTTTCGGCGCTGTCGCAGTGGAAACTCATCGACAACCTGCGCCGCAGTCTCGTCCCGGTCTCGACCCTCTCTCTGCTGCTGGCCGGATGGCTTCTGCTCCCGTCCGCCCTGGCCTGGACCGGTGTCGTGTTGGGGCTCGTCCTCCTGGTGCCGGCGTGTTCGACCCTCGTCGAGATCGTCCGGAAGCCCGGCGACCGGCTCGTCGGCCAGCACGTCCGGGCGTGGCGCCGCACCGCTGGTCGGCACGTCGCCCAGATCGCGTTCGAACTCGCCCGCCTGCCCCACGAAGCCTGGTACAGCCTCGACGCCATCCTCCGGACCGCGTGGCGCATGCAAGTGAGCCGGCGCCGGCTGCTCGAATGGAGGTCGTCCGCCGTGGCGGAACGGGAAGCGCAGCGCCGCGAGGCCGGCACGCTTCTGTCGAACGTGCGCCTCATGTGGATCGCCCCGGTTCTGGCGGCTGCCGTCGCGGTCCGTCTCGGGCTCACGGCGCCCTCCGTGCTCGCGGCGGCGGCGCCCCTCCTTCTCCTCTGGTTCGCCGCGCCCGCCGCCGCATGGTGGCTCGGTCTTCCCCTGCCACGCGACCGCGCAGGGCTCACGTCCTCGCAGATGCGCTTCCTGCGCCTCGTCGCACGGCGCACGTGGGCCTACTTCGAGAATCTGGTCGGTCCCGACGACCACTGGCTGCCGCCCGACAACCACCAGGAGTACCGCGTGACGTCCGTGGCGCACCGCACCTCGCCGACCAACATGGGACTGTCGCTGCTGGCGACCCTGTCCGCCCTCGACTTCGGCTATCTGCATGCCGGGCAACTGGTCGAGCGGACCGCGAACACGCTGACGACCATGGAGCGGCTTGCCCGGCACCGCGGACATTTCTACAACTGGTATGACACGCGCACGCTGGAGCCGATGGCGCCGCTGTATGTCTCGACGGTGGACAGCGGCAACCTCGCCGGCCACCTGCTCACGCTCCGCGCCGGGCTGCTGGAGATCGGGGACATGCCCCTGATCGCGATGACGCTGTTCGACGGGCTGCGGGACACGCTCGCCGTGCTTGCGAGCGAGGCTCCGGCGCCGGCCGCCGCGGCGGCGATGCAGGCCTTCGAGGACGCGCTGCCCCGGGAGGCGGTTCCCGCCACGCTCGGGAGCGCGCGGACACTGCTGCTCGCGCTGACCGCCCACGCCACGGACATCGTGGCGAGGCTGTCTCCGCCCCGCGCGGACGAGCCGGGCACGCCGGATGGGAAGGCGCTCCCGTGGGCGCAGGCGCTGCAAGGCCAGTGTCAGGCCGCGCTGGCCGACCTGACGTTTCTCGCGCCGTGGCTGCGGCTACGGCCGGCCCCGCCCGGACTCGAGGCCTTCGCGGAGCTTTGCGCCGTCCCGACTCTGCGGGCGTTCTCGGCCCTGGACGAGGCCTGTTCGCGCGACCTCGGCCAGCGGCTGGGCATCGGCACGACACCGCACCAGCGTGCGTGGGTCACCGACCTGCAGCAGAGCCTGGCGGAAGGCTGCGGCCGCGCGCGGGAGCGCCTCGCCGCGCTGGTGCGGCTGGCGAACCGGGCGGCGGAACTCGCGTGGATGGATCACGAATTTCTGTACGACCGCTCGCGTCATCTCCTCGCGATCGGCTACAACGTGAGTGAACGGCGCCTCGACCCGGGCTACTACGACCTGCTGGCCTCCGAGGCGCGTCTGGGCTGCTTCGTCGCCATCGCCCAGGGACATCTCCCGCAGGAAAGCTGGTTCGCCCTCGGGAGGCTCCTTGCCGACACCGGCCCGGAACCTCTGCTGCTCTCCTGGGGCGGTTCGATGTTCGAGTACCTCATGCCGATGCTGGTGATGCCCTGCGACGCCAACACGCTGCTGGACCAGACGGCACGGGCCGCAGTCGCACGGCAGATCGAGTACGGGCGCCAGGTCGACCGACCCTGGGGCATCTCGGAATCCGGTTACAACGCGGTGGATGTCCACTTGAACTACCAGTACCGCGCGTTCGGTGTGCCGGGCCTCGGGCTGAAGCGGGGGCTCTCCGAGGATCTCGTCGTGGCGCCCTACGCCTCCGCGCTGGCCCTGATGGTCGCGCCCGCCGCCGCCTGCGCGAACCTGGAGCGCCTGGCCGCGGACGGCATGGTCGGCCGCTTCGGCTTCTACGAGGCATTGGACTGCACCCCGTCCCGGCAGCGCCGCGGGCAGGCGCGCACGATCGTGCGGGCCTTCATGGCGCACCATCAGGGCATGACCCTGCTCGCGATCGAGGCCATGTTGCTCGCCCACCCCATGCGCCGGCGTTTCGAGTCCGAGCGTCTGTTCCAGGCGGTCATGCTGCTCCTGCACGAACGGGTACCCAAGGCCACCGAACTGTTTCCCCACACGGCGAGGCGCTTCGACGCCCGACCGGCCCCGGATGCCGTGGCGCTGCCTGTGCGCGCGTTCACGCACCCGGACACGCCCGTCCCGGAAGTCCAGCTCCTGTCGAACGGCCGCTATCACGTGATGGTGACGCAGGCCGGCGGCGGCTACAGCCGCTGGAAGGACCTCGCGGTCACGCGCTGGCAGGAGGACGTCACCTGCGACGATCGCGGCGCCTTCTGTTACGTGCGCGACCGCAGCAGCGGCGAGTTCTGGTCGACGGCCTTTCAGCCGACGCGGCGGCTGCCCTCGAGCTTCGAGGCCGTCTTCTCGGAGGGTCGCGCCGAGTTCCGCCGTCGCGACGTCGCGGTCGGGAACGCCGGCGACTTCGAGACCCACACCGAGATCGTCGTCTCCTCGGAGGACGATATCGAGCTGCGGCGAGTGCGCATCACGAACCGGTCGCGGCGCAGTGCCGAGATCGATGTCACGAGCTACGCCGAGGTGGTCATCGCTCCGCAGGCCTCCGACACGCTGCACGCGGCCTTCAGCAACCTGTTCGTGCAGACCGAGATCGTGCGGGACCGGCATGCGCTCCTGTGCACGCGCCGTCCCCGTTCGCGGGACGAGACATCGCCCTGGATGCTGCACCTCATGGCCGTGCACGATGCCGAGGCGGGCGAGGTGTCCTACGAGACCGACCGGCTGCGTTTCCTCGGCCGGGGGCGGCGTCCGGATGCGCCCCGGGCGATGGCTGGTGACGAAAGCCTCTCGGGCACCGAGGGTTCCGTGCTCGATCCGATCGTGGCCATCCGGCAACGCCTCTCGCTCGGACCGGAACAGTCCGTGACGGTGGACCTCGTGACCGGCATGGGGGAGTCTCGGGATCACGCGTTAAGCCTGATCGACAAGTACCGGGACCGACACCTGGCCGACCGGGTCTTCGACCTCGCGTGGACGCACAGCCAGGTGGTCCTGCGCCAGCTGAACGCCAGCGAGGCCGACTCGCAGCTGCATGCGCGTCTCGCGAGCGCCGTGCTCCACGCCGACGCGGCCCTGCGGGCGGACCGCCACGTCCTGCTCCGCAACCGCCGCGGCCAGTCCGGGCTCTGGGGGTACGCGATCTCGGGGGATCTGCCGATCGTGCTGCTGCAGATCGGGAAGGCTGCGGGCATCGAGCTCGTGCGGCAGCTCGTGCAGGCCCATGCGTACTGGCGGCTGAAGGGGCTCGCGGTGGACCTCGTGATCTGGAATGAGGACCACGGCGGCTACCGCCAGCGGCTGCAGGAGCAGATCGTCGGCCTCATCGCGTCCGGCATCGAGGCCAGCGTCCTCGACCGCCCGGGCGGGATCTTCGTGCGCCCGGCCGAGCAGATCTCCGGCGAGGACCGGGTGCTGTTCCAGTCCGTGGCCCGCATCGTGATCACGGATGCGCGGGGCACGCTGGCCGAGCAGCTGGACCGCCGACCGGTGGCCGCGCCGCCGATGCCAAGGTTCGTCGCGACGCGGCCAGCCGGAGCGGAGGCCCCGGCAGCGCCGGCCCGCCCGGACGGTCCGGCGCTGCAGATGTTCAACGGCCTGGGCGGGTTCTCGTTCGACGGGCGCGAGTACGTCATCCGGCTCGCGCCGGGTCAGTCGACGCCGGCGCCGTGGGTCAACGTCCTCGCCAATCCGGGGTTCGGCACCGTCGTGTCCGAGAGCGGGGGCGCCTACACCTGGAGCGAGAACGCGCACGAGTTCCGGTTGACGCCGTGGCATGGCGACGCAGTGTCCGATCCGTCGGGCGAAGCCCTGTACCTCCGCGACGAGGAGACGGGGGTCATCTGGTGCCCGTCGCCCTTTCCGGTGCGCGGTCCTGGCGTGTGCGTGATCCGTCACGGCTTCGGGTACAGCATCTTCGAGACCGTCAACGACGGCATCGCTTCGGCGCTGACCGTGCACGTGGCGCCGGATGCGCCCGTGAAGTTCCTCGCCCTGACGCTCACCAACGGGTCGGGCCGGCCGCGCCGGCTGTCGGCCACGGCCTTCGTCGAGTGGGTCCTGGGCGATCTCCGCGCGCGCTCGGCGATGCACATCTGCACGGAGAGCCTCGCCCCGGACGGCGCGCTGACCGCGTGGAACCCTTACAGCACCGACTTCGCCGACCGCGTCGCGTTCCTCGACGCGGACGAGCCGGGCCGGACGGTGACCGGCGACCGCACGGAATTCCTGGGCCGCAATGGCTCGATGCCGCGCCCCGCCGCACTGCGCCGGACGAAGCTGTCCGGCCGCACTGGCGCCGGCTTCGATCCGTGCGGGGCGATGCAGGTGCCGATCGAGCTCGCCGCGGGGCAGCAGCGCACGATCGTCTTTCGCCTCGGTGTCGGCCGCGACGCCCGGGATGCGGCGGCACTGGTGCAGAGATTCCGCGGCGTCCCCGCGCAGGAGGTGGCGCTCGCCGCAACGCGCGCCTTCTGGGAGCGGACGCTCGGCGCCATTCAGGTGGAGACGCCGGACGCCGCGGTGGACGTGCTCGCCAACGGCTGGCTGGTCTACCAGACCCTCGCCTGCCGCCTCTGGGCGCGCAGCGGCTTCTACCAGTCCGGCGGCGCCTTCGGTTTCCGGGACCAGCTGCAGGACGTCATGGCACTCGTGCACGCGGAGCCGGCCCGGGTGCGACATCATCTGCTGCTGTGCGCGGGCCGTCAGTTCGTGGAAGGCGACGTCCAGCACTGGTGGCACCCGCCGTCCGGCCACGGGGTGCGGACCCGCTGTTCCGACGACTATCTCTGGCTGCCGATGGCCGTGTGCCGTTACGTGCAGGTCACCGGCGACCGGGCGGTACTCGACGAGGAGGCGCCGTTCCTGGAGGGCCGGTCCGTCAACCCCGAGGATGATTCCTACTACGACCTGCCCTCGCGCTCGGCCGAGACCGGCACTCTCTATGAACACTGCGTGCGGGCGATCCGCCACGGGTGGCGCTTCGGCACGCACGGACTGCCGCTCATCGGCTCGGGCGACTGGAATGACGGCATGAATCGCGTAGGTATCCAGGGCCGCGGCGAAAGCGTGTGGCTCGGGTTCTTCCTGTGCGAGGTGCTGCGCCAGTTCGCGCCCGTGGCGCGCGAGCGCGGCGACGGCGCCCTTGCGGACGAGTGCGAATCGGTGCACGCGCGTCTCCGGGCGGACCTTGAGGCGCACGCCTGGGACGGCGACTGGTACCGCCGCGCGTACTTCGACGACGGCACCCCGCTCGGGTCGGCGCGCAATCCGGAATGTCGCATCGATTCCATCTCGCAGAGCTGGGCCGTCCTGTCGGGCGCCGGCGATCCGGTGCGGACCCGGCGTGCCATGGCTGCGGTGGACCGGCATCTGGTGCGGCGGGCCGACGGCATCGTCACGCTGCTCGATCCGCCGTTCGACACGGCACCGATGGATCCCGGCTACATCCGGGGCTACGCGCCCGGCGTGCGGGAGAACGGCGGTCAGTACACGCACGGTGCGCTGTGGGCCGCCATGGCGTTCGCCGCCCTGGGCGATGGCGAGCGCGCATGGGAGGTGTTGTCGCTCGTCAACCCGGTGAATCACGGGTCTTCGCCAGAGAGCATCTCCATCTACCGGTCGGAGCCCTATGTCGTGGCGGCGGATGTCTACGGATGCGCCCCCCACGTGGGCCGCGGGGGCTGGAGCTGGTACACGGGCTCCGCGGGCTGGATGTATCGCCTGATCGTCGAGTCGCTGCTGGGTCTGCACCGCGAAGGCGATACGCTGAGGGTGATGCCCTGCCTGCCGGCCGCGTGGCCCGGGTTCCGCGTGCGCTACCGCTTCGGCGAGGCGATCTACCGTATCGATGTCTCCCGTGCCAGCGACGACGCGGCAGGGGCGGACCGCCGAGTCGAGGTCACCGTCGACGGACAGCCGCAGCGCGATGGCTGCATCCGCCTCGTGCCCGATGGCGCGGAACACGCCGTGCATGTCCTGCTCCCCGCCGCCACGCCAATCGCCGCCGGTGAGCCGTGACGGACACGCGATTCGCCGCCGAGCCAGCGCCGTTCTTCCCGTCGCGCGTGGCACGGGCCACCGGCAGGCAGCCTGTGGAACCCTGCGTTCGTCCGCGCCCACGCCGGTCGGGCCGGCGCTCTGTCGCGCCGTGCCGGTCGGCGACTCTGTTCCGAGGACACCGGTTTCGTGACCCATCCACCGAGGTCCGCGACATCCACGTCCGGCAATGACCATGGCATCGGACGCAGCCCCGAACGATGCTGCGCGACCGCGATGTCGGAGGCCTATGAACAATGCATTCAAACCGGGCAGCCCGGCAGAATGCCCGCTGAAAGCCCGAGCGGTTGCTCATGGCCCGCGCCGCCAGCCCAATGTGATGGACTCCTCCCTCCCGAGCGGCATCCGGTGCCAGGCTGAAGGTGTGATCGACAGTCGAAGGGAAGGGGGCAGCCGAGAGGAAGGTTCCGCGCGTCGGGCCTGGTTTGGCAAGGCAGGTGTTGCAGGTGCGCGGGGTGGACGACAAGGGTCGCCACGTGTTGTCGCGGCGACTCGTGCGTGGGCAGGTGGAGGGTTTTCCCGGGGGCAGCACCGGGGGCAGGCAGCGGCTGTCGGGGATCATGATTGCGCCCACCGAAGGAGGCCGGCTACAGGTGCGAAGTCGATCCCTGCGTCAGAAGCACTTCCCGCCCGCAAACCGGGAGGAGTCCATATGCGGATGTTTCACGAGGCCGGCCCCGAAAATGAGCGCTGCATTGATGCGCATCGGGCTTGCCGAGAATTGGCTGTCCTTGGGAACCGGTCTGCTCGCCTCCACGGGCGCTCGCGGGCTCCTCGCCCTCATGCCGGCAGCCTGGTGAAACGTGCGGGCTAGAATCCGCCGCAGCGGGGGGCACGGCGCCCACCGCCCGACCGGAGTCTTTCCTGATGCAAGTTCGAATCCTTCCAGTTCCTGACTCGGGGCCAGTGTGCCTTCCGGAGCCTCTGGGCTTTGGTCGCGTGTTCACGCGACGCATGTTCACCCGGCGCTACGCCGAGGGTCAGGGCTGGATGGAGGGAATCATCGGACCCAGGGATGCGCTGATGCTCGACCCCGGCGCGCAGATTCTCCACTGCGGGCAGGCGATCTTCGAGGGCACCAAGGCCTACGCGCGGCCCGATGGCCGCCTTCAGTTGTTCCGCCCCGACGCGAACGCATCGCGCTTCAATCAGTCGGCGGAACGGCTTGCGATGCCCCGTGTGGAGCCGGCGGAGTTCGTGGCGGCGATCGAGGCGCTGGTGGCGCTGGAGCGGGATTGGGCCCCGACGGCCGAGGGTTCCTCCCTGTACATCCGGCCGGTCATGATCGCGACCGAGGCCACACTCGAGGTGCGCGCGAGCCGCGAATTTCTCCACTACATCATCCTCAGTCCCGCCGGGCCCTATTTCGCCAGCGGGTTCCAGCCAGTGGCCGTCCGGGTGGAGGAAGCGCATATCCGCGCTGCGCCGGGCGGGACGGGGGCGGCAAAGACCACCGGCAACTACGCAGCGAGTCTGGCTGCGACCGAATCGGCCCGGGCGGCCGGCTATCAGCAGGTCCTCTGGCTGGATGCGATCGAACGGCGTTTCATCGAAGAGGCGGGCGCCATGAACGTCGCGTTCGTCTACGGCGACGGGGAAATCGTGACGCCCGCCCTCACGGGGAGCATCCTGCCAGGCATCACCCGGGATTCCGTCCTGCGACTGGCTCCATCACTCGGTTACGTCGTCCGGGAGTCTCGCCTCGTGCTCGACGAGGTCCTCGCCGACCTTGCATCGGGCCGCATCACCGAGGCCTTCTGCATGGGGACCGCGGCCGTGATCGTGCCCATCGGGCGGATCGGGTACAGGGGGCACGATCTTCCTGTGAGAGACGCCGCTGCCGGCCCTGCGGCGCGCCGCCTGTATGAGGCACTCACGGCGATACAGCATGGCCGTGCGGAGGATCCGTTCGGCTGGACGCGGGTCGTCTGACCCGCGCAACCGTCAGGCAAGTCGGACTGCCGGTCATGGGGAAGGCATGCCCTCCTGGTCGGGCTTCCCGCCGCCGCTCAACAATCCTCGTCGCTGATCCATCCCGCGGGCTTGCCGCTGGCGTCCACCACCTGCGTGGCGCCTGTGCAGGAGGTCGGCGGCGCGCGTCCGCCCAGGTGATAGACCGGACCGGGGGCGGGAAGGCTCTCGCCTTCTGCACGAGGGCCGAACCGGAACACCTTGTGTCCGTTGCGATGGGCCACGCACACCCATTCCTTGCGGTTCCAGTCCATCAGTCGCATGCCGACGGTATCCGGGTCGCCGACCGGCCACGCCACGAGGAGCTTGCCGATGGGTGCCGGGGCTTCCTCCCGGCAGCCGCCCAGGGCCCGCATGTAGGTGGAGAGATCGCGCGTCCACCCCTTTCCCCGCGCGACGAGCGATTCGGTTCCGGCACCGGGCGGGGTATCCTCTCCTGCCTGGCCAGTCTGGTCGGGGTGATTGCGCAAGGCCGCGATCCGATGCTGGTAACGACCGGTCAGACACTCCTCGGGCCGGGACCGCCGCCGGCATTCTTCCAGAGAGGCCTGCCACTTGCGTTGTTCCGCGTCGAACGCCTTGCGCGAATCGGGATGGGTCGTTCCGAGCAGGCGTGAGCGCTCCACGGCGAGCTCCAGGTCCAGCGCTGCCAGGCTGTCGGAGGCGCAGATGCTCCGTTCCACCCATGTGCGCACCTTCTGGCAAAGAAAACTGGCCGTGGCTGCATGTGTTGCGCCAGGGCCTGGCGCAATCGTGGTCCCCGCGGCCACACACAGGCACACCAGAGCTTGCCGGACTCCGTATCGAGGGCGACGGAGCCGATCCGCGACGGGGGCTGATCCCATGGGGGCGTGACGGGCGTCGGCCCTGACGGCTACCGCAGGAAATCCCGGTTGATGTCGCGAAACCGGTCATCGGCTGCCCGGCGGAGCCACTCGAACCCCACCATCTCGCCGTTGACGATCTCGGCGCCATGCTGGCGCAGGCGAGCAAGCGCCACGACCCTGCTTTCCGCCTGCCGCGAACCGACAGCCTCGGCCACCACGTAGACCTCGCGACCGGCTGCGAGAAGATCCACGGCGGTCTGGAAGACACAGACGTGCGCTTCGGTGCCGCAGAGGACGATCTGGCGGCGGGACCAGGCAGGCAGGCTGTCGAAGCAGCCGTCGGCGACACAGGAGAAGTGCACCTTGCGACGCACGCTCCCGGCTGGAATCTCCTGCCGCAGCGGTTCAACCGTGGGCCCGAGCCCCTCCGGGTATTGCTCGGACGCCAGCACCGGGACGCCGAGCCGGCTTGCCAGCCGGGTGAGCCACAGGCATCGGTCCAGGACGTGCGCAGAGTCGTGAATGTGGGGGAACAGGCGCTCCTGCACGTCGATGACGACAAGGGTCGAGTTTCCAGTGTGCAGAAGTGGCATGGTCCGGGCGGCGCGTGGGGTTCTCGAAGAAGCGGAAAGCGGCAGGAAGCGTGATCAGGGGCGCTTTCCCAGGTACGGGGCGAGGAGTTCACGCATGCGCGGCAGGGACTTGGCCCCCGAGAGTTTTTCCCGGACCACCCCCTCGCGATCGACGACGAAGGCCGTTGGGGTGGGGTAGCGGCGCTCGAAACCGCACTCGTCCAGCTCATCCACCATGGCCCCCTGGAGGTTGTAGATTCCCAGCATCCGCGCGACCCGTCCCTTGTCCGACGGCCGGTCGACGCCAAGGACCAGCACCTCGAAGCCCTCGTCCCGGTGGTCGTCCCGGAACGTCTCGAGGGAGCCGATCTCGTAGGCGCAGCCCTTGCAATAGCTGGAGTAGAAGTTGATCAGGACGACCTTGCCACGATAGTCCGCGAGGTCGAAGCGGTCGCCCGAGACCAGGGTTCCGCGGAGCGCCGGTGCGGGCGCATCGAGTTCGACCGCAGCAAGGCACGGAACGGAGACTGCGGCCAGCACGAAGGCGCCGGAAAGCAGCGCGGTCCGGGCGAGGCGGGTGAGGTGGGCGATGGGTGTCACGGGAGGGTTCCTTGTCGAGTCTTCGGTTCAGGCCGGCGCGGGATGGGCCGAGCTTGCCACGGGCGCCCGGGCCGCGAAAGGCGGTCGGCCGGGCGCCCCTGCATGGAAGACACGTGCCTGCCGCCCGAGTTCGTTCGGCAGGACAATTCCGATGCCGCCTGCGCCCGGGGTGTGGTCAGCGTCGGCCGACGCCGCAGCCTGATCGCGCGTACCCGGTCCCCGGGGCCTGCTGCTCGCGAGGCGCTGAACCGCCAGGATACGCGCGCGCTCCGAACGTCCCGTCAGCGCTCGACCTGGGAACGGACCCGGGCCCCCTCGGAGAGGGCATTGTCCGGATAGCGGATCACCGCAGTTCCCGGGTCCAGCCCCGCCAGGATCTCGGCCATGCGGCCGTTCCGGCGCCCGACGCGGACCGGCGCGAGCAGCGCTTTGCCTCGTCGGACAACGAAGACGGCCTCTCCGTCGCCATGCCTGAAGAGGGCGCTTTCCGGAACGGTCAGTACCTTCGACCCGCGCCAAAGCATGATCCGTGCAACGACCCGATAGCCGTCGCCCAGAGCTCCAAGGGGGTCGAGCGGGTCGAGCACCACGTTGACGCGTTTTTCCTCGATGCCGAGGGCCGAGACCTTGGTGAAGGCGTGGGGCTCGATGGTCCGGACCCTGGCGCGCAGATCGACCGGGCCGCCCCACTCCGACAGGCGGGCATCGGCGCCCGGCGGAATGCGGACCGCGTCGCTCGACAGGACGTCCGCCACGATCTCGAACCGCGCGGGGTCACCGACGACCACGATGGGCGTGCCGGCAGCAAGGGTGCGCTCACTTGGTTCCAGAATCAGGAGAATTCTCCCGGCGACGGGTGAAACAAGGGGAATGGCGGGGAGGGCGCGGCCGTCCGGGGCCGGCACTGAAAGCAGCCGGGCTCGCGCGACATCCAGATCGGCCCGGTTGCCGGCCACGTGCGCCCGGGCTGCTGCGAGGCTTGCCTGAGCACTCGTCCGGTTCGTGTGCGCGCGATCGACCGCCTCGGCGGCCACGAAGTTTTCCCGGGCGAGCTGCTCCAGCCGGAGCGCATCGCGGTTGGCCTGGAGCAGCGCCGCATCGGCCTGCCGGGCCTGTTGTTCGGCCTCCACGACGGCGGCCTGTGCGGACCGTGCCTGGGCAAGGGCCTGCTCCCGGTCTCGCGGATCCAGTGGTGCGAGCGAGAGCTCGGCGACCACCTCACCCGCCGAGACCGGATCGCCATCGTGGAAGCGCGTGCGCACGACCCGTCCTGCGGCCGGCGCGGCGATGACATAGCGATCGTGGACCCTGACCTCGGCCTCCTGGTCAACGGTCACTTCCATGTCGGCCAGGGTCGCGACCGACGTCTCGACGGACAGGGCCGGTGCCCGGAACAGCCACCAGCCTCCGGTGACCGCGATCAGGGCAAGCGACACCTGCCAGGCCAGGCGCCTGCCGGACCGGTTTCGACGGGGGGCTTCACTCATGATTCTTGAGGACGGCAATGAGGTCGAGGTGGCGTGTCCGCCAGGCCACGACCAGCGCCGAGACTGCGGCTGCCGCCAGGATCACACCGCAGGAGGCACCCCAGGTTCGGGGGCTGATGAACAGGGGCAGGCGATAGAGGTCCGTGCGCAGGAGGAACGCGAGCCAGGCGCACAGTCCGTACCCCATCAGGAGCCCTGCGGGAATTCCGAGCCCCGTGATCAGGGCCTGCTCACCCAGCAGAATGGCACTCGTTTCCCCCTGCGTGAATCCGAGGACGCGCAGGCTCGCGAGGGTATCCGCCTGCTCCGAAAGCGTGATGCGGGCCCCGTTGTACACCACGCCTGCAGCGAGCGCGCAGGCAAATCCGATCAGGATGGCCATCGAGATGCGCAGGTTCTCGGCCACTGTCGACTGGAAACTGCGGATCGTGCTTTCCCGGAAGGTCACACTCCCCACCAGGGGTTGGCGTTTCAGGGCTGCATGCAACTCGGATACGCGGGCCGGATCGACGCGAAGGTAGGCGCCGGAGACGCCGGGCCCCTCCCCCATGAGCCGGGAGAGCTGGTTTCGCGCCATGTAGACATTCAGGCCGATCGGATCGTCCACGATGCCCGAGACGGCAACGGCGACGCGCCGTTGCCGGCCCTCGAGGAATGCGATGTTCATTTCGTCTCCGGTTTTCACCGTCAGGATGTCGGCCAGGCTGCGGCTGATGACGGCGCCCGCTGGCGGGATGGGAATATCCTGCCCGTCCGGTCCGATGATGTGGTGCAGGTCCGCGCCCGCTGGCAGCCCAAGGATGGAGACCCGCCGCCACCGGTGTCCCCGGCCGGCCCGGGCGCCGGCGTTCCGGATGCCCTCGGCGAGGCGAACGCCTGGAAGATGCGAGAGATCCTGCTCGATGGCGGGCCCGCGGGCGTCCCGGAGGGAAAGCTGGACGTCGTCATGCCGCGCCCGGCGGAACTGGAGTCGTACGGTTTCGTCGAGGGCGTCGAGGCCGAACTGCCCCACCACCAGAAGCGCACAGGCGAGGCCGATGGCGAGGACGGCACCCAGGGCCCGCCAGGGACGGCGTTCGAGATGGCGCAGCACCATGCGCATGACCGGGGTGAGCCGTCCGGCCATTCCCGACCGCTCGAGAAGGAGGGGTCGGAATCTCGGTGGCGTTGCGCCCCGCATGGCGTCGGCGGCCGGCAGCGCGAGCACGCGTCGGGTCGCGGGCCCTGCACCGGCCAGGGCGGTGGCCAGGGCAATCGCCAGAACGAGTGCCACGGTCCGGAGCGAGAGTTCGAACTGCAGTTGGGGAAAGTGGAAGAATCGCTGATACATGCCGGCAAGCCCTCCGCCCAGCCAGTGACCCAGCCCAACGCCCGCCAGGGCGCCGGTTGCGATGGCGGCGATGGAGAACCACAGGTAGTGCGCGGCGATGTCCCGGTGGCGGTAGCCGAAGGCATTCAGGAGCCCGATCTGCGCGCGCTGGAGGGAGATCAATCGCGACAGGACGTTGTGCACCAGGAATGACGCCACCGCAAGAAAGATGGCGGGAACGACGACGCCGGTCACGCGATCCTGGCGGATTTCTCCTTCGAGCATCTGGTGCGAGATCTGCTCGCCCCGCCCATGAGCACCCGAGGTGCCATGGACGGCCAGGGCAGCATCCAGTTGCTCGATGACCGCGCGTTCGCTCGCTCCGGGCGCCAGGCGCGCCACGAGGTCATTGAAACCATCGGTCATGTCGAGCGCCGCGGCGAGCGCCGACCGGCCCATCCAGAGCACGGCGTAGCGGCGGTCATCCGGGAAGACTGCCGTCCCTCCGATGGCGTAGACAAACTCGGGCGAGTTGGCGATTCCGGTCAGCCGGAGTCGCTGCCAGCGGCCGTTGATGACGGCGTGCAGGGTGTCGCCGGGGTGCAGGTGGTGAGCGTTGGCGAAGGCCTCGCCGACGAGGGCTTCGTCCCGGGCGTCCGGCCCTGGGAGCCGACCCGCCCGGATCGACACATCGTTGATTCCCGGCCGCGATCCGTCGGGCAGGGACACGATGATGGCGGTGGCCGGATCCTCGACCCCTGGCACCGCGATGGTCGCCTCATCGACGATGCGGTCCTCGAACGCGGCGAGGCCGGTAATGCGATTCACCCGGGCCAGCGTCGCGACGGGGGCGCGGCGGACGCGTGCAAAGATGTCCGCGAAGCGGTAGTCGGCGTAGTAGCGATCGCGGGCATCCACCAGGGCGTCGTAGGCGCCCTGCATGGTCACGAAAACGGCGACACCGCATGCGGCGACGAGCGCGACAGCCGCCACGGAGCCCCGCAGCCGCCACAGGTCCCGGCGCAGCTTCAAGTGAAGCGTGCGCCTGCTCACCAGGACAGTTCCTCCGGGCGAAGACGGTCCGGATTGGTCTCGATTTCCACGATCCGGCCGCTCGAGATGCGGATGATCCGGTCGGACATCCGCCCGATCGAGGCGTTGTGGGTGATGACGACGGTCGTCGTTCCCAGCTCGCGGTTGGCCCGATCGAGGGCGTCGAGCACCACTTTTCCGGTCTGGAAGTCGAGGGCGCCTGTCGGCTCGTCGCACAGAAGGATGTCGGGGCGCTTGGCGATCGCCCGCGCGATGGCGACCCGCTGTTGCTCTCCCCCGGAGAGTTGTGCCGGGAAGTGGTCCAGCCGGTCGGACAGCCCCACGACGGCCAGGGCTTCCTCGGGCAGCATCGGTGCGGGCGCGATGTCCGTGACGATGGCGACGTTTTCCCGGGCGGTCAGGCTGGGAATGAGGTTGTAGAACTGAAAGACAAAGCCCACGTGATCCCGGCGGAACGCCGTCAGTTCATCGTCCGAGGCGCGGGTGAGGTCGTGGTCGAGATAGGTCACCCGGCCGCTCGTGGGCACGTCGAGGCCTCCCAGAATGTTGAGCAGCGTGGACTTGCCGCTGCCGGAGGCTCCGAGGAGGACTGCCAGTTCCGCCGGGAAGAGGTCCAGGTCGACGCCGCGCAGCGCGTGCACTTCGATCTCGCCCATCCGGTAGACCTTGGAAACCCCGCGCATCGTGAACACCGGCAAGGCGACGCCGTGGCGGGTCTCGCCGGAGCGTGGCGCTGCCGGGAAGGGCTGTTCGATGGTCACCGCCGAATCATGCTCGGCCCGTGCCGGCGGGTCTTGATCCACGGCAAGAGCGCGTGGCCCGGGACGGATCGCCCATCGCCGGAACCCGGGGGTATGGGGGGCGGGTCCGCTAGCAGGACATCGGCAGTCCCGGGTCCGGGGCCCACTCCGACAGGGAAGCGTCGTACAACCGTACATCCGGATGCCCGAACATCGTGAGCAGCAGAGTGACACTCGAGGCCGCGATCCCGCCTCCGCAGTAGGTGATCACCCGGGGAGAAGTGAGGGGCCCCGTGAGGCGGCGCCGCAGTTCCTCGAGCGGAAGAAAGGTGTTGTCGGAACCGACGAGCGCCGCTGCAGCGACGTTGATGCTGCCGGTGATGTGTCCCGGTCGCCCATAGTTGGTGGTGCCGCCTCCGGTGTGCTGTTCCGGTCGCAGGGCGTTGACGGTGCAGGTGCCGGCATCGCCGATGGATCGCAGGACGTCTTCCTTCGTCGCCACCCGGTCCGGGTCGAACCGGGCGGTGAAGACCACCCGGTCCCGCGCAACGCCAGCTCCGGCTTCCGTGGGGCGCCCGTCCACCACCCACTTCTGGAACCCGCCGTCGAGAACCACGGCCCGTTCGTGCCCGAAGACCCGCAGCATCCACCATAGACGGGTCGCCCACCAGTGGAAAGCCGTCGAATAACACACCACGGTGGTGTCCGGCCCGACGCCGAGGGAGCCCATGACATCGGCAAACTGTTCGGCCGGGGGAAGCATGAAGTGAAGCGGGTGTCGCCGGTCCGAAATCTGGGCGTCCATGTCGACGAACTGGGCGCCCGGGATATGACTCTTCTCGAAATCGTCCCGCCCTGATTTCACATCGTAGGGAACGGGGGGGGTTGGCTCCACCGGGCGGGGCAGCAGGTGGGTGGTGGCGTCGAGCACGACGACCGAGGCGTCCTCGAGCCGTCGGGCGAGCCACTCGGCGTCGACGATGAAGCCATGCCTGGTGTCGGGGCTATCCATGGGTGACCTCTGCCGGAAAAATCGCCGATTGTGGGATCGGGGTAGTGCGATGGCAACCCCGGCGCCCTTTTCGCCGGTGTCGCAATCGCCCGATTTTTCCCTCAATGTGAACGCCATAGTGGACAGGGTGTGCCTCAATTGGGTTCAATAGCGGCTTTTCGAGGATTTGGGGACCATGACGCATCGCCACGGAGCCAGCGCGCATGGCCACTTTCCAGGGGGACCTCGCTGACATGGACGATTACACCGCGGCATTCGAAAGGCGCTACAACAACCGCGCAGCGGTGCCCGAATATTCCCAGCACTTCGACCGCTGGACGCGCCTGTCCAAGAGCGCGCGCGACGAACTCGACTGTGACCTGGATATCGCCTACGGCGATCACCCGATGGAAAAGATCGATATCTTCCGGGCGGAGGGCCGCAGCCGGGCGCTCCTGATGTTCATCCATGGCGGGTACTGGCGATCGATGGACAAGCGGGACCACTCCTTCATCGCAACCGAACTCGTCAAGCTTGGGGTGACGGTCGCCCTGCCGAACTACGCCCTGTGCCCCTCCGTGACCGTGCAGGACATCGTCCAGCAGATTCTTCGGGCCACGGCCTGGCTGTATCGCCAGAAACCGCGGCACGGCGCGATCGGGAACAGCCTCTATCTCGCCGGGCACTCCGCGGGCGGGCATCTGGCGGCGATGATGCTGGCGGCGCAATGGCCGCGTTACGGCACCGACCTTCCCGAGAAGACCGTGGAGGGTGCCTTGTCGATCAGCGGGGTTTACGATCTGACACCCCTCGTGCACACGCCTTCGATCAACAGTGACATCCGCCTGACCGACGACGATGCGGTCAGGCTGAGCCCGGCATTCATGCCGCCGGCTTCGGATGCCCCCCTGTACGTGGCCGTCGGCGGTCGCGAGATCGAGGGTTTCACCCAGCAGCACGATCTGATCAAGTCCCGGTGGGCGTCCGTGATTGCCGAGGACGTCCCGTGCCCCGCGGACAATCACTTCAGCATTCTGGATACCTTCGCGAAGCCCGAATCGGACCTGTTCAGGGCGGCTCTCCGGATGATGAAGGTGGGTTGATCGGACATTTGCGGGGACGGCGTGGCGGCCAGTCGCGAGCCTCTTCGATCCGTCGGCCTGATCCCCGATCCCTGATTCCCGGTTCACAGCTTGCCAGGGCGGAGAGAGCTGTATGAAAATACAGCCATGCGCAAGCCCTCTGAACAGGACAGGCCGGTGGCTGCCCGGCCAAAGGGCCGGGGGGCGACGAGTAACTCGCAGAGCCGGTTCGATCACTGGACCCGCGTGGCCGAGACTGACGGCTGGGGGGCGGAAGAAGCGGAAAGCGAGCTGCCCCGACTTGCCACCCGACTCACCCTGCAGGCAGCCCGGTCGATTCTGACTTCCAACGAGTCACCGGACGTTCCCTTCGATCGTTCCATAAACCCTTACCGTGGGTGCGAGCACGGCTGCATCTATTGCTATGCGCGCCCGAGTCACGCGACCCTGGGCCTGTCGCCCGGCCTGGATTTCGAGTCGAGGCTGTTCGCGAAAACCAATGCACCGGAGTTGCTGCAGGCGGAGTTCCGGCGTCCCGGTTACGTCTGCCAGCCCGTGGCCCTGGGCGTCAACACGGACGCCTACCAGCCGGTCGAACGACGTCTTGCCCTGACGCGCCGGATTCTCGACGTGTTGCGGGACTGCGGTCACCCCGTCACGATCATCACCAAGAGCGCCCTGGTGCTGCGGGACCTGGATCTCCTGAGGCCGATGGCGGCTGCGGGACTCGCCCGGGTGGACATCAGCATCACGACCCTCGATCACGACCTGGCGCGGCATCTGGAGCCGCGGGCCAGCAGCCCCGCCCGCCGGCTGGAGGTCATCAGTGCCTTGAGGTCCGCCGGCATTCCCTGCGGAGTGATGGTGGCGCCGGTCATCCCGTTTCTGACCGATGCTCAACTGGAAAGCACGCTCGAGGCGGCCTCCGCAGCCGGCGCCACGATTGCGGGATACGTCCTCCTGCGTCTGCCCCTCGAGGTCTTCGGGCTGTTCGAGGACTGGCTGCGTACGCACCATCCCCTGAAGGCGGACCACGTGCTGGCGAGGCTGCGGGGCATGCGAGGAGGGCGCAACAACGATCCGGCCTTTGGTTCCCGGATGCGGGGGCAGGGCGTCATGGCGGATCTTCTGGCCCAGCGCTTCGAGAAGGCGAGCCGTCGCCTGGGTCTGTCGCGCCGAGGGAAGGCACTCGACACCACCCGTTTCCGTCCTCCACCTCCGCCCGGGCAGTCGTCTCTGTTCTGACCTGACCGGGACGCACCCGGAAGGCGGATGCCCTCGATTGGGGCGGACGCAACTTCCGGCGCACCGGGGCGGCCTGCGCAGGGTTGCCGATCCATGGCCTCCTGTCGGTCCGCCGGTTCGGTCCAGGGACCCCCGGGGTCATGGCATGCGAGTTGCATTTGTCCTCGACACATCTGCGACAAGAAACCATCCGAGGCATTGACCGTGGCCTGTGCGCCGGCAACGACATCATGAACGCTCCACAGGCCCGCCCTCCACGCGTGCCCCCGGAAACGGACCTCGTTCTTGTTCTTCCGGGCACCGCCGTCGGGCTGGAGGTGGGATGTGCCAGCCGGGCTGTCGCCGGCAAGATGAACGAGGACCGGGTGGCGGTGGCTCGCCCCCCGGAGGACGAACTCGTCTCCCATGGTCTGGCCATCGCCGTCGCTGACGGCATCGACGCCGATGGTGCCGGGGCGCGCGCGGCGGCGATCGCGGTCAGCGCAGTCCTGCGCGACTACTATGCCACCCCGCGGGAGTGGTCCGCGCGACAGGCGCTGGACCGGGTCCTGCAGGCCTGCAACCAGTGGTTGAACGCCCATAATTCGCGCCACCGCGAGCAGGACGGTGCACTTGCGACACTGTCCATGCTCCTCTTCCGGGGCACGTCGTACACGTGCGCTCACGTCGGCGACACCAGGGTCTACCGACGCCGGGGAGTGGGATTCAAGCAGCTGACGACCGATCACCTCTGGCCCCGTGAGGACGTCCGTCACCTCCCGAAGCGGGCGATCGGGCTCGACCGGCACCTCGTGGTGGAGTACACGGAAGGGGAGGCTGCAGCCGGGGATGTGTTTCTTCTGGTGACAGATGGGGTCTGGGAGGTTCTCGGGGACGCTGCACTCCGGGATGCGCTGGATCACAACGAGGCGACTGCCCAACAGGTCGCCGAGGATCTGGTCGCGCAGGCGCTGGATCGTCAGGCCCGCTACATGGGGCGCAATGACGCCACCGCTACGGTGGTCCGTCTTGCAAGGGCGGATACAGGGTTGTCATAGCCCGTCGGTTCGGTCCCCGCCAGGATCGGTACCCGCCCGCCGTCGGTCCGAAAGCACGCGCGGGGCATACCGGAGCTGCGGGAACGACATCGTTCCAGCGCTGTCGCAGGATCGGCCCGCCCTTGGAGGGCTCTCGGGCATTCCGATAGAATGCCTGAGGTCGAGTCATACCCTACCGAGAGGAATGTCAATGGAACATCTGCTTCCCCCCCTGCCCTACGCGATGGACGCGCTTGCGCCGCACATCTCGAGGGAAACCTTCGAGTATCACTACGGCAAGCACCATCAGGCCTACGTCACGAACCTGAACAACCTCGTCAAGGGGACCGAGTTCGAGGCGCTGGGCCTCGAGGATATCGTTCGCAAGTCCGCCGGCGGGATCTTCAACAATTCTGCACAGGTCTGGAATCACACCTTCTTCTGGAGCAGCATGCGCCCCGGTGGTGGTGGTGCTCCCTCCGGAGCCCTCGCCGCGGCGATCGCGCAGAAATGGGGGTCGTTCGATGCCTTCAAGGAAGCATTCGCCAAGAGCGCCGTGGGTAATTTCGGGTCTGGCTGGACGTGGCTCGTCCGCAAGCCCGACGGCTCGGTGGACATCGTGAACACCAGCAACGCCGGGACACCCCTGACGACGGCTGACAAGGCGCTCCTGACCGTGGACGTCTGGGAACACGCCTACTACGTCGATTACCGCAATGCCCGTCCCAAGTTCGTCGAGGCATTTCTCAATCACCTTGCAAACTGGGATTTCGCGGCGTCGAACTATCAGTGACCGGGGTCGCGACGACAGGTAGCCCCGAAAAACCCCGCGAAAGCGGGGTTTTTCGTCAGATGGACTGCCGGTGCTTCCCCGGAGCAGACTCGGAGTCCCGCACGGGCAGGCCTGGAGGAGGGGGAACTGGCCCGAAGCGATGTAAAGAATTCCCTCGCGAGGACGTTACCTGTTTCCGGTGTCCGTGTCCGGGCGATCCGGGGGGCTGGCTACGGCCGATCCCCTGTGGGTGATTGACCAGGGCACTGCCGGCCGGATTCGTCGGAGTGACTCTCGATCGTGCACCATCACCTGATTGCATCGTCCCTCGCTCATCGCTCGGGTCCGACAGGCCCGACGCGGAGGGTTCATTGACATCCCTGATGAGGAAATCCGAGGCGGTGAAGGCCTCGCCAGAGCCGTCGACTGTTCCCGTCGGTCTGCAATGGTGGGTGCTTGCCGTCCTCGTCTGTCTGACGCTTGCCGGATGGGCGGCCATCCGTTCCCTGGATTTCCGGTCCGGGCAGGAGCGTCTTGATCGCCTCGCCCTGGTGACCGGGGAGCGACTGGAGAGGGAACTCGGGGGGGCGGAGCAACTTCTTCGCGCCGCCGCCGGACTGGTGGCGCTTCAGCCGAACCTCGAGGCTGACGAGTGGAATCGATTCCTGGAAAGCCTTCTATCGTCCGGAGATCTGCAGTCCGCGGTGGGGGCGGTGTCCTTTTTCAGGAAGGTCGAACGGTCTGGCGCGGCAGACCACGTCCAGCACATGCGGCGCCTCCATCCCGGAGTCGCCATTCCGCCCCCCGGAGAGCGCCCGGTCTCGTTCCCGAGGGTCCTGTTGTACGCCGCAACCCCCGCGCAACCCGGCGAAGGGCTCGGCGTCGATCCCTCGGCCGATCCGGTCCAGCGGGAGGGTCTCGAGGCCGCCCTTTCGCGCGGTGGGGTTGCCTATGCTGGTGGCGCTCCGACAAATGCCGGGGAAGTTCCACTCTCCGGCGCTCTCGCGCTCTATGCGCCGGTTTTTGCGAGGCCATCTGGCAAGGCCGCGCCGCGCCGGCATCTGGGTTTCGTTTCGGTGCGGATCGATCTGGGAGCCCTTGCCGAAGTCGCCACCCAAAATGATTCCTTCGCGCGCCTGTCGGTGCGGAAGTCCGGGCCGTCTTCCGGGAGCGCGCACGCGGGCCCTCGCATGAGGATGTCCGGTTCCTTCGCGCCTGAGCGGGGCATCGTGATTCAGCGAGGTGGCCTGCGCTGGGAAGCGGTGGTCACCGCCCCGGCCGATCCGGGTGGGGTGACCGGAAGCGCGAAAGCCGACCTCGTTCTGGCACTCGGGTTGGCGGGCTCACTGCTCGCTTTCCTCTGGGTGCGCCGGCAGGACAGACGGCGTGCAAGGGTCGAACAGGCTCTGCAGTCGGCCCTTGAGGCACCGGAACGCCGGTTCCGTGATCTCGTCAATGCTGCGCCCTTCATTGCCTGGATTGCCGATTCCAACTTTCAGATCAAGCAGTTGAATGCGCGGTGGTGGGCCTACGCGGGTGGCCGTCCGGCAGCGGTTCCCGACGACACCACGGCCCTGGATGTCGTCCATCCGGATGACCGGGCCGGGCTTGTCGGCGCCGCGCGAACTCATCGAACCTTTGTCCAAACGGTTCGGCTTCGCGGGGGAGAGGGTGGTTACCGCTGGTTTCTGATCACCGGTGAGGCCGTTCCGACGCTCGACGGGGAATCCATGGAGTACGTTGGGACAGCCACTGATGTGGATGATCTCCATCGGGCGCGCAGATCCATCGAGATTGCGCGCAGCCGTTACGAACTGGCGGCCTCGGCGGCGCGCACGGGTGTCTGGGAGTGGGATGTTGCGTCGGGTCGGGTGTATCTCAGCCGGATGTTCCTCAATCTGATGGAGGTCGAGCCTGAGAGGTTCGAGACGGTCCAGGACGGCATTGGTGATGGTGGATATCTCGATGCCGGGGCCTACCGTGAGTTCGATGCGCGACTGCACCCCGACGATCGGACTCCCCGCGAACAGGGTCTCCTTGCCCTCCTGCGGGACCGGATTCCACTCGATCTTGTATTGCGCATCGAGTCAGTGAGCGGGGAGTACCGCTACTACAGGCTCCAGGGGGACGCGGTCTGGGACGATTCCGGGCGGGCGACGCGATGCACGGGAACGCTCACGGACATCACGGCAAACCGCACGCTCCAGCAGAGCCTGCAGGAGGCGCATCAGGCGGCGCAGAGCAACAGCGATCTGCTCCGAACCATTCTGGATACCATTCCCAACGCGGTGGTCGTGAAGGACGAGAAGGGGCACTGGGTGGTCGCCAACAGCAGTTTTGCAGACATGATCGGGGTAGATCCGGATTTTGTCCGGGGCAAGACGGATTTCGACCTGCTGCCGGCGTCCGTCTGGGGGCGCACCCACGACGAGGACCAGCGGGTCCTGGAGACGGGCCGGCCCATCAGCATCGAGGTCGAGTCACGTATCCACGAGGCCCGGCCACGCTGGTTCCTGAAGTCGAAGTCGCTTGCCACGATGGCCGACGGATCCCGGTACCTCGTGAGCGTATCCACCGACATCCATGAGCGCCGGGAGGCGGAATTGCGGGCCGTGGCGGCGCGGGAGCGCCTGGAATTGCTGCAGCGCATCACTGCGGCAACTCTTGCGGATCAGCCCTTCGAGTCCGTTCTCTCCTTCACGGTTGACACTCTCGGCGCCATGTTGCCGGAACGGCGGGTGTCCTACTGGGCCCTTGCCGAAGCCGGAGTCTCCCGGTTTGTCCGGGAGGGCGGCCAGCCCTTCGGAGGGAATCTGTCCGACCAGAGCATCGACCCTGGCAGCGTGTCCGACTACCTCTCGGAGTTCGGCGGTGAACTTGCCGTCGTCGATGATGCCCGGATCGACGATCTGCCCGAGAGTTACCGCGGCCGGCTGGCCGCCTTTGGAGCAGTGGCCGCCATCGAGGCTCCGCTGAAACGGAGCGGCCAGGTCTACGGCATGCTGCTGGTCGACAGTCCTGTTCCCGTCGCGTGGACTCCGGATGAAGTCCGCGCTGTCAGGGATGCCGCCGATGCTCTCGGTATCGCTCACGAACACGCGCTCCTGCGCGAGCAGGGCCGCCAGGCGGAACTCGCCGTTCACGGCGCCAAGGCGTTCCTCGATGCGCTGCTCGATGCCCTGCCTCAGGCCGTCTATGTGCGGGATGCCGAGGGCCGGACCAAGATGGTCAACAGTGCCTATTGCCGGCTGACGGGACGCACCGTGGAAGAGATCCTTGGCAGGACGACCCGGGAGATCTACGGCCCGGAGGTGGGTCGCGTGATCGACGCGCAGGACCAGGAGGCATGGTCCGGCAACTCCATACGGTTCTACGAACAGCGAACCCGTGACTCCCGGGTCACCGCGCACTGGCAGCTCAAGTCGAAGTCGCCGGTGGTCATGCCGGATGGCAGCCGGTATCTCGTCTGTACCTCGACCGATATCTCGGAACGCAAGCAGGCGGAGCTTGCGCTCGAGCGCCACCGCCAGTTTCTGGATGCCGTCATCAATGCGATTCCGGTGCCTGTATTCGTCAAGGACAGATCTCACCGCTGGGTGGTCGTCAATGACGCCGGGGCAGCCGAGTTTGGCCTGCCCAAGGCGGAAATCGTGGGCAGGGTCGACCACGACATCTTTCCCGCCGACTATGCGGCGAGCGCCATCGCGGAGGACAACCTCCTGTGGGATCGCGGGGGGACCCTGACGACCGAGGCCCGGCTGCCCGTGCCCGGGCAGGAACCTCGCTGGGTCCTCAAGACGAAGGTCGGCGCGGTCCTGGCGGACGGGTCGAAGTATCTGGTGGCCGTGATGCTCGACATCTCGGTGCGCAAGAGGGCGGAGGAGGCCTTGCGGCTGCATCGCGACGAACTGGAGCAGGTCGTCTCCGAACGCACCCGCGAACTAATCGAGGCCAAGGAGACGGCGGAGGCCGGGAATCGTGCGAAGTCCGAATTCCTGGCCAACATGTCGCATGAACTGAGAACGCCCATGCACGCGATCCTGTCCTTTTCGCGGCTCGGGATGGACAGGCTGGGGGCGGGGGAGGTCTCCGCAGAAAGGATTACCCGCTATCTCGACCGGATACAGGCGAGTGGTCAACGGCTGCTGGTGCTGCTCAACGATCTTCTGGATGTGTCGAAACTCGAGGCAGGTCGCATGACCTATGATTTCTCCAGCGAGAATCTCGTCGAGGTCGTGGAAGGCGTCGTCGCGGAACTTGCGGCGGTCGTGCGCGAACGTGGCATCGATGTTCGGGTGTCCGCTCCTGCTGCTCCGCTATTCGCCTGGTGCGACGCGGTCCGTACCGGGCAAGTGGTGCGCAACCTGCTCGGCAATGCCCTCAAGTTCACGCCCCGGGGGCGGTCCGTACTGATAGACCTCGATGAGACGCCGCTACCGGCGTTTCCCGATACGGCGGATTTCGTTCCGGCAGCCAGGATCACCGTGACGGATGATGGGGTGGGGATTCCGCCGGGAGAACTCGAGATCGTGTTCGACAAGTTCGTCCAGAGCAGCAAGACCAAGAGCGGGGCCGGTGGTACCGGACTCGGGCTCGCCATTTGCCGGGAAATCGTGATCCAGCAGAGCGGGCAGATCTGGGCAGAGCACGCCCCCGGCGGCGGCGCCCGTTTCGTGGTCGTGCTGCCCGTGAAACCCGTCGATGCGGGATCCGTTCCTCCGCGCGCAGAGCCGCTCAGGGCGACCGGGTAGCCATCCCCGGCGGGCAGGGCGGCGTCCTCACTTCCTCTGTTTGAGAAGGTCCTTCATTCCCTCCACGCGGTCACCCGCGGCAATCCCCCGTTTCCTGAACCAGCCAAGGTTCATTTCAATGGCAAAGAGTGCATCGCCCGAGGATGCGTGAGCATCTTCCGTGAGCGGCTGCATGTCCTCGATGTTGAGGATTCGTCCGTCCGCCCGGATGAAGGCCACGGAAAGCGGGATGAGGGTGTTCTTCATCCACATTGCCTGGGGAGACGGCTCTTCGAAGATAAAAAGCATACCGTTGCTCTCGCCCATCTGGCGCCGGTGCATCAGCCCGGTACGCCGAGTTTCCGGCGAATCCGCGAGTTCCACGCGGATCGTGTGCCCCTTGATTCGCAACGGGTAGGTCAGGAGGGGGTCGGCGCCAGCCCGGCTCGCGGCGCCAAGCGCCAGGCAGGCTGCCAGGGCTAAAAGACGCCTGCGCCGTGCCGTTAAGCCTGATGTTGAGAGAATGGTCATGGTGGGGAGCAAGATGCCTGATTCCTTGAAGACTCAAACGCGCGCCCGGCCGGCGGCGCGGTCCGTCGGTGCCGCCCCGAGCGCAGGGAACGGCAACTATGGCCCAAGCGGCACGGTGTCGCAATGCGGTTCCGCGCAGGGAGAGTCCGGGGCGCTCGCCCGCTGGACTTTCTGCGGAAGCAAGTTCCCATGAGCACGACTTCGAGAGATGCGCATGGTCGGGGGCGCAACCCGGGGTCGGGAAGCGTCTTCCGGGCCGGGACTCCCTGGATCGTGCTCGTCGCGTGTCTGGCTGCAACCGCGGTACTCACCTGGTTTTCGCTCCGCGAAAGGGATGCCGCCGCTCTGGAGGAGGTTCGCAGTGTGGCCCAGACCACGGCGCGGCGCCTGAGTGGCCAACTCGCGGCTTCGGAGCAGGTCCTTCGCGGCATCGTCGGCGGCCTGACTCTTGCACCCACCATCGACAGGGACCAGTGGGATACCCTGGTCACTCGTCTCGAACCATTTGTCGAGCCCGTCCGTGTCGCTGGCATCGGCTTCCTGCCTCAGGGCCTGTCCCCGGAGCCTTCGCTTTCCTCGGCAAGGCAGGCCGAAACCGGGCACTCGGCGCAGGTCGCGCCGGAGGGCGAAAGCGGGTTCCACTCATCTCCGGAGCGCCAGGAGCCTGGCCGGACCGGCAAGGAGATGGCCAACTCCGCCATGGCCACGGATCCGGCGCACGTAGAGGCCATGGCCAGGGCCGCGCGAACCCTCGCGCCCGGCTATGCGGTGGCGTCCGGGCAGGGCCGGGCGCCGGGAACAGCCTTCCAGGCCTCGGTCATCGCCTATCTTCCAGTGCTGGCTCCGGATGGTGCGGGAGCCGAAGGCGCCGCGGGTTCCGTCCGCGGATACGTCTGGGGTCGCATCCCTCTGGCGAGCCTGGCCGATGCCGTCCTGGAACAGGCCAAGGGGATCAGGCTGCAATTGCTAATCGGTGACGGCTCCTGGGGGCGCCCCGCCTACGACACTATTCCGGACGATCGTCGCCCCGCGGCGTCGATCGAATGGGCCGAGGAGGTGGTGGCGCGGGGAGGTCAGCAGTGGCGCTTCCGGGTCGCACGTGTCGCGGGTGTCCGCGCCGATGTTCTCTCGTTGACGGAAATGGCGCTGCCGGGTTTGGCTCTGACGATCGTCTGCTGGCTGGTGTCTCTTCGCGCGGAAGCGCGGCGGCTCCGGGGGATTCAGGCATCGGAGGCAGAGGCAAGGCGTTTCGTTCAGGGAGTGCTGGATGTGCTCCCCAGCCCGGTTCTCATCAAGGATTCCTCGCAGCGAGTCGCTCTGGCCAATCGGCGCTGGGGGGAGCGGGTCGGGCGCTCGCCCCAGGAACTTGTCGGACGTGCCGACGAAGAGTTCTACACCGGCGAACAGGCTGCGCGCCACGCTGCCGAGGACCGGGAGGTCATGTTGGCGGGGGAGGCGAGAACGTTCGAGGAGCGGGTGGGTGACCCCGGTCCCGACCAGCGGTGCTTCGTCAACGTCAAGGCTCCGCTTCGCAGGTCGAACGGGGACACCTGCGTGGTTCGCTGCTCCCTCGACGTCACGGCGGAACGGGTTCACGAAAGCGCGGCGGCAGCGGGGCGGGAACGGGTCCGGTCCTTTCGCGAGGTTCTGTCGGCAATCGCGAGCGATGCGCATCCGAGCGAACTTCTTGCCGAAGTCATGGAGCGCGTGGGATCCCTCCTGCCCGCAACGGCCGCGATGTACCTCTCGGCCAGAGAGGACGGTTCGTCCGAACTGCGGGTCCGTGTGGGCGAGACCCCCGACGCTTCCAGCGGTGGTGACCGTTTCGCTCCCGAGTCGCTGCTGGAATATCGCCGATATCTCGAGACCGTCGGCCCGGTCGTGGTGGCGGATGTGTGCGGGCAGGCAGAACCGATCCCGGGCCTGTTCGGTCTGGCTGGCGCGTCCGGTGTGGCGGCCTGGGTGGATGTGCCCGTCCGGCGCGGGTCGGAGATGATCGGCCGTCTGATAGTCCTGTCGGCCACTCCGAGAGTCTGGTCACAGGGCGACATGGATATGCTCGAGGATATGTCCGCCATTCTTGCCGCAATCGAGGGCCGCCAGCGTGGCTTGTCCCGAGCGGAATCGTCTGCCCCGACGCTCGTCGGACCGGAGAACACGTGGCCTCCGGTCGTTCTTCCAGTCGACCCCGTGGTCGATCGCTGCCTGGGTCACGGCGGCGAACCGGTGACTGCGGATGCGGGATGCGCCCGTCTGGCCGAAAACGAATCCCTTGGCGAAAACCAGATGACCCTCGCGGAGCCCGCCAATGCCTGGACGGAGGCGAACCGCCTCCTCGAAATGATGCGCAGGCAGTCTTCGCGCCTGGCCGGGTCCGGGCATGCCCCGGGAGCGGCGACCCGGGTATCCTCGGCTGACGAAGCCGTGACGCCATGGGCGACTCATCGGGATCGGGGGAACGGCCCGGTGGGTCCGGAAACGCCGCAGTTGCTGGGAGAGCCCGATCGGGAACTGGAGGACATGTTCGACGAATTCGTCCAGAGCGACATGGGAATCAATCGTCGCTGAAGGACGATCCTCGACGGCCGAACGTTTCGGCGCACACGGTCGCGGTCGATTCCTGCGGGATGCCGATGTCCGGCCGGTCATTGTGGCTGTAGGGGGCGGGGCGATCGGGGCGTGATGGCCCTTCAAAGGCGTGGGAGAGGTCCCATCCCGGGAATGACAGGGGCATGCCGTGGACGGCCGATTGAGAGAGAATGTGGACGCTGCGAGTTTTAGGAGACCGGTCGCAGCGTGCCTGGAGTATCGGGCGGTTTCCAGTCGGCCGGCGCTTCCGCGCCAGGCCCGTCGTGTGCATAGGTGAACAGGAGATGACAGGCATGATGCCTAAGCTTGCGAAATTGCTGGTGGTCGATGATGAGCCGTTCAATCTGGAGATCATCGCGGAGCACCTCGATGGCGCGGGCTACCAGCTCGTGACCGCGAAAGACGGCCAGGAGGCGTGGGATCTGCTGAAAAACGCCAAGCCGGAGGAGTTCGACGCGTTGATCCTCGACCGCATGATGCCCCGGATGGATGGCCTGACCCTGTTGAAGCTGATCAAGCAGGAGGCCCGTTTCCGCCAGGTGCCCGTCATCATGCAGACCGCCGCAGCCTCCAAGGATCAGGTCATGGAGGGCATACAGAATGGTGCCTACTATTATCTGACCAAGCCTTTCGACGGAGAGGTTCTCGCAACGATCGTCCGCGCGGCCCTCGCGGACCGGGCGGGCTGGAAGGATCTGGCCCGGGAGGCTCGACAGGAAGGACACGTCCTGTCTCTGTTGCGGGAGGGCACTTTCCGGTTCCGAACCCTCGAGGATGCGAGGTCTCTCGCGCAACTGCTGGGCAACCGCTGCCTGGATCCTGCCAACGCGGGGCTCGGTCTGCTCGAACTCCTGGTCAACGCCGTCGAGCACGGAAACCTGGGGATCTCCATCAAGGAGAAGGCCAGGCTGCTGCACCTCGGGATCTGGGAGGAGGAGATTCAGCGCCGCCTCGAGATGGCAGAGAATCTCGAGCGGTGGGCAGAGGTTCGCATGGCCATCGAGGGCGAGGTCATTCGATTCCACCTGAGGGACGCGGGCGAGGGCTTCGACTGGAAGTCCTTCGAGCAATTCGATCCGGCCCGTGCCTTCGAACCCAACGGGCGGGGTATCGCTCTTGCGAGGCATCTGTGCTTCCCCGATCTCGAGTATCTCGGGCTCGGGAACGAGGCAAGATTCTCGGCGGTAGCGGCAAAGTGACCCAGCGAGAGGAGTTCGTGGCCCGGGAGGCCCCGGACGAGGCGGCCCTCGAGTCAGCGAAGGGGTCGCCCGCGGGCGGAGTCACCATCCTGCTCGTCGACGATTCCGCCACCACGTTGCTCCAGATCGGCCGGTTTCTGGTCGGGCAGGGCCACAGGGTGGTGACCGCCGGGGACGGCGACATCGCGTTGCGGTGCTTTCGCGAAATGCGGCCGGATCTGGTGCTGATGGACGTGATGATGCCGAACGTGGATGGCATCCAGGCGACCCGGCAACTGCGAGCAGAATTCTCGGCCCTGTGGATCCCCATCATTCTCATGTCGAGCCTCGACGCGGAAGAGGATATCGTCAACGGGCTCGAGGCCGGGGCCGACGATTATCTGACCAAGCCCGTGCACCTGTCCGTCCTGCGCGCGAAGATTTGTTCCTTCCAGCGGATCGTCAGCATGCAGCAGGAATTGCTTGCGCAGGCCGCGACCCTCAGGAAATTGCAGGACGAGCAGGCCTATGAGCACGAACTGGCGGCGTCACTGATCCAGAATCTGGTTCAGCGCGCCGGTCTCAACGAGGAGGTTCTCAGCTGGCGCGTGCGCCCGTCTGCCCGATTCAGCGGGGATGTCGTTGCCGCCGCCCGGGACCCCGGGGGGCTTCTTTACGCCGTGCTGGGCGATGCCACGGGTCATGGCCTGGCGGCGTCCGTGAGCCTCATTCCCGCCCTGCAGGTCTTCTACGGCATGGTCAGGAAGGGCTTCCCGCTGGGTGCCCTTGTCAGGGAGATGAACCATCGCCTTCGCGAGCAGTTGCCCATCGGCCGTTACTTCGCTGCGATGGTGATCGTGGTGAACGAAAAGGCTCGCCAGATCGAGTTCTGGAACGGCGGGATGCCGCCAGCGCTCCTGCTGACTGCCGGTGAGGGCATCCGCATTGAACTCGTCTCCACCCATGTGGCTCTGGGCATCCTGCCGGACGAACTGTTCGACGAGTCGACAGATGTCGCTGCCTGGACGGCCGGTGAAGGTCTGGTCATGTATTCGGATGGAGTGATCGAGGCTGCGGATTCGGAGGGCAACGTCTACGGTTCGGACCGATTGCGCCTTCTCGTCTCGGAAGCCCGGGGCGTGCCGCTGGTGGATCACATCATGAATGATCTTGACGCCTTCATGGGAAATGCCGCCACGCAGGACGACGCGTCCATTCTCGCAATCAGCCTCACGTAACGGGCCGTTTCGTCCATTGCTGGGGTTTTTCCGGCACCCCTTGGACAAAACCCGCTTTGTGTCATTTTGACCAGTGTTGACATGTCTGTAGTGTTCACTTAACGTCCTGTTGGTGCCGGAGAATGGGGCGTAAGCCGTGTTCTCCGACCCGCTGTCGTAAGAACTCAAGGATAGGTTTTTTCATTGCCTCACACCCAGCCCAACAATGGGTGGAAAGGCGCACTCGGGAGGTAATCCATGAATCGCAAGCACGTTAAGGGCGCCGTTGTGCTGGCCGCCCTGGCCGTAGCGTCCTCGGGCGCTTGGGCTCAGGGTCTGGACTCGGCCGAAGCCAAGCTGTATCCCAACTACGTCACGGACGACATGCTGTTGAACGCGGACAAGGACGCGAGCAACTGGCTTCTGTACGGTCGTGACTATCAGACGACCCGCTACAGCCCCCTCGCTGGCGTGAACAAGGGAAACATCAAGAACCTCAAGGCTGCCTGGAACCTTTCCTTCGGCGTGCTTGACGGTCAGGACAGCCAGGCCGTGGTGGTCAACGGGACCGTTTACGTTTCGTCCTCTTACAACAAGGTGTGGTCCGTTGACGGCTCCACTGGCAAGGTGAACTGGAAGTACGAGCGCGAACTGCCCGGCGACGTCTTCCCGAAACTGTGCTGCGACGTGGTGAACCGCGGTGTTGCCGTGTACAAGAACAAGGTCTACCTGGCCACTCTTGACGCGCACATCGTTGCCCTCGACAACACGACGGGCAAGGTGGTCTGGGACAAGAAGATCGGTGATTACACGTATGCCGAAACCTTCACGATCATGCCGATGGCCCTGCGCAACAAGATCATCTTCGGTACCGCCGGTGCCGAGTATGGCGTTCGTGGCTGGATCGCAGCAATCGATGCCGACACGGGTGCCCCCGTCTGGAAGACCTACACCATCCCCGGCCCGGGCGAGCCTGGCAATGAGACCTGGCCGGGCGAGTCCTGGAAGTACGGTGGTGGATCGGCCTGGATTACCGGCTCCTACGACAAGGAGACGAATAATCTCTTCTGGCCCGTGGGTAACCCAGGTCCCGACTTCGACCGTCACGTTCGTCTGGGCGACAACCTGTTCACGAACAGCAACCTTGTCCTTGACCCCGACACCGGCAAGATCAAGAGCTACTTCAACTACACGCCCAACGATCCTTACGATTACGACGGCGTGAATGAAATGATCCTGGTCGACCTGGGCGGCAAGAAGATGTGGCTGCATGGTTCGCGCAACGGTCACGTCTACGCGATCGACCGCGAGAACACGATCAAGACCAAGTACGGTAACGAGCACAAGTGCCTGTGGGTTTCTCCCCTGCAGCGCGTGAACTACACCAAGCCCATCACCCCGGCCAACAACTGCAAGCCGATCTACAACTGGCCCGAGAAAGATGTGGTGTATGACAAGCTCACGACCGACATTGCTCCGTCCCTCGACGGTGGCAAGGAGTGGCACCCGATGTCCTACAGCCGCCGCACGAAGATGGTTTACGTGCCGGTTTATGACTTCGCGATGGACCTCCAGGCCAAGAAGATGGAGTGGAAGCGTGGCGAGTGGTACCTCGGTGCCAAGGTCCTGAACTTCAACGCGGGCGCTGGTCACATCAAGGCGTTTGACGCCGCGACGGGCAAGCTGGTCTGGGCGAAGTCGCAGTCCTACCCGGCCACCAGCGGTATCCTGACCACCGGCGGCGGCCTGATGTTCTACGGTGATCCTGAAGGCTACTTCAACGCCCTCGACGACGAGACCGGTGAGCATCTCTGGTCCTTCAACCTGGGTACGGGCGTCTACGGCAACCCGACCACCTACACCACTGGCGGCAAGCAGTACGTCGCGATCGTGTACGGTGCGGGTGGCGGTGGTATCTGGCCCCTTCACTTCGGTGACTGGTACAAGAAGCAGTCCAAGGGTGGCGGTCTGATGGTGTTCACGGCGGAGTAATGCTGTGACCTGCGGGGTTTACCCGTAACTTCAGGCTGTACCAGAAGCGGGGGAGGGTGCTGTTTCAGCCTTCCCCCGTTTTTTTTGTGCCTCGCCGCACGACTCCCGTAGCCTGCGGATTCGTGCAGCGGTCTGAGCGCGGCTCGACTTTGATACGGTTGCAACCCGCGTTATCCGAGGGTCGACTTAAACCCTACGCCGTCCCCTCCTGAATGGGGCGCTGAAAACTGTTGGTGGGAGTGTATGTTGAGAAAAATTCGATCATTGATGGTGGCCCTGGCTGTGGTTGCAGCCGGCCTGGCGTTGGGAGATGTCCGTGCAGCAGACGATTCCGTTGCGGATGAGGACAGCAAGGACACGCTCATACGGTCGAAGGCAAAGGGGCTGATCACTGCCTGTGCGGATCCCTATGACTATCCCTATGCCCTGCAGAACGGCGATCCGCCTGGCTTCGACGTCGAAATTCTTCGCTCCATCGCCAAGCGCGCTGGCATGCGGGTCGATCTGTTCTGGGTAAGCACTGCAAGCCGTGGAGGAACCTCCCGGGCGTTCCGCAGTTCCATCCTCGCCAAGCGATGTGATGTGTTCCTCGGCCTGTCGGATAACGGTGACGACGACATGCTGATGCACAAGATGGTGTTTACTCGCCCCTACATCGGGATGGGTTACGTGCTTGTGACCCAGGGCAAGGCCAAGGGGTTGACCACGCTGGAACAGGTCAAGAGCGCCGGATTCAAGGTGGGTGTCGCGATGGCCACGCCGATGGATGACTACTTGTTCACGCATGACATTCCGCGTGACCTGTACCTCGACAACCGGCGCATGATGGGCGGGCTCGCCAAGGGTGAGATCGAGGCGGGGATGATGTGGTCCACCGGGCTCGGTGTGGCGAGAATCGATTTTCCGAAGGCCGAGTTCCAGATGGCTGAGGGTTTTGTGCCAGCGGAGGGCCTGCGCTACAACGGAAACTGGGCCGTCCGGAAGGAAGACAAGGCGTTTCTTCAGTTTCTCAATGAGGGCATCGACGCTCTGCTCTCCAATGGACGCATAAAGGAACTCGTGGAAAGCTACGGCGTTCCGTTTTACCCACCTTTCTGATTCGTTGAACTTATTACCAGCGGGAGGACAAAAAGATGTACCAGATCAAGTCTTGGATGGCGATAGCCCTTGTTGTGATTGCCTTCGCCGGCGGGGCGGGAACGACTTCGATGGCCGCCGACGATGCCGGCGGCATCGACCGTCATGGCATGGAGAATGACATGCCTTTACCGGTGGACGATCCACAGGCGCTCGAGAACGGCAAGGAGCGATTTCAGGCGCGCTGCTCCTATTGCCATCGGCCCGACGGCCGCGGTGGCAGCAGCAGTGTCTGTCTCGCATGCCAGAAGTACAAACACGGGAGCAAGTCGTCATCGATATACGCTACCATCGCAGCCGGTCGACCCTACACGAAGATGGGCGCTTTCGCGACGTCGCTCACTCAGGACGAGATCATCAACATCATTGCGTACATCCGCTACCTTCAGGAGTGGAAAATCAAGGACGATCTGGCGGCAGCCAGCGCACCCGCAGTGAAGTAATCTCGATCTTCGGGGGAGGGTGTGCTGCCGGCGCGCCATCCCCCTGCCTCTGCGTGTTTTTGCCCCGGGGCCTTGCCCGCATCCCTATACCTTGCCGGATGTGCCAGTCGCACCAGAACAGGCCGTGCCGCTTGCCTCAAGGCCGCTGTAGCCGATCTACGTCGTGCCGGTGCTTCCAAATCCGCGTTCCGATCGCCGAGTCTCCTCGAACTCGTCGACCACTCGGAACTCCGCCTGAACGATCGGCACGATGACAAGTTGGGCAATCCTGTCGAGAGGTTCTATCCTGAAGTGGGTATCACTTCGATTCCAGACGGACACGAACACCTGCCCCTGATAATCCGAATCGATCAATCCCACCAGGTTGCCCAGAACGATGCCATGTTTGTGTCCCAGGCCACTCCTTGGTAGCAGCAACCCTGCAAGGCCAGGGTTGGAGAGGTGCATGGCAATGCCGGTCGGGATCAGATGGGTCGAGCCTGGCGCCACGGTCAGGGTATCCGAGAGGCATGCTCGAAGATCCAGCCCGGCAGCGCCTTCCGTCGCGTAGGCGGGTAGCAATCCGTGCAGGCGCGTATCCAGGATTCTCAGGTCAATGATCGGTTTCATGGTTGATCCCGCTTGCGCTCAGCGAAACTGGGCATAAAGCCGCGCTGCGTGCTGGATCAGCAGCCGGGCCTGGGTGAGCTTTGGTGCCCGCGGCAACGGATGCCTTCCCGAATCATCGAACAGGATGATCTCGCTGGTTTCCGCGCCAATCGCGTCCTGGGCCAGATTGGCCGCAAGCAGGGGAAGATGCTTGCGCCGGCGTTTCGTTTCCGCGTACTCGTCCAGCCGTTCGCTTTCAGCGGCAAATCCGACACAGAAGGGGGGATTCGCTCGACTTGCCACATTGGCAAGAATGTCAGGTGTCGGTGCCAGTTCGAGGGCCAGAATCCTGGCGTCCTTCTTGAGTTTCTGCTCCTGTGGATGCATCGGCGCGTAGTCGGCCACAGCCGCCACGCCAATGAATACCTGACACTCCGGTAACGTTCGTTCCACGGCATCCAGCATCTCCTGCGCGCTCGTCACAGGAATCACCTGAACGCCCGCAGGTGGGGGGAGCATGGTCGGCCCGGTCACCAGGGTCACTCGTGCGCCGGCGTCCCGCGCCGCCCTGGCGATCGAGTACCCCATGCGTCCGGAACTCAGGTTCGTCAGCCCCCTTACTGCATCGATTCGCTCGAAGGTGGGCCCAGCCGTGATCACGATGTTCGCACCGGAAAAGACCTTGGGCTCAAACCAGCCCGCAATCAGTTCGGCGAGCACGTCTGGTTCGAGCATTCGCCCGATACCAGTTTCACCGCACGCCTGCGAGCCACTGTCCGGGCCCAGAACCTGGATGCCGTCTTCCTTCAGCGTCGCGATGTTTCTCTGAACGGCGGGGTTCTCCCACATCTGCCGATTCATGGCGGGAGCAACAAGCAGAGATCCGTCCCGGGCGAGGCAGACGGTGGATAGCAGGTCATCGGCCCGCCCCTGCGCCAGTCTGGCGATGAAGTCGGCGCTTGCAGGCGCGATGACGATCAGATCCGACATCCGGGACAGTTCGATGTGCGCCATTCCATTCGCGATGCGTGTGTCCCAGAGATCGGTGAAAACCTGTTGCCCGGTGAGCGCCTGCATGGTGCAGGGAGTCACGAACCGCGTGGCAGCCTCGGTCATGACCGTCTGAACCACGATATCCTGCTTGACAAGCAGTCGAGCCAATTCGGCCGCCTTGTAGGCTGCGATGCCGCCGGTGATGCCCAGAAGGACACGACGATTGACGGTTTCTGCCATCTTGATCAAGCCAGAGGTGAAGTTCCCGAAGTGTAAACTAGCCATGCAGTCTGGACACAGGCGTGGCTCACAGGAAAGGCATACAGGTTCGATGGCGATCAAGGACTGGCCCGAACAGGACCGACCCAGGGAGAAGATGCAGGCGCACGGGCCTGGCGCCCTGACGGATTCAGAGTTGCTCGCGATTTTTCTTCGCACGGGTACGCCCGGTACCAGCGCTGTCGAGTTGGGGCGGGCACTTCTCGCCCGTTTCGGGAGCCTTTCCAACCTGTTTGCTGCCTCGCTCGAGGAGTTCTCCAGCGTAAAGGGGCTGGGCGTGGCCAAGCATGCACAACTGCGCGCAGTCTTCGAACTGGCGCGTAGGGCCCTCTCCGAGCAACTGCAGTCCCGAGACGTACTGGATTCGCCTGACAAGGTCAAGGACTTCCTGCGCCTGACGTTTCACGCGAGAACGCGGGAGTGTTTCAGCATTGTCTTTCTGGATTCTCAGCACCGTGCAATCGCTCTGGAGGAACTTTTCGCGGGGACGCTGGCGCAGGCTCCCGTGTATCCGCGTGAGGTCGTCCGACGCGTCCTCTCGCATAACGCCGCGGCAGTCATACTTGCCCACAATCACCCGTCCGGAGTCGCGAAACCCAGTCGGGCAGATGAGCATCTCACTCGATCGCTCAAGGCAATTCTCGAGCAGATCGAGGTGCGGGTTCTTGACCACATCATCGTGGGTGCGGGCGCGGCGTTCTCCTTTGCGGAAAATGGGTTGCTATGAACGGCAGCGGCAGCTTGCTCCGGCCGGCGGGAAGTGTGGCTCGCAGGTCCGCACCATCGCCCCGCGGACGGCCGGCTCTTGAGCACGGCGACCGATCGTGCTATAAATCTCGGCTTTCCTATTGAGCCTGGAGCAAGTCATGGCACGCGTGTGTCAAGTCACCGGCAAGAAGCCCATGGTCGGCAACCATGTTTCGCATGCCAACAACAAGACGAAGCGTCGCTTCCTTCCCAATCTCCAGCGGCGGCGTTTCTGGGTGGAGAGCGAGAATCGATGGATAAGCTTGCGGCTCACCGGCGCTGGCCTCCGCACCATAGACAAGAAAGGGATCGACGTCGTGCTTGCCGAACTGCGAGCAGCGGGCGAGAAGATCTGAAGGACGGCAAAGGACAAGAGCCATGCGCGAAAAAATCAAACTGGAATCGACAGCAGGAACCGGGCATTTCTACACGACCACGAAGAACAAGCGTACCAAGCCCGAGAAAATGGAAATCATGAAGTTCGACCCCAAGGCACGTAAGCATGTGCTCTACAAGGAAACCAAACTTCGCTGAGGGCTCTCCCGGACTTCAAGGTTCAAGAAAAAGCCCGCTTCAAGCGGGCTTTTTCTTGAAGCCCCCTCGTGGAGGGGGACTGACATTTCTCTCGACGTCAGGCGTAGGAGCGCAACTGAAGGGAAAAATCCCGGAGTGCAGAGATTCCGCTTGCCTCGGCGCGATGGCACCAGTCCTCCAGTTGTTTGACCAGTTGTTCCTTGGAGGCCGTGGATCTCTGCCAAAGGGTCGATAATTCCTGCCGCATCGCGTAAACGGTCGCGAGCACCTTGCTCTTCAGGAACATTGATTCGAGGCTCTTCCTGTCTTCGAGAGTCAGAAAGGCAGGATCGCTTCGCAGGAGACGAACGAATTCGCTTCGCTTGACACTGGGAGCCCCGCTCGCTCCGAGAAGGGCAAACTCCTCTATGCAGGTCTTGCCGACCGACCTGCTGAATCTCGCGAGAACATCGTAGCGGTGTGTGACCACTGCCTGGAGTGTGGCCAGGTCGCACCGCATCTTTCCAAGTTCCAGCCGAACGCTCGGAGCGGACTTCTTCACCGTCGCAAGTCCTGCCATTTCCATCAGCCGGATGTAGAGCCAGCCGATATCGAACTCATACCACTTGTTGGACAGGCGGGCCGAGGTCGCGTAAGCGTGGTGGTTGTTGTGAAGCTCTTCCCCTCCGATCAGGATTCCCCAAGGGACAATATTGGCGCTGGTGTCCTTGGAGTCGAAGTTCCGGTAGCCCCAGAAGTGCCCGATACCGTTGATCACGCCCGCAGCCATCACCGGAATCCACGCCATCTGCACTGCCCATACCGTGATTCCGATCGGGCCCAGCAGGATCACGTCGATCAACATCATGACGGCGATACCCCATTGGGAGCGCTTCGTGTAGAGGTGGCGCTCCAACCAGTCATCCGGCGTTCCGTGTCCGTATTTCTCGAGCAGTTCGCTGTCCTTGCCTGCCTTGCGGTAGAGCTCCGCGCCTTCCCAGAAAACCTTGTTGATCCCCTGGATCTGGGGGCTGTGGGGATCTTCCGCCGTTTCGCACTTGGCGTGGTGCTTGCGATGAATGGCAGCCCACTCCTTGGTGACCATGCCCGTGGTCAGCCACAACCAGAAGCGAAAGAAATGACTCGGAATGGGATGAAGGTCCAGAGCCCTGTGCGCCTGATGGCGATGAAGATAGATGGTGACACCGGCAATCGTGATGTGGGTGAGGACGAGGGCATAGACCACACAGCCCCACCACGACAAATCAAGCAGACCATTCCAACCCATTGAAGCTTCTCCGTGAATGCACTCGAAATCCAGAGCGGATCCCAAGCGCGATTGTAGCCGAACCTGCGCGATCTCCCTCCAGCAGGAAGAAACCCATATCGGTTGTCCGGGCGTTTAACTTGACGGCGGGTAAAGACCGGGAGCCATGGGCGGCCTCTTTTCTCCCACAATCCTGACATCGCGTTGCGGGAACGGAATTTCAATCCCGCGCGCGCGGAATTCATTGAAAATCTTGAGGTTCAGGTCGGAGCGAAGATTCGCCCGCCCCGCTTCCGGATCCCGGATCCAGACGAAAAACTCGAGATCGACCCCGTTCTCTCCGAAACCCCGAACGAGGGCTATCGGTTCGGGGGTGCTGAGCACCCGGGGATGACCCCGTGCGACATCGAGCAGAGTCTGAAGAGCGAGCCCTACATCGGCCGAATAGGCGACCTGAATGGCGCCGTCTATCCTGACTTGCCTGTCCGAGTAGGAATGGTTGACCACTGTGGAGGTGATGATGGTCTCGTTGGGGATGATGTTCTCCGTTCCATCCAGGGATTTCACCACGACATACCGAACCGTGAGGCGGGTCACCTCGCCGTAGCGGTTGTCGATGGTGACGAGGTCCCCGAGCTTGATGGAGCGATCCAGCAGGATCACGAACCCGCTCACGTAGTTGGCTGCGATCTTCTGTAGCCCGAAGCCCAATCCGACGCCGAGGGCGCCGCCGAAAACCGACAGCACGGTCACGTCAATACCCACCAGGGTCAGGGCGACGAGAACGCCGAGGATGATGAACACCGCGCGAAGCAGTTTCGAGAACACCACCCGAAGACTCACATCCATCGGGCTGAATGCCATGAGTCGCTGCTCGACGGTCCGCCCCAGCCAGACCGCCGCAACCATGGTGGCGCCGACCGACAGGGTGCCCTCGATCACGTTCAGCAGCGAGATGTCATGTCTGCCGATTGGCAACCGGACTTCGTCGAGCCAGACCCGGATGCCCGGCAGGACTGCCGTGATGTGCAGCACCATGAGGACCCACACCGTCCATGCGATCGCCGTCTCGGATTTACGTACCCAACTCCCGCTCGGGAACGCGTGGCGGAGCATGTAGACAGCGGTGCGTACGATCACCAGGGATGAGAGCAGCGGAACGGCGATATCCAGCAGGGTTGTCGGCTGGTGGTACCAACGCAGGACGCCCCGGCCCGACACCAGAAATGCCCACCCCAGGACCGGGAGAAGGATGCGGTCGAGCCCAGCCGCGCCGAACCTGAGGGCTTCATTCCCGACATCCGGGTTCTCCCGTGCCCGGTGAAGCCCACGGCGCAGGGTTTCGGATATTCCCCACGCCAGCAGCAGCGCGACAGTCATGGCACATCCCTGCAAGAGAAGGCCGGCCGGCTGGGCCTGCGTGATCAGTTCTGCGATCAGGTTGCGCGCCTGGATCCCCGGGGTCACGGCAGGGGCCTCAAGCTGGTCCGCCGCTCTCGCGGACAAGGGCAGCGGCAAAGAACCCGTCGCATCCCTGCTGGCTTGGAAGAAGACGGAGGGTCCCGCGGGAATGTTCGAGGGACAGTCCCAGCCGCGTCAGGATCTCGCCCATGTCGGCCATGCGCCAACCGGGCACGGCGGCCAGGAATGCTTCCAGGACGGCTTCGTTTTCCTCGGGCAGGAGGCTGCAGGTGGCGTAGACCAGGCGCCCGCCGGGTTTCGCCAGTCGCGCAGCCGACCTGAGTATGGATAACTGCTTCGCCGCAAGCTCCTCGAGGGCTTGCGGGCCCATGCGCCACTTAAGGTCCGGGTTGCGCCTCAACGTACCGGTCCCGCTGCACGGCGCGTCCACCAGCACCGTATCGATCTTTCCAGCGAGCCGTTTCACGCGATTGTCCGTTTCCGAGTCGATCCGCTGCGGGTGGACGTTGGAGAGCCCGGATCTTTTGAGCCGGGGCTTCAGGTTGGCGAGGCGCCGCTCGGATGTGTCGAAGGCGTAGAGACGCCCCTCCGACCGCATCAGGGCACCCATGGCGAGGGTCTTGCCACCCGCTCCGGCGCAGAAATCGACGATCATCTGACCGCGGCGCGGTTCCGCGAGCATGGCCACGATCTGGCTGCCTTCATCCTGGACCTCGATGAATCCGCTCTTCAGCAGACTGTGCCGCTCGAGCGATGGCTTGCCCCGCAGTCGGATTCCCATGGGTGAAATCGGTGTCGCCGCCGCCTCCAGACCGCTCGCCCGCAGGGTGATGATGACCTCATCCCGCTTGGCCAGGAGCGCGTTGACGCGCAGGTCGAGCGGGGCAGGGTCCAGAAGCGCAAGAGCGATCCGGGACGTTTCCTCGGTGCCATAGGCTGCCGTGAGGCGCTCGTAGAGCCAGTCTGGCAGGGAAAGCCGAACCGCTTCCGGCAGGGTCGCCTCCTGCTGCTTGACTTCCGCCAGCCACGCGGGTTCTTCCGAACGAAGGTGGCTTTGCAATGCGCGCACATTGCGACCGAAAACGGAGACAAGCGCACAAAGGATCAATTTGCGAGGCTCGCGAGAGCCGGCCAGTTGCTCAAGGCGCCGCAGGTGTCGAAGCACCGCAAACACGGTGTCCGCAATGAAGCCTCGATCCCGAGCGCCGAGGAGAGGATTGGCCCTGAACCACGCGCTCAGGGCCGCATCCGCCGGCCGGTCGAGTCGGAGGATCACGGCCAGGGCGGCGGTTGCCGCGTCGATCTGGGCTCGGGTCAGTTCCATGGCTGGTTGCAGTCCGCTACCTGGGCCGGAAGACGATCTGGGTGACGTTTGAGTCGAATGCCGTCCCGTCCTTCTCGACAATACGAATCCGCACGGGAAGGCGGAAGTGATTCAGGGACAGCCAGAACTCGAACCCGCGCCGGTCGTCTCCCCGCTGAATCTTTCGATAGTGGAGCGTGGTCAGGTCTCCAAGCGGAGTCCTCAAGGCCTCCTCACCCACGAAAGCCACCTCGTAGTCGGTGAGGCGGCGCCCATCGGTGACCTGGACACGGAAGATCCCGGCACGGGGCGGTTCCGCGAAGACAAAGGCGTAGGGCAGGCTGGTCTGGTCCAGAACAAGGGCGGAAAGATCCACCACTTCGGTTTCAGCGCCCTCGCTCAACCGGAGCTTGCGGTTCGCCCAGTCGAATGTGGCGGATTTCGGTGGCTTGCCGGTTCGCTCCTGGCGGAATGACGTCGGGCGTATCCCGTTGCCGGTGATTGCCCCCTGGCTTTCCCGCCGTTCCTCCACACGCTTGAAGGTCCGGACGATTCCGGCAGTGCGCGCTTCGCTCACCACGTGGTACTCGTGTCCGTCATGCTCGAAGACATCCTTCCCCTCGCCCACGGTAAACCCGCGTGCCTCGACGGTGATCGTCATTTCCACCCGCGACGGCGGCGTGTCCGGTGCTCTGGATCGTTCCGGGGCCGCGCCTGGCGGCTTCGCCGGCGCGGATTCATCGGCCAATGACGATGTGGACTGCGCCAGGAACAACGCGGCCAGGCCGAGGGCGTGAATGGCGAACTTCAGGGGGAATTTCATGGTGTGGGGGGGACGCGGAGCGCCGTGGTCAGGTCATTGCCCGAAACGCCGGACACCCTTGCGCCGTTCACATGGAGTTGCCCGTCCAGAAACCATTGGACCGAGGCCGGCAGCAGCAGATGTTCCTGGCGCAGGACGCGGGCTGCCAGAGTGTCTTCCGAGTCGTCATCGAGGACTGGCACTGCTGCCTGCGCAATGATCGGTCCCTGATCCAGGGCGAGGGTTACGAAATGCACGGTGCATCCGTGTAACTTGACACCCGCGTCCAGGGCCCGGCGGTGAGTGTCGAGGCCCGGAAAGGCGGGCAGAAGCGAGGGATGAATATTGATGAGGCGCCCGGAGAACGCCTCCACGAACCGAGGCGTGAGCACCCTCAGGAAGCCTGCCAGCACCACCAGGTCCGGGGAGTATCGTTCCACCGTTTGCCGGAGGGCGGCATCGAAGCTGTCCCGGTCACGAAAGGTCTGGTGGTCCACGATCTCCGTGGCGATCCCCTGTGCCCTCGCAGTGGCGAGTCCTCCGGCACCGGGGCGGTTGCTGACCACCGCACGGACCGGAAGGCCGGCGGTGAGGAGCGCCTGCATGTTGCTACCCCTGCCCGAGATCAGGACGACGATGCCTGTCATCGCACGATCGTCTTGGCTTCATCCGAAGCTCGGTGGCCGACGGTGCCTGCTACCCAGGCCTGTTCACCAGCCGCCAGTAGGAGGTCACAGGCCCGGGAGGCTTCATCTGCTGGAACGATGAGAACCAGCCCTATCCCGCAGTTGAAGACCCGGTGCATTTCCGCGTCGTCGACGCGCCCCTTGGCCTGGAGCCACTCGAAGATCGGGGGCAGTTGCCATGAATCCCGACGAATTTCCGCCCTCAGATGGTCCGGAATGACACGGGGAATGTTTTCGACGATACCACCCCCCGTGATGTGGGCGATGCCCTTCACCGTAAGGTGCTCGAGAAGCCCGAGCACGGGCTTCACGTAGATTCGCGTGGGCGCGAGCAGTGCGTCCCCGAGGGTGCCGGTTCCGAATGTCTCCGAGAGGTCCGTGCCCGAGATCTCGACGATCCGCCGGATGAGCGAGTAGCCGTTGCTGTGAGGACCGCTGGACGCGAGGGCGATCACCGCATCTCCCGGGCCGATGGAATGCCCGTCGATGATCCGGGACTTTTCCACCGCCCCCACGGCGAATCCCGCCAGGTCGTACTCGCCATCCGGATACATGCTCGGCATCTCGGCGGTTTCGCCCCCGATCAGCGCGCAGCCAGCGAGTCGGCATCCCTCGGCGATGCCGGATATCACCGCCGCCGCCGTGTCCACCTCCAGGCGCCCGCAGGCAAAGTAGTCGAGAAAGAAGAGCGGCTCGGCACCCTGTACGAGAATGTCGTTTACGCTCATCGCCACCAGGTCGATACCGACCGTATCGTGGCGATCGAGCTGGAATGCGAGTTTCAGTTTCGTACCGACCCCGTCGGTGCCGGAAACAAGGACCGGTTCCCGGTACCGCTTGGGGACCTCGAACAGGGCGCCAAAGCCGCCAATGCCGGCCAGCACGCCTTCGCGGAGGGTGGTTCTGGCGAGCGGCTTGATGCGATCCACGAGGGCATCGCCAGCGTCGATGTCGACGCCGGCATCGCGGTAGGTCATGCCGGCATTGGGGCGGGAAGGAGATGTCGTCATCGTCATGCGAGTGTAAGGGGTCGGGCGGCCATGGGCACGGGCGCAATGCAACGCGAGCCTCACCGGCCGACTTTCCGGGCAGGAGCATCCAACAGACGCCCGGGCCTCCCGTTTCAGGCGCGTCGCGCCGACGGGTCACCCCGATCGCGCGGAACCGCGGGATTCTACCGGATGGCCGCGACCGGACCGGGTCGTTTGTATAATCGTCCCATGAAGCAGCTAGCTCTGGGAATTGGCATCGCTTCCGATCTGGGATTGCAGGAATCCGTGATGGGTGGCAATGCCGAACTGCACCAAGCGTTGCGGGCGATTCTCCACGGAACTGCCTCGGAACGCCATGTCTATGTCTGGGGGGCGCGGGGAAGCGGGCGGTCCCACATGCTCAGGGCGGTGGCGGTGGACGCGGGCAGGAGGCGCCTGGCGGCACACTGGTGGCCGTTCGAGGCAGACGCGGGCGACCGGGAGGGAATCGATCTTGTGGATGATGTCGACCGACTGGATTCCGCCGGGCAGATCGACCTTTTTCACGCTTTCAACCGGGCGCACGAGAGCGGGCGCCCGATGATTCTGACCGGGCCCGCGGCGCCAGCCTCCCTGTCCCTTCGGCCGGATCTGCGGACCCGGCTCGGGGCGTGCCTGGTTTTTCAGTTGCAGGCGCTGGCCGATGAGGACAAGGTGGAGGCGCTGAGAGTGCATGCCCGAGCCCGCGGGCTCGAACTCCCGGCGGATGTGGCGACGTATCTGCTGACCCGATCGGATCGCGATCTCAGCGCGCTGCTTGGAGTCCTGGATCTGCTCGACAAGGGCTCTCTGGAGCAGAAGCGACCCCTTACGGTGCCGCTCCTGAGACAGGTTCTGGGGGCGCCCTGACGGCAGGCGTGCCTGCGGGGTGCAGTTGCTTCGTTCCCACGCATCAATCATTTCGAGGATGAGTTCATGAAGCTTGCCCTGTTCGATCTGGACAACACCCTGCTCGCCGGGGACAGCGATTTCGAGTGGGCCCAATACCTCATCCGGCAAGGCGTGCTGGACCGCGAGTTGTACGAGGCACGCAATCTCGAGTTCTACGAGCAGTACCGCGCCGGCACGCTCGACATTCACGAGTTCCTCGACTTCCAGTTGAAGCCCCTTGCCCGGCACGCCCGCCGCGAACTCGAGGGTTGGAGGGAAGACTACGTGCGCGGGACGGTCGTTCCAATGATCACCAGGAAGGCTCGGGACCTCGTCGCCAGCCACGGATCCGATGCGCGGGCCGTGGTCACCGCCACCAACAGTTTTGTCACGCGTCCCATAGCCCGGGAGTTCGGCATCGAGAATCTCGTGGCGACCGATCCTGCGGAAAACGCGGCGGGGGAGTTCACGGGGGGCGTCGAGGGTGTTCCCGCCTTTCGCGAGGGCAAGGTGACCCGGGTGGAGCAGTGGCTTTCGGGTCACGGCCTGGGCTGGCATTCCTTCGACGAGACCTGGTTCTACAGCGATTCCCTGAACGACCTGCCGTTGCTCTCCATGGTCTCCCGTCCGGTAGCGGTGGATCCGGACGAGACGCTCAAGCAGCATGCGCTTGCGAAGGGATGGGAGATCATCAGCCTGAGATGAGTCCTGCCGCCGCGAGTTCATGGTCCTGGCGATGCGTCTGATCGGTTCCCTGTCGCTGCCGGAGCGGGATGGGGTCTGCGTATAATCGGGCGCTCGCCGGGCCCCCGGCCAGACGAACCCGGTCCGACAACGCATGATCAGGAAGTTCATCGAGAAGGTCTTCTCCCGGCGCAAGTCCGGTTCGCTGGTGGGTACTCTCCCAAAAGGTCCGGAGATGATTGCGGTCTCGGGACATGGCGTGAGGAATTCCGGCATCAGCACCTGCGCGCGGCGGGTCACGGATACCCTCCAGGCCCAGGGCTTCAAGGCCTACGTGGTCGGGGGAGCGGTCCGGGACCTCATCCTGGCCCGGACGCCGAAGGACTTCGACGTCGCCACGAGCGCGACTCCCGAGCAGGTTCACGCGCTCTTCCGCCGCTCGCGCATCATCGGTCGCCGGTTCCGGCTCGTGCACGTGATGTGCGGCCCTGAAACGGTCGAGGTGTCCACGTTCAGGGCGCTGCAGTCCGGCGCTGGCGATGACGACCAGGTCAAGGACGAACACGGACGACTGCTGCGCGACAACGTCTTCGGCTCGGAGGCGGACGACGCCCTGAGGCGGGATTTCACGGTCAATGCCCTGTACTACGACCCCAGCACCGAGACGATCCTGGACTACTGCGGGGGCGTGCATGATCTCGGGGTGCGAACACTGCGCATGATCGGAGACCCCGGTGAGCGCTACCGCGAAGATCCGGTGCGCATGCTGCGGGCCGTTCGCCTCGCGGCCAAGCTCGGACTGGAGATCGATCCGGGCACTTACGCCCCCATCCGGGAAATGGCGCCGTTGCTGCAGAACGTCCCGGCGGCCCGTCTTTTCGAGGAGATGCTGAAGTTGCTCCTGTCTGGTCATTCCGTGGCATGCGTGGAGCAACTGCGCGGAGCCGGACTGCACCACGGCCTGCTGCCGTTCCTCGATGTGATTCTTGAACAGCCACAGGGCGAACGCTTCGTCACCCTGGCGCTTCAGCGCACGGACGAGCGGATCCTCTCGGACCGTAGCGTTTCTCCGGGATTTCTCTTCGCGGCGCTTCTCTGGCACGAGGTTCTCGCGGCATGGCGCCTGGCCCAGGAGCGGAATGTGCCCCCGGTTCCCGCTCTGCACGAGGCGATGGATCAGGTCCTGTCGGTCCAGGCGGAGAAGATCGCGATCCCGCGGCGTTTCGGTACCGACATGAAGGAAATCTGGATGCTCCAGTGGCGTCTGGATCAGCGCACCGGAAAACGTGCCTACCGGGTGCTGGAGAACCCGAAGTTCCGGGCCGGTTACGACTTTCTCATCCTTCGCTGCGAGAGTGGAGAGGTCGACGCCGAGCTTGGTGACTGGTGGACCCGGTTCCAGGATGCTCCCGAGGCACAGCGCGAGGAGATGATCGCGAGTCAGCCGGGGAGCGCACCCGCCAGGCGGCGCCGACGCCGGGGCGGCGCGCGCCGCGCGGCGGTGGATTCGGGATCCACCGGCGTCCCGCCTGTCGAGCCGGTCTGAGAATCGGACGTGGTTTCCGTTCGCGCTTACGTGGGGCTCGGCTCGAACCTCGCCGGGCCTGTCAGGCAATTGCAGGACGCAATACGGGCACTGGCCGACCTGCCCGACACCCGCCTCATCGCGGTGTCGGGGTTCTATCGAACCGCGCCTGTGGGCTACCTCGATCAACCCGATTTCGTGAATGCGGTCGCCTCGCTCGACACCTCCCTGTCGGCCAGGAATCTTCTGGATGAACTGCTCGTCATCGAGCGGCGGCACGGGCGGGTACGCACGCGCCTCAACGGTCCGCGCACCCTGGACCTGGATCTGCTTCTCTTCGGCGACGTCTCGCTGGACGAGGCGGGGTTGACCCTGCCCCACCCCCGGATGCACGAGCGCGCCTTCGTTCTGGTTCCCCTGGCGGAGATCGCATCCGATCTGGTTCTGGCGGGTCGAGGGCCGGTTCGTGAACTTGCGGACCGGGCGTCCGGCGCGCAACCCCTGGAAGTGCTCGATGGTGTCCACCTGGCCTGACCGGCTCCGCTACGTCGTGGTGGAAGGTCCCATCGGTGCGGGCAAGACCAGCCTCGCAAGGATGCTGGCGCAACGCTCGGGGGGAGACCTTCTGCTCGAGGGGGCGGACAGCAACCCTTTCCTGCGCCGCTTCTACGAGGATCCCGAGCGGCATGCGCTGGCCGCGCAGATGTTCTTTCTGTTCCAGCGTGTCGACCAGGTTCGCGCGCTCCGGCAGGGGGATCTCTTCCGTGGCGTGACCGTTGCCGATTTCTTCCTCGACAAGGATCCGCTGTTCGCCCGACTGACCCTGGATGAAGAGGAGCTCATCCTGTACCGTCGGCTCTTCGCACACTTGGCTCCGCAGGCGCCCCGCCCCGATCTCGTGATCTATCTGCAGGCGTCCCCGCGGGTCCTGGTGGAGCGAGTCCGGCTGCGCGGCGTGGCCTACGAGCGCAACGTCACCGAGCAGTATCTCGCGCGCCTTTCGGAGGCGTACCTGCGGTTCTTTCACGATTACACGGTAGCGCCCGTGCTGGTGGTGAACAGCGAGCGCGTCAACTTCGTTGAACGCGAGCAGGACTTTGCGTTACTGTTGCGCCGCATCACAGAGATGCGCGGGGCGAGGGAGTACTTGAACTTCGCCGCCTGAGTTGCGACCAGCCGGGCCTGGCTCGCGCCTGACCGCCACAACAAAATCTTCTGCTCTTCACGGAGGTCTCACCGATGCGTTTCCCTGCCGCCTTTCCGGCCGTCGCCGATTCGGCCGGATCACTCCGTTAGGCGCGCCATGGCTCTGGAAATCGTTCGCACCGTGGCCCAGCTTCGCGAACGGCTGGCCCGGGAGGAATCCGTGTCGTGCGTGCCGACGATGGGCAACATCCACGATGGTCACCTTCGACTCGTCGGTCTTGCTCTCGAACGCTCGCCCACGGTGGTGACCACCATATTCGTCAACCGGCTGCAGTTCGGGCAGGGAGAGGATTTCGACTGCTATCCGCGGACATTCGCGGAGGATTGCGAGAAGCTCGAATCGGCGGGATGCAGGATCGTGTTTCATCCCGACGAAAGGGAGATGTACCAGGAGCCGCAGGTCTTCGTCGTGGATCCTCCGCCGGTGGCCAACAAGCTCGAGGGCCGGTTCCGTCCCGGACACTTTCGCGGGGTGGCCACTGTCGTGCTCAAGCTGTTCAACATGGTTCAGCCGGCCAGCGCCGTGTTCGGGAAAAAGGATTACCAGCAGCTGCACATCGTGCGGCACATGGTTTCCCAGCTTGCGCTTCCGTTGGAGATCGTGGCGGCGGAGACCTTCCGGGCCGTGGATGGACTGGCGTTGTCCTCGCGCAACCGCTTCCTGAGCGAGGAAGAGCGCCGGCGCGCCCCCCGTCTCTACGAGGCCCTGGACGGAGTCCGCAAGGCGATCGAAGCGGGAGACCGAAACTTCGAGGCACTCGAATTCGCGGCGGACGCCCTCCTCGCGCGTCATGACTGGCATGTGGATTACGTGGTGGTGCGCAGTCGCCGCACACTGATGCAGCCGGATCCTGACGAAAAGGAACTGGTCGTGCTCGGGGCCGCCCGCCTTGGTGCAACCCGCCTCATCGACAACCTCGAAATCCTCGCTCCCTGACGCGCCCGGGCCGGCCTTGCCAGAACGCCGGAACGTGTGCGCGGGAGCGGCCGGGGCGAGTCCTGCATCCCCGGCCGCCCGCTGGTCTCCTTCCCCCGCCGTCTGCGGCAGCGGTGGGTCAGGTGCCGCGGATGTTGCGGGAGCGCGTCAGGCTGATGCAACCCAGGCCCAGCGCCAGCAGTGCCCAGGTGCCAGGTTCGGGCACCGGGGGCGCCACAAGGCCGGTGAGGGTCATCGGATTCGAGTTGCGGAGGCCCGGAGTGCCGAAGTCGCCCGATCCGTAGGCGCGCAGGCTGGCGCTGAAATTCGCATGCGCCAGGTTCGGACCGGTGAAGCTGGTGAGTTCCAGGCTCTTGCCGGCGGGTGCCTCGGACCACGTTGCCTGGGTGAGGATGGTCCCGTCGGATCGCTCGATTCGCAGGAAGTCCGAGGTGTTGCCGAGCGACAGGGCTGTGCCCCAGGCGTAGTCCACGGTCACCCCTCCATTGGTGCCGGAGGCGGCGCTGCGCCCCAGTACGAAGAACCCGCCGGCGGGGACCGACGCAGCGCCCTTGATCGTGAAGTTCTCGACGGTACTGCCCGTCTGGCTCTCCACCACCAGGCCGCTCAGGTCGATTGGAATCCGGAACGGATTGAAGATCTCGAACCATTCGCCCGCGCCGTCGGAGACCCGCGTGGGGTCGATCATCAGTTCGCTGATGACCAATTGCCCGGGAGCGAGATTTCCGGCGTCCAGCGCCGTCGCGGCGCGCGCGCCGGGCGTGGAAAGGCAAAGCACCATCAGGGTGAGCGCGGTCGTGATTCCACGAAGTCTGTCTTGGGCTATGTCCTGCATCGTCTTGTCTCCTTGTATATGTTGGGATCGGTGGTGTCTGTCGGCACGTCCAGGCACCGCAGCCAGGGAGGGCCAGGGTGCGTGGGCTTTCCGACGGCCCGAAAGGTAGCGGTTGGTGTGAAGGGAGTGCGGTTCCGTTGCTTGGGTAGCGATATCCGCTACCCCCGGCCGCGTCACGAAATCCGGTGGCCGGTTGCCTCCGGAAACCGGTCCGCGTAGCCTCGTCCGGGTGGGCCTTCACGGGAGTGGTGTGTGATGACGGGATGGGACAGGACCGAACCCGGCGTCTTGCTTGACGCACTGCGCAAGGTGCTCGGCGTTGCCGGACTGGTCTGCGACCCCTCCGGGATGGCGCCGTATCTGACCGACTGGCGGCGGCGCCTCCGGGGCGATGCCCTCTGCATTGCGCTGCCCTCGTCGACCGAGCAGGTCTCGGCAGTGGTGCGCCTCTGCGCCGATGCCGGCGTCTCCATCGTCCCCCAGGGCGGCAATACCGGTCTGTGCGGAGGCGCCACACCCTGTGCGGGGGACCTCCCCGTCGTGATCGGCATGAGGCGGATGAACCGCGTGCGGGCCCTGGACCGCGACAACGGCACCATCACGGTCGAGGCGGGGTGCCTGCTCGAGCAGGTGCAGGGGGCGGCCTCGGATGTCGATCGCCTGTTTCCTCTCAGCCTCGCTGCCGAGGGCAGTTGCCAGATCGGCGGCAATCTCTCGACCAATGCCGGAGGCGTGCACGTGCTGCGCTACGGGAACATGCGTGATCTCGTGCTGGGTCTGGAGGTCGTGCTGCCGGATGCACGCGTGTGGAACGGACTGCGGGGCCTGCGGAAGGACAACACCGGATACGACCTCAAGCAGCTCTTCATCGGTAGCGAGGGGACTCTGGGCATCATTACGGCTGCCGTCCTCAAGCTCTTTCCCTTTCCCCGAGCGACCACCTCAGCGTGGATCGGCCTGCCCACCCCCGAGTCGGCGGTCGGGTTGCTCGCCGCCGCGCAGGACGCTCTCGCGGCGCGGCTATCGGCCTTCGAACTGGTCGGGGATCTTCCGCTCGCACTCGTGCTCCGGCACATCGACGGCGCCCAGGCACCCCTGCCCGCACGACACGCATGGCATGTGCTGCTGGAAGCGACGGACAGCGATGGCCAGGCAGCCCTGGAGGCACGCCTCGTCGAGCTTCTGGCGAGTCTCGCCCGGGCGGGCCGGATCGAGGATGCCACAGTGGCGCAGAGCGTCGCCCAGGCGCGACGCTTCTGGCACCTGCGCGAGCACATCCCGGAGGCGCAGACCCGCGCGGGCTACAGCATCAAGCACGATATCTCGCTGCCCATCTCGCGGATTCCGCAATTTCTCGATGAGGCGGCCGAGGCGCTGGCGTCGCGGATCCCGGGTCTTCGGATCGTGCCCTTCGGGCACCTTGGCGATGGCAATCTCCACTACAACCTCTCCCGTCCGGAAGACTGGAAGGATGACGCGTTCGCCCGGCAGACCACCGTCGTCAACCGGATCGTGCATGACCTGGTGCATGCGTCCGGCGGCAGCATCAGTGCCGAACACGGTCTCGGGCAGGTCCGGCGCGACGAGGCCGCACGTTATCGCAGCGATGTGGAACGTGACCTGATGCTGGCCATCAAGCGCGCCATCGACCCTGCGGACAGGATGAATCCCGGCAAGGTGATTCGCGGAGAGTGACCCGTCGACCGACGCATGTTTCCCTCGAACGCCCGCGTCTGCCTTGCCGGACTCCTGGGGTGCAGGGTTCGGGGCTCCATGGCCGTGCGGAGGTCCCGCAGGAAGCCGCGGCAATGCTCCCGTAGGGTCACCCGGTGACACCGGCAGTCGCACCGGACGCTCACCGTACCGTCGCGAGCCACCGCGGGCCGGGCCGTGGATAGGATGCCTCCCGTTCGCTCGTCATGCGAACGAAACCATCCGACCAACCATTGCAAGGAGACCATTCCATGAAGACCTTTCTCATCGCCGTTCTCGTCGCCCTGTTCAGCGCTGGTGGTGCCTTTGCCGCCACCCAACAGGAAAAGATGAAGTCCTGCAACGTCGAGGCCAAGGCTCAGGCCCTCAAGGGGGACGCCCGCCGCGCCTTCATGAGCCAGTGCCTGGCGGTCACTCCCGAGGAACGCGAGGAGCGACTCGCCCTCCGGGAAAAGACCAGGACCTGCGCGAGCGAGGCGAAGGCGAAGTCCCTCCGCGGCGACGAGCGCAAGCAGTTCATCGCCCAGTGTGCCGCCGCCTGACCACCTGACACGCCGGCCGGGGACCGATGCCGGTCTCCGGCTGGCGCCGACCGGATGACATGGGTGCGTGGGGCGCGCGCGGGTGCCAGGCCCTGCTGAAATGCGAACGCGAACAAACCCGGCACTGCACGCCGGGGGCTGGAACAACCTGTCGGGGTCGGGCGCAGCGTTCAGCGAAGGGGCTGAGGCTGCCAGCCGAGTGTGAGCAGGAGCACGGCGAACCCCGCCAGATAGGCCAGGGTGACAGGCCATCCGTCCCGTATCCAGTGAAGCGCCGACCGTCCCTCGGGAAACAGACCGCAGAGAGCCACACCAGCCGAGGATCCGAACCACAGCATGGATCCCCCGAATCCCACGGCATAGGCCAGCATTCCCCAGTCATAGCCTCCCTGCTCCAGCGCCAGCGCTGTCAGCGGTATGTTGTCGAACACGGCCGAGATGGCGCCCAGAGCGAGGGTGGTCATCCAGGACGGCGCGGGTAACTCGCTCACCGGCATGAGGGAGGCAGTCAGCACCAGAGCCAGCAGGAACGCACTGCTCCGCAGTGACGAAGGGAGTTCCGCAAAGGAAGGGCCCCTGAGCGGACTCGCAAGAAGAAGCGCTCCCCAGACCGCCAGACCGATCCACGGGAGTGTTTCCGCGGCCTCGGGGTAGAGCACATTGACCGCGACATTGGCCACGATGGCGACGGTCAGGACCTTCAGGACGATGAACACCCTGGGCCAGTCGAGGTGCGCACCGTCTGGCGGATCTTTCCGTATCGGCGAATGGCGTTGCTGGCGGATCGAGGCCGGCACGCCGAACACCAGGAGGGCGGTCGCCGCCCCGGCGTACGCGCGCAGCACATCCGCCGGGTTCGCTCCCTGGATCCACATCATGGTGGTCGTCGTGTCTCCGACCACGCTGCCCGCGCCGCCGGCGTTGGAAGCGGCCACGATCGCCGCGAGATATCCCACATGCAGGCGGCGACGGAAGACGTCGGCTGCCACCGTTCCCCCGATCAGGGCCGCGGCGATGTTGTCCAGAAAGGCGGACAAAACGAAGATCAGGCAGAGAAGGACGAAGCCGCCCTTCCAGTCGTCGGGCAGCAGGCGGGGCAGATGGCGGGGAATCCGGCTCTGGTGGAAGTGTTCGGCCACCAGGGCAAAGCCCGTGATCAGCAGCAGGAGATTGGCCAGGGTGACCCAGTGGGCGTGGAGGTGGTGCAGCAGGCCCGGCAGCCCCGGTCCGCCGGGAAAACCGCCGGACAGCCATCGATAGGTCACCACCACAGCCGCGCCCAGGAGGGCAATGTGCAGAGCCCGACGGTGAAAGAACGCAATGGACAGCAGGGTGAGGGCGAGCAGCGCGAACTCGACCGGCACGCCCGCCGGTCGCGGAACGCCTTCCGCCGCCTGCGCGGAGGCGGCCCACGGCATGGTCGCGATCGCGATGGCCAACCGGTCAACGGCACTGGCAACGGGACGCGCCCAGGCACGGCAGAACATGGCACGCTCCAGGCTGGGACAGGAACGGCACTCTACCGGTGTCGCCGCGACCAGGGCAATCCCGGTGAGCTTTCCCGAAGCGGCCGGTGTCGCCCCGCCTGTACCGGGAGCCGCCCCTGGAGCCGCTCAGGCCGCAGTGCGGATCGGGTCGTGGACCGGGGCGGGCGCGGAAGCGGTCATGGCCGGTGGCTGCGAAGGCAGAACAAACCGCACGATCGCACCGCGTTCCCCATTGGCAGCCCAGATCCGCCCGCCGTGGTGCTGCAAGATTTCCCGGCAGATGGCGAGGCCGAGCCCGGTCCCGCCCGCGCCGCTTTTCGTCTTGCTGCTCTGAACGAACTTGTCGAAGATGGTGGCGAGTTCGTTCTCGGGTATCCCCGGCCCTTCGTCGAGAATTGCAACCATGACTCCCGCGGCGTCCGTCCCTTCCGCGGCGGAGGCCTGCTCGGGCACGCCGACCTGCACGACGACTGTTCCGTCCCGCGGCGTGAACCGGATTGCGTTGGACAGCACGTTGCGCACGACCTGAGAGATGCGGACCGCGTCGCACACCACCGGGAACACCGCCTCGGGTTGCTCGATCTGCAGGCGTACCCCGCGGGCAGCGGCAACTTCCTCCAGTTCCCGGACGACCTCGACCGCGAGCGCGGTCACGTTCTCGGACTGCATGTCGTAGGTCATCTTGCCCGCCTCGAGCTTCGACAGATCGAGCAGGTCGTTCAGCAGTCGCAGCAGGCGCGCCCCGCTCTGGTGGACCCGGAGGAGATAGTGACTGATCTTCCCCACGTCGGGTTGTTCGCCCTGCAGCCGGATCTGGCCCAGTTTCGCGAACGAAAGAATGGAATGCATCGGCGTTCGCAACTCATGCGAGATGTTGGCGAGAAACTCCGACTTGGCGAGATTCGCTGCCTCCGCTGCGTCCTTGGCCACCAGCAACTCCCGGGTCCGCGCCTCGACCGCCTCGTGAAGGTGGTCGCGATGCTCGCGCAGTTGCGCCTCGTTCCGGGCGAGCGTCACCATGACCCCGTTGCGTCGCCGGATTTCGCGTACCGCGAGGACCGTGAGCCAGACAATCGTGACCACGAGGACGATCGCCACGACTGCATAGGCGGCTGCCGTCAGACGCCATGGCGCGAGGGACGCTTCCTTGCTGATGGAAACGAAGAGGATGAGCGGAACGCGGGGCAGCACCCGCGCCGTGTAGATGCGCTCGATGCCGTCGAGGATGCTCACCATTTCCCCGTGGGCGATGCCGTGCTCGCGGATGTCCTGCACCGCCTTGGCAGTCGAGGGAATCTTGCGCCCGATACTGTCCTCCAGGCGGGGTACCCGGACGATGAGGTCGCCGTCCGTGTGGCGCAGGTTGATCAGGCCGTCGCGACCCACCTGCATGCGGTCGAAGGCTGCCTGCAGCACGTTCAGGTCGATCATGGCCACCACGACACCCGCGAAGTGCCCGTCGGGGTTCACCAGGCGACGGGACACGGCCATGGTCCAGTCACCGGTTGCCTGGTCTCGCAGCATGTTGCCGATGAAGGGTCCGATTTCCCGGCTTTCGTGCGCACGGAAATAGTTCTGCGCCGCGTGGTCCGCGGTACGGACGCCGGGGGGGCGGGAGGTGTAGGCCACGGCCCCGCGCCGATCGAGGATTTCGATGGACCGGATGAATGGGTCCACCACCGCCTTGTGAACCAGCAACTGGTTCAACTGTCTCGGGTTCGGGCGCCGGTCCGGGGGCACCTGCTCCCAGAGATCCACCAGCCCGCCGATCGTGGCATCGACCGCCTGCAATGCGTGGGTGGTCTGCGCCTCGAGCGCCTCCGAGAGGTTCTGGGAATCCCGGGCAGCCAGGCCGAGATAGTAGCCACGGCTGGTCCAGAGGGTGCTGCCGATGATCGCCAGGAGCGCGGCGATGAGCACGCCCGCGATGGTGGGCAGCAGGACCATCATCCGGCGGTCGGATGCGGTCGACGGCGCCCGCGGGGAGGAATCCACTGCCCCTGTCTGCGGGGCGGTGTCCGCCTCCGGCACGGAAGCCCCCGGGGTGCTGCTGGAGGGGGAGGGGCTGATGTGGGGCACAGGAGCCATTCGCGGTCTTTAACGAGGTTTCCTCAGCCTGGCGCCGGGAGAGCGATCTCCTGGGACAGGCCATCCGCCCGCAGTTCGCCTCGAAAGGAATCTAACGGCCCCTCCGGCGCTTTCTTGATGCCTGCAGGCATCAGCACGGGCGGTCGTCCGCACTCAGGTGCGGCCATCTCCGCTCCGGGACCGCTCGGTTAGCACCTCCTCCAGTTTGACCAGCGCATCCCACATGGCCGGAAAACCGGCATAGGCGGCCACCATGAACAGCGCCTCGAAGATTTCGTCCAGGGACGCCCCGTTGTTGATCGCCATGTCGAAGTTCAGCTTGAGTGCGTTGGTGCGCCCCTGGGCGGCCAGAACGCACAGGGCGCAGAGGGACCGGGTCTTCAGGTCGATGCCACCCCGGGTCCAGATGCGTCCCCCGACCACGGAGACGACTTCCCGCTCGAAGTCCGGGCAGACCGCGCCGAATCGCGCCACCAGCGCCTCGATCCGGTCGTCCCCCACCATCTGCCGGAACTGCGCCCGGCCGCGTTCGTAGTCATCCATGGCTATCCATCTTCCTGTCCGGGAACTCAAGCATCCGCGAGTTTACCTCCGGTCACCGGGCCCATAATCGCGGTTTTTTTCCTTCAGGGAAGCATCATGGACTACCAGTACCTCCGGTTCGCCGTCGATGGCGCCGTGGTCACCGTCACCATCCATCGCCCCGACAAGGGTAACGCGCTGGCGCCCCAGGTGCTCGAGGAACTCGAGCATGTGTTCCTGTCCGTGGCCCGCCGGGAGGACATCCGGGTGGTGGTGCTCACGGGTGGCGAGAAATACTTCTCTGCCGGTTTCGACCTCAACGAGATTCGCAGGCTCGAAAAGGTCTCGAACGAGGCCTACACGGCCATGTTCCATCGCACCTACCGGGCAATCCTGTTCTGCGACCAGCCGGTCCTCTGCGCTGTGGGCGGCGCGGCGATCGCCGGCGGTTTCGATCTCACCATGATGTGCGACGTGCGCTATGCCTCTTCGCGGGCGAAGTTCGGCCAGCGCGAGATCGCGCTGGCGCTCACGCCCATCGTCGATCCCCTGTGGCGGATCATCGGACTGGGCCGTGCAAGGGAGGTGACGCTCACCGGTCGCCTCTACGGTGCCGAGGAGGCCGAGCGCATGGGCTACGTGAGCCGGGTCTTCCCCGAGGGCGAACTGCTGGCCGGCGTGATGGCCATTGCCCGCGAGATGGCGGGTTACGACCGCCAGTGTCTCGTGGAGACGAAGCGCCTGGGCAACCATATCCTCGCCCAGGATCTGGACACTGCGATGCGCACCCAGGAGTGGCTGTTCCGCACCTACATCGGCTCCGAGGAAAACCACCGCCGTATCGACGAGTTGCAGGCGAAGCTCGCCGCGGCGAAACGCTGACCGTGTCGCCGGAGGCGTCTCGCTTGCGTGCCGGCACTGGTTTCGCCATATTGCGCGCCTTCGTTCGCTGCCCCCCCGGAGTCTCCCGTTCATGCTGCCCCCCATCGCCCAGCGCATCGCCTCGGAACTGAATGTCCGTCCCCAGCAGGTGCAGGCCGCCATCGACCTGCTCGACGAGGGGGCCACCGTTCCGTTCGTCGCCCGCTATCGCAAGGAGGCTACTGGCGGACTGGACGATACGCACCTGCGAACTCTGGAGGAGCGTCTCGCCTACCTGCGGGAACTCGAGGAGCGGCGGGCCGCGGTGCTCGCCAGCATCGAGGAGCAGGGCAAGCTCACCCCCTCCCTGCGCAGCGCGATCGAGGATGCCGACACCAAGCAGCGTCTCGAGGACCTCTACCTGCCCTACAAGCTCAAGCGACGCACCAAGGCGCAGCTGGCCCGTGAGGCGGGCCTGGCGCCGCTCGCCGAGGGCCTGCTTGCCGACCCCGGGCGGTCCCCCGAGGTCGACGCGGCAGCGTTTCTCCGGGTGCCCTTCACGACGCCCGAGGGTGACAACCCCGGCGTGCCCGATGCCAAGGCTGCGCTCGAGGGTGCCCGGCAGATCCTCATGGAGCGGTTCGCCGAGGATGCCGACCTCCTGGCCCGCCTGCGCGCCCACCTGCAGGAAAACGCCCTGCTCGTCTCCAAGGTGGCTGAAGGCAAGGAGGAGGCGGGGTCCAAGTTCAGCGACTATTTCGACTACGCCGAGCGCCTGCGCGAGGTGCCTTCCCACCGCGCGCTCGCCCTGTTCCGAGGGCGCAACGAGGACATTCTCAGGCTGCAGCTCAGGTTGCCCGACGAACTCGAGGACGCCGACCGCGCCGCCGGCCCCGGCGCGTGCGAGCGGATGATCGCGGGCCACGCGGGCATTCAGGACCGTGGTCGCGCCGCCGACGCCTGGTTGCTCGACACGGTACGCTGGGCGTGGCGGGTGAAGGTGTCCTGGCAACTTGAGAGCGATCTGCTGGGCGACCTGCGCGTCCGGGCGGAGGAGGAGGCCATCCGCGTGTTTGCCCGCAACCTGAACGACCTGCTGCTCGCGGCGCCCGCCGGCCCGCGCGCCACCATGGGACTGGATCCAGGTCTGCGCACCGGGGTCAAGGTGGCGGTGGTCGATCCCACCGGCCGTGTCGTGGAGACCGCCACCATCCACCCCCACGCGCCCCGCAACGACTGGGAGGGTTCCATCGCCGTGCTCGCCCGGCTTGCCGCGAAGCACGCGGTGAAGCTGGTCTCCATCGGCAATGGCACGGCCTCGCGGGAGACCGATCGACTGGCCGCGGCGCTCATGCAGCGGCACCCGGAACTCGGCCTCACGCGGGTGGTGGTCTCGGAGGCGGGGGCCTCTGTGTACTCCGCATCGGAACTCGCGGCCCGGGAGTTTCCCGATCTCGACGTGAGCCTGCGCGGCGCGGTGTCCATCGCACGCCGCCTCCAGGACCCTCTGGCCGAACTCGTCAAGATCGACCCCAGGTCGATCGGCGTGGGCCAGTACCAGCACGACGTGAGCCAGAGCCGGCTGGCGCGGTCGCTCGACGCGGTGGTCGAGGACTGCGTGAACGCCGTGGGTGTCGACGTCAACACGGCATCGGCGGCGCTGCTCGCGCGGGTATCCGGTCTTTCCGCGTCCCTCGCGGAAAACATCGTCCGGCACCGGGACCAGGCGGGCCCCTTTCCCAACCGCGAGGCCCTCAAGGCGGTGTCGCGGCTCGGCCCCAGGACCTTCGAGCAGGCGGCCGGCTTCCTGCGGGTCAACGGCGGCGACACGCCGCTCGACGCGTCGGCGGTCCATCCGGAGTCCTACCCCGTGGTGGAGCGCATCCTGGCCGATATCCAGCGTTCCGTGCGGGAGGTGGTGGGTCGCAGCGACGTGATCCGTGGTCTCGACGCGCGTCGTTACACCGACGAGCGCTTCGGGCTGCCCACGGTTCAGGACATCCTGCGCGAGCTGGAAAAACCCGGCCGGGATCCCCGGCCCGAGTTCCGCACCGCCAGCTTCCGGGAGGGCGTCGAAGGTCTCAAGGACCTCCAGCCCGGCATGGTGCTCGAAGGCGTGGTCACCAACGTGGCCAATTTTGGTGCCTTCGTGGACATCGGCGTGCACCAGGATGGTCTCGTGCACGTGTCGATGCTGTCGAACCGCTTCGTCAAGGATCCGCGCGAGGTGGTCCGGGCCGGCGACGTGGTTCGTGTCAAGGTGCTCGAGGTGGACGAGAAGCGCAAGCGTATCGCCCTCACCATGCGGCTCGACGAGCCTGCCGCCACGCCAGCC
>JBAXBV010000008.1:0-174830 GCA_037141795.1 Betaproteobacteria bacterium
GCCCGGCGCGCGCCACCGAGCATGTCGAGCTGCAGGCTCCCCTCCCGCGCCGGCAGGTAGACGGTCGGCGAGAGGCCTTCCGGGGTGGCGGGAATCCCCCGTGCCGCCAGGGCTCCGGCCAGTGCGGCCGGGCCGCAGTGCCTGTCGGTCTGCGGAAAGAACGGGGTGGCCGCGAGCTCGGTGCGATCCGGCAGCGCCGCGGTCCTGCGGGCATCCAGCGGCGGCGCCGTCGCGCAGCCGGATGCCAGCACCAGGGCGAAGAGTGCCCGGGCGAGCCCCCCGGATCCGGTGGGGCGCGGTCTGGCCGGCGCGAAGGCGCGGTCGCGGCGGGTCAGCGCTTCACCGGCTTCGTGAAGGAGAACACCCGGGTGTAGCCGAGGATGTCGGTGACCAGCAGGACGATGAACACCAGGACGGCCGCCCCCACGATGGTGCCGAGCGCATCGGCTCCCGCGGGCGCCTCGTCGATGCGCTGAGCCAGCGCCTGCACTTCGGGATCGGTCATCGCGTCCACGCGAGCCCTGGCCTCGGCGGACGGGACGCCCAGCCGGGCGAATTCCGCCGCGAGTTCGGGGCGGTCCAGGAACGCCCGCACGCGGGCGCGTGCTCCGTCGGCGGGGGGCGACTGCGGCATGGCGGCCGCGGCGGTGTCGATCAGGGCGGCCTGCGCGGTGCCGGCGATTCCCAGGTGCAGGATGGCGCCGGCGAGGAGGGTGGCCAGGGTTCGGGCGGATCTCGAGTGGTTCATGGGGTCTCCGTGGGGTTGAGCAGGCGCCCGCTCAGTGCAGGCGCCGCGTGAAGGGAAAGATGGCCGTGAGGCCCAGGGTGTCGGTGATGACCAGCACCGCGAACACGAATACGGCGACGCCGAATATGCCCTGTCCCGCGGGCAGGGCATCGAGGTCCGCGCAGTCCGGGGCGTCGGTCCGGGTGAGGGCGGAGAGGCGGGCGCGCAGCTCCGAAGGCGCGATCCCGAGGTGCGTCAGGTGCTCGATGACGTCGGGGCGGTCCAGGGCGCCGGCGAGGCGCTCGCAGGCGGCGGGTGGCCCCGGGAGGGTGCCTGCGGTGTCCACCAGGGCGGCCCGGGCCGCGGGGGCGAGCGCGAGGTGAGCCATGCTCACCAGCAGGGCTGTGGCGATGGCCTGGCGGCGGATTCGGGTCATGGTGACGGGCTCCGGGGGGCAGTCAGGACGCCGTCGAGGGAGTCTTGAACTGCGCGGGTTGCAGATGGTGACGATTCAGCAGCTTGTAGAACTCCGTGCGGTTGCGCTGGGCGAGGCGGGCGGCCTGGGTCACGTTCCCGCCCGTCATGCGCAGCAGGCGGCAGAGGTAGTCGCGCTCGAACTGGCCCCGTGCCTCCTCGAAGGGGGGCAGCCCGCTGGAGGCGCCGCGCAGCGCGTGGTCGATGAGGGATACCCCGACGATCGGGCCGGTGCTCAGCGCGATCGCCTGCTCCACCACGTTGACCAGTTCCCGCACGTTGCCCGGCCAGTCGTAGTGCACGAGGCGGGCCAGGGCATCCGGATCGAAGGCGGTCACGGGCCTGCGGTAGCGGGCCGCGAGCAGCCCGAGGAAATGGGAGGCCAGGAGGGGAATGTCCTCGCGCCGGTGCCGCAGCGGCGGCAGTTCGAAGTTCACCACATGCAGCCGGTAGTAAAGATCCTCGCGGAACGTGCCGGCGCCGATGGCCGCCTCCAGGTCCCGGTGGGTCGCGGAGACGATCCGCACGTCGAACGGGATGTTCCGCGTGGCGCCCAGGGGGCGCACGCAGCGCTCCTGCAGGACCCGCAGCAGCTTCACCTGAAGGGGGAGCGGCATGTCGCCGATCTCGTCCAGAAAGATCGTGCCGCCGTGGGCGGCCTGGAACAGTCCGGGGTGGTCGCGCGCCGCGCCGGTGAAGGCCCCGCGCGCGTGACCGAAGAGTTCGGACTCGAGCAGCGCCTCGGGCACGGCGCCGCAGTTGAGCGCCAGGAAGGGGTGGTCCCGGCGCGGGCTCGCCCGGTGGATGGCCTGGGCGAACAGTTCCTTGCCCGTGCCGCTTTCGCCGCGGATCAGCACGCTCGCGTCGCTGGCGGCTGCCAGCCTGCACCGGGCCACGATGGTTTCCATCTCGGGGTTGTGCGTCACGATCGCGGAGCGCCAGGCGTGGTCGTCGTCGGTGACCGCCGCGGGCGCCGAGATCCGGGCGGCCCGCGCGATCAGTGCAACGAGTTCCCGCCCGTCGAAGGGTTTCGTGAGGTAGTCGAACACGCCCCTGCGCATGGCCGCCACCGCCTCCGGAATGGTGCCGTGGGCCGTGAGGATGATCACGGGCAGGGCCGGGTGGGCGCGGTGAAGCTGCTCGAACAGGGCCATGCCATCCATGCCTCCCATGCGGAGGTCCGTGAGAACCACCCGGGGCACTGCCGCCGCCACCACCGCCAGCGCCTGCTCCGCGCTGCGCGCCGTGACCACCTCGAAGCCGGCGGCAGCGAGCCGGATGCTCACCAGGCGCAGCAGGTCCTCGTCGTCGTCGACGATCAGCACCCGCCCGGTCGTCGTGCTCATCTGGCGCGCCCCCCCTGATCCTTCTGGATCATTGCCCGCTCCACCTCCTTCAGGGCGTCGAGTTTACGCTGCAGTTCCTCCGTCCGGCGCTGCTCGTCCCGCAGGCGGGTCGCCTGGTTCAGGGCGGCCGAGTCGGCGCGCCGGGCCTGTTCGACCTGCGCCATCAGCACCTGCGCCAGACCGCGCAGCGATTGCCGCCCCCGGGCGTCGGGCCGGACCAGGGGCTCGAGAACCTGGGCGGCCGCCGTTTCGCTGTGGAAGGGCGCCCCGGGATGCAGGTAGAGCAGCGCGAGGCGCAACCGGGACGCGTCCGACCCGGTGGTGGTGAATTCGCGGCGGGCCTCGTCGAGGTCCTGGCGCAGTGCGGCGGCCGGCCGGTTGCGCACGTCGGCGTAGCGCTCCAGAAGCTCTTCCGCGTTCCCGCGGGTGGATGCGTGGGCCACGGGCGGCGGGCACGGGGCGGCCGCCGCAGCGGGGGTGGGCGGGTTGTCGCGGGCCGGGACATCCATTTCCACCGGGGGGCGAAGCTGGCATCCCGCGAGGACCGACATGCCCAGAAGGGCCGTTGCCAGCCGCGGCCTCACGTCGCTTCCCTCTGCGGCTGCCGCCGCGGAAGTTCCACGCGCAGCCTCGCTCCCTGTTCCTGCGGCACGACATCGATATGCCCATGGTGGGCCAGGACGAATTCCCGCACGATGGCGAGCCCGAGGCCCGTGCCCTTCAGGGGGCCCTCGTAGGCGGCCGAGCCACGGTAGAAGGGCTCGAAGACGTGGTCGCGTTCCTCCGGGCGAATTCCCGGCCCGTCGTCGGCGACCTCCAGCCGGACCGTCTCGCCGAGGTCCGTGACCGTCACGCCGATCCCCCCGTTGCGGGGGGCGTACTTGACGGCGTTCGAGATGAGGTTGCTCAGGATGGCCGCGAGCTTGTCGGCGTCGCCTTCGACGCTGACCGGGGGGCAGGTCACGGCGAAGCGAAGGCCCTTGGCCGCCATGGACAGTCGGTGCTGACGCCCGGCGCCCACGACGATCTCGCGCAGGGCGACCGTGCCGATCGTGAGCGCGGTGCGGTGGAACTGGGTCTGGTGGTAACTCAGCAGGCGCTCGATGAGGTCCTGCAGCCGGCCCGTGTTCTGCAGGAGGATGGAGGTCACCTCGCGCTGCGGGGGCGTCAGGGCGCCCACGAGCTGTTCGTCGAGGAGTCCGGCCCCTTCCCTGATGGCGGCGAGAGGGGTCTTCAGTTCGTGGGAGACCTGATGGAGGAACTGTCGCTTCTGGCCCTCCAGATCGATCAGCGTGAGCCTCATCCGGTCGAGCTGGCGGCCGAGGTTCTGGAGGTCCTGCGGACCCGCTACCTGGACGGGTGTGTCGAAGTTGCCGTCGGCCATGCGGCGCATCGCCGCGTCGATCTGGCCGATGGGACGGGAGATCAGGACGATGGCGCCCACCAGGAGAACCAGCGCGATGGGCAGCAGGGCGACGAGTTGCCAGGAGATGAAGCGCTGCACGCTTTCGGCCTTGGCCTGGAGGGCGGCGATCTCCCGTTCGACGACGCCGTTGCCGATGTCGGCCAGGGACCGCGCGAGGCCGTCCAGTTCCTCGAAGCCGGCGAGCCGGTCGGCGAGGGTGTCCGGGGCCGCCGCCGAGGCCTCCAGCGACTGGGCGAGGGCCTCTTCGCGGCCAACCAGACGGGCGAGCTGCTCGGCTTGCCGGGCATCGAGGCCGAGGGTCCGCATCTGCCGCGCGCCTTCGGTGAAGCGGCCCCGGGCGTGGGTGTAGCCCTGCAGCAGGCCCGGGTCGGCCAGGGCGCTCGCCTGGCGGACGCTGCGCTCCATGGCTGTGAGCTGTTCGCGCAGCGCCCGGCTCGCCTCCGTCGCGCGCATCGCCTGGTGCACGGTCTGCTGGCTGCGCTCGACGATGTCGTGGATGGAAAGCGCGTTGTTGACGATCGCCAGGATGAGGGGGAGGGCGACCAGCGCGAAGCCCGCGATGATCAGCTTCAGGAAGGACCGGGGATAGTGCACGGGCCACCCCGGTTGGCGGGCCATGCCCACGCCCCGCTCGCTGCCGCCTCAGGCTTCCAGGGTGACCTGTGCGGATCCCAGCACGCCGAAGTCGGCGATGGCGACATCCCCGACCGAGACTGCGACCGGCACCACGCAGGTGCCCGTGGTCACGATCTCCCCGGCAGAAAGGGGGGTCCCGAAGGCCGACAGCCGGTTGGCGAGCCAGGCCAGCGCAACCCGGGGGTCGCCCAGCACGTTGACGCCGCTGCCGGTGGCGGCGAGCGTGTCGCCGATGCGAACGGTGACCGCGTGTTCGACGAGATTCATGGCACGCCAGTCGGCTGTCGTGGCCGCGCCCGGCGCGAACCAGCTCGCGCAGGCATTGTCCGCGATGAGCTGCGGGCCTCCGGCGGTGGCGAAGTCGTTGAAGCGCGAATCCGGTACCTCGATGGCCGGGTGCAGGGATTCCACGGCAGCCAGCACCTCGTCCACGGAATAGGGTTGCGTCCGGGGAGCGAGCGTGCGGCCCATGCGGAAGGCAAACTCGGCCTCGATGACGCGCATCCCGTTGCCTGCCAGAGAGAAACTGGCGGGGCTGGGGCGCACGCGGGAAGCGAGCAGTGTTCCCGCCAGCGGCCCGGGCACGCCGATGTGCTTCTGGCCGGCCGCGCTGGTTGCCGCGATCTTCCAGCCCGCGCGGTGGCTGCCCGAGAGTTCCGTCATCCGCAGCTGCATGGCAAAACCTTCTTCCTCGGTGCCGGGGCGGCAGGACTCGGGGAGGCGGTCGATGCGGGTCGCGTGGGACCACGTGTCCCAGAGGGTACGTGCGGCGAGGTCGGTGACGGTGCTGTCCATGCTGTTCAGTTCCTGGGTTGGCTGGGGGGCGTTTCAATCGGGCCGCGAACCACGTTGACGAGGGGTTCGCCGCGGAAAAGGTGGTCGAGGTTGCGGGCAATCGCCCGGCAGCGGCGTTCCACGAGCGCTTCCGTCCACGCCGAGGCGTGGGGGATCATGCGCACGTTTTCCAGCTCGTGGAAGGGATAGGCCGATGGCCGGTGGACGGGAATCTCGCCCCCGGTCTGGGGGGGATAGGAGTACCAGGTGTCGATGACGGCACCGCCGATCCCGCGATCCCGGCACGCCTCGAACAGGGCCGTCTCGTCGACGGTGGGGCCGCGGCCCACGTTGATCAGCACCGCGTCGGGACGCATGGCCGCGAAGATGCGCGCATCGAACAGTCCGCGGGTGGTGGGGTCGAGGGGCAGGGCCGAAAGGACAAAGTGCGCCTGCGCCACGACACCCGTCAGTTCGCTGATGGGGTGGACGGCCTCGCACCAGTCATCCCCGGGGCCCGGGGTTCGGCTCGCGGCGATCACCCGCATGCCGAACGCGTGGGCCCGGCGGGCCACCTCCCGGCCGATGCGGCCATAGCCGGCGATCGCGAGGATCTTGCCGTGGAGATCGCCGTGACGCGGCCCGCAGAGATAGGAGCCCCACCATCGGCCGGTGCGGAATTCGGCGTCCAGCCTGCCGAGGGGAATGAGCCAGTCCAGCATGGCCGCCAGAACGAATTCCGCGATGCCGATCTCGTGCTCGAAGGCATTGCAGACGGAGGCGCGGGTGGGCACGGCGTCGAAGATGATCTCGTCGGTACCGGCGCCCGGAAGCTGCACCAGCCGCAGGCGGTCGCTGCCCGGGAAGCTTCGGGGCCAGTTCATGGTGACGACGGCGTCGGCCGAGGCCAGCGCGCGGGCGAATGCTGTCGGGTCGGTGTGGTCGGCGACGGTGATGTCCCAGGGCGTGGTCACCAGCCGGGCCAGCGGCGTCAGCCGGCCGTCATCGTCGACGGACTTGATGAGCAGGTTCAACGGGAGAAACCCCGGCAGGAATGAATGTCGATCCCGGAGTGTAGTCGGCGGGCCGGCGAATTCAACTGTCTGTTCCGGGAGAGAAGACTGAAAAAAAGACGCGAGGGGTCTGCAATTCGCGCCCGCTCGGAGTTAGACTTGAGGGAAAACAGAACCATGGAGACCTTGACGGTGAAGAAACTTCTTGGTGTGCTTGCCCTCGCGGGGGTGGCCCTCTTCCCTGCGGGCGCCCTGGCTGCGTTCGAGGCCCGGCTGACCCGGCCGGGCGTCGCCGGCGGCTTCAGCGGCTTCAGCGACGTCGAAAACGTGTTCTTCCTGGAACTCGGCATCTCGGGGCTGCAGGCAGCGGGGCTCGACCTCGGCGACGCCATCAGCCTTGACGCAGCCATCGCGGTGACTTCCGGCAGCCCCTTCCGGATCGAGCTCTACGACGATCCCGACCAGCCTGGTGATTACTCCACCGAGAGCCTGGGCGATTTCTTCCAGTTCCTGGGCGCGCCCTCGGTGACGGCCACGCCGGGGCCCGGGCCGGCCGCCGGGATGGCCCTGTCCTTCACCTTCTCCCTCTTCGACCCGAGCGACCCGACGGCAGTCCTGACGATTCCCGACTCCGGGGTTCTCGCCAGGTTCCTGGTGCGCAGTGCTGCAGGCTCGCCGGCCGGCGCCTGGGATGTGGCGGCAGGCGTCGCGGCCTCTGACGAGATCAGCCCGCTGGCCCTGACGGGGCCGGCCACCCTGGGTACGAGCCTGGCCGCGCCGGTGCCGGAGCCGGGCACCTGGGCCTTCATGGCAGGCGGACTCGCGCTTCTGGGGCTCGGTGCGCGTCGCCGCCGGGTCCGCTGAGTCCGCCACCTTCCCCAAACCTCAACAGGAGAACCAACCCGATGGCCAAGGCCCCTGCAGACAGCGCCAAACCCGCCGAAGCTCCCATGCCCAAGGTGAAGTGGGACACGAGCGCGCTCAAGAGCAGTTACTGCAACTTCGTCAATGCCACCAGCACGCGCGAGGAAGTCGTTCTCAATTTCGGCGTCAACCAGAACTGGGACCGCATGGCGGGAGAGGTCGACATCCAGCTCGACCACCGCATCATCCTGAGTCCGTTCGCTGCCAAGCGCCTGACGGACCTGTTGCAGAAGCTGCTGGCCGAGTACGAGAACCGCTACGGCGAACTGAAGTGATGCGCCTCGCGTTCCCCGCCGGATGATGCAGTCTCCCCCGGAAGACCGGGCAGAATCCGAAAAGGCCCCGCCCGCCGACACAGCCGCCCGATGGGCGGCTTTTTCTTCGTCCGGCGGTTTCCCGGAACGCGTGGCGACCTGGTTGTCTCTTGTCGCCGAGCGCATACCCTCGGCCCGGGCCGGCTATGTGTTCCGCAGAAGCGCGGAAGCCCAGAGCGTGAGCCTTGCCGGCCATTGGGGTGCGGCCGTGGGAGAGCCCGCCGAGGTCCAGATTTCCGCCCGGCAGGGGTTCACGCGGCCGATCGCGCTCGTGCGGTCGGTGGGGTCACGCTTTCACCTGATCACGCGCCCCGACCACTACCCCGACTGGGTCATCGTATTCGAGTGTGATGCCGTCCCCGCGCACGCGTTGCAGGAGGGGCTCGAGGAACTCCGCTGGGGGGCTGGCTGGCTCGTGGCCTCGATCGAGCGCGCCGCAGGTCAGGAGACGGGCGTGCGGTCCCGGCGTTTCGCCCAGGTGGTACCCGCCATCGAGGCATGCGGACAGGCTTCCGACCTGCCGGGCGCCGCGCGGAGCCTGGCTGATGCGCTGGCCTCGGCCTTTCCCGCGCTGCTGGTGAGCGTGGGGGTGACCCGCCACGGCGTGCTCACCCTGGCCGCGCGCCAGGGGCCCGAGGCGGGTGCGGGCAGCGAGGACGACGACCTGCGGCGGGAGGCGCTGGTGCAGGTCGCCATCGACCGTGAGACGGTGCTGCTCGCGAGCGTCCTTCCGGAGTCCATCCCCGAATCCGGGCCCGAGGTGGATCCGGACCTCGGCCCGCGAGTCTGCGCGCTGCCACTCGTCGGGGCGGGGGGGTGTGCGGGTGTCCTGCTTTGCGAACGGCCCCAGGGTCCGGCCTTCGAAGCCGAGGAACTCGTGTCGCTGCGGCAGGTGGCCGTGCTGGCGGCGCCCCTCATCGAGCTGAAGCCGGTTTCCCGCTCGCGGCAGGGAGGGGCCTCTCGCCCCGGGCTGGGCAGCCTGCTCGGTCGTTCCCATGGCGGGTGGAAGGTCGGGCTGGTGGGGGGGCTCGCGCTGGTGCTGCTGCTGCTGGGGGCAACCGGCGAGTACCAGGCCCCCGTGTCGGTGGTGGTGGAAGGCGGCACCCCGCGGAAGGTCACCGCGCCATTCGAAGGGAAGCTGGCGGAGGTGCTCGTCCAGCCGGGGGATGGCGTCAGGAGGGGACAGGTGCTCGCGCGTTTCGACGAGGCCGAAGCGCAGGTGGAGCGAGGCAGGCTGGGCGCGGAGCGGGAGCGCCTGCTCCAGGCGCTGAAGGAAGCGAAGCAGGGTGAGGACCAGGCGGCAGTGGAGACGCTGGGGGTCAGGCGTCGGGAACTGGAGACGAGGGTGGCCGCCCTGGATGAGCGGATGTCGGCGCTCCAGATCCTGAGTCCCGTGGACGGCGTGGTACAGGCGGCGCCGCCGAGGGCCGGGGCGCGGGGGGCTGTCCAGGCAGGGCAGGATCTGTTCGCCATCGTCCAGCCGGACAGCTATCGCCTGCTCATCGAGGCAGCGGACGCCGATCGCGAACTGCTCAGGGAAGGGCAGAGAGGGGAGGCGCGGCTCGACGGTTCCAGCGTTCCGGTACCCTTCGCCGTCACGCGGGTGATGGAGGCGGATCCCGCTTCGGGCGCGCGCCGGATCGAGGCGCAGGCGCCGCGACTGGGCAGTGATGCCGCGCCCGGTGCCGAGGGGGTCGGTACGATCGACCTGGGTACCCGCAAGCAGGTCTGGATCTGGTGGCGCAGGCTCCAGTCGCGCACTTGATGCACTTTTCCGGAGAACCACGATGAACCCGATAGATCTTCGCAGCGATACCGTGACCCGGCCCACCGCAGGCATGCGGGCAGCGATGGCGGCGGCGGAAGTGGGCGACGACGTGTATGGGGAGGATCCCACGGTCAATCGCCTCGAGAGCCGGGTGGCCGAGCTCCTCGGCAAGGAAGCGGCCGTCTACGTGCCGACCGGAACCCAGGGCAACCTGATCGGCCTCATGGCCCACTGCGAGCGGGGCGACGAATACATCGTCGGGCAGCAGGCACACACCTATCGCTACGAGGGGGGAGGCGCGGCGGTGCTTGGCAGCATCCAGCCCCAGCCGATCGAGAACGAGCCCGACGGCACGCTCGATCTCGCACGGGTGGCCGCCGCCATCAAGCCGGACGATTCACACTTCGCGAAGACGCGCCTCCTCGCCATCGAGAATACCCAGGGAGGCAAGGTGCTGCCCCTGACCTACCTGGCCGACGCGCGGGCGCTGGTGCGTGCCCGCGGGCTGGGACTGCACCTCGATGGCGCCCGGCTTTTCAATGCCACGGTCGCGCTTGGCGTGCCTGTGGTGGAGATCGCCCGTCATTTCGACACGGTGTCCGTCTGCCTGTCGAAGGGACTGGGCGCACCGGTCGGGTCGGTGCTGGTGGGGCCGGCGCCCCTGGTCGAGCGCGCGCGGCGGTGGCGCAAGGTGCTGGGCGGTGGCATGCGTCAGGCTGGCGTCATGGCCGCGGCTGGCCTCTACGCTCTCGACCACCACGTGGAGCGGCTGGCGGACGATCACGACAACGCCCGGCACCTCGCCCGGCTGCTGTCCATGATTCCGGGCGTGAGCGTGGACCTTGCGCTGGTCCAGACCAACATGGTCTTCATGCAGGTCGTGCCTGCCCTCGCGCCCGGCCTCAAGGCATTCCTCGCGGAGCAAGGCATGCTGATTTCCCTGGGGCCGGTGATCCGCCTCGTCACCCATCTCGACGTGACGCGCGCCGACATGGACGCATTCGCTGGCGCCGTGGGGGAATTCCTGGCGCTGCACGCCCGGGCCGGTGCCGAGACCGCTCCGGCCTGAGCGTCGGCTGCCCGTCTCTCAGCGGCCGGTTTTCATCCGGACCACCTGCTCCATCCGGCGGAGTGCAAGGTCGAGGGTGGCCCGGGGACACGCGAAGTTCAGGCGCAGGAAGCCTGGCGCCCCGAAATCCGCCCCGTCATAGAGCCCGACACCCGACTGCTCGAAGGCGCGGGCGGGCTGGTCGATGCCGCTGGCGCGGGCGTCGATCCACGACAGATAGGTCGCCTCGGCGTGGGTGATTCCGAACCCGGGCCACGCGCCGATCGTCGCTTCCACGCGGTCCCGGTTGCCCCGGAGGTATTCCACGAGGGCCGTGCGCCACGGCTCGCCGTCGCGGTAGGCGGCCAGCGTTGCCCATAGACCCAGGGTCATGGGGCGGTGGACGATGCCGCGCATGACCCCCGACACGCGCCGCCGTAGCTCCGCGTCCGGGATGATGGCGAAGGCGCTTCCGAGGCCCGGCAGGTTGAAGGTCTTGGACGCGGCCATCAGCGTGATGGTCCTCTGCGCGATCCGGTCGTCGAGGGATGCCAGCGGCACGTGGCGCCGGTCCGGGTCGAGCACCAGACCGCAGTGGATTTCGTCGGCGCAGATCACCACGTCGCGCCGCAGGCAGACTTCCGCGAGCGCCTCCAGTTCCCGCCGGTCGTACACCCGCCCCACGGGGTTGTGGGGGTTGCAGAGAAGGAAAAGCCGCGACCGGTCGCCCATCGCTGACTCGAGCGCCGCAGCCTCGAAGCGCCACGTGGTCCCGTCCGGGGTCAGGGGAACGCGCACGCACCGCCGCTGCGCGTTGAGGGGCGCAGACAGGAAGGGCGGATAGATGGGTACTCCGGTCAGCACGTCGTCGCCCGGTTCCCCCACGGCGCGACACACGATGTTGAGCCCCGACACCAGTCCCGGAAGCCAGACGAACCAGTCGGGGTGCGGGCGCCAGCCGTAGCTGGCGTCGAGGCGGTCGATGATGGCGGCCGCCAGTTCCGGTCCCGGCTCGATGTAGCCGAAGATGCCGTGCTCCAGCTGCCGGCGGAGGGCTTCGATGACGGCGGGCGGGGAACGGAAGTCCATGTCCGCGACCCACATGGGGATGACGTCCCGGCTGCCGTATCGGTCGTGCTTGAGACTCCACGTGCCGGCGCGGTCGATCGCCGTGTCGAAGTCGAAGACGGCGTCCGCGGCGCGCATCAGCCGGCCCCGGGCGCGGCACCGAGGTCGCGCAGAATCTCCCTCACCCGGACGATCCGCATCGCGACCTCGGACAGCCGGGTCTCGATGCGCAGCCGGTCGGGCCCCGCCAGCCGCCAGCCCTTGCGGCTCTGGAGCAGCCGGATGACGTGGGCGGATTCCACCACCGGGTTCGGCCCGAACGTGAGCACGATCGCCTCGGGCGCCGCGTCGATCCGTGCCACCCCCAGTGCCTCTGCGAGAACCCGCAGGCGATGGGTTTCCACCAGCGCCCGGGCCGGATCCGGCAGGCGGCCGAAGCGGTCGACGATCTCCTCGGCCATCTTCTCCAGATCGTCCAGCGATTCGCAGCCGGCGAGGCGCTTGTAGAGCACCAGCCGCTCGTGCACGTCCGCGCAGTAGTCGGCGGGCAACAGCGCGGCGGTGTGCAGGTTGATCTCCACCGTGGCGTGGAGCGGTCCCTCGAGATCCGGTTCCTTCCCGTTCCTGAGCGAGCGCACGGCGTGATTGAGCATGTCGATGTAGAGGCTGAATCCCACCTGCTGCAACTCGCCGCTCTGGGAGTCCCCCAGCACTTCGCCCGCGCCGCGGATCTCCAGGTCGTGCATGGCCAGATAGAAGCCGGATCCGAGTTCGTCCATCATCTGGATGGCGTCGAGGCGCTTGCGGGCCTGGGGTGTGCAGGCCTCCTCGTCGGGCGTGAGCAGGTAGGCATAGGCCTGGTGGTGGGATCGGCCGACGCGTCCCCGCAACTGGTGGAGCTGGGCGAGCCCGAAGCGGTCTGCCCGATTGATGATGATGGTGTTCGCCGTGGGCACGTCGATGCCCGTCTCGATGATCGTGGTGCAGAGAAGCACGTTGAAGCGCGCCTGGTAGAAGTCGCGCATGGCATGTTCCAGGTCGCGTTCACCCATCTGGCCGTGGGCCACGTGGATGCGCGCCTCGGGCACCAGGGCCGCCAGTTTGGCCTCCCAGTTGCCGATGGTCTCGACCTCGTTGTGGAGGAAGTACACCTGGCCGCCGCGCTTCAGTTCCCGGAGCACGGCCTCGCGCACGAGACCTTCGGAGAATCGGGCCACAAAGGTCTTGATGGCGAGCCGTTTCTGCGGCGCCGTCGCGATCACCGAGAAGTCCCGCAGGCCCTCCAGCGACATCGCGAGCGTGCGCGGGATGGGGGTGGCGGTGAGGGTCAGAACGTCCACCTCGGCGCGCAACTGCTTCAGCCGTTCCTTCTGTCGGACCCCGAACCGGTGCTCCTCGTCGATGATGACCAGCCCCAGGTTCCGGAACTTCACCTCCTGGCCGAGCAGCTTGTGGGTGCCGATCACGATGTCGATGGAGCCGTCCTCGATGCCCTTCAGGGCCGCCGCGGCCTCCTTCGAGGTGCGGAAGCGGGAGAGCTCCGCGAGCTTGACCGGCCACTGGGCGAAGCGGTCGGAGAAGTTGTAGAAGTGCTGCTCGGCGAGCAGCGTGGTGGGCACCAGCACGGCCACCTGCTTGCCATCGGCCACCGCCACGAACGCCGCCCGAAGGGCCACCTCGGTCTTCCCGAACCCGACGTCGCCGCAGATGAGGCGGTCCATGGGTTTGCCGGACAGGAGGTCCGAGATGACGGCCGCGATGGCGGCGGACTGGTCCGCCGTCTCCTCGAAGGGAAAGCCTGCCCGGAAGGTTTCGTAGTCCTGGTGGTTGAGCGCGAACGCGTGGCCCTGCCGCGCGGCCCGTCTTGCGTAGAGGTTCAGCAGTTCCGCCGCCGTGTCCCGCACCTGGCGGGCCGCCTTGCGGCGGGCTTTCTGCCAGTCCCCGCTGCCCAGCTTGTGCAGGGCGACCGATTCCGGCGAGGCGCCCGCGTAGCGACTGATGACCTGCAGCTGCGACACGGGCACGTAGAGCCTGTCGCCCCCGTCGTACTCCAGGGTGAGCAGCTCCGCCGGCCCGTCCCCGAGGTCCATGGTGACGAGCCCGACGTAGCGGCCGATGCCGTGGTTCTCGTGGACGACCGGATCCCCCACCTTGACCTCGGACAGGTCGCGGAGGACGTTTTCCGCGGAGGTGCGTTTCTCCCGCTCGCGCACCCCGCGGGTGCGGGGGGCGGACACGTAGAGTTCCGTCTCCGTCACCAGGGCGAGCTTCACGCCGGGCAGGACAAAGCCGTCGAACACCGGCGCGACCGTCAGGCCCAGGGGTTCGGTGCCTGCCGCGAAGGCGGCCCAGGAATCCACCAGACCGGGCTGCAGGCCGTGGCCTTCCAGCAACTCCAGGATGGTCTCCCGCCGCCCGGGACTCTCCGCGGCGATCAGGACCCGCCCGTCGAAGCCCCGGATGAAGGTCTTCAGCGCCGTCAGGGGATCCGGTGCCCGGCGATCCACCGCGACCGAAGGCAGGGGCGCCGCCCCCGCGTCGGTTCCCGCTTCCGGCAGGCCCCGGGTCAGATCCACACGGGCGTGAGCCTTCAGGGACGTGAAGAACTCGTCTTCGCGCAGGTAGAGGGCCGCCGGGGGCAGGATGGGATGTTGCGAGTCGCCACGCAGGAGTTCGAAGCGCGACTGGGTGTCCCGCCAGAACTGGGCGATGGCGCCCGGCAGGTCGCCCTCGGTCGCGATGAGGGTGCCTGGAGCCAGGTAGTCGGTGAGCAGCGCCGTGTCCTCGAAGAACAGTGGCAGGTAGTACTCGATGCCCGGAGGGATGCCGTTGCCGCCGATGTCACGGTAGAGCCGGCGCTTCGACGGGTCGCCCTCGAACACGTCGCGGAAGCGGCGGCGGAAGAACGCCCGGCCTGCCTCGTCGAGGGGAAACTCCCGGGCGGGCAGCAGGCGCACGTCCCCAACCTTGTAGATGCTGCGCTGGGTATCGACGTCGAAGGTGCGGATGGAGTCGATTTCCTCGTCGAAGAGATCGATGCGGTAGGGTACCGGCGAGCCCATCGGGAACAGATCGATCAGGCCCCCGCGGTAGCTGTATTCCCCGGGAGCCACCACCTGGGAGACGTGGGAATAGCCCGCCATGGTGAGTTGCTGGCGGAACGCGTCCGGGTCGAACCTCGCGCCCTGCCGGAAAAAGAAGGTGTAGGCCGACAGATAGGAACGGGGCGGCAGCCGCATCAGGGCGGTGGTCACCGGGACGATCAGCGCATCCACGCTTCCCTGGGTGAGAAGGTAGAGAGTCTCCAGCCGCTCGGAGACGAGGTCCTGATGAGGGGAGAAGCTGTCGTAGGGGAGCGTTTCCCAGTCCGGCAGCACGTGTACCTTGCAGGCCGGGGCGAACCAGCGGATCTCCGAGGCAAGGCGCTGTGCGTCTGAGGCGCTCGCCGTCACGACGGCGAGCGGCTGACGTCCATTGGCGAGTTCGGCGATCGCGAGCGCGTCGGCCGAGCCCGGTAACGGGCCGGTGACCAGGCGATGGCCGCCTGGTGGAACAGGAATCGGAAGCAAGGAATCTCGGGCGCAGTGGCAGGGCGCCGGGATTATAGGCCTTGCGCCCCCGCAGCCTGGCGCGCGTGCGCGCCGGCGCGGCCCGTCACGGGGGGGACGGCAGGGCCCGACCCTCAGAAGCCGTCGCCGCGTCCCCGCCGGAAGAGGTCGAGCCGGGTGACGAAGCGCTGGAGAGTCGCTTCGCCGCCCGGGGGGAGACGTGAGAAACTGCAGTTGACCCGCCGCGTCTTCTTGCCGTTTCGCATCGGGGAGTCCACGGCATTGCGCACCTTGATATCCGCCTCGAGGCGGCCCGCGTTGCCCAGGTCGATGATGCAGTTCCGGTATTCCTCTCCCGGTGTCAGCACCACGTGCCCCGGGTAGCCCGTCAGGCAGACCCCGCCGACGCCGATGTCGACCAGGGTCGTCAGTACGTTTCCAGACCGCGTGATCAGCCGGCAGGTGAGCGGGTTCGAGGCGGGCGTTTCCACCCGATAGTGCTCCCGTCGCTGGAATTTCAGGAGCGACGTCGGCGTGGGGACGCGGTAGGCGGGGTGGCCTCCGAGCCGGACCGCGACGGCGCTGCCGGTGTCGAACTGGATCTTCACCCGGTTCAGGGACGTGATCAGCCGGAGCGAGCGGCTCTGGAGAAGACGCTGGCTGGACGCCCCATCCTTGACCGCATCCAGGATGACGCCTTCCCGGTCGATGGCGAGAACGGCGGTCATCAGGAAGTCGGGCCCGCGATTCAGGTGCGCCATGACCATTTCCCGCGCCTTCATGATTTCACTCACGGTCGCGATGATTTCTTTCTGGGAATGGATCAGGAAACGGTCGATGTCCCGGTCGGTGATCAACATGGAATGTCCCTGCGAAGCAATAGAGGATTTCGGATCATGTGCAACCGGAACGGCGCGTCGCGCGGAATCTTTAGGGGAATTTCAATCCCCGGTCGGTGGGGCACAATGCCCCCATGAGCGAAAGGGCGGCCGGTTATGTCATGGACGTGGGTTACACCTTCGGTTACCACCGGGCGTTGAACCCGCGGCTGGTTCGCCTGGCCCTGCTGCGCGCGGGGATACGGCCGCCGGGAATTCGCGTCGCCTGTGAACTCGGGTTCGGGCAGGGGGTGAGCCTCGCGGTGCACGCCGCGGCGTCGGACATTGCGTGGTGGGGAAACGATCTGCTGCCCGCCCATGTCCGCCAGGCCCGTTCGCTGGCGGCTTCTGCCGGGGTCGGCCTCATGGCCATCGAGGCGTCCTTCACGGAATTCCTCGAGCATCCCGATCTTCCACGCTTCGATTTCATCGGTCTGCATGGCGTCCTGAGCTGGGTCTCGGCGGAAAACCGCGCCTGCATCTCGGAATTCATCCGGCGCCACCTCGCAGCCGGCGGAATCGTCTACACGGGCTGCAACGCGTTGCCCGGATGGAACGCGATGATTCCCCTGCGCCGGCTGATGGCGGACCACGCGGCGCGGGCGGGGGCCGGCGACACCGTGCAGCGCATCGACGACGCCCTGGATTTCGCCGGGCGCCTGCTCGAGTCCAGCCCGGCGCACGCGTCGCAGAACCCGGCGCTTGCCGAGCGCTTCGAGCGGATGCGCGGCGCGGACCGCCGCTACCTCGCCCACGAATACTTCAATCGCGACTGGCATCCCATGCCATTCGCGGAACTGGCGGGTATCCTGGCGGACGCAGGCCTGACGTACGCGTGCCCGGCGCATCTCGCCGACCACCTGGACAGTCTTCGCCTCACCCGCGACCAGCGCGGCATCCTGGCCGGCATCGGGGATTCCATCCTCCGGGAAACCGTGCGGGATTTCATGACCAATGCCACGTTCCGCCAGGACCTGTGGATGCGCGATCCCGTGGCCGCGGGCGGGCGGGAACTGGAGACCCTGTGGCGGGGCGAAAGGGTGGTGCTCCTCTCCCCGGCCGGTGATCTCCCCGAACGCGTGTCCGGCTCCGGGGGGGAACTGCGGCTGTCCGTCCCGGGCACGGCGGCCGTGACGGCCGCGCTGGGCGATCGACAGTCCTGCACGGTCGGCGGCATCGAGGCGGTCAGCCCCGGGGTGCCCCTGGCGACGATCGCGGATACCGTCTTCGAGCTGGCGGCCTGCGGACATCTTGCGAGCGCAGCGGCGCCCGGCGAAGTCGAACGCGCGAGGCCCCGCACGGCCGCGCTCAACGCCAGGCTTGCCGTCGAGGCGGAGGGGGCGGACGACATCGGCGTGCTGGCGAGCCCGGTCACGGGTGGCGGTATTCCGGTGAGCCGACCCGAACAGCTCTTCCTGGCTGCGCGCGCATCCGGCCTCACGGGCCCGGATGCGTGGGCCGAGGCGGCTGCCAGGGTCCTGCGGACCGATGGTCCTGCCCAGGAGGGGCTCGTCCAGGCCGCCCGGGTCTTCGCGCGGGGGCGCCTGCCCGTCCTGCAGGCTCTCGAGGTCGCGCTCCCGGTGGCCCGCTGAGGAAGCCGCCGCTGCTGTCTGGGCGACGGTCGAGGTCCCGGCGCATCCGGGCTGGTCGGTCCGGCGGCTTGCGGAGATAATCCAGCCATGATGGATGCCGATCACCCCTCGCCCCTCATCGCCCTCGTGCCCGCAGCCGGAACGGGCAGCCGCCTGGGTGGTGCCCTGCCCAAGCAGTACCTGACGCTGCGCGACGCGCCCCTCATCCGGCACACGCTCACGCGGCTGGCAACGCATCCGCGCGTCGATGCCGTGGCGGTCGTGCTGTCCGAAGAGGACCGCTGGTTCGCGGGGCACAACTGGGATGACCTGGCTGCAAAGCTGCGGATCCTGCGCTGTGGCGGCGCGACCCGCGCCGAGACGGTCCTGAACGGACTGCGGGCTCTCCAGCATGATACGGACACGCGGGCATGGGTTCTGGTGCACGATGCCGCGCGCCCATGCCTGACTCACCGCCTGCTCGACCGTTTGATCGCGGCGCTCGAGGACGATCCGGTGGGCGGCATCGCTGCGCTGCCGGTCGCCGACACCCTCAAGCGCGCCGACGCCGACCGCGGGATCTCGGCGACGATGGGGCGAGATGGCCTGTGGGCGGCCCAGACGCCCCAGATGTTCCGTCTCGGCCTGCTTCGGGATGCCCTCGAGGCAGCGGACCCGGCGCTGACCACCGACGAATCCTCCGCCGTCGAGGCGCTGGGCCTCAGGCCGCGGCTTGTCGAGGGCGACCCCGCCAACATCAAGGTCACGTTTGCCCGTGACCTCGCCCTGGCGGAGCGTTTTCTCGCCGAAGGAGGTGGCTGACTCCATGACCTGGCGGATCGGGCAGGGATTCGACGTGCACGCACTGGTGGAAGGCCGGCCGCTCATCGTGGGGGGGCTGGAGATTCCCTTCGAGCGGGGATTGCTGGGGCACTCGGATGCGGACGTGCTGCTGCACGCCGTGTGCGATGCCCTGCTGGGTGCGGCCGGACTGGGCGACATCGGCCGGCACTTCCCCGATACCGACCCGGCATACAGCGGTGCCGACAGCCGCTTGCTGCTGCGCACGGTGGCCGAACGGGTCCGGCAGGCCGGCTATGCCATCGCGAACGTGGACGCGACCATCATTGCCCAGGCCCCCCGCATGGCGCCCCACATACCCGGGATGGTGGCGCGGATCGCGACGGACCTCGGCGTGGACGCGGGGCAGGTGAACGTGAAGGCCAAGACCACCGAGCGTCTCGGCTTCACGGGCCGCGGCGAAGGCATCGCGGCCGAGGCCATTGTCCTGCTCCAGGCGGTACCGCGCTGAGCGTCAGCCGCCAGCCCCGGTCCACTGGGCCGGGTCGTTGCATTTCGCGCTGCTGACGCGGCGGGAGGAGAGGGCCTTCTCATAGGCAGTGCCGGCGCAACTGCCCACGGCGTTACCCCAGCGGATGCCGTCAGCGGGCTGCGCCAGCCGGGGCGGGAGGTCGGGCCGGTAGCGTTCCAGGCAGGTTCTGGCGGTCGACGCCGCCAGCTTGCGGCAGTCGGCGTCGCTCACGCGGAAGCACTGCCTGAAGTACTGCCGGGGCTGGCAGAAGAACTCCGGCAAGGCGGCCTCCATCCCACGCATCCATTCGGTGCGATCCACGTCGGCCGCTCGGACGGAGTGCGGTGCGGCCAGCACGGCAAGCAGGACGAATGTCGTCCTGGTCATCACGATCCCGGCGAAAGTCCTGTGGAGACAGGCGATCGCCGCGGCGCGGCGATGTGTCGGTCGCTGCCGTTGCGCGTGACGGTTGCCCCGGGCTGGAAGCCGGACGAAAGGAAGGCTGGGGGCGGAGGCGACGGCGAGGGTCGAGACGGCAGGGGCGGTTTCCGGGTCACGGCGCATGGTTGGCCAAATCGAATTCCACGTTCAGACGGCAGTGCAGCCTACACCGGGGGCCCGTGCGGGGCAAACGGCCTTCGCGGTGGCCGCGGTGCCCGCTCGCCAGCCCTGACGGATTGCCCGCCCGTGCCGGCGTGGGTGCATGCGGGTGTTTCCCGAGTAGGGGGAACAGGTTAGCATCCAGAAACGGGACGCGTGCGCGGGGCGCCGACAAGCAGGGGGCCTCGTCCTGAGTCAGTCCTTCCGGACGAGGCTGGTGCCGAGGCGGCTGCTACCCGTTCCGATTCCACTGTTGCCGAGGGACAAGCTGGTGCGACGCGAGTTGTTGGCGGTGGGGGTTCCCATGGGGGCCCGTCCAGCCTCCGGACACCCCGGGACCGCTGGCACCGGACGCGTCGCCGTCCATGCCGTGCGCGCCGGCGCAGGCTGGCTGCCGCGTCGTGTCGGAGCCAGCCCGGAGGACCGCCCCGTCGCGCGGGGTCGGGGGGGCGGGTGGGAGGGGCACACCCATCCGGGCGGGGGCCGGCCATGAGCGCCGGGCAAGGTCCCCTCGCCGTTCTCGATCGGCCCGGTGCCGCGCTCGAGGGCGCCAGTCCCATGCCGGCCCACCGCTGGATCTGGCGATCCTACGTCAAGGCCACTCTCGTTCCGCTCCTGGTGGTCGAGGTCGCGATCATCGCCGCCTACGTGCTCACGAGCGTGCTTGCCTACCGCGAAAACACGCTCTCGCTTCGGTCGCTGTCCGAGTCCCAGGTGCGCGGCATCGCCAGTCGCGAGGCGGAGAACATCAACCAGAGGCTCCTCGCCGTCAGCGGTCTGGCGGAAGTGCTGCGGCGGGAGACCGCGACATCCCTCGCCACCCCCTACACGCCGCCGCCCCAGGTCCTGGCGTCCTATGCGATGTCGCCGACGGGGGCGTACCTGACCACGCGGGACACCGGCAACGGGGCCATGTTCTTCACGGGCGCGGTGCCCATCGGCGAGAAGGAGAAGCGCAAGGCGCAGCAACTCGCCCAGATCGACCGCGTGCTGCGGGCGGTCAAGGAAGCCAACCCGATCATCGTGCAGGCCTACCTCAACACCTGGGACTCCCTGAACCGCATCTATCCGTATTTCGACGTGGTGTCCCAATACCCGCCGAAGATGGATATTCCCGCCTACAACTTCTATTACGACGCGGACGCCCGGCACAATCCGGAGCGCAGGGTGGTCTGGACCGACGCGTACCTCGATCCGGCAGGCGCGGGCTGGATCGTCTCGTCCATCGCCCCGGTCTACACCGCCGACTTCCTCGAGGCGGTCGTGGGCATCGACATCACCATCGACGCGATCGTCAATCAGGTCCTGTCCTTGCCGGTCCCGTGGGAGGGCTACGGGGTGCTGGTGTCGGGCAAGGGCACCGTCATCGCTCTGCCGAAGAGCGGCGAGGAGGACTGGGGTCTTGCGGAACTCACGAGACACGACTACCAGACCGCCATTCGCAAGGACACCTTCAAGCCGGATGACTTCAACCTGTTCCGCCGTCAGCGCCTCAGGCCAGTGGGGGATCTCGTGGGCGGCGCGCAGACGGGGGTGGCGGCGCTCGAGTTCAACGGCCAGAAACTGCTGGCCTGGGCGACTGTGGCCGAACCGGGCTGGAAGCTCCTGATCTTCGTGCCGCGGGCAAATGTCTTTTCCGTCGTGGACGATCTCCGGAATCAGGCCGAACGCATCGCGTGGACCATGGTCATCGGCCTCGTTGTCTTCTACTGCGCCTTCTTCGCCTGGCTCTACCGGCGCGCGCGCTCGGAGAGCCGCAAACTGACGGCCCCGCTGCTCGAGGTCAACGATGTGATGCGAAGCCTCGGCAGGGGAGAGTTCATCCACGCGGAGCGGCGTTACGAGATTTCGGAACTCGACGAATCGGCCCGCATCGCCGTGCGGATCGGCACCGCGATGGCGGAGACGATCGAACTGCGTCACGCCAAGGAAACGGCGGAGGCGGCCAACAGGACCAAGTCCGAGTTCCTCGCCAACGTCTCCCACGAACTGCGCACCCCCATGCACGCGATCCTCGCCTTCTCCAGGCTGGGCGCGGAGCGGGACCCGGCTGACGAGCGGAGTTTCGACAAGATGCGCCACTACTTCGAGCGCATCCGGCTGAGCGCGGAACGCCTGCTGCGGCTGGTGAACGACCTCCTGGACCTTTCCAAGCTCGAGGCCGGGGCGATGGACTACGAGTTGCGGCCGCTCGACCTGCACGGGCTTGCGGGCGACGTGCTGGCCGACCTGGGGACCCTGGCCCAGACCCGGGAACTGTCCCTTTCCCTGATGCCGGCACCTCCGAACGGGGCCCGGGTGCCGGCGGATGCCGCGCGGCTCCGGCAGGTGATCTCCAACGTGCTGTCGAACGCGATCAAGTTCAGTCCGCGCGGCGGGTGCGTGACGGTTTCCGTGGAGCCCGCATCCGGTCATGAGATCGGCGTCGCGGCGGGGGCGTTCCTGCTGACCATCAGCGACGAGGGGGAGGGGATCCCCGAGGGCGAACTCGACTTGATCTTCGACAAATTCGTTCAGAGCAGCAAGACCAGGAGCGGTGCGGGTGGCACGGGACTGGGACTCGCCATCTGCCGCGAAATCGTGCAGGCTCACGCGGGGCGCATCTGGGCGGTGAACGGCGAGCGAGGGGCCGTCTTTCGCATTCTGTTGCCAGGGGCGCCAGCGCCGCTGCCCGACTGAGAGAGGGCACGGCGGGGTCGGATCCGGTCGCCGTCAGGCCGGGGCGGGGCTTGTGTCCGGAGATTGTCCGCGGGGCGTGGGAAGCGCCGCTCGGGGTCCATCGGCGCACGTGCGGAAAGGCGGCAGTCCGGTCACGGCGGGCGAGGCTGGGTCATCCCACGGAGCGGCCGTGGGCGTGACGAACGAGAGGCGGTGAATGGGAAACTGGCAGTTTGGGTTGTTCGGGCAGCTTCGGGAGGAACCGGTGAGCAGACCTTTCGGGCGGTTGTGCCGTGGGATCATGGACAGGGGATCTGCCTTGTCCACCCGCCGGACATCGTTCCCTGGCCATCCCGCCCGTCGTGGCATGGTTGATTCCCTGGCCTGCGCCGCGCGGGCGGTCGGCGCGCTTCTGGGCGCCGGGTTGCTGGCGGGAATTCTGGCGGGGTGCTCGGCGTCCCGGGATGCGCCGTCTCCGACCGGTCGCAGCGCGGACAACTGGGCTGATCTGGTGGACCGAAACATCGCGGATCCGGATCGAGCCCGGCGACTGAGGGCGCTTGGCGAGCGCCTGGGCGTCCTGCGGGAAGCCTACGTGCGCGAGGCAGGGATGCTCGACGCGAAGGCTCTCGCCCTCAACTCGGACTACGACGCCACCCGCGAAGAGGCGGATCTGGTGACGGCGCAATTCGCGAGCAGGCGCCAGGCGGTGCTGGCCGAGTACCGCGATGTCATTTTTGCCATGCGCCGGGAGACGAGTGCGGCGGAGTGGCGGGCGCTCACCCGCTAGCCTGTCGGGCGCGGGTGGTCGATGGCTAAACGCCGGGAGAGCGAGGGCATATCTTGACGATTTCGCCGAACATATCGGGCATGCGCGAGGGGCGGGCGGCGGGACATGGACCGTTTTCCCACCGTTGCAGCCGAATCATCCTGAGTCCGACAGGCTCCCAGCGGGCCAACGAGGGAGAACCCTTATGCTGATCGCCTTGCTGCTGTCCTTGTACGGAGGGATGTTCGGAAACAGTAACGAGGTGCTCGGTTCGCTCATGGCACGGCACATGGAGGCCTCCCTCCATGCCGCGGTGGAGGACGATGTCCGCCGCGCTCACGCACTGAGGAGTCTTCGTCGGGTGAACGAGGACATCGACGGCCTGAACAGGGCGGTCGACAAGGATGCGTCCCTCCTGGAGAAACTCATCCGCGACTACGATTCCACTCCCGAGGACTTCGATCGTTTCCTTGCGTCCGCGCTGGACCGGAGACAGGCCGGGATCGATCGGATCTGGGGTCGCCGGAGCGAGTTGCTGCAGCACGTTACCCGCGAGGAGTGGGGCCGGGCCATCGCGGCGGCCAAGGCGGCGGGGCAGAAGTAGGCCCGAGCGGGCGGCTGCCTCGGGCGCCGACGCCCGTCTGGAACCGGTCAGCGGGAACCTCGCCCACGCCGCGCCATTCGTCGCTGCCCGAGCGGCCCGACCGCGGCGTTTCCGTGCTGCAGGCGCAGCCGGCGCCCCGGCTCTCATTCCACCCGCGGCGTCTCCGGAAGGCCGCCCGCGGCTGGCCAGCCGATGCTGGCCGCGTCGCCGCGAAAGTTCTCCAGCCACCAGCGCCAGTCGTCCGGCACGAGAGAGAACGGGGCCTCGTGTCCCAGTTCCCGGGCGGCCCAGACCGGCCAATGGGGATTGGCCAGGGCCGGGCGTCCCAGCATGACCAGGTCGACGAGCTCCTCCCGGATGACCCGCTCGGCGACCTCTGGCACGCCGAGGTTCCAGCTGGTCATCACGGGCAGGCCCACCTCCTGCCGGACCCGGTGGGCGCGCTCGACCATGAAGGCCTGGCGGCCCATGGGCGGATCCATCATGGCATCGGTGTTGAATCCCAGGGACAGGTCCGCCATGTCGAGTCCGCGATCCTTCATCATCCGGACCGCCACGACCGAGTCTTCGAACTGCGTGCCCTCCGGATTCAGGTCGTCGCAGCCCAGCCGCATGGTGAGGGGATACCGCTCGGGCCAGACGGCCCGCACCGCGTCGAGAGCCTCGAGGAGGAAACGGGCGCGGCCTGCCACGCTGCCGCCATACTCGTCGGTGCGCCGGTTCGCCAGGGGAGAGAAGAAGCTCGCGGCAAGATAGCCGTGCGCGAAGTGCAACTCCAGCCACCGGTAGCCCGCTTCGAGGGCCCGCACCGCGGCTGCGGCGTATGACTGGTGGAGCGCCCGGATCTCTTCCACGCCGAGTGCGTGTACCGGGTGGGTGTGGCCCGCGAAGCCGTAGGGGATGGCTGACGGGGCCACGCAGGTCCATCCGTCGGGATGGTCGGGGGGAAGCTGTTTCTTGGTTCGATCCGGGTTGACACCCTTGTGGGGCGGCAGCTGGCTGCCCTTGCGCCCCGTGTGCCCCAGCTGAATCGCCGGCACGGCACCCATGCGTCCGACCATCGACGCCACCCGCGCGTGTCCCTCGATCTGGGCGTCGTCCCAGAGGCCCGCGCACGACGTGGTGGTCCGCCCGTCCGGGGTGATCGCCATCTGCTCGCCGAACACCAGTGCGAACCCTCCCGCGGCCCGCGCGCCGAGGTAGCTCACGTGGTAGTCGTCCAGCCGGCCATCGATGGAGCTGTACATGGTCATGGGGGACATCACGATGCGGTTGCGCAGGGTGACGTCTTTCAGGGTGAACGGCGTGAACAGGCTGGGCATGGGCTGGAGACGGGCAGAAACGGCCTCGGCGCCACCGTCGCGGCATGGCGCGGCCAGACACCCCGGGGCCGGCCACCGGCCGACCCCGGGAAACTCACACCTTCAGGAGGACGGCCCCCGTGGTGTTGCGGGATTCCAGGTCCGCGTGCGCCCGGGAGGCCTCGGCGAAGGGGTACTCGTGGGCCTCGTCGGCGCTCATCACGCCGTCCTGGAGCGCCTGGAACAGCCGCTGCGCCATCGCGGCGCGTTCGTCGCCCACGAAGTAGTGGAAGACCGCCGGGCGCGAGATGCTGTTGGACTTCGCGAACAGTTGCGAGATGTGAAACGGTGCGATGGGGCCGGAGGCCTGCCCGAAATTGCAGAGATGCCCCCGCATCGCCAGCACCTCGAGGGATCCCTGGAAGGTGTCCTTGCCCACCGAGTCGTAGGCCACGTCGACACCGCGTCCACCGGTGATGTCGCGCACGCGGTCCACGAAACTCTCCTCGCGGTACAGGATCGTGTGGTGGCAGCCGGCCTTCCGGGCCAGTTCGGCCTTGGCGGCGCTGCCCGCCGTGCCGATGACCGTGGCGCCGAGGTGCCGCGCCAGCTGACACAGAAGCCGGCCCACGCCGCCGGCGGCCGCGTGGACCAGGACGGTCTGGCCGGCACGGATGGGAAACACCGAACAGGCCAGCATCTGCGCCGTGAGCCCCCGAAGCCAGGTGGCGGCGACCGTACGGTCGTCCAGGCTGTCGGGCAGCTTCACCGGCAGGCCTGCGTCGATCAGCCGGTGGCTGGCGTACCCGCCGTAGGCGCTGGTGAGGTAGGCCACACGGTCGCCCTCGCGAAAGCCCGTCACGTCCGTTCCCACCGCTTCCACCATGCCCACGCCCTCCAGACCCGGAATGCCTGGCAGAGCGAGGGTCTTGTACAGACCGGAACGGACGTAACAGTCGTGGAAATTCACGGCGACATAGGTCTGGCGCAGGCGCAGCTGGCCGGGGCCGGGGGCGCCGACATCGATGGGCTCGACTTTCAGGACGTCGGGCGGACCCGGTTCGCGCAGGATGATGGCTCTTTGCATGATGTGTCGGTCTCGAAAGGAAGGAACGGGACTCCGGGCTCCGGGCCGGGGCCCGGGCCGCCAGCACACGGGAGATCCGCGGGCGGGCGCAAGTTTCTCACGCCCTGCGCCCCCTGCGCATCGGCCCCTGGTGCGATGGGGTAGTCTTCGCGGTCAGCCCCCCTGATGGCGAAGATGAATCTCCCATGCGCCCGCCGCCCCTGCTGTCCCGGGCCGCCCTGATGGCGGCCATCCTGCCCGCCCTGGCCTGGGGCACCGACATCAACGACGCGCGCCTCCGGGACGCCGGTCGTTCCATCGAGTGGTTCAGCTGCGGGCGCGACGATGGCAACCAGGGCTTCTTGCCGCTGACGGGCATGGACGCGGGCAATGCTGCCGCGCTGGCCCCCGCGCGGGTCTGCGGGAGCGGCGTGGTGCGCAGCTTCCAGGCCCCGCCCATCGTGGTCGACGGCGAGCTCCGCCTGTCCCTGCCCGTCAACCACGTGGTGGCGGTGGACGCGGGCGGCAAGGTCCTCTTCGGCTATCGCCTCGGGGATGCCCTGTTGTGTTCCGCCTGCCCGGACCCTGATCCGTCGCGCCCGTGGGGCGGTGATGGCGCCTGTCCCGCGATCCAGCCGTGACCCGGAAACCCCGATGACCCCATCCGACCTGTTCACCCCCCTTTCCCTGGGCAGCCTCACCCTGTCGCACCGCGTCGTCATGGCGCCCCTCACCCGCATGCGGGCGACTGCGGCAGGCAATGTCGCCAATGCCATGATGGCCGAGTACTACGCCCAGCGCGCCAGCCCCGGCGGGCTGATCATCGGGGAGGCCTCGCAGGTCTCGCCCGACGGGCGGGGGGCGCCGTGCACGCCGGGCATCCACACCCCCGAGCAGACGGCCGGCTGGAAGGCGGTGGTGGACGCGGTACACGCGGGTGGCGGCCACATGTTCCTGCAGCTCTGGCATATGGGCCGCCTGTCCCACCCGTCCCATCAGCCCGATGGCGGGGCGCCGGTCGCCCCGTCGGCCATCCCCGCCCAGTCGGAGGTTCTCACGGCCGATTTTCGCCGCGAACCCTGCCCGATGCCCCGTGCTCTGGACACGGCCGAGATCCCGGCTCTGGTGGAGCGCTACGCACACGCTGCCCGCAGCGCCCTGCAGGCCGGCTTTGATGGCGTCGAGATCCACTCCGCCAACGGTTACCTGCTGGAGCAGTTCCTGCAATCGCGTACCAACCAGCGGACCGATGCCTACGGCGGCTCGATCGCGAATCGCTGTCGTCTGGTGCTGGAGGTGACCGAGGCCATCGCCGGCGTCTGGGGCGCCGGGCGCGTGGGCATCCGCCTGTCGCCCTACGGGATCGCCAACGACAGCGGCGAGGCCGAGCCCCTGCCGCTGTACTCGCACCTCATCCGCGAGTTGTCCGCCTTCGGCCTCGCCTACCTTCACCTCATCGAGCCCCGGGCCAGCGGTGCCGGACAGCGCGACGTTGACCACCAGAACGTGCCCTCGGCGGCGCGGCTGTTCCGTCCCCTCTGGCGGGGACCCCTCTTCGCCGCCGGCAACTTCCGCGCCGACAGCGCGGGGGCCACGATCGCGGCCGGGGAGGCCGATGCGATCGCCTTCGGCCGCTTATTCATCTCCAATCCGGATCTGCCCGGGCGCTTGCGGATCGGCGCCCCGCTGACCCCCTATGACCGCGGCACCTTCTACAGCCGCGGGCCGGCCGGCTACACCGACTACCCGAGGATGGGCGAAGCGTGAGGCCGGGCGGCGGCCCTGGGAGGGTCAGCGCGTTCGCACGCGCGGGCCGCGGCTCGTGGCCGGCGCAGAAGCCCGGGACTCCGACGTCCCGGGAAAGATCCGGATGTACGATTTGCTGAGGCCCGGGGCCCGCTCCTTGCGCCAGACGCCGTCGCCACTTTCGCTGTCGCGCTCGCCCTTGCCGTTGGTATTGCCCTCGATGGTGTGCAGCGTCGCCCGGGGCGAGGGCTGGTCCTCGGCAACGAGACCGATGTGGGAGAAGTCGAACACCACGAAGTCCCCGGCGCGCGCCGTGGCGGTCTCCGGGAGCACCGTGAGTTGGCGTTGCGCGGCCCATTTTTCCCAGCCGAAGGCGCTCGCGTCCCGGCAGCGCCACTTCTCGGCCAGCGAGAAGGTGGCGAGCCCGAGGGCCTTGCGGACCGTCTCGATCTCGAGCCACTCACGCATCAGCCAGGAGGCGAAGGCGGCGCACCAGGGCCAGGCGCCGGGGGCGAGCCAGGTGGCGCCCTGGTACTCGACGATCCGGGCGCCGGTGTTGTTCACGGCGCCCTCCCGAGTCCCGACTTCGGCGGCTGCCAGGGCGACGAGGTGCTGCAGCGATTCGTTCATGGAGGCTCCTTTGCGAGGGGACCGGTTCGTGAGGGTCGACGGGATGCTGGCCGGAAGTGGTTCACGCCGTGTTGCGCGATGTCGGGTCCGGGGCGCATCAGGGGGCCCGGCGGTGCCCGGACGGCAGCACACGGCAAGGCCGGAGCGGTGCGGGAGGCAAGGGTGACGCGCGGCGGCAACCTCCGGGCAGCGCCCGCGTCCGAGGGGGGGCAGGGCAAGCTGGCCGCGGCCCGCCAGGACCGGGCGCGGGCCTTCTTCGCGCTGTGGCCGGACGCGCCAGCGGCGGAGGCCCTCGAACGGCACGCCATCCGGTTGAGCCGGGAAGTGGACGGGCGTTGCATGCGGCCGGAGACGCTCCACCTCACGCTGGCCTTCCTGGGGGACCTTCCGGAAGCGAGGCTTGCATCGCTGGTCGCTGCGCCGCCACCGGCCTTCGTGCCGGCATTTCCGCTCTGCCTGGACCGTGTCGGCGTGTGGCCGCACAACGGAATCGGCTGGGCGGCGCCGACCGTACCCCCGTCCCCCTTGCTGGAGTTCCAGCGTTCGCTCGCCGGCTGGCTGCGGGAGCGGGGCTTCGACCCGGACCCGCGGCCGTTCCGGCCCCATGTGACGCTCGTGCGTCACGCGGCGCGGTCCCGGGAGGGGGTCGGCATCGCCCCGGTGGAGTGGACGGCGCGCGCCTTCGTGCTGGTACGATCGCGCCGCGGACCCACCGGGGCAGCCTATCTGACGCTGTCCCGGGTGGACCTGCCGGTCGCAGGGCCGGACCGACCATCGAAGCAGGCTGGGGGAGATTCATGAGGGTCACAGGCATCGAATTGCTGGCCGCCGACGCCGGCTGGCGCAACTATCATTTCGTGAAGCTCTCGACCGACGCCGGTGTGGTCGGGTGGAGCGAGTTCGACGAAGGCTTCGGGGCGCCGGGTGTGGGGGCGGTGATCGAGCGCCTCGCGGTGCGGGTGATCGGGCAGGACGTGTCCGCCCACGAACGGATCCTTGCCGACCTTCATTGCGCGACCCGTCCCGCGAGCGGCGGGATCGTGGCACTGGCCATGGGCGCCATCGAGAATGCGCTCCTGGACGCGAAGGCGAAGGGCCTGGGCGTACCGGTCTACGAGTTGCTGGGGGGGAAGATCCGCGACCGCATCCGGGTCTACTGGTCCCACTGCGCCACCTGGCGAATCAATCACCCGACCCATTACGCGCCGGCGATCACCGACCTCGACGGGGTCCGGGCCATCGGACGGGAAGTACGCGAGAAGGGCTTCACCGCCCTCAAGACCAACATCTTCGACTACGACCCCTCCGGACGAATTCGCCGCGGCTGGCGACCGGGCTTCGGTGTGCCCTTCGAGACGGGCATCAACGTGGAGAAACCGGTCCTGCGCAACATCGTGATGCACCTGGAGGCGCTGCGCGACGGGGCGGGACCGGACGTGGATCTCCTGCTGGATCTCAACTTCAACGCGAAGACCGAGGGTTACCTCCGGATTCTCCGCGCCATTGCCCACCTCGACATGTTCTGGGTCGAGATCGACAGCTTCAGTCCGGAGGCGCTGGGATACCTGAGGCGGCAGAGCCCGCATCCCGTCAGCTCGTGCGAGACGCTGCTGGGCCTGAGGGAGTTCCTGCCCTACTTCCGGGAGCAGGCGATGGATGTGGCGATCATCGACACCCCCTGGAACGGCGTGTGGCAGTCCATGAAGATCGCGGCGGCGGCCGAGGCCCACGAGGTGAACGTGGCGCCGCACAACTTCTACGGACACCTGTGCACGATGATGAACGCGCACTTCTGCGCGGCCGTTCCCAACCTGCGGATCATGGAGACCGACATCGACAGGATCGCGTGGGACCACGAGCTCTTCACGCGTGTCCCGGAGTTCGTCGACGGGCACCTGGTGCTGCCGGACCGACCGGGCTGGGGCACCGAACCGGACGAGGACGCGATCCGGGCCCACCCGCCGAAGGGCGTCACCGGCCTGCTGTCCTACGGCCGGAAGGTCTGACCCCGACTGTCGCGGGCCGGAGGTTTACCGCGGCGGGCGAATGCGAGAAACTCGCCGCCCGCCGCCCCTACCGGTTCCAGGACTCCCATGACATTCCAGGTTTTCGTAGACGGTCACGAGGGCACCACCGGCCTGCGCATCCACGAGGTGCTGGCCGCCCGCACCGATGTGACCCTGCTCACCATCCCTTCCGACCGGCGCAAGGACATCGCTGCCCGGCGCGAACGCATCAACGCGTCGGACGTGACCTTCCTCTGCCTGCCCGATGATGCGGCCCGGGAATCCGCGGGCCTGGTCGACAATCCGCGTACCTGTCTGATCGATGCCTCCACGGCCCATCGCACGGACCCCGCTTGGGTGTTCGGGTTGCCGGAGCTGGATCGCGGCCAGCGGGCGCGCCTGCGGGAGAGCCGGCGCATCGCCAATCCCGGATGCCACGCCTCGGCCTTCATCCTGCTGGTGCGGCCCCTGGTGTCCCTGGGCATCCTCGCGCCGGAGACCCCGCTCGCCGCACAGTCCATCACGGGTTATTCCGGGGGCGGGAAGAAGATGATCGAGCAGTACGCGGCCGCCGGCGGCACCCTGAATGCGCCGCGCCCCTATGCGCTCACGCTGGCCCACAAGCACCTGCCGGAGATGCGGAGGCATGCCGGCCTCGTCGAGGCGCCTGTCTTCACCCCCATCGTCGGACCCTTCTACAAGGGGCTGGCGGTGACGGTGTACCTGCATCCCTCGCGGATGGCGCGCCCGATGGGGCCCGGGGCCCTGCGGGATGCGCTTGCGGGCTACTACGAGGGAGAACCCTTCGTCCGCGTGGCGTCCTTCGGGGACGAGGCCAACCTCCGGGACGGATTCTTCGACGTCGAGGGGTGCAACGACACCAATCGGGCCGATCTCTTCGTGTTCGGCAACGACGAGCGGATCGTGCTGGTCGGCCGTCTCGACAACCTCGGCAAGGGCGCCTCCGGCGCGGCCGTGCAGTCCATGAACGTGCACCTGGGCGTGGATGAGACGCTCGGGCTCATCTGAGGAGATTCCATGGGTACCCGATTCGACCCCCTGCCGCTGCCCGAGGGCATCCGTTCCCGCTACGTGAACACGGGCACCGGCCTGGACATGCATGTGCTCGAGGCTGGATTCGAGACGCCCGGCCGGCCATGCCTGCTGCTGCTCCACGGCTTTCCGGAACTTGCGTGGAGCTGGCGCAAGGTCATGCTGCCTCTTGCGCAGGCGGGCTATCGCGTGATTGCGCCGGACCAGCGCGGCTACGGGCGCACGACTGGATGGGACACGAGCTTCGACGGCGACGTGGACGCGTGCAGCATGCCCAACCTCGTGCGCGACGCACTGGGGCTGCTGGCCGCTCTGGGCATCCGCTCCGTGACGGCGGTGCTGGGACACGATTTCGGTTCGCCCGTGGCCGCCTACTGTGCCCTGGTGCGCCCCGATGTCTTTCCTGCCGTGGTGCTCATGAGCGCGCCTTTCGGAGGTCCGCCCGAACTGCCGTTCGACACGTCCGGGCCGGGGCTGGAGGCGATCCCGTCGGCGCCTCCGGGGCCCGACATCCACGAAGCGCTCGCGAACCTGCCCTGGCCCCGCAAGCACTACCAGTGGTACTACTCGACGCGTGAAGCCGACGACAACATGTGGCGCTGTCCCCAGGGCGTGCACGCGTTCCTCCGGGCCTATTACCACCACAAGAGCGCGGACTGGAAACGCAACCGCCCGTTCCCGCTGGAAGCGTGGACCGCGACGGAGCTCGCGAAGCTGCCCACCTACTACATCATGGATCTCACGCAGGGAATGGCGGAGACCGTGGCGCCGGAGATGCCTTCGGCGCGCGAAATCGCCGCGTGCGACTGGCTGCCCGAGGACGAACTCCGGGTCTACAGCACGGAATACGAGCGCACCGGGTTCCAGGGCGGCCTGCAGTGGTACCGCTGCATGACGGGCCAGCGGTTCATCGACGAACTGCAGTTGTTCGCGGGGCGGACCATCGATGTGCCGGCCATGTTCGTGGCAGGCAGCAGCGACTGGGGCGTCTACCAGCGGCCGGGCGCCTTCGAGGCGATGCAGGGACGCGTGTGCACGCGCATGCGCGGCTGCAATCTCGTCGACGGAGCGGGCCACTGGGTCCAGCAGGAGCAGCCGCGGGCCGTGACCCGGCTGGTGCTCGAGTTCCTGCGCGGGCTGGCCTGACCGGTCTGCCCGGGCGTCACCCCGGGGTTGCCAGCCACGCCTGGTAGGCCGCCCGGGTCTCCTCCCCGGGCGGATACACGCCCACGATGCTGTCCCCGCCCTCGACCCGCTGGCGGATGTAGGCCTCCATGCGATCCTGCTCGAGCGCGTCGCGGGCCACCTCCTCCGCGATGGCTGCGGGCAGGATGACCACGCCATCCTCGTCCCCCACCACGATGTCGCCGGGAAACACCGCCACGCCGCCGCAGGCGATGGGCACCTGGGCATCGACGGCGATCATGCTGGCATAGCTGGGCGGTGCGGCGTTGCCGGTGGTGAAGACGGGGAAGTCCATCCGGCGCAGTTCCGCGATGTCCCGCATGGGGCCGTCCGACACGATGCCGGCCACGCCGCGCACCCGCAGGCGGGCGACGAGGATGTCGCCGAAGGTGCCGCTGGCGTCCATGCCGTGGGTGTCGGCGACGATTACATGCCCGGGAGGCGCCACCTCGATCGCCCGCCGCTGGGGATTGTCGGGATCGGCCATGGCGGCGCCGGTGCCGAGGTCTTCCCGCATGGGGATGTAACGCAGCGTGTAGGCAGGGCCGAACACGCGGGGCGTGGCCGGATTCACGGGGCCGATCCCGGAGATGGCTCGGGTGCGGTAGCCGCGCTTCACGAGCTGGGCGGTGAGGCTCGCGGTGGTGGCTCGGGCGAACGGGCTGGCGTTGTCGGGTGGGTTCATGGCGTGGTCGCAGGGGCTGGGGGTTGATCGAAGCGGGCCGTCAGGCCGCGGGTTCGGACATGGGAGGCGCCAGGGGCAGCTCGACGCGGGCCTCCAGGCCGCCGCCCGTGCGGGGCACGAGCTTCACGGAGCCGCCGTGCATCCGCGCCACCCGGTCGACGATGGCGAGGCCGAGTCCGGCGCCGCCGGTGTCGCTGCGGGCTTCCTCGAGACGGGTGAAGGGTTGCAGCACCTTTTGCGCCGATTCGACAGGAATGCCGGGCCCGCGGTCGAGGACCGAGAGCACCGCGACGCGCCCTTCCCGCCGGGTTTCGATGTCCACGGTGCCCCCGCCGTAGCGCAGCGCGTTGTCCACGAGATTGGTGATCATGCGCTGCACCGCGAGCGGCTTGAGGGGCAGGCGAGGCACGGGGCCGAGGTTCGTGCGAACGGGCTGGCCGCGTTTGTCGTAGCGCTCGGCCAGGGCCCCCGCCAGGGCATTGAGGTCGCAATCGGGTTCCATCGGCTCGCTGGCACCCTCCCGGGCGAAATCCAGGAACTGGCGGATGATCGCGTCCATGTCCTCGATGTCCTGTTCCATGCCCAGGCGCAGGCTGGACGGCAGGCGCGCCGCGCTCATCTCGATGGCCAGGCGCAGGCGCGACAGGGGCGTGCGCAGGTCGTGGGAGACGCCGGCCAGGAGCACGGCGCGGTTGGTTTCCTGTTCGGCCAGCGCCTGCGTCATGCGGTTGAAGGCCTTGGAGAGCGTGCGGATCTCCGACGGGCCGGTTTCCGTGAGGGCGGCGGGCGTCTTGCCCGCGGCGATGTCGGCTGCCGCATCGCTCAGGGCCTGAAGCGGGCTCACCACGCGAAGCATCAGCGCCAGGCCCCCGAACAGCGCGAGGCCCAGGCTCACGAGGCTCCAGCCCGCCCAGGCCGCCCCGGGTGGGAGCTGGAAGGACTCCGGCGCGAACACCACCCAGTAGGCCTGCTGGCGCACCTGGATCTTGACCCACAGGGAGTGGTCCGAATCCTCGATCATGGCCAGCACTTTCGGCGAGGCCGCCGCGCTGCGCCGCAGTTGCGCCTCGACCGCGGCCATGAGGGGTGAGCCGGGCACCGCCAGTTCATCCACGTCGAGCGTGGCGGCGGGGAACAGGCGGATGTTCTGCTGTTCGGGAAGACGGTCGCTGAACTTGCGCCGCGAGGACGCCGGCATGGCCTCGAGTGCCACGCTGACGGTGTTGAGCACCCGCACGATGGTGGATGCCGCCAGTTGCGAGCGCGACTGGTCGGTGGCCATGCGGTAGAACTGGATCCACGCCACCTGGCTCGCCACGAGGATCAGGGAGATGAGCAGGATGGAGCGTGCGAGCAGCGAGCCGGGCAGCAGGGTCATGGGCTACCCCGGCACGAAGACGTAGCCGTAGCCCCAGACGGTCTGGAGGAAGCGGGGGTGCGCGGGGTCCGCCTCGATCAGCTTGCGCAGGCGCGAGACCTGCACGTCGATGGTCCGGTCGAGCATGCCCAGTTCCCGTCCCCGTGCGAGCTCCATGAGGCGTTCCCGGGTGAGGGGCGTGCCGGCGTGCGTGACCAGCGCCTTCAGCAACGCGAACTCGCCGGTGGTGAGGCTGATGGTTTCGTCACCACGGCTCAGCCGGCGGCTGGCGAGGTTCAGGGTGAAGTCGCCGAAGCCGATGGGCTGCTCGGTCTCGAGCGGGGCGCCGGGCAATGCCGGGGTTCCACCCCGCCGGAGGACCGCATGGATGCGGGCGACGAGTTCGCGCGGATTGAAGGGCTTGGGCAGGTAGTCGTCGGCGCCGGTTTCGAGGCCGGTGATGCGGTCGGCCTCGTCCCCGCGCGCGGTGAGCATGATGATCGGCGTGCGATCGCCCGCCTGGCGAAGCCGGCGGCAGATCTGCAGGCCGTCCTCGCCCGGCAGCATGAGGTCGAGCACGATCAGGTCCGCGGCCGCGCCCCCGAGAGCGAGGTCCATCGACGGCGCGTCCGCGGCGGTACTCACGCTGAAGCCCTCGTCTGCGAGATACTGGACGAGGAGATCCCGCAGACGACGATCGTCGTCAACCACAAGGATTCGGATGCCTGGTGCCGTCATGAAACCCTCCCGCCCCGATTATGCGACACCTCCCGCCCGGGCACGACGCCGCGACGTGCTGGCGCTGGTCGCACTGGTCGTCGCCGGTTGTGCGGTGGTGGACGCCCCTCCCGGACCGGCCGACCTGGAGGCAGGGGGCACAGCGCTCCGGCTCACGGCGGACGATGCCCGGCACCTTCTGGTCCGGACCGGCTTCGGTGCCAGCCCGGCCGAGGTCCGGGCGCTCACCGGCGAGCGACGCGATCTGGCGGTGGATCGCCTCCTCGCCGACGTGCGAAAGGTGGCGGGCGCGCCGCTGCCGCCGGAACTGGCGCGGTTCACCCGACCCGCCGAGGGCAGGGGCGCCGATGAGGCGGAACGCCGCGCCTTCGCCGCGCGGCAGGCGGCACTGGCCCTCGACCTGCGGGCCTGGTGGCTGGGCGAGATGCTCCGGACACCGGCCCCGCTCGGCGAGCGCATGACTCTCTTCTGGCATAACCACTTCGTGTCCAGCCTGGAGAAGGTGAAGTCGCCGGCGCTCCTCGCGCGCCAGAACGTGCTGCTGCGGCGACATGCGACCGGCAGCTTTGCCGACCTGCTGCGGGCCGTGGCGCGGGACCCCGCGATGGTCTTGTACCTTGACAGCGCGCAGAACCGCAAGGCTGCGCCCAACGAGAATTTCGCGCGGGAACTGATGGAACTCTTCACGCTGGGGGAGGGCCACTACGGAGAGCGGGACGTGCGCGAGGCGGCCCGTGCCTTCACGGGCTGGAGCCTCGATCGTGACACCGGCGAGTTCGTGGTTCGCCGCGGACAGCACGACCGCGGGAAGAAGTCCGTTCTGGGCCGCAGCGGAGATCTCGATGGCGATGACGTGATCGGCATTCTCCTGGACCGTCCCGAGACGGGGCGGCACGTGGTGCGCCGGTTGTGGCGCGAGTTCGTCTCCCCCGAACCGGATGAGGCCGTCGTGGAAGCCGTCGGACGCCGGTTCCAGGCCAGCGGTCACGACATCCGGGTGGCGCTGCGGGCGCTGTTGCTCTCGGAGGCGTTCTGGGCACCGGCCCGGCGGGGGGCGCTCATCCGGTCGCCGGTGGACCTGCTGGTCGGAACGCTGCGGACCTTCGCGATCGAGGTCCCGGACCCCGCTCCCCTTGCCGTGCTGTCCGCTGGCCTCGGGCAGAACCTCCTTGCTCCTCCCAACGTGAAGGGCTGGCCCGGAGGCGAGGCGTGGATCGACGCCACCACCCTGCTGGCGCGCAAGCAGTTCCTCGACCGCCTTTTCCGCGGCGACGGGATGGGGACGCCGGGCGAGCTCCTGGCCGGTGCGCAGGCGCGCGTCGGGGGCGCGGCGCCGCGCGGTCCGGACGGGCGGGTGCGCCTTGCCCAGGCGCTCGCCGGCATCCGGTTCGACAGCCGGGCGTGGCTCGCCAGCCTGGACGATGCTTCCGGTCCCGCCGTGGCGCGTCTTGTGCTGGCCCTCCCGCCCGTGGTGGCTGATCCCTCGGGGCCGGTCGATCTCGAACTTCTCCACCGGCTCTCCCAGGACCCGGTCTATCAGCTGCGATGAACAGACGACATTTCATGGCCGCCCTGGCCGCCGCTGGCGTAGAGGTCGCATGGGCGCCGTCCGGCCTGACGGCGACGACGGTGCGCGGCTACCAACGCCTGCTGGTCCTGGTGGAGCTGAAGGGCGGCAACGATGGCCTCAACACGGTGATTCCCTATGCCGATCCGGACTACGCGCGGTTGCGGCCGCGGCTCGGCATCACCCGCGACAGGGTGCTGCAGCTCGACGCGCGCACCGGACTGCACCCGGCTCTCCAGCCTCTGCTGCCGTGGTGGCGAGAGGGCGAACTCGCGATCGCCCAGGGCGTGGGTTACCCCGGTCCGAACCTGTCGCACTTCCGGTCCATCGAGATCTGGGACACGGCCTCCGACGCGGACGAGGCGCTCGACGACGGCTGGGTCGGACGCGCGTTCGCGCGCACGCCACCCCCGGAGGACCTTGCCGCGGACGGGGTCGTGGTGGGCAGCGCCGAGGGGGGGCCGCTCGAGGCGGCTGGACCGCGGGTGATCCGTCTCGCGGACCCCGCTCGATTCCTGCGCGAGGCCCGACTGGCCACGCCGGCGGCCGACGGTGGAAACCCGGCACTGCGGCACATCCTCGAGGTCGAGCAGTCCATCGTGCACGCGGCCCGGGGTCTCGACGCCGCCGTGCGGTTCTCCACCGATTTTCCGCCGGGCGGCTTCGGCGCGGCGATCCGGACCGCATGCCAGGCCATCGGAAGCCACGGCGGCATCGCGGCGGTGAAGCTTTCCCTGGGCGGATTCGACACCCACGCCAATCAGGCGCCGCGCCATGAGAACCTGCTGAAGGAACTGGCGACCGGGCTCGTGGCGCTGCGAGCGGCACTGGGTGAACTCGGGCGCTGGGACCGGACCCTGCTGATGACCTACGGAGAGTTCGGCCGCCGGGCTGCGGAAAACCAGAGCGGCGGAACGGACCATGGCTCGGCCAGCGTGCAGTTCGTGGCGGGTGGCCGTGTCCGCGGTGGGTTCCACGGGGCAGCGCCGCGCCTCGACCGGCTCGACGGCAGCGGCAACCCCGTCTTCACGACGGACTTCCGCCGGTTGTACGCCACGGTACTCGAGTCCTGGTGGGGGCTGGACAGTGCCGCCATCCTGGGACGCCGCTGGGCGCCGCTCGAGCTGATCCGCGCGTGAATTCGAGACTGCCATCCCGTAAGGGGCCCCGGCGGCGGGGTGCAGCCGCGGCCCTCGTTCTGGCCGTGACGACGCTGATGAGTGCTGCAAGGGCGGCGGATACGCCTCCGGTCGCGCTGCCGGTGCGGGAACTGGTGCCGCCGCCGTTTCCCGATGCCAACAGCGTCTGGGGGGCGACCGGGCGCGACGATGCCGGCAATGTCTGGATCGGCGTTTCGGCGAAACAGGCCGGTCATCACGCCCATCTGATGCGCTATGAACCGGGCTGGGATGTGTGGACCGACGCGGGCGCCGTCGATGCCGCCCTGCGGGCGACGGGCGGACGCCCCGCGGGCGAAGGCCAGACCAAGATCCACTCCCGCATCGTCGAGGCGGAGGATGGCTGGCTGTACCTTGCCTCGCTGGATGAGGAGGGTGAGCGGGACGACGGCAGCGTGCCGCCGCGCTGGGGCGGGCATCTCTGGCGGGTCGATCCCCGCTCCCTGCAGTGGCAGCACGTGCTCGCCGTGCCCGAGGGTCTGATCGCCCTGGGCGGAGGCGGCCGCTACCTGTTCGCCCTGGGTTACTGGGGGCATGTCCTGTACTGCCACGACGTGCGGACGGGCACCACGGGGCGTGTGGAGGTGGGTTCGGTGGGGGGGCACGTGTCGCGCAATCTCGTGGCCGATGACGCCGGCCACGCCTGGGTGCCCCGCGTGACCCGGCGGGCGGACGGTGGGGTCGATGCGGGACTGGCAGCGTTCGATGCCGGGCTCACCCTGCTGGCAACGACGCCCCTCCCGGATTACTTCGCTCCCGGGGAAAGGCCGGAGTCCAACCACGGAATCACCGGCTGGGTGGTGTCTCCGGCCGGTACGGTGTACTTCACCACCCATCACGGCCGGCTGTACCGCATCGATCCCGGCCCGGGTGGAACGGGCCCCGTGACGTCCCTGGGCTTCCTGCACCCGGAGGGTCGCGCCTACGCCCCGTCGCTGTTTCTCCTCGATGACGGGCACACGCTGGCCGGTGCAGTCCAGCGCGAGGAGCGGTTCGAGTTCGTTACCCGGCATCCCGGGAGCGGGCGAGCCACGGTCTTTCCCATCGACACGTCCGCCTGGCATGGGGTGCTGCTCTACGGTTCGGCTGCGCGCGACGACGCCGGAGGCCTGTATCTCGGAGGGCGGGTCGCCCGGGAGGCGGGCGGCCATCGACCGCTCGTGTTGCGGGTGGGACCGGTTCTCCCGCAGCCCTGACGGGCGTTCCGGGTGAGGGCGGGGTCAGGCGGTCAGGACGGCCTGGTCGCTGTGCAGGAACCACCGGTCGATGACCACGTGGCGCGTGAACCACGCGCTGCCCAGCAGGCGGGTGCCGGCGAACGTCCGGAGGGCCGGCGGGAGCCGGTCGCTGAGGGACCGGGTCTCCCGGCGGCCGAACCGGGCCTGCATGGCTTCACGGTAGGGGGCAAGCCGTGCTTCGCGGTAGTCGCCCGCCGCCGCCACGAGGGTATCGGCGGCATAGAGAGCGGACTCGATCGCGGGCCGGATGCCCTCGCCGCTCTGGGGATAGGCCAGGCCCGCGGCGTCGCCCACCAGCAGCGCGTGGTCCGCGAGGAAGGGGCGCGGGGCATGGTGGTACAGGAGATAGGCGTGGCCGCCGAACCGGGCCGGGGTGTCCCCGGGGATGCGGCCGCGCGACCTGAGCCATGCGGAGAAGGCCTGCACGTGCTCGGCCAGGCGGTGATTGTCTTCGCGGCCGAGCCCGACGTTGAGGAATTCGCCCTTGCGAAACACCCAGCCGTAACCCTTCAGGTCGTCACAGAAGTAGAGTTCGGGCACGGCCCCCTCGGCCAGGGTGTCGCGTTGCTGGTCTTCGGTGAGACGGAACTCGATCTCCTGCGCGGCCACGACCGGTTCCGACTGGCCGAGGCGCGCGCCGATCTGCCGCGCCACAGGACAGAAGTGACCGCCGGCGCCGACCACCACCTTCGCCTCGATGTCCCCGTTGGCGACCCAGCCGCCCGGGGTGCGGTCGAGGCTCCTGAGCGGAGCGGGCGGGGCCAGCCGTGCTCCGGACCGCTCCAGCAGGTAGGCATCGAACTCGCAGCGGCGGATGCCGTAGCTCACGGGGTCGGCGAAGGTGGTGTGGACCTCGGCGCCCCCGATCACGCCGGTTCGGAAGCCGGTGATGGGCTGGAAGGTCCGGCCGTCGCGGCGATAGTCGTCGGCATCCAGCGCCAGGGTGGCGACCACGGCGGGGGTGATCCAGCCGGCGCAGATCTTGTCGCGCGGGAACGCCTTCCGGTCCAGCACGAGCACGTCGATGCCCGCGCGCCGGAGCTTCCAGGCACAGGTGGATCCGGCCGGCCCGCCGCCCACCACCAGGACCTCGCAGCGCAGGGGGCCGGTCATGGCTGGTGGAGATGCCGGCGGGTCATGGGAACGGTGTTGTCGCTGCCGCGCGCGAACACGACCTGGAAGAGCTGCAGGTTGCCGATGGCGAAGGTGGCCCGGGACCCGGCGAGGTAGAGGCGCCACATGCGCACGAAGCGCTCGTCGTACATGCGGCGGATTTCCCCGGCGCAGCGCTCGAATCGCTCGAGCCAGTGCTGAAGGGTGAGCGCGTAGTGCAGGCGAAGGTTCTCGACGTCGAGAACCGACAGGTCGCTGCCCTCGAGGATGCGCATCATCTCCGCGAGCGTCGCCGGATAGGCGCCGGGAAAGATGCGCTTCTCGATCCACGCATTCATGGGTCCGGCCCGGTTGCGACCAATGGAGTGGATGAGGCCCCGGCCCCGTGGCTTCAGCACGCGGTCGATGACGTTGCCCAGCGCCGGGTAGTTCTCGACGCCCACGTGCTCCAGCATGCCCACCGAGACGAAGGCATCGCAAGCCCCCGTCATGTTCCGGTAGTCATCCAGCACGTACTCGATGCGTCCGTCGAGCCCCTGGCGCTTCGCTTCCTCGCGGGCGAAGCGCACCTGTTCCTCGGAGATGTTGAAGGCGCGGACGCGGGCGACCCCGTAGTGCTTCACGAAGTGCCGGGCCAGGCCACCCCAGCCGCAACCGGCCTCGTAGACCGTGTCCCCCGCCCGCACTTGCAGCTTGCGTGCCACGTGGTCCAGCTTCGCCAGTTGCGCCTGTTCGATGGAAAGGTCCGGCGCGGCGAAATAGGCGCAGGTGTACTGCATCGCCGCCGTGTCCAGCCACAGCCGGTAGAAATCGTTGCCGAGGTCGTAGTGGTGGTGGATGTTCTCCCGGGAGCCCGCCAGGGTGTTGGCTTTCGGGCGGTTGATCCATCGCAGGAACCTGCCGTACAGGGTTCCCTCGGCACGCTGGCCGAGCCCACGGAGAACCATCTCCAGGAACGCGGCGAGGTCTCCGTCGACGTCGACCCGCCCGGCGCTGTAGTCATCCCCGGCATGGAGTTCCGGGTTGGCGAACATCCGGAGCAGCGCTCCGCGATCACGGATCAGGAGGCGGACGAGCGGTGCATGCCCGGGGTTGCCGTGGAAGATCTCGCCGTTCCAGAGCACGATGTCGAGCGGTGGACTGCCGCAGGACCCGAGGAGGCCTGCGAGCAGCCTGCGTTCCAGCGCGGTGACGGAACCCCCTCCGGTGACCGGCACGGCGGTTTCCGTCAGCTCCAGGCGCCCCTCCCTGTGGTCCATGAGTCCACTCCCGCAGAATCAACGCCTGCGGATTCTTACCGAACTTTCGCGTTTCTGCCAACGGGCACGACAAGCCGGACCTGTTCAGAAGCCCACGTTGGCGGCACCCTTCAGTCCGAGGATGCGGCGGGCGTCGTCGGGCGTCGCCACCTCGAGGCCCAGTTCCTCGAGGATGCGACGGATCTTCGCCACCTGTTCGGCATTGGTGCGGGCGAGCTGGCCCTTGCCGATCCAGAGGCTGTCCTCGAGACCCACCCGCACGTTGCCGCCCATCACCGCCGACTGGGCGGCGATGTACATCTGGTTCCGGCCGGCGCCCAGCACGGACCACTGGTACTGGTCACCGAAGAGGCGGTCGGCGGTGCGGCGCATGTGCAGGACGTCCTCCGGATGGGGACCGATGCCGCCGCGCAGGCCGAAGACCGACTGGATGAAGAGCGGAGCCTTGACGAGTCCGCGGTCCAGGAAGTGGGCGGCCGTGTAGAGGTGGCCGATGTCGTAGCACTCGATCTCGAAGCGCGTGTCGTTGTTGCTGCAGGACTCCAGGATGTGCGCGATGTCCTTGAAGGTGTTCTTGAAGATCCGGTCGTGCGATCCCTCCAGGTAGGGCAGTTCCCAGGGATGCTTCCAGTCGCTGTATCGCGGGATCATCTCGTAGAGTCCGAAGTTCATGGACCCCATGTTGAGGGAGGCCACCTCCGGCTTGAGCTGCAGGGCGGGCTGGAGCCTCTCCTCGACGCCCATGGTGGGCGCGCCGCCCGTGGTGAGGTTGATGACCACGTTGGAGGCCGCCTTGATGCGGGGCAGAAAGCGCCGGAACATCTCCGGGTCCTGGGTGGGACGGCCGTCCTCGGGCATGCGGGCGTGCAGGTGGACGATCGCCGCGCCGGCCTCGGCCGCGCCGATGGCCGCCTCGGCGATCTCGTCGGGCGTGACCGGCAGGTGTGGGGACATGGTGGGCGTGTGGATGGCGCCGGTCACCGCGCAGGTGATGATGACTTTGCGTGCTTCAGCCATGGTCTTTCTCCGTCATGGTTCGTTTGTGTGCGATCAGCGCCATGAGGCGCCGGTCCCGCCACGCCTCCCGCGCGGCATGGGCTTCCTGCGGCATCACCTCGCGGCGCTCCGCCTCGACCCGGGTGGCGAGGCCTCCCTCCCAGGCCCGGTACTGGCTGCCCTCCATCATGCCGCGCAGCTTCGGGCCGTAGCGCTGCGCGTAGTCGGTCACTCCCCCGGGGGCATTCAGGTCGATGGTCTCGAACGGGCCCATGAACGACCAGCGCAGACCCAGTCCGTCGCGGATGGTCTTGTCGAGGTCCTCCACGCTCACGAATCCCTCGTCCACCAGCCGCCACGCCTCCATGAGGAGGGCGGCCTGCAGGCGGTTGAGGACGAAGCCCTCGATCTCCCGCTTCACCAGGATGGGCACCTGCCCCGCCCGTTCGTGGAGGTGGCGTGCACGCTCCACCACGTCCGGCGCCGTGAAGGGCGCGGGGGAGAGTTCGACCACCGGGATGACGTGGGGCGGGTTCACGGGGTGGGCGACGAGACAGCGATGGCGCCCGGCGAGATGACCGGCGAACCGGGAGGTCTGGATCGTCGAGGTGGAACTCGCCAGGATGCAACCGGGGCCGGCCGCCGCGTCCAGGGCCGAGAAGACCTCGCGCTTGACGTCCTCCCGTTCCGCCGTGTTCTCCTGCACGTAGTCCGCATTGCCCACGGCGTCCGCGAGTGACGGGCTCGCCCGCACCCGGGCGGCGATCGTCCCGGGGTCCTCGCTCACCAGGCCGAACCGGTGGGTCTCGATCAGGCCCTCGCGGATGAGTTCGAGCGCGCGGTCGACGGCGCCCGCCGCATTGTCGAAGAGGGCCACCTCGTGACCCGCCCGGGCGAACACCATCGCCCAGGCCCGGCCGATGAGCCCCGCGCCGATCACGGCGATCCTCTCGGGCGATCCCGCCGCCGGGGCGCTCATGCCAGGCTCTCCAGGTTTCCGCAAACCGACAGGGCCTGCCCGCTGATGTGTCGTCCGGCGTCCGAGGCGAGGAACAGGGCCATGTTGGCGATGTCCTGGCCGGTCACCATCGTGCGCATGGAGACCTTGTCCACCATGCGCCGCTTCATTTCGTCGGTGGTCACCCCGAAGGACCTCGCCTTTGCCTCCGCAACCCGATCGATCCGGTCCCCCTCGACGACTCCCGGCTGGATGCAGTTCACGCGCACACCGTCCTGCCCGGCCTCGATCGCGAGGCTGGCGGTGAACCCCACCACGCCCCACTTGGCGGCCGCGTAGGGAGAACGCAGGGGGAAGCCCAGGCGTCCGGCAGCCGAGGACAGACTGATGATGCTGCCGCCACCGGCGGCCCTGATCATGGGCATGGCAAGGCGCGTGCAGTAGAAGAGGCCATTGAGGTCGATGGCGATGCAGCGCTCCCAGTCCTCGACCGGGATGTCCTCGATGCGGCCGGTTGGGCCGGCGATTCCCGCATTGTTGACGAGCACATCCAGGCCCTGAAGGCGCGTCCGGACGTCCTCGAACAGACGCGTCACCTGCCCGATATCGGAGACATCGGCGACGCTCGCCGTGATGTCGGGTCGCTCGGCGGCGAGTGCAGCGATGGCCGCCGTGTCCACGTCGCAGATGTGCACCCGCGCGCCGGCATCGGCGAAGGTGGTGGCGATGGCCCTGCCGATGCCATTGGCACCCGCTGTCACGAGGACGCGTTTTCCGGGAATGCCCAAATCCGGTTTCATGAGACTCCTCCAGTGGTCTGTGTCTGTTTCCGGGAGGTGCGTGGACTCCCGGGATCGTGTGATCGGGTCGTTCAGGCCGCCGTGGCGTCAGGGGGGTGCAGGTCGCACGGCCGGATGTCGCAGAGGTGAACCTCCACCGTGACGTGGTGAAGGCCGGGGATGTCCGCAATCAGTGCCTTGTAGTCATTGGCCGAGCGTGGCCGGTGCGTCACGATGGTCACGATCGCTGCCTTGGCACTGCCGCCGAGGCTCCAGACACGCGTGTCGGCGACCCGGTTGTCGGAGTCGGCTTCGATGCGCTGCGCGATCCGTGACCGGAGATCCGCGTGCTCCTCCGCATCCAGCAGCACGCGGCTGCTGGTCCTGAGCAGCCCCCATGCCCACCAGGCGATGAGACCGGAGGCCGCGATGGCGACCAGCGGATCCAGCCACGAGAGTCCCAGCCAGCCGCCTGCCACCAGGGCACCGATGGCGAGGATCGAGGTGAGTGCGTCCGCGACCACGTGCAGGTAGGCCGCCCTGAGGTTGTGGTCGTGGCCGTGATGCAGGTGCGGATGATCCCTGTGGCCGGCCGCGATCCCGTCCTCCGGCGCCGGCACGACGTGGGCGCCGTGCCCGTGGTCGTGAACATGATCGTGCGGGGGCTGGGGAGCGGGCCCGTGGTCGTGACCAGGGGAGTGGTCGTGGGTGTGGCCGTGCCCGCCGCGGCCGGCGAGCAGAAACGCGCTCGTGAGGTTCACGAGAAGGCCTGCCACGGCCACCATCAGCGCATCCCGGAAATCGATGGGCGTGGGATCGATCAGCCTCTCGACGGATTCGACCGCGACCAGCACGGCCACGACCCCGAGCAGCAGGGCGCTGGAGTAGCCGCCGAGCGCGCTGACCTTGCCGGTGCCGAAGGCGAAACGTTCGTTCTGCGCGTGGTGACGGGCGTAGGCGTAGGCGAATGCCGTGATGCCGAGCGCGGCGGCGTGGGAACCCATGTGCCAGCCGTCTGCCGTGAGGGCGAGCGAACCCGTGACATATCCCGCGACGAGTTCCACGATCATCGTGACGATCGTCAGCACGAGCACCGCGCGTGCCCGCCTTTCAGCCGACGCGAAGGTCGATGGAAGCGGCGCCTTCGTCTGGCGCCAGCGGTCTAGGGTCTGGACGGGCACGGGCAGTGGCCGGCCACGGGAATCCGGGGTCTGGGGATCACGTCCGGCTCGGCGCGTCGCAGCGCCCGCTGGCGTCACGCACGGGCCGCTGCGCGCCGTGGCCTGGGTTTCGCGTGCTTGTGCTTGCGGGCATCGTGGCCCGCATTGTCGGGCGAACACTCGGCGCAGAGACCCTTGATGGTCAGGTCGATCTCCTGGGGCGTGAAGCCCGCCGGGAGCGTCGGAGTCCATCCCCTGCCGAGATCATCGAGGCAGATGACCCGGCTGCAACAGGTGCACTTGAAGTGGGCGTGGTTGTTCTCGTGCCCCGGTTGGGCCACGTTGAACCGCCAGACCCGGTCGTCCCCGGAGATCTTGTGGGCGAGGTTCTGCTCGGTGAGCCAGTCCAGCACCCGGTAGACCGTGACCCGGTCGATCCCGGAGGCCTGGGCGAGGCGGCTTTCGATCTCTCCGTGGGTCATGGCGCCTTCCGCCCTGAGCAGCGTCGCGAGGATCTCGATGCGGGCGTTGGTCACGCGCTCACCGGTGGTGCGGATCATTTCTTCCGCGGCAACACGATAATTCAAAGCCATTTCCCGAACTTCCTCCGTGGGTCGCGCCGGAAGAGGGTCGACCCGACGCGCTGCAAAGATACCACCGACGGGGCGGTGGGACGTCAACCGGCGTTCAGCGCTTGAAGCCGCTTCGTATCCAGTCGACGCTCTTCATCCCGTCCGGCGGGCTGATCTGTTCCGGAGGATAGTACTTGACGTTGGCGAGAGTGGCCTTGCCATCCACGATGCGCAGGGTGCCATAGGGCACGTGCTGAACCGCCTGGTGGCCCTTGCCGAGTGCCATGTCCACGATGCCCGAGACCGACTCGAACTTGAGGCGTTCGAACGCTCCGATGATGTCGTCATCGGAGGGGGTGCCCTTGCGGGTCTTCTGAGCCCGCTCATAGGCGGCCTTGGCGCCGAAGAAGGCGGTCGCCATGTGATAGGACGCGTAGACCGGAGTCATCTTGAACTGGTCGCGGTAGCTGCGGGCGAACCACTGATTGAGGCGGGTGGCCGGGGCGAAGGGGCCATTGGGGCCGCGGGCGCCGATGATGGTTCCGTCCGCCAACTGGCCGCCGAGCCGTTCGAGGATCGTGTCGCCACAGATGATCACGTTCGGGGACTTCCTGAGCAGCCCGCGCGGCGCCGCCTGCAGGACGTAGGCTTCCAGATCGCCGCCCCACAGAGAGTTCTGGAGGATCTCGGCGTTGCCGCTCAGGAGGGCCGAGATCTCGGTGCTGTACTGGCCGGCGCCGAGCTTCGGGGTCACATTGGTGACGATCTGGGCCTGACTCTTCAGCTGCTTCATCGCCTCGGTGAAGTCCGCCCAGGCATCCTGGCCCCAGGCGTAGTTGGGATTGATCCCCGAGAAGGTCTTCAGCCCCGGATAGAGGTCGGCGACGTAGCGCGCTGCTGCGACGTTCTCCTGGGTCGCCATGGTCGTGGTGCGGAACACGTAGCGGTAGGAAGCTTCCTCGAAGATGCGGTTGGTGGCGCAATCGAAGAGAACGGTGAGTTTCTTCATTTCCTCCGCCACGGGCGCCACCGCCAGGCAGTCTCCGCTGGAGATGACCCCGATCACCATGTCGACGTTCTGACGGCTCACGAGGTTGCGGTACTCGGTCACCACCTTGGTGGGTCCGCCCGCCTCGTCCACGTAGACCACTTCGAGCGGTCTGCCGCCGAAGCCCTTCTGCTCGTAGCCAGGCACGACACCGCCCCGGTTGAAGGATTCCACGAGCAGGTCCGCCGCATTCTTCGCAGGCACGCCGAAGGGGCCGGCCGCGGGACCGGAGAGGAAAGTGATCACGCCGATGCGAAGAGGCCGGTTGTCCTGGGCCCGGGCGGCGGGCACAGCCGCCAGAAGCACCGCTGTCACGGCAATGAACCACTTCATGATCGAACGCGCCACGTTAGTTCCCCCGAAATGCTGGCTGTTGTCGTCGAGGCCGGCGAATCGTGTCCCGGCGAACGGCGGGAGACAGAGAACCTCGAACCCGCGCCATTATACAAACTGCCTCGCCCGCAGGGGGTCCGATACAATTCGCGTACTTCTTGCGCGCACCGGGACGTGCGGACAACACACGCCGAATGAATCTCCTCGCCCTCGACACCTCCTCCGAATACTGCTCCTGCGCGCTACTGGCCGGCGGTGCGATCCGCCAGCGCATCGAGAACGCCGGACAGACGCACTCCCTCAGGCTGCTGCCGATGGTGTACGAGCTTCTGCGCGAGGCCGGTCTCGCGCTGCACCAGCTGGACGGCATCGCCGTGGCGGTCGGCCCCGGTTCCTTCACGGGTCTGCGGATCGCGACTGCCGTGGGCCAGGGGCTTGCCTTCGGCGCAGGCTTGCCGGTGGCCGCGATCGGTACCCTTGAGGCCATCGCCTGGGGTGAAGGACGTGCACGGGTCATCGTCTGCGCGGACGCCCGGATGGGCGAGGTCTACACGGCGGCGTTCGTCCGGGACGGTGACCGCATGTCCGGCCATGGTCCCGTCCAGGTGAGCGCGCCGGCTGACGTCCCGGTTCTGGCAGGGACCGACTGGGTCGGTGCCGGCAACGGCTTCGCGCGGTACGGCGATTTGCTGGCTGCCCGGTTCGACGGTGCCCTGCGGGAGGTCCGGCCTGCGGCGTGTCCGGAGGCGCGCCATGTTCTCGATCTGGCCCGTGTCCGGTTTCCCGATGGTTTCACCGATCCGCCCGAGGCGCTGGTACCCGTCTACGTGCGCGACAAGGTGGCCCTCACCATGGCGGAGCGATGAACGCGCGCCCTGTGGCCATGCCCAGGTACCGGCCCATGCAGGGTGACGACCTGGACGCCGTGATGGGGATCGAGAACGATATCTACACGCATCCCTGGACGCTCGGCAATTTCGTCGATTCCCTGGCGGCCGGGTACGCCTGCTGGGTCGCGGAGAGGGGCCGGAGGCTCGTGGCCTACGGGGTGGTCATGGTGGGGGCTGGCGAGGCGCATCTGCTCAACCTCAGCGTTTGCCGGGAGGCTCAGGGCACCGGCCTGGGTCGCAGCCTGCTCGCCCTGTTCGAGTCCCGCTCCCGGGATCTCGCCGCGCGGACGATGCTGCTGGAGGTTCGCCGGTCCAATACCCGGGCCAGGGATCTCTACGCCCGGGCAGGTTTCGAGGAGATCGCGGTGCGGCGTCACTACTATCCGGCGGTCGGCGGTCGCGAGGATGCGGTCCTGATGGGCAAGGAGCTCTGAGGTGGGCGCCGACTCCAGGGTGATGCGCGAACTCGGGCTCGGCCCCCGGTGGGTGCGTCGCGACCTGGCGCCGGCGCCGGCTGCCGTGCCAGCGGACGCGTTCCCCTCCGGAACGCAGGCGGTGGACGCCTCCGGTGTCGACCGGGTTCGCGCGGTCGCCGGCATGGACTGGGCGCAACTGCGCGCCTCGGTGGCGGAATGCACGGCCTGCGGGCTGGCTCGTACCCGCAGGAAGACCGTGTTCGGCGTGGGGGGCGAGACTGCGCCCTGGCTGTTCGTGGGAGAGGCCCCGGGCGCCGACGAGGACGCGAGCGGCGAGCCCTTCGTGGGCCAGGCGGGGCGGCTTCTGGACAACATGCTGGCCGCGATCGGCCTGCGGCGCGGGGAGGCCGCCTTCATCGCCAACATCCTGAAGTGCCGGCCCCCTGGCAACCGGGACCCGGAGCCCGCGGAAGCGGCCGCCTGCCTGCCTTACCTGCACCGGCAGATCGCGCTGCTGCGTCCACGCCTCATCGTCGCGCTCGGCAAGGTGGCGGCGACGGGGTTGCTCGGCGGCGCGCCATCGCTGGCCGGCCTGCGGGGCCGCATCCACGATTACCGGGGGACACCGCTCGTGGTCACGTATCATCCGTCCTATCTCCTGCGCACGCCGGCCGGCAAGGCGAGCGCGTGGGAGGACCTCTGCCTCGCTCGCGACACCATGCGCAGTCTCTGTGGATCCCCGCCGGACTGAGGCGTCAGGCATCCGTGATTGAAAGGCGCCGGTTCGTCCCCATATCTCTAAGCCGGAGCATTTCCCTTTCCAGGAGAACCCGCATGTGGAAATCAGCAGGACGGTGGGCCGCGGTTGTCGTTGCGATGGTGCTGTCCGGATGTGGCTACAACGCCATCCAGTCCCAGGATGAGGAAGTCAAGGCGGCCTGGAGCGAGGTGGTCAACCAGTATCAGCGCCGGGCCGACCTGATCCCGAGCCTGGTCAACACCGTCAAGGGGTTCGCCGAGCAGGAGAAGGAGATCCTCCTGGGGGTGACGGAAGCGCGGTCGCGCGTGGGCAGTCTTCAGGCGAGCCCAGAGCTCGTCAACGATCCCGCGGCACTCGACAGGTTCATGAAGGCGCAGGGGGAGGTGACGTCGGCGCTGTCGCGGCTGCTGGTCGTGACCGAGAACTACCCGCAGCTGAAATCCGACCAGAACTTCCGTGACCTGCAGGCGCAGCTTGAGGGCACGGAGAACCGGATCACCGTGGCCCGCAACCGGTACATCAAGTCGGTGCAGGGCTACAACACCCACATCCGGCAATTCCCGGTCAACCTCACCGCCATGGTCTTCGGATACAAGGAAAAGGCCAACTTCACGGTGGAGAACGAGGCGGCCATCTCGAAACCGCCCCTGGTGGACTTCTCCAGACCCGCCGCCGGCGCCAAGTGATGCTCGCGGGAACCCGTCGCGTCACCGGCGGGTCATCGGGTCGGCGCACGCACGGGTCGGTCCTGCACCGGTGTCTGGCGGTGGTGCTGTGCCTGTTCGCGCTGGCCGCCCGGGGTGAGCTTGCAGTTCCACCGCCGGCGCCCGTCACCGACCAGACCGGGACACTGGACGCCGCCACCGCCGGTCGCCTGCGGGACAAGCTGGCCGACCTCGAGAAGCGCAAGGGCAGCCAGATCGCGGTTCTGATGGTGGGATCGACCCAACCCGAGAGTGCGGAGATGTACGCGTTGCGGGTGGCCGAGGCATGGAAACTCGGTCGCAGGGGCATCGACGACGGGGCCCTGCTGCTGGTGGCCCTGACGGACCGGAAGATCCGGATCGAGGTGGGCTACGGCCTCGAGGGCGCCCTGCCGGATGTCGCGGCAAAGCGCATCGTCAGCGATGTCATTGCGCCGGCCTTCCGTTCGGGCAACATCCCCGGCGGAATCGAGGCGGGCGTGGACCGGATCGTGGCGGTCATCGACGGGGAGGCCCTGCCGGTCCCGCAGGGGGGGCGGGCGGATCCCGGGAGTCATGGCAACCTCGAAGGGCTGTTTGTGGTCGCCTTCCTTCTCGTGGTGGTGGTGGGTGGATTCCTGCGTGCCCTGATTGGGCGCCTGCCCGCGGCGGCCGTCGTGGGGGTCGCGGCCGGGCTGCTGGGCTGGTTCATCGTCGGGATGCTGCTGGTCGGTGTGGTGGTGGCCGTGATCGCTTTCCTTTTCACCCTGGCGGCTGGCGGCGGGCGGGGCCGGGGCGGCTGGGGAGGCGGATTTCCCGGCGGCGGGGGCAGCTGGTCGAGCTCGCGCGGCGGGGGCAGCTGGTCGGGAGGCGGCGGCGGTTTCGGCGGTGGTGGTGCCTCGGGGGGATGGTGACATGAATGTGCGACGCATCCTCAGGCACTGGTTCACCGGCGATGGCGCACGCCGGAGGAGCTTTCCGCACGCCACGCTGGAACGCATCGAGGCGGCCGTGGCGCAGACGGAGCGCACCCACTCGGGTCAGGTGCGATTCGTGGTGGAGGCGGCGCTGGATACGCAGGCCCTCCTGGCGGGTCAGTCGGGCCGCGAACGGGCCATCGACGTGTTCTCGCTGCTGCGCGTCTGGGACACCGAGCGCAACAATGGGGTTCTGGTCTACGTGCTGCTCGCGGACCGCGACGTGGAGATCGTGGCCGATCGCGGCATCCACCGCCTGTGCGGTCCCGGTGCGTGGGAGTCGGTCTGCCGTGCCATGGAGGCCGAATTCCGGGCCGGCCGGTTCGAGCATGGGGCCCTTGCCGGCATCCGGGCGGTGGGAGAGCACCTCGAACGGCACTTCCCGGGCGAGGTGGCAGAGCACAACGAACTGCCCGACGCGCCGGTCCTGATGTAGGTCAGGTCTGGCCTTCGTCCTGGTCGTGGCGGTGCCGGCGGAAGAGCACGGCCATCGATCCTGTCACGAACACCCCGAACATCACGATGATGGCCGTGTAGGGCAGTGCCGAGCCGATCATCAGGGCGTAGCACCCCTGCATGACGAGGATGCTCAGGTTCTCGTTGAAGTTCTGGACTGCGATGGAGTGGCCGGAGCCCATGAGCAGGTGCCCCCGGTGTTGCAGCAGGGCATTCATGGGCACGACGAAGAACCCGCCCATGGCGCCCACGGCCACCAGAAGCCCCATCGCCAGGCGCCAGTCGTGCACCAGCACCATGCCGGTGACAAGCACGCCCATCGCGATGCCGACGGGCAGTACCGCGACAGACCGTTCGAGCCGAACGTATCGCGCCGCCAGAACCGAGCCGCCGGCGATGCCCACGGCGACCACGGCCGTGAGCTGCGTGGCCTGTTGCAGGGTGAAGCCGAGCCATTTCTCTGCCCAGACGAGCACCACCAGGCGCAGCGTCGCGCCCGCCCCCCAGAAGAGCGTGGTGACTGCGAGCGAGACCTGGCCGAGCGGATCGGTCCAGAGCAGTCGGACGCTCCGGCCGAAGTCGCGCAGGATGAAGACGGGGTCGAGGCTGGGGACCCGGTGGTCGATGGCAAGGCGCGGGATGCGCAGATTGACGCCCGCCGCCAGGAGGTAGAGCAGCAGCATCAGGAGGATCGCGAGCTCCGCGCCCGTGTTCACCCAGGGAACCGCCCGCAGGAATCCCAGGCCTCCGAATGCCCAGGCCGAGAAGTGTTCGCCCACCAGATAGCCGCCCAGGATCGCCCCGAAGATGATCGATGCCACCGTGAGCCCCTCGATCCAGCCGTTGGCCAGCACGAGTTTGTCGGAGGGCAGGAGCTCGGTGAGGATGCCGTACTTGGCAGGCGAGTACATGGCCGCGCCGACGCCGACGATGCCGTAGGCGAACAGCGGCTGGAGGCCCGCCAGCATCGCCACGCAGCCCACGAGCTTGACGCCGTTGCTGATGAACATGACTCGCCCCTTGGGCAGGGCGTCCGCGAAGGGGCCGACGAAGGGAGCCAGCACGATGTACGAGAACACGAAAAACATCTGCAGGACCGGCGTCTGCCACTCGGGCGCATGCACCTGCTTGAGCAGCGCGATGGCGGCAAAGAGCAGGGCGTTGTCGGCGAGGGCGGAAAGGAACTGCGCCGCCAGGATCGTGTAGAAACCGGGTTTCATGCGGTGTCCGCCTTAGACCGCGGGGACCGCCTCTTGCCCATGCCGCACGTTGTCACGCGCGGCGGTCGCAACGGGGCGCGCACTGGCGGTTCGGTCCGGCAAGGGCCATGGTGTGTGTCGATTCGGCTGTTCAGCTTCTGGGTGAAAACGCGCGTGGAGCGAAACATTTCCCGGGGGAGCCGTCGCAGTCCTGCCTCCGTCGGCCGGTTTTATACCACGATTGCCCGTCCGGTCCGTCGCGGCAGGGCCGCACGGGCCGGCGCCGTTCGCGTATCCTCCGGGCTGTCCGCGGTGGGTGTCCCCCGCGGCGGTCCGTTCTTTCCTTCCGATCCATGACCCGTCCGATCCTGGCCAGCATCGATCTGCCGGCGTTGCGCCACAACCTCGACCGGGCCCGCGCCGCGGCCGGCCGAGCACGCCTCCTGGCCGTGGCGAAGGCCGCCGCGTACGGCCACGGGCTCGGGCGCGTGCTGCCCGCTCTGCAGGGCGCGGATGGAATTGCCCTGCTCGACCTGGAGGATGCGCTGCTCGTGCGCGCCGCCGGATTCCGCGGCCGGGTCGTCCTGCTGGAAGGTGCCTTCGCCGCGGCCGATCTGGAAACCGCTGCCCGGCACGATGTCCAGATGGTGGTGCACACGCTGGAACAGATGGACATGATCGAGCGCGCGAGGCTTCCGGCGCCGGCCGGCATCCTCCTCAAGGTCAACACGGGCATGAACCGGCTGGGTTTCCGTCCTGAGGCCGTGGGTCCCGTGCTGGCGCGGGCCGAACGGTGCCCGAACGTGGCTGAAATCACTCTGATGACCCACTTCGCCTGCGCCGATGACGGGCGGGACGTCGATCGGCAACTGTCGTTGTTCGAGGCGGCGTGCGCGGGGTCGCGGTATCCGCGTTGCCTCGCCAACTCGGCGGCCCTCCTGCGTCACCCCGAGACACGGGCGGATTGGGTGCGTCCGGGAATCATGCTTTACGGCGCCTCGCCCTTCGATGATCAGTCGGCCGCTGCGCTCGGCCTTCGGCCGGTGATGACCCTTCAGAGCCGGCTGGTCGCGGTCCAGCAGGTGCGAAAGGGGGAAGCTGTGGGCTACGGTCGAGCCTTCGAAGCCGGGTCGGACCTGCCCGTGGGGATCGTTGCCTGCGGTTATGCCGACGGGTATCCCCGGCACGCGCCGACGGGGACCCCTGTGCTCGTGGGGGGCGTCCGAACACGCACGGTCGGTCGGGTTTCGATGGACATGCTGGCGGTCGACCTGGGGCCCTGTCCCGACGCGCGCGCGGGGACGACGGTGACGCTCTGGGGGGCGGGTCTGTCCGTGGACGAGGTGGCCCGCGCCGCCGGTACGGTTGGCTACGAACTGCTCTGTGCCCTCGCCCCACGGGTTCCCGTCACCGTGCGCGAACAGGGCTGAGCATGGCGCGATCCCGGACGGTCTACGCCTGCACCCGGTGCGGGGGCGAGTCGCCGAAGTGGCAGGGCCAGTGCCCCCACTGCAACGCCTGGAACAGCCTCGTGGAAGGGCTGTCCGAGCAGCCGTCGCCCGCGCGCTACCAGGGGCTCGCCGAGGCGAGCCGGGTGACGCGTCTCGCCGAGGTGGATGCCGAGGAGGCGCCCCGCAGTTCCACCGGCATCGGGGAACTCGACCGGGTGCTGGGCGGCGGGCTGGTGCGCGGTGCGGTTGTGCTCCTCGGCGGCGATCCCGGCATCGGCAAGTCGACGCTGCTGCTGCAGGCGCTCACGGACATGAGCGCGCGCACCTCGGGCCTCTACGTGAGCGGCGAGGAGTCCGCCCAGCAGATCGCGTTGCGCGCGCGCCGGCTCGGGCTGGAGCACGGCAACCTGCAATTGCTGGCGGAAATCCAGCTGGAACGCATCCTGGCCGCGCTGGCGGCGCACCGCCCGGAGGTCGCGGTCATCGACTCGATCCAGACGGTCTATTCCGAGGCCCTGCAGTCGGCGCCCGGGAGCGTGGCGCAGGTCCGCGAGTGTGCGGCCCAGTTGACGCGCTTCGCCAAGTCGAGCGGCACCGCGCTGCTTCTGGTGGGCCACGTCACGAAGGAAGGCGCGATCGCGGGGCCGCGGGTCCTGGAGCATATGGTCGACTGCGTGCTCTACTTCGAGGGCGATACGCACTCGAGCTTCCGCCTGGTGCGCGCCATCAAGAACCGTTTCGGGGCCGTGAACGAACTCGGTGTGTTCGCGATGACCGAGAAGGGCCTGCGCGGCGTGGCGAATCCGTCCGCCCTGTTTCTGTCCCAGCACGGGACCGATGTGCCGGGTTCCTGTGTCACGGTCACCCAGGAGGGCACCCGGCCGTTGCTGGTGGAGATCCAGGCGCTCGTGGACGAAGCCCACGCACCCAACGCGAGACGGCTCTCGGTCGGTCTCGAGCAGAACCGGCTCGCGCTGCTGCTGGCCGTGCTCCACCGGCATGCCGGGATTGCCTGCTTCGACCAGGACGTGTTCGTGAACGCCGTCGGAGGCGTCGAGATCGACGAGCCCGCGGCGGACCTGGCGGTGCTGCTCGCGATCGTGTCGTCGCTGCGGAACAGGGCGCTTCCGGGGAAAATGGTCGTGTTCGGCGAGGTGGGCCTGGCGGGCGAGGTGCGGCCCGTGCAGCGGGGTCAGGAGCGCCTGCGGGAGGCGGCGAAGCTCGGCTTCACCCGCGCCATCGTTCCCCGCGCGAACCGGCCGAAGACGGACATCGAGGGCCTCGAAATCATTCCCGTGGAGCGGATCGGCGACGCCGTGGAGGCGGTCCGCTCCGCCTGAACGTCAAGACGACAGCTGCCTGGCGCCGCGGTCCGGCCGCTCAGGCGATCCGAAAGGAGGAACTCCGTGACGCATGCCAACCCCTTTGAGGATGGCCTGGGAAAGAACCCCGCCAACCATGTGCCCCTGACGCCGGTGTCGTATCTTGCGCGCGCGGCGGATGTGTTTCCCGACCGGCTCGCCGTGGTGCACGGGGAACGGCGGTTCACCTGGGGCGAGGTGCGCGAGCGGGTCGGGCGCCTGGCCTCTGCCCTGGCGCGCCGCGGCGTGGCCGCCGGGGATACGGTGGCGATCATGGCCCCGAATACGCCCCCGATGATCGAGGCGCACTTCGCGGTGCCGCTGACCGGTGGCGTGCTCAACGCGCTCAATACCCGTCTCGACGCCGCGGCGCTCGCCTTCATGCTGGACCACGGGGGGGCGAAGGTGCTGCTCACCGACCGGGAGTTCTCGACCGTGATTTCGGCGGCGCTGCTCCTCGCGCGCAACCGTCCCCTGGTGATCGATCTGGACGATCCTCTGGCCCCGCAGGGGGAACTGATCGGCGAGATGGAATACGAGGCCTTCCTGGCGACCGGCGACGCGTCGGCCGCGCCGCCGGGCCCGGCCGACGAATGGGATGCGATCGCGCTGTCCTATACCTCGGGCACCACGGGCAATCCGAAGGGGGTGGTGACCCATCACCGGGGCGCCTATCTCAACGCCGTCGGTAACGCCGTCACCTGGGCGATGCCCCACTTCCCCGTCTACCTCTGGACCCTGCCGATGTTCCACTGCAACGGCTGGTGCTTTCCCTGGACGGTCGCCCTGCTGGCCGGCACCAACGTGTGCCTTCGGCGCGTCGAGGCACGCGCGATCCTCGACGCCATTCGCGAACACGGGGTGACGCACTACTGCGGCGCGCCCATCGTGCACAGCCTCCTCATCAATGCCCCCGCGGAGTGGAAACGCGGGATCGAGCACAAGGTCGCCGGGCTGGTCGCCGCCGCATCGCCGCCCGCTTCGATGATCGAGGGCATGGAACGCATGGGCTTCGACATCACCCACGTCTACGGTCTGACCGAGGTTTACGGACCCGCCTCGGTCTGCGCGAAGCACCCCGGGTGGGCGGACCTGTCCCTCGAGGAACGGGTCGTGCTCAATGGGCGCCAGGGGGTCCGCTATCCCCTTCAGGAGGCCATGGACGTGCTTGATCCCGGGACGCTGCGACCCGTGCCGCGCGATGGCCAGTCCATGGGCGAGATCATGTTCCGGGGCAACGTCACGATGAAGGGCTATCTGCGCAATCCCGAGGCGACCCGGGAGGCCTTCGCCGGCGGGTGGTACCACACCGGAGACCTGGCGGTGGTGCACCCGGACGGCTACGTGCATATCCGCGACCGCTCGAAGGACATCATCATCTCCGGTGGCGAGAACATCTCGTCCATCGAGGTGGAAGACGTGCTGTACCGCCACCCATCCATTCTCGATGCGGCGGTGGTTGCCCGGTCCGACGAGAAGTGGGGCGAGACTCCCTGCGCCTTCATCACCCTCCGCGAGGGCGCCAGCGCGACGGAGGCCGACATCATCGCGTTCTGCCGGGAGCGGCTGGCCCACTACAAGGTGCCCCGGACCGTGGTCTTCGGTCCCATCGACAAGACCGCCACCGGCAAGATCCAGAAGAACGTGCTGCGGCAGCGGCTCCGGGAGGGGCCGTTCTAGGCCCCGACATTTCATCAGGTCGGCCCCGAGAATGAGGGGCGCACCGATGCCCATCGGGTTCGCAACGAACTGGCTAGGAATACGACTCGGTCTGTTGGCCTCCACGGGCCCTGGCGGTCGCATTGCGGTCATGCCGCGCCCCCGCTTCGCGCCAGTAGGCTCGGCTATCGGCCTGGCGCGGGATGCGCCGCCTGCCTCGCCATCATCCCGTGACCGGATGAAATGTCCGGGCTGGGGCGACGGGCATGCGATGATGGCGACCGGCGACCGCGTCCCCCCACGTTCGACACACGTGCCTGTCGAGCCGCCTGTGCGCAGGCCCTGCCGGAATCTTGGTGCGCTGCGGTAGAATCCGGGTCCTCCGAAGTCAACCCAGGGGCTCAGTGCGCAATGAAGATTCTCGTTCCCGTCAAGCGGGTGGTCGACTACAACGTGAAGGTCCGCGTCAAGGCAGACGGGTCCGGTGTCGAGACCGCCAATGTCAAGATGTCCATGAACCCCTTCGACGAGATCGCGATCGAGGAGGCCGTGAGGCTGCGGGAGGGCGGGGTGGCCAGCGAGGTGGTCGCGGTGTCGGTGGGGACGGCGCAGAGTCAGGAGACGCTTCGCACGGCCATGGCCATCGGTGCGGACCGGGCGATCCTGGTTGAAACGGCGGCCGAAACCCAGCCGCTGGGAGTGGCCAAGGTCCTGAAGGCCCTCGTCGACCGCGAGCAACCGGGTCTCGTGATCCTGGGCAAGCAGGCGATCGACGACGACTCCAACCAGACGGGACAGATGCTCTCAGCGTTGCTCGGGTGGTCTCAGGCCACCTTCGCGTCGAAGGTGGTGGTGGAGGGCGGCGTGGTCCGGGTCACCCGGGAGATCGACGGCGGGCTCGAGACCCTGTCGGTCAGGCTGCCAGCCGTCATCACGACCGACCTGCGCCTGAACGAACCGCGCTACGTCACCCTGCCGAACATCATGAAAGCCAAGAAGAAACCCCTCGATACCGTTACGCCCGACGCGCTTGGGGTCGACGTGACGCCGCGGTTGCGCACCCTCAAGGTGGCAGAGCCGGGGAAACGGGGGGCGGGACGCCAGGTCGCAAGCGTGGGCGAACTGGTGGAGAAATTGCGTAACGAAGCGAAGGTGATCTGACCATGGCCCTACTCGTCATCGCTGAACACGACAACCGGCAACTGCGTGCAGCCGTCTTCAACACCGTGACCGCCGCCGCGCGGATCGGCGGGGACATCCACGTCCTGGTCGCGGGCGAGGCCTGCGGCGCCGTGGCGGAGGCGGCTGCCCGCATCGCCGGCGTCTCGCGCGTGCTGGTCGCCGACGCCCTGGCCTATCGGGATGGGCTCGCGGAGAATCTGGCGGCCCTCGCGGTGTCCCTCGCAGGTGGCTACTCGCACGTGCTGGCCCCTGCCACCGCTTTCGGCAAGAACGTGCTGCCTCGCGTGGCTGCCCTTCTCGACGTGGCGCAGATCTCGGACGTGATCGCGGTGGAATCTCCGGACACGTTCGTGCGCCCGATCTACGCGGGCAATGCCTTGGCCACCGTTCAGTCCACCGACGCCATCAAGGTGATCACGGTGCGGGCAACCGGGTTCGATGCCGCGAACGCCACGGGCGGGAGCGCGACCGTGGAATCCGTCGCGCCCCAGGCGGACACGGGACTCGCGTCCCTCGTCGGGCAGGAACTCACCAAGTCGGCGCGCCCGGAACTCACGGCCGCCAAGGTGATCGTCTCCGGTGGCCGCGGCATGGGCAACGGTGAGAACTTCGCGATCCTCGAGGCACTGGCCGACAGGCTCGGGGCGGCGGTTGGCGCCTCGCGCGCGGCGGTGGATGCCGGTTTCGTCCCGAACGACTACCAGGTCGGGCAGACGGGCAAGATCGTCGCGCCGGAGCTGTACATCGCCGTTGGAATCTCCGGTGCCATCCAGCATCTCGCGGGCATGAAGGACAGCAAGGTCATCGTCGCGATCAACAAGGATGCCGAGGCCCCGATCAACCAGGTCGCCGATTACTGGCTCGTGGCGGACCTCTTCGAAGCGGTGCCCGAGTTCACGCGGGCACTGGGCTGAGCCGGATCAGGAGAACACCATGTCTGTTTACGCCGCCCCCCTCCGGGACATGCAGTTCGTGCTGAAGGAACTCGTCGATCTCGACGCCATCTCCCGCCTGCCGGGATGCGAGGAGGTCTCGGCCGACCTGGTGGATGCCGTGCTCGAGGAGGCGGGCAAGTTCGCCGCCGGCGTCCTCGACCCCATCAATCGGGCAGGCGACAGGATCGGCGCCCGGTGGTCGGAAGAGGGTGTCGCGAGTGCGCCGGGATTCCGCGAAGCCTACCGCCAGTTCGTGGAGGCGGGCTGGGCAGCCGTGGGCGGGGAGCCGGAGTTCGGCGGGCAGGGACTGCCGCATGTGCTGTCGCAGCAACTGTCGGAGATGTGGAACGCGGCGTGCATGTCCTTCTGTCTTTGCCCAATGCTGACCACCGGCGCGATGACCGCAATCCGGCGCCATGGCTCCGACGCCCAGCGGGCGCTTTACGTGCCCAGGCTGGTATCCGGAGAATGGACCGGTACGATGAACCTGACGGAGCCGCAGGCGGGGTCTGACCTGTCGGCCGTGCGCACCCGGGCCACACCCGAGGGGGACCACTGGCGGATCAAGGGGACGAAGATCTACATCACGTGGGGCGAGCACGACATGGCGGACAACATCGTCCACCTGGTCCTTGCCAGAACGCCTGACGCGCCGGAGGGCGTGAAGGGAATCTCGCTTTTCATCGTGCCCAAGTTTCTCGTGAACGCTGACGGCTCCCTGGGGGCGCGCAACGACGTGAAGTGCGTGTCCATCGAGCACAAGCTGGGCATCCACGGCAGTCCGACCGCGGTCATGGCCTACGGTGATGGTGACGGCGCCATCGGTTTTCTGGTGGGCGAGGAGAACCGGGGCCTGGAGTACATGTTCACGATGATGAACTTCGCCCGCCTCGAGGTTGGCGTCGAAGGCGTCGCCCTGGCCGAGCGGGCGTATCAGCATGCGCTCGATTACGCCCGCCAGCGGGTGCAGGGGCGGGAGGTCGGCGTCCGGGCCGGTGAGCGCGTGGCCATCATCAGGCACCCGGACGTGCGCCGGATGCTCATGTCCATGAAGGCGCACACCGAGGCGATGCGGGCGCTGGCCGCCGCGGCGGCCGAGGCCCTCGATCATGCCCTGTCAAGCCCGGATGCCGATGCGCGGCGCAGCGGACAGGCGGTCTTCGACCTGCTGACGCCCGTGGTGAAGGGCTGGTGCACCGAACAGTCGATCGACATCGCGTCCACCGGGGTGCAGATCCACGGTGGCATGGGGTTTGTCGAGGAAACCGGCGCGGCGCAGTACCTGCGCGACGCGCGCATCACCTCCATCTACGAGGGGACGACCGGCATCCAGGCGACCGATCTCGTCGGCCGCAAGGTGGTGGCGGAAAAGGGCATGACGGCGAAGGCGGTGATCCAGAGGATGCGGGCCATCGACGGCCACCTGGCCGCGGCGGCTGGCCAGCGCGAGGAGATCGCCGTGATCCGCGAGGCACTGGCGGCTGGAGTGGGGCACCTCGAGGCTGCCACGGACTGGTTGCTCGACACCTGTTCCCGCGATGCCAAGGCGGGGTTCTCGGGGGCCGTCCCCTACCTCAAGCTTTGGGGGGTCGTGGCGGGCGGCTGGCAGATGGCCCGCGCGGCACTGCTCGCGAACCGGCGGCTCGACGACGGTTCGCAGGACGGCTTCTACCGGGCGAAGCTCGCGACCGCGCGGTTCCATGCCGAGCACATCCTTCCCACTGCGTACGGGTTCCGCCAGGAGGTCGTGGCGGGGGCGGTCAGCACCCTGGCCCTGGAAGACGCGCTGTTCTGACGCCCGGCGGACGCGGTTGCCGGCCGATCCGAAGGGGCCATGAGCGTCGTTCTCCTCCTCCTTGTCGCAGTGATCGCGCTGCTGGCGGTCGGGCCCGCGCGCAGGGCCTTCGTCAGCGATCTCCTGCTGGCGCGATTCCGCCGCTCCATGCCCACGCTTTCCCGGACCGAGCAGGAGGCGCTGGACGCCGGTACGGTGTGGTGGGATGCCGAACTCTTCACGGGGCGCCCTGACTGGAGCCGTCTGCTGGCGCTTCCGGCCCCCGTTCTGAGCGACGAGGAGGCCGCGTTTCTTGCGGGCCCGGTGGAGAGCCTGTGCGCCCTTCTGGACGACTGGGAAGTCTCCCACGAGCTGAACGACCTGCCCCCTGAGGCGTGGCGCCGCATCCGGGAGGAAGGCTTTCTCGGGATGATCATCCCGAAGCGCTATGGCGGGCTCGGGTTTTCGGCGTTCGCGCACAGCGAGGTCATCGCGAAACTCGCCACCCGCAGCGCGACGGCCACGGTGACGGTGATGGTCCCGAATTCCCTCGGGCCTGCGGAACTGCTGCTCCACTACGGCACGGACGAACAGCGGGAACACTATCTGCCCCGGCTCGCCAAGGGGGTCGACATCCCGTGTTTTGCCCTTACGGGCCCGGAGGCGGGTTCGGATGCCGGCGCGATTCCCGACGTGGGCGTCGTGTGCCGTGGGCGTCACGGCGGGCGGGAGGTGCTCGGGCTGCGGCTCACCTGGGAGAAACGCTACATCACGCTCGGCCCGGTCGCCACGCTGCTCGGACTCGCCTTCAAGGTGCGCGACCCCGACCACCTGCTGGGCCCGGAGGTGGAGCGTGGCATCACCCTGGCGCTCATTCCGACCGATCACCCCGGCGTGGAGATCGGTCGCCGTCACCTGCCGCTCAACGGATCGTTCATGAACGGACCCAATGCGGGCCGTGATGTCTTCATCCCGCTCGACTGGGTGATCGGCGGGCCTGACCGCATCGGTGATGGCTGGCGCATGCTCGTGGAGTGCCTGGCGGCAGGCCGCGCAATCTCGTTACCCTCGTCCTGTGCCGGGATGATGAAGGTCGCGGCACGGACCACCGGGGCGTACGCCCGCATCCGCGCCCAGTTCCGAACCCCGCTCGCCCGGATGGAGGGGGTGGACGAGGTGCTTGCCCGCATCGCGGGCAACACCTATGCGGTGGAGGCCATGCGCACCCTGACGGCGGGCGCGGTGGACCTCGGGGAAAAGCCCTCCGTCATCTCCGCGATCGTCAAGTACCACGCTACCGAGAGGGGGCGCGCCGCCATCAACGACGCCATGGACATCCACGGTGGCAAGGGCATCTGCCTTGGCCCGGGCAACTATCTGGCCCGCGCCTACCAGCAGGTTCCCATCGCCATCACCGTGGAGGGGGCGAACATCCTGACCCGCAGTCTCATCATTTTCGGCCAGGGCGCCATTCGCTGCCATCCGTGGCTGCTGCGCGAACTGGAGGCAGTCCGGGAATCCGACCCTGTCGCAGCCTCCCGGGCCTTCGACCGCGCGCTGCGGGGCCACATTCGCTTCCTGCTGGGAAATTTCGGGCGAGCGGTTTTCCATGGTCTGACCGGCTCGCGCTGGGCGGCCGAGGCAGGGGGCACGGGAACGCGCGCACGGGTACGGGAGCTGTCCCGGATGGCGAGCGCCTTTGCCTTCACGGCGGACGTGGCAATGCTGTCTCTCGGGGGATCCATCAAGCGGCGTGAGAAGCTTTCCGGGCGCCTCGCGGATGTGCTGGGTCAGCTCTACATCGCTTCTGCGGTGCTGAAGCGCCATCACGATCAGGGCTGCGCGGAGGACGATCTGCCGATCGTGCTCTGGTGCCTGGACGATTGCCTGAACCGGGCCGAGCAGGCCCTTGCGGGCGTGGTGCGCAACTTTCCGGATCGCCGTCTGGCCCTGCTCCTGCGGCTCGCCTGTCACCCCATGGGCTTTCGGTGCCCGCCGCCGACGGATGGCCTGGGGGCCCTGGCGGCGCGACTCGTTTCGCGGTCCGGACCCACCCGGGACCGGCTCACGACGGGGATGTTCCTTCCGCTGGATGACACCGATCCGGTCGGACGGCTGGAACTCGCACTGGGTCTGGCGGATGAGGCGGATGCTCTGGAGGCGAGGCTGACTGCGGCGGCGAGGAGCGAGGCTCTGCATGGCGCGACAGCTGCCGAGCGTCAGCGCAGCGCTGTCACCCGGGGCTTGCTCACCCCGGAGGAGGCGGCACGCCTCGAACGGTACCGGCAACTGCGCCGGGCCTGCATCATGGTGGATGACTTCCCGAGGGATATCGGCCGGGCGTCCGCCGGAGAGGCGTCGGTGTCCGCGCGGTCGGGGTCCGGCGCGGGCGCGGGGGCGCAGTCCCCGGCTCCCCTCCCGGCCGTACTTTGAAGTAGAGTCCCAGGGTGGAAGATACGGGGGGTGTGCCGTTGGCCGAGCAGAAGACAGAATCCGGATTGACCTGCCTGCCGGCTGGCCGCGAGCCCGTCCTGCGCGTGGTGCCCATGCCCTCCGACGTCAATTCCACGGGCGACATCTTCGGCGGATGGATCATGGCTCAGGTGGACATCGCGGGGAGCATCCCGGCCTTCCGCCTCGCGCGCGGCCGCGTGGCGACGATCGCCGTGAACTCCTTCCTGTTCAAGCAGCCCGTGCTCGTGGGGGACCTGGTGAGCTTTTACGCGGAGGTGGCCCGGGTCGGGCGTACCTCCATCACGGTGAATGTGGAAGTGTATGCAGAGCGGGGCGTGGCGCAGTCGGTGGTCAGGGTGACCGAGGCCACGCTCACGTATGTCGCAGTCGATGCCGAGGGCAGGCCGCGGCCCGTCCGGTAAGGGAGAAGGGGGTTCCACGACATCCGTGGAGCAGGGAGCATGAGGGTCCTGGATGGCCGCGCCAGGACGGTCCGTGAAAAGGGAGAGTCTCAGATGAAGAGCGATCACAGCCATTGGTCTTTCGTCCGCACTCTGGTGCTAGGCAGCACTCTCGTCGCCGGTCAGGCGCACGCCGCGGGGTTCTTTCTTCCCTATCAGGGTGCGTCGGCCGTCGGGAATTCCCTGGCGGGCTCCGCAGCCCTGGGGGAGGACGCGAGCACCGTGTATTTCAATCCGGCGGGCATGTCCCGGCTGGAGACGGGGCAGGTCAGCGTTGCCGGTCACTATGTCGATCCATCGTTCCGCTATGCCGATACCGGCTCCACGGGGCCGTTGCCCGGAACGACCGGCGGGAACGGCGGCAGTTTCGCGCCGGCCTCGGCCCTGCCTGCGCTCTTCGCGGTGATGCCGGTCGGCAACTGGCGCTTCGGGCTCGGGGTGAGCGCACCGTTCGGCAGCCAGACAGACTACGACGCCGGATGGCGGGGACGCTTCCAGGCGGATCTCACCGAGATCAGGACGATCAACGTGAACCCTTCGTTTTCCTACCGGTTAAACGATCGCTGGTCTGCCGGGTTCGGCATCAATTACCTCACCCTGGATGCGAAGATCGAGCGCTCGACCCTGGTGCCGCCGCCGCTGGTGGGCGCCCTGCAGGAGGGGCGGGCTTTCCTCGACGGCAAGGACCACGCGTTCGGCTTCAATGCGGGCGTGCTCTGGGAACCGGCGTCCTCCACGCGGGTTGGCGTGAGCTACCGTTCCCGGGTGGATCTCGAGTTGACGGGGCGACAGGCGGTGCTGGATGCGAGCGGTGGCACGGTCGCCCCCCTCGGCTTCGACATCAAGGCCGATCTCACGCTGCCCGCCACCACCCAGGTGAGTGTCGTCCATGCCCTCGACCAGCGCTGGACCCTGCTCGGGGATGTTTCCTTCTACCAGTGGAGTTCCGTCCAGTCCCTGGTGGTCCGCAACAGTGCCACCGGGGCGGTGAGTTCCACCCTCGACCTGAAGTTCCGCGACACCAAACGCCTGTCGGCGGCGGTGAATTACCGCCTGTGCGACAACTGGCTGCTCCGGGCCGGGCTGGCGTGGGACCAGTCCGTGACCGGCAGCGCGGTGGACCGGACAGCCAATCAGCCGGACTCGGACCGGACGTGGCTTTCCCTGGGGGCCCGCTGGGATCTCGGGCCGCGTCACCGCGTTGATTTTGCTTATGCGCACGTGTGGCTGGCGCCGGCGTCCATCGCCCACCCGGTGGCCAACGCGGGCACGCTGCGCGGCAACTACGACAACTCCGCCGACATTCTCGCGGCGCAGTACAGTTTTTCCTGGTGACCCGGTGGGAGCGGACGGGCGGCCTTTACCGGTGATCCGATGAGTGCCCGAACCTCCCCCCTCCGTGTGCGCCGCGCCGCCGTCCTCGGTGCCGGGGTTATGGGGGCGCAGATCGCGGCGCACCTCGCGAATGCCGGCGTCGAGTGCCTGCTCTACGATCTGCCGGCGGCCGGGGATGACCGCCGTGCGACGGTCCGGCGGGCCATCGAGGGGCTGGCGAAACTCGATCCCCCACCCCTCGCCCTGCCGGAGCGGGCCGCGGTGATCACACCGGCCAGCTATGACGACGATCTCCCGCTCCTTGGCGAATGCGATCTGGTCGTCGAGGCGATCGCCGAGCGTGCCGAGTGGAAGCGGGAACTCTTCGCGCGCATCGAGCCGTATCTTGCGCCGGAGGCGATCCTTGCGAGCAACACCTCGGGGCTGTCCATGGAGGAACTCGCCGGGGGCCTTCCGGCGGCCCGCAGGGCACGATTCGTGGGGGTCCACTTCTTCAACCCGCCCCGCTACATGCACCTTGTGGAACTCGTTCCTGTCTCAGGCAACGATCCGGCCGCGCTGGACGCGCTGGAGAGCTTCCTGGTCACGGAACTGGGCAAGGGCGTGGTCCGCTGCCGGGATACGCCGAACTTCATCGCCAACCGGGTGGGGGTGTTCTCGCTCCTTGCCGCCTTCCACCACGCGGCCCGATTCGATCTGGGCTTCGACGAGGTGGATGCCCTGACCGGGACGCGGATCGGGCGGCCGAAGAGCGCGACCTTCCGCACGGCGGATCTGGCGGGGCTCGATACCCTCGTCCACGTGATCGGCACCATGGAACGGAGTCTCGCGACGGATCCCTGGCACCCGAATTTCCGCGTGCCTGACTGGCTGCGTCGTCTCGTGGACGAGGGTGCCCTGGGCAAGAAGTCCGGGCGGGGGGTCTATCGCAAGGAAGGCTCGGACCTGCTCGTTCTCGACCCCGGGCAGGGTCGATACCGGCCTGCCACCCGCGTGGCGGATGCCGGTGTGCTGGAGATGCTCAGGGCCCCGGACGCGGGCGACCGGCTGGCCGCCTTGCGGGCGTCCGATCATCCCCAGGCGGGATTTCTCTGGGCCGTCACCCGCGACATGCTCCACTACTGCGCCGCGCACCTCGAGTCCATTGCCGACAACGCGCGGGACGTCGATCTCGCGATGCGGTGGGGGTTTGGCTGGAAGGAGGGACCCTTCGAACTCTGGCAGGCTGCCGGGTGGCAGCGACTCGCGGGCTGGATCTCGGCCGACGTGGCGGCGGGCCGGGCGTTGTCCTCCGTGCCGCTGCCTGCCTGGGTCATGGAGCGGGATGGAGTCCACACGCGTGGCGGATCGTGGAATCCCTCTGCGCGGAATCTCAGCCCCCGCTCGGCCCTGCCGGTGTACCGGCGGCAGATCTTCCCCGACCGGGTGCGCGGGGAGGGCATCGAGTACGGCACAACAGTGGTGGAGACGGATGCCGTACGCCTCTGGACCACGGGGGATGACATTGGCTTGGTTTCCTTCCGCAGCAAGATGCATGCGATTGGCGAGGATGTGCTCGACGGCATCGCGCTGGCAGTGGAGGAGGCGGAGCGCAGCCTGCGCGGACTGGTGATCTGGCAGACCGAGCCCCCGTTTTCCGTGGGCGCGAACCTGTCCGGGCCGTCTGCGCCCCGCTCCGATTGGCCCCGGCCGACGGCGTTCGGCTCGGCGCTCAGGAAGCTCCGCCGCGAAGCCGGATCCGTGATCCTCAAGGCTGCGCACCGCTTGAATGTCGCCGACGCCCTGATGGCGGGACGCCTGGAAAAGGTCGAGGGGATGGTGGCCCGGTTCCAGGCGACCTCCCTGCTGCTGCGCGACTGCCGCGTGCCCACGGTCGCAGCCGTGGATGGTCTGGCGCTCGGAGGGGGGTGCGAGTTCGCGATGCACTGCGACCGGATCGTGGCAACCCTGGAGAGCTACATCGGTCTGGTGGAGACCGGGGTCGGACTGATCCCGGCCGGGGGCGGCTGCAAGGAGCTGGCTCTGCGCGCGGCCGAGGACGCGAAGGGAGGCGACCTGTTCGCCTTCCTGCGTCCACGGTTCCAGAATGCCGCGATGGCCGAAGTGAGCCGCAGCGCGCTCCTGGCGCGGGAGATGGGTTATCTCCGCCCTTCGGACCCCGTGGTGATGCACCGGGGCGAGCTCCTGCACGTTGCGAAGCACGAGCTGATCGCGTTGTCGGAGCGCGGCTACCGCCCGCCGCTGCCTGTGCGCGAGATCGAGGTGGGCGGGCGCACCGCGCTGGGGACGATCCGCGCGCATCTGGCCAACCTGCGAGCCGGGGGCTACATCAGCGAGCATGACCACCAGGTGGCGACGAGCCTCGCCCGGGTCATGTGCGGGGGCGATGTGGACGCCGGCTCCCGAGTGGACGAGCAGTGGCTCCTGGATCTCGAACGCGAAGCGTTCATGGAACTGCTGGCGACCGAGAAGACCCAGGCCCGGATCGAGCACACGCTCAGGACAGGAAAGCCCCTGCGCAACTGAGGGCCCACCATGTACGAGGGGAGAGTTCGCCAGTGAACCGAGTGGTCGAAGACGCCTGGATCGTGGCTGCGGTGCGTAGTCCCGTGGGCAAGGCGCCCCGGGGAATGTTCCGCAGCACACGGCCGGATGATCTCCTCGCCCATGTGCTGCGGGCAGCGGTCGCGCGCCTGCCGGGTCTGGATCCGGTTGCCATCGACGACGTGGTGGCCGGTTGCGCCATTCCGGAGGCTGAACAGGGCATGAACGTGGCGCGCATGGCCGCCCTGCTCGCGGGGTTGCCCGAGTCCGTCGCAGGGATGACGGTGAATCGGTTCTGTGCGTCGGGGCTGCAGGCCGTGGCCATCGCCGCGGAGCGGATCCGCCTCGGGGAGGCGGACGTGGTGATCGGGGCCGGCACCGAGAGCATGAGCCTGATCCCCATGGGTGGGCACCACATCGCCATCAACGAAGCCGTCTTCGCCCGTGACGGGAACCTGGGGATCGCCTATGGCATGGGCACGACCGCCGAGCAGGTGGCGGTCCGGTGGAAGGTCTCGCGCGAGGCCCAGGATGCTTTCGCGGTGCAGAGCCATCACCGGGCCCTGGCGGCAGCCGGGGCGGGCGAGTTCGCCGACGAGATCGCGGCTGTCGAGATCGTGTCGCGTCAGCCTGACCTCGCCGGACGGACGGTGGAGGTGCGGCGGATGCTCATGGACCGCGACGAGGGCCCGCGGGCGGATACCACCATCGAGGCGCTGGCGCGCCTGAGACCGGCATTCGCCGCAGGGGGCTCGGTCACTGCCGGCAACAGTTCCCAGACCTCTGACGGGGCCGGGGCGGTGGTGCTGGCGAGCACGGCGGCCCTGCGCCGGTTCGGTCTGACCCCGCTGGCGCGGTTCGTGGGTTTCGCCGTGGCGGGCGTGGCCCCGGAGATCATGGGTATCGGCCCGGTCGCGGCGGTGCCGAAGGTGCTCGAGCGGACCGGGCTGCGCGTCGCGGACCTCGACTGGATCGAACTCAACGAAGCCTTCGCCGCACAGTCGCTTGCCGTCATGAGCGAACTGGATCTGGATGCGGCCCGCGTCAACCCGCTCGGTGGCGCGATTGCTCTCGGGCATCCGCTTGGCGCGACCGGGGCGATTCGCACGGCGACCCTGGTTCATGGACTTCGGCGTCGTGGCGGTCGCTACGGCATGATCACCATGTGCGTGGGGACGGGAATGGGTGCCGCTGGCATCCTTGAACGGGTCTAGGGCCTGGCCCTGGTCCGGGACCCCCGCAAGGGCGAGGGTCGAATCACACGGGATGGTGCCTGGCACCGGGAGAACGCAATGCGAATGATCGGATGGATGCTGCTGCTGTGGATGGGGATTGCGCGGGCATGCGGGGCGGCGGACCCGCTCTCGCCGGTGGGGCTGTGGCAGACGATCGACGACAAGACGAAGCTCGCACGCTCCCTGGTACGGATTGTCGAGGTCAACGGTGCCCTGGAAGGTCGGGTCGAGAAGCTCCTGAACCGTCTGCCCGACGACGACCCGGAGGGTCTCTGCCGGAAATGCGAGGGTGATCGCCGGGACAAGCCCATCCTGGGCATGAAGATCCTGTGGGAGCTGCGGAAAGATGGCGACGAGTATCGTGGCGGCGAGATTCTAGATCCCAAGAACGGCAAGACCTACCGGTGCAAGATGCAGGTCATCGACGCGGGCACGCGGCTGAACGTGCGCGGTTTCATCGGCGTGTCGCTGATCGGTCGGACACAGACCTGGAACCGCGTGGAGTGAAATCGCCGGGCCTTGTAGGACGCGGTGATCCGACGGGAGTCAGCGGTGGCCCGCCCAGCCCGGCTGCTCGCGGTCCAGCAGCCGCTTCAGGGCCGCGAAGTGCAGGGTGGACTGCTGTCGCTCGCCCTCGATCTGCTCGCACACCTTGCGAACCATGTCCTCCGGCACGCTTCGCAGACGCCGCCCCGTGCTCCAGGCAATGACCTGGACCATGCAGGAGCGCTCGAGATAGTAGAGGTCGTCGAAGGCGTAGGCGACGCTGTCGCCGCATACGATCACCCCGTGGCTCGCCAGGAAGGCCACGTCCCTGTTCCCCAGCGCATTGCAGATGCGGTCGCCTTCCGCCTCGTCGAGGGCGACCCCTCCGTAGGCCTCGTCGTATCCGATCCGGTCATGGAAGCGCATGGCATTCTGGTTGGCGGTGCAGTCCAGCCGGCCGTCCTCCAGGAGGCAGAGGGCTGTCGCGTAGGGCATGTGCGTGTGCAGGACACACTTCTTGCGCTTTCCGAGGTGGATGCGGCCGTGAATGAAGAAGGCGGTTGGTTCAACCTGGTGCCGTCCCTCCAGCACCACCCCCTTCTCGTCCACCACCATGAGGTCGGCAGGCGTGAGTTCCGACCAGTGCAGCCCCTGGGGATTGATGAGGAACTTGTCGGGCTCCCCGGGCATCTCGAGACTGAAGTGGTTGCAGACGCCTTCGTTGAGGCCCAGGCGGGCCGCCGAGCGCAGGGCGGCGGTCAGATCGATCCGGGCCTGGCGCACTTCTTCGGTCATTGACATCGTGTGGTTCCTCGGGCTTGTGGGCTGTTTTGTCGGCCGCTGTCAGGCGGACGGGGGGTCGAGGCGCGGGGGGCGGAAGAAATCCAGTGGTGCCGACGCGAACCTGCGCAGGAGCGGCCCGATCAGCTGGCGCCCGAAGCGGAAGGGCACGCGCCGGGCGCGCATTGCCACGAGCAGGGCAAGGCTGAAGCTCACCAGGAGATTGACGGCGCCGATGAGGGCGATGCCCGCCGCGATCCAGGCCACCGACAGGGATGAGGGCAGGGCGTCCAGCCCCTCCAGGCCGATGCTGAAGTTGGCGGCTGCGAAGGTCACATGCCGGATGTCCAGAGGCAGTCCGAGGTTGAAGCCGATGACGCCCGTGATGCCGAGCATGAATCCGAAAAACGCGTTGCCGGCGATGCCGCCGAGGTTCTCGCCCGCGTAGTCGGCGATCCGGCTGGCTCGCGCCGGGCCGGCCACCGCCCTGAGCAACCGCAGCTGCCGCAGCCGGTCAGGGACGCGCCGGAAGACGGCGATGTTGTCGAAGTAGCCGGTGACCAGCCCCGACAGGAACAGGTAGACCCCGGCAATGGCGGCATGGAACAGGGCGAAGCTCTCGAGCGGGTGGAGATCCTCGAGCAGGTGTTCCGCCTTCTGCGGGGTCACCACGTGTCCGCCGGTGGCGTGGGACCAGGCGAGGCAGATGAAGAATGCCAGCGGCATGGCAAGGGCTACGTTGCCTACGATGGCGATGAACTGGCTCCTGCAAAGCCGCACGATCAGGGACACCAGTTCTCCTGTGTCGGGCCTCGAGCCCGGTCGGGTGTCGAGGACCGCCGCGAGGCGGGAGGCCGTCATGGCGGGCTGCTTGGTGGCCAGCGTGAAGTGGAACACGTGAATCAGGATGAAGCCGACCGCGTAATTGAGCCCGTAGAGGAAGCCCTCGACCAGCGGAGCGGCGTGGACATCGTGGAGCCAGAGCTTGATGAAGGCCAGCAGAGGCACGATCGCGCCGGCGCCCAGCGCTGCCCGGAACATCTGCCGGTACTCGCTTCGGGTGGACGTGATGTAGTGTTCGCCGGTCCGGCCCGAATGCTCGGTGACCTGGCGCGCGAGCAGTTCCGTATTCCGGGAGAAGTGAGGCCTCAGGGCGTTGCGGGTGCACTCCCCCTCCACCGCCTGCTGGAAGAGGCGGACCGCCGCGGCGCGGGGCTGTCCTGCCTGCGAGGTGTCGAGCGCTGCCAGCAGTTCCTGCTGCCGCGCGATGTTGTCGGCCGCCCGCTGCAGAAGATAGGTCAGATCGATATTCACCCCGGTCGTGCAGGTGTTGCGACGCACCCGCGCGATCACGTCGCCGCACTGCTCGAGCAGGACCAGGATGTGCCGGTGGTCATCGACGCTGGCGGATTCGTCGGAGAGGGCCTTGCGGTACTCTCCGACGAACCGCAGGGTTTCCACGTTCTGCGCCACGAAGGCGGACTCGACGCGTCGCAGGTCGGGGAGCACCTGAGCGATTTCGGGGGAAAGTCCGATGGCGGCGAGGCGGCAGGAAATCACCTGGACGGCCTCGAGAAGCTCCAGAGCCGCGTGCCGGTCCTCGGCGCGAAGCGGATCCAGGCCGATGAGGGCAAACAGGCGTTCCCATTGCGGGGCGCCGACGGCCTGCACCCACAGCCTGTCGGTCTGCCGAGGAAACACTTGCGTCAGGAGGCTGAGGAGCGTGTCCCGTTCGTAGGGAAGCGGCAGGAAGCGGTCGGACAGCCGGCGCGCCAGTTCGCTGAAGAATCCCGACCCTGGCAGGATGCCGAGCTCCGAGTACAGGGCGGACTGGCTGCGGGAGCGGAACTGGGCTTCGAGGTGATGGCGCAGGCCGTCGCGCAGGCGCGGATCGGTAGTGAGCAGGTACTCTAGCGCCTGCAGATTGCGTAGGGCGGTCGCTCCGTCGGAAGGACGTTCGGGGCGGATCTCCGCCACGAGATCCGCGAGCAGATCGCCCTCCGGGTGGTCGTGGGCTCGCGCGATGGCCTCGAGCGCAGTCAGCAGGCGGTCGCGGGGACCGGTGGGTTCCCCAAGGTCTGAACGGTCCGGCATGGCGCGCTACATGTTCGGGTAGTTGGGGCCGCCGCCGCCTTCCGGAACGATCCACCGGATGTTCTGGGTCGGGTCCTTGATGTCACAGGTCTTGCAATGCACGCAGTTCTGGGCGTTGATCTGCAGTCGATCCGCGCCGTCGTCGGTCTTGACGTACTCGTAGACGCCTGCGGGGCAGTAACGCTGCTCGGGGCCTGCGTAGCGGGCGAGATTCACCTGCACGGGAACCGAACCGTCCTTCAGCGTGAGGTGCGCCGGCTGGTTTTCCTCGTGATTGGTATTGGAGATGAACACCGAGGACAGGCGATCGAAGGTCAGTCTGCCGTCCGGCCGCGGATAGTCGATGGGCCGGAACTCCGATGCGGGTCGCAGTGCCTCGTGATCGTGGTGGGTGTTGTGCAGGGTCCAGGGAGCCCGCCCCTGCAGGACAACCTGATCGAGGCCCACCAGCAGCGTGCCGGTGAGAAGACCCCGGCCCATGGCAGGCTTGAAGTTGCGCGCCCGGTAGAGTTCGTCGTGCAGCCAGCTGCCTTCGAAGGCGGCGGGGTAGGCCGGGAGTTCGTCGTGGGACCGGTTTGCCCCGAGAGCGTCGTGGGCGGCCTCGGCTGCGAGCATTCCGCTCTTGATGGCGGCATGGCTGCCCTTGATGCGGGAGGCGTTGAGAAACCCCGCATCGCAACCCACCAGCGCACCGCCCGGAAAGACCAGGCGCGGCAGCGCCTGCAGGCCGCCGGCCGTGATCGCCCGCGCGCCGTAGGCGATCCGCTTGCCGCCCTCCAGGAAGGGCCGGATCTCGGCATGCGTCTTGTAACGCTGGAATTCCTCGTAGGGAGACAGGTAGGGGTTGGCGTAGCCCAGGCCGACGACGAATCCGACTGCGACCTGGCGATCCCCGAGGTGATAGAGAAACGAACCTCCATAGGTATCCCTGTCGAGCGGCCAGCCGGCCGTGTGGACCACGAGACCTGGCTGATGAACCTTCGGGTCGACTTCCCAGAGTTCCTTGAGGCCGATCCCGTAGGATTGGGGGTCGCGCCCGGCATCGAGGTTGAACTTCGAGATCAGTTCCTTGCCCAGGTGTCCCCGGGCGCCCTCCGCGAACAGCGTGTAGCGGCCCCGCAGCTCCATGCCGGGCTGGTGGTTTGCCGTCGGCAGGCCGTCGCGCCCGATCCCCATGTCTCCGGTGGCGACGCCCGTTACGGCACCCTTTGAGTCGTAGAGAACTTCGGCCGCGGCGAAGCCCGGATAGATTTCCACCCCGAGCGATTCGGCCTGCTGGCCCAGCCAGCGCACCACGTTGGCGAGACTCACGATGTAGTTGCCGTGGTTGCGGAAGCAGGCCGGCAGGGCCCACTCCGGTGTGCGCCACGCCCGTGTCGCCGTCAGGAACAGGAAGCGATCCTCTGAGACCGGGGTCTCCAGCGGTGCCCCCAGCGCCTTCCAGTCGGGCAGCAGTTCATCGAGGGCCCGCGGGTCCATCACCGCGCCGGACAGGATGTGTGCGCCGAGTTCGGATCCTTTCTCCAGCACGCAGACGGCTACTTCGCGGCCCGATGCCGCCGCAAGCTGCTTGAGCCGGATCGCGGCGGAGAGGCCCGCCGGCCCGCCTCCGACAATCACGACATCGAATTCCATGAACTCGCGTTCCGCCAAGAAAGAGCCCTCCGTGGGATGTTGCGCGGCGCGTTGCTAGAATCCGCCGTTGCGCCGCGTGCCGACCTGCGCGCTGGCGCGAATGATAAACCACCCTGCCGGAGCCACACCGTCGCATGCCCGATGAACCGAAACTCCTTTACCGGGAAGTCATGCGGCTTCGCTGGGGCGAGATGGACGCGATGCGTCATCTCAACAACGTGTCCTACTTCCGGTACTTCGAGGAAGGGAGGATCGCCTGGTTCAGGTCCACCGGAATCGCTGCTCACGACAGCGTCGAAGGCGCGGTACTCGGCACCATCTCCTGCCGGTTCATCCGGTCTGCCGTCTACCCCGCGGATGTGGTGGTGGAACTGCGCGCGGGCCGGGTCGGCAACGCGAGTTTCACGCTGTTCCATGCGATGCGGGATGCTGCTGACCCCGCCCTGATCTATGCGGACGGCGAGGCCGTGATGGTCTGGATCGATTCGGCAACGGGACGGTCGCGCCCCCTGCCCGGCGGCATCCGTGCGGCCCTGGGCGGCGCGGCCTGAGCCCTGTCCGACATGGCGCCCGGCGCCTCAACCGAGGGGTCGTAGAACCTTCCCGTGCAGAGGCTTGCCGGCAGGTCCAAGCAAGTCGAGGTAGGCCGGGATCAGCCGGTCCACAGGAGGACGAGATGCGGGCGATTCCCCGGGATGGGTCCGGGAGCGGGAGGGCGAGTCCACCGGCCCGGGGATGATGGCGTGGCAGCGGAGCCCGGGGGCGCCCGACCATTCCTCCGCCTGGATGCGGACGGCTGCCGCGAGGGCGGCCCCGGGTACGGCCAGGGCTCCGAGGTAGGCGTCCTCCGATGTGAAGTGGGATTCGAGCGTGTAGATGACGGGGGCGTCGGGTGCCTGCCGCAGCAGCGGCAGGCAGGCCCGCGTGATGGACAGCGGGGCGACCACGTTGATGCGTAGAGCCAGATTCCATTCCTCCGCGCTCACGCCGTCCACGGGCGTCAGCGACGGGGTCCGGAAGGCGCAGTGGACAATGCCGTCCAGCCTGCCTAGGGCCTGGCCGATGTCCGCGGCCAGGGCCGCGAACTGCGCGGACGTGGCTGTTCCGAGATCCAGCGGGAGCGCGGCCGGTTCGATCCCCGTCTCCGAATGGATGCCGTCGTAGAGGGCGTCGAGGCGGTTCGGGTCGCGCCCGTGCAGCACGACCGTCGCGCCGGCGCGGGCGCAGGCTCGGGCCACGGCTGCGCCGATGCCACCGGTCGCACCGGTCACCAGAATCACCCGCTCACGCAGGGGTGGACCCTCGTCGGGGGCTGCGGACAATGCGGAACTCATGGAGCCTCCAGGACCGCGCGCGCGCACAGGCGCCCGCTGCGGACAGCGGATTCGAGGGTGGCGGGATAGTCGCTCGCCGTGTAGTCACCGGCCAGATGCAGACGCGGCAACGGTGTCCTCTGGTCCGGGCGCCGCAGGTTGGGCACGCACTGGAACGTGGCACGTTTTTCCGTGACTACGAGGTGTTCCGAGGGCAGTCGATCAGCCACGAGGGGCTGGGCCTGCCGCGCGACCCGGGCGGCCAGGTCCTCCCGGGGGATGCCACGCCAGCGGGATGCCGCGCTCAGGACAGCGCCCACCCACCCTGGTTGTCCGCACAGGAGGCCGCGGTCGAAGAACCACTGGGCGGGGCCCCGGTTGTCACCGGTCATCCCTTGGGCGAAGAGTGCTCCCGGGACGTCATAGCGGAGATAGACGGTGACGATCGGGGCGTGTTCAAGCCGGTCTATCGACTCGCACACCGTTTGCAGGCCGCCCAGCCCGGAGAGTGCACGACCTGCCCGCACCGGGTCGGTCGCCCAGATCACGTGTTCGAAGGGTGCCCGTCGCGCGGCCGTGGTGATCTCGAAACCGGCGCCGAGCGCGGTGATGCTGGTGACGGGTTCGCCGAGGTGGACGGAGCCACCGCGTGCCGCGACGAACGCGGCGGCGGGTTCCGGAAACATCGCGGACAGATCGACCCGTGGGAAGACGAGGTCACTGGCCGCGCGGCCGGCGGCAAGTCCGTCCCGCAGCACGTTCAGGAAGGTCTGCGCGTCGGCAATTTCCGGCCCGGTGTTGAGGGCGGCGATGCACAGGGGTTCCCAGAGAGCCCGGCGGAGGGCTGCGGGCTGTCGATGGTGGGCCAGGAATTCCTCGACGGTACCCGGCCGCTCCACCCGAAAACCGGCAAGCCTGGCCGCGGTCAGGAGTCGCACGGCCTCCAGCCGTTCGCGCCAGGTCAGGCCCCGGGCACCCATCAGACCGAGCAGCAGGTGAAGGGGAGCGGGCCCGCGGCCGGCGACCAGGCAGAGTTCACCGGTCATTTCGATGTGAAGCGGAGTGCGCCGCAGCACGGTGGCCGAATCGGTGACGCGGGCGATCGCGGCCAGGGTTTCTCGGTAGGCCCCCAGCAGGAGATGCTGGCCGTTGTCGAGAACAGTGCCCTGGAAGTTCACGCGCCGGGCCCGTCCGCCCAATACGGAGGCCGCCTCGAATACGGTCACTGGTACTCCTGCCCCGGCCAGTTCCACGGCCGCCGCCATCCCGGCCCATCCGCCTCCGACCACGCAGACGGACGAGTTCACGCGGAGATCCAGGTACGCCATGCGATCCAGAACTTGCGCACCGGCGTCAGCGAAACACGGTGGTTCAGGATCCGGGCCCCGTCGGAGGCCACCTCCTCGAGCAGGCTGCGATAGATGTTGCCCATGATGAGTCCCGCCCGCTGCGAGCGTCGATCCCCGGCCGCGAGATGCCCGAAGGCAATCCCGTATCGCTCCCGGGCGCGCGCCGCCTGAAAGCGGAGCAGTTCACCGAGGGCCGGTGTCTCGCGCAGACTGATCAGGTCATCGGTCGTCACGCCGAAGCGGTCGAGTTCGTCGAGCGGCAGGTAGATGCGGTTGCGGCGCACGTCCTCGCCCACGTCCCGGAGGATGTTGGTCAACTGCAGCGCGATGCCCAGGTGACGGGCGTAATCCCGGGTCTCGTCCTGCCGGTAGCCGAAGATTTCGGCCGACAGCAGCCCCACCACACCCGCGACGCGGTGGCAGTACACCTCGAGCGTGGGGAAATCGGGGTATCGGTTGTGGTCGAGGTCCATCTGCATCCCGTCCAGAATGGCGACGAAATGTTCGCGCGGCAGATGGATGTGATCGAGGTGCGGCGCGAGGGCCCGGGTGACTGGGTGTTCCGCAGAGCCGCCGAACAGTCGGTCGACCTCGCCCCTCCACCAGTCCAGCTTGCTGCGCGCAACCATCGGGTCCTCGATCTCGTCCACCACGTCGTCGACCTCGCGACAGAAGGCATACAGGGCGGTGATCGCACGGCGACGCTCGGGCGGCAGGAACAGGAAGCTGTAGTAGAAGCTGGAACCGCTTTGCGCGGCCTTCTGCTGGCAGTACTCGTCGGGCGTCATGGGCGCGGGCCTAGCGGACGAGGGCGCGGATCAGGATGGCCGGCCAGTCGGCCCCGCGGAGGACTGGTCTCTGGCGGAAGACATCCCCGTCGGCCGCGCGGATTTTCTCCAGAACCCGCGCGCCTCCGTTCACGATGGCGCGCAGCTCCAGGCCGATGCGGCCGCGCAGGATCCCGCCGAGCGGCCGCCCCGCCTCGAGCATGCGGTGAGCCCGCTCCGCCTGGAAACGCATGAAGTCGCGCCATGCGGGCGTAGGCTGTCCCGCGGCAATGACATCCTCGGTCAGTCCGAAGCGCCGCAGGTCCTCCTGCGGAAGATATACCCGGTTGCGCTGCTGGAAGTCCGGCGTGATGTCCTGGAGAAAGTTGATGATCTGCAGGCTGGAGCAGATGCGATCGCTCAGCATCGGGCTGTCTGGCCCCGACTCGCCGTACAGGGCGAGCAACAGGCGGCCGATGGGGTTCGCCGAGCGGCGGCAGTAGTCGAGGACTTCGTCGAAGTCGGCGTAGCGGGTTTTGGTGACATCCTGCCGGAATGCGTCCAGCAAGTCGCGGAAAGGCTGGAGAGGCAAGGATCGTGCTCGAATGTGCTGCGCCAATTCGCGGTAGATGGGGAGACCGGGTTCGCCACCGGATTCGATGACGGCGAGTTCGGCGAGTCGGTCATCGAGGGCCCGCAGGCGTTGCTCTGGGGGCGCGATACCCTCGTCGACCAGATCGTCCGCCTCGCGTGCGAACCAGTAAATCGCTTTGACCGGCGCGTGGAGGCTGGACGGTAGCAGGAAGGACGCGACAGGAAAGTTCTCGTAGTGGTCGACGCCCACGTCTAACCTGAAAATTCTCTGGAAAAAACCAATGTTTCATGAGGTTGCGCACAAGGCGGGGAAGTGCTGGATGCGCAGGGTGCCCGATTGTACTAAACTGGCGACAAGGCGAAAGTGGCGGAATTGGTAGACGCACCAGACTTAGGATCTGGCGCCGAGAGGTGTGGGGGTTCGAGTCCCCCCTTTCGCACCATGGCCACCTTCGATAGACCCTCGTGCATCTCGCCGCCCGGGCAGACGTCCGGTGGCCATGCGAATCCTGCAAAATCAGTCGAGTGAGAGTGATGCAAGCCAGTCTCGAAACCATCAGTACCCTGGAGCGGCGCCTGAAAGTGGCGGTGCCCTTCGACCAGATCAACACCGAGATCGAGAATCGCCTGAAGCGGCTCCAGCGGACCGTGAAACTCCACGGCTTCCGCCCGGGCAAGGTCCCCTTCAAGGTCGTGGAGCAGCAGTACGGTCCCCAGGTACGCCAGGAGGTTCTTGGCGATACCGTCGAGCGGACCTTCGGCGAAGCCGTGAAGGACAAGCAGTTGCGGGTGGCGGGTTACCCGCGGATCGAGACGGTCAAGCCCGAAGCACCGGTTCCGGAGAGCTTCGAGTTCACCGCGACCTTCGAGATCTTCCCGGAAGTCACCCTCGGCGACCTGTCCGCGGCGTCCGTCGAGCGTCCCGCTGTGGTCGTGGGGGATGCCGAGGTGGACAGGACCATCGAGGTGCTGCGCAAGCAGCGGACGGAATATGAACCGGTGGACCGTGGGGCTGCCGCCGGGGATGCCGTGGTCATTGATTACTCGGGCCAGATCGACGGCGTGCCTTTCGATGGCGGTTCGGCCAGTGGGCAGGCGATCGTTCTGGGCGAAGGGCGACTGCTGCCGGATTTCGAGAAGAACGTGATCGGTCTCGCGAAGGGGGAAAGCCGCACGTTCGACGTTGTCTTTCCGGAGGATTACCACGGCAAGGAGGTCGCGGGCAAGACGGCTTCTTTCACTGTGACCGTGCAGGACGTTCGGGAGGCAAAGGTGCCGGCGCTTGACGGTGATTTCGCGCGGGCGCTGGGCGTTGCTGACGGAGACCTCGCCAAGATGCGCGACGACATCCGGGCCAACCTCGAGCGCGAGGTGAAGCGGCGTGTCGAGAAGAACGTGAAGGATCAGGTTCTGAAGGTGCTGCTCGAAACGTCCACGCTCGATGTTCCCAAGGCATTGATCGACATGGAAATCGAGCGTCTCATGGCGGGTACCGCGGAGAACCTCAAGGCCCGCGGCATGGGGAATCAGGCAGGAACGATGCCGCGGGAGGTGTTCGAGCCGGAAGCCCGGCGACGGGTCACGATCGGTCTGGTTCTTGCTGAGGTGGTCAAGACGGAAAACATTCGCGCCGAGGCGGAGCAGATCAAGACCGTGATCGAGGACTATGCGCAGAGTTACGAACGCCCCGACGAGGTGGTTCGGTGGTACTACCAGTCGGCGGACCGGGTGCGAGAGATCGAATCGGTCGTCATCGAAAACAATGTTGTCGAACGTCTACTGGCCAGGGTGCAGGTGACAGACAAGCCGGTGGGCTTCGATGATCTGATGGGGAATGCGACATGATTTGGGGACAGGACAGGCGACATCCCGAGCCGGAGGCGCTGGGGTTGATCCCCATGGTCGTCGAGCAGAGCGGGCGGGGCGAGCGAGCCTACGACATCTATTCCCGGCTACTCAAGGAACGGGTGATCTTCCTGGTCGGCCCGGTAAACGAAGTGTCGGCCAACCTGATCGTGGCGCAGTTGCTGTTTCTCGAGTCCGAGAATCCCGACAAGGACATCTATTTCTACATCAACTCCCCGGGCGGATCTGTGTCGGCCGGGCTGGCGATCTACGATACGATGGAATTCATCAAGCCCGCCGTGTCGACCCTCTGCATCGGACAGGCGGCGAGCATGGGAGCCTTTCTGCTGGGCGCCGGTGCCAAGGGCAAGCGGTTCGTGCTCCCGAATTCCCGAGTGATGATTCACCAGCCGATGGGCGGGTTCCAGGGACAGGCATCCGATATCGAGATCCACGCCAGGGAGATCCTATACCTGCGGGGTCGCCTCAACGGCCTCATGGCGAAGCACACGGGACAGAGTATCGAGACGATCGAAAAGGATACCGATCGGGACAATTTCATGAGTGCGGAGCAGGCGGTGGAATACGGTATCGTCGACAAGGTACTCGTGAGCCGGGGTGACGCTTGAGTTGCAGTCACGCGACAGCGTCGCTGGTGTTCAACCATTTCTGAGCGAGTCTGAGAGAGTCTCCGATGTCCGAAAAACCATCCGGTGAGAAGCTGCTTTACTGCTCGTTCTGCGGCAAGAGCCAGCACGAAGTACGAAAGCTCATTGCCGGCCCGTCGGTCTTCATCTGCGACGAGTGCATTGAGCTGTGCAACGACATCATCCGCGAGGAGACGAGCGGGGACAGCGCGGCCAAGGGTGCGAAGTCGGATCTGCCTGCACCCCACGAGATTCGCACCATCCTCGATCAGTATGTGATCGGGCAGGAACCTGCGAAAAAAATCCTGTCGGTGGCCGTCTACAACCACTACAAGCGTCTGCGCAACCTGTCCAAGAAGGACGATGTCGAGCTCGCCAAGAGCAACATCCTGCTGGTGGGGCCAACGGGTTCGGGGAAGACCCTCCTCGCCCAGACTCTGGCGAGGCTTCTCAACGTTCCCTTCGTCATGGCGGATGCGACCACGCTCACCGAGGCTGGGTACGTGGGCGAAGACGTCGAAAACATCATCCAGAAGCTCCTGCAGAAATGTGACTACGACGTGGAGAAGGCGCAGCGAGGCATCGTCTACATCGACGAGATCGACAAGATTTCCCGCAAGTCCGACAACCCGTCCATCACCCGTGATGTTTCGGGGGAGGGTGTGCAGCAGGCGTTGCTCAAGCTCATAGAGGGCACGATCGCGTCGGTTCCACCCCAGGGCGGCCGCAAGCATCCCAACCAGGAATTCGTGCAGGTCGATACGACCAACATCCTTTTCATCTGCGGCGGTGCCTTCGATGGCCTGGACAAGGTGATCCGCGCCCGCTCCGAGAAAGGGGGAATAGGTTTTGGCGCCGAGGTGAAGAGCCGGGACAACCGCAAGGACATCAGCGCCGTATTGCGGACGGTCGAGCCGGAGGATCTCATCAAGTACGGGCTGATTCCCGAGTTTGTCGGCCGGCTTCCGGTGGTGGCGACGCTGTCGGAACTTGACGAACCGGCTCTGATCCAGATTCTGACCGAGCCCAAGAACGCGCTGACCAAGCAGTATCAGAAGATGTTCTCGATGGAAGGCGTCGAGCTCGAGATTCGCGAGGATGCACTGCTCGCCATTGCTCGCAAGGCGCTGGCCAGGAAGACGGGAGCTCGGGGGCTAAGATCCATTCTCGAACACGTGCTGCTCGATACCATGTTCGACCTGCCTTCGATGAAGAACGTGCAGAAGGTCGTGATTGACGACGGTTCCGTGACGGGCGAAGGCAAGCCGATACTGCTCTATGCCGAGCAGGCAAAGGTTGCAGGCGCTTCGGCAAAGTGAATACCCGGCACCCCCCGTCAGGGGGGGGCCGTTCGCGTACCGGTTTCTCGCAGGGGAGGGGATGTATTTGATTTTTCCCGGATCGTCCCCATGTTCCCTCCTGCCCTCCATTCATAGGTGACCTCCATGCCTCTTTCGCCCGATTCCCCGGCGACCGCCACGTCATTGCCATTGCTGCCGTTGCGGGATGTAGTCGTTTTTCCCCACATGGTCATCCCGCTCTTCGTGGGCCGCCCGAAATCCATCAAGGCGCTGGAGACCGCGATGGAAGCAGGCAAGAGCATTCTCCTGGTTGCGCAGAAGTCCGCGGCCAAGGACGAACCTTCGGAGGAGGATCTCTACCGGGTCGGCAGTGTCGCGAACATCCTGCAGATGCTGAAATTGCCCGACGGCACCGTCAAGGTGCTGGTCGAGGGGGTTCAACGCGCCACGGTGCGGAACGTGATCGACGAGCGCACTCACTACGCCGCGGAGGCCATGGCCGTGGCGGAAGAGCAACCCGAGGGTGCGGAGGGGAACGAAGTCGAGGCGATGCGCCGTGCCATGGTCGGTCAGTTCGACCAGTACGTGAAGCTCAACAAGAAGATTCCTCCCGAGATCCTGACTTCCCTGGCCGGGATCGATGAGGCGGGGCGGCTTGCAGACACGATCGCCGCGCACCTGCCGCTCAAACTCGAGCAGAAACAGGAAGTCCTCGAGATGTTCCCGGTCCGTCGACGCCTGGAGCATCTGCTCAGCCTGCTGGAGGCGGAACTCGACATCCTCCAGGTGGAGAAGCGGATCCGCGGCCGTGTGAAGCGGCAGATGGAAAAGAGCCAGCGCGAGTACTACCTGAACGAGCAGGTCAAGGCGATCCAGAAGGAATTGGGAGACATTGACGAAGGCGCCGATTTCGATGAAATGGAAAAGCGTATCCGTGCGGCGCACATGCCCAAGGATGCGCGTACCAAGGCCGAGGCGGAACTCAAGAAGCTGCGGCTGATGTCCCCGATGTCGGCCGAGGCCACCGTGGTCCGGAACTACATCGATGCCCTGGTCTCCCTGCCGTGGAAGAAGAAGAGCAAGATCAGCAAGGATCTCGCTGCCGCCGAGGGTGTCCTGGAGCAGGACCACTATGGCCTTGAGAAGGTGAAGGAGCGGATTCTCGAGTACCTGGCGGTCCAGCAGCGGGTAGAGAAGGTGAAGGCACCGATCCTGTGTCTCGTGGGGCCTCCTGGGGTTGGCAAGACATCGCTCGGGCAATCGATCGCGCGGGCCACGAACCGCAAATTCGTGCGGATGTCCCTCGGCGGTGTGCGGGATGAGGCGGAAATACGTGGTCATCGAAAGACCTACATCGGGTCGATGCCTGGCAAGATTCTCCAGAACATGACCAAGGTCGGGGTGCGCAATCCCCTGTTCCTTCTAGACGAAGTGGACAAGATGGGCATGGATTTCCGGGGCGATCCGGCCTCGGCGCTTCTCGAGGTGCTCGATCCCGAGCAGAACAATACCTTCGTCGACCACTATGTCGAGGTGGACTACGACCTCTCGGACGTGATGTTCGTGGCGACCGCCAACACGATGAACATCCCCGCGCCGCTGCTGGACCGGATGGAGGTCATCCGGCTCTCGGGTTACACCGAGGACGAGAAGGTGAACATCGCCACGCGCTACCTGCTGCCGAAACAGATGCGCAATCATGGTCTGAGCGACACGGAACTGACTGTCTCCGAGAGCGCCATCCGGGATATCGTCCGGTACTACACCCGGGAAGCGGGCGTGCGTTCGCTGGAACGCGAGATTTCCAAGGCGTGTCGCAAGGTCGTCAAGGGTCTGTTGCTCAAGAAGAGGGAATCCACCGTTCAGATCAACGCGCGCAATCTCGACAAGTACCTCGGGGTGCGGCGCTATTCGTTCGGCGTGGCGGAGAAGGAGAACCAGATCGGTCAGGTCACCGGTCTTGCGTGGACTGAGGTGGGCGGGGAGTTGCTCACCATCGAGAGCGCTGTGATGCCCGGCAAGGGCAAGATGGTCACCACGGGCAAGCTTGGGGATGTCATGCAGGAGTCGATTCAGGCGGCCCTCACCGTGGTTCGGAGCCGGTCTGGAAAACTGGGAATCCCGGAGGATTTCTACCAGAAGAACGACATCCACATTCACCTGCCTGAGGGTGCCACGCCCAAGGATGGTCCGAGCGCAGGTATCGCCATCTGTTCGGCCATGATCTCGTTGCTCACGGGCATTCCTGTACGTGCGGATGTGGCCATGACGGGCGAGATCACGCTGCGGGGCGAGGTGCTCCCCATCGGCGGGCTGAAGGAAAAACTTCTGGCGGCGCTTCGCGGAGGCATCAAGCTTGTCCTGATCCCGCAGGAGAATGCAAAGGATCTTGCAGAGATCCCCGACAACATAAAAAACCGGCTGGAGATTCATCCGGTGAAATGGATCGATCAGGTGCTTGAACTCACGCTCGAGCGTATGCCGACGCCCTTGGCCGCGAAGCATGAGGCGGCCGTTGCTCTCCCGGCCGTCGATTCCCCGGAGCAGGCTGTGGCGGTGAAGCACTGAAACTGAATCCTGCCGGGCGATCCGGAGTTGCCCGGCGGGATTCAGGCGTCCCTCCCGAGTCCCGTGAGGATTCGGAGCGGGGCCCTCGAAGGTCCTCCCTGGAGCGCTGCCGTGAATAAGGCCGACCTTGTCGAAGCGATTGCGAAAGCTGCGGATCTCTCTAAGTCGTCGGCATCGAGGTCTCTCGAGGCCATGCTCGGTGCCATCGAGGACTCCCTGCGCCGCGGTGAGTCGGTCACGTTGGCAGGCTTCGGGACATTCCAGGTCGGGGCTCGCGCGGCGAGGACCGGGCGAAATCCGCGCACGGGAGACGTGGTGAGGATCAAGGCAGCGAGGGTCGCGAAGTTCCGTGCTGGAAAGGCATTGAAGGATGCGATAAACTAGCGCGCTTTCGGGGGTGCAGTGACAGCGGCCCCTCGAGATCGGGTGGTGAGATCGCGGGTGCTTAGCTCAGTTGGTAGAGCGTCGCCCTTACAAGGCGAATGTCGGGAGTTCGAGCCTCTCAGCACCCACCAGATGTACAGGGTTTACGGATACGGAGTGGTAGTTCAGTTGGTTAGAATACCGGCCTGTCACGCCGGGGGTCGCGGGTTCGAGTCCCGTCCACTCCGCCAGTTACGGAAAAGGCGAACCTAGGTTCGCCTTTTTTTTTAGTGATCGACCGTGCCGGCGGTCGGTTTCCTGCCATCCCTGGGGTGGCGTGTCCAACACGGTCGCGGATTGCCATGTTTGATTGGGTCGACAAGCACAAACGCTGGATTCAACTTGGATTGCTCATCCTGATCGTTCCCTCGTTTGCCTTCTTCGGAGTCAACTACTACTTCGACCAGGGAGGGGACCGCGCGGCCGTCGCCAAGGTGGCCGGCACGTCCATTTCACCGCAGGAATTCGAAAACGCGCTCCGTGAACGGCAGGATCAACTGCGGCAGATGATGAAGGACAAGGTGGATCCGTCCGTTCTCGACAGCAATGAGGTCCGAAACGCCGTGATAAACGGTCTTGTCGAGAAGCGGGCCCTCCTGTCCCATGCGCTGCGTTCGGGAATGGTGGTGCCGGATCCGCAGGTCCAGAAGATCATCGCCGAGATTCCCTATTTCAAGGACGACGCGACGGGCAAGTTCTCCGCGCAGCGCTATGCCCAGGTTCTGAAGAGCCAGGGCATGACACCCGTGATGTTTGAGGAGAGGGTCCGGCAGGATCTGCGCATATCACAGTCGCGTGATTCGGTGAGTGGCTCGACAGTCGTTCCCGACGCGGTGGTGGCGCGCCTGGGCAGGATTCGGGAGCAGCGGCGTGAGTTGAGCGCCTTTGTTCTGTCGCCGGACCAGTATCTCTCCAAGGTAAGCACGACGGACGAGGAAGCAAAGAAATTCTACGACGCCAATCAGAAGGATTTCCGTATTCCGGAGCGCGTTCGAGTGGAGTACGTCACCCTTTCTGCGGACTCCGTCGCAAAGTCAGTGGTGGTCCCGAACGAGGAAATCGAGGAGTTCTACCGAAAGAACGAGGCGCAGTATCGGACCAACGAGGAACGCCGCGCGAGCCACATTCTGATCGCGACCCCCAAGGACGCGACCGCGGCAGTCAAGGCGGACGCCAGGAAGCGGGCTGAGCAGTTGCTTGCGGATGTTCGCAAGGCGCCAGGGACCTTTGCCGATGCTGCGAAGAAGAACTCTCAGGACCCCGGTTCGGCTGCCAGCGGCGGGGATCTCGGGTTCTTTTCCCGGGGGGCCATGGCCAAGTCGTTCGATGAGGCTGTTTTTGCCATGGCTGTGGGTGAACTCCGCGGTCCGATCGAGACCCCGTATGGCTTCCACATCATTCGCCTGGACGAGATCAAGGCGGGCCAGGCAACGCCGCTGGACAGGGTTCGCGGCGACATCGCGGGGGAGATCAGGAAGCCCCGGCTCGCCAAGGCTTTCTCCGACGCCGCCGAGACCTTCTCGGATGCGGTGTTTTCCCAGTCGGATTCTCTCAAGCCCGTTGCCGACTCCCTCAAGCTCGAAATGAAGACCAGCGACTGGATTACCCGGGACGGGGGTGGAGACCCTCAACTGACCAAGCCGGAACTCCTTGGCAAGATCTTCTCCGAGGAGTCGATCAAGCAGAAGCGCAATACGCCTGCAGTCGAGGTGGCTCCGAATACGCTGATCGCTGCGCGTGTCGTGGATCACCGGCCGGCGAACGTGCTTCCGTTCGGGGACGTGAAGTCCGACGTGATTCAGAAACTGCAGATGGACAAGGCCACGCGTGTCGCTCAGGATGAAGGCAAGGCGCTTCTGGAGGGCCTGCGGAAGGGGCAGTCCACGGAGGTCGCGTGGGGAGCGCCCTTCGAGGTTTCGCTTCAGGCGCCTGGGCAACTCCAGGTGGAGGCCGCCCGGGATGTGTTTTCGGTACCTTCCTCCAGCCTGCCTGCCTATGTCGGGGCGGCGGTCGCGAAGGGACGATACGTTGTCTACCGCGTGTCCAAGATAACGGACGCGCCTGCGATGACCGCAGCGCAGAAGGAGGACCTGCGCAAACAGTTGAGGGAACTGGCTGCGCAGCAGCAGTTCGATGCCTATCTGCAGGCCGTCAAGGCAATCGCCGAGGTGTCCGTCGATACCGCAAAGGTCGAGAAGAAGGGCACGCCGTAGTGGCGAACCGTACGCGCCCTGGCCTGTCGGGCTGAGACGCTGCTCCCCCGGTCATTCGAAACTGGCGACTGCAGTGGTGTTGAAGCCCGCGTCGACGTAGAGGATCTCTCCGGTGATACCGCTTGCCAGCGGGCTGAGGAGGAAGGCCGTTGCGTTGCCCACCTCGTCGATCGTCACGTTGCGTCGGAGAGGGGCGGTCTTCTCGTTGTGGGCCAGAATCTTCCCGAAGCTGCCGATGCCTGCCGCCGCCAGCGTCTTGATGGGACCGGCGGACACAGCGTTCACGCGCAACCCCTGGGGCCCCAGGCTCTGCGCCATGTATCGGACATTGGCTTCGAGGCTCGCCTTGGCGAGGCCCATCACGTTGTAATTGGGCAGGGATCGCTCGGACCCGAGGTAGGTGAGTGTCACGAGTGACGCTTCCCTGCCCTGCATCAGGGGCCGCGCAGCCTTCGCGAGTGCCGCGAAACTGTAGGAACTGATGTCGTGGGCCACGCGAAACGCCTCGCGGTTGAGCGCTTCCAGAAAATCGCCCGCCAGAGCCTCGCGGGGCGCGAAGGCAATGGAGTGAACCAGGCCCTCCAGGCCGTCCCAGCGGCTGGCGAGAGCGGCCACGAGGTTCGCAATGTCCTCGTCGCTTGCCACGTCGCAGGGGAACACGAGGTCAGTGTCGAACTCCCTGGCGAGTTCCCGAACCCGGTCTTCGACCCGCTCGCCCTGGAAGGTGAAGGCGAGCCTCGCCCCTTCCCGGTGACAGGCTCGGGCGATCCCGTACGCAATGGAGCGGTTGCTCAACATGCCCGTGATCAGAATGCGTCTGTCCTGAAGAAATCCCATCGAACTTTACCCCCTTGCTCGCATTCTGCATTATATCGGTTGGCTTTCCCCGGTACGTTCCTGACATGCTCCATGTTTACAATCCTGCGCCAGCTGACCTGCCAACCTTGCCTGCGGCGCGGAGACGTCTGGTCCTGATCGCGCCTTTTCCCGATTCGATCCGGGCATGACCCGACTCCGGCGTTGGGTTGGCATCTGCCTCGCGTTGGCGTTGACCGGGTGCGATACGCCCTGGAACAACCCCTACCCGGCGTCGGACGCTACCGCCAACGTTCTTTACGCAGGCTTCGCGGAGCGGCCCAAGCACCTCGATCCGGTGCAGTCCTACAGTTCCAACGAGATCACCTTTACCGCCCAGATCTACACGCCGCCACTGCAGTACCACTATCTGCGCAGACCCTACGAGCTCATGCCGTTCGGGGCCGTCGAGGTGCCGGTTCCCGTGTATCTCGATGCGGCCGGTTCTCCCCTGGCGGCGGACGCGCCGGCGGAACGGGTGGCGTTCAGTGTCTATGACATCAGGGTCAGGCCCGGACTGAAGTACCAGCCGCATCCTGCGTTCGCGTTGAATGCAGAAGGCTTTCCCCTCTATGCCAGCCTCACTCCCGAGGCGCTGGCGGGTATTCACACGCTGTCGGACTTGCCGGTCACGGCAGCTCGTGACGTGCGCGCGGAGGACTTCGTCTACCAGATGAAGCGGATCGCCCATCCACGCCTGCATTCGCCGATCCTCGGTCTCATGAGCGAATATGTCGTGGGCCTGAGGGAGTATGCCGATCGACTGCGGCGTATGGACGCGGACCAGGCGAAGACGGGGCGCAGGGGCGCCTGGATCGACCTGCGGGAACACCCCCTCGAGGGCGTGGAGGTCGTGGATGCCCGCACTTACCGCATCCGCCTGAAGGGCAAGTATCCGCAATTCGTTTACTGGCTTGCCATGCCGTTCTTTGCGCCCATGCCTGTGGAGGTGGACCGGTTCTACGCGCAGCCCGGCCTCGTCGAACGCAATATCTCCCTTGACTGGTACCCGGTGGGAGCAGGCCCTTACATGCTGACGCGAAACGACCCGAATCGACAGATGGTGCTGGAGCGGAATCCCAACTTCTTCACCGAAACCTACCCTGCCGAGGGAGAGGCTTCGGACAAGACGGACGGGTTCCTCAAGGATGCGGGCGCACGGCTGCCGTTGATCGACCGGATCGTCTTCAGTCTGGAAAAGGAGAGCATGCCCTACTGGAACAAGTTCCTGCAGGGCTATTACGACACATCCGGCATCAACTCGGACGCATTCGACCAGGCGGTGCAGGTGGGAGGGGGAGGTCAGGTCACCCTTACCGACGAAATGCAGTCCCGCGGCATCCGGTTGCGAACCGCGGTGGCGCCCTCCACGATGTACATGGGGTTCAACATGCTCGACGCCGTGGTGGGGGGGGATGCCGAGCGCGCCCGCAAGCTTCGCCAGGCGGTGTCGATCGCGATCGATTACGAGGAGTTCGTCTCCATTTTTGCAAATGGCCGCGGCATCGCGGCCCAGAGTCCCCTGCCACCCGGTATCTTCGGGTATCGCGCCGGCGCGGCCGGCTTGAACCGCGCGGTGTACGACTGGGTGGACGGTGCGCCTCGTCGCAAGCCCATCGAGGCTGCCCGGCAGTTGCTGAGCGAGGCCGGCTACCCCGGCGGGCGTGATGCAGCCACAGGCGCTCCGCTGGTGCTGTATCTGGACGCCACTGCGCGTGGCGCAGACGACAAGGCCCGGCTGGACTGGATGCGCAAGCAGTTCGCCAAGCTCGACCTCAACCTCGTCGTCCGGACGACCGACTACAACCGCTTTCAGGAAAAGATCCGGAAGGGAAATGCGCAGATCTTCTACTGGGGCTGGAACGCCGACTACCCGGATCCCGAAAACTTCCTGTTTCTCCTCCATGGGGCCCAGAGCAAGGTGCGCACGCAGGGGGAGAATGCGGCCAACTACACCAATCCGGAGTACGACCGGCTGTTCGAGCAGATGAAGAACATGGACAACGGTCCCGCCCGCCAGGCGATCATCGACCGCATGCTCGCGATCCTGCAGCGGGATGCCCCCTGGATCTGGGGCATGCATCCCCGGGAATACGGGCTTGCCCACGGTTGGGTAAGCAACCGCAAGCCGAACGAGATTGCCAACAACGTGTTCAAGTATCTCCGCATCGACCCGGAGGCCAGGGCGGAAGCGCGGCGCAAGTGGAACGCACCCGTGCTCTGGCCTGCCGCTGTTGCCGGGTTGATCTGCTTGCTGGCCCTCATGCCTGCATGGGTCGCTTGGCGAAGGCGTGAACGCGCCCCCGCCATCGGCGCCGACGCGTTCGGCGGATGAGGACGCTTCGATGTTGAACTACCTGCTCCGGCGTGTCCTGTACGCGATTCCCATCCTGCTCGGGGTGAACGTACTCACCTTTGCCGTGTTCTTTGTCGTGAACACACCGGATGACATGGCCCGCATGCAGCTTGGGGTGAAACGGGTGACGCCCGAGGCCATTGAGCGCTGGAAACATGACCGGGGGTACGACCGGCCATTGCTCCTGAATGATGCCGCGACAGGGATGGCCAAGGTGACGGACACCATCTTCTACCGCCACTCCCTCAAGCTCTTTCTCCTCGATTTCGGCAAGGCCGAGTCCGACGGCCGCGACATCGGTCACGAGATCGCGACGCGCATGTGGGCCAGTTTCGCAATCGCCTTCCCGGTATTCGTGATCGGCCTGGTGGCCTACACCACCTTCGCAATGATCCTCGTGTTCTTTCGTGGCACCTCCATCGACACGACTGGTGTGGTGGCCTGCGTGGCAGCCATGTCCATCTCCGGGATGTTCTACATCATCGGGGGGCAGTTCTTGGTGGGAAAGCTCTGGCACATCGCTCCCATCTCCGGCTTTGGCGATGGTGTCGATGCCTGGCGCTTCCTGGTGCTCCCGATACTAGTCGCCCTGTTCTCTTCCCTGGGGGAGGATGGGCGCCTGTTCCGGACCTTCTTTCTCGAGGAAGTGGGAAAGGACTATGTGCGCACCGCCAGGGCCAAGGGGCTCGGGGAGGGGCGCATTCTCTTCGGGCACGTGCTGCGCAATGCGATGATCCCGATCCTGACCGGCGCCGTGGTCGTGATCCCGCGGCTGTTCCTGGGGAGTCTGGTCATGGAATCGTTCTTCGGGATTCCCGGTCTGGGCAGCTACACCATCGATGCCATCGGGTCGCAGGACTTCGCGGTGGTTCGGACCATGGTCTTTCTCGGGTCGCTGCTCTACATCGCGGGCCTCATCCTCACCGATATCTCCTACACGCTGGTGGACCCCCGCGTGAGGTTTGAATGATGGTCTCCATCGAGCCCGTGATCCTCTGGACGGATGCGCTGGTATTCGCGCTCCTGGGATTTGTCGTGCTTTTCGTGGCCTGGAGCCGACGTCAGGAGCACCTCCGGGCACCCTGGCGGAAGGTGGCCCGCTCGCCCAGCGGCATGGTGGCCGCCACGATTCTGGCTTTCTTCGTGCTGACCGGACTGCTGGATAGCCTCCACTATCGCGAGCCGTCTTCCGCGGCGCGGCCCTCGGGCGCCCGGGCTTCCGGCGAGGTGCTCTCCGCGCTGGACGCCCTGGCGGCGCCCCTGCGGCAGGGGGTGGAGCGCACGTTCTCGGCCCCCTTTTCGGCCTACGGACACTCCCGGGAGACCGTCAACAGGCCGGATGGTACCCAGACCCGGGAGTTTCCCCGGTTGCGCCATGGCGGGGCGCATCTTCGGGACCCCGCCCAGGAACGGTTGCCGGATATTCTCCGCGGCGTGTTGAGGGGGGTAGCGCTGGCGGCGGTCCTGTGGTCCCTGTTGTCCGCGGGCCTCACTTTCGCGGCGGCCCGCTCCACGGGCGGAACCTTCGCGGAGGCCTCGCGAGCCATCTGGGAGGGCTCTCACCCGATCCCGTTGCGAGCCGTTCTGGTCTCCCTTGGCGCAGTCCTTCTCTTCATCGGCCCCATGATCGTGCTCGCGGGGAAGTATCACGTCCTCGGGACTGACAAGGTGGGGCAGGACGTGTTCTACCTCACTCTCAAGAGCATCCGCACAGGTCTCGTGATCGGGACCGTGACTACCCTCGTGATGCTGCCCTTCGCCCTGGCGCTCGGCATCATGGCGGGGTACTTCAGGGGCTGGGTCGATGACGCGATCCAGTATCTCTACACCACCTTGAGCTCGATCCCCGGGGTCCTGCTGATCGCAGCCGCTGTCCTGATGATGCAGGTGTACATGGATTCCCATGCCGAGACTTTCGATTCCATCACGCGCCGCGCGGATTTCCGACTGCTGTTCCTGTGCGTGATTCTGGGACTCACCAGCTGGACCGGCTTGTGCCGCCTTCTGCGCGGTGAAACCCTGAAGTTGCGCGAGATGGACTACATCCAGGCTGCCCGTGCGCTCGGCGCGAGTCCATGGCGGATCATGCTCGATCACGTGCTCCCCAATGTTCTGCATCTCGTCATCATCACTACCGTCCTCGGGTTCAGTGGTCTGGTGCTGGCCGAGGCGGTACTGTCCTACGTGGGCGTGGGTGTCGACCCTGCGATGAACAGTTTCGGCACGATGATCAACGCTGCCCGCCTGGAAATGGCTCGTGAACCCGTGGTGTGGTGGTCTCTCGCGTCCGCGTTCGCGTTCATGTTCGTGCTCGTGCTGGCCGCCAACCTTTTTGCCGATGCGGTCCGGGATGCGATGGATCCCCGCGCCTTTCCCGCGGCACCGGTGCGGGTTGCGCGGCGGCGGGCGGGTATCCGCCGCCCCGCGGCCGATGGGGGGGGCAGGGCATGACGGCGCCGCTGCTGTCTGTCCGGAACATGAGTACCGCTGTCCTGGGGGGGGCTGGGGTGGCACTTGCCGTGGATCATGTGTCCTTCGATATCGCAGCCGGGGAAACATTCGCTCTCGTGGGAGAGTCCGGTTGCGGGAAGTCGCTCACGGCGCTTTCGGTGACACGGCTACTGCCGCAGGGGGTCGCCATGACGGGAGGCCAGATCCTGTTCGAGGGGCATGATCTCGCGTCGCTCCCTGAGCGCTCGATGCGCGATTACCGCGGGCGGCGCATGGCCATGATCTTTCAGGAACCCGCCACCAGTCTCAATCCCGTGATTCCCGTGGGAGCCCAGGTCGCGGAAGCCCTGCAGCGGCATCTGGGCCTGCGCGGTGGCGCAGCCACGAGGCGAGTGCTGGAATTGTTCGATGCGGTCGGCATTCCCGATCCTCTCCGCCGGCTCGGCGAGTACCCCTTCCAGCTATCGGGTGGCATGCGGCAGCGCGTGATGATCGCCATGGCCATCGCCTGCGAGCCCGATCTCCTCGTCGCCGACGAACCCACTACGGCGCTGGACGTCACCATTCAGGCTCAGGTTCTTGCCCTGCTGTCGGATCTTCAACGTCGCACGGGAATGGCCATGCTGCTGATCACCCACGATTTCGCCGTGGTGGCGCAGATGGCTTCCCAGGTGGCGGTCATGTACGCCGGTCAGATCGTCGAGGCCCGGGATGCAGACCGCTTTTTCGAAGCCCCCCTGCATCCCTACGCGCGGCAACTGGTCGGCGCCCTGCCTGTTCCCGGGAAGGCTGGTCAGCGCCTTGCGAACATTGCGGGTGTCGTCCCGCCGCTCGGGACCAGGTTGCCGGGATGCCGGTTCGAGCCGCGTTGCGACGTGCCCGACCCGCAGTGCGCGGGTCAGGCCCCGGCCCTTGTCGGTACCGGGGACGGATGCCTCGTCCGGTGCCTGCGCCATGGTGCCGAGCCGCTTGTCTCGCCTGCTCCGATTCCGTGCCTGGCGACACCACTCGTGCAGACGCGGCTTTCCTCCACGGCTGACGAGAGGTCCGATCCCGTCCTCGAGGTGACTGGACTGAAGGTGCATTTCCCCATTCGGCGAGGCATTCTGCGCCGAACCGTCGGGCATGTACGTGCGGTCGATGGCGTGGATCTCCGGATCGGGCGAGGAAGGACTCTCGCCCTAGTCGGCGAGTCGGGATGCGGCAAGACAACGGTGGGCAAGGCGATCGTCCGGCTCCTCGATCCCGCCGCTGGCCGGATCAGTTTCGACGGCACCGATCTCGCTCAGCTTGAAGACGATGAACTCATCCCTTTCCGCAAGGGTTTCCAGATCGTGTTCCAGGATCCGTTTTCGTCCCTGGACCCCCGTATGCGGGTCAGGGACATTCTGGCGGAGGGCGTGGTTGCCATGGAGCCGTCGTGCCGTGGCAACTTGCTGGAATCGCGGATGACCGGTTTGCTGGTGCAGGTCGGATTGCCGGCGGATTGCGGCAACCGCTACCCGCACGAGTTCTCGGGGGGGCAGAGACAGCGTATCGCGATCGCCAGAGCACTCGCAGCCCGCCCCAGGTTGCTGGTCTGCGATGAACCCACTTCGGCGCTGGACGTTTCCGTCCAGGCCCAGATTCTCAACCTTCTCGGCGATCTCCAGAACCAGCTCGGCCTGTCGTATCTCTTCATCACCCACAACATTTCGGTGGTTGCGCACCTGGCGCATGAGGTGGCAGTGATGTACCTGGGGCGTATCGTGGAGCACGGTCGGGTGGATGAAGTACTCGCCGCGCCGCGGCACCCCTACACGAAGGCACTGCTGGCTTCCGTGCCCACGCTTGCGCGTGGTTCGGGGAACATGGCGCCGGTGCTGGGTGGCGACATGCCGTCACCGGCCCAGCCGCCGGCGGGGTGCCACTTCAGTCCTCGGTGCCCGGACGTTCAGGCCGAGTGCCGCCTGAGCTATCCGAAGGTGACGGGGCTGTCCGCCACGCACCGCGTGGCCTGTCATCTCGTGAAGTGATCGAAGAGGATCTGCCCGGCAGGTGGGACTGGCGCGAGTACGCTGCAAAGCCAACGGCGGCGGGCGCGAAAGGATCGTGCACGCGCGTAGCGGGTCCGATGGGTCGATGGAATGGCCCGCGTTGCCCGTGCGCCTGAGCGACAGGCAGGAAAGGGGCGGAGTTCCGCGACCTCATCAGCGACGTGGACGGTGATGGCCCCGGGGGATCCTCGCCCTGCGCACCCTCTGCGAGTGCGGCGAGAACGAGGAATGCAGCCCCCGAGAAAGCGTATGCCTGCGACTTCAGCGAGCTGGATGGCGATCGCTTCACGTGGTTCCGAAACTGCGGATCGGAGGATGGCCGGATTCCGCCCGGCTTGGGGCTCACAGTGACTCCGCCGTCCCGGTAGCCCTGGCGGCCGGCGCTGGGGGGCTCAGGGGGAACGCCGCGTCATCGCGATGGGGCGCGCCGCCGCAGGGCAGGCGCCGCGCGCACCGCGGCGAGGGCGTCATGGGCCGTCTGTTCAGCGAGCGCGGCGATGCGGGCCGGTGTGAGTTGCAGGAAATCGAGCCTGTTCTGCACCAGCAGCATCGCGAAGCCATGCAGCAGGGACCACACCGACACCGACACTTCCACCGGATCGCCGGCGCGCACCAGGCCGGCCTGCTGTGCCCTCACCACCAGTTCCACCAGCTTGCCGAAGGTGGCGTTGCCGACGGCGTACAGGGGGTGCTCGGTCTGGCTCGGTGTATAGCGGATGTAGGGCCCGAACATCACCTTGAGGTGCTCGGGGTGGTCCACGGCGAACCGGATGTACTGGCGGGCGCCCTCCAGGAACCAGGCTTCCACATCATCGGGATGACGCCGCCTGGCCTCATCCTGGTAGGTCTGCAGCCGCAGGAAGCCCTGTTCGGCGATGGCCGCGATCAGTGCCTCCTTGCTTTCGAAGTGCCGGTAGGGCGCGGTGCGGCTCACGCCAGCCTGGCGCGCAAGTTCGCGCAGCCCCAGCGACTCGGCGCCGTGCTCGCGCAGTAACGCCAGACCCGCCTCGAGCAGCGCCTCGCGCAGATTGCCGTGGTGATAGGGCGCTGCGGTGTCCTTCGCCTTGCGGGCGGCGGAGCGGGGGGGCGGCTTGGCGGCGGGAGGCATGGGACGAATTCCAGATGATCAAAGTCTCGGCCCTGGCGCCCTGGTTGGCAAGACGGAAGGCCAAAAACAAAAAATGTTGACAACGACAACATGCATTCATGAAAATGGCGCCCTGATGTAGACGTTGTCAACTTTAACGCCCTGCCGGGCTGGAGACGTCCATGCTTGAACGCTACCTGCGCGCGGTGGTCCGCCACCGCTTCGTCGTGATGCTGGTCGTGGCCCTGGCCACGCTTCTGCTTGCCTCCCAGACCCGCCAGCTGTCCATCGTGGTGGACCCCGACGACATCCTGCCCCAGAGCCACCCGCTCATCTCCACCACCAACCGCATCGAGGCACTGTTCGGCAATCGCTTCACGGTGGTGATCGGGGTGCACGCCACCAGCGGCACCGTGTACGAGAACGGCGTGGCCGAGCGGGTACGCGCCATCACCGATGACGTTCTGCGGCTGCCCGGCGTGGTGCGCGCCAACGTGAGCAGCATTGCGGCGCGCAAGGCGAAGAGCATCACGGGCACCGACGAGGGCATGGTGGTGAAGCCGTTGCTGGGCAGCGGCCCGCAGGCGCCCGAGGCGCTGCGCGCGGCGCTGGTGCTGAACCCGGTGTACACGGACCTGCTGGTGTCCCGGGATGGCCGCACCGCCCAGGTGGTCGCCGAGTTCAAGAAGATCCCCGGCGGCTTCGCTGCCATCGAAAGCCAGGTGCGCGCGGTGACGCTGAAGCACGCCAACCCGTCCGTACAGATCGACCTGGGCGGCACCCCGGTCTTCCTCGCGCTGCTGGAGAAGTACTCGGCACGCATCGCCTTCCTGTTCCCGCTGGCGGTGCTGGTGATCGGATTGATCCACTACGAGGCCTTCCGCACGGTGCAGGCGTTGGTGCTGCCGCTCGTGACGGCACTCATGGCGGTGGTCTGGGCGCTGGGTATGCTCGGCCTGGCCCGCCAACCCTTCGACACCTTCAATGCCGCCACGCCCATCCTGATCCTCGCCATCGCGGCGGGCCACGCGGTGCAGATCCTGAAACGCTACTACGAGGAATACGCGGCGCTCGAGACGGCCGATCCGCGGATGCCGCCCCGTGAGCGCAGCCGCGAGGCCGTGGTGCGCTCCCTCACCCGGGTGGGGCCGGTCATGCTGGCCGCAGGCGGCGTCGCCATCGCGGGCTTCGCCTCGCTCGTGGTGTTCGAGATCAAGTCGATCCAGGTGTTCGGCCTGTTCACGGCCGCCGGCATCGCCAGCGCGCTGATCCTGGAACTGACGCTCATTCCGGCGTTGCGCGCCAGCCTGCCTGCGCCCGGGCGCCGCGAACTGGACCGCGAGCGCATGCCCACCCTTTGGAGCCGGCTCACGGAGCGGGCCTTTGCTCTGGTCTCGAACCGACCCCGCGCGGTCTTCGCGGTGGCGGCTGCGGCAACCATGGTGGCTGCGATCGGCGCCAGCCAGGTGCGCGTGGACAACTCTCAGAAGGGCTACTTCTACGGCAGCGTGCCCGCCAAGGTGGAGGACAGCCGCCTCAACGAGCGCATGGGCGGCACCAACTCGCTCTATGTGCTGGTGAAGGGCCGCGAGGACGACGCCCTCAAGCAGCCCGCCGTGCTCAAGGCCATGCAGGCGTTGCAGGAAAGGCTTGCCGCCGATCCCCTCGTGGGCAAGAGCCTGTCCCTGGCGGACTTCGTTCGCCGCATGCACCGCGCCATGAACGGTGACGATCCGGCCTTCGACGCGATTCCCGACAGCGCCGAGCTGATCGCCCAGTACCTGCTGCTCTATTCCACCTCGGGGGACCCGGGCGACTTCGACAGCTACGTGGACACGAACTACCGCAACGGTCTCGTCACGGTGTTCGTGAAGACCGACGGCACGGCTTACTCCGAGGACCTGATCCGCCGCGTGCGCGAGTACGCCCGCACCGGTTTCGGTCCCGAGGTGGAGGTGGAAGTGGGCGGGGGCACCGCGGCCACCGTGGCGCTCACGGAAACCATCGTGCACGAGAAGGTGCTCAACATCCTGCAGATCATGGCCGCGGTGCTGCTGATCACGAGCCTGGTGTTCCGCTCCCTCGCCGCGGGCCTCGTGATCCTGCTGCCGGTGGTGGCGGCGGTGCTGGTGAACTTCGGCATCATGGGCCTGGCGGGCATCCCGCTGCAGATCGGCACCGCTCTGGTGTCGGCCATGGCCGTGGGCATCGGCGCCGACTACGGCATCTACATGATCTACCGCCTGCGCGAGGAACTGGCGTCCGGCGGTGACGCCGGCGAGGCGCTGCACCGCGCCTTCCTCTCCGCCGGCAAGGCCACGCTGTTCGTCTCCACGGCGGTGGCCGGGGGCTTCGGGCTGCTCATGCTGTCGTGGGGCTTCTGGGTGCACTTCTACCTGGGGTTCCTGGTGGCCACTGCCATGCTGGTGAGTTCGGTCACCGCGCTCACGCTGCTGCCCGCCGTGGTGTTCCGGTTCAAGCCGCGTTTCGTGTTCGGTGCCACGGCCGCGCAGCCCGCCACGGTGGCCACCCGAGGCGCGGCGTTGCTGGTGGCGGCGGCCGTGGGCCTTGCCGCGGTACCGGCGCCCGAGGCTCGCGCGCAGACCATCACCGCCGAAGAGATCGCCACCCGCAACTTCGCCGTGGGCAAGGTGGCCGACTCGATCACCGAGGCCACCTTCCGGCTCATCGCCCCGAGCGGCCAGGAGCGGGTGCGCAAGACCCAGGGGCGTTCCAAGCTGAAGGCCGGCTCCCTCGACAACCGCTCGCTGGTGCGCTTCGTCTCGCCGGCGGATGTGCGCGGCACGGTGACCCTCACCATCGAGAACAGCGAACCGGGGCGCGACGACGATATCTGGATCTACCTGCCAGCCCTCAAGAAAGTGCGCCGCCTGGTGTCCTCCAACAAGAAGGACAGCTTCGTGGGCACCGATTTCTCCTATGGCGACGTGATCGGCTACCGCGTGGCGGACTGGACCCACCGCATCGTGCGCGAGGAGAAGGCCGACGGCTTCGACTGCTGGGTGACGGAGTCCCTGCCCAGGAGCGCCCAGGTGCGCGAGGACAGCGGCTACTCGAAGCGGGTGGCGTGGATCCGCAAGGACAACTTCGCCGCCGTGCGCGCCGAGTCCTACGACCTGTCGGGCGTGCTGCTCAAGGTGATCACCCTGCGCGACCACCGCAACGTGGACCCGAAGAACGGCAAGTGGGTAGCCATGAAGGCCGAGGCCCACAACGTGCAGGAGAACCGCCGCACGGTGATCGAGTTCGACCGCTACGAGGTGAATCAGGGCGTGAGCGAGGACAGCTTCACGGCCCGCGCGCTGGAGCGCGAGTCGTGAGCGCCCTCAGGAATCTTCTCCCGTCGCCGCCGGTTGCGGCGCTGGCGGTGACCGTGGCGCTCTCGGGGGGCGCCCTTGGGGCGGAGGATGCTCCGCCCAGCCCCGCGGCTGCGCCTGGCCCTGAACCCCGCCAGTCAGTGCCGGTGGTGCGCATCGAGCGTGCCGACCTGTCGCTGCGTGCCTCGGCCTGGAGCCGCTCGCGGCGGCTGGATGGAGACACGGGCGTGAATTCCGCCAGCGCCTGGTTCCTGGGCAAGGCCGCCGTCGGCGAAAGCGGCAAGGCCGTGCTGGATGCCTGGGCGCGCAGCGACAGCCGGTTCGACGATCGCAGTGGCGGCTCCGACGTGCGCGAGGCCTATGTGGCTGGCTCCCGCGGCGCCTGGGACTTCTCGGCTGGCCGCCAGCTCATCGTCTGGGGCCGGGCCGATTCGGTCAATCCCACCGACGTCCTGCCTGCGCGCAACTTCACGCTGCTCACCCCGCTGGACGAAGACCAGAAAACCGGCGTGGGCAGCGCCCGGGTCACCTGGAACCTTGATGCGCTGCGGCTCTCCGCGTTGTGGCTGCCCGAGTTCCGCGCCAGCACCCTGCCCCTGCCATCCGTGCCGGGCGTGAGCTTCGTGGCGCGCGATCCGTCGGCGGCGGCGCGCCAGTGGGCCCTGCGCGCCGAGCGCAGCGGCGAGCGTGTGGACTGGTCGGTGTCGTTCTTCAACGGCTACGAGCGCCAGCCCGATCTGCGCCCCGAGGCGTTCTCGGCCACCGGTGCCCGCGTGGGTCTCGCCCATACGCGCATCCAGATGCTGGGCGCCGACGCCGCCGGCACCTGGGGGCGCTACGGCCTGCGCGCTGAAGCGGCCCTCACCCGCACCGAGGATCGCGATGGCATCGACCCCTTTACCCGCAATCCGTTCCTCTACGTCGCGGCCGGTGGCGACCGCACCTTCCTCTCCGATCTCAATGTGAACGCGCAACTGCTCTACCGGCGGGTAGTGGCCTGGGAAGACCCGGCGGCGGCGCCCGCCCCGCTGCGCGAGCTGGCGCTGCGCCAGGCGCTGTTGTCGAACCAGCGCGACGCCGAGCAGGCTGGCGCCACCGTGCGCGTGGCGCACAAGTGGTGGAACGACACTCTCGAGGTGGAACTGAGCGGCGTGGCCTGGTTCGCCCGGGGTGATTTCCTGGTGCGACCGCGGCTGCGTTACGCCGCGAACGATCGGATTCGATTCACGCTGGGCGGCGACCTGTACCGCGGCCCGGCGGATTCATTCTTCGGAAGCCTGCGCAATCTGAGCACGGCTTTCGTGGAAGTGCAGTACAACCTTTGACCTTTCAGGAGCAAATCATCATGAAGCCCCCCTTTTCCAGTGCCCTCGCCCTCGTCGTCGCCGCAGCCGCCTTCGCGCAGCCGGCGGCCTCCCATGCCGCCGAGGTGGTGGTGCGTGCGGCGGTGACCGGCCCCAAGGCCGCCACCGGCCGCGTCGGCTGCTCGCTGTTCGCCGCGTCCAAGGGCTTCCCCCTGGACATCTCCGGTGCCCAGACGCAGTGGCATCCCGCCGGCAGCGGCGAGGTTACCTGCCGGTTCGCCAACGTTGCCGACGGCACCTACGCCGTGGCCGTGCTCCAGGACCTGAACGGCAGCAGCACGATGGACACCAACGTGTTCGGCGCACCCACGGAACCCTGGGGCGTGTCCAACAACATCCGCCACCGGTTGCGCGCGCCGAAGTTCGAGGAGGCGACCTTTCGCGTGGCCGATGGTCGGGATGTGCAGCTGGATGTACGCGTGGAGCCTTGAGCAATCGCGTTGCTCGTGGTGGCCAGGCTTGCGTGGCGTAGGCCGCGCCGGCCTGGTTGTGGCGACGCGATCCGCTACAAGGGCCGGAGTGACGCCCCCGCTCCGCTGGCCAACGTTGGAAGTGAAGCCGTGGTTCGCCCCGCCCAGGTTGCGGTCGGGCCGGTGATGATCCCCGGGATGGCATTGCCCAACGGGATCATCCCGCTGCATCCGGAGGCGCAGGCCAGGCCCGTGTGGGTAATGGTGGATCACGTTGCCAGAAAAGAGGTACCGGTGCACAGCCTTGTCGTCCTCGCGGGTAGCTGGCCCATGAGCTGGTGGTCACCCTCGACCCCAAGACTGCGCGTATCGTGCGGGGCGACCCGCGCCGCGCCGCTCCCGACCCAGGCCTTGCGGCGCTGTGCAACCTGCACCAGGTGCCCCAGGTGCGGGAGTTCGCCGACCGGGTGGCGCACAGGCACGCCGGGCGCATCGTCCTCGAGCGTCCGCGCGAGGTTCACGTGGTTGATCCCCATCTTCACCATCGGTCCGCCCACATACCACCCCGGGACCTTGGCGTGCCGTCACTGATCAGGCTCAAGCAGAAGTGAACGCTCCAGCTTATCGGGAGATCATCATCTGTGTGGATCTTGACCTACGGTTGTAGACCCAAGGTATCAAGAAGCTGGCCACCAAACCACCTAAACCCAATCCGCCGAAAGCAATCCTTAGAGGAGAGCGACGAGGCTCGATTTCGATGCTATTCAACCCAGGCAATGCCGGAACTACAAGCAGGCCCAGAGTGCTTTTGAGTGGGGTTACCAAGGTACCGTTATGCCGTACCTGCAATAATGGATACCAAGGGTGAGCTAGTTGTAGAAAGCCATGGCTGCCAGCGGAAACAACAAACTCCACTGAGTCCCTTGTAACTCGGTAGGAGACAAGCCTGATTCGACCGGCTGGGTGGTTCTCGTTTGAAGCCGGGAAATCAGCCGGCAACTCTTGTACGGGAATCTGAGCAGCCATTTTCTTTTCAGGTACCAATGCCATTGTTTCTCGCACCTGCTCGATGAAGTCGAGTAGATGTATGGCTTGGTCGGTCATCGGGTCCTGATAGTGATTGCCCCAGACAAGAGGTTTTTCCAAACCGGCAGGCGGGACAATTTCGATCAGACGAGGTGCGAACAGTACAGGCGTTGCCTCTGGCACCGGTATAACGCGCCCCAGAGTAGGCTCTTCTACGCTACCGGCATAAGATTCCGGTAATCCCATCCCATGGCCGGAATGGTTCACGATTCTGGAAACGTTGAGAATCGCCAGCAGGGACCGGGTTGCAGGGGACAGAGTATGCGTCTGTCGTAATTCCCGCTCTGCCCGTTTCAGGATGGTGGCAGCAAGGTTGTGTACGTGCGTGGCCGTGTGATTGTGAGGTCCACTCACTGTCTGTACAGGATGATACTGGATAGGACTACCGCTCGGTCCGATGTCGGCAGTAATGGCGCCAGGCATGGTGTTGGTCTGCTGGGTAGTGGTCAGCATGACACGCTCATTCGCCGCATTCTTTGCCAAGTATGCTCCGGCAGCATCCAAGAAGACTTTGTCGGTGCGCGGTAGCGGTTGGACGGCGGTAGCACCCAAATCGATAAAGACCGCCATTAGGAGTACAGCCGGCAGTGAACGATTATTCTGGAAATGATCTAGCAGTCGTTGGGCCCCGGAGGCTGCCAGTGCACTCAAGAAAAACAGGGTGTAGAGGATGTCACGCACTAATGCCCCGCGCCAGGCCATGGAGATCAGCAGAGCAGCCAGCATCAGCAGGGTCCACTTGTGCATCAACCCATCGCGACGCCAGCCACGAACGCTGGCCACTGCTACGCACGCGAGCAGAAAAATCGATAGTCCCACATATGCCGCTGTCTCAGCGCCATGGGTGGTGGAGGTATTTCGCCAAACAAGCAGATGTCGAAAATATTGAATATCGGGAGGACGTAGATGGAATAACCCATTGCCGGCGCTCGCCATTACGTCGCCTTGCTCCATCCAGTAGGGAACAATCACAAATAATGCTGTCAGTGTTCCCAGAAAACCGGCGGAGGCAATCGCCAATAGTCGCCGCCAACCCCAGTGTTCCATAAGGGAGCGGCAGAGCACGTACACAGCCAGGTAAATGGCGCTGGCCATACCATGAGGCTGGTGGGCTGTCAGCATGGCTGCACTTACCAGCGCAAAACCCGTCCACTTCCAGTCATAGGGCTGGTCGCTACGCAACAAGAGTTCGGCCAATAGAAAGGCCGCCGGCAGTAGTGCCATCGTAAGGGCTTGAGGAAGTACCCCTTGATACCAGATCAGTTGACCGTGAGCCCAGGCTCCGGCGTAACCAATGGCGCCGAGTAGGGCCGCCAGCCGGCCTATGCCCAAAACACGCAGGAACGAGAAGAAAAAGATACCGCTGGCAGCATGTAGGGTGAGCAGTAATGACTTGGTAGCCCAATCCGCAGAATTGGTAAGCGCATAAAGCCCTCCTCCCAACCAGCAGAACAATGGAGGATAAAACTGCAGGAATGGACTACCCATGTAAAAGTAGTTATTCCAGAAAGGTACCTTGCCCTCTTGTAGGCTGCTGCCGAAATGTACGAGGCGAACGATATGCGAGCCGGCGTCTCCTCCTAGGATGTGGCCTGGAAAGAGATAGGAATGGGTCAGCCATAACAAGACAGAAAGACCCAATAGGTAGAAGTGGCGATCCGGCAGCTTCTGCAAAGCTAGGGACAACAGACCCTGACGCCATTCCAGACGGAGAAGCATGAAGCTCAACGCTGCAATAACGGCTGACGAGCCACCCAACCTTAAGGCACAGTTGCTGATTCCAGCCAGTACAGCCTCTTCAAGCGATTGACCCGTACTCAAGCCATCAATGATGCGATATTTGAGAGGATCAACAACAAGCAAAGAGAACAGTACAGTTAGCAAGATGATCGCTATGGCCAGATAACAGGTGAAGACGGCCGAGCCTTGGATGTCGGAAGGTTCACGCGAACTCGAGTTCCTCTTGAGAGCCATTATGTTTCTCGCGGCAGTGATTCTGCTTTCGGGAGGCGCTGACGCGCGAAAGTCGGTCTTTCATTTGATTTGCGCCGGCGCAACTACGAGGATAAGGGAATGGGTGGATCTTGTTCTCCATCAGCGACCTTGTCGTTCCTTCTGGCAGTCATGCCCGGACACGTTCCAGTAGCACTGGGTGACTGTCCCCGCCCGGATTCCGCTCACATCAAGATCAAGCCTACGCAGCCACGCGGGGATGTTGCACCGCGACCGGCATCCGGCCGACGAGTGCAAACGCTGTCGATTGTGGAAGCCTTCGATCCAGTCACCGATGTCCAGGGTATGGTCCACCGTGATCGCCTTGAAGCGCTGCAGGTCTTCCGGCAGCGGCTCTTGCAGTCGCCCGATTGTTCGGAATCGCCGGGCCGAGCCGCGGCACCCCGGCCCGAGGGCACTGCTGGCGTCGGTGACCCCACTCTCGCGTGGTTCGCGCAAGAGGTGGCGCCGGTGCCGGGCCGCAACATGCCGTCACAGGCCCGCGCGCCATCCGGGTGCCCGTTCAGTCCCCGGTACCCCGAGGTTCAGGCCGAGTGCCGCCGGAGCCATCCGAAGGTGACGGCCCCGTCCACCCCGCACCGCGTGGTCGTTTACCTCGTGAAGTGACCGAGCGGGCGCCGCGATGGCGCGCCCGGTCCTGCCAGGGCAGCTCTCGCGTGCTCTCCTAGCGAGCCTTGGCGAGCACCTGGCGTTTCCCCCCAGCCTGACAGCAGCGGGCGGTGACAGCCTTCTTCGATGGGGATTTCGAGGCTGCGTGGTGCCGGGGACCGGGAGAACCCCCATGGGCTCCGGCTGCGGGCCGCGCGACCCTCGTGGTTACTGCACCGGGCGCCTTGGGCTGCAGCCTCAGCACGGATCCCGGCCGCGGCTTTCCGCCCTTGATGCGATTCCAGCTGCCGAGTTGCTGCACCGTCAGTCCGTATGTTGTGGCAATGCCCGCGAGTGTCTCGCCCCGCTTGACGCGATGGCTGCGGGGCTCTGCCACGACCTGAGGTGGCTGGAAATCCGCCGTGTCGATGGCCTCCACAGGGAAAGGGCGCGTGGCCCTCGTGGACCTGGGCACAAGCAGAGCGGAGCCCGGCTTGAGGCGTCCGTTGGATGTGATGCCGTTCACCTGGCGCAGCAGGGCGGTACTCGTGCCGAAGCGTGCGGCGATGGCATCCACACCCTCCGGCCTGGTGACCCGGTAGGTCTGCCAGCTCACCAGCGGCCCGTCGATCGAGCGAAGGTTTTCCTCGAAGGTGTCCGCCTTGTCCGCGGGGATCAGCAGCGGCTGCTCACCGGATGATGCGATCACGGGCCGGTTGAAGGCCGGGTTGAGCGACCGGAATTCCTCGAGGGGAACGTCAGCGAGTTGCGCTGCCCGCTTGAAATCGATGTGTCCCGGCGCCGCGACGCGAATGAAGTAAGGCTCGTTGGGCACGTCGTCCAGGGCCATGCCGAATCGTTCCGGCTCGGCCACGATGTTCTTCACCGCCTGGAGTTTCGGCAGGTAATTCCGGGTTTCGGTGGGCATGGGAAGACTGCTGTAGTCCGCCGGCAGTCCGCGGCGCTGGTTGTGGCTGATGGCTCGCGCCACGGCGCCTTCCCCCCAGTTGTAAGCCGCCAGGGCAAGTTGCCAGTCACCGAAGTCGCCGTGAAGTTTCTGCAGGTAGTCCAGTGCCGCCCGAGTGGCCGCGAGCACGTCCCTGCGTCCGTCGTACCACCAGTTCTGCTGCAGCCCGTAATTGCGGCCTGTGGCAGGGATGAACTGCCACATTCCCGACGCGTGGGCCTTGGAGTAGGCCGCTGGGTTGTATGCGCTCTCGATCATGGGCAGGAGTGCGATTTCCATGGGCATGCCGCGCTTCTCGACTTCCTCCACGATGAAGTGGAGATACCTGCGACCCCGTTCCACGATGCGTTGAAGGTACTCTGGCCGACTGGAGTAGTAGTCCTCATGCCGGGCCACCAGCGGCGATTCGAGATCCGGGATGCGGAAACCCGCCCGCAGTCGCGTCCACAGGCTGTCGAACTGGCGCTCGCGGCCGGCTTCCGGGGGCGCTGCGGCCTCGACCTGTGCCTGTGAGCCCGCCTGCAATGGCGAAGTCGCCGGTGACGGCGGCTCCTGGCCCACTGAAGTGCCTGCCAGGGGCGATGCGGCACCTGTGCTGGAGGAGGGAATCGCACCCGGTGTCGCGGAGGTGCCCGCCGGGCGTCCCGCCGGCAAACGTACCTGAACCCTCGCTTGACCCGTAAACGCTTCGGAAGCCGTGCCCGGCACTCCCTGCGCCGATGGGGCGACGTCCCGGGTTTCCTGTGCGGGCGGAGTTGCCCCGGTCTCTGCGGCTACCAGCAGTGGCGCGACATCATCTCGTCTGGCGGGCACCTCGTCCGTGACAGCCGGCGCGGGCGCGGCGACGGCGCGTGCGTCGGGTGCCGGCGCAATCGTCGGGGAGGGCGGCAGGGGCGGTTCGGGGCGTGCAGGATTTCGCCGGGCCGGGCTCGAAGCCACCGGGACGAGGCGCGGAAGCCCTGCGGCAGGGGCCGTTGGCCTGATGGCAGAAACGCGCCGTTCCAGGGTCGGGCCATCCTGATCCTGAGCACGCGCACCGGCGGCGTGCACGGTTTGCCTGTGCCCGCTGTTGACAGCGCACGCCTGATTGATGACGCCGAGGACGAATGCTGCGACCAGCAACCTGACGGAGCGACTGACCATTTGATAACCTTGTGACGACGCCGGACGGAGCGTAAACAGGTCATTGATTTGAGTCAACAATTTTGTTTCTCCGGGAGTGCTGCGCAGGATTTTTGGGAGGTCTGCGGCCGGGGATACCCCTGTGTCCACAAGGCTTTTACGGTCTTCTCGCGGTGAAGCTGAGATCCCGGCCGCGGGAACGCAGTCCCCCGGAGCGGTGGGCCGGCGCGGAAGGCGCCCGTCGGTATACTCCGGCGTGAGGCGGATGTTCGCGCAAGATCGCGTCCCGGGCGTCGCGGGATCGTGGCGGGCGCGGGCCGGAGTCTGGCCAGGGGAGACCGGTGAAGGTGTCTGAGCAACGGGAAGCACGGGATCGAGGGATGGCAGGGCCGGCCGCGGGCACGATGCTTTCCCGCTGGCTGGAGAGTCATCTGGGGCGGTATCTGCTCGAGCGGGAACAGGCGTTTTTTGACGAGGAGGTGGTGGACGTCTTCGGTTTCCATGCCTTGCAGTTCGGTCTTCCCGGCCATGATTTCCTGCGCACCAACCGAATTGCCTGCCGGGTGGTGGCCGGCCCGGACGTCACCGCGGACCTGAGGGCAGACCTCTGCGAGTTGCCGGTTGCCACGGGCAGCATCGATCTCGTGGTCCTTCCCCACCACCTCGAGTTTTCCGTGAACCCCCATCAGGTACTGCGGGAGGTACAGCGTGTGCTGGTGCCTGAAGGACATATCGTGCTTGCAGGATTCAATCCCTGGAGCCTCTGGGGTGGGGCCCGGCGACTGGCGCGGGCAGATGCGGGTTGCCCGTGGAATGGGCAGTTCATCAGTCTCCCGCGCCTCAGGGACTGGCTCGCGCTGCTCAATTTCGAACTGATATCCTGCAGGAATGCCATCTTCGTTCCTCCCTGTCGCCGCGAGCCGTGGCTCCGGAGGTTCGGTTTCATGGAACAGGCGGGGGAACGCTGGTGGCCGTTCGCTGGTGGCGTCTATCTGCTGCACGGCATCAAGCGTGTCCACGGCATGCGGCTCATCACGCCGAAGTGGCGCATGGCCGCCGCGCGGCGTCGGGTGCTCGCCGTGTCTCCGCGGCACGTGGCGGACCTTCAGCAAACCACGCGGCGCTCTGCCGACTGCCTGACACGGGAGCACGAGAACGAATGACTTACCGCATCGAGATCTTTACGGACGGCGCCTGCAAGGGTAATCCGGGTGCCGGAGGATGGGGAGCCGTGATCCGTTTCGAGGACGGCGACCGGGAGATCTTCGGCGGTGAACCCGCAACAACGAACAACAGGATGGAAATGCGTGCCGTCATCGAGGCACTGTCCCTGCTCGAACCCTCCTCCCGGGCGCGGGTGCACACGGATTCCCAGTACGTGCAGAAAGGGATCAGCGAGTGGCTGCCGTCCTGGAAGCGGCGTGGATGGCGAACCGCCGACAACAAGCCGGTCAAGAATGTGGACCTGTGGCAGCAGCTCGACGCCCTCGCGGCGCGCCACGACATCGAGTGGCTCTGGGTGAAGGGCCATGCGGGGCATCACGGCAACGAACGGGCTGACGGCCTCGCCAATCGCGGCGTCCTGTCGGCCGGGAGGTAACCCTGGGTGCGCCAGATCATCCTGGACACGGAGACAACGGGCCTCGATCCTGCGCTCGGTCACCGCATCGTCGAACTCGCCTGTGTCGAAGTCGTCAATCGGCGCGTGACCGAGAGAACCTTCCATCAGTACCTCAACCCCCAGCGCCCGAGCGATCCGGGGGCGCTGGCGGTCCATGGACTCACCCAGGAGTTCCTCGAGGACAAGCCCCGTTTCGCCGAGGTCGCTCGGGACTTCCTCGAGTTTCTGAACGGAGACCAGATCGTCATTCACAACGCGCCGTTCGATCTGGCCTTTCTGAATGCCGAACTGGCGCGGGTCGATCTTCGGCCCATCGAATCGGCGGTGGCCTCGGTAGTGGACACGCTGCGCCTGGCGCGGGAGCTCCATCCCGGCCGTCGCAACAGCCTGGATGCCCTGTGCGAGAGATACGCGATCGACAACTCGGCGAGAACGCTGCACGGGGCGCTGCTGGACGCGCGGCTGCTTGGCGAGGTCTACCTCGCCATGACGCGCGGCCAGGAGAGCCTCGTCATCGAGTCCACGGCTCGTGCTGGAGAATCAGGCGCGGTCGCCGCTGATCTGGGTGGCCTGAGTTTCGTGGTCCAGCCCGCGGACGAGCAGGATCTTGGCGAGCACGCGCGCTATCTCGAGCAACTGGACAAGGCCGCAAAGGGTTCCTGCGTCTGGCGCCAGCTGGGTGAGGGGTCCGTCGCTTGAGCCGGGCATGGGCCCGGGGCGCGGCCGTGGCTGCGACGCTTCTCGCCCTGGACGTGCGCGCGGCTTCACCGGCGGACGCCCGATTTGCCGACGAATGCGCGCGGCGGGTGCCGGCCGGGCGCGTGGTTGTCCGCGCGCTCCCCGTGACGCCCGTGGTGGACACCGCGCTTTCCTACCAGGAACTCACCCGCATGGCCGGCGAGAACAGCGGGCACCGGTGGGTGCTCGGCCTCACGCGTCCCACCCTGCGGGTCGAGGCGAGCTGGGGATTCTCGGGCCTGTCCGACCCTCGCAGTGGCCGGACCTGCATCCGCCCGGCGCTGCAGATGACCCTGCGCTACGACCCGGTGCTCGTCCTGGTGGGCCGCGAGTTCGTCTATGACGCGTGCGCCTATGACTTCATCTTTCAGCACGAGATGCGTCATGTGGACGTGCACGTGCGTAAATTGCGCGAAGTCAGCCTCCAGCTCCAGAGTGAACTGCAGGACCGGCTATCCGGGGTCACCCATGTGGGCGATCGGGAAACCCTCGAGCGGAGGCTCCGCGCCGAGGTGAACGACTACTGGATGCCGCGCGCCGAGCGTGCGCTGAGGGAGGTGCGGGAGCAGCACGCGGCCATCGACACGCCGGAAGAGTACGGGCGAGCGAGAACCGTGTGCGAGGGGCGCATTGCCCGGTATCTCCCGCGGTTCACGCCCGCCGATAGCTAGGCTTGCGCCGCCCTCAGAAGATCTGCCGTTGCAGTTTCGCCTGGTGCAGGATCGTGGTTGCGAGTTCCTCGATCGACCGGTTGGTGGCATCGATGAAGGGGATTCCTTCCTGGCGCATCAGCAGTTCCGCGCGATCGATCTCGTACTGGCAATTCTCGATGAGGGCGTAGTTGCTGTTGGGACGGCGCTCGTTGCGGATCTGCGACAGGCGTTCCGCCTCGATCGTGAGCCCGAAGAACTTGCGCCGGAATTTTTCCAGGCGTGCGGGCAGCTTCATGTCCCGGAAGTCCTCGGGGATCAGGGGGTAGTTCGCCGCACGGATGCCGTACTGGAGGCCCAGATAGAGGCAGGTGGGGGTCTTGCCACAGCGGGAAACTCCCACGAGCACGATGTCCGCATGAACCAGTTCCTTTGTGGACACGCCGTCATCGTGGGCGAGAACGAAGTTCACCGCCTCGATTCGCGCGTGATACTCGTCGAAGTCCCGCACCCGGTGCGCGCGCCCGATCTCCCGCGTGTGCCCCACGCCCAGTTCCTGTTCCATCGGCTGGATGAAGCGCTGGAAGCAGTCCAGATACATGGCATTGGCCGTGGCGATGACCGCGCTCAGTTCAGGGTCCACCAGGGTGCTGAACACCAGCGGCCTGATGCCGTCCTCGGCGCCGGCGAGATTGATCTGGTGCACCACCTGCCTCGCCCGCTCCACGGAATCCACGAAGGGAAGGGTGACCTCCTTGAAGGCTACGTCCTCGAACTGGGACAGCAGGCTGTGACCCAGCATCTCCGCCGTGATGCCAGTGCGGTCGGAGACGAAGAAGGCGCGCCTGGTGGGAACTTGGCTGGTGGTCATGGGCTTTGCGGCGCTGCAATATGTGATCCGGTAAAATAGCATCATTCTTGCGACAGAGTCCGTCGCCCCATTCCGGAGAACTCCCGATGTCCCCAAACCGCCCGTACGTTCTTGCCTTCGAATCACTGCGCATGTCCGACGTGGATCGTGTGGGAGGCAAGAACGCATCACTGGGCGAGATGATCAGCCAGCTCTCCGGGGCCGGCGTCAGGGTGCCCGGGGGGTTTGCCACCACCGCTGACGCATTTCGGGACTTCCTGACCGGGAATGCGCTTGACCGGCGCATTGCCGAGGCCCTGGACGGGCTGGATGTGGACGACGTCACCGCGCTGGCCGAGACGGGCCGCCGCATCCGGACCATGATCGTCGAGGCGGACCTGCCGCCCGCCCTGCGGGCGGCCATCGGCGAAAACTATCGCTCGCTTTCCGAAACGGGGGAGGCCACGGTGGCGGTGCGTTCCTCCGCCACGGCCGAGGACCTCCCCGATGCCTCGTTCGCGGGACAGCAGGAGACCTTCCTCAACATCCGTGGTCTCGACAACGTGATCGAGGCTGTCCGCCACACCTTCGCGTCGCTCTACAACGACCGGGCCATCGCCTACCGCGTCCACAAGGGGTTCGCCCATGCCGACGTGGCCCTGTCGGTCGGCATCCAGCGCATGGTGCGCAGCGATCTCGGTTCCAGCGGCGTCCTGTTCACCATCGACACGGAATCCGGCTTCGATCAGGTGGTCTTCATCACGGCGTCCTACGGGCTTGGAGAGACCGTCGTGCAGGGCGCCGTGAATCCGGACGAGTTCTATGTCTGGAAGGAAGGCCTGAAGGCCGGGCGCCCAGCGGTGCTGCGGCGGGCGCTGGGCGCCAAGGCGATCAAGATGGTCTTTGGTGCGGCCTCGGAAGCAGGCCGGTCCGTCGTCACCGTGCCGGTGCCGGATGCCGACCGACGGCGCTTTTCCATCTCGGACGCCGAGGTCGAGGAGCTTGCCCGCTATGCGCTCATCATCGAGACGCACTACGGCAGACCGATGGACATCGAATGGGGGCGCGACGGCGAAGACGGGCGCATCTACATCCTGCAGGCCCGCCCCGAGACCGTGAAGTCGAACGCCGGTCACGACGCGCGCCAGAGCTTTCGGCTCAAGACCAGGTCGGAGATTCTCGTGTCCGGCAGGGCGATCGGGAACCGTGCGGGGATCGGCATCGTGCGGCTTGTCCGTCACCCCGACGAGATGCATCGGGTGCAGGCGGGCGACGTTCTCGTGAGCGACATGACCGATCCGGATTGGGAACCCGTCATGAAGCGGGCGGCGGCGATCGTGACCAACCGTGGCGGACGGACCTGCCACGCTGCCATCATCGCTCGCGAACTCGGGATTCCTGCCGTGGTGGGTTGCAACGATGCGACCCAGGTTCTCCGCGATGGCATGGAGGTCACGGTATCGTGCACGGAGGGGGACACGGGTTTCGTCTACCGCGGTCGGCTGGAGGTCGAGGTGACCGATCTCTCCGTTCAGGCACTGCCCGACCCGCCGGTGCGCATCTACATGAATGTCGGGAACCCGGAACTCGCCTTCGAATTTGCCCGTCTGCCGAACTCCGGGGTCGGCCTCGCGCGCCTGGAGTTCATCATCGCCCGAATGATCGGCGTGCACCCGAAGGCCGTGCTTGCCTATCCCGACGTTCCGGTGGATGTCCGGCATGTCATCGAATCCCACTCGGCCGCCTACGGCGATCCGGTGTCGTTCTATGTCGAGAAGCTCACGGAAGGCATCGCGACGCTCGCGGCGGCCTTCCATCCCAAGCCTGTGATCGTGCGCCTGTCCGACTTCAAGTCGAACGAATACTCCAGCCTAGTCGGCGGCAAGCGTTATGAGCCGGAAGAGGAGAACCCGATGCTCGGGTTCCGTGGTGCATCGCGCTACATCTCCTCGAGTTTCCGGGACTGTTTCGAGCTCGAGTGTCGGGCCCTCCGGAAGGTACGCGACGAGATGGGCCTCACCAACGTGGAGATCATGGTTCCCTTCGTCCGGACGGTGGAGGAAGGCCGACGGGTGGTATCGTTGCTGGCCGACCACGGGCTCGGACGGGGAGTCAACGGGCTGAAGGTGGTGATGATGTGCGAGATTCCCTCGAATGCCCTCCTGGCAGAGCAGTTCCTGCAGCATTTCGACGGGTTTTCCATCGGCTCGAACGACCTCACGCAACTCACGCTCGGTCTCGACCGGGACTCCGGCATCGTCGCGGACGCCTTCGACGAACGCGACCCCGCGGTCAAGGTGTTGCTCAGGATGGCGATCCAGGCGTGTCGCAAGCAGGGCAAGTACGTTGGCATCTGCGGTCAGGGCCCCTCGGATCACCCGGACCTTGCCCAGTGGCTCGTGGAACAGGGCATCGACACGATCTCCCTGAATCCCGACACTGTCGTCGACACGTGGCTCTTTCTCGCTGGCACGCCTGGCCAGGCCCCGGCACCGGCCGGTTGAGCTCGCGTCGGGCGCTGGCGGGCGTCGCACCCGACAGCGCAGACATGCACGGCAAATCGTTCCTGCGGGCGTGACGCACACGGGCGCCGGTCCGGGGTTTTGGATTATCATCAACGCTTACTCATTTGCGATCGGCGAATGACCAAGTTCATCTTCGTCACCGGTGGTGTGGTGTCCTCGCTTGGCAAGGGCATCGCAGCCGCCTCACTGGCTGCCATTCTCGAGTCGCGCGGCATCCGGGTCACCCTGCTCAAGCTTGATCCGTACATCAACGTCGATCCGGGGACCATGAGCCCTTTCCAGCACGGCGAGGTATTCGTCACCCACGACGGCGCCGAAACCGACCTCGACCTGGGGCATTACGAGCGTTTCGTGCGCGCCCGAATGAGCCGGCGCAACAATTTCACCACGGGGCAGATCTACGACAGCGTCATCCGCAAGGAACGCCGGGGCGACTACCTCGGAGGTACCGTCCAGGTCATCCCGCACATCACCGACGAGATCAAGAGCTTCATCCGTCTGGGGGCGGGCGACGCCGAGGTCGCAATCGTCGAGGTGGGTGGCACGGTCGGCGACATCGAGTCGCTTCCCTTCCTCGAGGCGATCCGCCAGATGAGCCTGCAGCTCGGGCGCAACAACACCTGCTTCATCCACCTCACGCTCGTTCCCTTCATCGCATCGGCCGGGGAGATCAAGACCAAACCGACCCAGCACTCGGTCAAGGAACTCCGCGAGATCGGTATCCAGCCCGACATCGTCCTCTGCCGGGCAGACCGTCAGCTGCCCGATGACGAGCGTCGCAAGATCGCGCTGTTCACCAACCTCGAGGAATCCTCCGTCATCTCCGCGGTGGATGTGGATTGCATCTACAAGATTCCCGGGATCCTCCACGCGCAGGGCCTCGACGAGATCGTCTGCCGCAAGCTCGAGCTTGCGCCGCCTCCGGCTGACCTGTCCGCCTGGGCCCGTCTCATCCACCAGCTGGAGAACCCGTGCGGTGCGGTCGACATCGCGCTGGTGGGGAAGTACGTCGATCTCACCGAGTCCTACAAGTCCCTGTCCGAAGCGCTCACGCACGCCGGAATCCACACGGGTTCGCGAATCAACGTTCACTACATCGATTCCGAGAAGATCGAGACCCAGGGCACCGACATGCTGCGGGGCATGGACGCGATCCTCGTCCCGGGCGGTTTCGGAAAACGGGGGGTCGAGGGGAAGATCCTGGCGATCCGCTTCGCGCGCGAGCGCGGCGTGCCGTATCTCGGCATCTGCCTCGGCATGCAGCTCGCGGTCATCGAGTACGCGCGCCACGTTGCAGGGCTGGAGCGGGCGCACAGCACCGAGTTCGACCCGGACACCCCCTACCCCGTCGTGGCTTTGATCGATGAATGGCTGGACCGCGAAGGCAGGGTGGAGGTCCGGTCCGAGCAGTCGGATCTCGGGGGGACCATGCGTCTCGGCGCGCAGGAGGCGGAACTGCTGCCCGGCACCTTGGCGCACCGGATCTACGGCACCGACCGGGTCTCCGAGCGGCATCGTCACCGCTACGAGGTCAACAATGTGCACCTGCCGCGCCTTCGGGAGGCGGGGCTCGACGTGAGCGCCTGGTCCGTCGGGCGCGAGCGGTTGGCCGAGATGATCGAACTTGGCGGTCACCCCTGGTTCGTGGCCTGCCAGTTTCATCCCGAGTTCACCTCCACGCCACGTGCCGGGCACCCCCTGTTCAAGGCCTACATCGAGGCGGCGATTCGCTACCGCGCCAGCCAGGCGGCGACTGGTGCGCCCCAGGCTGACGCCCCGTCCGCGGCATGAGGGCGCCCAGGCTTTCCCGATCTGCCCCGGGGGTTCCCGGGTCGCCCGAGTCACCCCGCGCGAGGCCTCCGCATGAATCTCTGTGATTTCCAGGTGGGGCTGGACCGCCCGTTCTTCCTGATCGCCGGTCCCTGTGTGGTGGAGTCCCGGCAGATGGTTCTCGACATCGCCGGCCAACTCCGCGACATCTGCCAGGGCCTGGGTGTGCCATTCGTCTTCAAGGCCTCCTACGACAAGGCCAACCGCACGTCCTCGAGCGCCTATCGGGGACCAGGCCGGGAAGAGGGGCTCGACATCCTCGCCGAGGTCCGCAGGGTGATCGGAGTCCCGGTGCTGACCGATGTGCACTCGCCGGAGGAAGTCCCGGCGGTGGCCGCGGTGGTGGATGTCCTGCAGACCCCTGCATTCCTGTGCCGCCAGACCGATTTCATCAGGGCTGTCGCCTCGGCGGGGCGACCCGTCAACATCAAGAAGGGGCAGTTCCTCTCGCCTTGGGAAATGAAGAACGTGGTGGCCAAGGCCAGGGAGGCCAGCGGTACGGACAATATTCTGGTCTGCGAGCGCGGCTTCAGCTTCGGCTACAACAATCTCGTCTCCGACATGCGCAGCCTGATGGTCATGCGCGATACGGGCTGCCCGGTGGTGTTCGATGCCACCCACTCCGTCCAGTTGCCCGGCGGACAGGGCGGCGCGAGCGGTGGCCAGCGCGAATTCGTTCCCGTTCTTGCCCGGGCCGCAGTGGCCTCGGGGGTGGCGGGCCTGTTCATGGAAACCCATCCCGATCCCGCGAAGGCGCTCTCAGACGGCCCCAACGCCTGGCCGCTCCGGCACATGGCCGGACTGCTGGGAGTGCTGAAGGACCTCGATGAACTCGTGAAGAGAAGCGGGTTTGCCGAGGACTGGATCGTCCACCATGGCGGCGCCGCGAACGCTGCCACACCCAATACGGAATCCAAGACATGAGTTCGATAGTCGATGTGGTGGCCCGGGAGATCCTCGATTCCCGTGGCAATCCCACGGTCGAGGCGGATGTGCTGCTCGAGTCGGGCGTGAGCGGGCGGGCCGCGGTACCCTCGGGGGCATCCACCGGAACTCGTGAGGCCATCGAACTGCGGGACGGGGACAAGGATCGTTTCGGGGGCAAGGGCGTTCTGAGAGCCGTCGAGAACGTCAACACCGAAGTGTGCGAGGCCATCATCGGGCTCGATGCGACCGAGCAGGCCTTCATCGACCGGACCATGATCGACCTGGACGGCACCGAGAACAAGTCGCGCCTGGGCGCCAATGCGCTGCTCGCGGTGTCCCTCGCCGTGGCCAAGGCGGCCGCCGAGGAATCCGGTCTTCCGTTGTACCGGTATCTGGGTGGCGCATCGGGGATGCAGTTGCCCGTGCCCATGATGAACGTCATCAACGGCGGCGCGCACGCCAACAACAGCCTCGATCTGCAGGAGTTCATGATCATTCCCGCCGGCCTCCCGACGTTCCGGGACGCCCTGCGGTGCGGCGCGGAGGTGTTCCAGACCCTCAAGAAACTCATCGACCGGCGCGGGATGCCCACCACTGTCGGGGACGAGGGCGGCTTCGCACCGAATCTCGAGAGCAACGAGGCGGCCCTGGAGCTCATCCTCGAGGCCATCGACGCGGCAGGCTACGTGGCCGGCGATCAGGTGCTCATCGGCCTCGATTGTGCGAGTTCGGAGTTCTACCGGGACGGTCGCTATCACCTCGAGGCGGAGGGCCTGCAGCTGACGTCGGCCCAGTTCGCAGACTACCTCGCTGCATGGGCTGACAGATACCCCATCGTGTCCATCGAGGACGGCATGGCGGAGGACGACTGGGACGGGTGGAAGGTCCTGACCGACCGCCTGGGCAAGCGCGTCCAGCTCGTGGGCGATGACGTGTTCGTGACCAACACCCGCATCCTGCGGGAGGGTATCCGGAGGGGTATCGCGAATTCGATCCTCATCAAGATCAATCAGATCGGTACCCTCACTGAAACCTTCGCGGCCATCGAGATGGCCAAGCGCGCCCGGTACACGAGCGTGGTGTCGCACCGTTCGGGGGAGACCGAGGACACGATCATCGCCGACATTGCGGTGGCCTCCAATGCCCTGCAGATCAAGACGGGTTCGCTCTCGCGGTCGGATCGGGTCGCGAAGTACAACCAGTTGCTGAGGATCGAGGAGGACCTCGGCGAGTCGGCAAGCTACGCGGGGCGGGACGCGTTCTACCACATCGGCTGAAGTCATGCGCCTGCTGACGATTGCCCTCGTCGTCATCATCGTCTGCGTGCAGAACCCGCTCTGGTTCGGCAAGGGCGGGTGGCTGAAGGTGCATGAGCTGAAGGCGCAACTCGCGGTGCAGCGAGACGTGAACGAGCGTGCGCGCAGTCGCAATGAGGCCTTGCTCGCCGAGGTGCGCGACCTCAAGCAGGGTTACGGTGCCATCGAGGAGCGGGCGCGTTCCGAACTCGGCATGATCCGGGAAGACGAGGTCTTCTTTCAGGTCGTCCAGACCGAAGTGCGGCCCCGCGCGAAGGGCGCTGCGGCCCACCCCTGAGGCGCTGGTGTCCATCGGAGGGCGCGGCCCTGGTCAGGGCAACCGGGTCGAGGACTCCGCCCGGGCAAGGTCCTCGGGCGAGTTGACATTGGCGAAGGCCTCCGGGGCATCGTCGAAGGCGACCTCGACGCGCTTGCAGGTCGCCTGCCAGCTTTCCACGCGGTGCCCCCCTGCGTTCAGATAGGCCTCGAGGGCTGGCAGCAGCTCCCGGCGGCACAGGCAGAACACGGGCTGTACTCTCTCGGGTGACCGGGCAACGGCGAGCCCGGCGCCCGTAGTCTCGAGCGCGGCAAGCAGCCGGGATGCGAGATCGTGCGGCAGGGCGGGGCAGTCGCAGGGCACGCCGAGGACCAGCGGGTGACGCGCTTCGAACAGTCCGCGGTGCAGCCCGGCCAGGGGGCCGGCGAAGTTCCCGACGGCGTCAGGGAGAACCCGATGGCCGAAGGCGGCGTAGGCAGCCGCGTTCCGGTTGGCGATGACCAGAATCTCCTCAACCTGGGGTGCCAACCTTTCGAGCACGTGGGCAATCAGCGGGCGACCCTGCAATGGGACCAGTCCCTTGTCGCGCCCCCCCATTCTGCGCGACTGGCCCCCGGCAAGCACCACGCCCGTGATCGCGAGGGGCCGTGTCATTCTTCTCGCCGGAGCTTCCGGGTGCGGGACCTCGTCCATCCCGTCTCGCCTTGTTGTGCCAAACGTAAGCCCGGTATGATCCGCCGGGCAGCGGGGTGACCGGGACGGTTCGCACGCGGCCCCCCCGAGCGGGGACGGCTGCCGAGCAGTCTGCGGCGGCAGGACGATCCAAGAAAAAGGCAAGGGAGGAACCGTCGCATGAGCGGGCTACTGGACAAGGAACGGATCATCGCGGCGCCGGGCTTCAACCGGTGGCTCGTGCCCCCGGCGGCGTTATGCATCCATCTCTGCATCGGCATGGCCTACGGCTTCTCCGTGTTCTGGAAGCCCCTCGGGGGTGCTCTGGTCGGGGCCGACGGCAAGCCGCTGGCCGCCTGCGCGGCGGGGGCGACGTCCTTCGGTGACAAGATGAGCGGCACAGTCCGGGCCCTCACCGCGACGGATTGTAACTGGACCCAGTTCGACCTCGGATGGATGTACACGCTGTTCTTCGTCCTGCTCGGTTGCTCTGCTGCGCTCTGGGGCGGTTGGCTCGAGCGGGCGGGTCCCCGCAAGGCGGCTTTCGTCTCCACGCTGTGCTGGTGCGGCGGCCTTGTGCTCTCCTCCCTGGGGGTGTACTGGCACCAGCTCTGGTTGATGTGGGTGGGTTCCGGCGTGATTGGCGGGGTGGGGCTCGGCCTCGGGTACATCTCCCCGGTTTCGACTCTGATCAAGTGGTTCCCCGACCGCCGGGGCATGGCCACCGGGATGGCCATCATGGGGTTCGGTGGCGGGGCCATGATCGGCTCGCCGTTCGCGACGCTGCTGATGAACAACTTCAAGACCCCCACCGACCCGGGTGTCTGGCAGACCTTCATGACCATGGCGCTGGTCTACTTCGTGTTCATGATGATCGGCGCGTTCGGCTACCGCGTGCCGCCGTCGGGATGGCGTCCCGAAGGCTGGACACCTCCCCCGGCAGACCCGGGCAAGTCGATGATCACGCAGAGCCACGTGCACCTTCGAAACGCTCACCGGACGCCGCAGTTCTGGTTGCTCTGGATCGTGCTCTGCATGAACGTTTCCGCCGGGATCGGCATCATCGGGGCTGCATCTCCCATGCTTCAGGAGACCTTCGGCGGCCAGCTCTTCGGTCAGGGGGATGTCGGTTTCGCCAGCTTTGCCGACGAGCAGAAGGTCGCGGCGGCAGCGGTGGGCGCCGGGTTCGTGGGACTCATCTCGCTGCTCAACATCTTCGGCCGGATCGCCTGGGCGTCCTCCTCCGACAGGCTGGGGCGCAAGGCCACCTACTTCATCTTCTTCGCGCTGGGCACTGCCCTCTACGGGTTCGCATCGTTCGCGGCAGACTGGAAGTCCATGGCACTTTTCGTCGGCGCATTCTGCATCATCGCTTCCATGTACGGAGGAGGTTTCGCGACGATCCCCGCCTACCTCGCGGACATGTTCGGCACGCAATTCGTGGGCGCGATCCACGGACGTCTTCTCACGGCGTGGTCGACGGCGGGCATCCTCGGGCCGATGGTGGTCAATTACCTGCACGACACCCGCAAGGAAGCGCAGGTCCCGTTCGACCAGATCTACGGTCCCATCTTCTACGTGCTGGCGGGCATGCTCGTCGTCGGGTTCGTGGCCAATCTGCTCGTCCGGCCCGTTGCGGAAAAGTGGCACATGACCGACGCCGAACTCGCGACCGAGCGCAAGCTCGCTCACGAGAAGGCCGTCGCCGCGGCGGGCGCAGGGACCCAGTCGCGGGAGGCCTCGGGAGGCAATCAGGGCGTGGCGGTAGCCTTCTGGCTTCTGGTGGCGGTGCCGCTCGCCTGGGGGGTGTGGAAGACCGTCTCCAAGGCCCTCATCCTCTTCAAGTAGAGGGCAGGGCCGCGGCGGTTGTCAGGCGCCAGACCTGCCACCGCTCGCGGCCCTCGAAGATCGGCAGCGAATCGGTGACGGGCTCGTCGCACTCCTGCCGGAAGCCGGTCCCCAGCAGTGCCTGCAACCCGGGGTTCGAGGTGCCGAAGGGCGGGCCGCGATCGTTGTCATCGAAGAACCAGAACCCCGCAAGGCAGCCTCCGGCTCTCAGAACCTGCGCGGCACGCGTGGCGTAGGCTGGCCACAGGTGCCGGGGAAGGGCGCAGAGAAAGGCGCGTTCGTAGAACACGTCGAAACCCGTGCCGACGTCGAAATCGAAGAAATCCGCCTGCACGATCCGGTGTGCGAAGGGACCAGCGGTCTCCCGTGCCGCCTGCACGGCGGCGGCGCTGAAGTCGAGCGCGAGCACGTCCAGTCCGGCCCGTGCGAGGAAGACCGCCTCGTGGCCGGTTCCACATCCGGGAACGAGCACCCGCGTACCGGGTGGCAGGGTGCGCGCGAAGGCGACCAGGCCCGCCGGTGATTCACCCTTGTCCCAGGGTGTCACGTGGTCCCGGTAGCGCGAATCCCAGAATTCCGGGCGGGAACTGTCCTGAGCCATCAGTCTCTTTTCTCCTGCCGGAAGAGGATTTCCTGGTGCGACCAGAACCGCACCCGCTCGAGCTCCTGTGTAGTCCAGGCGCGAGGGTCGGTACCGAGGGACTCGGCACAGGCCGCGGCAAGCATTCCCGCAAGGTCCAGAAACACGCCGTGGGCGTGCGTGCCGCGGTTCCCGGGGGAGGCGATGACGGGTTCGCACTCATGGGCCTGGGGGCCCAGCATCCCACCGGGCGGGACCGCAAAGGCCGATTCCTGAAGGGCACCCCGGATGACCCTCCAGGACTCGATGCCCTCCGCACTGTCATCCAGCGCCAGCGGGTAGTCGTCCAGGCGTATCCAGGTATATCGCAGCATGCCGGGGATGGTGTTCAGCGCGGCCACGAGGTGCGCCAGACGATGGCGTGCCTGTGCGTCATCGGCTGCGCCAGGTGGCGATTGCGACACGGCAAGCGCCTCGTTGTCGAGGCGCAGGGCAGGCGGTACACCGAGTTCGGCACGGGCCCGCAGGAGTGACTTGCGGGCGCGAGGGACCTCCCTGCGATGAAAGATCACGAAGGCGAGCACGGCCACGGAGTCCCTGCGGAAGAGATTTCCGTAGCCGGAGAACGGGGCGGCCCCGAAGGAGATGGAAGTCATCGTTGCGGGTTGTCCGGTTGCAGTGAGCGCCCGAGTCGGGAGAGACCCCGGACGAGAATGGCGAGAAGGGCCGAGGCGCCGATGGCGCGCTGCAGGCCGCTGGCTTCGGGATAGCCGGTGTCGAGGCCCCAGAGCAGCGCGACCGCGACGCCTGCACCCACCAGCATGAGGCTCCCGTGGGCGATCTGGGACCGGCCCGCCGGCCAGCGGGCCGACAGCCGCATGCCCGCCGCCGCCGAGACCCACCCGCCCGCGGCACCCGCGAGGATGTCCAGGGGCCAATGAACGCCGACGACACTGCGCGACAGCCCGACGGCCGTGGCGATCCCGAGTGCGGCCACCCACAGGGCGCCGTTGCGGTAATGCAGGCAGAGCAATCCGGCTGCCAGGAAGATCGTGGTCGTGTGTCCGGAGGGAAACGCGTTGGCCCGGTGCGCGGGGCCGATGACCGTGATGTCACCCAGCGGAAAGATCGCCGGAGGACGCGGGACGCTGAAAAAGGGCTTGCACCCGTGCACGAAGAGGGTCGCCACCACGCTTCCCACCACCAGGGCCCACGCGATATCGGGCCGCCGCGCGAGGATCGGGGTCAGCAGGGCAATCGCCACGGCAGTGTCTCCCAGGACCGTGATCAGGGGCCAGGGCCGGATCCCCGTCCAGCTGCTCCAGGCGTTGATGGCGAGGAAAAGCGGGCGGTTCGAACCGGAGAGCACGATTGCCGCGGCGGCTGCGAGGGCAAGGGCCGGCACCAGCCAGACATGCCAGACCTCGGGTTGCCCGGGCCGGCTCACGGCGCACGCTCCTGAACCTCGACCAAGGCGATGCCGTTGCGTCGGTAAAGAATCCGATAGGCGGGCAGTTCGTGCAGGCGCTTCACCTTGGCCAGGGCAATCTCGCCCGGCCTGGGGTCGCGTTTCTCCACCAGAGACCCCGAGTAGACCATGAAACTCGGTGTGTTGAGGCCCCACATGATCACGTGGTAGCCCCGCTCCCGGGCCATCAGGGCGGCTTCCTTGATCGGAGCCTGTTGGACGCGTCCCGCCACGGGCAGGATGAAGAAGGCGAGCATCGCCGCCGTGCCGCAACCGGTGATCAGCAACCGCGTGCCGATATCCCCCCTCAAGCGGGCCAGGAGCAGCGTACCGGCTGCCAACGCTGCTGCCGCGGCATGGAATCCGGGGCCGAACTGGGAACTCACATCGGTGAGAGCCTCCCGGTAGTACGGATCGGCAAGCCCCGGCATCAGCGCCTCGAGGACCTGGGGCGCGACCAGCAACGCCAGGAAGACCAGCGCACCCGGCAGCAGGGCGAGCCAGCCTGAACGGAGCGTGTCCACGGTCAGCGCCATCGCGATGAACACGCCGGTGTATCCGTAGAAGGCATAGTGGGGCAGCTTCGTGCCCGAGAACGAGAAGAACGCCAGCACGAACCCGGCCCACAGCAGGCAGAACCGGCCGAGGTCGTCGCGCCAGAGGGCGGGTGCCCGACGCAGCACCTGAACGAGGGGCGCGAGGAACGGCAGGGTGGCCACGAAGAGCCACGGGATGTAGAAGAACACGCTGCCGTCGAAGCCGTGCATCGGGGCGCTGAAGCGTTCCACGTTGTGCCGCAACAGGAAGCCTCGCACGAAGGCGTCGCCTTCCTTCCAGTACTGTGCCGCGTACCAGGGCGCGGCGATTGCGATCACGAGGACCACGCCCGCGGGGTCGAACACCGCACGCAGCCACGCCCGCCACTGACCCCGCGACAGGCAGAAGAGAAAGGTCGTTGCGAGGGGCACCAGGACTGCCACCGGACCCTTGGCGAGCAGCCCGAATCCGATCGCGATGAAGCTCGCCCGGAGCCAGCGGCGGTCGTGCTCGGTGAAGAACAGGTACGCGGAGGTACAGGCGGCCACCAGCAGCATGTTGAGCAGTGCGTCGGCGATGGCTGCGCGGCCGATGACCGTGATGCCGGCCGCGGTGGCCGTGAATCCCGCGGCCAGAAGACCCGTGCGCGTGTCCCGGACCCGGCGCACGAACAGGAAGACGAACAGCGCCCAGGCGGTGGCGCAAACGGCCGACGGGAACCGGAAGGCGAACTCGTTCAGTCCGAAGGCGAGCACCGACGCCGCCTGCAGCCAGTAGATCAGCACGGGCTTGTCGTAGCGGGGTTCGCCGTTGAGAAAGGTGGAAATGAAGTCGCCCCGCAGCAGCATCTCGCGGGTTGCCTCGGAGAAGGCGCCCTCGTCGAGGTCGAAGAGCGGGACATTGCCCAGCCCCGCGAAGAAGCTGAGCACGATGCCGGCGACCACGATCGCCACCAGGAGACGGTGTTCCCGGAGATCGGCGGCGAGGCTGGAAGGGTTGCTCATCGGGGGATCAGGAACAGCGGGGCGGCCAGGGTGCCCTGGATGACTCCCAGCGTGCCGTAGAGCAGGCCCGTGGCGGCAGCCTGCTCTGCGCCGACGCCTGCCAGGCCCAGCACTGCCACCGCCGCGAGTTCGCGCGTGCCGAAGCCGGCGATCCCGACGGGCAGGGCCGCCATCACGAAGACGGGCGCCGCGGCGGCGATCACCAGCAGCAGCGGTGCCTCGAGCCCGATGGACGCACCACACGCTGCCAGCGCGAGCGCCGACAGTGCCTGCACGACAAGGGAAAGGTACAGGGTTCCCGCAAGTCTCCGGCGCAGGCCGGTCCCCGGGTCCCGAAAACGCGCCCACAGGTCCGCGAGCCGCGCCGCCGCGGCGAAGGGAAGGCGGGCGAGGGCCGTGATCGGCCAGGGCAGGAAGGGCAACGCGACGATCACCCCAAGCAGGATCCCGTAGGTGGTCAGGACGCTGTCCCCGTGCGCGCCGGCGGCCAGCGTGAGTCCGGACATGGATGCCAGCGCCGCGGCCGCGAACGACAGCACGCACAGCGTCCAGAGTCCGCTGAACCGGTCGAAGGCGACGGACACGGTCGACTCCAGCAGGGGGTTGCCCAGCCGTGAAAGTTCCAGCGCCCGCAGCATGTCTCCCGACAGCGTGGCTCCGGGCAACAGGATATTGCTGGTCATGCCGCGCGCATACATCGGAAGCAGCCGAAGTGGCGGTGCCGCCAGGCCGAGGGCCGTGGCGATGCGCGCCCAGCGCACGGCGGACGCCACGTTCGAGGCCACGGACAGCACGAGGGCCAGCATGAAGACGCCGGGGTTCACCTGGGCGAGGACTGCGGCGAGACGGCGCGGTCCGACGATCCAGGTCATGAGGCCCAGCAGGGCTGCACCACCCAGCAGGCGTGGCAGCCGGCGGGCGAGCGGACCTGTCTTCACGCGGCGGGGTCTTGTGTCCCGGGCCGGGCCGCCGGCAGCGGGCGCGGCTCCGCGCGGGTCTGGTACTGCCTGCGCCCCTCCGGCTCGTGATAGATGCGCGTGAGCAATTCGCCCAGCACGCCCGTCGCAACCAGTTGCACGCCGAGCAGGACCAGCAGCACGCCGAAAAGCAGCAGTGGACGGCCGCCGATCGCGTGCCCGAGCAGAAGCTTTTCCGCCGTCAGCCAGAGCAGCACGAGCGCTCCGCTTGCAGCCAGGGTGAGCCCGACACCACCGAAGGCGTGGATGGGCCGGTGGAGGAAGCGGAGCAGGAACTTGATCCAGAGCAGGTCGAGCAGGACGCGGAAGGTGCGGTCGATGCCGTACTTGGAGGTCCCGCGCGTGCGGGCGTGGTGCAGCACCGGAACCTCGATGATTTTCGCGCCCACCTCGGCCGCCAGGGCGGGGATGAAGCGGTGCTGCTCGCCGTAGAGCCGGAGGTCCCGGATGATCCGGCTGCGGTAGAGCTTCAGCGCGCAGCCGTAGTCGTGGAGCCGGACACCGGTCACCCGGGAAATCAGCCCGTTTGCCAGCATGGAGGGCAGCTTTCGCGACAGGGCTGCATCCTGGCGCGCCTTGCGCCAGCCCGAGATCACATCCACGTCGGGCTGCGCATCGAGCATGTCGAGGAGCCGCGGGATGTCCGCCGGATCGTTCTGCAGGTCGCCGTCGAGCGTCACGATGATGTCCCCCCGGGCGGAATCGAAGCCGGCCTGCATGGCGGTGGACTGGCCGTAGTTGCGGATCAGGTAGATCGGGCGCAACCAGGGGCGGTCGCGGCCCAGTTGGTCGAGGATGCGCGCCGAGCCGTCCCGTGAGCCGTCATCGATGCAGATGAGTTCGAAGGCACGCCCGGTCGGCGCCAGCGCGTCGTGTATCCGGGTCACCAGGTCGGGCAGGTTCTCTGCCTCGTTGTAGACCGGAATCACCACGGACACCTGGGGCGGGGAGTTCTTCCCGGAGGGCGGCTCGTGGCTGGGGCTGTGGGGGGCGGCGTGCTGGCTCTGTGGATTCATGATCGAGGCCGCGGGCATGCCGACGATCCGACATGCCGTGACCTTCCGGAAGGCGAAGAGCCTCGGGAGGTTAGCCCATCCCCCCGCTGCTGTCGATCATTCACGGCCTCCCGGCTCCTGCACCTCGCGCCACCGGAAGCACCCGGCGACATGGTCGTTCACCATCCCCGCGGCCTGCATGAAGGCGTAGGCGATGGTCGGGCCGACGAAGCGGAAGCCACGGCTGTGGAGATCCTTCGACAGGCTGCGGGACACGGCGGTGGCGGTCGGCACTTCTGCCGCCGTTGTCCAGTGGTTTGTGCGGGGCTGGCCGTCGACGAACCGCCAGAGGTAGGCATCGAAACTCGGGAAGCCTTCCAGAAGTCGCAACAGCGCCCGCGCATTCGTGACGGTGGCTGCGATCTTGAGCCGGTTTCTGATGACGCCGGAGTCTCCCAGAATTCTCGAGATGTCCACCTCTTCGAATCGGGCGATGCGCCCGGCATCGAAGTCCGCGAACGCCGCGCGGTAGGCCTCCCGGCGGCGCAGGATCATCGACCAGGAAAGTCCAGCCTGCGCGCCCTCGAGCACGAGGCCCTCGAAGAGCTTGCGGTCGTCGTGTTCCGGAACGCCCCATTCCGTGTCGTGGTAGGCGATGTCGAGCGGTCCACCAGCGAGACACCAGGCGCAGCGGAACGACACGGCGGCCGCGCTCCGGTCAGGACGTCACCGGCCCCAGCAGATTCGACACCTCCACCAGGTTGCCGTCGGGGTCGCGCAGATAGACCGAGAGCAACTGGCCGCCTGCACCGGTGCGGATCGAGGGTTCTCCGAGGATCGCGACGCCCCCCCTCTCGAGGTGGGCACGCACGTCATCCATCGGGGTGCGGGTGAGAAGGCACAGGTCGAGCGTGCCGGGCTCAGGTCGGTCCGCACACGGTTCGAATTCGCGCCCCGCCTGGTGCAGATTGATCTTCTGCCGGCCGAAGGTCAGGGCCTTGCGCCCTCCCGCGAAGGTCGTGACGGACATTCCGAGCACGCGTTCGTAGAAGCGGCAGGTGTCCTCCACATCGCGGGCGGTCAGGACGACGTGGTCGATGCCGTCGATCCGGATCACGGGGCGGGCCGCGTGGCCAGATCGAGGTCGCGGGCGAGGCGGATGCCGGTGAACTGCCAGCGCGCGTTCGGGGCGAGATAGTTGCGATAGGTGGCCCGGATGTGCGTCTGCGGAGTGGCGCAGGAGCCGCCCCGAAGCACGAACTGGTTGACCATGAACCGGCTGTTGTACTCGCCGAGAGGTGGTGGGGCGGGCCGGTATCCGGGGTAGGCCTGGTACGGGCTGCCGGTCCACTCCCAGACATCGCCGAACAATTGTGCGGCACCCCAGTCGGCCCGCAGTCCCGACAGCGGTGCGGGGTGGAACCTCGCGGATTCGGCGAAGTTGCCCCCCTGCGTGGCGTCGAGGGCGGCAACTTCCCACTCGGCTTCCGTCGGCAGTCGGGCGCCGGCCCAGCGCGCGTAGGCATCGGCCTCGTACCAGCTCACGTGGCAGACGGGTTCATCCGGGTCGAGCACCCGCATTCCCGAAAGCGTGAACTGCATCATTCGCCGGCCCTGGCGCTCCCAGTAGAGGGGCGCCGTCCAGCCGAGCCGCTTCACGTGGGTCCAGCCGTCGACCATCCACAATTCCGGCCGCTGGTAGCCGTTGTCATCCATGAAGTCCTGATATTCGCCGTTGGTCACGAGCCGCGAGCCGATCTCGAAGGCGGCGACGAACTGACGATGACGCGGCTTTTCGTTGTCGAAGGCGAAGCCGCCGCCGCCGTGCCCGATTTCGCGCAGGGCTTCCTCGCCGGGAAACCACACAAGAGGACGCGATCCGGAGACAGCCTGCACCGGCATGGCGCGATAGGCCGGGCGCAGCGGGTTCGACCACCAGAGATGCTTCAGGTCGGCGAGCATCTGCTCCTGATGCTGCTGCTCATGCTGCATCGCCAGTTCCAGGGCGGCCACCGCGCCATCGGGAAGGGGCCAGCGCGTGGCCAGGAGTTCAGCCACGGCGTCGCTCACGCGGCTCCTGTGGGCCATGATCTCGTCGAACGACGGGCGGGACAGGAGTCCACGGCTCTCCTTGGCCAGCGGCGGTCCGAGTGACTCGAAGTGCGAGTTGAAGATTGCGTCGAAGTGATTGCCGGCAGACTGGTAACCCCTGGCATGGGGTGCGAGGAGAAAGGCTTCGAGGAACCACGTGGTGTGGCCCAGATGCCACTTCACCGGGCTTGCCTTGGGCATGGACTGCAACGCGCAGTCCTCGGGAGTCAATCCGGCCACGAGGGCGTCGGTGGCCGCCCGGATGCCAAGAAATCGCGCAATGAAAGCCCGTGCGCGAGGGTCTGGAGGCGGAGGCTGCAGTGCAGCCCTCGCGCCGGATGGTGTCCGGGCCTCTCCTTCGAGCGGCGCCAGCTCTTCGTCGGGGCGAAGCGGAGCGTTCACCGCGACGGGACGCCCGGAACCGTTTGGCTCGGCACCCCGTCACCCGCAGCCACGGCGAACTCGCCGGGCTGCCGCGATGGGAGGCTGCGTTGGATCACGTCGACCGGCATCTGATCAGAGCCCTGGCGCACGACTCGGGTGCGCGGAAACAGGAACGGAATCGCGGCTCGTGGGAGGCCGCCCGAATCACACCTGAATGTTAGGCGTTGCGGCCCACGCGCTCAACACCCGCGGGAAAAGTTTTTTCAGTCGCGCCCTCGAGGCTGCCCTCGGTCGCGGCCTGGCGACAGAAGTCGAAGGTCTTCTGGATAACCACGGCATCCGCGCTGGCCCGGTGGCGAGTGGCCCCCAGCCGCGATTGCACCACGGCCCGCGCGGAGTGCCAGTAGGCGGCCTCCGTATCGGACAGCAGGCCGCGCAGCGCCTCGATCCGGAACAGCTGCGGCAGGCCGGCCTGCTCGAACAGCAGCGCGACCCAGGACTGGTCATGACCCCACGCATCGCTGAAGATCGTTGCCCCGGCGAGCAGCTCGTTGAGCCTGCGCGCAACGCTCTCCACCGGTTTTCCGTGACGGAGCAGGATATCCCGCGAGATGTGGTGCACGGACTCGGCGTTGGAGTCCCAGTGGGTCCAGTGCTCCGCCGGGTGAATGAGAAAACAGTGGGTTTCGGCGGCCGCGAGTACCACGCCGATTTCGATCGGGTAGCTGCCGCGGCCGAAGCCGGACGCCTCCACGTCGATGATGGGCGGCGACTGGTGGATCATGAACTTGCGGTGAGACGTCATCGGGGGCCCTCGTGCAGCCTGTCTTTCTGCGGCCCGCCGCGGCTCCGGTCCGGACACGCAGACGAATGGTCACCACTGTTCCCCTGCCCGGCGCCGATGATCGAGGCACGTCCGATGCTGTCGAGCCAATGGGGCGGCAGGCGCAGCCGGGAATCCCGGCCTCTCACCGGCGCCCCGTTCGGTACGCGAGGAAAGCCAGCACGATGGCGATGGGGCCCGCCACCAGCGCAAGAAGCCCTGCCGCATTGTCAGAGAAGCGCAGAGCGTGCCAGGCAGCAAAGGTCGTCACGCCAGCGAACGCCACCGCCGCAAGCATGAAGGCGGTCTGGCGCATGGCCATGCGCCAGGCGCGCCGCCGTCGTTCTCGGCGCTCGGCCGCACCCGGGACGAAGGTCCGCTCCAGCCACGACGCCAGAATGAAGAGGGCGGCCAGCGCCAGCACGATCCGCAGGATCACGGCAGGCGATCCCAGTCTTCCCAGGGGATGTCACGCCCGGGGCGGGCGATGGTCGCGAAGGGCCACTCCGCCTGCAGCCACTGGTTCACGGCCGTTGCGAGGCGACCTTCGAACCCTGCGGGACAGCCGGTCGCACGCACCCAGAAGAACACTTCGGCATCGAAGGCTCGCTTGCGGGAGGGGTACACGTAGATACAGCCCAGCGTGCGGGTTGCGTCAGCTGATACCACTGTGTAGGCAAAGGAGCCACGAAGCTCGAATTCCTTCTGATGCCACGCGAGATCGATCAGATTCTGTTCAAGCGTCAGGCCTTCGGCAGGCCAGTCCGAACCGGGCCCGAAGAGGCCCTGGATTGTGGCGCGGCTGGTCATCACCGCATCGTAATCGTGCACTGCATCGTGGATGGTGAGGGGCCGAACGATGCAGTCTCCGGTGGAAAAACCGGTGGGGACGCAGAGGGGTGGCGCGAGCCACGGGGACTTCATCTGAGTTTGCCTGGCTGCGGAGACGTTGGTGGCGACCGCAGAGGGCAGGCGTAGGGGACAGGCTGCAAGGCGCTGGCTCCGGATGAGGCGATGGCGCTAGTGTGACGTCCCCCGTCCCCGGCGGCAACCCGCCGCACGGAGATGCTCTCCGGGCGGTCCCGCGCAAACCCGGAATTCCGGTCACAGGCCCGCCTGCTGTGGTAAAAACCGGAAACGCCCCATGCCGAGCCTGCCGATGGATGCTGCTGCCCCCCTCGATCAGACCGCCGTCACCAAAGTGGTGAAGGTGACCTGTCCGCACGATTGCCCCGATGCCTGCTCCATGCGGGTGACGGTGGACACCCGATCGAACCGGGCGGTTCGCGTGGAGGGCGATCCCACCCATCCCGTGACCCGTGGGTACCTCTGCGGCAAGGTCAACCACTACCTTGATCTGGTCTACAACGACAAGCGGGTCCTGTACCCGCACCGGCGCGTCGGTCCCAAGGGCCCGGGCGCGCGCTTCGAGCGCATCGGGTGGGAGGAGGCGCTCGCCGAGGTGGCGGCCCGCCTCAGGCAGACGCTTGCCGACCATGGGCCGGACGCGGTCCAGCCCTACTCCTACTCGGGCACCCTGGGCTTCCTCGGTTTTCTGGGCATGGGGGAGCGCTTCTTCAACAGGATGGGCGCGGCGCGCCTGGAACGCACCATCTGCACCGCCGCGGGCCGGGCCGCAAGCGTCTTCACCACCGGACAGGTGCACGAGGCCGACATCGAGGCCATGCCCGGCATGGACCTCATCGTCCTCTGGGGTACCAATCTGGTGAGTACCGGTGTACACGCGATGCCCTTCGTCGTCGAGGCTCGCGAGCGGGGCGCCCGGGTGGTCGCCGTGGACCCGAGGGTGACCCGCACCACGGCGTTCGCGGACTGGCACCTGCAGCCCCGGCCCGGTACCGACGCGGCGCTGGCCATGGGCATGATGAAGATCATCGTGGACCGGGGTCTGCACGACGAGGCCTTCCTGCGGGCCCAGACCGTCGGCTGGGAGCAGCTGCTGGCCCGTCTGCCCGAGTATCCCCTGGAACGCGTGGCCGAGATCACCGGACTGGCGGCGGCGGACATCGAGCGCTTCGCCCTGCTCTACGGGGGCACGAAGAAGTCCTTCATCCGCCTCAACTGGGGACTCCAGCGCCATGACAACGGCGGTGCAATGACTCGGGCGGTCAAGCTGCTCCCGGTGCTCACCGGGGCGATGGCGACGGGCGGTGGCGTGTGCGTGGGCACCGGCAACGAACTGCGCAACGTGGATCTCCGGCGGCTGCAGCGGACAGACCTGCTGGGCGATCGCAAGCCGCGCACGATCAACATGATCCAGCTCGGTCAGGCGCTGAACGACCCGGCCCTCGACCCGCCCATCAGGAGCCTGTTCGTCTGGAATTCGGACCCCGCCAACTGCGTGCCCGACACGGTCGGCGCGCGCCGCGGCATGATGCGCGACGATCTGTTCGTCGTGGTCCACGACACGTTCTTCACCGATACCTGCGACTACGCCGACATCGTCCTGCCGGCGGACACGGCGCTCGAGCGGACCGATCTCGTCTGTGCCTACGGCAACTACTATTATTCCCTTTCGCACCAGGCGATTCCCAAGCTCGGCGAGAGCCTCGACAACAACGAGATGTTCCGGCGCCTGGCGGCCCACATGGGTTATGACGACCCGTGCTTCTCCGACTCCGACGAGCAGATGATCCGGGAGATCATCGACCCGGCCTTCAATCCCCTGTTCGAGGGCGTCACCTACGAGCTGCTCGAGGCGCAGGGCTGGGCGCGGGCCGCGATCGATTCTCCCCGCCGGCCCGGTCTGAACAGCGGCCGCTGGCCGACCCCCTCGGGTCGGATCGAGATCTACAGCGAGGCTCTCGCGCGGCTCGGGCTCGACCCGCTTCCGGGCCACGTCCAGGAACGCGAGGGCTGGTTCAGCGAGGCGCTCAAGCGACGTTTCCCCCTGCAGGTGCTGAGCCCGGCCACGCATTACTTCATCGGGGCGAGTTTCCAGCACGTGCCCCGCCTGCAGGCGATGATGTCGCGCCAGACCTTCGAGGTGAGCGCCGAGGATGCGGCGGCCCGGGGCATCGCGGACGGCGACCTCTGCCGACTCTACAACGACCGGGGCGAGGTCTTTGGCCATGCCCTCATCGTGCCCGGGACTCTTCCGGGGCTGGTGAGCGCGCCGAAGCAACTGCAGGGATCCAGGCAGCGCAACGGCGTCAACATCAATGCGCTGGTGAGCCAGGACGAGGCCGACATGGGGCGCGGCCCGGTGTTCTACTCCACCCTGGCGCAACTCGAGAAAGTGGCCGATCCTGCGGCAATCGGCCCCATCGACGGCATCGAGACGGCACCGGCGAATCGCTCCCGCCACGACGGTGCGTCGCCAGGAACACCATCACGAACCAGGGAAGACGCAAGATGACGGCAACGATCATGGACGGGGTTGCGGTGGCCAGGGCCACGCGCGAGCGCTGGAAGCTCCGGGTGGAGGCGCTGGTCGCCAGGGGGGTTGTCCCCGGGCTGGCGGTCCTCATCGTCGGCAGCAACCCGGCGTCGAAGGTCTACGTTCGCAACAAGGCCCGGGCCTGCGGCGAGCTCGGCATCCATTCGGAGATCCACGAGTACGCGGAGGACACCGCGCCGGCCGAGGTCATGGCCCGCATCGTGTCGCTCAATGCCGATCCCCGGATCCACGGCATCCTCGTGCAACTGCCGCTGCCGCCCCAGTTCGACGTGGCGGATATCCTGGAGACCATTTCGCCCGACAAGGATGTGGACGGGTTCCACCTCTACAACCTCGGCGGACTCGTGTCCGGCGAGACGGTCTTCCCGCCCTGCACGCCCTTCGGCGTCATGGCGATTCTCGACCACTACGGCATTCCGCTGCGCGGCGCCGACGCGGTCGTCGTCGGGCGCAGCAACATCGTGGGCAAGCCCCAGGCGCTCATGCTGCTCGCACGCGACGCCACGGTGAGCATCTGCACCTCCCGGACCCGGGACCTCGCCGCCTACACCCGCATGGCGGACGTGCTCGTGGTGGCGGTGGGCCGGCCACAGATGATCACCGGCGACATGGTGAAGCCCGGCGCTGCCGTGGTGGATGTCGGCATCAACCGGCTGCCGGATGGTCGCCTCGTCGGGGACGTGGATTTCGACAGCGTGCGGTCCGTGGCAGGTCATCTCACGCCGGTGCCGGGAGGCGTGGGGCCGATGACCATCACCATGCTGCTGGCGAACACGGTCCAGTCCGCCGAGAGGTTCTCCGACGGCCGCGCGAGGGCCTGACGGCAGCGGGGCCGAGGGCCTCAGCGCAACTCCACGGGCGGCACCCGGCTCGCGGTCAGGGCCGCGAGCGCACCGACGGCGGCGACCACGAAGAAGGCCACGTGGAAGGCCGGCAGCAGGGTACCGGCGCCCGCGGTGCGCGCGTGTTCCGCGAGGTGCGCCGCGTCGGTCTGGGGCATGAGCGCGAACACGAGGGCCCCGAAGAGGGCGGTGCCGGATGCCGCGCCGAGCGAACGCGACAGGGACACGATCGAGGTGGCGGCGCCCAGGCGCTCCCGCCCCGCCACGGTCTGGACCGTGACCTGCATCGTCGGCATCACCGTGCCGAAACCCAGCCCTACCAGGAAGCCCAGCGCGCTCACGGCGCCAGGGCCGATCGTCAGGGCGCCCAGAAGGGCCATGCCAGTGCTTGCGACCGCCATGCCCGTGACGGGGATCCACCTGGGGGCGCCTGTCCGCGACAGGATGCGTCCGCTGGTCATCGAGCCGGTGGCCATGCCGATGGTGAGGGGCAGCAGCAGCAGGCCGGAAGTGGCGGCGCCCGTGCTGTGCCCCAGCTGCAGGTAGATCGGCAGGAAGAAGATCATCGAGAACATGCACGCGGCGAACAGGGTGGTGGTCAGCGCGCAGAACCGGACGGCGCGCATCCGCAGAAGCTCGAGGGGCAGGAACGGGTGGGGGTGACGGCGCTCGTGGATCAGCAGACCCGCGCCGAGGAGCACGCTGGCAAGGCCCCAGCCGGCGCTCTCCGCCGACATCCATGGGAAGCGGTGCCCGGCGGAGGACAGCCAGTAGAGCGTGCTCACGATCACGCCGGCAAACAGGAAGATGCCGGCGATGTCGTGGGTCGCGCCCGAATCCCGGGCCGGGCCGCGGGGCAGGGTGGACAGGCGCCAGAACGCGAGCGCGGCAAGGGGTATGTTGGCGACGAACAGCCAGCGCCAGTCGGCGTGCGCCACGACGAGCCCTCCCACGACCGGGCCGCCGATGCTGGCCAGGCTGAACATGGCCGCGAAGTAGCCCTGGAAGCGCCCGCGTTCCCGGGGCGTGACGAGTTCGCCGATCAGGGCCTGGGAGAGGGTCATGAGTCCGCCGCCGCCGAGGCCCTGCAGAACGCGCGCAGCGATGAGGGCAGGCAGGTTCGGCGCCACCGCGCAGGCCACCGATCCCGCCGTGAACACGACGAGGGCGAAGAGCAGGGTGTTGCGCCGTCCGAAGCGGTCGCCGAAACGTCCGTACAGCGGGGTCGTGGCGGCGGCCGCCAGCAGGTAGCCCACCGCGATCCACGAGGTGTCCCGCAGTCCGCCCAGTTCCGCCGCGATCACCGGGGTCGCCGTGGCGAGCAGGGTCTGATCCACTGCCGCCAGGAACATGGGCAGCATCACCGACGTGAAGAGCCGCAGGAATCGGCGGCGCCCCTCGGGGCCTGCGGTCGTGGGCGCCGGGGCCCCGTCAGGCCCGGTCATTCGAACAGGCCGGCCGGCCGGGGAAGGCGCACGTGGTGCGGGCAGGAGGCCGAGGGGCGGGCCGGCGAGTGTCGCGAGAGGTTCATGGGGTGCCTGGTTCGAGGGGCTTTCCCAGGGTGCGGGAAAGCCTTCGTGCATCGAGCCCGGATGATAGTCCACAACCTGGCGCGATCGAGGGGAACGCTCCGCTGTCAGCGTGGCGCCGCGCAGATGTCGCGGCCGTCGGCGGGCAGGTCCTTCGACACGAGCTTCTGGATCGGGACCCAGAAGATGGACGTGGCGAACCGGCCGATGGTGCCGAGGACATCACCTGCCGACGGCCCGATCCTGAAGTTGCCGAAGGGTCCCCTGACATCGATGGGGGTGGCGAGACTGAGGAACTGGGGGGTCTTGGCCGTGGGCTGCATCCGCAGGTCGACGCGCTCCCGGGCGAAGTCGGCGCGGCCCTTGCCCGTCACCCGCATCCGGCTGGTGTCCAGCACGAACATGCGGTCGGTGAGCTGGCCGTTCTCGAGCTGGAAGCGCCCGATCGCGCAATTGATCCTCGAGGCCGAGCCGGGATCCACGGCGGGTACCAGGGCGACCAGCACGTTGACTGCCCACAGGTCGAAGATGCCGGATTTCATGTTGACGGGCCAGACCGAGAACTCGATCCGGCCCGTGCCCGACTTCAGGATGTCGGACAGGTAGCGAGCCCGGGAGGCGACCTCCATCTGGAAACTGAAGGTGCCGGACAGGTCCGTGTCGGGCCGGATGCGCCGGGCCAGGATTCCGTAATCGAAACGGTCGATGGCGACGCGGGTATTGACCTGCACGTCGTCAGCCCCGGGTTCGTACCCCAGCCAGAGGGTCGCCGACCCGCCGGGGACGTGGACCTCGACGGGGCCGATCTCGGCGCGGCCGTGCTCCAGTTTCGCCTGGAGCCGGCCGCTGCCGAGCACGTCCGGACCCGACAGGACCCTGTCGACCGTCACGTCGAGGAAGGCATCCTGACGGCCCAGCACCGCCGGGCTGAGGAGTTTCTGGGCTTCGTCGCTCGCCGCGGCCGCCCGGGCCTTGACTTCCGACGAGGTGAGGGTCTTGTCATCCTCGGGCTTTCGCTCGGCCGGGGACCAGTTGCCGACCCGGAAGTCGTCCAGCTGGATCGTGGGTGCGGTGAGCGCGATGTCCAGGCGCGGCTTCGGCCCACGCGTGCGCAGGGCGCCTCGGCCCCGCAGCTCGCTGGAGCCCACCCGAAGATTCAGGCCGGAGACGTCGTAGCCTTCCGGCGAAATGTGGAACCGCCCCTTGAGGGCGTAAGGGCCCCACGGCGGCAGGGACGCCCGCACCAGGCCGTCGAGACGGTCCAGGCGCGTGCCGTCCACCGCCAGATCGAGGGCGATCTCTCCGGTGCCAACCGGTTTGGCCACGTCGCCGTCCAGGCGCACCGCGAGATCCGGTACCGTCGCGTCGAGGCGGAAGGGGATCGAGCCGCCCGGCCGCACGAGGTCCGCCGCGCTGGCCGTCTGCAGGCCGATCCGGATCGGCACCTTGTCCACGGTCCCGTCGAGATCGAGCCGCACCGGGGCGCCCGGACTCGCGCGCAGTTCCCCGGCGTTCACGGCCACCTGCATGCGCGCACCCGTGTTCGCATCGCGCAGGGTGATCGACGCACGGTCGACGTTGCCGATGAGTTCCGACCTGGCCAGCAGATTGCCCAGGAGGCTGGAACGGGCTGCGAGACTGAGGCGCAGCGATTCCACGGTGGCGTCGAGACGCGACGCGAGCCCGAAGCGCCGCAGCAGCCGGCCCACGTCCACCTGGCCCGTGCTGAGCCAGAGATTGCTTGCGGGCTCGGCGCCGCGCAGATCGACGGCGAGCGCGCCCCGGAAGGCCACATCCGCGATGGTGGCCGAGAAGCTCGACGGCTCCATGGCACCGTTGCGGATGCGCCCGTCGAAGGCAATGTCGCGTGGCGCAAGGGGGGTGCCCTCGATCCGGCGGATCCGCACCTGCACGTCCGCCTCGCCCAGGTCGATGCCTTGCGGCAGGATGGGGATGTCCAGGACCGGACGCGCCGCCTCGCCGGTCGATGCCTGCCGTCGTGGCCCAGCGGGCAGGAGCGACTGCAGCTCCGCGGCATCGATCGTGTCGGCGTCCAGTTGCAGGCGCAGCAGCGGGTGCGCGGTGCCGAGCGCCCGGGAGGCGGCGAGCTTCAGCGAAGAGCGACCCAGGCGCAGGGAGAAGTCGTCCAGTCTCGCCTGCCGCAGCGTCATGGCTGCGCGGCCGGCAAGGGCCACCCGGGCCCCCGCCCCGGCCGTGAGGCCGAGCCAGCGGGCCACGTCGTCCGTCCGCTCCGCCGAGAGGTCGAACCGCACTTCCGGTCCCGCCGTGTCGGACGGGGCGGCCAGGGTGCCGTGAACCCGCGCGCGCAGCGTTCCCGAACGCAGTCGCACATCTAGGGGTGTGCGCTCATCGAGCATCACGCGCTCGAGCGTTCCGCCGGCCGCCTCGAGCCGGGTCGGCTGTCCGAGCAGGGATCCCCGGGCCTTCACCGACAGCGGCTCGCCCGGCGGCAGCGACAGCGCGAAGCGGTCGAGCGCAAACCGTACCGGGCGCCCATCGGCATCGTTGCCGTAACTCAGGCGCGCCTCGTCCACGTCGAGGCGCACGTCGAGACTCGCCAGCAGCTCCTTGCCGCTGTCTCCCCGTGCTTTCAGGGAGAGATCGAACCGCCCGAGGTGGCCTGCGATACCGGGGATGCCGGCGAGCAGGTGCGCCAGGCCGCCCAGGTCGGAGTCTTTCGTGCCCAGCCCGAGTTCGAACCGCGGAGGATCCGCGCTGCCGTCGGCCCGCGCGTTGCCGGTCAGGGTTACCCCGGAGATCACTGCCTGGACGGGCATGTCGAGGCGGCCACCGGCCAGTCGCAGGCGCAGCCGCGCATCGTGCACATCGCCCGGCAGGCTCAGCCAGCGGTCCACCGCGAGTTCCACATCCACGTCCGCGGCCTGCAGGGCGCGCAGGGAGAAGGTTGCCGCGGCGAGTTCGCGGTAGGTCTCGCGCAGGCTTTGCGGCGGTTCGTCCGGGCGATCAGGGCGGTCCGTGAGGAATGGCCGCAGATCGAGGGCGGGAAAGGTCAGCTTCCCGGACACCCGGGGTCGCGGCCCGCCCTGATCGAGGACGAGTTCGCCGGCAAGGGTTGTCCGGCCCATCACGCCGGTGAGCCCTGTGATGGCAACCCGCCGGGGCGTGACGCTCACGTTACCCGCGATGCCTACCGCGCCCACCTTGGGAAAGGTGGTCTGCAGCAGGCGTTCGAGCTCATGGAGGTCCTCCGTTCCCACGGCGAAGAGGAACTCGCCACCCGCGCCGACCACGTTGCCCTGGAGGGCCAGGGCCGTGCTGAGGAACTCGAGCCGCATCTGGAACGGCCAGGGGGTCGCGGACCCCGCAAGATCCGACAGGGCACCACCGGTGAAGTCCAGCCGGTAGGGAAAGGCCCCGTCCACGCTGCCGCGCAGCGTGAGCGTCAGGGGCTTGCCCCGGGGGGATTCGCCGGCGAGATCGTCCAGGTCGAAGGCGTGCTGACGGCCGTCCGCGCCCGAGTAGGTCACCTTCAGTCGTTCCAGGGAGACGCGCTGGATGTCGAGCATGAGGGCGGCTTCGCGGCTGCTCCCGCCATCCTGCCGGGGGCCTGCGGGCGCGGCCCCGGCCGACGGGCCGGCGGCCGGAAACGTCCAGTTGTTCCCGCCTCCGGGCCGGGCAACGAGACGGATCGTCACATCCTGGCCGGCGAGCTCGCCGACGTGGAGTCGCCGTCCCAGCAGGGCCCAGAGGTCGAGAGCCAGGCGGGCCTCGCCGAGCGTGGCGAAGGTGCCGCGGGAGAAGCCGCCGGGGTCGCTCACATGGAGCCCGCCCACCCGGAGCCTTGGCTGGCCCGACAGTTCCAGCAGCGCCGGTCCGTCGAAGCGGACTTCCCGGTCGAGCGCGTGCGCGAAGGCCTGCGCGAGGCGATCGCGAAACGGCGCGGCATCGATGGTGATGCCGACGGCGGCAATCCATGCGAGGGCTCCGAGCAACAGTCCGAACACGGCCGCGAGTCCCCGTACCGTCCTGCGCAGGACCCGGCGCCTGGCGACGGTTGGGGCGACGGGCGGCGTCACGGGTTCGGGCTCGGGGGACACGGGCATGCGCGCGGATTCGGTTTGCTGAGACGCATCGGATCGTGGCACAGTCCGGCGGAAGGTCGCAACGAAGGAGAGGCGAAGTGCGCGAATGGAAGATTGGGTTGGCGCTGGCGGTCGTGCTGGCCGGGCCGCTGCAGGCGGCGGACTGGGTGAGCGTGGGCCACGACGCCGACGTGGAACACTTCGTGGATGCGGATTCCCTCGCTCGGACCGGAGAGGTCGTGCGGCTCATGAAGCGGGCGGTCTATCGGGAGGCCCACCCCATCGGGGACACGCCCGGCCTGCCGCTCATGAAGGAAACGACGGGCGTGGTGGAGTGCGACTGCGTGCGCGTGCAGCACCGCGCGATCTCCCTGCAACTGCTCGGCGTCGACGGAACGGTGCTCTATTCGAGCGGTGACATGAAGCGCGTGTGGGAGTCCATCGATCCCGGGACCCCGGGCCGGGCGACTCTCGACTTCGCGTGCGCCCGGACGACGCCCTGACCGACGATCCGCGGGCGGGAGCCCGCCGGAGTGCCGGAGCCGGGCCGCCCGACGCTCAGAATTGTTCCCTGTAGGGCCGCAGGTCGATTTCCTGGGTCCAGGCGGATCGGGGCTGGCAGTGAATCTGCCAGAACGTCTCGGCGATGGCGGCGATCTCCAGCAGGCCGTCGGCACCGGCCTCGGCTGCCCTTTCCGGCCAGCGGGAAAGCAGGCGTTCTCCGGAGATCCCGCCGTCGATGACCACGTGGGCCACATGCAGCCCCATCGGACCGAACTCCCGCGCCATGCTCTGGCTGACCATGCGCAGGCCAGCCTTGGCGGCTGCGAACTGCGCGAAGCCCGATTTCCCCCGAAGGCTTCCGGACGCACCCGTGAACAGGACCGTGCCCCGCCCCTGCGGCACGAGGTGGCGGGCAGCCTCGCGGCCCACGAGAAAGCCGCCGAGGCAGCCCACACGCCAGAACTCCTCGAACAGTCGCGCCGATATGTCCCGGAAGGGAATGCGCTGGTTGTTCCCCGCGTTGTAGGCGACGAGATCCACCGGGCCGTGCGCGTTTCCCGGACCGGTGGCGCGGTCGAACAACCGGATGACCTCGTCCTCGGATGTGGCGTCCACCACGACGGCCTCCGCGCTGTTCCCCGCGTCGCGGATGGACTGCGCAACCTGTTCGACCCTGGCCGCGGTACGGCCCGCCACGAAGACGTGATGCCCACCCTCGGCGAACCGCCGGCACAGGGCCGCCCCCAGACCCTTTTCGGCGCCGACTCCCACGACGATTGCTGCTGGCCTGCCCATGAAGGTCGCTCCTCCCCATCGAATGTCGTCAAACCCTGAAGCGGGCACTTTGCGCCGCCAGCGGGAAGCCTGCAACCGCGACGCGCCGCTGCCCCGCGCGTCCCGCGGACGCCTTGACCGCGTGTGTCGCGGTCCCGTACAGTAACTGACTGTCTGGTTAGTTACCCTCTGAGCGCCCCATGGTCGCCGATCCTTCCCACCGAGTCCCGACCCGCTGGACCCGCCGCAAGGAAGCCCGTCCCGCGGAGCTTCTCTCGGCGGCACTCGACATCTTCGTGGAGAAGGGCTACGCGGCGACGCGGCTCGACGATGTCGCCCGCAGAGCCGGCGTGAGCAAGGGGACTCTTTATCTCTACTACGACTCGAAGGAAAGCCTCTTCAAGGCCGTGATCCGGGGCGGGCTCGTCCCGGCCATCGAGCGGGGCGAGCAGGTCGTGGCGGATCATTCGGGCCCCATGGCGGAACTGCTGGAGAAGATCGTGTTCGGGTGGTGGGAAGCCGTCGGCAACTCGCGGCTCGGCGGGATTCCCAAGCTGATGTTCGCCGAGGCGAAGAACTTTCCCGACCTCGCGCAGTTCTACTACTCGGAGGTGATCGGCCGCAGCTATGCCCTGGTGCAGCGTGTCCTCGAGGCCGGTTGCCGCCAGGGCGAGTTTGCCCCGATCGATGCGGTGTATGGGACCAGGCTGGTGCTCGCGCCGCTGGTGTTCCTGCTGCTCTGGCGTCACTCCTTCAGCGGTTGCGAGCCGGCCCCGCTCGATCCCCACCGCTACCTTCGCCTGCACCTGTCGCTCGCGCTGAGGGGGCTGTCCGCCGATGCCGTGCCGGCGGCGCCTTCCCCGACCGTTGCGCTGCGGGTTTCCTCCCGGGCGCGTGTCCGCAGGCGGAGTGCCCATGGCATCACGTCCTGAGGGCCGCCGGCGTCGCCTCAGGGTCTTCGTGGCCTGCGTCATCGTGGCGGGTATCGCCGGCGTGGGGCTCGGTCTGCGGCAGCGAGGCGGCGGCGGAACCGTCGCCGTGCCGGCGGGCGAAGAGCGGGTCATGGAACTGGCCGCAGTGGATGTGATCACGGTGTCGAGTTCCCAGCTGCAGCCCTCGATTCCCTTGTCCGGAAGCCTGCGCCCGGCCGCCCAGACCGTGGTCAAGACCAAGGTGGCCGGCGAACTCCGGGAGGTGCGGGTACGGGAGGGCGAAGCCGTCCGCAGGGGGCAGGTGCTGGCGACCATCGACAGCACCGAACTCGACGCGCGCCTGGCCGAGAAGCGCGCCGCGCTGGCGGCGGCCCGTGCCCAGCGGGATCTCGCGCGCAAGAACTGGGCGATGAACGAACAGCTCCTCAGGCAGAATTTCATTTCCCGCAACGCGGCGGACACCGTCGCAAGCGCCCTCGCGGTCGGCGACGCGAACGTGGGGGCTGCCGAGGCGCAGGTGTCGCTGGCCCGCAAGGCTCTCGCCGATGCCATGCTGACGGCCCCGATGGCCGGGGTGGTGGCGGAGCGTTTTTCCGAGCCCGGGGAAAAGCTTCCGGTGGACGCGCGGGTGCTGTCCCTCGTGGACCTCTCCCGGATGGAACTGGAGGCGGATGTGCCGGCCTCCGACATCGGTTCGGTGCGCGTCGGTGGGCGGGTCGAATTTCTCGTCGAGGGTATCCAGGGACGTCCCTTCGAGGGCCGCGTTGAGCGCATCAATCCCAGCGCCGACCAGCGTTCCCGCCGCATCAAGGTCTACATCGCCGTGGCCAATCCCCGGCACGAGCTGCGGGGTGGCATGTTCGCGGGTGGCACGGTCGCCAGTGCCGAGCCGCGCCAGGCGACCCTGGTGCCGGCAGCGGTCGTGCGCCAGGATGGCGGGCAGGACGCGGTTCTCGTCCTGGAGGGGAGCCGCGTGGCTCGTCGTGTCGTGCGGCTCGGGGCCCGCGACGGCGGGCGCGACCGGGTGGAGATCCTGGAGGGCCTGAGCCCGGGCGAGCGGGTGATCACTGGCAACCCCGCCAACCTGCGCCCGGGTGATCGCGTCCGGGTTGCGCCCGGGCGCGCGGGCTGAGAGCCCGGGGGCTGCTGGCGGCATGTGGTTCACCCGCGTCAGCATTTCCAATCCGGTGTTTGCCACGATGGTCATGGCGGCACTGCTGGTGCTCGGTCTGTTCTCCTACGGGCGACTGCCCGTGGAGCAGTTCCCCGACATCGAGTTTCCCGTGGTGGTGGTCAACACCCGTTACGCGGGCGCCTCGCCCGAGGTCGTCGAATCCGACATCACGCGGCGCATCGAGGAGGCGGTCAACACGATCAGCGGGCTGAAGACCCTGACCTCCCGATCCTACGAAGGGCAGTCGCTCGTCATTGCCGAGTTCGATCTCAAGACCGACGCCGCCCGGGCGGCCCAGGACGTGCGGGAGAAGGTGGCGGGCGCCCGGGCAGCGTTCCGGCGGGAGATCGACGAGCCCGTCATCTCCCGCTTCAATCCCGAGGAGTATCCCATCCTCTCCCTGGCCTTGCGGTCGGAGCGGCGCAGCGTCCGGGAACTCACCACCCTGGCCGACCAGGTCGTCATCAAGCGCATCGAAACGGCGCGGGGCGTGGGTCGGGTGACTCGCGTGGGGGGCACCACGCGAGAGGTCCAGATCGCGCTGCGCCCGGCGGACCTCGAGGCCCTCGGCGTGGGTGTGGAACAGGTCATCCGGGCCGTCCGCGACGAGAACCGGGAGGTGCCCGCGGGCACGCTCCTGTCGGGCGATGCGGAACGTCTGGTCCGCGTGCAGGGCAGGATGCGGGCCGTCGAGCACTTCCGGGACATCATCGTCGCCCGCCGTGCGGGCAGCCCGGTCTACCTGTGGCAGGTGGCCAGCGTCGTCGATGGCCAACAGGAGGAGGAGAGCGTCGCGATCATCGACGGCGTGCGCGGCGTCGCCATCGACGTGGCCAAGGCGCAGGGCGCCAACACCCTCGAGGTGGGGGATGCGGTCCGGGCGCGCGTGAAGGAACTGAAGGCCGCCCTGCCTGCCGATGTCGAGGTGGGTTTCGTGCGCGACACCTCCCAGGGAATCCGCAACTCCGTGGCGAACGTGCGCCACACGATCATCGAGGGCGGCCTGCTCACCGTGCTGATCGTGTTTCTCTTCCTGGGTTCCTGGCGCAGCACGGTCATCACCGGGCTCACGCTGCCCATCGCGCTCATCGGCACCTTCACGGCGATGTACGCGCTCGGCTACACGCTCAACGTGATGACCCTCATGGCCATGTCCCTCTGTGTGGGGCTGCTCATCGACGATGCCATCGTCGTCCGGGAGAACATCGTCAGGCACCTGGCCAGGGGTACGGGGCACCGGGAAGCGGCGCTCGAGGGCACCCGCGAGATCGGCCTGGCGGTGCTTGCCACGACGTTCACGATCTGTGCGGTCTTCGTGCCGGTTGCCTTCATGGGGGGCATCATCGGGCGCTTCTTCTACCCCTTCGGCATGACCGTCGCCAGCGCGGTACTGCTGTCGATGTTCGTGAGCTTCACGCTGGACCCGATGCTCTCGAGCGTGTGGCACGATCCCGATGCCGTGCGCCCGCGGACGCGGGGACCGCTGGGGCGGCTGTTGCGCGCCTTCGACGCAGGCTTCGGCGTCGTGAGTGCCGGCTACCAGGGCATGGTCCGGTGGGCGCTCGGCCGGCGCCGGACCGTCCTCGCGATCGCCGTGGCTGTCTTCGGTGCCAGCTTCGCGCTCGTGCCCCTCATCGGCAGCGAGTTCGTCCCGGAGGCGGATCTGTCCGAGGTGCTCGTCCAGCTGAATACCGCCCCCGGTTCATCGCTCGAGTTCACGCGCGAGAAGGTGCTGCAGGCGGAGCGGGCGTTGCGGGAGTTCCGGGAGGTGGAGCACACCTACTCGACCATCAATACCGGGGTTGTGCTGGGGCGCAACTACGGAACGATCTTCGTGCACCTGCAGCCCCGCGCGAGGCGTGCCCTGTCCCAGAAGCAGATGGCGCACCCCATCCGGCAGCGGCTCGCGCGGATCGCGGGCATCGACGTCACCTACGTGGGACCGTACTCCAGCATGTCGAGCGGCAAGCCCCTGCAGGTCAGCATCCAGGGGCAGGACATCGCGGTCCTCGAGGCGCTGTCGCGGCAGGTGCTCGACATCCTGCGGGGAATGAGGGGGCCGGTCGATCTCGACACCTCGCTGAAGGCGGCGAAACCCATGGTCGAGGTGCGCGTCAACCGGGAAGCCGCGTCGGACCTCGGGGTGGGCCTCGCGGAGGTGGGCAACGCCCTGCGCCCCCTCATCGCGGGGGAGGTCATCAGCGCATGGAAGGCGCCGGACGCCGAGAACTACGACGTGCGCATCCGGTTGCCCGAGGACGCCCGCCGGAACCTCGCGGATCTCGGACGGCTCCATGTGGCGAGTCAGTTCGCTGCCGCCGACGGCACTCCCCGTGTCGTTGCGCTGCGGCAGGTGGCCGAGTTCGTCAATGGCGCCGGGCCGACGCAGATCAACCGGCGCGACCTGCGCCGCGAGGTGCTCGTGTCGGCCAACGTCGCGGGCCGGCCAGCAGGAGACGTTGGCCGGGAACTGAAGGAAAGGCTTGCCGCGGTGCCGTTGCCCGCCGACTACCGGTTCGTGATCGGTGGTTCCACGAAGGACATCGCGGAGACCTCCGGCTTCGCGGCCCAGGCGCTGGTCCTGGCGATCGTGTTCATCTACCTCATTCTCGCCTCGCAGTTCCGGAGTTTCCTCCAACCCCTTGCTATCATGGCGTCCCTTCCCCTGTCGCTGATCGGGGTGCTGGGTGCGCTCCTGCTCTGGCGCAGCACGCTCAACATCTTCTCGATCATCGGATTCATCATGCTCATGGGGTTGGTGACGAAGAACGCGATCCTCCTCGTCGACTTCGTGAACCAGGCCATGGCCCGGGGCGTCGGGCGGACGGAGGCCATCCTGGAGGCGGCGGCGGTGCGGCTGCGACCCATCCTGATGACGACTGCCGCGATGGTGTTCGGCATGCTGCCACTGGGTCTGGGCCTCGGCGAAGGGGCGGAACAGCGTGCTCCCATGGCGCACGCCGTCATCGGCGGGGTGCTGGCATCGACCTTCCTCACACTGCTCGTGGTGCCGGTCGTCTACACCTACCTGGATGATCTGGGATCCGGTGTGCGCCGCTGGTTCGGCCGGGGCCGGGACGGGGGCCTGGGCCCCGCGGGCGGGGGCGTCCGATTGAGAGACGGATACGAGCGGGACGGGGAACGGAGCCCCGCCACCGCCGGCGATGAATAGGGGGAAGTCCGGATGATCACTCGGGGACTGGCGGCGGCACGTGGCTTGGCCGCGCTGCTCGCATGCGGCATCGTGGCTGGCTGCAAGGGCCCGGACAGAGCCGTGGAGCCGCCGCGCGCGGTGAATGTCGTCCGCATCGAGCCGGGCAACGGCACCCTGACGGCGTCGTACACGGGCGATGTGCGCGCGCGCTACGAAACCGCCCTGGGGTTCCGGGTCGGCGGGAAGATCAGCGAGCGTCTGGTGGAGGTCGGGGACGCCGTGAAGCGCGGCCAGGTGCTGGCGCGCCTCGATCCGGACGACCAGCGGCTCGGGGTGGAGGCTGCTCGACAGGCGCTGACGGCGGCGGAGGCGAGCCACGCCCAGGCCAAGGCGGAGTTCGGGCGCTTCGCGGAACTGTTTCGCCAGGGCTTCATCAGCGCGGCCGAGTTCGACCGGCGCCGCCTTGCGCTCGAAGTGGCTTCGGCCCAGCGGTCCCAGGCGCAGGCGCAACTCGCGCTCAGTCGCAACCAGTCCGATTACACCGCCTTGCGGTCTCCGGACGACGCCGTGATCACGGCCGTGGCGGGCGAGGCCGGCCAGGTGGTCGCTCAGGGTCAACCGGTCTTCCGCCTGGCCCGGCCCGGCCAGAAGGAGGTGGCCGTCAGCATTCCCGAGAACCGGCTCGCCGAGATGCGGAAGGCGGGTGAAGTGCGGGTGAACCTCTGGGCGCAGCCCGAGCGCTTCTATCGCGGCCGACTGAGGGAGGTTGCGCCGAATGCGGACGCGGTCACCCGTACCTACCTGGCGAAGATCTCCATCGTCGACGCGGATGCGGAGGCGGAACTCGGCATGACGGCCAACGTGTTTCTGAACGGGACGTCGGACGCCTCGGTCGTGAGGCTGCCGTCGACGGCCCTGTTCCAGAAGGGCGAGAGCACGGCCGTCTGGGTCGTGGATCCCCGGGCGGGAACCGTCAGCCTGCGCCCGGTCAAGGTGGGGCGGTTCGCTGACGACCACATCACGGTTGTCGCCGGACTCAACCCCGGGGATACCGTGGTGAGGGCCGGGGTGCACAAGCTCTTCGCCAACGAGAAGGTCCGGGTTCTCGCCAGCGGCGCTCCATGATCCCGACCCGCCCGAACCTTTCCCGCTGGGCCCTCGAGCACCGGGTGCTCGTGCTGTACTTCATGGTGGCTCTTGCCATCGCGGGCGCCGTGTCCTACCTCAGGCTCGGGCAGGCCGAGGATCCGGACTTCACCTTCAAGATCATGGTGGTGCGCACCTTCTGGCAGGGGGCGACGGCGCGCGAGGTCGAGCAGGAGGTCACCGAACGCCTCGAGAAGAAGCTGCAGGAAACGCCGTGGCTCGATTACACCCGGAGCTTCTCGCGCCCCGGGGAATCGCTGATCTTCCTTTACCTCAAGGACGAGACCCCGCCGAGGGAGGTTCCCAACGCCTGGTACCAGGTCCGCAAGAAGATCGCCGATATCCGGTCGACCCTGCCCGGCAGCGTGCGCGGGCCGTTCTTCAATGACGAGTTCGGCGACACCTTCGGGAACATCTACGCGTTCACCTCGGACGGCTACTCCTACGCGGAGATGCGGGATTACGTCGAGGACGTCCGGCGCGAACTCCTCCGGGCCCGGGACGTGGGCAAGGTCGATCTACTGGGCGAGCAGCAGGAGAAGATCTGGATCGAGATGTCCATCCGCAAGCTCGCGACGCTCGGCATCGACCCGAACGTCATCTTCAACACCCTGCGCGCGCAGAATGAGATGACGCCCGCCGGGCGCTTCGAGACCCGCGACGACCGCATCCACGCCAGGGTCTCGGGCGACTTCAAGTCCGCCGAGAGCATCCGCGAGATCGGCCTGCAGGCCAACGGGCGACTGATCCGCCTCGGAGACATCGCCACGGTAAGGCGCGGCTACGTCGATCCGCCGGAGGTGGTGATGCACTTCAACGGCAAGCCCGCGATGGGGCTCGCGGTTTCCATGCGCCGCGGCGGGGACATCATCGCCATGGGTGAGTCGCTCCAGGCCACGATGGACCGGCTCAAGGCACAGATTCCGGTCGGCATCGAGGTCCACCAGGTGTCGGACCAGCCCGCCGTGGTGTCGAGGTCGGTCAGCGAGTTCATGAAGACGCTCGTAGAGGCCATCGTCATCGTGCTGGCGGTGAGCTTCCTTTCCCTGGGCTGGCGTACCGGCATCGTCGTGGCGCTGTCGATCCCGCTGGTGCTGGCGGTGACGTTCCTGATCATGGGCTTGTGCGGCATCGACCTGCAGCGCATCTCCCTCGGCGCGCTCATCATCGCACTCGGCCTTCTGGTCGATGACGCGATCATCGCGGTCGAGATGATGGCCATCAAGATGGAGCAGGGCTGGGACCGCCTGCGGGCCGGTGCGTTCGCCTACACCTCGACGGCGCCATCGATGCTCACGGGGACGCTGATCACCGCGGCGGGTTTCCTGCCGGTCGGCCTGGCGAAATCCGATGCCGGCGAGTACACGTTCTCGATCTTTGCGGTCGTGTGCATCGCGCTGCTGGTCTCGTGGGTGGTGGCGGTGCTGTTCATCCCGTACATGGGGTACCACCTCCTGCCGGGCTACAGTCGTGCCGGGCACGGGGCAAGCCCGGGCCAGCGATTGCTGCGGCGGCTGCGCGGGCGCACGGCCGCCCTGGCCGTCGCACCGGCGGACTTGGAACCGCATGGGGAGGTCTACCAGACGCCCTTCTACCGCGTGTTCCGCCGCGTCGTCACCTGGTGCGTGACATTCCGCAAGACCGTCATCGCCGTGACGGGTCTCGCCTTCGTGCTGGCGCTCGCAGGATTCGGATTCGTCCAGCAGCAGTTCTTCCCGTCGGCGAACCGGCCCGAGCTGATCGCCGACATCTGGTTGCAGGAGGGAGCGTCCATCGCCGCCACCGCGGAGGAGGCGAAGCGCTTCGAGGCCGTGCTGGCGGCCGACCCCGACATCGAGAAGTACGTCTCCTACATCGGCTCGGGAAGCCCGCGCTTCTATCTGCCCCTCGATCAGCAGCTTCCCAGCTCGAATCTCGCGGAATTCGTGATCACCGCGAAGAACGCGAAGACGCGCGATGCCCTGCACGCTCGCCTGGTCGCCGTGCTCTCGGAGCAGTTCACCCGTACCCGTTTCCGGGTGATGCCCCTGCAGAACGGCCCGCCGGTGGCCTACCCCGTCGCGTTTCGCGTGATGGGGCCCGACATCGGGGAGCTGCGCCGGGTCTCCCAGCAGGTGGCGGACATCGTGCGGTCGAACCCGAACATGCGGGGGGTCCATCTCGACTGGAACGAGAAGGTCAAGGCCGTGCGGCTGGAGATCGACCAGAACAAGGCGCGCCTGGTGGGAGTGAGCACGCAGGGGCTGTCCACGGTGCTGCACGCCTTTCTCACCGGCCTTTCCATCACGGAATTCCGGGAACGGGACAAGCTGATCGAGGTGCTGGCAAGGGGGAACGAAATCGAGCGCCGCGGTCTTTCCAATGCCGGTGATCTCATGATCCCGACCCAGAGCAACAAATGGATTCCCCTCTCACAGGTCGCCAGTGTCCACTACGAACTCGAGGAGGGCATCGTCTGGCGCCGCAATCGTCTCCCGACCATCACGGTGCAGGGAGACGTGGCCGGGTCGATCCAGGCCGCCTCGGTGTCCCAGCAGATCGACCCTGAACTGGACAAGGTGCGGGCCACGCTGCTGCCTGGCTACCGCATCGAGATGGGGGGCATCATCGAGGAAAGCACGAACGGCCAGGCGTCCGTGAATGCCGTGCTGCCCCTCATGCTGTTCACCGTCATGACCCTTCTCATGGTCCACCTGCAGAACCTCCGCAAGGCACTGCTCGTGCTGGTGACCGCCCCGCTCGGCCTGATCGGAGTGAGCCTCTTCCTGCTGGTGGGCAGGGTGCCCTTCGGCTTCGTCGCCATGCTCGGCTTCATCGCCCTCTCGGGCATGATCATGCGCAATTCCATCATCCTCGTGGATCAGATCGACCAGGACATCGCGGAAGGAGCAACTCCCTGGGATGCCGTGGTCGAGGCCACCGTGCGGCGCTGCCGCCCCATCACGCTGACCGCGGCAGCGGCCATCCTTGCCATGATCCCGCTGGCAGGATCCAATTTCTGGGGGCCGATGGCCGTCACCATCATGGGAGGGCTTCTCGTGGCGACCCTGCTCACGCTGCTGTTCCTGCCTGCGCTGTACGCGACCGTCTTCCGGGTCCGGCGATGATGCGCGCGGACCGATTGGTTGCCAGGCTTTCCATCCCGACCAGGAGCATTGCATGGGACTGACACGCCGGGCCTTCGTCGCATTCCTGGCCGCGTGCGGCCTCGCACTGGGTTGTGCTGTTGCCAGTGCCGGGGCGCGTCACGGGGTGGCCGCGGCCCATCCGCTTGCCGTCGAGGCCGGGGAACGAGTGCTCGCTGCCGGTGGCAACGCCTTCGATGCGGCCGTTGCCGTCGCGTCCACGCTCGCGGTGGTCGAGCCTTTTTCCTCGGGTTTCGGGGGAGGGGGTTTCTTTCTCGTCCATCGGGCGGCTGACGGTCGCGACATCATGATCGATGCCCGCGAGATGGCGCCCGGCGCGGCGACGCCCCGGATGTATCTCCGCGACAACGGCGAGGTGGACACTCGGGCGTCCCTCGATGGTGCAAGGGCCGCGGGCATCCCGGGGCTGGCTGCGGGGCTTGCACATCTCAGCGCCCGCTATGGATCGAGACCCTTCGCCGAGGTCCTTGCGCCGGCGATCGCGCACGCCGCCAACGGGTTCGCCATCGACGCCCGCTATGCGGCCGCGGCGGGCTGGCGGGAGAGTGCGCTGCGTACCGACCCTCCGGCGGCAGCCGTCTTCCTCCAGGACGGGCGGGTTCCCGACAAGGGGTTCACCGTGCGCCAGCCCGACCTCGCCGCCACGATCCGGGCCCTGGCCCGCGACGGGCGCGACGGCTTCTACCGGGGCCCGGTGGCCCGCGAGATGGTCCGCGCGGTCCAGGCCGGCGGAGGCATCTGGGTCGAGGAAGATCTCGCCGGCTACCGGGTCGTGGAACGCGCGCCCATGCGGTTCACCTACCGGGGGGCGACCATCACGACCGCCTCGCTGCCTTCCAGTGGCGGGGTCACCCTGGCCCAGGCCCTCCACATCCTGGAGCGCTACGACCTCGCCGGCCTCGGGCCGGTGGATCGGGCCCATCTGGTGGTGGAGGCGCTCCGGCGGGCCTACCACGACCGGTCCCGATTCCTCGGCGACTCCGATTTCGTGGAAATGCCACTGGCGCGGCTCGCGAGCCGCGCCTATGCAGACGAGAAGGCGGCCAGTATCGACCGCGCGCGTGCCACGCCGAGCGCCACGCTCGAGGCGGCCCCGGCGCCCGGCGGGGGGACGCACACGACACACTTTTCGGTGGTCGACGCGGCGGGCAACCGCGTGGCGGCGACCCTGAGCATCAACGGACCCTTCGGCGCCGGGATGGTGGCGGGAGCCACGGGGGTGCTGCTCAACAATGAAATGAACGACTTTGCCATCGTGCCTGGGATCAGCAACCTCTACGGGCTGACGGGCAGTGTGGCCAATGGCATCGTCGCGGGCAAGCGACCGCTGTCCAGCATGTCGCCGACCTTCGTCGAGGACAGCCGCGGTGTCCTCGTCTTCGGCACGCCCGGCGGTTCGCGGATCATCAGCATGGTGCTGCTCGGAATCCTCGAACACCTGTCAGGCGGTCCCGTGGATCTGGCCCGTGTCGCCGGCGCGCCGCGTTTTCATCACCAGTACCTGCCCGACCGGATCGAGATCGAGCCGGGGCAGTTTTCCGCGGAATGGGTCGAGGGCCTGAGGGCGCTGGGCCATGTCGTCCAGGAGGGGCGCCGACGCTGGGGGAACCTCCAGGCGGTCTTCGTGGATGCGGTCACCGGAGAGGTCAGTGCCGAGTCCGATCTCCGGGGTCGCAGCGGGGTCCTGTTTTGAATGCAGGCGGGGCGGCGGTGCCGGCCGACCGGGGAAGGGCGGATCTTTGTGTCAGAATCCGTCGGTCCAGGGTCGGAGGGGAGAGCGGTCGATGAGGCTAAGGCGCAGGCGGATCCTGGGCGGGCTCGTCGGGCTCGGGGTGCTTGGCGGTTCCCAGGTCGCTCGCGCCCAGTCTCCCGCGGGGCCGGCGGGGCTTCCGGCGGGTGCCCGCGACGCGGCTGCCTACGATACGCTCCCGGGCAAGGTTCCTCTCATCCGGCGCACCTACCGGCCGCCGAACTACGAGACACCCACGCGCGCGTTCCAGGACGCCTTCACACCCAACGAGGCCTTCTTCGTCCGTTATCACCTTTCCAGCATTCCCGAGGTGGACGGCGATCAGTGGCGCCTCGAGATTCGCGGTGATTCGGTCGACGAACCGGTATCCCTCTCGCTCGCGCAACTGCGGGGGGAGTTCGAGACGATCGAACTGGCGGCGCTGTGCCTGTGTTCCGGGAACCGTCGCGGTCTGTCCGATCCCCACGTCCCGGGGGTGCAGTGGGGCAACGGTGCCATGGGCAACGCCCTCTGGAGAGGGGTGCGTCTGCGGGATGTCCTGGCCCGTGCGGACGTGAAGACCGGCGCGCTCGAGATGGCCTTCGACGGTGCGGACTCCGGTATCGCGGGCGGCCCGCCGGATTTCGTCAAGAGCCTGCCCGCCTGGAAGGCGCTCGATCCGGCCACCCTGGTCGCATTCGAGATGAACGGTGAACCTCTGCCGCACTGGCACGGGTACCCGGCCCGGCTGGTCGTGCCCGGGTGGACGGCCACCTACTGGATCAAGCACCTGACCGCCGTCGAGGTCCGGGCGCAGCCCCTCCAGGGGTTCTGGATGAACCCGGGCTACAGGCTGCCGAAGGGTAGGTTTCCCCTGGTGGACCGGTTCCTCTCCCAGGAGACCGACGCGACCACGCCGATCACGGAGATGGTGGTGAATTCCCTCATCACCAACATCCGCGACCAGATGCTCTACCGGGCCGGAACGCCCCTGTTCGTCCGCGGGGTCGCCTGGGACGGAGGGCACGGGATCGTGCAGGTGCAGGTTTCCACCGATGGCGGAAGGCTCTGGGCGCCGGCCGAACTGGGGCCCGACCTCGGGCGGTACGCGTGGAGACAGTGGACATTTCCCTTCACGCCACCTCCCGGGGAGCACACGCTCATGGCGCGGGCGATCAACCGCATCGGATCGACCCAGACCCTCGAGCTCAACTTCAATCCCGCGGGCTACCACAACAACGTGGTGCAACCCGTGACGATCCGCTGTGCCTGAGGGGAACCTGCCGATGTCCACCTTCCGCTGTCTTGGCCGGTCAGTCCTGGTCGCGTCCCTTCTGACCGGTCTGGCGCCACGGGGCTTTGCCGGCGAGGATTCCATCACCCTCCGGGATGGCCCTGGCCGCGATCTCGTGGCGGCCAGCTGTGTTGTCTGTCACAGTCTCGACTACATTCCCATGAACTCTCCGTTCCTCGACCGCAAGGGCTGGGAGAATTCCGTCAACAAGATGATCAGGGTCATGGGGGCCGCGATCGCACCGGGCGACGCACAGGCCATCATCGATTACCTGAACACGCAATACGGCAGATAGACAACCAATGCCCAACGCCTCGACCCCCTCGCCCAAGACCACCTTCCTGGACTTCGAGCAGCCCATCTCTGAACTCGAGCAGAAGATCGAGGAACTCCGCTACGTGCAGGACGATTCCGCGGTCGACATTTCCGAGGAGATTGGGCGGTTGCAGAAGAAGAGCAATGCCCTCACCAAGGAAATCTACGGCAAGCTCACGGCGTGGCAGATCTCCCAGGTGGCGCGGCATCCCCAGCGACCCTACACGCTCGACTACATCCAGAATCTCTTCACGGATTTCGAGGAATTCCACGGCGACCGCACCTTCGCCGAGGATCCGTCCATCGTGGGCGGACTGGCGCGCTTCGGTGGCCAGTCCGTGATGGTGATCGGCCACCAGAAGGGCCGGGATACCAAGGAGAAGATCTTCCGGAATTTCGGCATGCCCAAGCCCGAGGGCTACCGCAAGGCCCTGCGGCTCATGCAACTGGCGCAGAAGTTCAGCGTGCCGGTGCTCACCTTCATCGACACGCCGGGCGCCTACCCCGGGGTGGGGGCAGAGGAGCGCGGGCAGTCCGAGGCCATCGGACGGAGCCTGTACGCCATGGCCGAACTGCGGGTGCCCATCGTGTCCACGGTCATCGGCGAGGGAGGTTCCGGTGGAGCGCTGGCGATTGCCGTGGGGGATACGGTCAACATGCTGCAGTACGCGATCTACTCGGTGATCTCCCCGGAGGGCTGCGCCTCGATCCTCTGGAAGAGTGCCGACAAGGCTCCGGAGGCCGCGGAGATCCTCGGCATCACCGCGAACCGGCTCAAGACCCTCGGTCTCATCGACAAGGTGATCGGCGAGCCTCTTGGGGGCGCCCACCGCGATCACGGCGCGACCATGCAGTCGGTGCGGCGCGCGCTGGCGGATGCCCTCAAGGAACACCAGAGCAAATCCCTCGACGCGCTGGTGGAGGCGCGTTTCGAGAAGCTGCTCGCCTACGGGAAGTTCAAGGAAGTCGTGCCCGAGCGGTGATGCCGGGATGGTGATGTCCGCGTCCGGGCTGGCGGACACCGTCGTCGCGCGACTGCGCGAGTTCGAACTCACCGGCAAGCGCGTCGCGGTCGGGCTGAGCGGCGGCCGGGACTCGGTCGTGCTGCTCGACATCCTCGCGCAGAGCGCCCCCTGTCTCGGGATCGTCCTGTCGGCGATCCACGTGCACCACGGGCTCAGCCCCCATGCCGATGCCTGGCAGGACAGCTGCATCGCCCATGCCGCCCGGGCGGGCGTTTCCCTTACCGTCCGGCGGGTGCGCATCCGGCGCGATGACCCGGCGGGGACCGAAGCCGCGGCAAGGGCTGCGCGCTACGACTGCTATCGCGCGCTCGACGTCGACGCGGTGGCGCTCGCCCAACACGCGGATGACCAGGCCGAGACCGTGCTGCTGCAACTGCTGCGAGGCGCCGGGGTGTCGGGCCTGGCCGCCATGCCGGCGGCCCGGCCGCTCTCCGCGAACAGCCTCCTCGTGCGGCCCTTGCTCGAGGTGCCGGGGTCGGTCCTGGCAGCCCACGCCATCGCACGGGGGCTCCGGTGGGTGGAGGACGAGTCCAACCGCGACGAACGGCACCCCCGAAACTTTCTGCGCCATTCCGTGTTTCCGCTACTGGGCCGCGGTTTCCCGTCGTATCGGGAGGCACTCGCCCGGGTTGCGGCCAACGCGGCTGACGCCGTGGCCGTGGGGAGGCGGTTGGCGGCTCTCGACGCCCTCGCCTGCGAGACACCCGACGGACTCGATCTCGACCAATTGGCCCGCCTCGACGATGCCAGCCGCGCCAACCTGTTGCGGCACTGGCTGGAGCGGCAGGGTGTCACCGCGCCTTCCAGGGCGCAGCTGCGGGAGGTACTGCGGCAGGCCCTGGGCGCGTCCCGTGACTCGGGCCTGCGACTCGCTGTCGGCGGTCGGATTCTCGTGCGCTACCGGGCGACCCTGCGCATCGCGGATTCCCCGGATACGGCCTGGTCCTGGGCCGTGCCCTGGCCCCGCGAAGGCGGGACGGGACTTCCAGACGGGCGGTTCCTGGTGCCGGTGGTGTTCCCGGGTTGCGGCCTGCGGCCGGCGGTCCTGGCATCCGGCGTGGCGGAAGTGCGCAACCGGCGGGGCGGGGAGAAGCTTCGGGTCGATGCGGGCCGCCCGCGGCAGAGTCTCAAGAACCTGCTTCGGGAATCCGCGGTCCCGCCCTGGGAACGCTGGAGCATCCCGCTGGTGTTCATCGATGGTGTCCTGGCCCACGTCCCCGGTATCGGTACCGACCCGGCCTTCGCCGCTGGACCGGACGATCCGGGCGTCAGTCTGCGCGCAGTTCCGGCCGACGCATCCGTGAGCATCCGGGGCGGTGCGGCGCGGGGTGCGTGCTAAGCTTTCTTGTCCTGTCCGGTCCCGGACCTGTCGAACCCCTCTCGCGGAAGCGCGTATCCCATGCGTCGATCCTCAGCCAGTCTTCTTCTGCTGCTCGCTCTTGTCCAGGGGCCGGCCTGGGCCCAGGTCATCACCCTGAAGTTCAGCCACGTGGTGGCGCCCGACACGCCGAAGGGAAAAGCGGCGATCCGGTTCAAGCAGCTCGCCGAGGCGGCGACGAAGGGTCGGGTCAAGGTGGAGATCTACCCGAACAGCCAGCTGTACAAGGACGGGGATGAACTGGAGGCCCTGCAGCGCGGCGCCGTCCATCTGCTGGCGCCGTCGGTGTCCAAGTTCGGGCCGCTGGGGGTGCGCGAGTTCGAGGTGTTCGACCTGCCGTACCTGTTCCCCGATCAGGAAACCGTGGAGCGCGTATCCGATGGCGAGATCGGGAGGAACCTCTTCGCGAAGCTCGAGGGGAGGGGCATCAAGGGGCTTGCCTACTGGGACAACGGCTTCAAGCAGGTGTCCGCGAACCGGCCCCTGCGGAAGGTGGCCGACTTCCGCGCCATGAAGATGCGCGTCCAGTCCTCCAAGGTTCTCGCGGCGACATTCCGCCGGCTCGGTGCGATTCCCCAGGTCATGGCGTTCAGCGAGGTGTACACCGCCCTCCAGCAGGGCGTGGTGGACGGGACCGAGAATCCGGTGTCGAACCTCTACACCCAGAAGATGCACGAGGTCCAGAAGCATCTCACGCTCTCGGATCACGGTTGCCTGGTCTACGCGGTGATCACGAACCGGAAGTTCTGGGAGGGTCTGCCGCCCGACGTCCGCGGCGCCCTCGAGCAGGCCATGACCGAAGCGACGCACTACGAGCGGGAGATCGCCGCCCGGGAGAATGCCGACGCCCTGGCGGCGGTGCGGGCGAGCGGCAAGACCCAGGTGTATGCCCTGAGCGACGCCGAGCGGGCCGAGTGGCGCGAGGCGCTGCTTCCCGTCCATCAGGAGTTCGAGTCCGTCATCGGGCGCGATCTCATCCAGTCGGTGAAGGCCGTCGCCGCCCAGGTCGCCGAGGCGCGGCGCAAGCGCTGACGCGTCTCCATGCCGGCATGGCTGTGATCAACCGGATCGTCGACCGGCTGGAGGAACTGCTGATCGCGGCGCTCATCGCCGCCGCGACGCTGATCATTTTCCTGTCGGTGCTGCATCGCTTCAGCGCGCGGATCGACTGGCTGTGGGACATCACCAGTCAGTATGATCTGACGTGGGCCCAGGAACTCTGCATCATCCTGTTCATCTGGATGGCCAAGTTCGGGGCGGCCTATGGCGTGCGCACCGGAATCCACATCGGGGTGGACCTGCTCGTGGTCCGGGCGGGTGCCAGCACACAGCGCCGGCTGGTCACACTCGCCCTGCTTCTGGGGGCATTGTTCACCTCCACGATCGCCGTGCTGGGCGCCCGCTGGGTCGCCTTCATGCACGAGACCGGCCAGGTCACGCCTGATCTGGAGTGGCCGCGGTGGGCCGTCTACCTGTGCATCCCGCTGGGATCCGGCCTCATGTGCACCCGGTTTCTGCAGGTCCTGTGGCGCTACCGCCGGGATGGGGTCCTGCCGAGCCACTCCACGTTCGCGAAGCCCGTTCCTGACGAGGCGGAGCCATGACCGCAGTCATCATCATCGGCATCCTGCTGGTGCTGCTCGCCACGGGCACGCCCATCTCCATCGCCCTGGGCCTCACGGTGCTGGTGTACCTGGCCGGGTTTTCGTCCTTCTCCCTCGAAACCGTCGACATCATCTCGCAGCGCCTGTTCACCGGGCTGGAGAACTTCGCGATCATGGCGATTCCCTTCTTCATCCTCGCGGGCGCCTTCCTCACCGAAGGCGGCGTGGCGGCAAGGATCATCCGGTTCGCCACGGCGCTCGTGGGGTGGCTTCCGGGAGGGCTTGCCATGGCGGCGATCCTGGCCTGTGCCTTCTTCGCCACCATCTCGGGATCCAGTCCCGCAACCGTGGCCGCCATCGGCGCCATCATGCTGCCCGCCATGATGAAGCAGGGATATCCGAAGCGGTTCGCCGTGGGGGTGATCACGACGTCCGGATCCCTGGGAATCCTGATTCCGCCCTCCATCGTGATGATCATCTACGCGGTCAGCACAAGCACCAGTGCCGGAAAGCTGTTCATCGCCGGTGTCGTGCCCGGCATTCTGCTGGCGCTGGTCCTCATGGGGGTGACCTTCATCACCGCGAAGCGGCGAGGCTTCCCCACGCTGCCGCGCGCCAGTGCACGGGAGATCTGGCACGCGTTCCGGGAGGCCTTCTGGGGGCTGTTGCTGGTGGCCATCGTGATGGGAGGAATCTACGGTGGCATCTTCACGCCGACGGAGGCGGCCGCCGTGAGCGCGGTGTACGCGTTCGTCGCGGCGGTGTTCATCTACCGCGACCTGCGCCTGTCCGAGACCTTCCGCGTACTCCTGTCGGCGGCGAACACCAGCGCGATGCTGCTGTACATCGTGACCAATGCGGTTCTCTTTTCCTACCTGCTGACGTCCGAACAAATTCCCCAGGCCATCTCCGACTGGGTCGTGGCGCGGGAGTTTTCCCCCTGGATGTTTCTGATGGCCGTGAACGTGGCCCTGCTGGCGGCCGGACAGTTCATGGAGCCCAGTTCCATCGTGCTGATCCTCGGACCCCTGTTTCTGCCCATCGCCCAGACCCTCGGGATCGATCCCATCCACCTGGGCGTGATCATGACGGTCAACATGGAGATCGGCATGATCCACCCCCCCGTCGGGCTCAACCTCTTCGTCGCGAGCCATCTGGCGCGCATGGGGATGACCGAGGTATCGATTGCCTGCCTGCCCTGGGTCGGCGTACTGCTGTTGTACCTTGTGCTGGTGACCTACGTTCCCGCGATCTCGCTCTGGTTGCCAGGTCTGCTGGGGATGTAGCGGTCGCGACCGCCGTGTCAGGGAAAGCCCTCGGCGCGGGAAGCAGCGGAGAATATGTGGAAAGTCAGCTTGTGCGGGATGAAATGACAAGTTAAAGTAACTGTATAAGCAGAAGGGGTCACGAACCTCTCTCCATCCCAAAGGAGATTTGCAATGTTTAAAGTGAGATCTGTTGTTCGGATGTTGGGTGCCGTCGCCCTGGGTGGTGCATGTGTCGCAGCGAGCGCCGCCACGACCAATCTCGGTAGCTTGCCGGTGGGTGCAACCGCCTTTTCGGGTATGGTACCTGTCGGTCCTTTCATTGACACCTTCACGTTCACCGTCCCTGCGAACGGGGGCACCGGTTACAGTGTCGTTAATTTTCCGGTCTCCGGCGGTTTCGGCAGTTTCAATACGTTGTTCTCGTCCTTGGCGCTGTTCTCCAATCCGGACGGAATCCTTTTCAACGGAGACGATCTTCTGTTGACTTCTGTCAACTCGCCGCCCGGCCCGGGCCCGGTAAGTTCTCTGTCCCTGAACTGGTCGGCAACGTCCGGCGGGGGCATGTACCTGACCGTTGGGGGCGTTGGTAACGGCAGTCTAGGCGGTCTTTACAGTGGCGCGATCAGCGTGACTCCAGTACCGGAACCGGCCACTTGGGCGATGATGGCGACGGGCGCGATCCTGCTTGGTTTCGGCCTTCGTCGCACGCGACCCTGAGAATCGGTTTCCAGCCCATCCCGGTCTCGGGTGGGCTGACTTAGGCAGACGCCTCCGTTTCACGGGGGCGTTTTTTTCTGTGGAGACAGACGCGCAGGCGGCCCGACGGTTGCCCAGGTTGGTCTTGGGGTGCCAAGATTCGATGGAGTGGCTGCCCTTGCTCGGCTTGCGATACAGCAGGTCCCGTCTGGCCACGAATGTCGGCAGGGCGGGGTTCGCGATACGGCCGCGCCTCCTCGGCGCCCATGGGTGTGGCCTCTGCTGGCATCGACGGACCGGCGAATTCCCGTGGCAGCCAGTTGATGACCGCCGCCGTGCGGTCGTCAGGAAGCCGGGCCGACAGCAACCCCGGCACCTGCATGATTAAGGCTTGGCCTTCCGGCAACTGCAGGATGACCATCTGGTCCCTGAGTCGGCCTGCGCGGTTCTGCTCTGCGCATGCGGTCCGCGCCGAGACGTCCTGAGCGCGCGGCGGGAAAACCCGTGTGGATCTGGTTCCGGGCTACCGCAACCGGACTCGCGCCGATGCCTGGCACGGAGCAAGCGGTTGCCGGTGTCATGCTGTGGAGCGAACCCACGGGCTCTGTGCGGCCGAACAGGGTCGCTGATGTTGGATGGGGCGGTGCGTGCGTTGACGGAGCATGGCTACGAGTCACCGCGGCGCCCGCCAGACCGTTCCGACCAACCGCCGATTGGCCACGCCTTCCGGGTTCGACGCCGCTTCGCTCGTTTTCGGGGCTGGCCGCTGAGCGATGGGCGTGGGGGCGAACAGTCTGCTGAACATGACAGTCCATGTCCGGTTCCTGAACCCAAGGGTCCATGCTCGCTCCCGTGGCGCGCGCGGAGAATTGAAACTTCCCGCATCGAAACTCCAGACGTGGTGGTTTGAACCTCTTGCCCCCGTGTCCAAGGAGAATCCCGATGCTTCATCATGGAAGTACAGTCCGGCTGGCCATTGCTCTTGCGTTCGGCACAGCATGCATCGCCGCAGAGGCGGCCACCACCAGTCTTGGCTCCGTATCAACGGGAGCGACTGCATTTACGGGGCTCGTCACCGCTGCTCCGTTCAACGATACCTTCGCGTTCAACCTGCCGGCGAACGGAGGGACTGCCTACAGTGTGGTGAACTTCCCCGTTTCGGGTGGTTTCGGCAACTTCAGTACCGTCTTTTCCTCACTCGCACTTCTCTCGAACCCGGACGGCGTCGCGTTCAATGGCGATGAAGTGACGCTCGCATCGGTGACTGCCGCCGAAGCGTCGTCGCTGTCCCTGAACTGGGGCGCGACCGAGGGCGGTCCCGTGATTCTGGCTGTGACCGGACTTGGCACGGGCAATCTCGGTGGTCTCTACAGCGGAGCCATTCATGTCGCGGCTCCGGGCATGTCCGTGACGCCAGTGCCCGAACCGGCAACCTGGGGCATGTTGGGCGCGGGAATCCTTCTGCTGGGTGCTGGTCTGCGCCGCGGTGCGAGGAAGCTCTGATCAGGCTTCAGGGTGAATCCAAGGGCTCCGGGTTTCCCGGGCCCGCGCGCTCGGAACGTCTCTCGCGCGATGCGTGTTTCTTGGGAGCCCTGGTTGTTGGGTGACAGGGCTTCCTTGCCATTGCCTTTCCAGGGGACGTGAATGCAATCCACTCCTCCTTGGTGTGCGCAGGGAGGGGCGCGACGGGCAGGCGGCGTACGTGGAAAGTCCACCGCGGTCTGCCCGCCGCAATGCCGGCGAGGTGACACGCCGCGAGGACAAGAAATATGACGGCTCACCGCCGGGCTCTGGGCTCAACAGGCCATGTGCGCCCACTTGCGCTGCGAAGTCGCCTGTAATGATCACGCGTCAAAATCCGCTGAGATGCACGTAACTTCTGTAATTTCTAACGGAGACTAACCATGTTTCGATCGAAGATGAAAAGCGGATTGCTGGCATCGCTCGTCCTGGGCGCAGCGTGTTCGCCCAGCGTCGCATCCACCACAGACTTGGGCCCGCTTCCTACCGGGGCGACCCCGTTCTTCGGGATTGTTTCTTCCAACGCGTTCGTAGACCTGTTCACGTTCGTACTTCCGCAGAACGGAGGGACGGGGTCCAGCGTCGTGAACTTTCCAGTCTCGGGCGCTTTCGGCAACTTCAACACCATCTTTTCCTCCCTGGTGCTCCTCTCGAACCCGAACGGCATCGCACTCGATGGCGACGAGATCACCCTGGCATCGTCGAGCGCCCCCGGTGCATCTTCCCTGAGCCTGAACTGGGAAACACCCGCTGGGGGGGCGATGATCCTGACTGTGACGGGCATCGGCAACGGCAGTCTTGGCGGACTCTACAGTGGCGCGATCAGCGTAAGCAATGTAACGCCCATCCCCGAGCCTGCGACATGGGGCATGATGACCACCGGCGCCATCCTGCTGGGGTTCGGCCTGCGGCGCAAGCGGTCCTGAAGCCCACACTACGGCGGACAACTTGGTAGTGTGAAAAGGCCCTGAGGGTCGCCACTGGCCGGGGGAGTCTACTCCCTCAGGCCAATGGCCCTCCAATGCGCAGCGGGCGGGTCGATTTGCGGTAAGTGGCTCCCGCCACGACAGCACAGGTTGATGGGGTCTGGTCGAAGCCTAAGGTTCGATGGCGTAGCCGACCTCGCTCAGCTTGCGATATAGCATGTCCCGTTTGGCCATGATGTCGGCAGGGCGGGATTCGCGATACTGCCGCGCCTCCTCGGCGCTCATGAGTGTGGCGCCTGCCGGCATCGACGGACCGGCGAATTCCCGCACCAGCCAGTTGGTGACCGCCGCCGCGCGGTCGTCAGGAAGTCGGGCCGACAGCAATCCTGGAACCTGCATGATGAACGCCCTACCGTCCGGCAACTGGAGGAAGTGACCGATCTGGTCGCGAAAACGGGGGATCCCCTTCTCGGGTTTGCCCATCCCGTCCATGCCGTGACAGCCGGAACAGTGCAACAGAAAATCCGTGCGGGCCCGTTGGCCAATACGGTCCTGGCCCTCGGTCATCGCGCTCGCGCTGATGCCCAGCACGGCCATGGCAGCAAGCCCCAATCGCCGGGCCGCAGGTCGTGGTGGGCGGACGGGACGCACAGGAAGCCAGCCCGAAGGGGTCAGGCGTTCGCGACGCCCACGATCACCGATACCGTGCAGTGATACATCGTCTGCTTGTCGGCCATGCACCAGTTGATGTCGTTGTGCACACCCATCCGGTAGGCGGGGCGTTCGCGCTCGTTGAAGTTGCACAGGCATCGACCGCAGGCAACCTTGCCACAGCAGTCGTTGTAGCTCACGAGGTAGTCACGTCCGTCCTTGGGGTTCTTGCAGGTCCCCACCCAGGTGACCTTCGACGCTTCGGCGCCCGGGGGGCAGGAGGTCACGCTGCCTCCACAGCAGGTGCACAGAAAGCCGTCCAGCGCGCAGTTGCGCCAGTACTCGCATTTCATGGGGTCTTCCGCAGCGGGCAGCGCAGCGTGGGCCTGGCCGCCCGACCGATCGAAGGGCAGCATCGGAAGAACCGCGCCACCCACAATCGCCGTGCCGATCCGGGCGATGGCGCTGCGCCGGGACGATGTCTGGGCGGTTGCACGCACCTGACGCTCGGCGATTCGGTCGATCCACTGTTCGATCCACTGGAACATGTCGATTCTCCCCTTCAAAAGGTTCAGGCGGTCTCGCCCGTGCTGGCGCGGCCACCGCGTTGCAGGTAGTCCTGGACGGACGTCACGCCGATTTCCTTGGCGTTGAACAGGCTTTCGAGCTGTTCGCGATTGTTCACAAGGCCCTTGGCCCGGATCACCCCGTGTTCGTCCAGCAGGACGGCGTAGGGCAGGCGGCTCACGCGGTAGGTCATGCCGAGATCGGCCGACAGGACGTAGGGAAACACATCGAGCTTCTGGTCGCGGTAGAAGGCAAGGTGCTGCGTGGAATCGCCGTCGCTGGCCAGGACCACCTCCAGCCAACCTTTTTCCGCCTGGGAGGCCGACCGGAGGATGGGCAGCAGTTTCTTGCAGACCGGACAGGTGGGGGACAAGAAAAAGATGAGCTGGCTTCTCGGGCGTTCCCCCGCGATTGCGATGGACCCCCCGCCAAGCAAGGGCAAATCGAACGTCGGCGACGCCTCGCCGAGTCGTGGACCGGCATCGGTGATCAGGGCCCCCATGGGGGCGACGCGCTCGTACAGGATGCCTACCTGGCGCGCCAGGGCCCAGAGGGCGACGATGACCCCGAGCATCAGCACCCACAGCACTGCATTGGAGACGGCGATGCTGGTCATGAGAAGGGACTTGCCTCGGTATCCGGACCACCGCTCCTGCGCATGCGAGTGGCCTGCCGCAACACTTCATCCGCAGCGAGGTAGGCGGCCAGCAGGCCGAGCACGCCGCACGTCAGGGTGATGCCGTCGAGCCAGCCGAGGGGCCGGTCAACGGACGCTCCCGCGACCCCCAGGGCGGCAACCCCAATGACCCCGTTACGAAACACCAGCGCCCACGACAGGGGATGTGCCCGGTCGCCGCAGCCGCAGTCGATATAGCTGCGCCCGCGCACGAGGTTGATGCCGATGGCCCCACCGTACAAGCCCATCAGGGAGGAGGCGCCGACCAGGGCCGCATCCCGTGTGGCCGGGACCAGCAATCCGATCCCCAGCGCCGTTTCCAGCGCGGGGATGAGCCTGGCCGCAGGCCCGAGGAGTGGTTCCGGCAACAGCCGGTAGGCGGCGAGGGCGGACAGGAAGGCGTTCCCGTCCGACCACTTGTGCCAGGCGGCGCCGAACAGGATGAGCGCCAGTGCGCCCACGACGATACCGCGGGTGACCGGGTCCGCGAGAATCGCCAGCAGCCCCATCAGTTGGCCTCGATCTGGCTGGGGAATTCGCCCACCTGGTAGACGCCCCGCACTTTCGGCTTTCCGGTGATGTCCATGATGACCAGGGACGCCTTCTCCGCATCGATCGCATACAGACGGGACCCGTCGGCAGACGTGGAAATCGCGGTGGCCATGTGACCGGGCAGCCTGGCAACTCGCTTGCGCGACGCCAGGTCGAAGCCCCAGATCTCCTTCGCCGGTGACTTGTGGCTGCCCTCCGCGCCGCCTTCGTGCATGGTCACGAACATCCGGCCCGAGGCCGCGTGCAGCGCCAGAACCTGGTACCCGCCAGGACGCCAGCCCTTGCGGCGTTCGGCTGCGGAGACCAGGGACCATTTTCCGGCTGGCTTCGCCTTTTCGCCGCTCATGTCGACGCTCACCACGTTGCCCGTGAAGCTGACGAAGTGGTAGGTGTCGCCGGTGGCCTCCCCCTGGACGAAGAGGGCGTCGGCGTCCGGGTCGAAGAGAGTGTCGGAAACGGAACGGGCCGCCGCGCTGCCGTCGTCCCCGAGGGTCACCACGTGCACGGTGCCGTCACCGCAGAGGGATCCGAAACGGTTCGGCTGTGACCTGACCGGAAAGATCGCCCAGCAGCCGGGCAGCGGGATTTCCGCGACCGCCTTCCGGGCGGGCAGGTCGATCACCGTGACCGAGGTGGCCGGGGTGGCATTCTGCACCAGCAGCCAGCGGCTGTCGGACGACTGGCTCAGGAGCCATTTGTAGTTGAGGGCCATCGCGCGCTTGTCGCTGATGGGGATTTCGTGCTTGAAGCTGAGGGACTCGGCATCCCAGACTTCCACGATGTCGGTGCGCTCGCCGCGCTGCCCACGGGAGTAGTACCCCGTGGCGATGTAGAGTTCCTTGCCGTCGTTGCTGAGCTTGCTCTGGCCGGTGAACCCCGTGCCGATGACGCCTTGGTAGGCCCCGGTGTCGCCATCCACCACATGGAGCTTTCCGTCCCCGATGTGCATGATCGCGATATCGGGGATGTAGACGCGGTTCTTCGCCTTGATGGCGGGGGTGTTGGTGAGCGTCTCGACGGGCAACTGGGCCCGCGATGCCGGTGGATAAGCAAGCGCTGCAAGGGAAAGGGCCAGCACTACCCGGCATGCCGCGCGAGAACCGAAGGTCATCGTTGCATCTCCCGAAACGAATGGATTCCGAAACGACCTGACAGCCGTGAGGTTAACCCGAGCCGGCGCCGAAGGGAACCCTGGGCGCCGGCGACCCGCGTGGAGACGCCGGACGCCCTCGGGGGAAGACTCAGCCGAAGACCGGCAAGGCCTCGAAACGGCCCTTCAGCACCTGGTCGGCTGCGGACAGCTGGAGCCATCCGTCGATTGCCGTCGCGTAGCTGCGCCGGAAGTCGGTGGTGTGGACGAGGTTGTCCCCGGCGTCGAGCGCCGTCAGGCTCGGCGGGGTGCCGTAGTGGCCGCCCCGGACGTTCCTGCCCGCGAAGAACATCACGTTGGCGGAACCATGGTCCGTGCCGAGACTCGTGTTCTCGGGCACGCGGCGACCGAACTCCGAGAACGCCATCAGGCTCACACGGTCCGCCTGGCCGAGGCGCTCGAGGTCCCGCAGGAAGCCGAGCACGGCATCCGACGTGTAGGTGAGCAGGCGCTGATGCAGGTCGTTCTGCTGGACGTGGGTGTCGAACGCATTGTTACGGTACGCGACATAGTAGAGGCGCGTCGGCAGGCCGGCCGCGATGCACGCCGCCACCTTGCTGAGACCGAGCGGGTTGATGCCGTAGTCGATGGGCGATCGGTAGCGGTTCCACGCGTCCCGCACGAGCAGCGACGCATCCCGCGCGCTCCGCGCGACCTCGTCCAGGAAACGTCGCGACGGATTCGCGGCCGGTTCCTCGCCGACGGCGTCCAGCAGTTCGCGCTCCTGCTGATGGGCGTTGCGCAGAAACTTGTTCGGGTCGTCGAACACCACCGGCGTGTGCACCCGGCTCTTGACGGCCAGGGATTGGGTGGTGTCCACGTTGATGAGGAAGTTGGGGGTGGGCGACGGGGACATCACGTCGGCGACACGCCCGAACCAGCCGTAATCGTCGCCGCTGTTCGGCGCGGCCGTATGCCAGTAGGCCATGGACGTGAAATGGGAGAACGACGGGTTCTCGTAGCCGCATCCATGGACGATGGCGAGCTTGCCGTCCTTCCACACCCGTTCCAGTCCCGCCATTCCGGGATTCAGGCCGAAGTGTTCGTCCAGGCGGCGCACGGCCTTCGGCCGGATGCCGATCGTGGGGCGATGCCGGTAGTAGGCGTCGTCACCGTGGGGCACGACCGTGTTCAGGCCGTCATTTCCGCCGGACAGTTCGAGCACGACCAGGATGCGGTCGTTGTTCCCGGAGCCGGTGGCGGCCTGGGCCACCCGGGAGAACATCCCCGGGACCACCACAGGAGAAAAGGCGCTCGCGCCGAGGCCGGCAAGGGAACTCTTCAGGAGCCGCCGGCGCAAGAGGGATCGGTCATTCATCGGGGCACTCCGTCAGGGCCTAGCCCAGCTGGTATTCGGGACGGCTGAAGATCAGGTGCAGCAGCAGCCGCAACCCGTCCTCCGCGAAGGTTTCCGCTGCACGCAGGTCGGCGGTGCCGAGTTCGCGGGTCAGGAAATCGGCGAGGCTGCGGCGGGTCGTGGCATCCAGAGGCACCGCGAGGAAACGCTGCTCGAAGTAGACCACCACGTCATCCGCCGTCTCGCAGCCCGCGTTGCGCACCATCGCGGTCAGGTCCAGCCGCGCGGTCGTCCGCGCAATGGGCTTGATCCGTTCGATCGCCATCTGCCAGCCGCGATAGCTGGCAAATCGCGTGTTGAAGTCCTCGTCCCGGTCGGCCATCATGTTCGACATCGCCATCATCTCGGTGCCGCCGTCCTTGTCGGTCGGTCGCGTGGCAGACGTGATGTCCATGCCGGCGCGGACCCGCTCGTGAACGGCGCGCACCTCGGCGCCCGTGGCATAGACCGGGTAGCGATCTTCGGGGATGAACGCGATGTCCGGCAGCAGCACGTCGAGGGCGAAATTTCCCCGCTCGAGCAGCAGTCCGGGCGTGATCCAGCTCCGGCCCTGCGCCCAGCCGGCCACCGTCGGGGGGTAGAGGAGCTTCTGACCCAGCGCGCCGGTCACGTCATTGAAGTCGGGCACCCCGGGCACCTCCCTGAGGCCGAGTTTCCGGTAGGTGGACACGACGAGATCCACCGGGCCACGGATGCGTGTGGCCACCGCCTCCGGCGAGTGGAAATCCCGCGACAGGAACAGCGTTTCGAGGAAGGGGGCGATGCGGTACTGGTTGTCCCGGAGCACGGCGCCGAGGCGGGCGCGCAGCGCGGGATCGAGTTCCTCCCGCACGAAGAAGCGGTACAGCTTGCCGGCGATGTACTCGGCAGTGACGGGTTCGGAAAGAATGATGTCGATCACGTCCACCCCGTCGAAGGGGCCCGTGTGCCCGAGCACGGTCTTCAGCCCGGCATCATGGCGATCGGCGTTCACGTGGAAGGTCGTGCCCACGAAGTCCCAGCCGGTGAAGGCGCGGGCCGCCTCGCGGATGTCGTGCTCGCTGTAGTTGCCGACCCCCATGGAGAACAGTTCCATGATTTCCCGCGCGAAGTTCTCGTTCGGCGCGCCCTTCACGTTCACGCCCGCGTCGAGGAAGGCCAGCATGGCGGGATCCTGCGCGACCCCGATCAGGAGCGTGCGGAAGTTCCCGAGCCCCTCGCTCTGGAACAGCCGCAGCTGCTGTTCCATCTTGCGGTAGTCGCGCACCTTCTCCTCGGTGGTGGCGAAGTGCCCGTGCCAGAAAAGGGCCATCTTCTCCTCCAGCGGCCGGGGCGAGGCGAGCATGCGGTTGGCCCACCAGTAGGCAAGCCGGTGGGTCTCGAGGCGGCTTGCGCGCAACCAGTAGAAGAACTTGTTCACCACCGGCTGCATTTTCCGGTTCCCGGCGGGCTTGACCTTCACGCCGAGTGCCTCGCCCTGGCTTCGCGCCAGGTCCGTGGTGGCGGGCCGGCTCGGCGGGAACGCCTCCAGCCCCTCGTCGAAGGCACCCGACGGGTCGAAGGGGGGCAGGTTCACCTCGGGGGCGCCCTCGAAATACACGAGTCGCCGGACCGCCCCCTCGGGGCCGAGGGCGGCGAGTTCCTCGATCTGCTCCGGGGTGCCGCCGAAGCCGGCACGCTCCAGCAGGTGCGCGGCACGCGCGTGGTTCCAGTCCGAGGCAGATATCGGAGCGAGATCGCCTTCCCAGTCCGAGGCGCCGGCTGCGGGCGCAAGGGCCCAGAGCAGGCTTCCGGTCACGGTCAGGCGGAAAATCGTTCTCAAGCGTACGGGTCTCATGGTTGATCCTTCTGATCGCGAGAGTCTTCCCTGCAAACAGCTGAAAGTCTCCACAACTGCGGCGTCATCCCACACCGGAAAATCACCAGCACTTCCTCAGTAAAATCATGAGCAGGCCGCCAGCGATGGAAGGCGGCCCGCCCCGCGGCGAGCGTCGGAGCCGGCGGGCTGCAGAACGGAGAGTATAGGGCAGCGCCGCCGCAGGCATCCCGGGAGTAGACCTGCGCCGACGAACGCATAACGTTGCGCACGATCATGGAACGTTGTCCTCGCCGGGCCCAAGCTGGTGCCGGTGCGCGAGGACCGGATGGACCGGTCATCGGCGTGCGCATTTCGGGAGGGGCGCATGGATCCGGCAAACGGGACGGGCATCAGGGTGACGGGTTTGCCGCTGCCTGCAACGACGGGGCCGCGTGCCCTCTCGGGTCGGGCGCGCGGGGGCGACGGCATGGCGGACCCCTTCCTGCCTGCAGGATTCGTGGAGGTGGTTCAGGCCTGGGATCTTTCGCCGACGGCGCGCGACATTGCCCGGGAGGAACCCGCCATCGCGCTCGCGGAGGATGGCGAGGTGATCGTCCTCGAACTCGGCGAGGGCGTCAGCGTGTTTCTCTCGCCGGCCAGCCTGCGCGAGACACTGCTGCGCCTGGATCCCGGGGCCGCGGCGGACGGCGTTGTCGATCTGGAGGCCCTGCGCCGTCACCAGGACGCGAGCCGCGGCTGGCTGGCCGACTCGGCGTCGGGATTGGTGGAGCGGGTCTTCCGCCTGCGCGTCGGGGCCGTGGCGGATCCTATCCTGGAGGCGGCCCAGCGACGGCTGGCTGGCTGGCTGGGGCATCAGGCCACCGAGCGTCTGAAGGACTTCGCCGAACTCGGAGTCACGTGGCTCGGGACGAAGGCGCTCATGGCGGCCATCGAGAGCCGGCTGCTGCGGGACCCGGGCCTGTATCGCTGGACTGCCGCCCGGGGGGCGGCGTCGGATCTGGAGGTCGTGGACGACGCGCGGCTCGAGGCGGATGCTCGGCAGGGGCCCCTGCTGGTATTCATTCATGGCACGGGGTCGAACTCGTCCGGCAGTTTCGGCGACCTGCGCAATGTGTCCCAGGCGGACTGGGAGGGGCTGGAACGCCGTTTCCACGACCGGGTGTATGCCTTCGAGCACCGCACCTTTTCGGAAAGCCCGATCGACAACGCCCTTGCGCTCGCGCGGTCGCTCCCCGCGGGAGCCCAGCTCGACATCGTCACCCACTCCCGCGGGGGGCTCGTCGGCGATTTCCTCTGCCTCGAGGACGTGGACCTCGCGCTGGCGGATGCGTGTTTCGGCCGTGGGGCGACCCGCAGCGAGGCCTGGTCCGAGCACCGGGCCCGCCTGGAGGAACTGGCGATCGTCCTGCGGGAGAAGCGGTTCGCGATCGGGCGCTACGTCCGCGTCGCGAGCCCCGCGCGCGGCACCCGTCTCGCGAGCGCGAATTTCGACGTGTTCCTGTCGGGTCTGCTGTCCCTGATCGGCCTGGTGCCGGCGCTTGCGGGAAGCCCGGTCTACAGTGCGCTCAAGCGCATCGTGCTGGAGATTGCACGGAACAGGACCCGGCCCGAACTCGTGCCGGGAATCGAGGCCATGCTGCCGGAATCCCCCGTCGGCCGGTTCCTCGCGGGCTCCGCGCCCCGCAGCGGCATGGAACTCGGCGTGATTGCCGGGGATATCGAGGGGGGCGGTCTCCTGAAGAAGCTTGGTGTCCTCTTCACGGATATCGTCTTCTTCGACCGGATGGACAACGACCTCGTGGTGGACACCGACGCCATGTACGCCGGTGTTGCCCGCCCCGGACAGGCCTGGAGCCGGTTCGAGCAGGGTCCCCTCGTCAATCACTTCCGTTACTTCGAGAACCCGGATTCGAGGGCGGCCCTGGTGGAGTGGCTGACCGTGCGCGATCTTGCCCTGATCGGGCGGTTCGAGCCCCTGCCGGTAAACCCGGCAGACCGGTCGGCAGTGGAGCAGTTCGCGGCCGACCGGGCAGTCATGGCGCGTCGCGGCGGGGAGCGGGCCGTGGAGAGCCTGCCCGTCGTCGTGGTTCTGCCCGGCATCATGGGTTCGCATCTCCGCCTGGGCAGCCGGAACGATCGCATCTGGTTCGATCCCCTCGACATCGCCCGGGGCGGGCTGGAGCGCCTGTCCTGGCAGGGCGAGCAGGACGATGTGGTGGCGGAGAGTCTCTTCGACCGGACCTACGGTGCGCTGTGCGAACACCTGCTGGCCACCCACCGGGTGGAGCGCTTCCCCTATGACTGGCGCAAGCCGGTCGCAGTGGCAGCCCGGGCGCTCGCGCAGCGGCTGGAGACGCTGCTGGCGGCCACCCGGTCCAGGCCGGTTCCCATCCGCCTGCTGGCCCACAGCATGGGAGGGCTGGTGGTGCGGACGATGATCGCCGAGCGCCCCGATCTCTGGGACGAGATCAACAACCGAGACGGTGCGCGGTTCGTCATGCTGGGCACGCCGAACCAGGGCTCGCACTCGATGGTGGCGACGCTTCTCGGCAAGGACGATACCGTCCGGAAGCTGGCCCGCCTCGTCGACATGAAGCATGACCTGCAGCAGCTCCTGGACATCATCAAGGAGTTCCGGGGTGCGCTGCAGTTGCTGCCACGGCCCGGGTTCGAGGACGCGCCCGGCAGTGCCGTGCCGCCCAGCTATTTCGATGCGGCACTGTGGGGGGCATTCCGCGGCGCCAACCGGGATTTCTGGTTCGGCAACGGAATCGTCGGCGTACCGACAGCTGCCGCGCTCGCCGAAGCAGCAGGCGTCTGGGCGGAATGGCCCGACCTGGCCCAGGCCCGGCTCCCCGGGAAGCATCGCGACCGGATCCTCTATGTCTGCGGCGTGGCGGATACGACGCCCTGCGGCGTCAGGCTGGACGGCGATCGGTGGCGGATGCTGGGCTGCGGCCAGGGGGACGGGACCGTGACCTGGAGGTCCGGGCTCATCGACGGCCTGGAGGAGGGGCGGAACGTGTTCTTCATGCGCGCCGCGCACGGCGCGCTCGCCGACACCGAGGATGCGTTCCCGGCCCTGGTGGATCTGCTGGAGGAGGGCACGACAGCGCGGACGCGAGTCCTGTCGATGAACCGACCTGGCGTGCGCGGGGTCGATCGGGTGGTTCCCATGGAACCCGGGCCCGTGCCGTTCCCCACGGTGGACGAAGTGGCCGACAACCTTGCGGGGCCGCGCCCGCCGCGCCGGGCGCGGCCGGTGGCCCGGCCCGTCCTGCAGGTGTCCTGCGCGGCCATGGATCTCCGCGAGGCGAGTTCGCCCATTCTGGTGGGGCACTATGAACAGGATGCCATCTCCGGTGCGGAGGCACTCATCGATCGCGAACTCGTCGGCAACGAGCTGACGCTCCGGCACCACCTGGGCCTGTACGCGGGCCGGCTGGGTACGGCCACCGTCGTCCTGCTCTCCCGCAACGACGAGGAGCGCCGGCGCGGGAGTGCCCGGGGCGCCGTGGTGGCGGGCCTCGGGGAACTCGGCAGCCTGTCCATGGGCTCGCTCACCGAGGCCGTCCGGACGGCAACCCTGCGCTATCTGCTGCAGCTCGTGGACAACCAGGGGGCGGATCAGTCGGCCCCGCCGGAGGACAGGTCCGAAATCGCCCTGTCGAGCCTGCTGCTGGGTCACAACTCCACGACCAACATCACCATCGAGGACTCCGTGGGCGCCATTGTCCGCGGGGTGCTGGAAGCCAACCGGCAGTTCGGCGCCACGATGAAGCAGCCCCTCCGGGTGTCCCGTCTCGAACTGGTGGAGATGTACCTCGACACGGCCATCGCCGCCACCCGCGCCCTCCAGCGCGTGGCGGTGCGGCTCAACGCCGAGGCGGCTCGCCACGGCGTCCGGGTGGAGGCTCAGACCTACCTCACCCAGCGGGAGGGATGGCGGTACCGGCTGGATGCCCCCGAGTCAAACGGATACTGGCCGCGTCTCATCGTGACCGACGCGCAGCCGGGCGAGGCCGCAGGCGGTCAGCCGGGGTCCGCGCGCGTGGCCCAGCGGCTGCGCTTCCTGTACCTCGCGCAACGGGCGCGGGCCGAATCCGTCGAGAACCAGCGCCAGCCCGGCGTCGTGGAGGCGCTCGTGGCGACCAGCGTCGCCCGGCCGGCCTATTCCGAAGACCTGTCCCGCACCCTGTTCCAGCTTCTGGTACCCAACGACTTCAAGGAACTGGCGCGGCAGCTGAGCCGGCTCGTCCTCGTGGTGGATGCCTGCACGGCCAACCTGCCCTGGGAACTGATGCTCGCCGACGAGGAACCCCTGTGCGTGCGCACCCGGGTCGTACGCCAGCTGGCCTCGGGAAACTTCCGGACGCGGGTGCGGCAGGCCATCGACGCCACCGCCTACGTGGTGGGCAATCCGGCCACGCAGGGCTTCGGGAAGGTGTTTCGCGGGCCGGGAGGCACGCCCTTCCCGGACCCGCCCGTGCTCGGCGGCGCCGAGGCCGAGGCCCGCGCCGTCGCCGGGGTGCTGGCCGGCGCGGGATTCCACGTCACCGAGGCGATCGGGCCCGAGGCCTCCGCGCTCGACGTGATCAACAAGCTCTACCAGCGCTCCTACCGCATCATCCACATCGCGGCCCACGGGGTGTTCGAGCAGGAGGCCGCCGACGGTTCGCTGCGCACGGGAGCCGTGCTGTCGGACGGCGTGCTGCTGACCGCCGCGGAGATCGAGTCCATGGAGGTGGTGCCCGATCTGGTATTCCTGAACTGCTGCCATCTGGCGCAGTCCGGCGGCCCGGGTACCGTCGAGGCATTCCACCGGCTGGCCTACAGCGTCTCGCGCCAGCTCATCGAGATGGGTGTGCGGGCAGTGGTGGCCGCAGGCTGGGCGGTGGACGATCAGGCGGCGGAATTCTTCGCCACCGAGTTCTACGCCGCGCTCCTTCAGGAGAACAAGCCTCTTGGCGAGGCCGCCTTCCAGGCGCGGGTCCGCACCTACGAGCGCTTCCGCAACGCCACCAACACCTGGGGGGCCTACCAGGTCTACGGCGACCCCGGCTTTCTCGCGCAGCCGCAGGAAACCGGCGAGCGACTCCCGGGCAGCCGTTCGACCCGCGGCCTGCCCGTGGCGCCGGAGGAACTCCTCGGGGCTCTCGAGAGGGTGTCCGGCGAAGTCGCGGCCATGCCCGGGCGCATCACGGTTGCCGCCGCATCCGTGCACGCTTCCCGGGCCGCCGAGCTCCTGCGCCAGTCTCCCGAACACTGGCTCGACCGGCCGGATGTGAACTTCGCGCTTGGCGAGTTGTACGGCGCCCTCGGAGCCCCCCATGGCGAGCGCGCGCGCGAGCACCTTCGCGCGGCTGTGCACCACACGGCACGGGGCCGACCGGTGCCGACCCGCGCCCTGGAGGAACTCGCCAGTCTCGAGGCACGCCTGGCCGAGTCCCGGGACGCCAACGCGGGAGGCACGCCGGAAAGCGCCGGCAGCGCATTGCGGGCGCTGGCGGAGATCGACGGGGCGATCGCCCGGTTGCAGCGCCTGTGCGAGGCTGCGGACGAGCGCGCGCCCGGCGCCGGACCTGTCCCGGGTTCGCAGACGCCCGAGATGCTGAATCTCGAGCGGGCCGCCCTGTTCGGCAGCATGTACAAGCGCAAGGCGGCCATCCTGGCCCGCCATCTCCTCGCCGGCGACCCGACGGTCAACATGGACGGACTGATCGAATCCCTCGACCGCAGCGTCCAGGCCTATCGCACGGCCGCTTCGGTATCCGGTGCGCCGGACTACCGGCCCTACCTGGCGCTGCACGCCATCGGGCTGTGGGGTACCGGGCTCACCCGGGGCGGTTCCCCGAAGGCGGGGGAGGTGCGGGCGGCGCTCGCCGAGGTCCGGGCGTGCCGGCAGCGGGCCTACGCGGCCTACCTCGGGACTCCCGACGTCTGGAACGCGGTGTTGCCGGCCGACGCGAGCCTGCTTGAATCCCTGCTGAACGGTGAACTCGGGGCCGCGGGTGACATTGGCCAGCAGGTCACGGCCAGACTGAGAGCCTGTTACGCCGATGCGTTGCGCAGCGTTCGCACCACGCCGCGCGATCTGGATGCCATCGTGAAGCAACTGTGCCTGCTGCAGTTGTTCCTGCAGGTGCGCACCCTCCGCGAGGCCGGCGCGTCGGCCCGGGATGCGGCAAGCGCCGAACGGGCGGCGCGCGCCCTGCGGGAACTGGCGAATCAGGTGCAGCCGGGGAGTTGCGAGTCACTCCGGGCGACCCCGATATCCGCGAAGGAGGACGCGATGCCGGATCGAGACTCTCCGTCCCCCGGCCCGGGCGTGGATGTCCCGTCGGACCCTCCGACGAACGCCCGCAAGAAGCGAACGCGGCCGTCCGCTCGCCCGGACGGCACCGGTCGGGCGCGCAGGCGCTGAGGTTCCTCCGGGGACTCTCGCTCACGCGGGTGACGGCGATCGGCTTTCCGTCGATCCCCGCCCTGGGGGCGGGGCCCCTCGCCGGGTGCCTCACGCCGTGCGTCCGAACGGTTACCGTATGTGCGGGCGTCTCGCTGTCGCGCGGTGACGGCGATCGGCTTTCCGTCGATCCCCGCCCTGGGGGGCGGGGCCCCTCGCCGGGTGCCTCACGCCGTGCGTCCGAACGGTTACCGTA
>JBAXBV010000009.1:0-172508 GCA_037141795.1 Betaproteobacteria bacterium
GGCGCCTACGATCGGCCGTCGGCCGTCGCGTTCGGCCACTTCTCGGAGATTCCGGTCGATGTGCCTGGGGCCACGCTGCGCCTTGCCCTCCTCGATGGCAACCCTGCCCCCGATGCTTCCGGCATGCGAGCCTGGATAGAGGATGCGGCCCGATCGGTGGCGGCCATCTACGGCCGGTTCCCCGTGCCGAGTCCACAGATCCTCGTGATGCCCGGGGCGCGGGCCGCGGAACCTACTCCGTGGGCCTACGTGCTCCGGGGAGGGCAGGCTGCGGCGCACTTCTTCGTCAACCAGCGCCGGCCGCTGGCGGAATACATCGACGACTGGACGGCATCACACGAACTCTCCCACCTTCTCCTTCCCTACATCAACTCGAGCGACGCATGGCTCTCGGAAGGCCTTGCGACCTACTACCAGAACATCACGCGGGTTCGCAGCGGTGCCGTCCCTGCGGCAGAGGCGTGGCAGCGCATGCATGCCGGGTTCAGGCGGGGCAGTGACTGGGGAGCCAAGGGCCTTACCCTGGCCCAGGCCACCGAGCGGATGTTCCGGGACGGTGGCTACATGCGGGTCTACTGGCACGGTGCTGCGATTCTCCTGATGGCGGACGTGGAACTCCGTCAGCGCTCCGGCGGGCAGCAGTCTCTCGACACCGTCCTGGACACGTTTGGGACGTGCTGTCTCGATCCCGAGGTCGAATGGACGGCACGAAAGGTTTTCGAGCGCTTCGATGCCATTTCGGGCACAGACATCTTCATGCGGATCTACCGTGAGGAGATCGATGCCCCGCGCTTTGCAGACCTGTCGCGCGTCTACCAGCAACTCGGGCTCGAGGCTCTTGGCGGAAAACTCCAGCTGCGAAACGATGCGCCCCTGAGAGCTATTCGGGACTCGATCATGGCCGCTGGTCCCTATCAGACACCCCCAGGCTTGCTGACCGGCAGGCGATAGGCGTCTCCTTCGGCGCGAGGTCGCAAAGGCCAGTATCATCCGACCATGACTCGGCGCCGCGTCTGTGGTGGCTCGGGGTTGCCTGACCCGTCGCCGGCAGAGGCGGTGGTCCAGCAGGAACGATGACCATGCCACCAGCACTGCAATCCATGCTGCTGCTCGCCGCGTCCAATGTCTTCATGACCTTCGCGTGGTACGCGCACCTCGGGAACCTCGCCCACAAGCCGTGGTTTCTGGCGGCGGTTGCGTCCTGGGGCGTCGCATCTTTCGAATACATGCTGCGGGTTCCGGCCAACCGGATCGGCTACGGTCCGCTGACCCTCCCGCAGCTGAAGATCCTGCAGGAGGTGATTTCCCTGGCCGTCTTCGTGCCGTTCCTCCTGTTCTACATGCGTCAGCCCTCCAAGTGGGATCATCTGTGGGCTGCGGCCTGCATCCTCGGTGCGGTGTACTTCATCTTTCGGAATTGACATGACGGATCTGGTTTTCAAGTCTGCGATCGAACTCTCGGCCCTGATTCGTGATCGCCGGCTTTCATGCGTCGAGTTGCTCGAGGCGCACGTTGCGCAGATCGAGCGGGTCAACCCCGCCCTCAACGCCATCGTGACGAAGACCTACGAGCAGGCTCGCGAGGACGCAAATGCACTCGACGCCCGCCTGGCTCTCGGCGAACCAGTCGGCCCGCTGGCAGGGCTGCCTGTCGCCCACAAGGATCTCGCGTTGACGAAGGGCGTCCGCACGACCTTCGGATCTCCCCTGTTCCAGGATTTCACGCCTGACGTCGATTCGCTGGTGGTCGAGCGCCTGAAGGCCGCTGGTGCGGTGACGGTCGGGAAGACCAACACGCCAGAGTTCGGCGCCGGCTCACAGACCTTCAACCCGCTTTTCGGGGCCACGCGCAATCCCTGGAACACCGGCCGAACCTGTGGTGGATCCAGTGGCGGAGCGGCCGTTGCGCTTGCCGCAGGGATGGTGCCAATTGCTGACGGGACCGACCTTGGAGGCTCCCTGAGGAATCCAGCCAGCTTCTGCAACGTGGTCGGGTTTCGCTGCTCACCTGGGCGGGTGCCGAACTGGCCTGCGGCCAATGCCTGGTTTTCGCTTGGGGTGACAGGGCCGATGGCGCGCTCGGTGGCCGATGCGGCGTTGATGCTGTCCGCGATCGCAGGACCCGACATCCGGTCCCCGATTTCCCTCCATCAGCCCTCGGGCCTGTTCGCGGGGTCTCTGGAGCGGGATCTTCGCGGAATTCGCGTAGCCTGGAGCCCGAGTCTTGGTGGCCTGCCGATTGAACGGGAGGTGACGGATGTTCTGGCGCAGGCGCCCCGGGTTTTCCAGGACCTCGGCTGTGACGTGGATGAGGCAACGCCCGACCTTCGAGATGCCGGAGAGGTGTTCGAGGTGCTTCGTGCCTGGCATTTCGAGTCGACGCACGGAGAACTCGCCGCGGCCCGAGGAATGGAGATGAAACGCACGGTCCGCTGGAATATCGAAGAGGGGACGAAACTCACCGGTGCCGATGTGGGCCGGGCGGAACGGAAGCGCACCGAGCTGTTCAACCGGATGCGCGCATTCTTCGAACAATACGACTTCCTGATCTGTCCGGTCGCCCAGGTTCTCCCCTTCGATGTGAATACCGAGTATCCGGTGGAGATCGAAGGCAGGCCGCTCGGGTCCTACATCGAGTGGATGAAGTCGTGCTATCTGATCTCCGCCACCGGATTGCCTGCCCTTTCCGTTCCTGCGGGCTTTTCGGCCAGCGGCCTGCCGGTCGGGCTCCAGATTGTCGGCCCACACCTCGACGATCTGGGCGTCCTTCAGTTGGGGCATGCCTTCGAGCAGGCTACGGGGTGGGCGCTCCGGCGCCCGCCCGAGGTTCTCGCTTGAACCGTTGCCGATTGTCCATGCGTGGACTCCCCTGCCGGACAGGTGCTGGGCCATAATCCGTGCCCCAATACCGGAACGCGGTTGGTCTGAGCATGTCCCTGATTTCCAGACCTGCCCGCGCCCCGAGGGGCAACACTTGCCGTCGAGGAATTTCAATGCTGCGAAACACAGAGTTCACGAGAACGGGATTTTCCACGTTGACACTCGCCGCTGTGCTTGGAGCGGTCGCCTTGCTCTACCGGCCTCTGCCTGCCGCGGCGCAGGCGCCCGGCCCCGACGCTGCCGTAGCGCCCGCCCCGGGAGCCGGCGCGGGACCGGCCGCCCGGGAGCCCCGGCGCAAGGACAGGGTGTTCGCCAAGGACCTCGAGGGGCTCTGGCTTTCGACGGCGTATCTCAAAGCGCTCCGCGAGACTCGAATGCCGCTGGAGGCCGCGCGAAAGACGACGCCGATCGCCATCAAGGTGCAGAAGGAAGATCGCAGCTACCCCATGGTTCGCACCGATTTCGACCGGGCTGTCATTCTGCGTATCATCGACCTACAGCCGGAGGAAAAGCCGGGGGCTTTCCGGGTTGCCCTTGCAGCCGACGACATGAGTCCGGTCAATGCCACCGAGGTCACGTATGTTTCGTTCCGCGGCCAGAAGGCCCCGGGCAGCCGCTTCGAAACCCTTGCCATCGCCGAACCGGTGTTCGGCAAGAAGAAGTTCCTGGATTTCCAGCGCGTTGACGAGGGCCTCGCGCCACTCGTCAACGGCATCGTGATCGCGGGTTCCTACCGGGATGCAGCAGGTGCGGCCTACCGGTTTTCCACTCAGGGAGAGGCCCAGTTTCCTGGCAGTACCTTCAGTTTCGAGGTTCGCCTGTCCCCGAAAGGCGCCAACTGCAGCATCATCGAAGGTCCGGAAGAGGGAGGGGGGGCAACGCGCAAACGTTATGGTTTCCGGTGGAAATCGGGGGTGCTGGAACTCTATGACGTGGAAGCCAGGAAGGCGGACAATCTGAAGTGTGCGACCAGGCCTTTCGTGGTGTTGACCCCCGAGGCTGATGGAGGCTCTGCAGGATCACGATGACCCGTTGCGGGGAGCGTTCGCATGACATCTGAAAGGAGGTGTGAGATGGGAAAGGCGGGAAGACTTCTTGTGGCGTTGGGATCCCTGGCAGCGGTCTTGGTCTCTTCGCCTGCGACGGCCGCCTGCGAGCCGGAAAGGGTTACGGTGGAGGTCCTGGAGGCCGACACAGGCCGCTACCGTGCGACGATCGATCAGGATGTCTCCACCCTGGCGACCTTTCTCGGAGACGACCTCGTCTACACCCATTCCACGAGCGCGGTCGATTCCAAGGCGAGTTATCTGGAATCCATCCGTTCGGGGCGGGTCATGTACCGGCGTACCGATCGCAGCGACTTGAAGGTTTCGGCCTATGGTTGTGTCGGCGTTGTGACGGGCAGGGGCGATTTCAGGGTGACGATCGAGGGCAAGGACATGGATGTCCAGTTGCGCTTCACCAATGTCTGGGTGAAACGCGATGCCGGCTGGCAGATGGTCGCCTGGGAATCCACCAGGATTCCGCCCAAGTAGGGCAATCCCTCGTCTGGCGGGGACCTGGAGTGCGATCAGGTTCCTGTCTGCCGCCGCCTGGTGTGGCCCCTCCCGGAGAGTCAACCGGAATGGTTCGCCGTTGCGGGATGGTACTGCCTCCCGGCACTCGAATCGGAGCGTCCGCGTCGCGTCCCGATTGCCGCTGCTTTGCAGCCTGCTAGTTCTTCCAACCGAAACCTTGCCCGTTTCACGCCATGCCGCAACTCGAAGAAGCGAAGCCAAAGGAAAGCGTCCAGGAGAGCCTTCACCAGGTTCTCGGAATGCTTTCCAAGCATCGAATCGTCGAGCAGCTCGTGCACAAGCAGGACATGCGGCGCCATGAACTCGTCGAGTCCCTGGTTCAGAAGCAGAATCTCGTCGAACTGCAGAAGAAGCTGGAGGCGCTGCATCCCGCTGACGTCGCCTACATTCTGGAGGCGCTGCCGCTCGAAGATCGGTTGATTCTGTGGAACCTGGTCAAGGCGGACCGGGACGGCGAGATTCTGCTGGAGGTTTCCGACGCAGTCCGCGAGACCCTCATCGCGGACATGGAGCCCGAGGAACTGGTTGCGGCGACCGAGCAGCTCGACGCGGACGAAATCGCCGACCTGGCGCCGGATCTCCCTGAGGAGGTCATCGAGGACGTCTTCCAGGCCTTGTCGACCGAGGAGCGGGAACGGCTCCGCGCGGCGATGTCCTACCGGGAGGATTCGGTGGGCGCGCTCATGGACTTCGAGATGGTCACCATCCGCGAGGACGTGACCCTCGAGGTCGTTCTTCGCTACCTGCGCAGGCTCGAGGACTGGCCGGATCACACGGACCAGCTTTTCGTCGTGGACCGGGCGGAATTGCTCAAGGGGGTGCTGCCTCTCGGCACCGTTCTCGTCAACGATCCGGACAAGCTCGTCGGTGATTTGATGGTTGGCGAGGCCGTGCGCTTCCGGGCGGGACAGGGGGCCGAGGAGGCCGCGCAGGCATTCGAACGCTACGAGCTGGTTTCCGCACCGGTCGTGGACGAAAGGGACCGCCTGATTGGCCGTGTGACCGTGGCATCGGTCATGGACTACATCCGGGAGGAGAGCGACAGCGACATGCTGCATCTTGGCGGACTGCGCGAGGGGGAGGATATCTTTTCCTCGGTGTGGAAATCCGCAAAGAACCGCTGGACCTGGCTGGCTGTCAACCTGGTGACCGCCTTCATCGCCTCCCGGGTGATCGGATTGTTCGAGGGAAGCATCGAACGGCTCGTGGCGCTGGCGGCGCTGATGCCCATCGTGGCGGGTATCGGAGGAAACTCGGGCAACCAGACGATCACCATGATCGTCCGTGCCATGGCGCTGGGTCAGATGCATCGATCGAATGCGAAGGCCCTGCTGACCAAGGAGATTGCCATCAGCTTGCTGAACGGCGTGGTGTGGGGGAGCATCTTCGGGTTTTTCGCCACGGTGCTCTATCACAGCCTGTCCCTGGGGCTCGTGATGATGGCCGCGATGACCCTCAATCTTGTGGTGGCTGCTCTTTTCGGGGTCTTCATCCCGATGCTGATGCATCGCCTGGGGAAGGACCCGGCGGTCGGATCAAGCGTCCTGATCACGGCCATCACGGACAGCGGAGGATTCTTCATTTTTCTGGGCCTGGCCACGCTCTTCCTGCTCTGATCTCGCGCCTGCCGACGGACGGGGCGCGAACCGACAGGGCGGATCGCTGGTCCGAGGGCTTACCGGACCCCACGACCCTGGAGAAAAACATGCTGATTCGACGCCATACGGACATTGCCCATTCCGAGATCACATCGCGGTCTCTGTTCGAGAACCGGCGGAACGCCTTGCAGGCCGGAGGGGCTGCGCTTCTTTCGCTTGGAGGACTGCTGCTCCCCGCCCTCAGCGCGGTTGCTCAGGGGAAAGCGTTCTCCGGTGCCAGGCGGAGTCCCCTGAGCACCAGCGAAACCCAGACATCGTTCAAGGACGCCACCTCCTACAACAACTTCTACGAGTTTGGTACTGGCAAGGATGATCCGGTGGAACGTGCCGGTTCACTGAAGACGCGGCCCTGGACCGTCATGGTGGATGGAGAATGCGGCAAGCCACGGCGCTGGGATATCGAAGAGCTGCTGCGCCTCGCGCCCATCGAGGAGCGGATCTACCGGCTACGCTGCGTGGAAGGGTGGTCCATGGTCATTCCCTGGAACGGGTTCCCCCTCTCGGAACTCATCAAGCGCGCTGAACCGACGTCGAGGGCGCGCTACGTCGAGTTCGTGACGCTCATGGATGACCGTCAGATGCCGGGGCAGCGTTCTTCTGTCCTGAGTTGGCCCTATGTCGAAGGACTGCGAATCGACGAGGCGATGCATCCGCTGACGCTTCTGTGCATGGGCGCCTTTGGCGATATGCTCCCGAATCAGAACGGAGCGCCGGTGCGGGTCGTGGTGCCCTGGAAGTATGGGTTCAAGAGCGCCAAGTCTGTCGTGAGGATCCGGTTCAGCGAAACGGAACCGAGAACCGCCTGGAATACCGCGATCCCGAGCGAATATGGTTTCTATTCGAATGTGAATCCCGGTGTCGACCATCCCCGATGGAGCCAGGCAAAGGAGCGTCGCATCGGGGAATTCAGCAAGCGGCCCACCCTGCTCTTCAATGGTTACGCGGATCAGGTCGCATCGCTCTATGCCGGCATGGATCTTAAGCGCTACTTCTGACCGCGTTCCCCGCCAGCACCGTCGTGCCAAAGTTTCGACCTTCCGCTCACGCGCTGGGAACGCTGAAGATCATGGCGTTCGTCGCCTGCCTGATTCCTCTGGCACGCCTCGGCTGGCTGTTCTGGAGCGATGCGCTGGGCGCCAATCCCATCGAGCATGTCACCCGCTCGACTGGCTGGTGGGCGTTATCGTTCCTTGTTCTCACCCTGGCGGTCACTCCGTTTCGGCAAGGGCTTGGGCTTCCCTGGCTACTGCGGTTTCGGCGGATGCTCGGGCTCTTTTCGCTTGCCTATGGCCTGTGCCACCTGGCAACCTACGTCTGGCTTGACCAGTTCTTTGACTGGTCCGGTATTGGTGCGGACATCGTGAAGCGGCCATTCATCACGATTGGTGTCCTGACTATTGCCCTGATGCTTCCGCTCGGCGCCACCTCCACGGCGGCGATGGTGCGTCGCCTGGGTGCCCGGCGCTGGCTGGCCCTGCACCGGAGCATCTATGTCATCGGCCTCCTTGCGGTGTCGCACTTCTGGTGGCTCGTCAAGAAGGACATCACCGAACCAGCGTCCTTTGCCGCCATCCTCGCCGTACTCCTCGTCTGGCGCGTCGGGTTTGCCTGGGTCGGTTCCGGTTCCGGCCGCGGGGACGGGCAGGCCGCGCAATCGCGCCCTGCAGCCAGATCGGAGACATGACCCCCGCAGGTCACACGAGGTCGGCACTCCGGAGAGATCGCAGCCGGTTCAGGACACCCGCTTCCTCGTCCGGTGGAAATCCGTAGGGAAACAGGGTGTGGGTCTTGGCTGCGAGTTCCGGTTTTCCGGCAAACTTTTCGAGGCCTTCACAAATGGCATCGAAGGTGACGCAAAGAAGCACTGCAGGAGCATTGACACGTCGGTTGAGGCGTTCCGGTCCGATGATCGCAAAACTGAGGGCTCTTCTGTAGAAGACGACGTGCCTGGGATTGACCTCGATGACTGCGCAATGGTACCGGCAGACCCTGAAGGCGAAGAGGTAGGCCGTGTGGAACAGGGCAGCGAGAATGGGCTTCGAGGACGTCTCGGTATCGACTGCGAGGCGGGTGAATTCGCAGATTCTTGCCCCGGCGTTCCGGAGTGTGGTGAGTTCCTCGGCGTAGAGGTCATCGGCGCCCAGGCCGGATGTGCCGGGCTCATCCATTCGTATGGCAACGGTTCCGACGACCACCCCCTGGCTGTAGGCCACGAAGGTGAAGAGTTGCCGGTCTGTCTCCGCCGGCATCGGGGCAGTGTCGTATCCCCTCTGGCCGTAGCGTTGAGTGACCAGGGCGTTGGCGTCGTAGAGGGCGCGTGAGCGCGCGAGGCGGACCTTGAAGATCTTTCCCCCGCCCTCGCTGCCGTCCCCGATCTTGCGATCGAGTGGCCGGGAAGCCAGGTCCCCGATGCGAAGCGGAGTACCGTCGAAGACGATCAGACGGTTATCATCCACCAGATCGGGTGGCGTATCGGACACCGCGCCGTCGCTTTCGCTGCGAAGCCGGTCGATGACCTTGCGGACGGAATCATTCATTGGCGGCGACCGGAATCAGCATGCGAACCTCCCCAAGCAAGAAACGAGCACTTGACACCCTTCAATGACCCTCATGGCAGACTCGTGGCATATGGGTTGCTTCCCGCCTACTCCACTGCACTTTCGAAGGGGTCTGCGATAGAAATCAATTCTCGCATCCGGCCCCTCCATTATCTTTGATCGAACACCCACCCGGGCCGTTCGACGATGCGGAACCGGATTCATCAACCATGTCCTGGAGACAGTCGATGGCAGCTCAATCGAAACTTCCTGTGTCGCCGACGCTGTGGCTTGCGGCCGTGGCGCTCATCGTTGTCGTGGCAGGGCTGGGCGGATGTGCGACGCGGCAGGTCTATCCTCCTGCTCCGAGAGCGGCGGCATCGCCGGACTACAACTACCTGATCGGTGCCGGGGACAGCGTGAATGTCGTGATCTGGCGCAACCCGGATCTGTCGACCACGGTTCCCGTGAGGCCGGATGGACGCATCACTCTCCCGCTCGTGGAGGACCTGCCGGCCCTGGGCAAGAGCCCCTCGTCTCTTGCGAGGGACATCGAGAAGGCGCTCTCCCGCTTCATCCGTGATCCGATCGCGACAGTGGTCGTGACAAATTTCGTCGGTCCCTACAGCGAACAGATCCGCGTGGTGGGAGAGGCCGCCAGACCTCAGGCGTTGCCGTATCGGCAGAACATGACACTTCTCGATGTCATGATTGCGGTGGGGGGAATCACGGACTTTGCGGATGGGAACGGTGCCACGCTCGTGAGGGCGTCCGAGGGGGGGCGGCAGTACTCGGTCCGCCTCAAGGACCTGCTCCGCAGGGGCGATATCCGGGCGAACGTCGATGTCAAGCCCGGGGACGTCCTCATCGTCCCGCAGAGCTGGTTCTGAGCGGGCGTCCGAGCATGAGGGCGGCTGCGTCCCGCAACATCCCTTGAGCGCAACGTGAACCAGATCTTTCAGGACGCCTTCGAGTACCTGAGATCCATGTGGCGCCGGCGCCTGGTGGGGATCGCGGCCGCCTGGATGGTTGCGATTGCCGGCCTGGTGACTCTCAAGATGCTCCCGGACAAATACGAGGCCACCGCCCGGGTGTTCGTCGATACCCAATCCGTGCTGAAGCCGCTCATGAGCGGCCTTGCCGTTCAGCCCAATGTCGAGCAGCAGGTATCCATGCTGAGCCGTACGCTTCTCAGCAGGCCCAACGTGGACAAGCTGATCCGAATGGCGGATCTGGATCTGGAGGCCCGGTCTCCAGAGCAACGGGAGAAGCTGATCGAGAGGTTGCTCAAGGACATCTCCATCAGCGGCTCTTCTTCGGACAACCTCTACACGATCAGCTACCGGGAGCAGAATACTGTCCGTGCCAAGCGCGTCGTGGATTCCCTGCTGACCATCTTCGTGGAATCCGGGCTCGGGGGCAATCGCCGCGATACCCAGAAGGCACAGCAGTTCATCAACCAGCAGATACAGGACTACGAAAGGCGGCTGCAGGAGGCGGAGCGCAAGCTGAAGGAGTTCAAGCTGCGCAACCTCGGCCAACTCGGCGGAGGTGCAAGTTCCATCGATTCGATTGCGGGCCTGGAGGCCCAGCTCGGCACGGCTCGTGTGGAACTTCGGGCAGCGGCCCAGTCGCGCGATGCTCTAAAGCGGGAACTGGCAGGGGAGGAACCGGTTTTCCTGCCTGATGGGGACTCCGATCGTGCCGGGAGCGACGCCGGACCCATTGCAGTGCCCGAGATGGACGGGCGAATAGACGCCCTGAGGAAGAATCTCGACGAACTTCTGCGTCACTTCACCGAGGAGCATCCCGACGTGGTCGGGACCAAGCGGGTTCTGGCAGACCTCGAGAGACAACGAAAGGAGGTGGTCGACTCGCGTCGCAAGGCGATGGCGGCGCGGGCGTCGGAGGGTCGGGCGACAAGCGTCGATCGGAATCCTGTTTACCAGCAACTCAAGATTGCGCTCGCGGATGCCGAGGCGAATGTTGCGTCCAGAAAAGGCCGAGTGGATGAACTCGAGTCCAAGGTGTCCGAGCTGCGTTCAACCGCGAAGCTGCGCCCGGAACTCGAGGAGGAAATGATCCAGCTCAACCGCGACTACCAGATCCAGAAGTCGAACTACGACAGTCTGGTGGGCCGGCGCGAGTCCGCCATGATGACCAGTCAACTGGAGCAGAGCGCTTCCGTGGCTGATTTCCGGGTGATCGATCCGCCGCGGACTTCCAACACGCCGGTCGCCCCGAATCGGCTGCTTCTCCTCGGCCTCGTCTTCGGGGCATCCATCGCCGCCGGTGCCGTTGCGTCGCTTGCCTACAGCCAGCTCTTCCCCGTTTTCCATTCTCTCAAGGGGCTGCGCCGGGCATTGCAGCGGCCCGTCCTCGGAGGGGTCTCCATGCAGGACAGTCCGGCGGCCCGACAGCGGCGACGCTTGCACAATCTGATCTTTTTCGGGGGACTGGCGGGGCTGTTTGCCGTCTTCGGCTCGGCGCTCGTGCTTATGTTGCTTGCGGTCCGTACTTACTGAGGAACGAGGGACGATGAGCCTGATCGAGCAGGCGGCCCGCCGCCTTGAACAATTGCGGGAGGCTGGCATACAGGTCTCCGGGGATCTCGCTTTTCCCCGGGAGAGCGCGGTCCGCGATCGCGGTTCGCAGGAGGTGGACGACTCCATCGAGCGGGCTGCTCTCAGGCTGCGGGAAATGCAGGGGGATGTGTCTCCGCCGGAGAGTCTTCCGTTGCAGCAACCCACCGCGCCAGCGCGTGCAGAGGCTCCGGCGCCCGTCCCGCCACAGGCTCCGACGGCGGCTCCGCAAGCGGCTCCGAAGCCATCTTCCCCTCCGGCTTCGCCCGCAGTTCCGGCGCCCGGCCCTGCAAGGGCAGCGACACCGGATTCGGCGGCGACCCCGGCACCTGCAAGACCGACTGTTCCGGCCGCCCAGTCGCCGGCTTCCCCGGGCAAGGTATCTCCCTCCGCGGTGATGTCCAGGAGAATGGCGGAGCCCCGTGCCAGAACCGATCGGCCCGAGCCGCCCGACAACGTCTCGGCGCCCGAGCAGGCGCGCCGATCGCGGGAGGTCGAGATCGACTTCGCGCGCATCGCTGCGAGAGGTCTGCTGACGCCCGATGCTGCCCAGTCCCGCCTCGCAAACGAATTGCGAGTCATCAAGCGACCGATCATCAACAATTGCGTCGGCAAGGGCGCAGCGCAGGTGGCCAATGGCCGCCGCGTCATGGTGACCAGTGCTGTTCCCGGTGAGGGCAAGAGCTTCATATCGATGAATCTGGCCTTGAGCATCGCCGGTGAGCGTGACAGCACGGTCCTGCTGATCGAAGGCGATCCCACGCGACCGGCGCTCGCGGAGATGCTCGGCATTCCCCCGGCCCGGGGCTTGATGGACCTGCTGGTGGACCCCACCCTGGATGTGGCTGACGTGATGCTGAAGACCAATCTCGGCAGGCTCTCGTTCATTCCAGCTGGCACACGCCAGGAACACGCGACGGAATTGCTCGCGAGCAAGGTGATGGAGAATCTCGTCCGCCAGCTGGACGAGCGCTATCCGGACCGTCTGATCATCTTCGATTCCCCGCCGCTGCTTGCGGCGCCGGAGCCGAGGGTGCTGGCCCAGCTCATGGGGCAGATCGTGTACGTGGTGGAGGCCGAACAGACTGCCCAGAGTGCGGTTCAGGAGGCCATGGCTGCGATCGAGAACTGCCCCGTGGTCATGGCTGTGCTCAACAAGTGTTCGTTCCGGGAAGAAGGGTATTACTACTCCTACTATTACTCCCAGGCTGAATAGGACGGCGATGTCTCTTGTCCGTTCAGGCCGGAGTCAGGTACCCGTGAGCCGCGTGTGCGGAGTGCGCCGCGCAACCGGTGCGCGCGCGGGTATTGCACTGCTCGTGACGGCGATTTCCTCGGGTGCCGGGGCATCTGAATGGAACCCCAGGATGAGTCTCTCCCTGACGGCGACCGGCTCCGACAATCCCTCGCTGCGGGTTCGAGGACAGGAGCAGTCCGACCTCATTCTCCGGACAGCCCCGGTCTTCGGGGTCAAGCGGTCAAGCGGTATGCTCAAGGTTGACATGACCTATGCCCCCGTCGTGGTGGGGTCCCTGAACGACACGACTGGCGATTCGCTGTTCAACACTCTCAACGCATCTGCGAATCTCGAGGCGGTTCCAAGCCGGTTTTTCGTCGACTCTCGGGCCACGATCGCGCAGACCTTCATCTCTCCGTTCGGTGCCCAGCCGAGGGACGTCACCACCTCCACGACGAATCGGACCGAAACCCGCACCATCGCCCTGAGTCCTTACTACCAGGGCCGGTTCAGTGGCGGTGGCACGTTCCAGCTCAGGGATGATTTCCTCTACACCACGTACGCCCAGGGTAATCTTCCGGACCAGACCACCAACCGTGTGAGCGCTGTGGCGAGCGGTGATCCGGGGCGGTTCATCGTTCCGGGTGTCGATGCCACGCATCAGGACTCCAGCCTTGCGTCCGGCCAGCAGTTCTCGAGCGACATCCTCCGCGGCCGGGCCAGCTTCCGGTTCGATGCCGACCTGAGCGTCTACCTCACAGGCGGCCATGAGCGCAACGATTACGGGACCCGGTCCTTCAGCGGTTCGACTTACGGGGTGGGAGGGCAATGGCAACCGACGCCCCGGACAACCGTGAATCTGTCGGTCGACAAGCGTTTCTTCGGCACCGGTTACGCTGCGGACGTCTCGCACCGGACTCGCGCCACGACGTGGCGCCTCAGGCTCTCCCGGCAGGAACAGGTTTCGCAGCAGACGGGGATTGGCGTCACCCAGACAAGCACAGCCTCTTTCCTGTCCGAACTTCTTCGCACGAGCATCCCCGACGAGGCGGCCCGGCAGACCGAGGTAAACCGGCTCATCCAGACGGGAAACCTGCCGCCGACTCTGGGAGCAACGTCCAGTTACGTTTCTCCCCGAGTCGTGCTTGTTGAAAGCCTGGAGCCCTCCTTCGGAATCATCGGCGTCCGGAACAGCATTCTCCTCACGGTCTACTGGCGCGCCACGACCCCACTTTCCACCGCTCCGACGAGTGGAACGCCGGACATCTTCAGTTCCGTCTCGAAACTCAGGCAACAGGGCTTCGCGTTGACTGCCAGCCATTCCCTGACGGAGCAGACGTCCCTCAGTGCCGGTATCGATCGAGTCCAGACCCAGTCCACGGCGCTGGCCGCCGGGGCGGCAGCGCTCGAGACCTTGCAGACGACACTGAGATTCACCGTGTTGCATTCGCTGAATCCCAGGACGAGCCTCTCGGCGGGCGTGCGGTTCCTGACCCTTGACTCATCCAGCACCAATGACTCCCGTGAACGGGCCCTGCTGTTCACGCTAGCGCACCAGTTCCGATAGAGGTCGCCATGTACGAGTCCTTCTACAAGTTGACCGGCAAGCCTTTCCAGCTGAGTCCCGACCCGGATTTCTACTACGAGAGCCGGGTGCACAAACGCGCCTATGCGTACCTCGAGTACGGTCTCTACCAGGGCGAGGGATTCATTGTCATCACGGGTGAAGTGGGGGCCGGCAAGACAACCGTCGTGAGGAACCTGCTCGCGAATCTCGATCAGAGCAAGGTCGTGGCGGCCCACCTGGTCAGTACCATGCTGGATGCCGACGATCTGGTCCGGTCGGTTTGCGCGGCATTCGGCCTGGCGACGAAGGGCGCGGACAAGGCCTCCCTGCTCACGGATCTCGAGGAGTTCCTCAAGGGGATTGCCGCGAAGGGAAGGCGGGCCTTGCTCATCGTCGACGAGGCACAGAACCTTTCGCCGCGAGCCATCGAGGAGTTGCGCATGCTCTCGAACTTCCAGGTCGGCGATCGAGCCCTGCTGCAGAGTTTTCTGATCGGCCAGCCCGAGCTTCGGCGGATCATGCAGCACCATTCGATGCAGCAGTTGAGGCAACGCATCATCGCCTCCTACCATCTCGGCCCGCTCGACCGGGAGGAAGCCGAACGCTATATCCAGCACCGGCTTCGGCATGTCGGATGGAAGGGCGATCCGAGGGTTGAATCCGAGGCGTTCGACGCCGTCTTTGCCTTCACGTCGGGTATTCCCCGCCGCATCAATCTGGTCTTCAACCGGCTCATGCTGTCCGGATTCCTGCGGGATTCCCATCATCTTGAAGCTGCCGATGTGGAAGCCGTGGCGCGGGAGCTTCGCGAGGAACTCGGCGCGGTCATGCCCGCGAACGAGATTCTCGCCGGGCGCGCGGACGATCCCGATTACCGGGTCGACGAGCCGGGCGGCCACATCAGCGGCCGGGATGGGCTCGCGCAGGCGGAGGCCGACGGCGGCGCTGAACCCGGGGAACCGGGTATTCCAGGGCGTGTCGTGCGGCTGGAGCGGACCCTCAACGGCGTCCTGCTCACCCTCCGGAAGATCGTGCACGCCATCGAGCCCGGCGTGCGGCCTGGCGGCCAGGCCAGGCCCTGAAACCGTACCCCTTGCACACCATGCCGAACGCCATCATGCCCAATGCAAACGCGCTGTCCGTCGATGTCGAGGACTATTTTCAGGTCTCTGCACTGGCGCCGTACATTCCGCGTGACCGCTGGGATTCGATTCCCTGCCGAGTGGAGCGCAACGTCGATCTCATCCTGGGGTTGCTCGCCGATGCGGGCGCCCGGGCGACCTTCTTCACGCTCGGGTGGATCGCCCAGCGTCATCCAGAGGTGGTCCGCCGGATCATTGCCGGTGGTCATGAACTGGCTAGTCACGGCTATGGGCATCTGCGCGCTTCCGAGCAGTCCCGGGAGGAGTTTCTGCAGGATCTCGCACGGGCGAAGGGACTCCTGGAAGACCTCGGTGGTCTGGAAGTCAAGGGTTATCGCGCACCCAGTTTTTCGATCGGCGCCGGGAATCTTTGGGCGTTCGACTGCATCCGGGAGGTGGGCCACCGTTACAGTTCGAGCGTCTATCCGGTCAGACATGACCACTACGGCATGCCGGACTCGCCGCGGTTTCCCTATGAGGTCCGACCCGGGCTGACGGAGATTCCGGTGACGACTTCACGGCTGCTGAGCCGCAATCTTCCGGCCGGAGGGGGAGGCTACTTCCGTTTTCTGCCCTATGGCGTATCCCGCTGGCTTATCCGGCGCGTCAATCGTCTCGACCGGAGACCGACGGTGTTCTACCTCCATCCCTGGGAGGTGGATCACGGGCAACCACGGATCAATGAGGCCGACGCGAAATCGCGCTTCCGGCACTACGTGAACCTCCAGCGAACCGTCCCGCGGCTGCGCCGATTGCTGGCGGACTTTCGCTGGGATCGCGTGGATGTCGTGTTTGCACGGGAACTGCAGCACCCAGGGTCCGAGCCCCGTGATGTCATTCTTCCTGACCCCAAAGGGTTCGTGTCGGGATTCAGCGGGGCGGGTGCGACGTGATGCACTTGCAGGCGGAAACTGCCGCAGCCGCCGCGGCACCGGTCTCGGTCCGGGAATTCCGTGCAGCGGATGCCTCGGCATGGGATGACTTCGTTCAGCGCAGTTCCTCCGCGACGTTCTTCCACCTTTCCGGCTGGAAGGAAATCATCGAGGGGGTCTTCCGCCACCGCACGCATTACCTGCTCGCCGAGCGGGCGGGGCAGATCGTTGGTGTGCTTCCGCTGGCAGAAGTAAGAAGCGTCCTGTTCGGACATGCCGTGACGTCGCTTCCCTTCGGCGTGTATGGCGGCTGCGCGGCCGAGGATCCGGTGGCAGTGTCGCTGCTGCACGAGGCGGCTGTCGCCTTCGGTCGCGAGGTGGGCGCTTCCCACGTGGAATTCCGTAACCTTCAATCCCGGGAGCCCGACTGGCCGCGGCAGGATCTGTATGTCACGTTCCGCAAGGAGATCCTGGAGGAGGTCGAGGCCAACATGCTCGCCATCCCCCGGAAGCAGCGGGCCATGGTTCGAAAGGGGATCAAGGCGGGATTGAGAAGCGAACTCGATCCCGGCGTCGACCGCTTCTTCGACCTCTATGCGGACAATGTTCACCGGCACGGGACGCCTCCGTTCCCGAAGAGGTATTTCCAGGCCCTCAAGAGGGTATTCGGTGACCGTTGTGAAAGCCTGATCGTGCTGGATGCCGGAGGTGTTGCGGTCTCGGGCGTGCTGTCCTTCTATTTCCGGGACGAGGTGCTTCCGTACTACGCCGGTGACCTGCCCGCGGCCCGTGATCTGGCAGCCAACGATTTCAAGTACTGGGAACTCATGCGCCGTGCCTGCGAGAGAGGGTGCCGTGTCTTCGATTACGGACGCAGCAAGCTGGGTACCGGTTCCTATGACTTCAAGAAGAACTGGGGTTTCGAGCCCACTCCGCTCAGCTACGAGTACTGCCTCCTGTCGGCGACCGGCATCCCGGAGAACAATCCGCTCAATCCGAAGTATCGCCTCTTCATCGAGGCCTGGCGCCGGATGCCCCGGTCTCTGGTGAACCTTCTCGGTCCGCACATCGTCCGGAATCTCGGATGAGCAGGATGCAGGACCTCCTCTTTCTCTCGCACCGGATTCCTTTTCCTCCCAACAAGGGGGACAAGGTGCGTTCCTTCAACATGTTGCGGTATCTGGCGACGCGCTATCGCATCCATCTCGGTGCCTTTGTCGATCAGCCCGAGGACTGGTCTCGCGCGGGCGAACTCCGGCAATGGTGCGCAGGCCTGAACCTTCTGCCCATGGCGCCGGGATGGCGAAAGCTCGCATCGCTACGGGGGTTTCTGACGGGAGAGCCGCTGACGTTGCCGTACTACCGGTCGCGAGCCATGACGCAGTGGGTGCGGGACACGGTGTCCCGACACGGCATCGGGCGGGCCATGGTCTTCTCCTCTTCCATGGCGCAGTACGTACTCAACCTCGAGGGCGTTCGCCGGGTCGTGGACTACTGCGACGTGGACTCTGCGAAGTGGACGGAGTACGCGAATCGAAAGCGCGGGGTCCCGTCCTGGGTGTATCGACGCGAGGCGCAGCGCCTGCTCGACTTCGAAGTGAGGACAGCACTGCGTTGCGAGGTGGTGACCCTCGTTGCGGAAAACGAGAGAAGGCTGTTGTACGAGCTGGCACCGGAACTGACCGGGCGAGTGAGGGTCGTTCCGAACGGGGTCGACAGCGATTTCTTCTCGCCAGCCCATGAATTTCCGGATCCCTTCGGTGGCGTTCAGGCTGTGGTGTTCACCGGAGCCATGGATTACTGGCCGAATGTCGATGCGGTCACCTGGTTCGCGCACGAGATCTGGCCCCGGGTCCACGCGGAGTTTCCTCTTGCCAGTTTCTACGTCGTTGGCATGAATCCGAGCGCCCCGGTTCGAGCCCTCGGCAAGGTGCCAGGCGTCGTGGTGACCGGAAGCGTGCCGGACGTGAGGCCCTATCTGCAACACGCCCGGGTTGTCGTTGCGCCGCTGCGCGTTGCCCGTGGAATCCAGAACAAGGTCCTGGAGGCGATGGCGATGGATAAACCGGTCATCGCCCATTCGAGTTGCGCCGCGGCTCTGACGGGTGCTGACGACCATGGCGTGCTGGTTGTCGCCTCGGCCGAAGAGTTCGTGGGCGCCGTGAGGAGCGCCCTTGGCTCGGGGGTGCCGTTTCGGACAGGCAGCCCCCGGGCCTATGTACGTGACCGCTTCGACTGGGAATCGAACATGTCCGCTTACGCCGCGCTGCTCGAAAATGCGGGGTCCGGCAAGGCAATGCCTGCCAGAGCGGAGCGTGATGAGTTCGCCTGTGCCGCTCGCTAGCGCGCCGCCTAGAGTATCTCGTCTGTTCGAGGCGCCCGCCCACCTTCTGGCCATCGGGCTGCTGGCTGTCCTGCTGATCTGGTACGGAAGCACGGCCATGGAGATGGTCTCCCTTTGGGAGACCTCCACAAGCGCCAGCCACGGCTTCCTGGCAGTTCTGCTGGTCGCCGGCCTCCTGTGGCGCAACCGTCTCCGGATCAGCGCTCAACCCGTGGAGCCCTCGCCGTGGGGGTTGGGGCTGCTGGCCGGTGCCGGGGCTCTCTGGTATGCCGGATACGTGGCGGGTGTCGCGATCGCTCAGCACGTTGCCCTCGTCAGCATGATCTGGGGACTGCTGTGGTGCGTGCTTGGCGACAAGGTGTTCCGGGCGATGCTCGGACCGTTGTCCTTCCTGGTCTTTGCCATTCCGTTCGGACCTTCCCTCGTGCCTCTCCTGATGGACTGGACTGCCACATCCGTCGTCTTCGGTCTGAGGCTGTCGGGCATCCCCGTGCTGCAGGAGGGAACCAATTTCATCATCCCGTCGGGGCACTGGTCGGTGATCGAGTGGTGCAGCGGCATCCGGTATCTGTCGGTGTCGACCTTCGCCGGAACCGTCTTTGCCTACCTGAATTTCCGTTCCTGGAAGAAGCGGACTGTTCTGGTGGGTCTTTCGATTCTCCTGCCCATCGCTGCCAACTGGGTACGCGCGTACACGATCGTGATGGTGGCCCATCTCTCCGACAACAAGTACGGCGTGGTCGTCGGGCACCTGACTCTCGGCTGGATCATCTTCGGTGTCGCGGTCTTCGCAATCTTCAGCCTCGGTGCGCGCTGGCGGGATCCGCCTGTTCCCTTTCACGCAGCGCCAAGCCCACCACCCGGGGACTCGACCCTGCGCCGCGTGGCGCTATACGGCGCGGCGGCGATTCTCATTGCAGCGCCCTGGCGCATTCCCGCTGGCACGGAGCCTGTTGCGGGAAGCGCTTCCCTCAGCCGCCAGGAGTTCCTGTCCTTTCTCGACGGCTGCTCCCGTGAGGAGGGCCGCGTGCCGGTACCCCAGGGATATCTGGATGCGGACCAGCGGGTAGAGGGCAGATACCGTTGCGAGGGCCGTGACGTCGGCGTATTCGCGGCGTGGTACCGGGGACAGAGGCAGGGGCACGAACTCATCGCTTCCGCGAACCAGAAGCTGCTGGGTGCTGGCTGGTGGGTGAAGAAGCCGGTCAGATTGACGCAATCCCTCGGCGGAGTGCCGGTCGAGGTTCTCGAACAGGAGTACAAGCGTGGAACGAGTCGGATCGTCGTCCGCCGGTTGTACTGGGTCGCGGGTTGGACGACCACGAGCGAGATCATGGCGAAAGCGATGTTGGGTGCCGCGCGCGTGCTGGGACGTGGGGGCGAGTCCGCAGTCATTCTCTGGATGCAATCCTTCGAGACATCCCTGGACGGACCGCTGCCGGCGCAACTCGATGACTTCGGCCAGCGTCGGGCGTCTCGTTTCGTCGGGACCCTGGGGAAAGCCCGCGTCGGCCCTCCCTGATGGAGGCGGTCGGGGGCCTGGCATCGGCCTTGCCTCAGAGGCGAGGTTCCCGCAACCTCCGACCCCTGTCACCCATGCCGGTTTCTCCGCCGCTCATTGCGCATGTCATCTACCGGCTCGGAGTCGGGGGGCTCGAGAACGGACTGGTGAACCTGATCAACCATCTTCCGGTTGCCGATTTCCGGCACTCCATCGTCTGCCTCACCGACTACACCGACTTCCGCAACCGGATCGAGCGGCCCGATGTGGAAGTGCACGCTCTCCATAAACCGCCGGGGAACGGTCTGGGAACGCACGTGCGGTTGTGGCGGCTGTTCCGGACCCTGTCGCCCGCCATCGTCCATACGCGGAACATCGCGGCTCTCGAATACCAGCCGGTGGCCATGTTTGCAGGGATTCCGGCCCGGGTGCACAGCGAGCATGGGCGTGACGTGGAGGACCTGAAGGTCAAGCACCGGCGGTACACGGCGATCAGGCGGGCACTGCGTCCGTTCGTGCATCAGACGATCGCACTCTCCCGGGATCTGGAGCGCTACCTGCGCGAGGATGTTCAGGTCCCGGCCGACAGGCTGTCGCAGGTGTACAACGGGGTGGACACGGGGAGATTCCGGCCAGCCGGTGCTGTCCGTCGCGGCGAGCTGTTCGAGGGACTGGCCAGGCCCGGCGACATCGTCTTCGGGACCGTGGGTCGCATGGAGGCGATCAAGGATCCCCTGAACCTCGCCCGCGCTTTTGTGCTGCTTTGCGGCATGTTTCCCGATATTCGGCAGCGGCTTCGGCTTGTGATGGTGGGAGACGGATCCCTCCGGGAGGCCGTGGGCCGGACGCTGAGGGATGCGGGCCTGTCCGGGCAGGTGTTCCTGCCGGGATCCCGGGATGATATCGATTCGATACTTCCCGCGCTGGACGTCTTTGTCCTTCCATCCTTGTCGGAGGGAATCTCCAACACCATTCTGGAAGCGATGTCCTGCGGACTGCCCGTGGTGGCCACGCGAACCGGAGGCAATCCGGAGTTGGTGGTGGAGGGAGAGACGGGTGCGCTGGTGCCCACTGCGTCGCCTGACAGACTTGCGGAGGCACTGGCCGAATATGTGCGGCGTCCGGATCTTGCCCGGCTCCAGGGAGAGCACGCCCGCGCCAGGGCCGTGGCGCACTTCAGCATTTCTGCGATGACCGAGCGCTACGCTTCCATCTACCGGTCGCTGATCGACGATCGGGTGCGTGGCATGCCCCGACCCGCGGCGGGTGCACTCCGGGCCGGATCCGGCCATTGATGCCTGGGAACTGACCGGAACATGTGCGGAATCGCCGGCATCTTCGACACGAGCGGAAAGCGAGAGATCGAGCGCATCAGGCTTGAGGCCATGGCTGACGTGCAGTTTCACCGAGGCCCCGACGGGGGCGGCTATCACGTCGAACGGGGCGTCGGGCTCGCACATCGTCGACTCGCCATCATCGATCTGTCGACGGGTCAGCAGCCGCTGTACAACGAGGACGAGTCCGTCGTCGTCGTGTTCAACGGTGAAATCTACAACTACCAGGAACTGATCCCGGAACTCGTCTCGCTTGGCCACCGGTTTCGTACCCGGAGCGATACCGAAGTCATCGTCCACGCCTGGGAGGCGTGGGGGCCGCGATGCGTGGAACGTTTCCGCGGCATGTTCGCCTTCGCCCTTTGGGACCGGAAGGCCGAGACCCTCTTCCTGGCACGCGACCGTCTGGGCGTGAAACCCCTGCACTATGCGCTGCTCGGTGACGGGCACCTCATCTTCGGTTCCGAGTTGAAGGCACTGTGTGCCCACGGTGGGTTCTCCCGGGCAATCGAACCGCTGGCGGTGGAGGACTACTTCGCGCTGGGCTATGTGCCGGAGCCGCGGACCATTTACCAGGGGGTGTTCAAGCTCCCGCCAGGACATACCCTCACCGTCACGCGCCGCAGACCGTTGCCGGAGCCGGTGTCCTTCTGGGATGTCACCTTTTCCCTCGATTCCAGGCTCACGGAGGCGCAGGCCGAGGACGAGCTTCTGCAGCGGCTGCGGGAATCGGTGCGGCTGAGGATGATTGCCGACGTGCCCCTTGGCGCCTTTCTGTCCGGTGGAGTCGACTCAAGCGCCGTGGTGGCCGTGATGGCGGGGCTGTCCGCGTCGCCAGTGGAGACCTGCTCGATCGCTTTTGCCGACGGGGCCTTCGACGAATCGGAATATGCTGCGGCAGTGGCCACGCGATACGCCACCCGTCACCATGTCGAGCAGGTGGCGAGCGACGACTTCGCCTTGCTTCCGAAGCTTGCCGAACTCTACGACGAGCCCTACGCCGACAGTTCCGCCCTGCCAACATACCGCCTCTGCGAAATGGCCCGGCGGCATGTGACGGTCGCGCTTTCGGGAGATGGGGGCGATGAGAGTTTCGCCGGGTACAGCCGCTATCGCACCTTCCTGCGCGAGGAAGCCCGTCGCCGCATGGTTCCCCTGGCCGTCCGCCGGCCCGTGTTCGGGTCGCTTGCCGCCCTGTACCCTCCCCTCGTTCGCGCCCCCCGCTTCCTTCGCGCCCGGTCTACCCTGCGCGGCCTGTCCCAGGACACGACCGAGGCGTACTTCGACCTGATCTCCGTCCTTCGCGGGGAGATGCGCACCTCCCTCTACAGTGCACGGTTCCGGAAGGAACTCGGCGGCTATTCCACGGTGGAGCTGTTCCGCGCGCACGCCAGGCGGGCCAACACGGACGATCCCCTGTCGCTGATCCAGTACCTCGACCTCAAGACCTACCTGGCCGGGGACATCAACACCAAGGTGGACAGGGCGAGCATGGCCCACAGCCTCGAGGTGCGCGAGCCGCTGATGGATCATGAGCTGGTCCAGTGGCTTGCCAGCCTGCCCGGCTCCCTCAAGGTCAGTGGCGGTGAGGGCAAGCATCTGCTGAAGAAGACCATGGAGCCGTTCCTGCCCAGGGACGTGCTCTACCGCCGCAAGATGGGGTTTGCGGTGCCGCTGGCAGCCTGGTTCCGGGGCCCGCTGCGAGAGTACGCGCGGGACCGGTTGCGGGGGGAACGATTGGCCGATTGCGGCTTCCTGGACAGGGATGCCGTCGTGCGGATCCTCGAGGAGCACGACACGGGCCTCCGGGATCGGAGTGCTGCCATCTGGTCTCTCCTGATGTTCGATGCCTTCCTGGCCAATGCGGCCACCTCGAGCGTGGTGCCGCCGCGCCTGTCCGGGTCTCAGGCGGGTTCCAGGCTGCGCCCGGCCCCGGTGACGGCCTGGCCGACCCGCTGACGGAACCGATCATGCGCATCCTGCATGTTCTGGACCACTCGATTCCCTCCCACAGCGGTTACTCCTTTCGCACGCTGTCGATTCTCCGGGAACAGCGCCGGCTCGGATGGGAGACGTTTCATCTCACCAGCCCGAAGCAGCCCGGCGCGAACACGCCGGAGGAGGACGTCGATGGCTGGCACTTTTTCCGCACTGTTCCACGTCCCGGGCGGTTCGAGGCGATACCCGTGCTGCGCGAGGTCAAGCTGATGCGCGAACTCGGGGCCCGGCTCGACGAGGTTGCACGTCAGGTGCGACCAGATGTCATTCACGCCCATTCCCCCGTGCTCAACGCCATCCCGGCGCTGCGCGTGGGCCGGCGGCTGGGTATTCCCGTCGTGTATGAAATCCGCGCCTTCTGGGAGGATGCTGCCGTCGATCACGGTACCGCCCGCGAGGGAGACCTCCGGTACCGGCTCACCCGGGCGCTCGAGACCTACGCCCTGAATCGTGTCGATGCCGTCACCACGATCTGCGAAGGGCTGCGGGCCGACATCGTCGCGCGGGGCATTCCGGAATCGAAGGTGACGGTCATCCCCAACGCCGTGGATGTCGAGAAGTTCCAGGTGGACCGGAAACCCGACGAGGGCTTGCGGGCGGAACTCGGGCTCACGGGCCGAACGGTCCTGGGTTTCCTCGGATCCTTCTACGCCTACGAGGGGCTGCCGCTGCTCCTCGAGGCCCTGCCGATTCTTCAGCAGACGCTACCCGACGTGCGGGTCCTGCTCGTCGGCGGGGGCCCCCAGGAGGCCCTGCTGAAGGAGATGGCGCGACGTCTTGGCGTCGAAGGCAGCGTTGTCTTCCGGGGCCGCGTACCGCACGCGGAGATCGGGCGTTACTACGACCTCGTCGATGTGCTGACCTACCCGCGCCTGCCGATGCGGCTGACGGAGCTCGTCACGCCCCTGAAACCGCTGGAGGCGATGGCTCAGGGTCGGCTTCTGGTGGCGTCCGATGTGGGTGGTCACCGGGAACTCATCCGCGACGGACAGACCGGCCTGCTGTTCCGGGCCGGTGATGCGCGGGACCTGGCGCGTGCGGTCACCGCCCTGCTGCAGGCCCCGGCAGACCGGGCCGTGTTGCGCGCGAGGGGCCGGGAATTCGTGGAACGGGAGCGGACATGGACGAACAGTGTCGCGCGCTACCGGGCGGTGTACGGCCGAGTCGTCCGGGAGCCTTCGCCATGACGCAGGCCGGAGGAATTCCCGGGCGTGATGCCCTGCGCGTCGTGATGGCGGGGCCGTTGCCGCCCGCCGTCGGCGGCATGGCCTCCGTGCTGGACGGGTTGGCCAGGTCATCCCTGGCGGAGCGCGTGTCGCTGGAACTGTTCGACACCGGCAAGAAGACGCCCGAGGGCCGGCCGTGGTGGCAGGGGGTTGCGGCGCGACTGTCCCTGATCGTTCGCTGGTGGTCGGCGCTGGGCGGGAGCGCGGGTTGCATCGCCCACATCCATACCTGCAGCGGGTTGACGTTCTTTCTCGATGGCCTGCTTGTCCTGCTGGCGAAGCTTCGGGGACGCAGGTGCGTGCTGCACGTGCACGGCGCGCGGTTCGACGCATTTCTGGACGATCTGAATGCGCCGGCCCGCCGGCTGGCCGCGGCCATCGCACGCAGTGCCGATGCTGTCGTGGCGTTGTCCGAAGACTGGAGGACGCGCCTGTCGGAGCGGGTCTCCGGCGTCCGCTGGTTCGTGGTGGAGAACGGTGTGGCGGCGCCGAAGGCCAAGGAACTTTACGCGCGCGCGACCGGGCTCGAGGTCCTGTTCCTCGGAAACCTGGGGGAGCGCAAGGGAGTGCCGGAGCTCCTCGAGGCCTTCGCACGGGTGTCCGAGGCATCCGCACTGCTGCTCGCGGGCGGAGAGGAGACGGAAGGGTTCAACGGGATTGCCCGGGAACGATGCGAAGCCCTCGGCATCTCGGACCGGGTCAGGTTTCTCGGGCCCGTCGTCGGCGATGCGAAGGCAGCCCTGCTGCAGCGGGCCGACATCTTCGTGCTGCCCTCGCGCGCGGAGGGCTTGCCCATGGCGCTGCTCGAAGCGATGGCCTGCGGACTCCCGGTGGTTTCAACGAGGGTCGGCGCGATCCCGTCCGTCGTCACGCATGGGAGCGACGGGCTTCTCATCGACAGCGGAGATGTGGAGGCCCTCGCGGACGGCCTGCGTGCCTTGTGCGTGGATGCGGGGCTCCGGGAGCGTCTCGGACGGACGGCGCGCGAGACCTGCCTGGCGGGTTACGGTGTCGAACGCACGGTCGACAAATTGTTGGTGCTGTACGGTGAACTGTCCGGTCGCGTACTGCTGCCGGGCGTCCCGCCGCAGCCCGTTCCCGGCAATCCGGATCCCGCATGAGATCTGCCCTTGCCGGCGGCGGGATCTACACTCGGCTGGTGTCGTCCCTGTTCTTTCCCCTGCACGAGCACATCAAGGGACACGATACGGTTCGGCGCCTTCGCGAACTCGAGCGGTCCCAGTGGTGGGAACGGGATCGGATTCTCGCTCTGCAGTCGGAAAATCTGGCGCGTTTCCTGAAGCACGCCGCCGTGCATTCTCCCTTTCATGCCGAGCGTTTCGCGGCCTGCGGCTTCGATCCGGACTCGGTGACGTCCGCGTCGGATCTCGCCCGACTGCCTCTGCTGTCGAAGGCCGACATTCGCGGGAACTTCGACCGGCTCGGTTCCGCAGCCGCCGGCAAGGTCAGGAAGATGAGTACGGGGGGGTCGAGCGGCGAACCGCTGACCTTCCTTGTCGGTTCTGGCCGGGTCAGCCACGACGTGGCCGCGAAGTGGCGCGCGACCCGCTGGTGGGACGTCGATATCGGTGACCCGGAGATCGTTGTCTGGGGGTCACCGATCGAACTGAATTCCCAGGACCGGGTGCGTCTGATCCGGGATGCCGTGTTTCGGACCGAACTGCTGCCGGCTTTCGACATGTCCGACAAGCGCCTGGACGACGCCCTGGCGCGGATTCGCCGCCGACGGCCCCGGATGCTTTTCGGGTATCCGTCGTCACTGTCCCTCATTGCCCGGCATGCGGAGAACCGAGGCGTCGCGATGACCGATCTCGGCATACGGGTGGCGTTTGTCACCTCCGAGCGGTTGTACGACGACCAGCGGGCTGCGATCGCCAGGGTGTTCGGGTGCCCCGTGGCGAATGGGTATGGCGGCAGAGACGCCGGTTTCCTCGCGCACGAATGCCCCAGTGGCAGCCTGCACCTCACGGCCGAGGACATCGTCGTGGAAATCGTGGATCCCGCGGGGACTCCCCTGCCGCCCGGCCAGGCGGGGGAGATCGTGGTGACCCATCTCGCCACCTGGGATTTTCCCTTTGTGCGCTATCGCACGGGGGATGTGGGCATTCTGTCCGGCGCGGCCTGCGCCTGTGGTCGGGGCTTGCCGGTACTTGCCAGCGTGGAGGGCCGCTCCACGGATTTCGTCGTGACAGCCGAAGGCAGCGTGATGCACGGACTCGGGCTGATCTACGTGCTGCGGGAACTGCCCCAGGTGGCCGCATTCAGGATCGTCCAGGAAAACCGGCTGCTGACCCGGGTTCATGTCGTGCCCGCATCCGGTTTCGACGAGACCACCCGACAATCCATCGTCCTTGGAATCCGCAAGCGTCTCGGCGATGCCGTGCAGGTGGAGGTGGATGTCGTCGGCGCCATCGCCCCCGAGAAGTCCGGCAAGTTTCGTTATGTGGTGAGCCATGTCCGGCGTTGACGCACCGCGCCGTTGCCGGGGCATCCCCACAGGCTGCGCGATCGCGCCATGAGAGACGTCGTCATCCTGATCCTCGTGCTGGGGACTACGCTGTCAGCGCTGCGGCGACCTTGGATCGGGGTCCTGGGGTGGACCTGGATCAGCCTGATGAATCCCCACAAGCAGACCTGGGGATTCATGACAAGCTTTCCGGTGGCGGCATGCATCGGGGGGGCCACCCTCGTCGGTCTGATCGCGACCCGGGACAGGGTTGGCGGCATATTCACCGGCTCTGCGAGGGTCGATCTCCTGTTTTTCCTCTGGATGGCGATCTGCTGCCCCTTCGCCTTCTATCCGGATCTCGCGTGGCCGATGTTGATCAAGATCTTCAAGATCCAGCTGATGGTCTTCGTCGCAATCGGCCTTCTCTATGGCCAGCGGCAGATCGAGATGCTGGTGCTCACGATCGTCGCCTCGCTTGCCTACTATGGCGTGAAGGGAGGCATCTTCACGATTACCACCGGGGGATCCTATCGGGTCTGGGGCCCGGACGACACGTTCATATCCGGCAACAATGAACTCGCGCTCGCGCTCATCATCACGATTCCCCTGATGCGCTACCTGCAGTTGCAGACCGTCAGCCGGTGGAAGAAGAACGCGTGGGGCATGGGTATCTTCCTGATGGCGGTGTCGGCCATCGGCAGTCAATCCAGGGGGGCGCTTCTGGCCATTGCCGCCATGGGTGGCCTTCTCATCCTGCGAAGCCGTAACCGGTTCGGCATGCTCGTGCTGGCCCTGGTCGCCGTGGTGTTTGTCGTCAGCTTCATGCCATCGGAATGGGGAGCCCGGATGGGAACCATTCAGACCTATGACGCGGACACTTCGGCCATGAGCCGCGTGGATGCGTGGCACATGGCCTTCAACGTCGCTCGCTCCAACCCGTTCGGCGGCGGGTTCGACATGTGGTCGCCCGCCATCTATTCCATCTACTACCCCGAGGCCCGGCTGATCGTCGTTGCGCACAGCATCTATTTCCACGTCCTCGGGGAATCCGGGTTCGTGGGACTGGGCCTGTTCCTGACAATGTGGTGGGTACTGTGGCGGGAACTGGGCCACATCCGCAAGGCGACTCACGGAAAGCCTGACGTTTCCTGGATGAACGACCTGGCGGGGTTGTGCCAGGTCAGCCTCGTGGGCTATCTGGTTGGAGGAGCCTTTCTCAGCCTGCCTTACTTCGATCTGCCCTACAATCTGATCGTCATTTCCATTTCCCTCAACCGGATGCTCAGTCGACCGGCCACGCTCCCGGCACCGGCGAGCATTCCGCGGGTTTTTTCCCGCATTCTCCAGTAGCGTTTCCGTGTCCCGAGACCTCTGCCTGATCATCGCCAGCATTTTCGCTCCCATACGGGGCGGGTCTGCCACGGTGTACGAAAGCCTGGCGCGCCTGGGTGGAGCGAACAAGACGGCCGTGCTGGCCTCCTGGAGGCACTACGGGACCGGTGAGCCCATCGCGGGATGGCGCGAGCACGATGCGGTGTGCGGCTATCCGGTGACGCGGACGGAACTGCTCAGGCCTGTCGTCATGCCACCGCCAGCCAACCGTCTCGTTTCGGCCTGGCGGGTCGTTGCGATCGATCTGCCCCTCAAGGTCCGCGTCGCCTGGCAGGCCATCGGTCTCGCGCGGCGCTACCCCGTCGGAGTGGTCTGCATCGGCGAACTCGTCAGTGGGGCATGGCTCGGGGAATTCCTGCGCCGGTGGTTTGGCCTGAAACTGGTCTTCTACGTTCATGGCGAGGAGATCACCACCCGGTACGCATCCGGATCGTTCGGTTCGCGTCGCGCGTATTCCCTGCGTCGCGCAGACGCCGTCGTCGCGGTGAGTCGCTTCACGGCGAAAGCGCTGGAGCAGGAGATGGGAGTGGCCCCTGACCGGATCGTTCTGATTCCGAACGGGGTGGATCTGACGCGATTCTCTCCGGGCGCGGACGACGGAGTGCTTCGGGCGCGGTTCTCTCTGGGTTCGGGGCCGATCGTCCTCTGCGTGGGTCGGCTCGTTGCCAGGAAGGGTTTCGACCAGACCGTGCGTGCCTGGAGCGTGGTGCAGGCGGCCGTGCCGGAGGCCAGACTGCTGATCGTGGGCGAGGGTGAGATGGCGGTTGAACTGGAGCGCCTCGCTGTCGAGGGCGGTGTTCGCGACCGCGTCTGCCTGGCAGGCCCTCTTTCGGATGCAGACCTGCTGCGCGCCTACCGGGCGGCTTCCGTTTTCGTCATGCCGAACCGGACCATGCCCGACGGTGATACGGAGGGCTTCGGGCTGGTGTTTCTCGAGGCGAACGCGTGCGGCCGGGCCGTGATCGGGGGGCAGGCCGGGGGTGCCGTGGAAGCTGTGGTGGACGGTGAGACCGGTCTTCTCGTTGACGGATACGACTCTGCCGCGGTTGCGACGGCGATCATTCGCGTGCTGACCGATGCCGAACTCCGGCAGCGTCTCGAAGCGGGAGGGCTGGCGTACGCGCTGCGCAACGACTCGGCGGCGCGCGCGAAGACTTTCCGGACGATGTGTCAGCAGCTGTGCGGGACGCTCCCGGCATGAGTCGACCGGACCGAACCCTCCTGGTCATTGCGGGCGAGTTTCCGCCCCTCAAGACCATCGGCCGGATCCGGACGGTCAAGTTTGTGGACCACCTGCGGGCCCACGGCTGGCGATCGGTGGTCGTCACGCTGGCCCCCTCCGGTCGTGAACCCAATTTCGACCCCAGGCTCGAGGCGGAAGTCCCCGAGGGGGTGGAGGTGGAGAGGTGGCCACTGGTGGACCTGGAGTCCGCCACCGCCGATTTCGTCAAGAAACTGCTGGGTCGGACTCCGGCCCCGGCGAATGGCGGAAACGCAGGCACCGCCGGCGGCGGACCCGGTCCCGGCAGTCCGGAATCGCAGGCGGGGAGGGCGGGCAGCAAGGCACTGGATCGCGCTCATGGCCTTGCCCGCTACGTCTTCAACCACTTCGTCTACATTCCCGACAACTATCGTCCTTGGGCCAGCCAGGCTCTCCGGATGGCCAGGCGCATATGCCGGGAAAGGAAGATCGACGCCGTCTACACCACGCTGCCACCGTTCTCGAGCGCCTTCGTCGGACACGCGCTGCGCGCCGAAACCGGCATTCCCTGGATTGTGGACTATCGGGACCTCTGGTACGGCGACGTCCTGAGGGAATGGTTGCCGGCGTGGAGAACGCGGCTGGAGTTGCTGATGGAACGCCGGTTGCTCAGGCGGGCCGATGTCATCGTGACCGTGTCCGAGCCCAAGACTGCCTACATGCAACGGCTGCATCCGGACCTGTCTGCCCGGTGGGAGACGCTGACGAACGGCTACGACGACGAGCTGTACGGGACCCGGGTCCGGACGCGCCCCTTCGCGGGCAGTACCATTGAATTCGTCTACACCGGCCGGCTCTTCAAGAACCGGCGTGGCTACGCCTTCGCCGAAGCCCTCGGCCGGGTATTCCAGTCGGATCCCGTTCTCGCGGGGCGAGTAAGGGTTCGCATCCTCGGTGGCGTCGAGCCGTCCATCCGGGCGAACTACGACGAAATCCTGACGCGGCACGGCATCGGACACCTCTACGACTTCGCTGGCGACATGCCGTATGACGAGGCGATGACTGCGCAGATCAACTGCGATTACCTGCTGCTCATCGTGGACACCGGCGAGACTTCCGACGGGGTGATACCTGGCAAGCTGTTCGAATACGTCGCGGCGAGGCGGCCCATTTTCGCGCTCTGCGATCCAGGGGCGACACAGCAGATCATCGAGCGGGCCGGGCTCGGGCAGGCCGTACCCGCCGAATCCGCGGATGCCTGCGAAGTCCTGCTGCGGGAATGGCTGCACCGACCCGTCCCCGCGGCGGTCGAGGCGGACGACGTGTTTCTGTCGCAGTTCGATCGCAAGGCCATCACGGCGCGTTTTGCCCGGCTGCTGGATGAGACCGTCGACATAAACGCCCCGGCACCCGGCATGTGACCAACGGGGGCCGAGGCTTGGGACTGACCGGGATGCTCAAACGCAGGGTGAAGGCAGTCCTGAGCCGGACATGGTGGGCCTACGATGGGGCAGCGCTCATCGACGCTCTCCGGACGATGGGTGTTGCTGCGGCCGACACCGTCATGGTCCACTCCTCCTGGCGCGAACACAACGGGTTCTCCGGCAAGCCCGCTGACGTGGCGGGTGCCCTGCGGCAGCTGGTTGGCGAGGACGGCTTGCTGGTCATGCCTTCAATGCCATACCACAACATGAGCACGGCCCAGTTTCTGGCCAGAGGGAAGCCGCTGGACGTACGTCGGACCCCATCGATGATGGGCATGGTGTCGGAATCCTTCCGGCGCAGTGACGGCGTGGTTCGCAGCCTGTCGCCGACACATCCGCTCGTTGCCTGGGGACGGGACAGTCATGCCTTTGTGGCAGGGCATGAACTGACGGACGAGCCTTTTGGTCGCGAGTCTCCCTTTGCGCGATTGCTGCAGCGTGATGCGTGGTTGCTGGGTCTCGATGCGCCCTTCGCAAGCTTCACCTTTACCCATCACGTGGAAGTGCTGACGTCCCAGGCCCTGCCGTTCCCTCTTTACGAGCCCGAGGCCCTGCCGGCAACTGTCATCGACCCGACCGGACGTCGCATCGAATGCCGGGTACGGGTCATCTCGGAGCACGCGCACCGGGCGCGCCGCGAGGAGCGGCTCGTTGCCGAACTCCACCGGCGGGGCTCATGGCGCCAGCGCCGGGTCGGCAACACCGACTTGCTGCTGATACGGGCGCAGGATGTGCTTCAGGCAGCGTCTGGCCTCGTGGTGAGCGGGCAGCACTTTTTCGAGATCGGCCCCCTGCCGGGCCGGGACTAATCGGCGAGAAACAACGTTGGCGGACTTGACGCGGGTGGGAAGGGTCGGTGACAAACTGCGCCAGTTGGCAGACCATGCCAATCTGGGTCTCACACGGCCCCGGGAACACCGGGCGCATCTCGATGCGGCCGTTGCGTGGCTGAAACGCGCCCAGGATGCGAATCCGGACAGGGGCGTGTCCCAGACCCGTCTCGTGCGGCTGCGCAAGTGGGCGCCGTCCTATCCGGAAACGACCGGTTACATCATTCCCACCTTCTACCGGTACTTCGATTACTCGGGCGATGCGGACGCGCGTGTCCGCGCGCGTCAGATGGCCGACTGGGAATGCGAGATCCAGCACCCCTCGGGGGGGGTCCTCGCGGGTGCGCTTGGTGATTCTGACCAGCCCACGGTGTTCAATACCGGCCAGGTGCTGTTCGGATGGGTGCGAGCCTTCGAGGAAGAGGGTACGGAACGCTATCGCGAGGCGGCGGTCCGGGCGGCAAACTGGCTCTGCGACATCATGGATTCCGACGGCTGCTGGCGGACGTGGGGTTCTCCCATGACGGGCAAGCAGATCAACACGTACAACACGCGCTCTGCCTGGGGCCTGGCGCGGGTGTACGACATCACCGCAGAGCGCCGGTATCTCGAGGCGGCGATCCGGAACTGCGAATGGGCCCTCACCCAGAGCAACGAAGCTGGATGGCTCGACAACAACTGCCTCCAGGACAACGCCCAGCCCTTCGTCCACACCATCGCCTATGCGATGCGAGGTCTGCTGGAGATCGGCGCCTGTGCGCAGCGGGGAGACTTTCTGGACGCGGCGAGCCGCATCGGCGAGGCCCTGCTTCGCGCCCTGCCGCGCGATGGTTTCCTGCCCGGTCGCTTCGACAGGGCGTGGCGGCCGACGGTGGGGTGGTCCTGCCTGACGGGAGATGCGCAGATCGCCATCAACTGGGGACGCCTCCATCAGATTACCGGTGACGCGCGTTATCTGGAGGGCGCGGGAAGAATCCTGGGGTTCCTCAAACGAACCCAGAAGCTGGTCGGTGTTCCGGAAGAGGCCGGGGCCATCAAGGGGTCCCATCCCATCGATGGCGGGTATCACCCCTGGCAGTATCCCAACTGGGCCACCAAGTTCTTCGCGGACGCCCTGATGCTGGACATGGCCAACCGGGGCGAGGGCACCTATCGCATCCGCGCCACCCCCGGGCTCGTCCGGGAGGAGCGTGACCCGGAGAAACCGGCGTGGGGCTGAAGATGCCTGCGAGGACTCGCCCGGTCAGGTGAGATCTGCGCGCCTTGTCCACCGTCACCCGAAGCGTTTCCCTGTCCGCCGCGAGCAACTACGCGATCGTCGCGGTGCAGCTAATCTCTTCGATCGTCCTGGCCAGATTGCTGACGCCCGCGGAGATCGGCATCTTCTCCGTCGCGGCCGTCGTGGTCGCGGTGTCGCACTCCCTTCGCGATTTCGGGGTTTCCAACTATCTCCTGCAGGAGCGGGATCTCACGGTGGAGCGGATGCGCAGTGCCCAGGGCATCCTTCTGGTGATCGGTGTCGGCCTGGCGGCCCTGCTCTGCCTGGCGGCCTGGCCACTCGCTGCCTTCTACGAGGAGCCGCGGGTGCGGTCGATCGTCCAGGTCCTGGCGCTGAGCTTTGTCTTTCTCCCCTTCGGCGCCCTCACCAACGCGCTTCTGCGGCGGGACCTTGCCTTCGGGGCGCTCGCCTTCATCAATCTGGCTAGTGCTGCGGCGCAGGCGCTGGTATCGGTCGTCGCCGCATCCCGGGGGATGGGTGTCATGAGCCTCGCCTGGGGAGCTCTTGCCAGTCCGATCACCGGGTCGATCGCGAGCCTGTTCTTCCGTCGTCCCGGACAGCCCTGGGTGCCGGGTTTCCGGGAGGCGCGGCATGTCGCGCGCATTGGCACGCAGTTCAGCGCGTCGTCGGCAGCTCAGGAACTCAATCTTGCTGCGCCCGACCTCATTTCGGCGCATTTCCTGGGGTTTACCGCCACGGGGCTGCTCAGTCGCGCCACCGGCATGGTCAGCATGGCCAGCAGCCTGCTCATCAGCACGGTGCAGTCCGTGTATTCCGCACACTTTGCCGACCTGTCCCGGAATCAGCCTGCTCAGGTCCAGCCAGTTCTTATCCGCTGGCTGGAGGCGCTCTGCATGATCATCTGGCCGGTTCTGGCGCTGCTCATGGTGTGCGGTTCGGATGTCATCGTGCTTCTCTACGGTCCACAATGGAAGGGTGCCGGTCCGGTTGCGTCGCTGCTCTGCCTCGGAGGAATGCTCGTGGCGGTCAGGGGGACCCTGTCGTCCTTCCTGATCGCGACGGGTCAGGTCACGGTTCTCATGCATCAGACGGTACGCTACCTGCTGTTGAAGATCGTGCTGGTGCTGCTCGGTGTGTTGCTTGGCCTCAACGGGCTCGTGATGGGCATTCTTCTGTCGGAACTCGCCCAGACGTTCGACCAGTTGAGGCTGACTGCGCGCCTTCTCAATGCGCGGGCGGGACTTTTCCTCCGGGCATTGAGGAATCCGCTGCTCTTGAGCGTCGTCGTGGCGGGGGCATGCGGACTGAGTCTCTGGATGGCATCGGGACTGTCCGTTTTTTTTCGTGTTGCGGTGTGTGGCATGACTGGGCTCGTGATCTGGGTGGCATGGGTTTGGTGGACCAGGCACTTTCTCTTCGAGGACAGTGGTCGTGTCGTGGTGCGGGTAGCCGCTTTTCTGGGGGGGAAGCCATGAGCGCCCTCGCGACCGGTCTTCCCGGCGGAGCCGGTGGGGCTGCGCGGGATCCGGACCGTCGCCTGTCCGGTGCTTCCAGTGCCGCATGTCCATGACCACCCCGGAGCAGTTTCCTCGCAACGAGCCGGGACTGCTGCTTTTCCTCCCTTGGGAGTTCGATCTTCTGGGCGGAGTGGATGTCGCCGTCGACCGCCTGTACGGCTTCCTCGTCCGGCGCCTCGGCAGGCGGGTCTACATCGGGATCCACGACTGGAACCTCAGCGGGCTCGTGCACGACGGGGAAGGTCGCGCCTTTCTGCATCTCAATTCGCCGGGTCCCGAAGCAGGAGGTCTCTGGCTTCGCGCCCGCTACGTGCTGACCCTTCTGCGCCGGCTCCCGAAACTGGGACGCGAACTCAAGCGCAACGCCATTACGACGGTCAACTTCCATTACGTGACGGATACGGTCCTGCCGGTCGCGATCCTGAAGGCGACCGGGGCCTGGCGCGGGAGGATCGTCCTGTCCTTCCACGGATCCGATGCCCGGTCGATCGACCCGGATTCCTGGATCTGGCGCCGGATTGCCCGGTGTGCAGATGCGGTGACCGCGTGTTCGAGGGAGTTGGCGAACCGGTTGCGGGACACCGGGCTTTTCGCGGTTCCGATTACCGTCATTCCCAACGGTATCGATACCCGGGATTTCGAGGCGCTGTCCAAATCCGTCGCCAATCCGCTGGACCGCCGGCGGGTCGGGGGCTACTTCCTGAATATCGGCAGCTTTGTTCCCGCAAAGGGGCAGGACACCGTCCTGCAGGCCTTCGCGAAGATCGCCGGGGACTGGCCCGGCCCCCCCGGCCTGGTCTTCGTTGGCAATGCTCTGGACGGAAGTTGGCTCGCCAGCCTGCGCGCACTGGCTCTTTCGCTCGGCGTGGCGGACCGGGTGGTGTTTCTCGAGAATCTTCCACTGTCCGGCGTGGCTGCCCTCATGCGGGATGCCACGTGCCTTGTCCATGCGTCGCACCGAGAGGGTCTGCCGCTGGTGCTGCTGGAGGCAGGTGCCATGTCACTGCCCGTAGTGGCCACACCCGTCGGGGGCATCCCCGAGGTCATCCCAAGCCTTGAGTACGGCTGGTTGTTCCCGGTGGGCGACGTACCTCGCCTGGCATCGTGCTTGCGAGAAGTGTTGACGGCGCCCGGCATGGCGGCGGGCAAGGGTTCGCGCCTTCACGATCACGTGTGCGCGAATTTCTCGGTGGAATCCAATGGCGCGGGGTTTGACGCAGTGTTGGTCCGGCCACGCTGAATACACTGGCGAGGGGTCCCAGGCACTGGAATCGGTCGGATCGCGCGAGTCAAGTTCGCCAAGGGGGTCCTGGCTGCAGGATTCCCAGGCGGCCCTGCGCAAACCTCCGAGCGGGGCGGCCAGGAGCGTTCCTGAATCGCCTCCTCCGCGAACCCGGCGGACGGGCGCAGGCGCGCCGGACGGAGTTGGAACAGAGCTAAAACAGGAGCATGAAATGGAGTTCAGGCATCCGCTGCCGACGGTCCGCATTGTGGCAGAACGTCATCCCTTCATCGTGAGCCGGTGTCGGGGCAAGTCTGTCCTGCATGTCGGATGCGTGGATTCGGGGCTGCTCATGGAGCGGTTTGCCCGACAGGAACTGCTGCACCAGAAGCTGGACAAGGTCTGCACCCGGGTAGTCGGGGTGGACGTGGATGCCCCGGGAATAGAGTTTCTGGCGAGGCAGGGCTTCAAGGATGTCTTCGTCGCCGACATTTCCGATCCGGACTCGGCGCCCGAACTGGCAGGCCAGACCTTCGATGTGATCATCCTGAGCGAAGTGCTGGAGCATCTGCCGAATCCAGGCCTGATGCTGCGTGCGGTGATGCGTTACATGCGACCGGGTGTGACCGAACTGCTGGTGACGGTTCCCAATGCCTTTTCGGTCACTGGCCTGTTCGGCATGGCGCAGGGTGTCGAGCACGTGCATCCGGACCACAACTTCTACTTTTCCCATGTGACCCTGCGCAACCTGATTTCCAAGGCGGGCCTTCAGGTAGCGGAGGAACTGGTCTACACGTTCGACGGAAGGAATCTCCCCCCTCGCGTGCGGGACGGCCTTGAACTGGGCAGATCCCCCTCCGTGGATCCGGCCATGCTCCGCAATGGCCCGATGAAGCGGCTTTACTGGAAAGCCAGAGCCTGGCCGGCCACCGTGCTGCGGCGGTCGGTCAACCGGTTCCTTTTCAGGAAATCCGTTTTCTGGGCAGATGGACTTGTTGCCATCTGCACCCGGTCTTCCTGAAGGTCGGTACATCCACCGCTACCCGGAGAATGTCTCTCGGGTTTCCGCCTGTCCCCGGCGGGTTCTTGCACAGGGTTGGTCGTGCTCTCAGGCGCGCCGGGCGCCGTTCCGCCGCTTCCTGCGGTGAACGGACCATCCCAGCAGGGTGAAACCTCCTGCCATCATTGCCCAGGTGCTCGGCTCGGGCACGGGAAGCGCCGACCCCTTGAACGCCCAGACGTCCCCATACTCGGGCTGGTACACACCCAGAAAGACATCCCATTCCGGGATGTACTTCCACTTGCCCGCGACGCCCGTGAATGAGTTGTAAAGGCCTGGACCGGTGTTGTCCCGGATCCGGTCCGGGAGCACCAAACCCGACAGGTCTGGTGAGATCTTCTTCATGTGCCATTGCCCAGTCGAGAGGTCGCCGGGAGCCGTGAGTTCCCACACGTCGTTGAAACCCTGCCACAGCAGGAACCGGTCGCGGGCGGCATCGTAGTCGATGCCGTAGAGGTCTCCCGTCGTCCCGTAGCTCGCCTGTACGAAGGGGAATGCGGCAGCGTCGGACGGGTTATCGAAGACGATTCTGCTGTTGAACTTCCCCCCGTTCGCCAGCGCCGGGTTGGCGAGATCATAGAAGACGAAGTCGGCGCCCCGGACTTCCACCCAGAGACGCCGGTCCTGGTTGTAGGTCCCGGCCCCATGGGCTGACCCGACCGTGCCGCTGACGGTTCCCACCAGCTCGTACTTGTCCCGGGATGGATCGTTCAGATCCTGGATCGTGTAGCGGAACAGGGAACCGTTTCCGTTACTCAGGTACACGATGTCCTTGCCGTTCTCATCGGCGTAGGCGCTGAAACCTCCTGCGAACGTGTGGTTCGTGCCGGAAAACGTGCCCTGAGGCCAGCTGTCCCGGTTCTGCCACATGTTTCCCCCCGCGATCGCGTCGACGGGATAGGCAGCGGAAACAATGTGGCTCCCCGAGATGCCTCCGGTCTTCCAGGGGTCCGCTTTCGAGGGGTCCCACAGATACGGGCCGGTATTCCTCAACACACCGCCGTCGTATATCTGCGGCAGTCCTCCATTGTTGTAGGGAGGCCCCCCGAACGTCAGGAAACGATCGAGGCGGGGCAGGTAGATGTTGTTGTCGTACGTGTGCATCGCGATCGGTGAATTCATCGGCCCGTCGATGGTTTCGTACCGCTTCTCTTCTGGCTTGAGGGGGTCGGCAACAACCGCCGACGGCAGCGAACCACGCTCCCATAGCCCGGTGGAGGAGTGCCACAGGAACACGCCGTTGCCGGGATAGTTCGCGTGACCGCCACCCCAGACGATCAGGTCTCCACGCGTGCTGTCCCAGGCCATGGAGCCCCAAGAACCGATCACTGACTTCGTGTTGTCGAAGTCCAAAGCACTTGGAGCCCACGACTGGTAGAAGAAGTTGTTGTTCAGCTTGAGCCAGGAATTCTCGGGTGCATTGGCGATGGCATCCGGAATAGGTACGGCGGCCTGCAGGTACTGCGGGGCGGACAGGAACAGACAGGCCGCCCCACTTAACAGCTTATAAGGGAATTGCATGGGGGTCTCCATGGAACTGGATCATGTGCCCCATCTCTTTTCTCAGGCCCTGGCCACGCCCGGGACTTCCGGGTCGAATGCCGAACCTGACGGACTCTGGGCTCAATCGAAAAGAAGCATTTCCCGCGCCATGATCGGGTTCCGTCGGGCGGGACGGTCCCGACCGAGGGTTCATTTTTCCGCAGCCGGAGTCCCGATGTCCCGTCCAAGTTTCTTCAACCGGTCCTTCAGTCCCTTCAGAGGGTAACCCCGGGCATAGGCGATCCGGGCGTGCGCTTCGGCGGCATCGATCTCCCGGGCATCGGCCAGCAGCAGTCCATAGTTGTAGTGAAACGGCGTGCTGTCCTCGCCCAGTTCCTCCGCCTTCCCGTAGGCGCCCTTCGAGTCCTTGAGGTTTCCCCTGCTGTGCAGATGCATTCCGTAGAGCATCCACGTGATGGCCTGGTCCTGACGGAAACGGAAGGCGCGGTCGAAGAAACAGTCGGCTGTCAGCCGGGGGACCCAGATGCTGTTCTGGTAGGAGTAGTTCTTGAGGGGACCTCTCTGCTTCTCCAGGCGGGAAAGGGTCCAGAGTGCCCGGGGATGATTCGGGAAGACGAGCAGGGTGTAGATCGTCTGGTTTCCGATTTCCTCGGAGGGTTCCTTGGGATCGATGAACTCCCACTTCGGCTTGAAGTGAACGTTTTCCACGCGCTTGATGCGTCCCATGGGGTCCTCCCCCGTGGGAACTCGGCTCGACGGATCGTGATAATCCCAGGGCCCGATGTTGCCTCGTCCCGAACTGTCGAGGGATCCGCAGTCGTTTTCATCCGCCCATGCGGCATCGATGTAAGAGAAACCGACACAGTAAACGACGATGGCCAGCGCGGAAAACGCGGCTGACCGCAATCCCCGGGTGACCCGGTGCGCCAGGTCTTCTCGGAATCCGGCGCGCATCGGGGACAAGACTCCCGGGCCGCGACGCGACGGCAACTGAGGGATGGGGGGGGATATCGTCATGTCGGGGGCCTCCAGCCTTCGCGATTCGACGGCTCAGTCAGAATTGAAAATAGATGAACGGGGCTTCGTTCAGCGGTTTCAGCCATAACGCCAGGGCAGTCATGGCGCCCACTCCGGCCCCCCAGGCCCAGCCTGGAAGTGTCAGGCGGGGCGACACTGCTCGGCGCCATCCCGTCCACATGTCGAGAGCCAGTGGCGCAAGAACCGCAAGCAATATGCCGATCGGGTAGGTTTCCGGCCTTCCGGCTTCCGTCCCGAGCAGTCCTTCGAGGATCACCAGCGCCTTTCCGGAGTCTGGCGCGCGGAACCAGACCCACGCAAGGAGGACCCAGGTCTGGGTGATCAGCCATCCCGCTGCGATGGCAAGAGGAACATCGTATCCGGGGGCGGACTCTCCCTTCCGGTCGCTCCACAGTTTGTGGACGACCAAGGCACAGCCATGCATCGTTCCCCAGAGCACGAAATTCCACGAGGCTCCGTGCCAGAGGCCACCCAGAACCATCACGAGAAGCAGGGCAGCGTAGCGCCGAAGCGGACCGAGGCGGTTTCCCCCGAGGGGGATATAGAGATAGTCCCGCAGCCAGGTCGACAACGAGATGTGCCAGCGTCGCCAGAACTCGGTCACGGAACACGCGATGTAAGGGTGGTTGAAGTTGGCCGGAAACCGGTAGCCGAACCACGCTGCGCAGCCGATCGCCATCAGCGAGTAGCCGGCGAAGTCGAAGTAGATCTGGGCGTGATAGGCAATCGCGCCCGTCCACAGGCCCAGACAGTCCCAGTCCTGCGGGGTGGTAAAGACGGGGTCTGCGATGGCCGCCATGTTGTCCGCGATCACGGTCTTGAAGAGAAAGCCGAGCAGGAACGTTCGCAGTCCCTCGATCAGGTCGGGTACCAGCGGGACTCGCGCAACCGGAATCTGCGGCAGGAAGTGCGTGGCCCGGACGATCGGCCCCGCAATCAACTGCGGGAAGAAGCAGATGTAGAGGGCCACGGACGCCGCGCTGGTCTCGGCCGGAACCTTGCGCCGATAGACGTCCGTCACATAGCTGATGGCGTGGAAGGTGTAGAAACTGATGCCGACGGGAAGCAGGATGTCGACGGCCGGGATGCGCAGCGGAAGACCCAGGGCTGATGCCACGCCCTGTGCAGATGCCGCGGCGAAGCCCGCGTACTTGAACCAGCCCAGAACGCACAGGGGGGACGTCACCGCCACCGCAAGGGCCACCCTGCGTCGCCGTTCGGTTTGCGCCGCGGCGATCACACGCCCGGCGAGGAAGGCCACCCCGATGACGAACCCCATGAGTGCCGTGTACCGGTAATCCCAGAACCCGTAGAAGAAGAATCCCGCACCGACGAGAAATCGGCGCCGCCCGCGTTCGGAGGGCAGCCGCCCGTAGATCAGCCAGCAGACCAGAAAGAAGATCAGGAAGGCGACGCTATCGAAGGACATGTGCGGTCCCCAACTGCGTCGCGAGGAGGTTGCCCACGCCACGACTGTATTCGCGCGCCCCGGCATCCGAAAGGTGGCTCAGGTCGTTCCACGTGAGGGAGGCGGGGTCGGGCTCGGAGGGGGGCAGCAGGCATTCCGCCAGCCGGCTGCACAGGATTTGGTAGGCGTCCCGGCGTTTCCTGTCGAGAGTCACCGGCGCGAGGAACACGACACGCGGGATTCCCCGCATGGCAAGTCTTGCTGCCTGTTGTTCCCTGAATGCAGTGCTCTGCGCCAGTTGCGCCGGACTGAAAGCCGGGACCGCCGTTGCGGATCTTCCCGCCGGACCGGCGGCAGGAGGATGCTCAGGGTCGAACCCTGACCAGTGCTCGGGCTGGTAGCCCGGTTTCGGGGGAAACTGCCGCTCGGGACGGGCGGCGTGGGCAATGCCGACGTGCGCGTGGTGGCCCAGCGTCTGGCGGATGGTCACGCTGAGGTCTTCCCAGCTGGTGTCCGGGGACGCGGACTGCATGGCAAGGATTTCCCGGGCACGCCGGAGGTCGTGGTGCGTGAACGCTTCATTCCGGAACCGGTCCTCGGGCCGAGGGCTCGGCGAGAATTCGGTGCCAAGCTCCATCACGACAATAAAGGGTTTTTCCGGGGTCTGGTCGAGGAAGCGCTCGAGTTCGTAGTCCTGATGGAAGGCGAAGCGTCCAGGCATGCTCAGTTGCTGGACGTTCATTGCCACACCCTGTGTCCGGAGCGTGGCTTCGACTACGGCACCATCCAGATTCCTTGCGGTGTAGCTGGACCCGACGAACAGCAGCAGGGGCCGGGCATCCAGATGACGAAGCACATGCGCGCGCACCTGCCCGAAGTCCGTGAACCGTTCCATCGCGCCGGCATGCATCAGGCCCGAAAGGATCGCCTGGGCGAGGACGAACGCTCCCAGGCCGAACCAGGCCGCAGGCACGAGCGTTTTCAACCGGACCTGCCAGGGGTGATTCCACACCCAAACGGCAAGGGTTCCTGCCAGCAGAACGGCGATCTGGGTTTTCATGGGAGGGGACGGTCCGTGCCAGCGCGCTGCTACCCGGTGGCCGGGCGCTCCGGATGCACGGCGGGAACGGTGACGGTGTCCGCGCGGGACCTCAACCACTGTTCCAGCATCATCAGCACCCAGATCAGTTCCCCGTAGTAGCCGGGCGCCTCGGGCAACAGCGACGAGCGCAGGGTCCCGGCGAAGCCTTCCCGCAGAAGGCCCCGGGCCGCGATCCCGGAAAGCGAATCGTCGACAAGCCTGCCGAGCGCCCCGTCCTTGAGGACCCAGTGTCCGAAGGGTAATCCGAACCCGTGCTTTTTCTTGGTCAGGATTTCCCCGGGTAGAAAGCCGCGCAGCGCTTCCTTGAAGAACCAGCGCAGCTTCGTGCCCCTCAGTTTGTAGGATGGAGGAAGCCGCAGGGAGAAGTCGACGAGATCTTCATGGAGGAGCGGGAAGCGGACTCCGATTCCAGCGAGCGCGGTCGTGCCGGTGACCTTCGGAAGGTCGTTGTCGGCAAGCGTGAACTTCCAGTCGAAGGCTAGGTTGCGGTTGATCGGCGTACCTGCCTGCGCCGAGTGCCAGGCGATCCGCTGGCGTGCAGCGGGGTCGGAAGGATCGATCGATGCCAGGAACGAGGGGTCGAACAGCCTCGCGTGGGTGATCCTGACCAGCAGGTTGTACATCTCCAGGCGGTCGGGCATGGGCACGCTGGCCTGTTCCACATAGCTCGCTGCCTTGCTCAGGACCGGCACGCGCCGGATCCCCGGAACACCCAGGAGCAGCGGCTGCAACACGGATTCCCGCAAGGCAGCCGGGAGCATCTCGTACCATCCGAAGACCCGCTGCTTGGCGTAGCGGGCATTTCCCCCGAAGAGCTCATCGCCGCCGTCCCCGGCCAGCAGGGTATCGAACCCGTCCGCGCGCGCCAGTTTCGCGAGGTAGTACGCCGGCACCGCCGAAGAGTTTCCGAAGGGCTGGTCGTACCAGGCGGCCACCTGCGGAATTCCGGTGACGAGGTCGGCCGGCGTGACGTAGTACTCGCGATGATCGACCCCGAAGGCGCGGGCGGCGATGCGCGCGTACTCCATCTCGTCATAGCCTTCCGCATCAAACCCGATGGAGTAACCGCGGGGCGATTGGCCGGTTACCTCGCGCATCATGCCAACGACGGTGGAACTGTCCGTTCCGCCGGAAAGAAACGCCGCCACCCGGCCGCTCTCGAGGGCCTCGCCGACGGAGGACCGCAGGATGGTCCGGAATTCCTCCCGCAGGCGGTCGAAATCCGCCGGACCGTCCTCGATGAACCGGGGTGTCCACCAGGCACGCTCCTCCGCCGTTCCCGGGCCGCACCGCAGCATGCGTCCCTGCTCGAGGCGGCGCACGCCGCGGAAGATCGTGAGCGGGGCGGGAATGCAATGGAAATGCAGGTAATTGAAGATGGCCTGCGGGTCGATCTCCCCAGGAGGATTGATCGCCCCCTCGGCCCGCTCGGCCACGATGCCACGTCCGCCGGACACGCTGTGGCACAGACTGTGGGTGGCGAAACGATCGGTGGCGAAGCCGCCCGTGGACGATCGCGTGTCAAACCAGAGGATTGCGAAGCGCCCGTGGAGGCGATTCAGCGCGGCGATGGGGTCGGCGCGCAGGGCGCGGGCGATGCCCTCGGCCGCTTCCTCCGCCGCGGGTGAACCGGGACCGGTGGGGATTCCCCTGGGGGTGCCGCGCACCACGACGACAAGATCTCCATCGGTGAACCGGGCGTCGGCATCGGCGGCCTCGATGAGCAGGCCTTCTGCCTTCACGGTGCCCGTCGCATCCATGGTTGCCCGTCGGTCGGTCGCCGACGCCATGCGGTCGAGGTCGAAGCGCGCAACGATCATGGGTTCATACCAGCACTTCCACCGGTTCCGGATGGCTCAGGAACTCCCGCGGGCTGGCAGTGAAGCCGTAGGCCCCTGACTGGAAGACCACGACAAGGTCACCGGGGCTGCCGATCGGCAGTTCGATGCGATCACCAAGCAGGTCGAGGGGCGTGCACAGGGGCCCCACGACCGAAGCGGTCTCGCGTTCGGTCCCAGCCATTCGATTTCCGATGACGAGGGGGTAGTTCTTGCGAATCACCTGGCCGAAGTTTCCCGAGGCGGCCAGGTGATGATGCAGGCCACCGTCCGTGACGAGGAACGCATGACCCCGGGAGATCTTGCGGTCCACGACCCGGCAGACGTAGACACCTGCTTCCCCGACGAGATACCGCCCGAGTTCGATCACGAGGCGGACGGCTGGAAGGCGCTGGGTCGCCTCGGCCACGAGAGTCGCCAGGCTGTCGCCGATGGGCCCGAGGTCGAGCCGCGATTCGCCCGGAAAGTATGGGATGCCGAAGCCTCCGCCGAGATTCAGGGTACGCAGGGGGGCGGGTGCATGTTCCGCGAGCCTCAGGCACAGGTCGAAGCTCTTGCGCTGCGCGTCCACGATCGACTCGGCGCGCAGGTTCTGCGAGCCGGCGTAGAGGTGGAAGCCCTCGAACGCGAGACCCAGCTGACCGATCCGCGCGAGCAGGGCCGGTACCGTCTCGGCATCCACGCCGAATTGCTTGGGCCCGCCCCCCATCTTCATGCCTGACGATTTCAGCTCGAAGTCCGGGTTGATCCGCACCGCCACACGCGCGGGAAGACCGGTACGTTCGGAGATGCCGCACAGCATTTCAACCTCGCGACCGGATTCCACGTTCAGCAACACCCCTGCGGCCACGGCCTGCATCAGTTCGGCGTCCGACTTGCCGGGGCCGGCGAAGCTGATGGTCCGGGCATCGGCACCCGCGTCGAGGGCGACCCTGAGTTCACGTCCAGACGCGACGTCCAGGCCGTCCACCCTTCGCGCCATGAAGGCAACCAGCGCCGGCATCGGGTTGGCCTTCATCGCGTAGTGCAGTTCCACCTCCGGCGGAAGCGCTGCCCGGAGTTCGGCCACACGGCGATCGAGCAACGTCCGGTCGTAGGCGTAGAACGGTGTCTGCCCGACGCGCTGCGCGAGCCGCGTGAGCGGGATGCCCCCGATCAGCAGTTGGCCGCCCGACACGGGGAACTGGTCCATGGGGGCGTGGGTGGGTGCGGGGCGCGGTTCGCTCACGGTGCCACCTCGGCGACCCGGTTCACGTAATCGGTCGCCAGCCACTTGCGGTCGATCTTTCCATTGGGATTGCGCGGCAGGGGGCCCTCCCGCGCCTCCACCCGTGCGGGCACCTGATAGGCCGGCAGGGATTTTCGACAGGCGGTCACCACCTCTGCGGTGTCCAGGGGGCCGTCCGCCTTCGGCGTCACGATGAGGATGATGGCCTGACCGAGCGTGTCGTGGTCCACGCCGAAGGCTGCGCACTCGCCCACCAGGCCCGTCGCGTAGACGGCTTCCTCCACTTCCGTGGGGCTTACGCGGTAGCCGGAGGTCTTGATCATCTCGTCGCGCCGCCCGATGAAGTAGAGGAAGCCCTCGTCGTCCATGCGCACCGTGTCGCCAGAGAACACGGCGATCTCGGGGAGAACGAGTCCACCCTGCCTTCCGCCCACTCCGGGAGGAAGAGGGCGAAAGCGCTCCGCGGTCTTCTCTGCGTCGTTCCAGTAGCCCATGGCCACCAGAGGTCCGCGCTGAACGAGTTCTCCGGCCTCGCCGGGATTGCAGGGGGTGCCGTCCTCGCGCAGCACCATGACTTCGTTGTTGGGGATGGCCTTGCCGATGGAATCCGGACGCCGGTCGGCCTCCTCGGGGGGCAGGTAGGTTGCCCGGAAGGCTTCCGTCAGACCGTACATGAGAAAGGGCTGCGTGGAGGGGAGCCGGGCCCGGAGCGCCCTGAGGGTCTCGCGCGGCATGCGCCCGCCGGTGTTGGCGATGTATCGCAGGTGGGTCGCGATGCTCGTGGGCCATTCGATCTGGGTGAGCTGGATCCAGAGGGGTGGCACGGCCGTAAGTCCGGTCACGGCCTCCCGCTCGAGCGCGCGAACCACATCTCGTGGCATGAGGTAATTCAGCAGGACAACCCTGGCACCGGCGTGGAAACCGGTTGTCAGTTGCGAGAAGCCGGCATCGAAGGACAGGGGCAGGGCCGCGAGCAAGGTGTCGTCCGCAGTGTTGCGAAGATAGCTTGCGACGCTCCGGGCGCCGGTCATCATGTTCCGATGGGACAGCACGACTCCCTTCGGCCGCCCGGTGCTTCCGGACGTGTAGAGGATCGCCAGCATGTCGCTCTCAGTGACCCGGTGGGCTGTGCCGGCCGCCGCATCCAGCAGGTCCTGCCAGGCGAGAGTCGGCACGGCCGTCCTGTTCCCCAGGGCATTGCTGTCGCCGGTGGTCACGACGTGCCGCAGGTCCGGACAGCCTGGGAGCACCTCGTCCAGAAGGACCGAGCGCTCCGGGCTGGTGACGAGCACGCGGACATTGCAGTCCCTGAGGATGTAGGCGACCTGGTCCGCCTTGAGGAGCGGGTTGAGCGGCACGAAGACGCAGCCGGCGCCGGACGCCCCGAAACTCGCGATGACGGTTTCGAAGCGCTTGTCCAGCCAGATGCCGATACGGTCCCCGCGTGCGACCCCCAAGCCCGTCAGGCCTGCAGAGAATCGCCCGATCGCCGTGGCGAGTTGCCCGTAACCAAGGGAGGAGTCCTGGAAGGTGAGGGCTGCATGGCCTGGATCGCGCTCCGCGGAGCGCTCTACGAGATGGTGGAGGAGGTACGGATCAGCCATGATGAGGAGGCAGGGGCAGGGCTCGGCGGGCTAGGGCGAGGGCAGATTCGCAAAAAAAGGTCACAACGCGCCGGTTCACGTCGCTGACCCGGCCGCGTCTGGAGTTCGGAAGGCCAGTCACGCAACAACCGTTCCCTGCCGGCCTGGTTCCGCTGTGGCAGGACCGTCAGGCCCGATGCTTGCAATCAATGCCGCAGGACACACAGGAGGCCGAAAACCTTGACCACCAGAGATCAGATCGTCGAAATACTGGAAGAGACTCTCAACCTGAACGGAAGGGCGGCCGGTTTTTCCGCGGGCACGCGCCTTCTGGGGCAATTGCCTGAACTTGATTCGATGGCCGTCGTTTCGATCATCGCGGCGCTCGAGGATCGGTTCGGTTTCACAGTGGCCGATGACGACATCGACGGATCCGTGTTCGAGACGTTCGGAAGCCTGCAGGCCTTCGTCGATGCCAGGGTTCCCTGATCAGGAGAGTTGCTTGTAGAGGCCCAGAACCGCGCTCATGGTCATGATGTGGACAAATCGGTGCCCTGCCACGACGGCCACCAGCTTGGGGCTCCATCCCGCGAACAGGTAATCGGAGGCGATGTTCGTCACCACGACGCCCAGGCTCACCACCGCGCCGAGCCTGAGCGCCCCTCCGATCGTGGTGGCGCCGCTGCCCACCAGCAGGACCGCCAGGGCAAAGGCGGTGATTGCCGTGGCGACGCCGCGAACGATCACCACCATGCCCGGATCACCGAGGCGGCGATGATTGCCCCCGGCGAGTTCGGCCTTCCAGACATTGCCGAAAACGCCGGGCAGGTACCACAGCGCACCGATGATCACTCCCGCCACAGCCGCGAACACGACCGCAAGGTAGTCGATCTGCGAGAGAACGTCGAAAATCATCTCAGGCTGGTTCCGGGACCGACGGCAGACCTGAAAGGGCCATGGCAAGTTCGCTCTCGTCGTAGTCCTGGTCCGTCAGCTTGCCCGCGAAGTAGTCCATGTAGGCCTGCATGTCGAAGTGCCCGTGGCCGCAGAGATTGAACAGGATCGCCCGCGACACGCCCTCCTCCCGGCAACGAATGGCTTCGTCTATCGCGCCCTTCACCGCATGATTGGCTTCCGGCGCCGGAAGGATCCCTTCGCACCGGGCGAACTGCACGCCTGCCTCGAAGCATGGGGTCTGATGATAGGACCGCGCCTCGATGAGGCCGAGTTCCCTGATATGGGAGACCAGGGGCGCCATGCCGTGATAGCGCAGGCCGCCCGCGTGGAAGCCCGGGGGCATGAAGGCGGAGCCGAGGGTGTGCATCTTGGCCAGCGGGGTCATGTGGCCCGTGTCGCCGAAGTCGTAGGCATACCTGCCCCTCGTGAGGCTCGGGCAGGCCGATGGTTCCACCGCGACGACACGGGGCTTCCGGCCCCCGCGCAGTCCGGCGCCGATGAACGGGAAGGCGATTCCGGCAAAATTCGACCCGCCTCCGGTGCAGCCCACGATGACGTCCGGGTAGTCGTCCGCCAGTGCCATCTGCTCGATGGCCTCCTGTCCCACGACGGTCTGGTGGAGCAGGACATGATTCAGCACCGACCCCAGGGCATAGTTGGTATCGGCGCGGGTGGCGGCGACTTCCACGGCTTCGGAGATGGCGATGCCGAGGCTGCCGTTGCTGTCGGGAGTCTTCGCGAGCACTGCGCGCCCGAAATTGGTCTCCATCGAGGGGCTCGCAATGCAGCGCGCCCCGTAGGTCTCCATCAGGGCGCGGCGGTAGGGTTTCTGGTTGAAGGAAACCCGCACCATGAAGACCTGTACCTCGATCCCGAACAGCGCGCCAGCGAAGGACAGTGACGACCCCCACTGGCCCGCGCCAGTCTCGGTGCTGATCTTCCGGATGCCTGCCTCCTTGTTGTAGAAGGCTTGGGCCACGGCGGTGTTGGGCTTGTGGCTGCCCGCAGGGCTGACGCCCTCGTACTTGTAGTAGATGCGGGCAGGTGTCTGCAGGGCCTTCTCCAGGCGTCGCGCCCGGAAAAGCGGAGAGGGCCGCCATTGCCGGTAGACCTCGCGGACCGGTTCGGGAATCTCCACCTCCCGCTCGGTCGAGACCTCCTGCCGGATCAGCGCCATCGGAAAGAGCGGCGCCAGGTCATCGGGACCCACGGGCTTGAGCGTGCCGGGATGCAGCACGGGCGGTGGAAGCGCCGGAAGGTCCGCCATCAGGTTGTACCAGACTTTGGGTATCCGGCTCTCGTCGAGCAGGTACTTGACGCTTTCGGCCATGACGCTTCCTCCCTTTCTCACGCGCTGAGTCACTTGGACTATAGCGCTGCTGCGGGGGGTGGGAAAGGGAGACCCCGAAAAACCGGCAAAACGGCGCGCGGGCCGATCATCAGCTGTTCAGGCCGGCGCCGGGCGCTCGTTCTCGAAAAGGGACTGAACGGTCTCGCGAGGTCTCACGAGATGGGCATTGGCTCCGTCGACCATGACTTCCGCAGCGCGCGGGCGAGTGTTGTAGTTCGATGCCATGGACATGCCATACGCGCCGGCGGACAGGACGGCGAGGAGGTCGCCCTCGGCGAGGATCAACTCGCGGTCGTGGCCGAGGAAGTCCCCGCTCTCGCATACGGGTCCGACGATTTCGTGGCGCATCCTGTCTCCGGCGTGCGGCTGCACGGCCACGATGTCATGGTGGGCATCATAGAGGGCCGGGCGCATCAGGTCGTTCATGGCCGCATCCACGATGGCGAAATTCCGGCTGTCCCCGGGCTTGAGGTACTCGACGCGCGTGAGCAGCAGCCCCGCATTCCCCACCAGCCGGCGGCCGGGCTCGAACAGAAGTTTCTGGGGGCGGTTTCCCAGCCGGTCCAGAAGGGCGCCGATGTAGGCCGTCGTTTCGGGCGGTGTCTCGTCGGTGTAGCGAATGCCGAGCCCGCCCCCCAGGTCGAGGTGTTCGATGGATACTCCGACCCCGGCCAGCCGGTCGATGAGACCCAGAATCCGTTCGAGGGCATCGACGAAGGGCTCCACGTCGGTGATCTGGGACCCGATGTGGCAGTCGATCCCGACCACGCGGATGCCCGGCAGGGCGACCGCCTCGAGATAAAGCGGGAGCGCCTCCTCGAACGCCACACCGAACTTGTTTTCCTTCAGCCCGGTGGAGATGTAGGGGTGGGTGCGGGCATCCACGTCGGGATTGACCCTGACACTCACGGCGGCCACCGTCCCCATGTCCCGGGCGATCCGGGAGATCCGCAGCAACTCGCTGCGCGATTCCACGTTGAAGCAGAGGATCCCCCGGGCCAGGGCGAGGCGGATGTCCTCCTCCGTCTTGCCGACGCCCGAGAAGACCACCTTGCCCGGATCGCCGCCCGCGGCGATCACCCGTTCCAGTTCTCCCCCGGACACGATGTCGAAGCCGCTGCCCAGGCGCGCGAACACGTCGAGGATGGCGATATTCGAGTTGGCCTTCATCGCATAGCAGATGAGGTGCGGCCGGCTGCCCAGTGCCCGGCTGAAGGAAAGGAATGCGTGGGTGAGCGCCGCCCGCGAGTAGACATAGCAGGGCGTCCCGTGATGCCGCGCAATCCTGGAAAGGGGCACATCCTCGGCGTGGAGTTCGCCGTCGATCAGTCGAAAGGGAGTCACTTCTTGCCTTCAGGGTTGGGTTTGCCGGCCCCGGCCGCGGTGGTCTTCCCGGGAAGGTAGAGCGGACCCTTGACACCGCATCCGGTTACGAGAAAGGCCGCCAGCGCGAGCGCCAGCAGGATGGGTTTCGCCATGGAGTCTTTGCCTCAGAGGGACATGTAGTGGCGGCTGGCTGCCTGCAGAGCCGCACGCGCCGAGGAGTATTCCGGGAAGATGCGTTCCACCGCGGACCAGAACCGCTTCGAGTGGTCAAGGTGCTGCAGATGAGCGACTTCGTGGGCCACCACGTAGTCCAGCAGCAATGCCGGTGCCTGCATGAGGCGCCAGTTGAGGCGCACTTCCCGGCGGCTGTTGCAGCTTCCCCAGCGTGTCGCGGCGTCGGAGATCATGACGCGCGGCAGTTCCACCCCGAGCGCCTGTGCGAAATGGCCGACCCGGTCCGGGAAGTGCCGGCGCGCGTGCCGCCGGTACCAGGCGATCACGGCCGCGCGCACCTGGCCCGGACTGCCGGCAGGGGGGATTCCTACCCGCAGGACCCGGTCCGGTCCGAGTTCGGTCAGGGGCAGCAGTCGGTCCTCCACCACGAGCATGGTCAGCGGGCAACCGAGGTAATCGAGTTGTTCCCCTGAACGCCAGAGACGCGTTCGGGGCGCGGGACGCTTCGCCCATTGGGAGAGCTTGCGCAGGATCCAGCGTGCCGTGGCGTGCAGGGAAGCCTCGATGGTGCCGATACTCGCCAGCAGCGGCGCTTCCACGAAGAGGCCCCGTTCGTCCACGCGAAAGGCGATCCGCCTGCGGCGGCAGGAGCGCTGCAGCAGATAGCGGACTTCCGTACCCTGGAGGACCACCGAGCGCGGTTCCTCCACCGTGTCCGCCGGGAACAGGTCGCCGGTCAGGAGCGCGCCGAGCCGAGCCGCGCGACTTCCGCCTCGATCCATGTCTCCACCTGTTCGTTGAGCTTGTCCGCCTTCATCCCCCGGGGGTCGATGGTCGGTCCGATGCTGACCACGATGGTTCCCGGATACTTCAGGAAAGCCCCCTTGGGCCAGAGCGTCCCCGCATTGTGCGCCACCGGCACGACCGGCACGCCGGTCTGGGTCGCCAGCCAGGCCCCCCCGACGAAATACTGGCCGCGGCGCCCGGGGGGAACGCGGGTACCTTCCGGAAACATCACGATCCAGAACCCCCGCGCGATCCGGTCCCGTCCCTGAACGAGCATGTGCTTGAGCGCCCGCAGGCCGGCGCTGCGGTCGATGGCGATGGGGTTCATCATGGCCAGTCCCCAGCCGAAGAACGGGACCCGCAGCAGCTCCTGCTTCAGAACCCACACCTGCGGCGGGAACAGTGACTGGAAGGCAAGGGTCTCCCACGCGGACTGGTGCTTGGCCAGAACGATGCTGGGGGTCTCCGGCAAGCGTTGCACTCCTTCGACCCGGTAACGGATTCCGCAGATGGCCGTCGCGAGTCTGAGGACGATGCGCGACCACAGCGTGATGACCCGGTAGCGGGCAAGCGCCGAGAGGGGAAAGGTGGCCACCGCGATGATCGAGAAGATCACGGTGAGGATGGCCTGCAACAGGAAGAACAGGGCGGATCGCACGACGATCATCGGCATCCGGTCATTCCACGAGTTGTTTCACGGCCTCGGCGAGATCCGCGCAGATGACCGTACCGGGCGGAAGACCGCCCGCGTCGCGGGTTTTCCGGCCCTTCCCGGTCAGCACCAGGATCGGCCGGGCGCCGACCTCGGCCGAGGCCTGCAGGTCGCGCAGGGAATCCCCGACACTGGGCGCCCCTGCGAGATCGACCCCGAAGCGCTCGGAAATCTCCCGGAACATGCCTGCGCGTGGTTTGCGGCATTCGCAGTTTGCCTCGGCCGCACAGGGGCAGAAGAAGACCGCGTCGATACGGCCCCCTGCCTGGGCCACCAGCCGCATCATCTTCTCGTGGATCGCGTTGAGGGTTGCCATGTCGAAGAGTCGGCGGCCCACGCCCGACTGATTGGTGGCCACCACCACGTGGTACCCGGCATGGTTCAGCCGGGCGATGGCTTCGGCGCTGCCCGCGATCATCCGGAACTCGTCCGGACCCTTCACGAACTGGTTGCTGTCGTGGTTGATGACGCCGTCACGATCGAGAATGGCAAGTCGCATGGGCAGGCCCGCAGGGAGGAAAGCCGGATGGCGTTCAGGCGGCCAGTCGCGAGATGTCCGCGACGCGGTTCATGAGGCGCTCCAGGCGGGCCAGCAGCGCAAGCCGGTTGTTGCGGACGAGAGGTTCGTCGGTCATCACCATTACCTCGTCGAAGAAGGCGTCCACCACTGGCCTGACGCCCGCCAGGCGCCGGAGCGCTTCCGTATAGTCCGCATTGTCCACGAGCGAGCCCACGCCGGGCTCAAGGGATGTCACGGCGGTGAAGAGGGCCTTCTCGGCTGCCTCCGGCATGAGCCCGACGTCCGGCTCTCCGGCGCCGACGTCCGCCTTGCGCAGGATATTGCGGATGCGCTTGTTGGCCGCCGCAAGGCTCTGGGCTTCCGGCAGTGCGAGAAAGGCGCGGACCGCCTCGACGCGCGGAATGACCTGATCGATGCGCGCCGGGTTCTGCGAGAGCACTGCGTCGATGGTTCCCGCTTCGAAGCCCCGCTCCCGCAGATAGTGGCGCAGCCGCTCCAGCATGAAGCCGATCAGGTCGATCGCGACGCTCTGCGAGACAGACTCGCCGGCGAACTGCGCCCTGGCGAGCTGGAGCAACTGGCTCAGGTCCAGCGGAAGCGGCAGTTCCACCAGCATGCGCAACACACCGAGGGCCGCCCGGCGCAGGCCGAAGGGGTCCTTGTCGCCCGTGGGAATCAGTCCGATTCCGAAGATGCCGGTGAGCGTGTCGAGCTTGTCGGCCAGGGCGACCGCGGCACCGATGTTGTCGCCGGGCAGGGTGTCGTTGGCGAAGCGCGGGTGGTAGTGGGCCTCGATGGCCCGGGCCACGGAGTCGTCCTCGCCGTCGTGGCGCGCGTAATACATACCCATGATGCCCTGCAATTCGGGAAACTCGCCCACCATGTCGGTCGCCAGATCGGCCTTGGCGAGCAGGGCTGCCCGCTCGGCGCGGTCCGCATCGGCCCCCAGCAGGCGGGCGATCTCTCCCGCCAGTCGGGTGAGGCGCCGAACCCTCTCGAGCTGGCTGCCCAGCTTGTTGTGGTAGACCACGGCACCCAGCCTGTCCACCCGGGATTCCAGCGGGGCCTTGCGATCCTGATCGAAAAAGAACTTGGCGTCCGCCAGACGGGCGCGCAGCACCCGTTCGTTGCCGCGCACGATGTCCGAAGGGTCGTCAGTGCGCAGGTTGGACACGATCAGGAAGTGCGGCAGCAGCCTGCCGGCCGCATCCACCATCGGGAAATACTTCTGGTGCTGCTTCATGGACAGGATCAGGCATTCCTGCGGCACCTCGAGAAAGGCCGGGTCGAACTGGCCGGCGTAAACCACCGGATGTTCCACCAGCGCGGTCACTTCTTCCAGAAGGGCGGCGTGTTCGGCGAGGTGGGCCTGCCGGGCTCCTGCGGCAGCCTCGAGAGCATTGCGGATACGTTCGCGGCGCTGCCCGAAGCGGGGCACGACGGCGCCGTCACGTTCCAGCTGCGTTGCGTACGTGTCGGCGTCGTCGATGAGAAGACGCCTCTGCCCGAGGAAGCGGTGACCGGAGGTCTCGCGCCCCGCGACCAGGCCGAGCGCCTGTACCGGGACGATCTGCGCACCGTGCAGGGCCACCAATCGGTGGGCGGGGCGCACGAAGTGCACATCACTGCCGTCCGGGCGCTGGTAGCGCATGACCTTCGGGATGGGCAACTGGGTGATGGCCTCGTCCAGGCTGGCCTGCAGGGCCTCGGACAGGGGCACGCCCGGGGCGATGAAGCTGTGGAACAGGCTTTCCTGCTTGCCGTCCGACGCTCGCTCCAGCGATGCCGGATCCACGTGCGCGGCGCCGATGGCCGCCAGCTTCTTCACCAGTGCCTGGGTGGGCTTTCCCTCCGCATCGAAGGCCACCGTGAGGGGCAGCACCTTCTCCCTGCGGGGCTGGTCGGGAGACTTTTCCAGCACGCCCTCGACGTGCACGGCGAGGCGTCTGGGTGTGGCAAAGGATTGGACAACAGCGTCGGCGATGGCCAGGCCGCGCCGGCGCAGCCCGTCGGCAATCCTGTTCGCGAAGGCCTCACCGATGGCGGCCAGGGCTTTGGGGGGAAGCTCCTCGGTGAGGAGCTCGACCAGAAGGTTTCTTGCGGTCATGTCTGGTGTCCCGGGCTATGGATCAGGCGTGCTTCAGCATGGGGAAACCGAGGCGCTCGCGGGATTCGTGGTAGGCCTGGGCCACCGCGCGGGCGAGGTTGCGGATTCGGCCGATGTAGCCCGCGCGCTCCGTCGTGGAGATGGCGCCCCGCGCGTCCAGCAGGTTGAAGGTATGGGCGCCCTTGAGAACCATCTCGTACCCGGGCAGCGGGAGCCCGGCCTCGATGAGGCGTCTTGCCTCCGTCTCGAAGGCGTTGAATTGCTGCAACAGCCAGGCGGCATTGGAGTGCTCGAAGTTGTAGGTGGACTGTTCCACCTCGTTCTGGTGATACACATCGCGGTAGGTGATGCCCGGCGTCCAGACGAGGTCGAACACGTTCTCCCGACCCTGTATGTACATGGCCAGGCGCTCGAGTCCATAGGTGATCTCGCCCAGCACCGGCTTGCAGTCCAGGCCGCCCACCTGCTGAAAGTAGGTGAACTGGGTCACCTCCATGCCGTTCAGCCATACTTCCCATCCGAGGCCCCACGCACCCAGCGTGGGATTTTCCCAGTCGTCCTCGACAAAGCGAATGTCATTGCGGCGTGGGTCGATGCCGATTGCCTCGAGGGAGCCCAGGTACAGGTCCAGGATGTTCTCCGGGGAAGGTTTCAGGACCACCTGATACTGGTAATAGTGCTGCAGACGGTTGGGATTGTCGCCGTAGCGACCGTCCTTGGGGCGCCGGGAAGGTTGCACGTAGGCCGCCTTCCAGGGCTCCGGTCCGAGGGCTCGCAGGAACGTGGCTGTGTGGGAAGTGCCGGCCCCGACCTCCATGTCGAAGGGCTGGAGCAGGGCGCAGCCCTGGCGGCCCCAGTAGTTCTGCAGGGTGAGAATCAGGTCCTGGAAGGTCAGCATCGGGAAAATCTTGGAGGAGAAACCACGATTCTATCGGTGAACCTCCGTGATTGGCACCCGAGGAAGGGAGAGGTCCTGGGTCGCGGTCTCCCGACGCGGCCTGCGCGGGCAACGGGTTTATACTCGCCGCACATCCAAGAGGAGGTTCGACATGGCTACAGCAATGGCCCATCCGGAGCCGCGCCCGATGACCACGGAGGAGAAGAAGGTCATTTTCGCGTCCTCGCTCGGCACCGTGTTCGAGTGGTACGACTTCTATCTTTACGGGTCACTGGCGGCCATCATCGCCAAGCAGTTCTTCTCGGGCCTCGACGAGGGTTCCGCGTTCATCTTCGCGCTGCTCGCCTTTGCGGCGGGCTTCATCGTGCGGCCCTTCGGCGCCCTGGTATTCGGGCGCCTCGGCGACATGATCGGCCGGAAGTACACGTTCCTGGTCACCATCCTGATCATGGGCCTGTCGACCTTCATCGTGGGCATTCTGCCGAGTTACGCGAGCATCGGGGTTGCTGCGCCGATTCTGCTCATCGGCCTGCGCCTGCTCCAGGGGCTGGCCCTGGGGGGTGAATACGGTGGCGCCGCGACCTACGTGGCAGAGCATGCGCCGCACGGCAAGCGGGGAGCCTATACGTCCTGGATTCAGACCACCGCGACGCTGGGCCTGTTCCTGTCCCTTCTCGTGATCCTGGGAACCCGCACCGCGCTCGGGGAGGAGACCTTCGCGAGCTGGGGCTGGCGCGTGCCGTTCCTGGTGTCGATCCTGCTGCTCGGGGTGTCTGTATACATCCGGCTCAGCATGAACGAGTCGCCCGCGTTCCAGAAGATGAAGGACGAGGGCAAGACTTCCCAGGCACCGCTGCGGGAGAGCTTCGGCCAGTGGAAGAACCTCAGGATCGTGATCCTCGCGCTCATCGGCCTCACTGCGGGGCAGGCGGTCGTCTGGTACTCCGGTCAGTTCTATGCCCTGTTCTTCCTGACCCAGTCCCTGAAGGTCGATGGCCCTACGGCGAACATCCTGGTGGCGGTCGCGCTGCTGATCGGTACCCCCTTCTTCATCGTCTTCGGCAGCCTCTCCGACCGAATCGGCCGCAAGCCGATCATCCTGCTGGGATGCCTGCTGGCGGTCTTCACCTACTTCCCCGTGTTCAAGATGCTGACCGAGGCCGGCAACCCTGACCTTGCGAAAGCGCAAGACTCCGCCAAGGTCCTGGTCACGGCGGATCCGGCCGAATGTTCATTCCAGTTCAACCCCACCGGCACCAAGAAATTCACCTCGTCCTGTGACATAGCCAAGCAGAAGCTTGCGAGCGCTTCGGTGAGCTACGACAACGTGGCTGCGCCCGCCGGCACGCCAGCGACCATATCCGTCGGCGAGAAGGTGGTGAGCACGGTGGTGACGCCCGAGGAGATCGCGGCCGCGAAGGTGGTCGCCGAGTCCAGGCTGGCCGATCTCAAGGCGACGCCGGCACCGGATGCCAAGGCCCTTGCCGCCGCGACCGACAGCATGAAGAAACTCAGCGAGGCCAAGACTGCAAAGGACGCGGTGCTGACCGCAAGATTGAAGGCGGAACTCAAGGCTGCAGGTTATCCGGACAAGGCGGATCCCGCCAAGGTCGACAAGGTCAAGATCGTCGCGTTGCTCGCCTATCTGCTCATTCTGGTGACCATGGTTTATGGTCCGATCGCGGCAATGCTCGTGGAACTGTTTCCGACCCGCATCCGCTACACCTCGATGAGCCTGCCCTACCACATCGGCAACGGATGGTTCGGAGGACTTCTCCCCACCACAGCGTTCGCGATCGTGGCGCAGACCGGCAACATGTACAACGGCCTCTGGTATCCGATCGTCATTGCCGCGGTCACCTTCGTGATCGGCTTCCTGTTCGTGCCGGAGACCAAGGACGTCGACATCTACGCCGACGATTGACGGGATTCCGGCGAGTGATCGCAGGCGCTGCCGGTGCGCCGGCGTCGGCCGGATCTTCCCGGTAGTGCTTGGTTTCCCGAAGCCGGAAAAGAAAATGCCCCGCACTGGCGGGGCATTTTGCTTGCTGCGGGACTGCCTGGATTACATGTCCATGCCACCCATGCCGCCCATGCCTCCGCCGCCGGGCATCGGAGAGTCGTCCTTGGGCAGTTCGGCAACCATCGCGTCCGTGGTGAGGATCAGGCCCGCCACCGAAGCCGCGTTCTGCAGGGCGCAGCGCGTCACCTTGGTCGGATCCAGAACACCCATCTCCACCATGTCGCCATAGGTGTCGTTCGCGGCGTTGTAACCGAAGTTGCCCTTGTTCTCCACAACCTTGTTGATCACCACGGACGGTTCCGCGCCGGCATTGGCAGCGATTGCCCGCAGCGGTTCCTCGAGGGCGCGCAGCACGATCTTGATGCCCGCATCCTGGTCGTGGTGATCGCCCTTGACGACGGCACCAGAACGCGCCCGCAGCAGTGCGACACCGCCGCCGGCCACGATGCCCTCCTCGACTGCAGCGCGAGTTGCGTGCAGGGCGTCTTCCACCCGGGCCTTTTTCTCTTTCATCTCGACTTCGGTGGCGGCGCCGACCTTGATCACCGCCACGCCACCAGCCAGCTTGGCGACCCGCTCCTGGAGCTTCTCGCGATCGTAATCGCTGGTCGCTTCGTCGATCTGGGTACGGATGGTCTTCACGCGGGCCTCGATGTTCTGGGCGTTGCCCGCGCCATCGATGATGGTGGTCTCTTCCTTGCCGATCTCGATGCGCTTGGCCTGACCCAGATCCGCGAGCGTGGCTTTTTCGAGCGACAGGCCGACTTCCTCGGCAATGACCGTGCCGCCGGTGAGGATCGCGATGTCCTCCAGCATGGCCTTGCGGCGATCGCCGAAGCCGGGAGCCTTGACCGCGCAGGTCTTGAGGATGCCGCGGATGTTGTTGACGACGAGGGTCGCCAGGGCTTCACCCTCGACTTCCTCGGCGATGATCAGCAGCGGACGGCCAGACTTGGCGACCTGCTCGAGCACGGGCAGGAGATCACGGATGTTAGAGATCTTCTTGTCGTGCAGCAGCACGAAAGGATTGTCCAGAAGGGCGATCTGCCGGTCGGGGTTGTTGATGAAGTACGGGGAGAGGTAGCCGCGATCGAACTGCATGCCCTCGACGACCTCGAGTTCATTGTTCAGGCCCGAACCGTCCTCGACGGTGATCACGCCTTCCTTGCCCACTTTTTCCATCGCATCGGCGATGATGTTGCCGATGTCCGGGTCCGCGTTGGCCGAGATGGCACCGACCTGAGCGATTTCCTTGCTGGTCGTGCAGGGTTTGCTCATCTTCTTGAGCTCTTCCACGACGGCGGTCACCGCCTTGTCGATGCCGCGCTTCAGGTCCATCGGATTCATGCCGGCTGCGACGTACTTCATGCCTTCCTGAACGATCGCCTGGGCCAGCACGGTCGCGGTCGTGGTGCCGTCACCGGCCACGTCGGAAGTCTTCGAAGCGACTTCCTTGACCATCTGTGCGCCCATGTTCTCGAACTTGTCCTTGAGTTCGATTTCCTTGGCCACGGAAACGCCGTCCTTGGTGATCGTCGGGGCTCCGAACGAGCGCTCCAGCACGACATTGCGGCCTTTCGGGCCCAGCGTTACCTTGACGGCGTCGGCGAGAATGTTCACTCCGGCGACAATGCGATGACGCGCGGCATCGTGAAATTTGACTTCTTTGGCTGCCATGTTGAATTTCTCCTGAAAAATCTGTGAGGTGGGCTTCTGAAAACGCTGATCAGGCCTCGACGACGCCCATGATGTCTTCCTCGCGCATGACGAGGAGCTCTTCTCCGTCGACCTTCACGGTCTGGCCGGAATACTTGCCGAACAGCACACGGTCACCCGTCTTGACCTCGAGGGCACGCACCTTGCCGTCCTCGAGCACCTTGCCGGTGCCGACGGCCACGATCTCGCCCTGGTCAGGTTTTTCGGCTGCGGTATCGGGGATCACGATCCCGGAGGCGGTCTTGCGCTCTTCTTCCAGACGTTTGACGATCACACGATCGTGAAGGGGACGAATTTTCATTTGCCTATCTCCTTGAAAAACGGGCAGTTGTTGACATTCCGACGAACGGTTAGCACTCACCGTTCGAGACTGCTGATTATGGGGGCTGAGGATTCACGGGACAAGGGGGGGCGTCGTGTTTTCGGGCCTCGGGTTCCCGGTTACCCGGCGACGGGTCTTGCGGCGGTGCGATGACGCTATACTCTGTTCTCTTGCTACCCCGAGCGGCCGCCACTGGCGACGTCGCCCAGACACCCATGAAAGTGCACGAATATCAGGCCAAGGAAATCCTTCGAGCCTTTGGTGTAGAGACTCCGAGAAGTGTTCCCTGCTTCAGCGTGGAGGAGGCCGTCCGGGCGGCCGAGACCCTTGGAGGGAAGGTCTGGGTGGTGAAGGCCCAGATCCATGCCGGTGGTCGCGGCAAGGGGGGAGGGGTCAAGGTTGCCAGGTCGCCCGCGGAGGTCCGCGAATGGGCGTCCCGTATTCTGGGCATGACCCTCGTGACCCATCAGACGGGACCCGAGGGACAGCAGGTACGGCGACTCCTCGTCGAGGAGGGGGCGGACATCCGCACGGAACTCTACCTGGGTCTGGTCGTCGACCGGGCCACCCAGCGGGTGTGCCTGATGGCTTCCAGCGAAGGCGGCATGGACATCGAGGAGGTTGCCGAGCACACCCCCGAGAAGATTCACAAGGTATTCGTCGACCCCGCAGCGGGCCTGACCGATGGGGATGCCGACGCGGTGGCGCTCAAGATCGGGATCCCCGAGGCTTCCCTGCCGCAGGCGAGAGTCATGTTCCAGGCGCTCTACCGCGCTTTCTGGGATACCGATGCCGCCCTCGCCGAGATCAACCCGCTGATCCTGACGGGTGACGGCCGGGTTCTGGCCCTCGATGCGAAGATGACCTTCGATTCGAATGCGCTCTTTCGTCACCCGGACATCGTCGCGCTGCGGGACCTCGACGAGGAAGACCCGGCGGAGGTGGCGGCCTCGAAGTTCGACCTCTCCTACATCTCGCTGGACGGTGATATCGGCTGTCTGGTCAACGGTGCCGGACTCGCCATGGCGACCATGGACACGATCAAGCTGTACGGAGGGAGTCCCGCGAACTTCCTGGATGTCGGCGGCGGTGCCACGGCGGAGAAGGTCACGGAGGCCTTCAAGATCATGCTGCGAAACCCGAACCTCAAGGCGATCCTGGTGAACATCTTCGGCGGCATCATGAAGTGCGACACCATCGCCCAGGGAGTTGTCACCGCGGCCCGGGAGGTGAAACTCGGCGTTCCGCTGGTGGTGCGCATGAAGGGAACCAACGAGGATCTCGGCAAGGCGATCCTTGCCGATTCCGGTCTCCCGATCATCACCGCCGACAACATGGCGCAGGCGGCCGAGAAGGTCGTCGCTGCCGCCCGGTCCCACTGAGAGATCCACGCATGTCCATTCTCATCAACGGAAATACCCGGGTCATCACCCAGGGGATTACTGGCAAGACTGGCCAGTTTCACACCCGCATGTGCCGGGACTATGCCAACGGTCGCGAGTGTTTCGTCGCCGGGGTGAATCCATCCAAGGCGGGTCAGGATTTCGACGGCATTCCCATCTTCGCGTCGGTCCGGGATGCGAAATCGGCGACTGGCGCCAATGCATCCGTCATCTATGTGCCACCGGCCGGCGCCGCGAGCGCGATCTGGGAGGCTGTCGAGGCGGATCTTGACCTCGTGATCTGCATCACGGAAGGCATCCCGGTGCGAGATATGGTGGAGGTGCGCGACCGGATGCGAAAGGAGGGTCGCAGGACCGTTCTGGTGGGCCCCAATTGCCCGGGGGTCATCACACCGGATGAGATCAAGATCGGGATCATGCCCGGTCACATTCACCGCAGGGGCCGCATCGGCGTCGTGTCCCGCTCGGGCACCCTAACCTACGAGGCGGTCGGCCAGTTGACCGAACTCGGCCTCGGCCAGTCGTCGGCTGTCGGCATCGGCGGGGATCCCGTGAACGGGCTGAAGCATGTGGATGTGCTCCGGCTGTTCAACGACGATCCGGACACCGACGCGGTGGTCATGATCGGCGAGATCGGCGGGTCCGACGAGGAAACAGCCGCACTCTGGGCGAAGGACAACATGAAGAAGCCGGTGGTGGGATTCATCGCGGGTGTCACCGCGCCCCCCGGCAAACGCATGGGCCATGCCGGGGCGATCATTTCCGGTGGCAAGGGGACCGCCAGGGAAAAGCTCGAGGTGATGGAGGCCTGCGGCATCCGGGTGACCCGCAACCCGGCCGAGATGGGCTCCCTTCTCAAGAGCGTTCTCTGAAGCGGGGCGGCCCGATGCGCAAGGTGCTCGTCCCTGTCGATGGATCGGACAATGCGCTGCGTGCCCTGCGCCATGTCATCGCGGAAGCGGCCTCGTTCCGCGAACCATCCTGCCTGGTGCTGGTGAATGTCCAGGCCCCCGTCGCCTCGGGTGCCGTGAGGATGTTCATTGCGCCCGGTCAGATCGATGACTTCCATCGAGAGGAGGGCGAGGCCTCTCTGGCGGCGGCCCGGGACCTCGCGGCGTCGTCGGGGCTCGCCGTGGAGCATCACATTCTGGTCGGTGATGCCGCCGAAAGCATCGCCCGGATCGCGCGGGAGTCCGGCTGCCAGCTCATCGCCATGGGGACCCGGGGGCTTGGAACCGTTTCGGGGATGATGCTCGGCTCGGTAGCCCACAAGGTGGTTCATCTGTCCGAGGTGCCCGTCCTGCTGGTCCGCTAATCCGCAGGTTTGACCGGGTCGCGGAGTGATGGCGAGGGGGCTTGCCAGCCCGGATGTTTCACCAGTTCGGCCTCGAAAATGGGCGGCGCACTGACACCCGTCGGGTTTGCCGTGAGCTGCCCTTCCGCACGAATTGGTCTGCCGGCCTCCACGGGCGCCGGCGGGCGCCTTGCGGTCATCCCGCGCCCTCGCTTCGCGCCGAGCCAACAGCGGGGCCTGGCAAGAAATGCGGGCTGCGGCGGGGATCTGTCAGGCGCGGTTGAGGTCAGTGCCCTCCCCGGGCCCGGACACGATGCGCAGTTCCCGCTTCTCCAGGCGGTCCACGAGTATCCGCATGAAGGCGCGGCTGAACTGCATCTGCAGGGCGTCCGACGCCAGCCGCAGGGCTTCGAAGGGAACCTCCATGGCCAGGCAGGGAGCCGCCGTGCGGATGGTCGTCGTGCGCAGCCCGGAGGGTGATTCGAAGTAGAGAATGTCGCCGAAGCAGTGCCCCGCCTCGAGCGTGTCGAGGATGCGCCCCTGCCGGGAGACTTCCACGGTTCCCCGGGTCAGAACGAAGAATCCGGCCGCTGACTCACCCTCGCGGAGGATGAATTGACCGGCCTCGATGCGACTCCAGCGGGCGACCCGCAACATCTCCCAGAGATCGACGTCACGGAAATCCTGGAACAGACCAAGCTTGCGCACCGCCGTGAACTTCTCCATGTCCGACACCGGATCCTCCGGCAGCGAGACATTCTGGAATGCCTGCGCGAGGTCGCGGCTGAAATCGATCCAGTGGGGATAACGGTCGTCGCGGGACTTTGCCAGGGCCCGCATCACGATGCTGTCCAGGTCCCCGGAGATGCCATGCCGGAACTGCGACGGGGGTGGCGGTTCGATGTTCACGACCTGATAGAGCAGGCTGGCGCGGCTCGACCCCTGGAAGGGCAACCGACCGGTCAGCAACTGATACATGACGACCCCCAGCGAGTAGATGTCCGTCTGATGGTTGACCTGTCGTTCCTGCACCTGTTCAGGTGACATGTAGGCCGGAGATCCGACTCCCGTCAGAAAAGTGTGCTGGGCCTGTCCGAAGTAGGATGCGCCGAAATCCGAGACCTTGATGTCCGAGGTTCCGCTTATCAGGATGTTCGCCGGCTTGATGTCGCAGTGGATGACGCCCTGCCGGTGCGCGTAGTCCAGAGCGACGCTCGCCTTGAAAAGGATCTCGACGACCCTCTCCAGGGGGAGAAGCGTCGCCGGATCGCAGTACTGCTCCAGCGTTCCGCCGTCGACGAGTTCCATTACGATGTAGCTCATCGTGTCGTCCGTGGCCGCGTCGTAGATCGCTGCGATGTGGGGGTGGTTCAGCCGGCCGGCCAGCGCCGCCTCGTTCATGAAGACCCTCTGGTAGCGCCGCTGCAGATCGTCATCGGCATCGCCGGCTGACTTGACCACCTTGATGGCGACCCTGCGCTCGTGGAATGCGTCCTCTGCCAGATACACGTGACTCGTGGCGCCACGGCCGATTTCCCGGATCACACGGTACTTCCCGATCATTTCGGGGTTGATGTCGGACATGGCTGAGAGTCGGATGACCTGTAGGCTGCCGGCGGGTCGCCGGATCTCGAGGGTTACGGCCGCAGTCGACCGGACTTGAGTCGCCAGCAGGCGAAAGATCAGTTGAGAAAGGGGACCGTCATTCCAGCTACCACGGCGGGACGCGCGCCGATCTTCAGGAACCATCTCTGGACATTGGGGAATCCGTCGAGGTCGATCCTGTGCCAGGAATGCCGAGCGATCCAGGGGAACGTGGCCATGTCGGCAATTGAATACTCATCGGCCAGAAACTCGTGCTTTGCCAGATGCTGGTCCAGGACTCCGTACAGGCGTCGAGCCTCCTGCGTGTACCGGTCGATCGCGTAGGGAACCGGTTCCGGCGCGGCGCGCAGGAAATGATGGGCCTGACCCAGCATGGGACCCACGCCACCCATCTGGAACATCAGCCACTGCAGTACCTCCCAGCGCTGTCGTGGCTTCTCCGGCAGGAATCGTCCTGTCTTGCCGGCGAGGTAGACCAGGATTGCGCCGGATTCAAAAAGTGCAAAGGGCTCGCCATCGGGGCCATCGTCGTCCACGACCGCAGGGATCTTCCCGTTCGGGCAGATGGCCAGGAATGCCGGGTCGAACTGCCCCCTCTTTCCGATATCGACCGGATGGGTCCGGTAGGGAAGAGCGCACTCCTCCAGCATGATGGAAACCTTGCGCCCGTTGGGCGTGCCCCACGTATACAGATCGATCATCGTCGTTCTCCACGCCGGCGATGCCGGCAAGATGAAAAGCCTTCCCTCGTTCAGGCCGCGTCTTCGGCCGTTCGCTGCCGAACGGCCTCTATCCTTGCCGCCCGGATGCGTGCCCCTGCCTCCGGCCCCCGTTCACCCCGGGCCAGCGTCGCGGAGTCCACGGTGGTTGCAGCCTGCAGGGCCTGCGTCAAGGTTGCAGCGGGCGCGTACTCCGGAAGGTCCGCATCGTCCTCGATGGCGGCCACCCACGTCAGGAGATGGAAACGTGCGGGTCGGCGGAAGGCATCGACGCGGTAGAGCAGGTCAACCAGGGCGGGGGCATCCAGGGATGGCGCGGCGCGGACAGTCCCGAGAAATCGGGCGCAGAGGCGTGCGAGGTCCTGACAGTCGGTGGGCGTGCGCAGCCGTTCGCACAGGGTGTCCAGGGTGCTCCCGGCCCGGTGGGCGGAAAGCGCGAACCGGACCTCCAGCGGGGCGGACTGGCAGGCTGCACGCGCGAGGCCCCGGATCGAATCGCGTCCTGATTCGCCACGAGGGTCGATCCAGGGCGCCCATTCGGGTGCGATGCGAGCCAGCGCGCCGCACCGGGAGAGAACGTCGAACAGGACCGCCGGTTGCTCTTCCATGAGTCCGCGGGAGATTTCCTGCCATACCCGCTCGGGAACCAGATGGTCGACTTCGCCGATGTCGACCATGTGGCGCATGAGCGCAAGGGTGTCCTCCGCCACCCGGAAGCCGAGGCGTGCGCAGAAACGGGCGACCCGGAGAATGCGTACTGGATCTTCCACGAAGGCGGGGCTGATGTGGCGGAGTACGCGCTCGTGCAGGTCCCGGAGGCCGCCGAAGGGATCGATCAGCGTGCCCGCTTCGTCGCGCGCCATGGCGTTCACCGTGAGGTCGCGCCGTCCGAGGTCTTCCTCCAGGGTGACCTCGGGAGAGGCGTGAATGTCGAAACCGCGGTATCCGCGCCCGCTCTTGCGCTCCGTGCGCGCGAGCGCGTACTCCTCCCGGGTGACCGGGTGCAGGAAGACGGGAAAGTCCTTCCCCACCGGCTGGAAGCCGAGTGCGAGCATCTCATCGACGGTTGCTCCGACCACGACATGGTCGGTGTCCTGCACGGGGCGGCCAAGGAGTTCATCCCGGACCGCGCCGCCCACGCGGTAGATTTTCACGGGGAATCGGGGGGATGTCGCCGCTCAGCGCCCCGCCCGGTAGCGGAAATCGTTGTAACGGGCGCGCGACCGGTGTTGCCCGAGATACAGCGGCGCGACCGACTCGAGAGCGGTGGGTGCCGGTCCCAGAATAGGCGGGAAACCACAGCCGCAGACGTTGTCCACGGCCATGGATTTCACGTTGTCCCGGGACATCAGTCGGCCGGGGAGGTGTTCGAGAACGGCGGCCTGCAGCGTTGCCAGGAACGGTGGCAGGGGAATCACGTTCGCCTTCAGCCCGACGGTCCGGGCGCTCAACTCAACGAGTTCCCTGAGGGTGTAGACCTTCGGGCCGCACAGATCGAAGCATTTGCCGAATGTGCCAGGCTCATCGATGGCGCGGAAGATCGCGCCGGCGACATCCTCGACGAATACGGGTTGAAACCGGGCATTCGCGCATCCGAGGGGCAATACCGGAAACAGGCGCGCCAATTGGGCGAACACCGTCAGGAACCGGTCCCCGCGGCCAAAAATCACCGACGGTCTCAGGATGGTGATACGGATGCCGTGGGAACCTGCCCGGGTGATCTCGGCTTCGCCCCGGGCTTTCGATCGAAGGTACTCGCTCGGCGCATCGCTCGCGGCGCCCACTGCGCTCACGTGGACAAGCCGGTGAACCCCGGCATCCCGGCAGGCCGACACGATCCGGGCCGGCAACTCCACATGGTTACGCTGGAATCCATTGCCACGGACGTCGTGCAGGACGCCCACGAGATTCACCACCGCATCGCAGCCCTCGATCATGGTCTGTAGAACCGCGGGATCGTGGATGTCCGCCTGTACCACCTCGACGGTGGGCAGCAGGATGAGCTGATCCTTTGCGCGTTCCCGGAGGCGGGTCGGAACGCGTACGGCGATCCCCCTCGCGGACAGCAGTTCTGCGACATGACGGCCCAGAAAGCCGCTCCCGCCGATGAGGCAAACGGACTTGATGTTCATGATGTTTCCTGGCCTGCAGCAAGTATCGTGGCGCGGGGCAACGGTCGGCAGATTCTAGCAGTGGTCCTTCACGGGAGGGCGGTACCGGCCCCCTTCCCGGACCCGTCCCGCGCGGGTACCACGCCGAGCCGACCCGTGAGGGTTTCCATCTGGCGGCCAAAGAGCCTGGCGTACTGCACCGCATTGGCCATGACCTTGCGGACGTACTCCCGGGTTTCCGGAAACGGGATCGTGTCGATGTAGATGGCCCCTTCCAGTGGCACGTCGGCACGCCAGGCCTGGGCGCGACGTGGCCCGGCGTTGTAGGCGGCGGACGCCAGGACCGGACTTGCGTCGAGAGTCGTCAGCACGTGCTTGAGATAATAAGTCCCGTAACTGGTGTTGGTTTCCGGGGTGTCGTCCGCCAGTCCCTGCGCCGCCTTCAGGCCCAGCCGCCGGGCAACCCACCGTGCCGTGTCGGGCATGAGCTGCATGAGGCCGGACGCGCCGACGCTTGATCTGGCGTTCGCGTTGAACCTGCTCTCCTGGCGGATCAGGCCGTAGAGCCAGGCGTCATCCACATCGAACTCGCGCGCGCGAGCGCGGAGCAACTCCGCGTAGGGGGTGGGATACCGCAGGGCCATATTGGTTAGGCGCCGGGTCCGGTCGGCGGTGGCGATCGAACGCTCGAACCATCCTTCGCGCCGAGCCAGCTCCGCCGCCCCGAGCAGCGGTACGTCGTCCAGGTCCCGTACTGCCCAGATCCATTCGAGATTGCCCTCGTATCGGAGCCCCAGGCGGTACCAGGCCAGTGCCCTGACCAGCCCCGGATTTCTCGCGGCGGCACGCACATCCTCCTCGGATGGCTTGTGCTCGAGGGGTGGAGCCCTCAAGGCCGGTCCCAGTTCCTCGGCCGCGAGCTGGGCGTGAAAGTGATGTTCTCCCGCAAGCGCTGCCAGGAGGGGCAATGCTTCCTGCTCGCGCCCCGACTGACGGAGCGCCCGTGCGCGCCAGAAACGCCAGACCGGGCGGTCCCGCAACTCCGGGTCCATCGTATCGATCGTTCCGAGCAGGGCCTCCCAGTTCTGTGCCCGGAGGGCGGCGCGGGCCCGCCACTCGAGCTGGGACGGATCCAGCCGGGTATCCCCGGCGAGGCGGAACCAGTCGAGCGCTTCAGGCGAGTGCTTTCGGGCGCCGGCGACGGCGATGACGCCCCAGCCGAATCTCCGGTCATCGGCCATGAAGGCGTTTCCCAGCCGGTGCCACGCCTGCGCTGCGTTTTCCGGAGCGTTCGCCGAAACGCGTCCGAGTGCGAACAGCGCCACCTCCCTTTCTGCTCGGGTCCGGAGGGCGAGATTTCTCGCGGCGAGATAGCCTTCCGGATTGGTGGCAGCCGAGTCGAGCAGCCTGACGTCCTTGCGGGACCATCCCGCCGAGCGGTCGAGCACGGTCTTCGCCACGGTGAGATTGCCCGCCTGCAGGGCGAGTCGGCCGCGGGCCCAGATGTCTGCGTCCTTCAGCACGCCGCTCGCCAACATGGTCTCGAAAACCGGTGAACACGATTCCGGCAGTTCGCGACCCGCAAACCACCGGTCGCGGTGCGCGCCGAGGGCTCTCGGGTCGCGGCGGGCGAGCGACTGGAGCTGATAGCACTGAAGTTCCACATCGGGCTCGATCAGCGCCGGCCATTCCTGGTCGAAGGCGGCCCACTGCTGCTGGCGTCCGAGGGTACGCAACCAATCGGCCCGCAAGCGGTTTGCCACGAGTTCACCGGGGTGCCCGTCGAGGAACTGTCTCACCTCGTCTGCGGGCAGCGCTGGCAGCCGTGTCCGCAACATCCACATTTCCACATATGGCTGCAGCGGATGTCCCTGAAGCTGGCCCGCCAGTGCGGCGACCCGTTCAGGCTGGCCGCGCTGGAAGGCGTCCCGGGCAGACAGAAACTCCAGATCGCCGGCACTGGCGGTCCAGGGTAGCATCAGCAGAGGCAGGAAGAGCAGGAAACTGCGAGTCATCGTGGTGATCCGGATTCCATGGCGCGAAGGATGGCTGTCGGTGCGCTTCCGCGCCCATGCACCGGGCCGGGCGCCGGTCGCGGCGTTCCATCGCCTGCCGCCAGCCCCGACTGCAAGCGTAGCAGCGTGAGCGCGGGGTGCAAGGGCTCCGGGTGGGGGTCGCGTCGATTGAGCGCGACTGTAGTTAGGGATATCCTCACGGCTTTGTTGGCACGAGGTTCGCTTCATGCTTTCCACCATGACCCAGGACGATCTCAAGAAGGCAGCTGCAACCGCCGCGATCTCCCATATCCCGGATGGATGTGTCGTGGGGGTCGGGACAGGGTCGACAGCCAATCATTTCATCGATGCCCTGGGGACCATCCGGTCCCGCATCGCGGGCGCGGTTGCCAGCTCCGAGGCCTCCGCTGCCCGACTGGCGGCGTGCGGCATCCCCGTTTTCGATCTGAACGATATCGACGACTTGCCCGTCTACGTCGACGGGGCTGATGAGATCACCCCGGCCTTGGCCATGATCAAGGGGGGAGGCGGCGCCCTGACGCGGGAGAAGATCGTGGCAGCCGTTGCCCGGCGTTTCGTATGCATCGCGGATGGCGCCAAGCTGGTGGACCAGCTTGGCGCGTTTCCCCTGCCGGTGGAGGTGATTCCCATGGCACAGGCGCACGTCGCGAGGAAGCTCCGGGCGCTCGGAGGGACGCCTGAACCGAGATCCGGTTTCCGTACCGACAACGGCAACGTGATTCTCGATGTACATGGGCTTGCGATCCCGGACCCGGCCGCCCTCGAAGGCGAAATCGACCACATCGCCGGTGTGGTGACCGTCGGCCTCTTCGCGCGGCGTCCGGCGGATGTGCTGCTGCTTGGCACACGAGAGGGTGTCGTGATCAGAATGTCCGGGGCCTGATGGCTGACGCGAGATCGTCATCGAAATCTGCTAGCGTCCCGTGTTGGCAGGAGCAGGGAAGGGGATGGATCGCGTCAACCTTGGAGCGGGTCAGATATGACCAACAGTGAACACACTTCTAAGCAGTTCGACGCCGAACTCGAGGCGTTGCGGGCTCGCGTGCTCCAGATGGGAGGGCTGGTCGAGGACCAGATCCGCCTGGCACTGGAGGCTCTGGTGGCCGGTGATTTCGATCTCTGCACGACCGTCGAGAACAACGATCACCGGGTCAACGGCATGGAAGTCGCCCTGGACGAGGATTGCAGCACGATCATCGCCCGCCGTCAGCCGGCGGCGAGCGATTTGCGCATGATCATGACGGTGGTGAAGACCATCACGGACCTCGAACGGATCGGCGACGAGGCCGCCAAGATCGCGCGCATGGCGAAGCTGATCAACGCCTCGGACCGCCTGATGCAGCCCCGCTTCACCGAGATCCGCCGCATGGGCGGGCTGGCAACCGCCATGCTTCGCAAGTCGCTGGATGCCTTCGCGCGGCTCGACCTGACGGCGTCAGGCGAAGTCGTGCGGCAGGACCAGCTCGTCGACGACGAGTTCCGCTCTGTGATCCGCCAGCTCATCACGTTCATGATGGAGGATCCCCGCACCATCTCCGCCTCCATCGAAATCCTGTTCATTGCGAAGGCCATCGAGCGGATCGGCGACCATTCCAAGAACATCTCCGAATACGTCATCTACATGGTCAAGGGCAAGGACGTCCGCCACGTGAGCGTCGAGGAGATCGAACGAGAAATCATGACTTGAGGGCAGCACGCCTCCATCATGGTCCGCAGGAAGGGGCGCAGAGGTCTTGAAAGCACAGTTGGTCGAAGATCCGCTGGAGCACAGGGTGCTTGCAGCCGTGGATCTCGGTTCAAACAGTTTCCGGCTCCAGGTCGGTCGGGTCGTCGAAGACCAGATCTATCCGCTCGACTCGCTGCGGGACGCCGTGCGGCTTGCGGCAGGTCTGACCCCCGACAAGCGGCTGGACGACACATCCCAGCAGCGGGCATTGGCGGCACTCCAGAGGTTTGGGGAACGTCTGCGCGGGTTCCCACCCTCGGCGGTACGCGCTGTGGGAACCAACACCTTGCGGGTGGCCAAGAATGCACGGGAGTTCCTGGGCCGGGCTGAACAGGCGCTCGGTTTCCCGATCGAGGTGGTTGCCGGAAAGGAAGAAGCGCGACTCATCTATCTGGGCGTCTCCCACAGCCTGCCGCCGACTGCCGAGAAGCGGCTCGTGGTGGACATCGGGGGCGGGTCGACCGAGTTCATCATCGGTTCTGGTTACCGCCCCCAGAAGCTCGAGAGCCTCTACATGGGGTGCGTCAGCTACACGTTGCGCTACTTCGGTGACGGGCGCATCACCAAGGGCGCGTTGCGGCAAGCCGAACTCGCGGCCCGAATCGAAGTCCAGACGATCGAGAGCGAGTTCTCCCGCGGCCACTGGCAGCAGGCTGTCGGTTCATCCGGCACGGCCCGCGCCATCGCGGACCTGCTGGCGCTGAACGGCTGGGGGGAGGGGGACATCACCGAATCAGGCCTCGACCGGGTCCGGAGCCAGCTCCTCCGGGTGGGTGAGGTCGACAAGGTGGCAGCCCTGGGTCTCAAGGCCGATCGCGCGCAGGTCTTGCCGGGTGGTTTTGCAATCATGGCCGGTCTGTTCGCGGAGCTGGGCGTGGAACGCATGATCCTCGCCAACGGAGCCATGCGCCAGGGCATCCTGTACGACATGCTCGGGAGGTTTCACCATCGCGACATGCGGGACACGACGGTGCGTCAGTTTGCGCGCCGCTATCACGTGGATACCTTGCAGGCGCGTCGTGTCGTCACGCTCGCGCTCGAGTTGCTGACCGCACTCGATGCTGAGCTGGCTGCCGACGAAACGGTTCGCCAGCGCCTGTCCTGGGCCGCACAACTGCACGAGATCGGTCTCATGGTCGCGCATGCCGGCTATCACAAGCATTCGGCCTACATCCTCGGCAATGCGGACATGCCCGGCTTTTCCCGGATGGAGCAGGCCGAAATTGCACTTCTGGTTCTTGCCCATCGCGGAACCCTGGAAAAGGTCAGGCCGCTCGTGGTCAGCGGGGCCTCGTGGCCACCGATCGTGGCCTTGCGCCTGGCGTGCCTGTTCCACCGGACCCGTGGCCCCCTGGATGTGCCGGCTTTCGAGGCAACCCAGCGCGACCGCCGGCTCGAGCTGAAACTTCCGGTCAGCTGGCTCAAGCGGTATCCGCTGACGGCTGCCGCGCTCAGGGGCGAGATCCGCGAGTGGCGGGCGGCTGGTTTCGAATTGCGGGTGCCGGCGCTGGACGAACTGGACATCGACGCGGATGTCGTCGCCGAGTAGGACTGGCCCGCAACCGGCGAGGCCGGGGCGGATTACATCCGGATGGGCAGGGCCCGGATCCGTTTTCCCGTGATCGCATGCACCGCGTTGCACACAGCGGGCGCCGTGGGGGGTGTCCCGGGTTCCCCGACACCACCCAGGTGATCCAGTCCGGACTGGAGGATGTGCACCTCGATGGCAGGCGCTTCGGCCGGGCCGAGGAGGCGATAGTCGTGGAAGTTCGACTGTTCGACCCGGCCCCGCCGCACGGTGATTTCCCCGTGCAGGGCGGCTGACAGCGCAAAGATGATGCTGCCTTCCATCTGCGCGACGACCGAATCCGGGTCCACCGCGAAGCCGCAATCGATCACGCACACGACCCGGTGGACCAGCGGCCTGCCATCCCGGATTTCCACTTCGGCGACCTGCGCGACGATCGAGCCGAAGCTCGCAGCCAGCGCAATGCCCCGGCCCCATCCCGATGGCAGGGGTGCGCCCCAGCCCGAACGCTCCGCGGCCATATCGAGGACTTTCAGGTGGCGCGGCATGGCCGCCAGCAGTGTGCGCCGGAACGAGACGGGATCCTGCCCCGCGGCTGCCGCGCATTCGTCCAGAAAGCATTCCGCAAAGAAGGTGTTGTAGCTGTAGCCCACGCTGCGCCAGTAGCCTACGGGCACCGGCTCGTGTGTGAGCACGTGCTCCGTCAGGCGATCCGGCAGGGCATAGGGCAGATCGAACGCCCCCTCCGTTGTGGTCCGATCCTTCAGCAGGTCCGATGCAGCCCTGGGCAGCAGGCGCGCGGTGAGGCTTGCCGTGCACGACTGTCCCACGATCCGGGCGTGCCAGGCGGTGATGCGGCCGGTGCTGTCGAGTGCTGCCCGGAACCGGGCCACGGCCATGGGGCGGTAGCAGTCGTGCCGAAGATCCTCTTCCCGCGACCAGATCAGCTGGACCGGTGTGCCCGGCATTTCCCGGGCAATCGCGACCGCCTGCACCACCACGTCCGACTCCACGCGCCGACCGAAGCCGCCCCCGAGGAAGGGCGTATTCACGGTGACGCGCTCGCTGTCGATCCCTGCCGCCTGCGCCGCCATCCATCGCACCAGCGTGGGCGCCTGGTTGCCGACCCAGAGCTCGCAGGAGCCATCGGTACGAACGACGGCCGTGCAGTTGATGGGCTCCATCGCGGCGTGGGCCAGGTACGGGGCGAAGAAGGTCGCATCGAGAAAGCGGGCGGGGTCGGCAAGGCCGCGAGCGGGATCTCCGGCTGCATCGTAGGCCCGCGCCGGACCGGCCACTGCCGCTGCCTCGTAGCGTCGGCGCTGTTCGTCCGTATCGTGACCGGCGTGAGGGCCTTCGTCCCAGACGATTTCCAGGCGTCGCAGGGCCTCCTGCGCCTGCCAGTATCCCGAGGCAACGACGGCCACCGCAGCCGCCGATGTACTGGTGGCAGGAATCCTGACGACGGCGCGAACACCGGCGTGTCCGCGAACCTGCGAGTCGTCGACGGACCGCAGGCCGCCTCCGAATACCGGGCACTGCAGGATGGCGGCATAGAGCAGTCCGGGCAGGCGCACGTCGATCCCGAAACGGGCCGTGCCATCCACCTTTGCGGCCATGTCCAGCCGGGGCTGTGACCGGCCCAGCAGGCTGAAGCTTCCGGGCGCCTTGAGGGGAATCGCCTCCGGGATCGGTTGCGCAGCCGCCTCGACGGCCAGGTCTCCGTAGGCAAGGCGTTTTCCGGATGGCTCGTGGAGCACCGCTCCCAGATGGGTGGAGCATTCCTGGACGGATACCCCGAGCCTGGCCGCCGCGGCGGCCAGGAGCATCGCCCGGGCGGTCGCGCCGGCCTGGCGCATCGGCGCCCACCCGTCCCGCAGACCGGTCGATCCACCGGTCGCCTGGATGCCGAGGGTTTGACCAAGCCTGAACTGCAGGTGGCGCATCACCCGCGCGACCGCGCTCTCGTCGTCGGGCCGGAAGGCCGTGGCTTCGCCGAAGATCGTCGCATTGGCGTAGACGGCTGCCACGGGCGCCTGCTCGAACCGCACCCTGGCGAAGTCCGCGTCGAGTTCCTCCGCCACGAGCATGGAAAGCGCCGTGGTGATGCCCTGCCCCATCTCCTGGCGGGGTATCTGGACCGTGATCGTCCCGTCACCGGCAATCCGCAACCAGGCAGTCAGGATGCCCTCGTCGCCGGCTGGTACCAGTTCGGACGGCACCGCCAGCCGGTCCCGCGGGCGCAGGATGCGCCAGACGCCTATCGCCAGCGCACCGCCCACGATGCCGGTCGCGACGAGCAGGCGTCGCCGGGGGGAGGCACCGGGCGCTTCGAGAGTTTCCGGGGCGGCAGTCACCTTGGCATCTTCACGGGAATCGATTCGTCGGGATGGCGATCATGGCCGGAGCCTAAAGCCGGTTGACTGCAGGCATCACGGGTTATGCTCCACGGTGCCGTAGTCGCCCGACTCCGGAGCCGGATACACGTCGCGAGACCCAGCATAACGTCTTCCGCGCAGCCTGACTTGACCAGTGTCATGTCCGGCGTGATCAGACGGGCAGGCGGGAACCGCCGGGCGCGGAACATTGCCAGCCATCACCTGTCCGAGCGCGCGGGACGGATTCATGCCGGTGTTGATGGGCGCCCTGCCCGCCGACCCTGCCAACCGGGGCGTGACGCCGACATGTTGCGCCCGTGAACGAGGGAATGAAATGATCGAATGGTTCGTGTGGATGCAGGATCCCCAGGCCTGGGTTGCGCTCGCCACGCTGGTGGTCCTGGAGATCGTTCTTGGCGTGGACAACATCATCTTCATTTCCATCCTGGTCGGGCGTCTTCCTGCCCACGAGAGGAATCTGGCGCGCAATCTCGGTCTCGGTGCTGCGATGGTGACGCGCCTTCTGCTCCTGCTCAGCCTGGCCTGGATCATGCGCCTGACCGCACCGCTGTTCGAGGTTCTGGGTCAGCCGTTCTCCGGTCGCGACCTCATTCTCGTGACGGGAGGCCTGTTCCTGCTCTGGAAGAGCGTCCACGAGATTCACAATTCGCTCGAGGGGGCCGAGGACGATCACGCCCGGGCGGGCGCCGCGAGTTTCGCCGGTGTGCTGGCGCAGATCGCAGTCATCGACATCATCTTCTCCCTGGATTCCGTGATCACGGCCGTGGGCATGGTGGATCAGATCGGGGTCATGGTTCTGGCCATCATCATCACGGTGGGCGTGATGCTCGTTGCCGCGCGGCCGATCGGCGAGTTCGTCGACCGGCATCCCACCGTCAAGATGCTCGCGCTGGCGTTCCTGATCGTCGTGGGCGTCGCGCTCGTGGCCGACGGGCTGGGATTCCACATCCCGAAGGGCTACATCTACTTCGCCATGGCGTTTTCGATGGGGGTGGAACTTCTCAACATCCGGGCTCGATCGCGTGGCAAGGCCGTCGTCCTCCACAAGCCGGATCGTCCCTAGGGGACAGGACGCTCAGCGGTCCCCCCGCGGGCTGGCCGGTCGCTCGCCGAAGTGGGCGCGGGCGTGGGTTGCTTCCCCGGACGTTGCGGCCAGGCTGAACTGATCTGCGCCCGCGTGGGACGCCAGGTGGGACAGCGCATAGGCGAGCGCATTGACCGTCTCCTTGGTCATGCGCAGGGCTGCCTGCGGCATGGAGAGCGCGCGCATGGCGATTTCGCGCCCCCGGGCCACGGTTGCGCCTGGGGCCGTGACATCGTCGACGATACCGAGCGCAAGTGCCTCATCGGCAGGAATCCGTTCACACAGGATCGCGAGCCGCTTCGTTCTTGCCGGGCCGGTCAGGGCGATGAGCCTCGGGAGGGTTCCCCAGGTCAGCGGCAGGCCCAGCGCGATTTCCGGGAGGCTTGCGAAGGCATCGCTCGCGATCACCCGCCAGTCGCACGCAAGCGCCAGCGCGAGGCCGCCACCGATGGCGTATCCCTCGATGCAGGCGATGGTGATCTGCGGCAGTTCCTCCCAGGCCCGTGCCATCCGGTAACCGGTCTGGGCCATCTCGCGCTGCTCTGCGAAGCCGGCCGCGCCCGGATGCCACCTGGCAGCATCCTTCAGGTCGGCCCCAGCGGAAAACCAGCCTGGTGCGCCCGCCAAGATGATCGCGTCGACACCCGGCCGGTCCCGCAACTGCGCGGCGGCTCCGGTGAGTTCCCGCATGAAGTCGATCGACAACGCGTTGCGCCGTTCCGGCCGCTGCATGCGCACGATGGCGATCCGGTCCTCGATTTCGATCTGCACGGCTGAACCCATGGCGGCTCCCGGTTGTCTGCAATCGCGGTACCTTAGTGCCCGCGGACCCACGCCTGCAACCTGGAACTCCGGGAGACCCCGACCCGCCGGCCCGCACCCATCCCTGCCTCTGGAGCCCGTTACATGACCGCACTGCACCGCACGCCTGCCCGGGCTGCTGCCGCCCTGGCCTCGCTGTTACTCCTGCTGGGCAATGCCGCCTTCGCCCGGGAGCCTTTCCCGATGGAGGTGGCCTGGACGGATCCGAGATGTGATTTCATCGTGACCCGCAACGACGCTGGCCATGGCGTGGTGATGCGCCTCACACCGCTTTCGCTCGTGGCGGGCGACGTGCTGGTTGGCTCTCTCGACGAGGTGGGCTATGGCCGCAAGATCGGAAAACAGGGCTCCGACGAGGCAGCCATGATGCAGATCCGCAAGTACGGCATCCGGCGGAAGGTGGCCCTGGATCTGGTGTACGAATGGTCCCGCTACTGCAATCCGCCTGAGGAATAGTTGACGGCGGGAACGGAGAGCTCACGCCTGCCTGGCGGGGCAGGGTCACGCTGTCGGGGGGGTGCCCGGTCGGCCGGTGGATTCTCCTGGCGGCGGCGTGCCTCCGCCTTTTCCCGACCGTTCAATCGGCCGGGTCGCGGAGGAGATCCGGGTTCATCACGGCGCGTACGGAAGGCCCGCCGAAGCTGTCCTTCGCGGCGGCCCGGAACCACCAGAGACCGCCTTTCCTGACCCGCCAGGGGTGCGCCTCACCCGTCAGCACCAGGGAAGCGGCCAGACCGAGTGTCGGTTGATGCCCGACGATCAGGACGGCGGTCTCGCCCTCTCCGGGCCAGCCTGCTGCCGCCAGCAATTCCTCGGGTCCGGCGCCGGGCGCGAGCGCCGGGGCCAGTTCGAAGTCGTTGGAAAGCGCAGTCGCGGTTTCGACGGTACGCGTCGCGGGACTGACGAGAATGCGCGTGCTGGAGGGTAATCGCGGGGCGAGCCACCTGGCGATCTCCCGGGCCTGCCGGTGGCCTTTCGGGGTGAGACTGCGACTCATGTCCGGCGACCCATCGAAGGCCTCGGCATGTCTCCAGAGAAGAAGCTGCATGGGCATCACCAGCAGGGTTTGAGTCGGGACAGCCGGCGCCAGGCGGTCTCGAACCGGTCCAGGGCCGCTGTCGCCCTTGCGTGGGTCCAGCCTCGCACCAGCCCGGCCGCGAACGACAGTTCGGGGTTGCCGGTGTCGAGCGTTGCCAGGAGGCGGCCCGTGATCGCCTCGTCGTTCAGGCGTCCCAGGATGTCCTGCAGTTCCGCGCTTCCCTGGAGCAGTGTGCGAACCCCCCGGGCTGGCAGAAGTGCCTCGAAGAACTCCAGCGCATAGCGCATTTTCTTGATCTCGATCCGGAGGGCGTGCAGAGACTCCGCGTCGTTCCGATCGGCGGTCGCGCCTGCCCGGCGCATGCGCTTCCACTGCCGGCGGAGCAGGGCCGGTGCCGATTCCGAGATCGAGGCCGACGGCGTCGCGCCCGCGCCGGACTGCCACGGAGCCTCGTGCAGAAGGAGCGCGAAATCGAGCAGCAGCCTCGTGTGATCGCGCGCCGCGAGTGCCTCCCGAGCCTGCTTGCGCGCCAGCTGTTGGGACGCATCCGCCGCCTCGGCGAGGCGCGCCAGAGCCGTTTCACCGGGAAACGCCTCGCGGATCGGAGGCAGGGTCTCGGCGACGAACACATCCCAATCGCGTGCGGCTCCAAGCCGCAGGGCGAGCGTCCGGAAACGGCCGAGCGTCTCATCCACGAGAGCCCTCGGCACGAGGGGACGGAAAAGATTGAAGGCGGAGCGCAACCGCCGGATGCCGACCCGTGACTGATGCACGTACTCGGGATCATCCGAACCGAGCACGCCACGCTCGTTGCCCATGAGCTGCGCCAGGCAGGCGCCGGCGATTTCGCGCAGCGCCCCGGTCGAGCCGGTGGCGGGCTCGAGGGGAGGCGAAACCGCGCGGATAGGTGCCGGCTTCAAGCCGGCAAGCAGGGCATAACCCCGCTCCGCCTTGCTGGCATTCTCGAGGCGGAGATCCACCTCATCCAGAAGCTTCCGTGCGAACCCGAACAGGTGCACGGGGGTACCGTCCTTGAGCTCGAGTTCGATTTCCCGGATGGGTTCGGTGACCCCCCTTGCGGAGATCGTCCCGGTGTCGATGGCGAGTTCCGCGATCTCCCCCGGATGGATCTCCATCAGGCTGGTGGTGCGCCGGAAATCGGTCACGAAGACGGGAGAGATCCGCTCCCGGAGCCCGGGATCCGAGAAGAGGCGTGCGGCAGGCGTCCCGGAAAGTGCTGCCAGATTCAGCAGCTGCGCCGGCGTTGGCGCCTCGTACTCCTCGCGCTGGTGCAGACCAGTTCCCACCCCTCCACCGCACTTGAATGTCTGAATCCAGCGGCGTCCTGCCTTGCGCAGTCTGAGTGCCATGCCGGCGCGGGCAAGGGTGCGTTCCGCCGTATCGTAGTAGACGCTGTAGAGCCTGCGGGTCACGGGGGGGGAGCGACGGGCCGCGCGGAGCAGTCCGCTGCGCGACAGCTTTCTGATCTCGGAGGCTGCGATCGTCAGCTTGAGTTCGATTTCCATCGCGGCGGGGAGGTGTGCCCGGCGTCCTAGGGACTTGCCTTGGGCCGCGAGGCAAGTTCCGACAGCAGTTCGAGCTGGGCGCAGCGCTCGGGTCCGTGGGGCGGCACACTGCGACAGTAGTTCCCGTCCGCATCCATTTCCCAGGACTGGACATTGTCCTCGAGGTAGATCCTGAGCCCCTCGTTGATGACCCGGCGCTTGAGCTTTTCTTCGAGTATCGGGAAGCAGACCTCTATGCGCCGGAAGAAGTTGCGGTCCATCCAGTCCGCGCTGGAGAGGTAGGCGGTATCGCTCGACCGGAAGTGGAAGATCCGGTTGTGCTCGAGGAACCGGCCGATCACGGACCGCACTCGGATGTTCTGGGAAAGGCCCGGGATGCCGGGCCGCAGCGCGCAAACCCCGCGAACGATCAGGTCGATCCGGACGCCCGCTCGCGAGGCCTCGTACAGCTCATAGATCAGTTCCGGTTCGAGCAGGGCGTTCATCTTGGCGGTGATGCCTGCGGGGCGGCCTGCCCGGGCTTCCTCTGCCTCCCGGGCAATCGCCTCGAGCAGGCGCGGGTGCAACGTGAAGGGGGACTGCCAGAGATGGGTGTGGTGCCCCGCCTTCCCCAGGCCCGTCAGCTGCATGAAGACATCATTCACGTCCGCCGTGATCTCGGGGTTGCAGGTGAAGAGCCCGAAGTCCGTGTACAGCGTCGCCGTCCGCGAGTGATAGTTGCCCGTGCCGAGGTGTACATAGCGCAACAGCCTGCCTTCCTCCCGCCGGACCACCATCGCCATTTTCGCGTGGGTCTTGTGGCCCACGACTCCATAGACGACATGGGCACCCACCTCCTCGAGCCGGGCGGCCCAGTTGATGTTGGCTTCCTCGTCGAATCGGGCCAGAAGTTCCACCACGACGGTGACGGCCTTGCCATTGCGGGCGGCGGTGATGAGATGCCGCATCAGCTCCGAATCGGCTCCCGTGCGGTAGACGGTCTGCTTGATGGCCACGACGTTCGGGTCGACGGCCGCCTCGCCGATGAAATTGATGACTGGCTTGAAGGACTGAAACGGGTGGTGCAGAAGGCAATCGCCCTTGCGGATCGCCGCGAAGATATCCTGACCCTTGGAGAGTCTCGCGGGGATGCCGGGTACGAAGGGCTTGAACTTGAGGTCCGGGCGGTCGACCCGGTCCGGCACCTGCATGAGTCGCACAAGGTTCACGGGGCCGCGGACCTGATAGAGGTCGTCCTCGCCGAGCCCGAACTGCTGCAGAAGCGAGTCGGCGATGTGCTGGGGGCAGAGGTCCGCCACTTCCAGCCTCACCCCATCGCCGAAGTTGCGCTGCGGCAGTTCGCCCTGCAGCGCGATCCGGAGGTTCTTGATCTCCTCCTCATCCACGAAGAGGTCGCTGTTTCGCGTGACCCGGAACTGGTAGCACCCCTTCACCTCCATGCCGGAGAACAGCTCGTTCACGTGGGCGTGCAGGATGGAGGAGAGGAAAACGAATCCGTATTCGCACCCCGCGATCGCGGAGGGCAGCAGAATGAATCGCGGCAGGGCCCGGGGTGCCTGGACAATGGCCGCGCCGGAATTGCGGCCGAAGGCATCCTTCCCGGACAGCTCCACCGCAAAGTTGAGGCTCTTGTTGAGCAGACGGGGAAACGGGTGGGCGGGGTCGAGTCCGATGGGCGTGAGCACCGGCATGACTTCGCTGAAGAAGAACTCCCGGATCCAGTCCCGCTGGACGTCATTCCACTCCCTTCTGCGCAGGAAGCGGATGCCTTCCGCGGCGAGGGCTGGCAGTAGTTCCTCATTGAAGATGACGTACTGGCGCCCCACCAGTTCGTGCGCCTGACGGGAGACTTCGCGCAGCACCTCGGCGGGCGGGGAGCCATCGGGACCCGTCGCCTCGGACCCCATCTGGATCTGGGCCTTCAGGCCAGCCACCCGGATTTCGAAGAACTCGTCGAGATTGCTGCCGACGATGCACAGGAATCGCAGGCGCTCGAGGAGGGGCACCGACGAGTCCTGGGCCTGGGCGAGCACCCGACGGTTGAACTCCAGCTGTCCGAGCTCGCGATTGAGGAAGTGCCGCGGTTCCGCGGCCAGCGCCTGCTCGATCTCGCCGGCCGGGAAGGTGGCCCGTTCGGCCCGGACGGGCGTTGCGCTGTCTTCCGAATCGCGCATCGTGCCTGGTCAGGGGCGGGGCGGGGGAACGTAACCCGCGGCGTGGTCGGCGCCGTCGCCGAAGAAGTGCCGCTCCATCTGGGCGGCGAGATACTGGCGCGCCTTGATGTCCGCCAGGCTCAGGCGATTCTCGTTGACCAGCATCTTCTGTTGTTCCAGCCAGTCCTTCCAGGCCTCTTTCGAGACGGATTCGAAGATTCTCTCGCCGAGCGGACCGGGATAGGGTGGGAAGTCGAGGCCTTCGGCCTCACGCTTGAGCTTGATGCAGTGGACCATGCGAGCCATGGGGTAGTCCTTTCGGCCTAAGGCGCTTTGCGCCTGAATTCAATGGATTATCCCTGAAGGCGGCGAGGGCGTAAATCGCGCTCCCGCCGGATTGGACTCCCTTCCCGGGAGAACGCTCACGGTTTGGTCAACTGCTTGATCAGTACCTTCGAGCGTCTTTGATAATTGTAGAGTTGCTGGCGTTGCGCCGGCAGTTCGGCCACCGATGCCTCCGCGAACCCCTGTTCCACGAACCAGTGGGCCGCGCGGGTCGTGAGCACGAAGAGGCGCCGGTACCCTGCCTTGCGCGCCCGGGCCTCAATCACCTGCAGCAGGCGTTCACCGGCGCCGCCATTGCGGTGGTCCGGGTGGATGGCGACGCAGGCGAGTTCAGCTGCCTTTTCCTTTGCGAACGGATAGAGGGCGGCGCATCCCACGATCCGGTCGTCGTGCCGCAGCACGACGAACCGCGCGATCTCCATCTCGAGCAATTCGCGGGACCGCTTCACCAGGGTGCCATCGGCTTCAAGGGGTTCGATGAGCTGGAGGATGCCGCCGACATCGTCGATGGTCGCTTCGACCATCTGCTCGACCGGATCCTGTGTCACCAGAGTGCCGATCCCGGTGTGCGTGAACAATTCGAGCAGCAGGGCGCCATCCACGTGCCGGGAGATCAGGTGAACGCGCTTCACCCCACCCCGGCAGGCCCGGGTGGCGAATGGCAGATAGAGGGCGCCATCTCCCTGGAGCCCCCGGCGGGTGGCAATCAGTTCCTCCGCCTGCGAGATGGTGACTTCCGGCCTCACCCTGCCCCGCCCGGCGCGGATGCCGGGCTCGTCCATCAGGAACAGCAGCTTGTCGGCCTTCAGCGCGATCGCCGTCTGGGCGGCCACATCCTCCAGGGTCAGGTTGAAGATCTCTCCCGTCGGCGAGTAGCCCAGCGGCGAGACCAGCACCACGTCCTCGTCGTCGAGGCAGCGCTGGATGGCATCCGCGTGAATCTTCCGGACTTCGCCAGTGAACATCATGTCGACGCCCTCGATGATGCCCACCGGGCGGGCCACCACGAAGTTGCCGCTGGTCACCCGGATGGTCGCATTTGCCATGGGGGTGTTGGGCAGGCCCACCGAGAGCTGGGCCTCGATCTCCGTGCGCAGGCGTCCGCTCGCTTCCTTCACATCCTGCAGGGCCGCCTCGTCCGTGACGCGCATGTCCCGGACGTAGCGGATCTCCGCATCCCGCCTCTTGAGACGCTCCTCGATCTGCGGCCGCGCGCCATGCACGAGAACCAGCTTGACCCCGAGCGACGCGAGCAGGTTGAGGTCGTGGGTGAGCGCAACGAACTTGCCGTCGGCCACCACCTCGCCCCCGAAGGCCACCACGAAGGTTCGCCCGCCGAAGGCGTGGATGTACGGCGCCGAGGCCCGGAACCAGGGGACGAAGTGCTCGAGCGTCTTCGGGTCCATCATCTTCGCCGACGGGGGTGCTACTTCGCAGCCATCCGGATGGCACCGTCCAGCCGGATGGTCTCGCCGTTGAGCATCTGATTGCGGCAGATCTGCTCCACCAGCCGAGCGAACTCCGCCGGCCGGCCCAGCCGCGACGGGAACGGCACCTGCTGTGCGAGGGACTGCTGCGCCTCCGGCGGCAGACCGGCCATCATGGGGGTCTCGAACAGGCCGGGCGCAATGGTCATGACCCGGATGCCGAAGCGCGCGAGTTCACGGGCGATCGGCAGCGTCATGCCCACCACGCCGGCCTTCGACGCCGCATAGGCCGGTTGCCCGATCTGACCATCGAAGGCTGCCACGGAGGCCGTGTTGACGATGACGCCCCGCTCGCCGGCGTCGTCCGGCTGTCCCCGGGACATTGCGTCCGCCGCGAGGCGGATCATGTTGAAGGTGCCAACGAGATTGATGTTGACGATCCGTGCGAACCGGTCGAGCGCGAGCGGGCCGTCCCGGCCCAGAACCTTGGCGGGGACTCCCACGCCGGCACAGTTGACGAGACCCTGCAGGCCGCCGAAGGCCGACACGGCCAGGTCGACGGCGCGCTTCGCGTGTTCCTCGGAGGTCACGTCGCACTCCGAGAAGCGGACATCGGGCCCCAGGCGCGCTGCAAGCGCCTCGCCCGCAGCCGTATTGACATCAGCGACGATCACGCGACCGCCGTTCGAGGTGATCATTTCCACGGTGGCCTCGCCCAGGCCGGAGCTGCCGCCAGTGACGATGAAGACCCTGTTTCGAATATCCATGATTTTCTGATCCTCTTCGAGAGCGGGTGGAAACCCCTCGGGCGAAGGCACACGCGGCCCCTGCCGCAGCCCGCCGAGGCCGAGATTAGATCACGAGCCCCGTCATTCGCGTCAGAAGTCTCCCCACAGCGTCTGCATTGCCGCGAGCGCCGCGATTGCCGCCGTCTCGGTACGAAGCACGCGCGGGCCGAGCCTGACGGAAAGGAACCCGCGGTCCAGGGCGAGTTCCGATTCGACCGGGGAGAGCCCGCCCTCGGGCCCTGCCAGAAGCAGCACGCCGGCGCCGGGCGGGGGCAGGTCGCGGACACGGACCGCGCCACCGACCGCGAGCATCAGTCGGCTCTCGTCGGGACTGCCCGGCCGGCCCAGTGCTGCCAGCCAGTGGGTGAACGGGACGGGTTCATCCACCGACGGAACAAGGTTGCGGCCGCATTGCTCGCAGGCCGAGACGGCCACGCCCTGCCAGTGGGCGCGGCGGCGGTCCACCCGGTCGCCGCCGAGCTTGACGACACTGCGCTCCGACAGGACCGGAATCAATCGGGCGACGCCCAACTCCACCGCCTTGCGAATCGTGAAGTCCATGCGCTCGCCGCTCGAGACGCCCTGAACGAGAGTGACCCGCAGGGGCGATTCCGGGCCTTCCGCGCGGAACCGGCCGGTCTTCACCCGCACATCGTTCTTCCCCGCGTGGGTGATGGTCGCGTCGTACTCGCCACCCGTCCCGTCGAAGACGACGAGGGGATCGTTCGGCTCCAGTCTCAGGACGCGAATGGCGTGGTGGGCGGCTACGGGAGGAAGACTCACCTCGGCTCCCGGACCCAGATGATCGGGCACGTGGAAGCGTGCTCCGCTCTTGATATTTGCCGCAGTCTTCATGGTACGGCTCATGCTAACATCGATCGAATGAATTGCAGATCATGGTGATGCCGACATCGAATCTCGAGCGCGCGCAGGTGGCGCGGTGAATTTCGCCGGCGCGGAACTCGCCGATGCCGCACTTTTGGGGGAAGTCTGTGCGGCCGTCCGCGAAGTGGCGGCCAGGCATGTCATGCCGCGATTCCGGAATGCAACCCACAGCCGGAAGGAAGACGGCACCCTGGTGACCGAGGCTGACCTGGAAACCCAGGCGGCTCTTGTGGAAAGGCTCCAGGCACTGGTGGCGCATCCGGTGCTGGGCGAGGAAATGACGCCGGAAGAGCAGGGCCTGCAGTGGGATCAGGGCGAGGACGGCCTCTGGTGCATCGACCCCATCGATGGCACGTCGAATTTTGTTCGTGGGGTGCCCTATTTTGCGGTTTCGGTTGCCCTGATGCGTCGTGGCCGCTCCGAACTCGGGGTGGTGTTCGCACCCCTTTCGGATGAATTGTTCGAAGCAAGGCGCGGGCATGGCAGCTTCCTCAATGGCGAACGCCTGGGGCTGGGTGCCCCCGCCCCGGATCTCCGGGGTGCCATGGCCAATGTGGATTTCAGGCGCATTCCCCGGTCTCTCGGGGCAGCCCTCGCGGTTGCGCCGCCCTATTGTTCGCATCGCAGCCTCGGGGCTGCCACGCTGGAGTGGTGCTACCTGGCGGCCGGCCGCCTCGACATCTATGTCCACGGTGGGCAGAAGCTCTGGGACTACGCCGCTGGCAGCCTGATTCTCGAGGAGGCCGGAGGCCGGCTGGGCACCCTGAAGTCTGACGACTTCTGGGCAGGAGCCCACTGGAAGCGGTCGGTGGTCGCTGCCCGGCATCCCGCCCTCTACGACGCCTGGCGCGGATGGCTGGACGCCCAGGCGATTGCCTCTCGGCCCGCTGCCTGAGCCCCTCGCCCCGGTCTGATTGACCGGCGTCACCCTTGCCGGTATCTTCCGCCGTTCCCCTTTTTCTGTGCGAAGCCGGGGTTCTGCCCTGGAATGACGATGGAACTTACCGGCGCTGAAATCACCGTGCGCTGCCTGGCCGACGAGGGAGTCGAGTATCTCTTCGGCTACCCGGGCGGGGCGGTGCTGCACATCTACGACGAGCTCTTCAAGCAGGACAAGGTCAAGCACATCCTGGTCCGCCACGAGCAGGCGGCCGTTCATGCCGCAGACGGCTATGCGCGCGCCTGCGAGAAACCGGGGGTCGTGCTGGTCACCTCCGGTCCTGGCGTGACGAATGCCGTCACCGGCATTGCCACGGCGTACATGGATTCGATTCCCATGGTGATCGTGACCGGCCAGGTGCCGACCTATGCCATCGGCCAAGACGCCTTCCAGGAGGTGGACACCGTCGGGATCACCCGGCCGTGCGTGAAGCACAACTTCCTCGTCAAGGACGTCCGGGACATCGCTGCGACGATGAAGAAGGCGTTCTACATCGCGACCACCGGTCGGCCCGGTCCCGTGCTCGTGGACATCCCCAAGGACGTGACCGTCGCGCGGTGCGAGTACTCCTATCCGGACTCGGTCTCCATGCGGTCCTACAGCCCTGTGGTCAAGGGGCACGCGGGCCAGATCCGCAAGGCGCTTGCGCTGCTCGCGGACGCGAAGCGCCCGATGATCTACACGGGCGGTGGCGTGGTCCTGGGCAGTGCCTCGGCCGAACTCGTCAAGCTGGTCCGGTCCCTGGGCTATCCCTGCACCAACACCCTCATGGGTCTCGGCGGTTACCCGGCCACCGATCCCCAGTTCATGGGCATGCTGGGCATGCATGGCACCTACGAGGCCAACATGGCCATGCAGAACTGCGACGTTCTGCTGGCGGTCGGCGCGCGGTTCGACGACCGGGTCATCGGCAACCCGAGGCACTTTTTCCAGGAAGACCGTCGCATCATCCACATTGATGTGGATCCTTCCTCGATCTCGAAGCGGGTGAAGGTGGATGTTCCCATCGTGGGGGACGTGAGGGAGGTGCTGGCTGAGATGAACCGCCAGCACGCGGCCTCGCCCGTGACTCCGGACGCGGCGGCGCTCAAGGCATGGTGGACGCAGATAGAACTGTGGCGGGGCCGGGACTGCCTGAAGTACGACCGGTCCAGCGCGATCATCAAGCCGCAGATGGTGGTGGAGAAACTCTACGAGGTCACGGGCGGCGACGCCTATGTGACCTCCGATGTGGGGCAGCACCAGATGTGGGCCGCCCAGTTCTACAAGTTCGACAAGCCGAGGCGCTGGATCAATTCCGGCGGGCTCGGAACCATGGGGTTCGGCCTGCCCGCGGCCCTCGGGGCGTGGCTTGCGCACCCCGATGCGACCGTTGCCTGCGTGACCGGCGAGGCGTCGATCCAGATGTGCATCCAGGAACTGTCCACCTGCAAGCAGTACCGGGCACCCCTCAAGATCATCAACCTCAACAACCGCTACATGGGCATGGTGCGCCAGTGGCAGGAGTTCTTCCACGGGAACCGTTATGCGGAATCCTACATGGACGCGTTGCCGGATTTCGTCAGGCTCGCGGAAAGCTATGGGCATGTGGGCATGCGCATCGACAAGCCGGCGGACGTGGAGGGTGCCCTGCGCGAGGCCTTTTCCCGCAAGGACGAACTCGTCTTCATGGACTTCGTCACCGACCAGACCGAGAACGTGTTCCCGATGGTGCCGGGCGGCAAGGGTCTGTCCGAGATGATCCTCGTCTAGCCCCGTTTCGAGACAACCCATGAGACACATCATTTCGCTGCTGCTCGAAAACGAGTCGGGCGCGCTGTCACGGGTCGCCGGCCTGTTCTCGGCCCGGGGCTACAACATCGAATCCCTGACCGTGGCTCCCACGGAAGATGCCACGCTCTCCCGGATGACCATCGTCACGTCGGGCTCCGACGACGTCATCGAGCAGATCACCAAGCAATTGAACAAGCTCGTCGACGTGGTGAAGGTGGTGGACCTGTCCGACGGCGAGCACATCGAGCGCGAACTGATGCTCGTCAAGGTGCGGGCGGCAGGCAAGGATCGCGAGGAGATGAAGCGGCTTGCCGACATCTTCCGCGGGCGTATCCTCGATGTCACCGACAAGACCTACACGATCGAACTGACGGGGACCTGCCAGAAACTCGACGCCTTCCTCGAGGCCATGGAGGCTGGCGTCGTTCTGGAAACCGTCAGGACCGGCGCATCCGGCATCGGCCGGGGAGAGCGTATCCTCAAGGTGTAGCGCCCGGGTACGGGTCGATGGCGGGCCGGGTCCCGCAACCGCCGGCACCGGAACGGGTGCCGCCCGGCCACGCAGGACATGAACAAAAAGGGGGAATCACAATGAAGGTCTACTACGACAAGGATGCCGACCTGTCCCTGATCAAGGGCAAGAAGGTCACGATCATCGGGTACGGTTCGCAGGGACACGCCCACTCTCTCAACCTTCACGACTCCGGCGTCAAGGTCACGGTGGGACTGCGCAAGGGGGGAAGTTCCTGGGACAAGGCCAAGAAGGCCGGCCTTGCCGTGAAGGAGGTCTCCGACGCCGTGAAGGGCGCCGATTTCGTGATGATGCTCCTGCCGGACGAGCACATCGCCAAGGTCTACCGGGAGGAAGTGGAACCCAACATCAAGAAGGGGGCCATTCTCGCGTTCGCCCACGGCTTCAACATCCACTATGGTCAGGTCGTGCCCCGTTCGGACATCGATGTGGTGATGATCGCGCCCAAGGCCCCCGGTCACACGGTCCGGGCCACCTACGCCCAGGGTGGCGGGACCCCCTGCCTCATCGCCATCGCCCAGGACTACACGAAGAAGGCCCGTGACCTCGCCCTGTCCTACGCGTCCGCCATCGGCGGCGGAAAGGCGGGTGTGATCGAGACCTCCTTCCGCGAGGAAACCGAAACCGACCTCTTTGGCGAGCAGGTAGTCCTGTGCGGCGGCACCACGGCGCTCATTCAGGCCGGCTTCGAAGTCCTGGTGGAAGCGGGGTATGCGCCGGAGATGGCGTACTTCGAGTGCCTCCACGAACTCAAGCTGATCGTTGACCTGATCTACGAGGGCGGCATCGCCAACATGCGGTACTCGATTTCGAACAACGCCGAGTACGGTGATTTCACCCGCGGTCCCCGCATCATCACCGAGGACACCAAGAACGAGATGCGGCGGATACTCAAGGAGATCCAGACGGGCGTCTACGCGCAGGAGTTCCTGCTCGAGAACCAGACTGGAGCCACCAAACTCAATGCCATGCGGCGCATCGGGCGCGAGCACGAGATCGAACGGGTTGGGGGCAAATTGCGGGAAATGATGCCCTGGATCAAGAAGAACCGTCTGGTCGACACGTCGAAGAACTGAGGTCCCTGCGGGAACGGGCGCTGGCTGGACGGGTCACCGCGAGACTGGCCCCCGAGGCGGTCGCGTCGATTCTTTGCGCGGCGGACAGGTGATATCCTGTCGATGGAGGTCCGGTTGATGGGCCGCGAGATGCCCCGCGTCTTACGTTTCCGGCGTTGGGGCCTCACCGGTTTCTGGAGGCACCCTTGATGGAAGACAATCAGGCCAGGCGGCGCTGGCTTGCGCGGCGCCGGTTTCGCCCGGGGTTCTTCTGGCTGCCCAATGCCATCACGACCGTGGCCCTGTTCGCGGGCTTTTACGCGATCGTGCAGGCCATGAACAACCGGTATGCGGTGGCCGCCGCAGCCATCTTCGTTGCGATGGTGTTCGACGGTCTGGACGGTCGCGTGGCGCGCCTGACCCGCACGCAGAGCGATTTCGGGGCGGAACTCGATTCCCTGTCCGACATGGTCGCTTTCGGGGCGGCGCCTGCTCTCGTCATGTACGAATGGGCGTTGCGGGGGCTCGGCAAGTTCGGCTGGGCCGCAGCCTTTGCCTACTGTGCCTGCGCTGCGCTGCGGCTGGCGCGGTTCAACACCAACATCGGCGTCGTCGACAAGCGGTATTTCCAGGGCCTTCCCAGCCCCGCCGCGGCGGCTGTGGTGGCCGGCTTCGTCTGGGCCATGGATACCTTCGACTACCAGGGTTCCCGTCTCGACTGGTACGCCGCCGGCATCACGGTCTTCGCTGCATTCACCATGGTGAGCAACGTCCGCTTCTACAGCGGCAAGGACATCAACATCCGCAAGTCCGTGCCCTTCTGGCAGGTCGTCCTTGTTCCGCTTCTCGTGGCGCTCGTGTTCTTCATGTCCGACAACCTTCCCGAAATGCTTTTCACGATGGCGATCCTCTATGCGCTGTCCGGGTACGTGATGGCTCTGGTGGGTTTCGCAAGACCCTCGCCCCCGTCCCCACCGGAATCGCCGTCCTGAGCGGAGTGCTCCCTCGAGCCCGGTACTTGCCTCGAGTCCGGCGACGCCATATAGTCGGGATCATGCATTCCTGCCTTCCGATCGTTCCTGTCCGTCGCGCCTGCCCACTGCCGGCAGGGCGACTGCTGCGCGCAAGCGCACACTAGACCCCTCCTCCCCCTCGCAGTGCCCCCCGCCGGACTTGACCGGTCCGCGAACCCTTTGTAGCTTCCGCGCTGCCTGCGGCGTCGCGGATCCGACTGGAGATCATCATGACCGACCGACTCATCATCTTTGACACGACCCTGCGCGACGGCGAGCAGAGCCCGGGTGCCTCCATGACGCGAGAGGAGAAACTCCGCATTGCCCGGCAACTCGAGAAGCTACGGGTGGACGTGATCGAAGCGGGGTTCCCCGCCGCGTCGAACGGCGACTTCGAGGCGGTGCGGGCCGTGGCCTCGGTCATCAAGGATTCCATCGTGTGCGGCCTCGCCCGCGCCAACGACAATGACATCCGCCGGGCCGGTGATGCCCTGCAAGCGGCGGCCGCGGGGCGGATCCACACCTTCATCGCGACTTCGCCCATCCACATGGAGAAGAAGCTCCGGATGCAGCCCGAGCAGGTCATCGAAACTGCCGTGAAGGCTGTGACGCTCGCGCGCAGCTATCGCGACGACGTGGAATTCTCGCCCGAGGACGCGGGGCGTTCCGAGCCCGATTTTCTCTGCCGCATCCTCGAGGCCGTGATCCGTGCCGGCGCCACCACCATCAACATTCCCGACACCGTCGGCTACACGATGCCGGAACAATTCGGCGGGCTGATCCGGCAACTGCGGGAGCGCATCCCGAATGCGGACAAGGTGGTCTGGTCGGTCCATTGCCACAACGACCTCGGCCTTGCCGTCGCCAATTCGCTTTCGGCCGTGATGAATGGCGCGCGGCAGATCGAGTGCACCGTCAACGGCCTCGGCGAGCGCGCCGGCAATGCGTCGCTCGAGGAGGTCGTCATGGCGGTGCGAACCCGTCGGGACTATTTTCCCTGCGAGACCAGGATCGACACGACCCAGATCGTCCCGGCATCGAAGCTCGTCTCCGGCATCACCGGTTTTCCGGTGCAACCCAACAAGGCGATCGTCGGCGCCAATGCCTTCGCCCACGAGTCCGGCATCCATCAGGACGGCGTCATCAAGAACCGCGAGACCTACGAGATCATGCGGGCCGAGGACGTGGGCTGGACCACCAACAAGCTGGTGCTCGGCAAGCTCTCCGGTCGCAACGCCTTCAAGCAGCGCCTGAAGGAACTCGGCATAGAGCTGGAGAGCGAGGAGGCCCTCAACGCGGCGTTCGCGCGCTTCAAGGATCTCGCCGACAAGAAGTCCGAGATCTTCGACGAGGACCTGCAGATGCTCGTGTCGGACGAGGCGGTCACCCAGGAACGGGAGCACTTCAAGCTGGTGTCGATGGCCATCCATTCCGAGACTGGCGAGACGCCCACGGCGAAGGTCGTCATGGTGGACGGTCCCGACGAGCGCAAGGCCGAGGCCGAGGGCAGCGGTCCCGTGGATGCCACGTTCCGTGCCATCGAGACCATCGCGGCGAGCGGTGCCGAGCTTCAGCTGTTCTCGGTCAACAGCATCACCAGCGGGACCGATGCACAGGGCGAGGTCACGGTCCGGCTCAAGAAGGAAGGACGGATCGTGAACGGCGCCGGCGCGGACACGGACATCGTGGTGGCCTCTGCGAAGGCCTACATCAACGCGCTCAACAAGCTGCATTCCAGGCTCGAGCGCGCGCATCCGCAGGTCTAGGGGAAGTCTGATTCACTTGCGCGGTCGCGTGATTGAGTCAGACCTTCCCTGGCGGGAGGCATCCGGGCCCGGGGCGGGTGCGGTCGGCAGACCCATTCGCAGCCGGGGTACCCGTCGAATCGGCTATGCTTGTCCTGGTCGTCCGCCGGGTCGGTACTTCAGTGAGGAATCGTTGCCATGACCGATTCAACCCGCCACTTGTCATCCGCGCACCGTATCGTCATCGTCGGCGGGGGGGCGGGTGGCCTCGAACTCGCCACGCGTCTGGGCGATTCGCTCGGCAGGCGCGGGCGCGCTCAGATAACGCTGGTGGACCGCGCGCGCACCCATCTCTGGAAGCCGCTTCTGCACCAGGTCGCGGCGGGCTGCATGGACATGAACGATCACGCGCTCGACTATCTGGCCCAGGCGCGGTGGCACCACTTCAGTTTCCAGCTGGCACACATGACGGGGCTCGACCGGGCTGGCAAGAAGGTGCTGCTCGGTCCGCTCGTGGACGCCGAAACGGGCCAGGAGGTGCTTCCTGCCCGGTCCCTTCCCTACGACACCCTCGTCATCGCGGTGGGAAGCCAGACCAACGATTTCGGGACCCTGGGTGCCCAGGCGCACGCCATTGCCCTGGACATGCCCGAGCAGGCCGAACGCTTCCGCAGCCGCCTCCTCAACGCCTGCATGCGTGCCAACGCCCAGGGTGGCCCACGGGAGCCCTGGCAGCTGCATGTCGCCATCATCGGTGCGGGCGCCACGGGCGTCGAACTCGCGGCGGAACTGCACAATTCCACCCGCGAGCTGGTCGCCTTCGGCCTGGACAACATCGATCCGGAGCGTGACCTGCGCATCACCATCATCGAGGCGGCGGACCGCGTGCTGCCTGCCCTGCCGGTCCGGCTTTCGGAGGCCACCCAGGCCCTGCTCGGGAAACTCGGGGTCGAGGTACTGACGGGCGAGCGGGTCACCGAGGTCACGGAGCACGGCGTGAGAACCCAGAGCGGGCGGGAAGTGCCTGCCGAGATCACCGTGTGGGCGGCCGGGATCAAGGCCCCCGAGTTCCTGAAGGACATCGCCGGCCTGGAGACCAACCGCCTCAATCAGCTGGTGGTGAACGACCGGCTGCAGACCACCCGTGATCCTTCGATCTTCGCCCTTGGCGACTGTGCTGCCTGCCCCTGGCCCGAGAAGAATGCTTTCGTTCCACCCCGTGCCCAGTCGGCCCACCAGCAGGCATCCTACCTGCTGCGTCATCTGCCGCGGTACATCGCGGGCGGGGAGATGAAGCCCTGGCGCTACAGGGATTTCGGCTCGCTGGTATCTCTCGGCGACTACAGCACGGTGGGCAGCCTGATGGGCGGGCTCACGCGGGGCAGTCTCATGATCGAGGGTTACTTCGCCGGCCTCATGTACGCATCCCTCTACAAGATGCACGAGTACGCGCTGCACGGATTCGCGAAGGTGTTTCTTGACACGCTGGCGCGCCTCATCGCCCGGCGCACCGAGCCGCACGTGAAGCTGCACTGACGCAGGGGCGTCAGTTCTCGATCGCGTGGTATTTCAGGTCCGCCAGGGTGACCACGGACAGGGCGCGTATGTGGGTGGCTTCGAGATCCACCGGGGGGGCCACGCCGGCCTCGAGAGCTTCCCGCCAGCGACGCGCGCAGAGGCACCACCGGTCGCCAGGAACCAGCCCCGGAAACCGCCATTCGGGACGGGCGGTCACGAGATCGTTGCCCCGTTCCGAGCTGAAGGACAGGAATTCCGCGGTCATCCGCGCGCAGACCACGTGGGTGCCTGTGTCGCTGTCGTCGGTGCGGCAGCAACCATCGCGGAAGTACCCGGTCACAGGGTCGCGACTGCAATCACGGAGGGGGGTTCCGAGGACATTCAGTTCGAATTCGGTCATCGGCGCACGGCTGGGAAAGAGGTGGACCCCGATGGTACCCTGACGGTGAGGACCGTGGCCGGCCAGGTTTCCCGCCGCCACGGTCTGTCCCCGCGGTGTTCCAGACCGACCCCCGCACGGTCGCTGGCCTGTCGATCGACCTGGCACGAGTGTGCGCCACCGCCGCCACCGTAGAGGGGGGGCAGGTGGCCTTCCAGAGGCGGGCCCGTTCATCGGCGCCCCGGTCGTGTTCCAGGTCACGGGGCGCGATGACGGTGCGAGAGTCAGGTGCGCAGCAGATCCCGCAGTTCGCGCCGCGGGCTCGGTCCGGCAGGCTCCGTCGAGAAACCCACGCGTGCCAGCATCTGCACGGTTTCCCGCTGCGGATCGATACCCAGGGCGTGGTGCAGCGCCTGCCGGGGACCGCGCATCTCGGGGAATTCCTGCAGGGCCTGCGAGAGCGGCTGCATGTCCACGCCGGCGGCAGTGGCCTGCAGATGGGTCCGCACGTAGGTGCGCCCGGCCGCAACCTGGGCTGCCCGGCTGTTCCCCTTCGTGGCCATCCAGAGATATCCGCTGCCGGTCTCCCAGGGTGCCCAGCTTTCCATGATCCGCTGCAGGTCGCTGCTTCCACGCTGCGGAACCTTCATGGGATCGAACAGGCCCGCCGCGTGCGCGAACCGGATCTTCAGGCTGTTCAGGCTGATCCCGTCCCGGTGGGCGAGAATGGCCTCGGGCCCGATGCGGATCAGTCGCGCCGACTCCAGCCACGTGCGGGGTGTCACGCACTCGATCTCGAAGGCTTCCCGGGTGATTCGCCGGATCGGCGGCAGGGCCTTCTCGTCCATGACGATGCCGCTTCGCATGCCGGACGCATCGGCAGTGCTGGCCCAGGTCTGTGTCAGCGGGGCTGGCAGGGCGCGCCCGGCCGCGTAGGGTGACCGGCGCGTGTGACGGCGAGTGATCTGGTCGTGGAGCGGATCCGGACGGGCACTGCCGGCGCTGCCCAGCCTCAGGGAGGCCACCCGCGTGCCTTTCGGCAGCGCCTCGGGCGCTGGCGCGCCTCCCGGGAACAGGTCCACCGTCACGGCGATCCCCCGCTGGGTCGCGGCAATCACGGCCAGTTCGATGAAGGCCCCGCAGCCGATCAGGATCTGCCGTCCGAAGGGATCCGTCTCCGGAAGCAGTCGCTCCCCGTCGCAGACCAGGTGGATGCTGTCCGGCTCGGTCAGGTCGGCGATCCAGGGTTGGCGGTTGTGCGGGTTGGGCGCAAGCAGGGCGTGGGCAAGCATGAAACGCCGGACATCGGATTCCGCGCCCGGGGTCTGCCATGCCCGGACAGCTTCCTCCGGCGGATCACTGCCGCATCCCGCGACGGTACCCGCGGCGGCGAGCACGAGGCCTCCGCCCACCAGCCTGATGAACTGGCGGCGCCCTGCGACAGGACCATCCGTTGGGCCGTCCGGGCTCCGCGCCGGCAATGGCGATGCATGCATGGGATCTTCTCCTCGAAATTGCGGGCTTCACCCGCGTCCGCGCCGCGCAACGGGCTGGAGGGTTGCCGGTGGGCGCGGACCGGTCTCCCGCTGAAAGTCTACAGTGCCCCTGCGGTTCGTTGTTGTTTCCGATCAACGGGGCGACGCGAACCGGAGGCGGGATGCGGCGCGGGAGGGGCAATCGGGCGCGGCCCGCACTGGTCAAGGCCATCGGGGGAACGTGCCAGGACGGCAGGCGGGTGAGGTTCGACGTCGGCAGGCCAGAGGGTCCAGTGCGGCGGGTCCGGACACCGACCTGCCCGGCATTCCGGGTTTGCCTGCGCAACGAAGCGGCCGCTACACTCGGGCGAAGATCCACGCTGACCTCTGTCCGACTCCATGCTCCGCAGGATTGCCCCCGTCGCTGTCACCCTCGCCCTGTCCCTGTCGCTGGGAGGATGCGCCCGGGAGGTTCATCGTCCCCGGCCGCTAGCGCCGGACGCGACGGCGGCCGCGCTGGAGTCCCGCTCCCTGGCGTCCCCCGCATTGCGGGACTATCTGGTGGCCCAGGGACAGCCGGTCGATCCCTGGCCACGGGCCATCTGGGATCTGCCCGCGCTCACGCTTGCAGCCGTGTTCCATCACGCGGATATCGAGGTGGCGCGGGCCCGCGCGCGCGTGGCGGCCGCCGAGCGGCAGACGTCCCGGACCCGGGTGCCGTGGACGCTCACGGCCAGGCCCGAATACGATTCGCGGGAGAATGGCGCGACCCCCTGGGGCCTCGGTGTGCTGGCCGGGTTGCCGCTCGATATCGGGGGCAAGCGGGCGATCCGGTCCGAACAGTTGCAACGCCTGGAGAACGCCGCTGGCATCGAGGTGGGGGTTGCGGCATGGCGCGTGCGCAGTCGCCTGCGCAGGCATTTCGCGGACCTCCATCTCGCACGCGTCACCCTCGGGCTGCTGGAGGCGGAACAGGCGGAGCGGGTGACGCTCGCCAGGCTCATCGACAGGCGGGTTGCCGTCGGCTACGCGGCGGAGACCGAGGCCAGCGCAATCCGCCTCAGGCTTGCCGAGGGCGACCTGGCCCTGCGGCGCGCCGCCATCCGCCAGGACCAGGCCCTCGCGGGTGTGGCCGAGGCGGCCGGCCTGCCTCTGGATGAGGTCCGCGCCGCCCGGTTCGATTTCGCCGCCGTGGCAACCCTGGTGCCTGCGCCGACCGGTGCGGACCTGCAGCGCGCGGCGCTGCTCAATCGCATCGACCTGCGTCGCAAGCTGGCCGACTATGCAGCGGCCGAGGCTGCGGTCAAGCTCGAGGTCGCGCGGCAGTATCCCGATCTCACGCTGGCGCCCGGTTACCTGTGGGATGCCGACCAGAGCGTCTGGTCGCTCGCCTTCCTGGCCGTGATTCCCCCGGTAGCGCGCACGAAGGCACTCATCCGCGAGGCCGAGGCGCGTCGCGAAGTCGAGGAGAAGGCCTTCGTGGCGATGCAGGCTGGCGTCATCGCCGAGGCGCAGGCAGCCGCATCACGCTACCAGCGGGCGCTGGCGGCGCACACCGCTGCCAGGGGCCAGGTCGACGCCGCGGTCCGTCGCCGCGAGCAGGTACAGCGGCAGTTCGAGGGTGGTCATGTGGACAGGGTGGAACTCACGCTCGCCCGCGTCGAGGCGGCTGTCGCCGAGCGCACGGCTGTGGTGGCGATGCTCGAAGTGCAGCAGGGCCTCTCTGCCCTGGAGGATGCGCTTCAGCGTCCGCTCGACAATCCTGAACTGACGGCGAGCGCCCAGGCGGTCGCTGCGACGCCCGCCGATCCCGGCATCAACCCGGCGCTGATCGACAATGACTGAGCGTCCCGCGCACTTCTTCCCCATGGCCGGGCTTGTCCTGCTCGTGTTGATCCTTGCGGCGACGACCCTCTATTTCGGTCGGGACGAGTACCAGCATGCCGCCCGGGACAACGGCGAGACCATCGGGAACCAGACCACTGTCGACGAGAAGGTGGGCCCGGGCCGGCTGCGCATCGGCGAACAGGCGCGCAGGGCGAGCGGCATCGAACTGGCGGCGCTCGCGCCGGGCGAGTCCGAGGGGACGACCGCCGTGCGGGGCGTGGTGGCCGACCTCGGGCCCCTCGTCGACGCGCGGGGCCGTTACCTCGCCCAGTCCTCCGAGATCCGGGCGCACCGGTTGGCTGCGGCCAACCTGGAGAGCGAGTTCCGGCGCGCCCAGGCCCTCTACCAGGACGATCGCAACGTGTCGGAGCGTGTGTTGCGCCAGGTGGAGGCGGACTGGAAGACGGCACGCGAGCGCGTCGTGGCGGCCGAGGCCGCGTTGCGGGCGACGGTCGAGGCTTCGCGCGCGGCGTGGGGTGAATCGGTGGCGGACATGGCGCTGAACGAGGCCGGGGGGCAGTTCCGGGGGCTGCTGGAGCGACGGGAAGTCCTCGCGATGCTGAGCCTGCCCTTCAGTGCCGGGAATGACGGGGCGGGGCGGATCCTGACCGTCGAGCCCGCGGGCGGGGGCACCCGCGTTCGCGCCACCTGGCTGGCGCCGGCACCGTCCGCCTTGCCGGGAGCGCCCGGCGCGACGCACTTCTACCGGATGGCCGCCGGGGAACTCCGGGCCGGCACCCCCCTGACGGGCCACCTGCCGGACGGGCGTCCGGCCCGGCACGGCGTCGTCGTGCCGGAGAGCGCCGTCGTCTGGCATGCCGGCCGGTCCTGGGCCTATGCGCGGGATGCGAAGGACCGGGACGTCTTCGTGCGTGCCCCGGTCGACGCGACTCGCCTGGTGAGCGGCGGATGGTTCAACGCGGACGGCCTGACACCGGGCGTCGAAGTTGTCGTCACCGGCGCCCAGTTGCTGCTGTCCGAGGAACTGGAGTACCAGATCCGGAACGAAAATGAGGACTAGGGCGGCGTTGCCTCCGGGGCCGTGGAACGGCGACACGGGCGGACACGCCCCCCGGCCCGGCCCATGATCTCCTCGATCGTCCGTTTCTCCATCCGCTTCCCCGGCGTGGTGGTGGCGCTGGCGCTGATGCTGGTCGCCTACGGGGTCTTCGCGCTGCAGAGAGCGCGCATCGACGTGTTTCCCGAGTTCTCGCCCGCCCAGGTGGTCATCCAGACGGAGGCTGCAGGCCTGTCCCCGGAACTGGTGGAGACGCAGGTGACGCAGAAGATCGAGAACGCGCTCATGGGGGTTCCGGGCCTGGAGGCCGTGCGATCCCAGTCCATCCCCGGGCTCTCCGTCGTCTCGGTGCTGTTCGAGGACGGTTCCGACGTGTACCACAACCGTCAGGTCGTGGCGGAACGCCTCGCTCCCCTCGCGGCGCAGATGCCCGCCGGAGCCGGTCCCCCCGGCATCACCCCGCTCACCTCGTCCGCCAGCACGGTCCTCGGCCTGGGTCTCACCTCATCGTCCCGCAGCCTCTCCCAGCTGCGCACGCTCGCCGATGCCGTCGTGCGGCCGCACCTGATGTCGGTCGAGGGTGTGGCGGAAGTCAACGTGTTCGGGGGGGCCGTCCGCCAGTGGCAGATCCGGCTGGACCCTGCGCGGCTCGAGCGGCACCAGGTATCGGTCGGCGAGGTCGTGGCCGCGGCGCGCGAGGGGATGGGTGTGCTGTCGGCCGGATTCATCCCCGGTCCGAACCAGAGGATCTCGATTCTCACCGAAGGGCAGCCCGCGGCCCCGGAGGTGCTTGGGGCCACGGTGGTTCGCGCCAGCCGGGGCCAGGCGCTGCTCCTGCGGGATCTGGGCGAAGTGGTCGAGGGGGCGGCCGAGCCGATCAGTGCCGCGGCGATCGACGGCAAGCCCGGCGTGTTCCTGATGGTGCAGGGCCAGCTCGGCAGCAATACCCTGGCCGTTTCGCGGGCGCTCGACGTGGCGCTGTCCGACCTGCGGCCCCTGTTCGATCGGGAGCGCGTCACCCTGCATGCCGAACTGTTCCGCCCCGCCAGCTTCATCGAGACGGCCGTGCGCAACGTGCGCTTCGACATCGCGATCGGTTCCCTGCTCGTGGTGGTGGTCCTGTTCCTGTTCCTCTTCAACGTTCGCACGGCCCTCATCTGCGCGGCCGCGATCCCGGTGTCCCTGATGGGCGCGGTCCTCCTGCTGACGGGTTTCGACCAGCCCCTCAACATCATGGTGCTGGGGGGGCTCGCCATTTCCCTAGGCGAGGTGGTGGATGACGCCATCATCGACACGGAAAACATCTTCCGGCGCCTGCGGGAGAACCGGATGGCCGGAAGTCCGCGGGACGACGCTGCGGTTGCGCTCGATGCGTCCCTGGAGGTGCGCAGTTCCGTGGTCTACGCGACGTTCATCGTCGCCCTGGTCTTCGTGCCCCTGCTTACCTTCGGCGGGGTGGGCGGCAAGCTCTTCTCCCCGCTGGGCCTCGCCTACATCCTCGCCATCCTGGCCTCGCTGGTGGTGGCAATGACCCTGACGCCCGCCCTGTCCTTTCTGCTCCTCTCCCGGGGTGTGATGCAGGCCGGGGACCCGCCGATGGTGCGACGTCTCAAGCCCCGCTACACGGCGTTGCTGCGCCGGATCGACGCGCGCCCCGCACGGGTGCTCGGCGCCACCGCGTTCCTCATCGCGCTGGGGCTCTCCACGATTCCCCTGCTCTCGGGAGAGTTCATTCCGTCCCTGAAGGAAGGCCACTATGTCGTCCACATGACGGCGGTGCCAGGGACCTCGGAACAGGAGGTGCTGCGGCTCGGGTCGAGGCTCACCGCCGCGTTGCGGGAGGTCAGGGGGGTCCGGTCCGTGGCGCAGTGGGTCGGCCGGTCCCAGAACGGCGCGGACACGTTCGGGCCCCACTACAGCGAAATGGAGATCGAGGTGGGTGCGCTCGAGGGGGGCGAGCAGGCGCGCATCCTGAAGGAGATCCGCGGCATTCTCGCGGGCAGTCGCGGCGCGTGGCCGGGGGTCACCTTTTCGGTCAATACTTTCCTGACCGAGCGCATCGAGGAAACCATTGCCGGCTTTCCGGCCGCCGTGGTGATCAACCTGTTCGGGTCCGACATGGATGCGCTCGACCGCGACGCCCGCGAGGTGGCGGAGATTCTCGCGGCCATCCGAGGCGCCCGGGATGTCCAGGTGCAGGCCCCCGCGGGCACGCCGCAACTCGGCGTGCGCCTGCGGCACGAGCGGCTCGCGGCGCACGGACTCAGGGTGCACGAGGTGCTGGCCGCCGTGCAGACTGCGTTCGAGGGCGTGAGGGTGGGCCAGGTCTTCGAGGAGGGGCACGCGGTCGACGCCGTGGTCATCCTCGGGCCGGAGTCCCGGCGCGCACCCGCCCAGGTGGGCGACCTCGTGCTCCGGTCCGGGTCCGGGGCGGCCGTGCCGCTTCGGGAGGTGGCCGACGTGGTGATGTCCTCGGGCCGGTACAAGATTCTTCACAGCGGCGGCAAGCGCATCCAGACGGTGACGGCCAATGTCGAGGAGCGCGACGCCGGCGAGTTCGACACGGAACTCCGGGCGGCCATCGCCGAAAAGGTCAGGCTTTCCCCGGGCAACTACGTGGTGATCGAAGGCGAGGCCGAGGCTTCGGTCGAGGCACGGCGGCGCCTCGTGTTCCATTCGCTGCTGGCCGGGGCGGGCGTCTTCATGCTGCTCTACCTGGCCTTCAACAACCTCCGCAATCTCGGTCTCACCTTCCTGAACCTGCCTTTCGCGCTCGTCGGCGGGGTGGTGGCCGTGCTGTTCAACGGGGGCTGGATGACCCTGGGCTCCCTCGTCGGGTTCGTCACGCTGTTCGGCATTACCCTGCGCAACTCGATCATGCTCGTGTCCCACTACCAGCACCTGGTGGAGGAGGAGGGGCTGCCCTGGAATCTCGACACCATGCTCCGGGGGGCCTCCGAGCGCCTGCCGTCCATCCTGATGACGGCGCTGGTCACGGCCCTGGGCCTGATGCCCCTCGCCCTGGGCAGCGGCCAGCCCGGACGGGAGATCGAGGGCCCGATGGCCATGATCATCGTCGGCGGACTGATTACGTCCACCGTGCTGAATCTGCTGATCCTGCCGGCCGTGATGCTGCGTTTCGGGCGCTTCGGCGTGCCCCGTTCCGGGCCGGCACACGCCGTCCCGTGAGCGGGTCGACCGGACGCAGCCACGCGTTGCCAGCCTCGCCGCCCCTGTGATTGAATCAAGGGGGTCACGGACCCCCGCCACCCGGCGCGACCTGTGGCTGTCTCAACCCCACAGGAGGGCCGTTCATGGCCACGATGGAACTCACGCAGGAAAACTTCGACGCGACGATCACCGACAACGACATCGTGATCGTCGATTTCTGGGCGCCCTGGTGCGGACCCTGCCGCCAGTTCGCCCCGGTGTTCGAGCAGGTCTCGGGCAAGCACGAGGATGTGGTGTTCGCGAAACTCAACACCGACGAGCAGACCGCCCTGGCCCAGCAGTTCCAGATCCGCTCGATCCCCACCCTCATGGCGTTCCGTGAGCGGGTCATCCTTTACTCCAACCCGGGGGCGATGCCGGCCGGCCAGTTCGACCAGCTGGTCAACGAGATCAAGGCGCTGGACATGGCGGCGGTGCATGCGGAGATCGCCAGCCGGGAAGCTGGTGCCGAGCCCGGGTCGGCCTGACCGTGGAGGCGGATCCGATCTCGAGCCGCGGCGACCTCGACCGGTGCGTTGCGTCCGGGGGCGACCTGTGCATCGACGTGGCCGATCCCGGTTCCGCGGTCTCCGTGGCGTTTTCGCGGACCATCGAGGTCGTGCTGGCACGACGGCACCCGGCCGTGCGCCTCGCCCGGGCGGAACTGCCCGCGGCAGCACCCGTCGTCTCCCTGTTCGGCCTTTCCGAGGCGCCGTCTCTGATCGTGTTCCGGGCGGGGGTGGGTCTGTACGCCGGCCCGGCCATCCTGGGCGAGGCGCAGCTCGAGGCCGTGCTGAACCGGGCGCTGTCCCTCGACATGGACGAGGTGCGCCGCGAGATGGATCAGAACCGCCCGGAGATGGCGCGCGCGGCCGGCGTCCGGGCCTGCCCCACCAGCGGGCGCGGTCCGCTTTCGACAGGTTGATCGCGCAACCCGGCGTCCGCCTGGCGCGGGCGGTACGGCGGGATTTCGCGAAGCCGGTGGGCGGCGACCCTCGACCGAGCGCCTACTTTCGCATGGTCGATGGCGGGAAGAGTCAGTATCATGTGGGGAGAAAACTGACTCATAAGTCAGCAGTCCAGAGGGTGGATGTCTGCCGGAACGAGCGGGCCTGCGCGGGCCCGGGTGGTGTGCGCTCCCCTGGATCCTTAACAACTCACGATGCTCGAGGTTGGGCCAGATGACGCTGCGTACCGCTGTGATTGGCTGTTGGGTTCTGGCGATGGTGCTGGGCGGTTGCGGCTCCAAGTCCGATGGGGACGGTGCGGCAGGCAAGGCGGGCGACGCCAAGCCCGCACCGGCGGGAGCGGGTACCGGGGGCAAGCCCGGGGGTCCGCCCAAGGGATTGCCGGTCAAGGCGCAGCCCGTCAAGGTGGATCTCGTCCAGAGCGAGATTGCAGCCGTGGGCAGTCTCACGGCTTCGGAGTCGGTGATCATCCGGCCGGAAATCGCCGGGCGCATTGCCGGCCTCCATTTCGCCGAGGGTCAGCCGGTCGCGAAGGGTGCCAAGCTGGTGACGATCGACCCCGCAGAGTACCAGGCCCAGCTTGCCGCCTCCTCGGCCGACGCCAGGACCGAGACGCAGAAATTCCAGCGGGCGCGTGATCTGTTCGAACAGAAGTTCGTCAGCCAGGAGGCCGTCGACCTCACGCGGGGCGGGATGGACCGCGCGCTGGCCAAGCGGCAGACCGATGAAGTGCTGCTTGCCAAGACCGTGATCAAGGCGCCCTTCGGCGGCACGGTCGGTCTGCGGTTCGTGAGCCCCGGCGCCTATGTGAAGGCGGGAGACGACATCGTGCGCCTGGAAAGCACGGGCACGCTGAAGCTGGATTTCCGGGTGCCCGAGATCTACGTGTCGAGGATTCACCCCCGCCAGACGGTTACCGTGCGCACCGACGCCTACCCGGGCGAGGCCTTCGAGGGCCAGATCTACGCGCTGGAGCCGGGGGTCGACGAGAAGACCCGGACCGTGATTGCCCGCGCCGAGGTGCCCAACCGGGGCGGGAAGCTGCGCCCCGGCATGTTCGGCCGCGTGGCCATCCTGCTGGAATCCCGTCCGAAGGCGATCGTGGTGCCCGAGCAGGCCATCTGGCCCCAGGGACGGGACACCTTCGTCTACCGGGTGGTCGACGGCAAGGCGACGCTCACCAAGATCGAACTCGGCGTGCGCCGACCGGGCGAGGTGGAAGTCGTCAAGGGTCTCGTGCCCGAGGACATGGTCGTGACCGACGGTCAGATCAAGCTGAAGGACGGCGCACCGGTCATGGTCCTGCCGGCCAAGCCCCCCGCGGCACCTGCCGCTCCGGGGACGCCCAAGGCAGGCGGCTGACCGGCCGGCCGCAAGCGAAGAGGAGACACCCATGGTCCTGTCGGATATTTCCATCAAGCGTCCGGTGCTCGCCACCGTGATGAGCCTTCTCATCGTGATCGTCGGCTACATCTGCTACACCCGGATGGCCGTGCGCGAGTATCCGAACATCGATCCCCCGACCGTCTCCGTCCGCACGGTCTACAAGGGGGCAACGGCCCAGGTGATGGAAAGCTCCATCACCCAGCCGCTCGAGGATGCCCTGTCCGGGATCGAGGGCATCAAGACCATCAAGTCCCAGAGCCGCGAGGAGGTGTCCCAGGTCACCATCACCTTCGTCAGTTCCCGGGAGATCGACGGCGCCGCCAACGACGTGCGCGATCGGGTGGCGCGCACACGGAAGAACCTCCCGGCGGCCGCCGACAATCCGGTGGTGTCCAAGATCGAGGCGGATGCCCAGCCCATCGTCTGGCTCGCGTTCACCAGCGATCGGCACTCTCCCATGGAGCTGACGGATTTCGCCGACCGGTACATGACCGACCCGCTCAAGGCATTGCCGGGCGTTGCCCAGGTGATCATCGGCGGTGAGCGCAAGTACTCGATGCGGGTCTGGCTCGACCGCGAGAGGCTGGCGGCCCAGGGCCTCACGGCACAGGATGTCGAGCAGGCGCTGCGGCGCCAGAATCTCGATTCGCCCGGTGGGCGGATCGAGAGCACGCAGCGGGAGTTCACGATCCAGGCGATCACGGACCTGCGCTCGCCCGAGGAATTCAACGACCTGATCATCAAGGAGGTCAACGGGTACCCCGTGCGCCTGCGCGACGTGGGACGGGCGGCGCCCGGGCCTTACGAGAACCGCAAGATCGTCAGGGTGCGGGGCGAGGAGGCCCTCGGCCTCGGGATCGTCAAGCAGTCGACGGCCAACACGCTCGAGGTAGCCCAGTCGGTCAAGGCCCTGCTGCCGCGGCTCGAGTCCGCCCTCCAGCCGGGGATGAAGATCTGGGTCGCCGTCGACACGTCCCAGTTCATCGAGGCATCGGTTCAGGCGGTCAAGTCCACGATCCTGGAGGCCCTCGCGCTCGTGGTGCTGGTGATCTTCTTCTTCCTGCGGGAGTTCCGCGCCACGATCATCCCCGCGATCACCATCCCGGTGTCGATCATCGGGCATTTCACCTTCCTCAAGCTTCTCGGATTCTCCGTGAACACGCTGACCCTGCTGGGTGTGGTGCTCTCCATCGGGCTCGTGGTGGACGACGCGATCGTCGTCCTGGAGAACGTGCACCGGCACATCGAGGAGGGCATGAAGCCCTTCAAGGCGGCCCTGATCGGGACCAAGGAGATCGGCTTCGCGGTCATCGCGATGACCGTCACGCTCGCCGCAGTGTTCTTTCCCCTGTCGCTGGCGGAAGGCAACACCGGCAAGCTGATGACCGAGTTCGCCCTGACCGTCGCCACGTCCGTGATCGTCTCCGGTTTCGTGGCGCTGACGCTGGTGCCCATGATGTGCTCGAAATTCCTGCGGCACGAACACAGCTGGATCTACCACAGGACCGAGCCTTTCTTCGCCGGCATGACGGGCGGTTACCGGGCAATGCTCCAGGCAACCCTGCGGCACCGCTGGGTCATCGGCGTCGTGCTGGTGGGTGTCGTGGCCTCCATGGTCTTCCTGTTCAAGCAGCTCAAGGCCGAGCTTTCGCCGGTCGAGGACCGCAGCCTGTTCCTTGCCTTCGTGGTCACGCCCGAAGGGTCGAGCATGCAGTACACGGATGGCTACGTGCACGCGGTCGAGGAGATCGCCAAGGGCGTCCCGGAAATCGACACGATGTTCGCCGTGGTGGCGCCTGGCCTGGATCGCCCGAACCCCGTGAATCTCGGGATCGCCTTCGCGGTGCTGAAGCCCTGGGACCAGCGCACGCGCAGCCAGCAGCAGATCACGAAGGAACTCACGCCCAAGCTGTTCGGCGGCCTTCCCGGCGCCCTGTCCTTCGCGCTCAACCCGCCCTCGCTGGGGCAGAACTTTCTCGCGAAGCAGGTCGAGTACGTGATCTACGGGAACAGCTACGAGGAACTGCAGGGCAAGGTCGGGAAGATCATGGCCAAGCTGCGGGAGTTCCCGGGCATCACGGGTCTGGATACCGACCTCAAGCTCAACAAGCCGCAGCTGGCCGTGAAGATCGACCGGGACAAGGCGTCCGCCCTTGGCGTGTCCATGGAGACCATCGGGCACACCCTCGAGATCCTGATGGGGGGCTACGACGTCACCCGCTACAAGCACGACGGCAAGCAGTACGACGTGGTGCTGCAACTGGAGGACGACAAGCGCAGGCAGCCGAGCGATCTCACCTCCATCTACGTGCGGGGCAATGACGGCTCGCTGCACCAGCTTTCCAACCTCGTGCAGATCCAGGAGACGGTCGGACCCAAGGAACTCAACCACTTCAACAAGCTGCGCGCGGCCATCATCAACGGGAACGTGGCAGGCAACTACAGCCTGGGACAGGTGCTCGATCATATCGACGGTCTGGTGGCGTCCGAACTCGGGCCCGACACACGGACCGATCTCGACAACGTGTCGCGCGAGTTCCGGGAGTCGAGCGGACAGCTCTGGATGACCTTCGGCCTCGCGCTGGTGTTCATCTACCTCGTGCTCTCGGCGCAGTTCGAGAGCTTCGTCGGGCCGTTCGTCATCATGGTCACCGTGCCGCTGGCCATGGCAGGGGCTCTGCTCACCATGTACATCAACAGCAAGCTCGAGCGCGGCGGGACGATCAACGTCTACAGTCAGGTCGGTCTCGTGATGCTCGTGGGGCTCATCACGAAGCACGGCATCCTGATCGTCGAGTTCGCGAACCAGCTGCGAGCCCGGGGCATGGAGCGGATGGAAGCAATCGTGGAGGCCTCGACCCTGCGCCTGCGACCGATCCTGATGACCACGGCGGCGATGGTGCTGGGTGCCATTCCCCTGGCCCTGTCCAGCGGCGCGGGCAGCGAATCCCGCCAGGCCATCGGCTGGGTGGTCGTGGGCGGTCTCGTCGTGGGGACGCTGCTGACCCTGTTCGTCATTCCCACGGTCTACTCCCTGATCGTTCGCAGGGTGAAGACCACGGAGGAGGAGCAGGCGAGGATGGAGGATGACATTCCCCGTGCCATGGGCGAACAATTGCCCTGACGGGACGTCGTCTGCCAGGACCCAGGGCCCGGAAGTGTCCGCGCCTCGCTCCGCCGGGACCCTGATGGCCCGACCCTTCTCCCGGCGTATCGCGACCCGCGCCGACCTGCCCAGGATCGTGGAGATCTACAACGGGACGGTGCCGACCCGGATGGTCACGGCGGACCTCGATCCCGTGACCGTCCAGAGCCGAGAGGCGTGGTTCGCCCTCCACGTTCCCGCCATGCGCCCCCTCTGGGTGAGCGAACTGGACGGTCGCGTGGCGGGCTGGCTCAGTTTCTCGTCGTTCTACGGTCGGCCAGCCTACGACGGCACCGCCGAGATCAGCGTGTACATCGACTCCCCTTACCGGCGTTGCGGGCTGGGCGGGTTTCTGCTCGCGGAGGCGATGCGCGCCGCGCCCTCCCTGCAACTGCACACGCTTCTGGGTTTCATCTTCGGCCACAACCAACCCAGTCTCGCGCTGTTCCAGGCACACGGTTTCGAGTCCTGGGGGCGGCTGCCCCGCGTGGCGGTGCTCGACGGTAACGAGCGGGACCTCGTGATCGTCGGCCGCAGGGCCGACCACGCCGGCTCCGCGGCACCCGGTCCCGGCCGTGGCGGCGCGTGACCCGGGTGTTTCCGCGCCGGCCCGCCGCGGACGTCCGCGTCACTGAACAGTCGGGGGCCGTCGTGGTCTCAGCCCTGTTCTCTTCCCCTGCATTCCCGGATCGAGGCGCCTGACATGCCAGCACCGCGCAACCAGCCGCTTGGCGGCAATCAGATGCCCCGCTTCGGCGGGCCGGCCACCATGATGCGGCTTCCCGCCCAGCCCGACGCGAGCGGGCTGGACGTGGCGTTCGTGGGGGTTCCCTTCGACATCGGCACGTCCAACCGCGCCGGGGCGAGGCACGGGCCCCGCGCGATCCGCGCCGAGTCCTGTCTCATCCGCCCCTACAACATGGCCACTGGCGCGGCGCCCTTCGATACCCTCCAGGTGGCCGACATCGGGGATGTGGCCATCAATCCCTACAACCTCGGTGCCTCGATCGGAATCATCGAGCGCTTCTACGACGCGGTGCTGGCGGCGGGCGCCCGGCCCCTCACGCTGGGTGGCGATCACACGATCGTGCTGCCCATCCTGCGGGCACTCGCCCGGAAGCACGGGCCCGTCGCCCTCGTTCACGTGGATGCCCATGCCGACGTCAACGACCACATGTTCGGCGAGCCGATCGCCCACGGGACACCGTTTCGCCGGGCCGTGGAGGAGGGTTTGCTCCGGACCGACCAGGTATTCCAGATCGGGCTGCGGGGGTCAGGCTACGCAGCCGACGATTTCGACTGGCCCCGGAGTCAGGGATTCACCATCGTCCCGGCGCACGAGGTGTGGTACCGCTCCCTGGCTCCCCTGATGGAGACCGTGCGCGCCACCATCGGTGACGCGCCGGTGTATCTGAGCTTCGACATCGACGGGCTCGACCCCAGTTTCGCCGGCGGGACCGGGACCCCGGAGATCGGCGGCCTCACCGTGCCGCAGGGGCTCGAGATCATCCGGGGTTGCCGCGGACTGAGGCTGGTCGGCGGCGATCTGGTGGAGGTGTCGCCACCCTACGATCCGAGCGGCAACACGGCGCTTCTGGGCGCGAACCTGCTCTACGAGATGCTCTGCGTCATGCCGGGGGTTGCCTTCCGATGAGCCTCCCGGCGGAGGCGGAGGCCGGGGATTGGTACGCAGTCGAGCGCCACGGACACGGCGTCACCGGCATCGGGGAACGGTTCATCCAGCCCTTCTACCGTTGCAACATCTGGCATGTGCGGGGCCGGGACCGTGACCTTCTGGTGGATAGCGGCATGGGCGTGGTGAGCCTGGTGCGTCACTGCCCCTGGCTCAACGAGCGGCCGGTCATCGCCGTCGCGAGTCATGCCCATTTCGATCACATCGGCAATCACCACGAGTTCGCCGAGCGCGCGTGCCACCTGGCCGAGGCGCACATTCTCGCCGACCCGCGTCCCGACCGGACGCTGGCTGACCGCTTTGCCGTGGTGGAAATGTTCGACCGGCTGCCGCCCGGGGGATATTCCCGTGACCGGTACGCCGTCGCGGGCGCGGCCGCCACGCGGATCGTGGAGGCGGGTGACGTCATCGATCTGGGGGACCGTGTGTTCGAGGTGCTCCACGTCCCGGGGCACTCACCCGGGTCGATCGCGCTCTGGGAGGAGGCGACCGGCGTGCTGTTCTCGGGAGATGCCGTGTATGACGGGCCGCTCGTCGATGACGCCTATCATTCGAACGGGGACGATTACCTGCGCACGCTCGTGCGGCTGCGGGAACTGCCCGTGACGGTGGTCCATGGCGGGCACTTCCCGAGCTTCGGGCGCCAGCGCTACCGACAGATCATCGATGACTACGTGGCCGGACGACGGACCCCGGGGTGCCCGGCGGCGGGTCCCTGAGCCGGGCAGGGACAAAAAAACGCCCGGAAGTCCGGGCGTTTTTCGTGGAATCAGTCGAAGCTCATTCCATCGGACGGATGTTGGCCGCCTGCTTGCCTTTCGGGCCGGTCGTCACGTCGAAGGAAACCTTCTGGTTTTCCTTCAGCGTCTTGAAGCCGTTGCCCTGGATGGCGGAGAAGTGTGCAAACACGTCCTCACCACCGCCGTCGGGAGAAATGAAACCGAACCCCTTCGAGTCGTTGAACCACTTTACGGTACCAGTTGCCATGATTGAGTCATCCTTGGGAAACATTTGAAGAGCCGGGACGAGCCCGAACGAACGCGGATCAACCCAGCACTGCTGGTCGAACTGATATTCCGAACAAGAGGGGGCACAGCGGACAAGCGATGATCGTACGGTGAGATCCTGCGGACGACCAGAATATGCCCCTTGCGACCCGATTGCAAGAACTTTTTCGATTGGCCGTTGACCTCGGTCGCCCCCGGAGATTCCTTCGAAGCGTCCGGGGCCTCGAAATGGACAGGGCGCGGCCCTTGGTGCCCGGACGGCGGCGGTATCATCCGGGCGTCATGGCGCCGGCCCGTCGGCCGACGCTTACGGCCGGGCTCGCCTGGCGCGCCAGCCCGTGGCACCCTTTCCCCGTCCGGGCCCCCTCACGGGTCTCCCTTTTTCCTGGAGCTTCCCATGTTTGCGTCCGCCTTCCGCTTTTCCACGGCGACAGGCCTGATCCTGTGCGCCGCCACGTTCTTCGCGGCGGCGGTTCCGGCGGCCGGCCCCGGCCCGGCCCCGGCTCCCGGAACCTACAGGACCGACGGCGGATGGGGCCGGCTGGAGATCCGTGAGAGCGCTCCGGCCGCCCTGCATTTCGATCTGCGGGCCGAGGGTCCGAATGGCCACAGTTGCGCCTTGGCAGGGGAAATCGTGGCCGGGGTGGTGCGGCTTTCTCCCAGGGACGGGCGCGACGTCTGCGAGGTGAGCTTCCGGGCGGCCGACGACCGCATCGACGTGACGACGAATGGTGCCGCCAGCTGCCGGGACCACTGCGGCGCCCGGGCTGCGTTCGAGGGTCGCTACGTCCGGCGGGCGGCGTCCTGTTCCGAGAGCCGGCGCCGGCAGGCCCGCAAGGAATTCCGCAGGGATTACGACGCCGGTCGCCACGCGGCCGCCGCGGGTCGCCTGCAGCCCCTGCTGGACGAGTGCGCGGCCGCCCTGCCGTGGCATGAGGCGGGATGGATCCGGAATGATCTCGCCCTGGCCCGGCTCAAGGCCGGCGATCCTGCCGCCTGCCTGAAAACCCTGGAGCCCCTGCAGGCCGACGCGGCCCGCACGGAGGCGGATATCCGCCGGGACCTGCCTCCCTCCGACGCCTCCCGCCTGCTCTCCATCGTGCGGGCGACCCGGACCAACCAGGCCCTGTGCACGGCACGGGCCCCGCGCTGAGTGCGGACGATGGGCGAGGCCGCACTTGTCGTTTCCCGGGTCTGCAAGACGTTCGCGGGTCCGCGGCCCCGCGCCGTCTTCGATGGGGTGTCGCTCGAGGTCGGGGCCGGCGAATATGTGGCGATCACCGGTGATTCCGGCGTGGGCAAGTCGACCCTGCTCAACCTCATGGCGGGTCTCGATCAGCCGGACTCGGGCCTGGTCGCGGTCGACGGTGTCGATCTTTCCACGCTGGACGACGACGGGCTGACCCGGTTGCGGCGGAACAGGATCGGGTTCGTCTTCCAGGCCTTCCACGTTCTTCCCTACCTCGATGTCGCCCGCAATGTGGGGTTGCCCCTGCTGCTCGCCGGCGCTGACGCGGCAGCCGGGCGCAGCCGGGTGCAGGAAATGCTCGAGGCCGTCGGTCTCGGCGACCGTGGCAACGCCCTGCCGCGGGAACTGTCCGGCGGGGAACTCCAGCGCGTGGCCATCGCCCGCGCCCTCATCCACCGCCCGCGTCTGCTGCTGGCCGACGAACCCACCGGCAATCTCGATCCGGACACGGCGGCCGGCATCATCGGCCTGCTGCGGTCGTCCCTGCGGGAGAGCGGTGCAGCCGGCGTCCTGGTCACCCACTCGGCGCGGGCCGCGCGAAGCGCGGACCGCATCCTGCGGCTCACGGCGATCGGGCTGGAGACCGTGCCGCACCCGGCGGTTGCGCCGGCGTGACCCCCGGCGAACTCCTCTTCTGCTTCCGGCCCGCCCTGGTGCTGGGCCCCCTCGCGCAGCAGCCGGGGCGCACGGCCGTGGCCGTCCTGGCCATCGCGGTGGGCGTGGCGCTGGGGCTGGCTGTTCATCTGGTCAATGCCGCGGCAGTGGGGGAATTCGCCCGGGCGGCGCGGCACCTCGCCGGTGCCGCCGACATCGTCGTGAAGGGGTCCCGCAGCGGATTCGACGAGGGGCTCTACCCGCTGCTTGCCCGGCATCCCGGCATCGAGGTGGCCAGTCCAATGCTCGAAGTCGAAGCCCGGCTCGACGGGCGCGACGACACCCTGCGGATCCTGGGCATCGACCTTTTCCGGGCGGCACTCGTCCAGCCCGGGCTGCTGGCTGCCGCCGACGACCGGCTCGACGCCCTCCGGCCCGACGCCCTGTTCGTTTCCAGGTCCACTCTGGCCGCCCTGGGTCGTGCCGTGGGCGACCGCATCGGTGTCCAGGTGGGGATGGAGGTGCGCCCGGTGCGCATTGCCGGGCTGCTCGCGGCGGACGTGCCGGGCGCCCGCTTTGCGGTCATGGACCTCGGGGCGGCGCAGACCCTTTTCGCCCGGGAAGGGCGCCTTTCCCGGATCGACCTCAAGCTCGGGGAGGGTACGGAACGGGACCGCCTGATGGCGGGACTTCCGCTGCCTCCCGGCGTGGACGCCTCCCCGGTGGACGAATCCGGCGAGGGCGCGGCCCGGATGACGCGCGCGTACCGGGTGAATCTCGACGTGCTCGCGCTCGTCGCGCTGTTCACCGGCGGCCTGCTGGTGTTTTCCACGCAGGCGCTGTCGGTGGCGCGGCGGCGCAGCCAGATCGCCTTCCTGCGGGTCCTCGGGGCGACCCGGTTGCAGGTGGCGACGCTCATCGTGGGGGAGGGCGCGGTGCTGGGCCTCGCCGGCGCCGTGGCCGGGACCGCCGCCGGAATCGGCCTGGCCCGGGCGGCCCTCGCATTTTCGGGGGGTGACCTCGGCGCCGGGTTCTTCGCCGGCACCGGGGCGACGCTCCGGCTGGATTCGGGCTCGCTGCCGACCTTTGCGGGTCTCGGCATCGCAGCCTCGGTGCTGGGCAGTCTCGCCCCCGCCGTCGAGGCGACCCGGGCCGTGCCCGCACTGGCTCTCAGGAGCGGGGACGACATGCGCGCTTTCCCGGGCCTCGCAAGCCCGTGGCCGGGACTGGCCTGCCTGCTCGGGGCCGGCGGGGCCGTGACCCTGCCCCCGGTGGATGGGCTGCCGATGTTCGGATACGCTGCCATCGCGCTGCTGCTGTTCGGGGCAATCCTGCTGCTGCCCCGGGCGCTGACTCTGTTGCTGCGGGTGTTGCCCGAGAGCCGCTCCGTCGCGGCCACCCTCGGCATCGCCCGGCTTCGGGCGTATCCCGCCCGGGCTGCCGTGAGCCTGTCGGCGATCGTCGCCGCAGTGAGCCTGATGGTGGCGATGGCGATCATGGTGGCGTCGTTCCGGGATTCGCTGCAGGCGTGGCTTGCCGGAATGCTCCCGGCGGACCTCTATTTCCGCTCGGCCGCCCGCGGCGAGTCGGGGTTCCTGTCCCCGGACCACCAGGACCGGATCCGGGCCCTGCCGGGGGTCGGCCGGGTGGAGTTCCTGCGGTGGCAGCAGGTGGCGAGCCGCGACGGACCGCCGGCGCTCACCCTGCTTGCCCGGGATGGCGTCGATGGTGACGCCGACCGGCGCCTGCCCCTCGTGACGCCCGCGATGCCTGGTCGCGGCATGCCTCCGGACGCCTGGGTCAGCGAGTCTGCTGCCGCGATCCACGGCTGGGCTCCGGGTCGCGACATCGCGCTCTCGCTGGGGGGTGAGTGGCGGACCTTTCGCGTTGCCGGCGTGTGGCGCGACTACGCGCGCCAGACCGGGGCTGTGCTCATCGATCGCGTGCGCTATGTTTCCCTGACCGGCGATCGACTCGCCAACGACGCGGGCCTGTGGGTCACCGGGCCGGAACGGCTGCCGGAGGTGCGGGCCGCGCTCGAATCCCTCGCGCCGGCGGGTGGCGAGCTGATGACCCCCGGCGATGTGCGGGAACTCTCCCTCGCTGCCTTCGACCGCACCTTCGCCCTGACCTACGCCCTGGAAGCCGTGGCCATCGCGATCGGTCTCCTCGGCCTTTCGAGTGCGATCGGTGGCGAGGTCATCGCCCGGCGACGGGAGTTCGGCGTTCTGCGCCATCTCGGGGTCGCGCGCCGGGACATCGCGCGCGTCCTGGCGGCCGAGGGGGCCGCGATCGGCGCCGCGGGGCTTGCCGTGGGCGGCGGGGTAGGTTTCGCCATGAGCCTCGTCCTGATTCACGTGGTCAACCGCCAGTCCTTCCACTGGGGGATGGAACTGCATGTGCCCTGGGCGGGACTCGCCGCCTTCTTCGGCACGATGCTGGCGCTCGCGACCGCAACGGCCGTGCTGGCCGGCCGGGAGGCGATGGGAGCCGATCCGGTCCGCGCGGTGCGGGAGGACTGGTGAACCCAGGCCGCCGCGCCATGCTCGCCCTTGCGGCCCTGCTGCCGGGAACGGCCGGTGCCCAGGCTCGCGTCGCATACCCGACCCCCGCGCTCCGGCCCCTCCGGTTCCCCGCGGACCACGGGTCCCATCCGGGCTTTCGTACCGAATGGTGGTACCTGACGGGCTGGGTGGAGGACGCCACCGGCCAGGGCCTCGGGATCCAGATCACGTTCTTTCGCAGCCGGCCCGGGGTGCAGGAAAGCGGCCGCAGCCGGTTCGCGCCGGTGCAACTGCTGTTCGCTCACGCCGCGCTGGCCGATCCGCGGCACGGTCGCCTGCGCCACGACCAGCGCGCGGCGCGGGCGGGGTTCGGGCTCGCCGAGGCTGCCACGGCCACCACCGACGTGCACATCGACGACTGGTCCCTGGTCCTTGCGGAGGACCACTACCGCGCGCGCATCCGGGGGCGGGGGTTCGCGTTCGATCTCCGGTTCCGGTTCCGGGAACCGCCCTGGCCCCAGGGAGAGGCCGGCCTCAGCCGCAAGGGGGCGCAGCCCGCGCAGGCGAGCCACTACTACAGCCGGCCCCGGCTGGCGGTGACGGGAACCGTTGCCCTCGAGGGCCGTCCGGCTGCCGTGTCGGGCCGGGCGTGGCTGGATCACGAGTGGTCGAGCCAGATCCTCGATGCCCGGGCCGCCGGGTGGGACTGGACGGGGGTCGATCTCGACGACGGCGGCGCCCTCATGGCGTTCCGCATTCGCGACGCGGCCGGCCAGCCGCTCTGGGCAGGAGGCGGTCATCGTCGCAGCGATGGCGTCACGACGGCATTCCGGGAGGGCGAGGTGCGTTTCACGCCCGTGCGGACCTGGGCCAGCCCACGAACCGGCACGCGCTACCCGGTCGCCATGCGGGTCGAGACCCCGTCACTGGTCCTCGATCTCGTCCCGGTGATGGACGACCAGGAACTGGATTCGCGCGCCAGTGTCGGGACGGTGTACTGGGAAGGGGCGGTGGAGGCGCGGGTGCGCGGTGTCCCTGCGGGCCGGGGCTACCTGGAGCTGACCGGGTACGGACAGCCCCTGCGCCTCTGATGGCGCCCGCGAAGAGTCCCCTGCCTGCGTTTCGTTGAGGACGAACCCGAGGCGCGCGGGTATATTGCCCGCCAACCGAAGCGCCAGGAAACCCGCATGACCACCCCCACGTCCTCCGACCCTCCCGAAGCCGCTGCACCCGATGGCCAGCCGCTCCCGCCGGGTGCGATGGATGTCGTCCCGTTTCCGGTGGTTGCCCTTGGCGCCTCCGCGGGCGGACTCGATGTCTTCCGCGAGTTCTTCCGGCATATGCCCGCCGACAGCGGCATGGGATTCGTCCTTGTCGCCCACTTCGATCCTGATCACCCCAGCCTGCTGGTGGACCTGCTGAAGTCCGCCACGGCGATGCCCGTCGTCGAGGCCGAGGACGGCATGGCGGTCCTGCCGGACCGGGTGCACGTGATTGCGCCCAACCGCGACATGGTCATCTCGGAGGGCGTGCTTCACCTCAGCCTGCCGGACGCGCCCCGGGGGCACCGCATGCCGATCGACCGGTTCATGCGTTCTCTTGCGGTGGACCAGGCCGAGGCCGCCATCGGTATCGTCCTTTCCGGAACCGGTTCAGACGGCACGCTCGGCTTGCGCGAGATCACCGGCCTCGGCGGCCTCACGCTCGTGCAGGATCCGGCCACCGCGAGCTTCGACGGCATGCCGGGCAGCGCGATCCGGGCCGGATACGCCGCCCATGTGCTTCCGGTGGAGCGCATGCCCGCGTGCCTCCTGGCCGAGTTGCGCAAGCCCGCCAGGCGGGCTGCGCACCTGCCGGCGGGTGCGCCGCCCCAGGGACAAGTGCTGGACCGGCTGCTGAATGTCCTGCGGTCGTTCACCGGCCACGACTTCTCGCGGTACAAGAAGACCACGGTCGGGCGTCGCGTGGCGCGGCGCATGGCCCACTGCAACATCGAGAACGTGGACATCTACACGCGGTACGTGAAGGAGCATCCGGTCGAGGCGCAGGCGCTGTTCCGGGAACTGCTCATCAACGTGACGAGCTTCTTCCGGAACCCGGAGGCCTTCCAGGTCCTCCAGCGCGAGATCCTGCCCCAGATGGTCGCGGGCAAGCCCGGCGATTACGTCTTCCGGGTCTGGGTGGCCGGCTGCTCCACGGGCGAAGAGGCCTATTCCATCGCCATCGTCATGCGGGAGTTCCTTCTGGAGGCCCACTCCTCGGCCCGGGTGCAGATCTTTGCGACCGACCTCGATGACGACGCGATTGCCACGGCGCGGGCCGCCATCTACCCCCCGAACATCGCCGCCGACCTGTCGCCGGAACGGCTGCAGCGCTTCTTCGTTCCCGAGGGCAGCGGCTACCGCCTGTGCAAGGAAATCCGGGAAATGGTGGTCTTCGCGGTGCAGGACATCATCCAGGATCCGCCGTTCACCAAGCTCGATCTGGTCAGCTGCCGCAACGTGATGATCTACCTGGAGGCGGAACTGCAGCACGGACTGGTGGCCGAATTCAGCTACGCCCTGAAGCCGGGAGGCGTGCTGTTCCTGTCGCCCTCCGAAGGGGTGGGGAGACACACGGACCTCTTCACGCCGATGGATTCCCGCTGGAAGTTCTACCGGTCCATCGGGCGTCCCCTGGCGGCCCGCCAGATGGTTGCCACCGCGCTTCCCTGGGCGAGGCCCGTGACGCCGCCCGGCGTCGATCCTGCGCACCCGAAGCAGAAGGAGGTCAATCTTGCGGACCTCACCCGCCGCGCGCTGGTCCAGGCCTACGCCCCGCCATCCGTCCTGACGGACATGCAGGGCAACGTGCTGTTCGTGCACGGCGATCTGGGGGATTGGCTCCGGCCCGCCCCGGGGCACGCCAGTCTCAACGTGGTGAGCATGGCGTACGAGGGGCTGCAGGGCGATCTGCTGGGCGCGGTCCGGGCAGCCGCTGGCGGTGTGTCCACTCTGGACCTCGAGTCCAGCGTGAACGCGGGCGATGGCGCGGGGCCGCTGAGCCTCAGCGCGCGCCCCGTCAAGGACGCAGAAGGTGCCGACAGTTTCATTCTCCTCAGTTTCCGCCCGGCGACTGGCGATACGTCCGCCAGGCCCCGGCGCGGGCGGCGCCGGGCATCGAGTCCGGGCGCCCGGCGGGCCGAGGAACTGGAGGGGCTTCTCGCCCACACCGCCGAGAGCCTGCAGGCCACCATCGAGGAGCAGCAGGCCTCCTACGAGGAACTGCAGTCGGCCAACGAGGAACTGCAGTCCACGAACGAGGAAGTCCGGTCCACGAACGAGGAACTTGAAACCTCCAAGGAGGAACTGCAATCCCTCAACGAGGAACTGTCCACGGTGAATGCCGAACTGCAGGCAAAGGTCGAATTGCTGGTCGCCACGCAGAACGACATGAAGAACCTGCTCGACAACGTGGGCGTGGGCACCATCTTCCTCGACGCGCGCATGCAGATCCGGCGGTTCACCCGCGAGGCCACGCGGTTGTACCCGCTCGTGGAATCCGATGTGGGCCGGGCGCTCGCCGACATCAAGTCCGAGATCGACGACGACACCCTGCTCACCGAGGCTGCCGGCGTGCTCACGACGCTCATCCCGCGCGAGCGCGAGGTGCGCACCCGCAGCGGGCTCTGGTACCGGGCGCGGGCGGAGCCCTATCGCACGCTCGACGATACGATCGAGGGGGTGGTCCTCACGTTCACGGACATCACGGCCCGGGTGGACGCCGAGGCGGCGATGGGCGAGGTGCGCGCGCTGGCAGAGGCGCTCATGGAGACCGTGCAGGAGCCTGTGCTGGTGCTGGACGGCGCGCTCAAGGTCGTGTCGGCAAGCGCGGCCTACGGGCGGATGTTCGGGCAGGCGCCCGGGTCGCTCGCCGGTACCTCGCTCCACGAACTGGGCGGGGGGCTCTGGAGTGATCCGGTTCTCGCCCAAAAGCTCGCCCGGGGCTTCGGCCCGGGCGAGGACTTCGAAGGCCTTCGGGTCCATGCGGTCGTGCCGGGTCTCGGGCCGCGCCTCTTCGATCTCGCGGCTCGCCGCCTCGTCTCGGCCCGTGAAGCCCGGGTGCTGATCCTGCTCACCTTCGCGGATCGCGGACCCGCCGGCGCAGCCTGACAATCGGCCATAATCGCGGGGCTCTCTACCGACCATCGGGGTCACCATGCGCATCGCCATCGGCGGTTTCCAGCACGAGACCAACACTTTTGCGCCGAGTCCGGCCACCTTCCAGGACTTCGAACGGGGCGGTGGCTGGCCTCCGCTGCTGCGCGGCGATGACGTGTTCGATGGCACGGCCGGGATCAATCTCCCGGTGGCGGGTGCCGTCGAGGCGCTGCGCCGGGCGCACCACACCCTGGTGCCCACCGCCTGGGCAGCGGCCAGCCCGTCGGCGCATGTGACCCGCGATGCCTTCGAGCGCATCGGCGGGATGATCGTCGATGCCCTGCGCGCAGCCGGTCCGGTGGATGGCGTCTATCTGGACCTGCACGGCGCCATGGTCACCGAGCACTTCGACGACGGCGAGGGCGAACTGCTCGCCCGGGTTCGCGAGGTCGTCGGAGCGGAAGTGCCCGTGGTGGCGAGCCTGGATCTTCACGCCAACGTGACGGCCCGGATGCTGGCCAGCGTGGATGCCTTCGTCGCCTACCGTACCTATCCCCACGTGGACATGGCCGAGACGGGGGAAAGGGCGGCGGCGCTGCTCCTGGGGCGGCTGGCGGGCGAGGCCCGTCCCGCGCTTGCCGTGCGCCGCCTGCCATTCCTGATTCCGCTCGGATCCCAGTGCACGATGCTGGAGCCCATGGCGTCGCTGTATGCGAGCCTTCCCCGGGCCGAGGGACGCGGCGTCGGCAGCGTGTCGTTCACCCCGGGGTTCCCTGCCGCCGACTTTCCCGAATGCGGCCCGGTGGTGATGGCCTATGGGGCCGATGCCACCGCGGTCGCTGCGGCCGCCGACGGTCTCGCCCGCCGGGTGGCCGGACTGGAGGCCGAGTTCGGCATCGAGGTCTTTTCGCCGGAGGATGGCGTGCGGCGCGCGATGGCGATCGCGGCCAATGCGTCGCGGCCGGTGGTGATCGCCGACACCCAGGACAATCCCGGGGCCGGGGGCAATTCCGACACGACCGGCATGCTGCGCGCTCTCGTGGCAGCGGGTGCTCGCCGCGCCTCCCTCGGACTCATCGCCGACGCCGGTGCGGCGCGCGCGGCCCACGCCGTGGGCGAGGGCGGGACGCTGGAGATCGCGCTGGGTGGCCGTTCGCGGATCCCGGGAGACGCCCCTTTCCAAGGGCGTTTCACGGTGGAGCGGCTCTCCGAAGGGCGCTTCACCTGCACCGGCCCCTTCTATCGGGGGGCGCGGATGAATCTCGGGCCCTCGGCCTGTCTGCGCATCGGTGATGTCCGCGTCGTCGTGGCCTGCGAGAAGCCCCAGATGGCTGATCAGGAGATGTACCGGTTCGTCGGGATCGAACCCACCCGCGAGGCCATCCTGGTCAACAAGAGCTCCGTGCATTTCCGCGCCGACTTCGCGCCCATCGCCGAGGAGATTCTCGTCTGCAAGGCGCCGGGTCCGATGCTGGCGGACCCCGGGGATTTTCCCTGGAAGCGGCTGGCGCCGGGCATGCGCGTGCGCCCCGGCGGTCCCGCGTTTGCCTGAAGAGCGGGGCCGTGTTCCCGCCCGGGGTCAGCCGGGCGGGCGAGCACCGAAGGGCCAGCGCTTCCACCAGAACTGCAGCAGGAAGAAGCCGCCGATCAGGCCACCGAGGTGGGCGAAGTGGGCCACCCCGGCCTGCGTGCCGGTGACGCCGAGGACGAGTTCCACGAGGCCGTAGAGGGTCACGAAGGTGCGGGCGCGCATCGGGATCGGGGGAAACAGCAGCATCACCCGGCGCCGGGGAAACAGCCTCCCGAAGGCGAGCAGGAGTCCGAAGACGCCACCCGACGCTCCGACGGTGGGGAAGGGCTCCTGCTGAAGGATGCCGATCACGAGCATCTGGGCGAGCGCGGCGGTGACGACGCAGAGCAGGAAGTACTGGATGTAGCGCTTCGATCCGAGGGCAAGCTCCACATCCCGCCCCAGCATCCAGAAGCCGAGCATGTTGAACAGCAGGTGCGTCAGGTTGCCGTGCAGGAAGGCGTACGTGACCAGCTGCCAGATCTCGAAGGGCACGGCGCCCGGCGGCGCCGAGGACACGGGCGGCCAGAGGGCGAACAGCGTCAGGAATTCCGGTCCCAGCCATTCCTGGAGACCGAAGCCGATGATGTTGAGGCCGATTAGGGCCTGGGTGATCGGAGGCAACGCGAGATCCTCTGCAAGGCGCGTCCCGCATGATACTTGGCGGGCCGGGGTTTCTCACAGTGGCCCCCGGACACCGGGGCGGCGGTTCGTGTTTCACGGACCGGCAGGCCTCGTGTACGCTCGGACTCCGTCCAAAGGGAGTACCTGCCATGATCGATCTGTACTTCGCACCGACCGCCAATGGTCAGCGGGCTTCCGTCGCGCTCGAGGAATGCGGCCTGCCCTACCGGCTGCATCGTGTCGACCTCGCTGGCGGCCAGCAGCGCACCGATGCCTTCCTCGCCATCAACCCCGCCGGCATGGTGCCGGTGATCGTGGACACCGAGGGGCCGGGGGGTCGGCCCTTCACTCTTGCGCAATCGGGCGCGATCGTCCTTTACGCGGCCCGCAGGAGCGGCCGGTTTCTTCCCGACGACCCCCGCGCCCATGCGATCGCGATGCAGTGGGTGCTGCAGGTGGCGAGCGACATCGCGGCGACCAGCGGCACGATCTTCCGCCTGGAAAACGGGGCCCCCGAGAAGAGCGCCGCGAACGTCGCGTATTTCCGGCAGCGACTGCTCACCTTCTTCGGTGACTGCGATCGCCAGTTGCGGGGTCAGGCGTTTCTCGCGGGCGAGATTTCCGTGGCGGATCTGATGCTCTATCCCAATTACGTGGCCCGGAAGCCGATCATCGACGCGGCCGGCGGATTTCCCGACCTCCACCGCTGGGCTGCAGCGATGGGGGCGCGGCCAGGGGTCCAGCGGGGCATGGCGCCCGGCGGCTGACCCATGGGCCTGTTCTCCGGAAAGCGTCCGGCCGACCTCGGTGTCCGCGACGGGCGGCTCAAGGCCGTTCCGGCGACGCCCAACGCCGTCAGCAGCCAGGCGCAGGACGGCCAGCACGCCGTTGCGCCGATTTCCTACCGGGGCGCGCGCGCGGATGCGCTCTCGGCGCTGGTGCGGGTGATGACGGGGTTGCCCGGGGTCCGCATCATCAGCCAGACCGACGACTACCTCTACGCCGAGTGCGAGACCCCCCTGCTGGGTTTCGTGGACGACGTCGAGTTCCATCTGCCGGCTTCCGAAAGGATCATCCACGTCCGGTCGGCTTCCCGGCTCGGCCTTCACGACCTGGGCACGAACCGGCGCCGGGTCGAGGACATCCGCGCCCGGCTGGCTGCCCGCGGTCTCTGACCCGCCGGCCAGGTCCGGCGGCCCCTGTCGGGTTTCTTTACTTCCCTAGCCGGCGGGGTCCTCCCGGATGGCCGGGTTTTCCTGCGAACCACAGGGGTCGGCCTCCGGCAGGGGCGGGTGTGCACGGAATCTGCTGTCCACCAGGAAGGGAAGACACGAGGTCGCGCGATCCAGTCGCGCGCGCGCCCGGCGAGCCACCGCCTGCCGGAACGCCTCTTCGAGATTGTCTGCTGTCATGGGTCTGTCTGCTCCTGAAGGACCTGCGGGTCTGGAGGGACAGGATGATCGACCGGTTTCGTCCGGCGTGTCGTGATGGCGGGCAGGGTTTCGCGGAGAGCGCCCTTCGGCGTCGGTGCGCGGGACTTCCCTGAAACCACACAACAAGCTCAAACAACGAGACCATGGCAGACACCAAAGCACTCATCGGCAGCCTGAAACGCGCCCTGCGCGCCCGGAAGATTCCCTACGCGCAGGTGGCCCAGGCGCTCGGCCTCAGCGAGGCCAGCGTCAAGCGCCTGTTCTCGCGGGGAGGATTCACCCTGGAACGGTTCGAACAGGTCTGTGCCCTCGCGGGGACGAGCCTGCTGGACCTGGCCCGGGAAAGCGACAGCGGCAAGGACGCCGTGTCCCAACTCACCCTGGAACAGGAGCGGGAGATCATGCGGGACCGTCGCCTTCTGCTGGTGGCGGTCTGTGCGCTGAATCACCTCACGATCGACGACATCACCAACCTGTACGACCTCAGCCGGGCCGAGTGCGTCGGGCTGCTGCTGGAGCTCGACCGGATCGCGTTCCTGGAACTGCTGCCCGACAACCGGATCCGCCTGCGGGTCACCCACACCTTCACGTGGCTGCCCAATGGCCCGATCCAGCAGTACTTCAAGGCGAAGGCGCAGCGGGAGTTCTTCAGTGCCCGCTTCGACCGGACCGATGAAACCATGCTGCTCGTCAATGCGATGCTGCCGGCCGGAAGCATCTCCCTGTTCACGTCCAAGCTGAGGCGCCTGGCGAACGAGTTCGCGGAACTGCACGAGGATCACAAGCGCCTGCCCCTCGGGGAGCGACGATCGGTGACGCTCCTGCTGGCGCTCCGGCCCTGGGAACTCGAGGACTTCCAGGAACTGCGGCGGCCGCGCGGCCCCAGGTCCGACGCGGCGCCACGCGAACGGGTGCCGACCCCCCTCATCCCGCACGCGCGCTGAACGGCTTGTCCCGGTATCCTTTGTCCCAGGTACGCGGGGGCGCGTGCCGCTCCCGGGGGATTACCATGCCGTTCATCCACGTTCGCCTCTTCGAAGGCCGGTCCAGCGATCAGAAGCGCGCATTTGCCGAGGCGGTCACCAGGGAGGCGGCCCGGACCCTGGGCTGCGCGCCCGAGGCGGTGGATGTCGTCTTCGAGGACATCCGCAAGTCGGACTGGGCCACCGCCGGCCGGCTCTGGTCCGACCCGCCGGCCGGGCCCTGATCCCCTTCAGGGCCGCGAGGGCCCTGGTTCCTGGTGCCAGGAAATGTCGCAGTCCTGGCGGATGGCCCGCTGCAGCAGGTCGGTCAGAGGGTAGGCACGCTGACGCAGTGACACCGGGGGTTCGCGGGTGTCCTGCCGGTCTTCCGGAGGCGGGGGCGATGCGGGCAGGGCCGCGAGACCGGCTTTCAGGCTCTCCAGGGCGGGTGGCAGGTCCCTTGCCAGGATGGCTCCCGGAACGGCGCCGCTGTGACCCATCATGCGGATCAGGGTCAGGGCGCTATCCCGGGCCAGCATGAAGGTTCCGGCGCTGGAATCGAATCGGATGAACATGGTGTGGGGACTCCAATCCTGAAGGTCCTCACGATACCCCCACGGTGCGCGCGGCGGTAGCGGGGCGGTCGGTCCGTTGGACGGCGGGCGCGGGATTCGCGCAGAATGTTGCCTTTCGCCCTCCCCGCCTGAACGCCTGCCCGCCATGGTTCCCGTTCCCTTCGAAGTGCGCTTTCCCGACGATGCCCTGACCGACCTGCGCGCCCGCCTCGCGCACACCCGCTATCCGGACCAGGCGCCAGGGGAGCCCTGGGCCTACGGGACCCAGGTCGACTACCTGCGCGATCTCGTTCACTACTGGGAGCACACTTTCGACTGGCGCGCCGCCGAGGCCCGGCTGAATGCGTTTCCGCAGTTCAAGGTTCCCTTGGCCGGGATCGATCTGCACTTCCTGCACGTTCGGGGAAAGGGTCCGGCCCCGGTGCCCCTGCTCCTCTCCCATGGCTGGCCGGGTTCCGTGTTCGAGTTCATCGATCTCATTCCCCGGCTCACCGATCCGGCCCGCTTCGGAGGGGATCCGGCGGATGCCTTCACCGTGGTTGCGCCCTCGCTCCCGGGCTACGGACTGTCGTTCCGGCCGGGCCAGCCGCGGTTCGGACTGGAGCAGATCGCCGATTGTTTCGCGGAACTCATGACGGGCGTTCTCGGTTACCCCCGCTTCGCAGCCCAGGGCGGCGACTGGGGGGCTTTCGTGACATCGCGTCTCGGGTACGCCTATCCGGAGAGGCTGCTGGGCATCCACGTCAACCTTCTGGCGGTGCGGCGGGACCCTGCTATCCTGGCCTCGCCCACGCCCGAGGAGCAGAAGTTCCTGGGCGAACTCGCCCATTTCCTGAAGGAAAACACCGGTTACCAGTGGATCCAGGGCACGCGGCCCCAGACCCTGTCCTTCGCCCTCACGGATTCTCCCGCCGGGCTTGCCGCCTGGATCGTCGAGAAGTTCCGGTCGTGGTCGGACTGCGGGGGCGACGTGGAATCGGTGTTCAGCCGCGACGAACTGCTGTCGAACATCACCCTGTACTGGCTCACGGGCGCTATCGGATCATCGTTCTGGCCCTACTACGCCCGCATGCACGGCCCGTGGCCCATCCCGGATGACGGGGTACGCGTGCCCATGGGTTACTGCCAGTTCCCCGCGGAGATCCTGCGCCCGCCGCGGTCCGTCGCGGAGCGTCTGTATCGCGACATCCGGCGCTGGACGGTCATGCCGAAGGGCGGGCATTTCGCCGCGATGGAACAGCCGGAAGCCCTGGCGGAGGAAATCCGCGCCTTCTTCCGGCCGCTCCGCCCCTAGCCCGGAGATTTCACCAGGGCGGCGCCGAAATCAGGCGGCGCACCGATGCCCATCGGGTCTGCAACGAACCGGCTTGGCGCGGAATGCGCTGCCTGCCTCGCAATGCACCTCGCCATCATCCCGTGACCTGGAGAAATGTCCGGGCTAGCCCCGGAGGTAGGCGTCGTCCCCCGAGATCCAGTCTTCCCGAGGGGGCGTGAAAATGTCGTAGGCCACGAGGGTCTCGATGGCTTCCGCGGTGTGTGGTTCATCGGCCGGAATGAACAGCATCTGCCCCGGACCCACGTCCACGGTGCGCCCCTCCAGCTGGAAGCGCCAGATCCCGCTCATGACCCAGGTGACCTGCTCGTTGGGATGGGAATGCAGCGGCACGACGTAGCCTTTCTGCACCTCGGTGAGGCCGATCATGACCTTGCCGTCGTAGGCGAGCTTGCGAAGGAAGTGGTCGTTGACCTTTTCGTAGGGAATGTCATCCCAGTTGACGTGTTTCACGGGGCTCTCCGGCGTTTTGGTGGGGGGCAGGCGGGAGTTTACGGCGATTGGGGCGCCTTGCGTCGCCAGTCAGGCAAGGGCCCGCGCGAACAGCGAGGCGCCGCTGGCCATCAGCAGGACCCCCACGATCCTCGTCGCGGACCTTCGCGAGAGGTGGTGTTGGGCCCGCCGGCCGAGTTGCGTGCCCAGCAGCATGAAGGGGAACAGGAAGCCCGCGAGCATCCAGGGACCGCGTTCCAGGAGCAGACCGGAAAGCAGGAAAAGGGCAATGCGCAGGCTCGTGCTGAGCGAGAAGACCACGGACAGCGTTGCCCGCAGGCGCGCCGGGTCGCGGAGGCGACCGGCGAAGTAGGCGGCGTACACGGGGCCGCCCACCCCATAGAGGGCACCGATGAACCCGCCCAGGAAACCCACCCCCGGCGCCCAACGTTCGGTGAACGCCACCGGATGTTCGTGGCGCAAGGCGTTGTACGCGCCACAGACCATGACGAACACCGCCAGAGGCAGCAGCAACCGGTCTCCCGGGGCGCGGGCCAGCAGGAGCACCCCGGTGACGGCGCCCGCGACGATGCCGGGAATCACGGTCCGCACTTCACGCCGGTCGATTTCCCTGCGGGAGCGCCATCCCGTGGTCAGTGCCGCGGAAAAATCCAGCAGCAGCATGACGGGCACCACCGACCGCAAGGGCAGGAAGTGGGCAAGGAGCGGAATGGAGATGAGCGCGGAGCCGAAGCCGGACAGGCCGAACACCGTGTAGGCCAGCACCATCACCACGGGCCCGGCAACCAGGACGTCGAGGTCGTACGGCATTGTCGGGAGTTTAGCGCGGATGTCTCGTCGGGCCTCGGGATGATGGCGCGGCGCATCGAGGCAGGCCGCGCAGCCCGCGTGCCCGGGCCAGTCCGCGCATTTCCGGGTCCGACCGGATGCAATGTCCGGGTCGGCAGGCCGGCGCCGGGCGAGTGCCGCCTCGACGCCCGCGAAGGAGTGACCGAGAATGCGCGATCTCGAGGGGGTGCGGATCTGGTGGAGACGGTGGTGTTGGTTCACGGTCTGTGGGTGTCCGGATGGTCGCTGGGGTTCCTTCGCCGGCGGCTCGAGCAGGACGGGTTCCGGGTCGCCGTCTTTTCCTTCCCCACGGTACGTCACGGGCTGGGAGCGAATGCGTCCGCGCTCGCGGCGTTCGCCGCCGGGCAGCCCGGCGATCGCGTCCACTTTGTCGGCCACAGCCTGGGCGGGCTCGTGATCCTCCGGATGCTGACGGAGGCCGCCCCGACCCGTCCCGGACGGGTCGTCCTGATCGGCAGCCCGGTGCGGGGCTGCCGAGCCGCCCGGCCGATGTTCCGTTTCGCGTGGAGCCGGGCGCTCCTGGGCCGTTGTCTCCCGGCCTGGGACCCCGCGATCGCCGCCCGGCGGTCCTGGCCCTGCGAGGTCGGCATCATCGCGGGCGCGCTCCCTGTGGGTCTGGGGCGGTTGCTCGTGAGCCTGGATGAACCGAGCGACGGGACGGTCACGGTCGCGGAGACCCGCCTGGATGCCGGCGCCGACCACCTCGTTCTGCCGACGACCCACACCGGCATGCTGCTCTCGCGGGGCGTTGCCCGTGCGATCGGTCACTTTCTCCGCCAGGGTCGCTTCGAGCGGTCCCCGCTTCCCCCATGAGGCACCCTGCCCGGACCCTCTGCGCACTCGCTGCGATCCTCGTCACACTCGCCGCGCCCGGCTGCTCGACTCTCGGGTACTACGTGCAGGCCGCCCGAGGCCAGTGGCACATGATGCGCGCGGCGCGGCCGATCGATGACTGGCTGAGCGACTCCCGGACGCCGGAGGATCTGCGGCAGCGCCTGCAGACGGTTCGCGAGATCCGGGTCTTCGCCAGCCGGGACCTCGCGTTGCCGGACAACAGCAGTTACCGGAACTACGCGGATCTCGGCCGGCCGTTCGCGGTCTGGAACGTCGTGGCGGCGCCGGAGTTCTCCACACGGCCCCGGCAGTGGTGTTTTCCGGTCGCCGGGTGCGTCAGCTACAAGGGGTGGTTCGACGGCACGAAGGCCGAGGATGCGGCAAGACGGCTGCGCGCCGAGGGTTTCGACGTGCTGGTCTACGGGGTGCCCGCCTATTCCACGCTCGGCTGGTTCGCCGATCCGGTCCTGAACACCTATGTGCGCTACCCCCGGGCGGAACTGGCCCGCCTGGTGTTCCATGAACTCGCCCATCAGGTCGCCTACCTCGGGGGTGACAGCACGTTCAACGAGTCCTTCGCCACCAGCGTCGAGATGGAGGGGGTCCGCCGCTGGCTGGGCCGCGAGGGCGGTTCCGCCGAGAGGGCCGAGTTCGAGGCCATGAGCCGCCGTCGCGCGGACTTCCTCGCCCTGATCGCCGAGACCCGCGACGAACTGGACAAGTTGTACGGGCTGTCCCTGGCCGACAGCGAGAAGCGGCGGCGCAAGGAGGAGGTGCTGGACCGACTGCAGGAGCGCTATCGCGGCCTCAGGGCCCGCTGGAACGGGTTCTCCGGTTACGATCGCTGGTTTGCCCAGCCGCTCTCCAACGCCCACGTGGCATCGGTTTCGACCTACACCGACCTCGTGTCCGCCTTCGACCGGCTGCGCGAGAGATTTGAGGGCGACCTGCCCGCCTTCTACGCGGAGGTCCGACGGCTCGCCGCGCTGGGCAGGGCGGAGCGGGAGGCCGCTCTGCGCTGAGGGCTGCCGGGGCGTGCCGGCCGCGGGTATCATCGCGACCTCTCCGCTTCATTGCTCCCCGGGGCGACGCCATGGCCGACACCACCGACATCAACACCCTGCGCCGCATCCTGCGCACCTGCCGGACCATCGCGGTCGTGGGGCTTTCGGCCAACTGGTATCGGCCCAGCTTCTTCGCGGCCAAGTACATGCTCGATCACGGCTACACGGTCATTCCGGTGAACCCCGCCTACACGGAGGTTCTCGGCCAAAAGTGCTATCCGACCCTCAAGGACGTGCCGGTGCCGGTCGATATGGTGGATTGCTTCCGGAAAAGCGAAGACATTCCTCCGCTCGTGGACGACGCTATCGACATCGGTGCCAGGGTACTGTGGATGCAACTCGGGGTGATCAACGAAGACGCGAAGCGCAAGGCGATGGCGGCAGGCCTGGAGGTCGTCATGGACCGCTGCGTCAAGATCGAGCACGCCCGCCTGTTCGGCGGCCTCAACTGGATTGGCGTCAATACCCGCGTGATCTCCAGCAAGCGTCCCCGCTGGCTCCCGTACTGACCGCTCGGATCGACATGGCGTTGCCGGTCTCACGGGCTCTGTTCCCCTTTTCCTGCGCTGCCGTTTCCCTCCCGGGTGCGAAGCGGGTTCCTCCATGATCACCGGCGGGATGCCGGTCTACCTGCCCAGCGCCGTGGCCGCGATCCTGGCGCTGCTGGGCGGCGCCCTGCTCGTCTTTCGCGAGCGCTTCTCGCAGATGGCGTGGCTCCACCTCATCCTGTCGGGCGGCGTGATCGGGTGGCAGTGCGCGCTGGCCGTGCTGCTTGCTTCCGAAGGCCTGGGGCCCGCGTGGAAGTGGAGCCTGGCCACGACGGCTCTGGTCACCGTGCTGCCCGCTGCCAACTTCCATTTCAGCGACATGGCCACCCGCTGGGCCTCGCCGCGCTACCACCTGCCGGCGTGTGTCTGGCTTGTCACCGTCGGCTTCGAGGCGGCGCTCCTGATCTTCACCGATCAGTTCGTACCCTTCCTCCGGTCCTACTCCTGGGGCTACTACCCCGCTTTCGGCCCAATCGGTCAGGCGTTCGCGGGATTCACGGTCCTCGTGCTGAGCCTGTGCGCCTGGGTGCACGTCAAGGCGATGAAGGAGAATCCGCGGGGAAGCGTGGCCTGGCGCCGGGCCCGCCTGATGGTGGCGGGGCACCTGGTGGGTTCTGCTGCCGTCGTCGACTTTGCGCCGGTGGTGGGCATCGATCTCTTTCCGTGCGGCGGCCTGTTCGTCGTCGCGAGCCTGCTCCTGCAGGTCTTCACGGCCTGGAGGTACCGGTTTGTCCGGATCACTCCCGCGCTGGCCGTTCATCAGGTCATGGACACGATGACCGACGCGGTCATCGTGCTCGATCGCGACGGAATGGTCCGTCTGCTCAACCGGGCTGCGAGTCGCATGCTCCAGCTGCCCGAATCGGAACTGCTCCACGCCCACCCCGCCCCGGCGGTTGCCGCGCTGCTGGCTGACGCCAGCCCCGGCAGGAGCGGGCCCATCGAGCGCGAGTATCGGGTTCCGGGCGGCGGGTCCCTGACGGTGGCCGTGTCGCTTTCCCAGGTTCTGGAAGCAGGGGGTGAAGCGATCGCCACCGTGGCGACGCTGCACGACGTCACCGAGGCCCGCCTCGCCCAGGCGCAGATCCACCGACTGGCCTACTACGATGCCCTGACAGGGCTGCCCAACCGCTTGCTGCTGCGCGAGCGGTTCCGCCAGGCCATCGCCCATGCCCAGCGCAGCAGGGGGCAGGTCGCGGTCCTGTTCCTCGACCTGGATCGCTTCAAGGAGGTGAACGACACCCTCGGGCACGATGCCGGAGACCATCTCCTCAAGGTCGTGACCGAACGGATCACCGAATGCGTCAGGGACTCGGACGCGGTCATGCGGGCCACCGAACCCTCGGAGGAGCGAACACTGGCCCGTCTGGGTGGAGACGAGTTCGTCCTCCTTCTCTCTCCGGTGGCGGGAGGCGAGGGCGCCTCGAAGGTCGCCAGCCGGATCATTCGTTCGCTGGGAGAGCCCGTCGTTCTGGACGGCATCGGGGAGACGGCCACGGGTGTGTCCATCGGAATCGCCCTCTACCCTGGCGACGGGCTCGATGCCGATACCCTGATGCGCAACGCGGATCTGGCCATGTATGACGCCAAGGGGGCGGGCCGCAACACGCTGCGCTTCTTCAACGAGTCCCTGAATCGCGAGACTCTAGACCGGTTCAGCATGCAGACAAGCTTGCGGCGGGCGCTCCTGCACGAGGAGTTTCTGCTGCGATACCAGCCGGTGGCGGTTTCGAGGACCGGTTCGATCATTGGTATCGAGACGCGGGTGTTCTGGAACCGTGCCTCCCGTGATCTGCTCGGGGAGAGGAGTTTCTCGGACGTCGCGGAGGAGACCGGGGTGGCGCTGAGCCTGACGGAGTGGGTGATCCGCACGGCGTGTTTCCAGATGCGCGCCTGGCAGGGCGCCGGAGTGCCGCCGTTGCGCCTGATGCTGACGGTGGGGCCGGGAATGCTGGAAAGCGGCGGACTCGTCGACATCGTCCGGCAGTCGCTGGTGCAGACCCGGCTCAATCCCGGTTCCGTCTGGCTCTGCGTGCAGAGCCGGCGCGTGCGCTCGGGTGACCAGAGGGCGACGGCCGTGCTTCAGGCCCTGTCCCAGCTGGGCGTGCAGCTCGTCGCCGACGATTTCGGAGCAGGGCGGATCTCGGTTGCGGAACTGTTCGCACAGCCGATCGGCATGGTGCGTCTCGAGGGGGACTACCTGGCCCGCGCCGTCCATTCTCCCGAGGCTGCCGCAGCCGTGCGGGCGCTCCTGGGGCTCGTGCATGGGCTTGGAAGGCGAGCGATCGCCTGTGGCGTCGGGACACAGGAATCCGCGCAGTTTCTCCGCGAAGCCGGTTGCGACTACCAGGCCGGTGACGCGCACGGGCCTGCCATGCCCGCCGAGGAAGTCCCCGACTTCATCCGCAGGGCAATGCAGGGCAGCACCGATTCCGGCCAGCCTCCCGGGGGCACGTTGGGTGGTGGATCCATACAGGCCGCCTGAGCGGCAACCCCGGGCGGATTGAACCTGCCGGACGACCGTGCGAACCGGTGCAGGCTTGCCTACAATGCCGGACTCGCCGCTTCATCCTCTCCCGGGGGCCAATCCATGTCCGATCATTCCTACGGCTTCGGCACGCTGTGTCTGCACGCCGGCCAGATTCCCGACCCCACCACGGGCGCGCGCGCCGTGCCCATCTATCAGACCACCTCGTACGTGTTCGATTCCGCGGAGCACGCCGCCAGCCTGTTCAACCTGCAGACCTTCGGGAACGTCTACTCCCGCCTCTCCAACCCCACCGTTGCCGTGTTCGAGGAACGCGTGGCGGCGCTGGAGGGCGGTCGGGCGGCGCTCGCGCTTGCGTCGGGGCAGGCGGCGCAGATGACGGCGCTGCTCACGCTGCTGGAGGCGGGGGACGAACTGGTGTCCGCCAGCACGCTCTATGGCGGAACCTATTCCCAGTTCGACGTGAATTTCCGCCGCATGGGCATCGACACCCGATTCGTCCACCCCGATGATCCGGAGAACTTCCGCAAGGCCATCACCAGCCGCACCAAGGCCCTCTACGCCGAGACCATGGGCAATCCCGGGATCAACGTGCTGGACATCGAGGCCGTGGCCAGGATCGCCCGCGAGGCCGGCATTCCCCTCGTGATCGACAACACGTTTGCGTCCCCGTATCTCTGCCGCCCCATCGAGTTCGGGGCGGACATCGTCGTGCACTCGGCCACCAAGTTCATGGGCGGTCACGGAACGACCATGGGGGGGGTAGTCGTGGAATCCGGCAAGTTTCCCTGGGACAACGGCAGGTTTCCCGGAATGACCGAACCGTCCCGCGGCTACCACGGTGTGCGCTTCTACGAGACCTTCGGGGATTTCGGCTACACCATGAAGTGCCGCATGGAGACGTTGCGGACCCTCGGCGGCTGCCTGTCGCCGATCAATGCCTTCCTGCTTCTGCAGGGGCTCGAGACCCTGCACGTCCGCATGGACCGGCACGTGGCCAATGCGCAGCGCGTGGCCGAGTTCCTCGAGGCTCACCCACAGGTGGCGTGGGTGAATTTCCCCTCGCTCGCCTCCAGCCCCTACCACGAGCTCGCGAAGAAGTACCTGCCACGGGGCAGCGGTTCGATCATGACCTTCGGCATCAAGGGTGGCGTGGCCGCGGGGGAGAAGTTCATCGACGGCTGCCAGTTCCTGTCCCACCTGGCGAACGTGGGCGATGCCAAGACGCTCGTCATCCATCCGGCGTCCACGACGCACCGCCAGTTGTCGGAGGAGGAGCAGATTCGCGCCGGCGTGATGCCGGAGATGATCCGCCTTTCGGTCGGCATCGAGGACATCGACGACATCCTCTGGGATATCGAGCAGGCCCTCGCGGGGGCGCGGAGCGCGTGACAACCCCCGGTGGCAGCCGTCCGGGAGTCCGCGGGGCTCCCGGACGTTGACCGGGATTCTGCGTCTCGTTGCCGTCACGCTCGCCATCCAGATCCTGGCGTCGATGGCGGTGTTCACCCCGCCGGTGCTGGCGCCGGTGGCGAGCCGCGACATCGGCGTGGAGGCCGCGACCGTCGGGGTGGGCACGGCGCTCATCTATCTCGCCTCGTCCGGTTCGGCGCTGCTGAGCGGAGGATTCATCCTGCGGCTCGGCCCCATGCGGGTCAGCCAGATCTGCCTTGCCCTGATCGGCGCCGGCATCGGGCTGATGGCGGCGGGCACCGCGGCCGCGGCCGCCGCTGGCACCCTGCTCATCGGCCTCGGCTACGGCGCGGTGACGCCTGCGTCCTCGGCCATCCTCAATCAGCGCACCCCCGATCGCTGGCGCGCCTTCGTTTTCTCCCTCAAGCAGACGGGCGTGCCCATCGGAGGAGCGATCACGGGCGCCATCGTGCCGTGGCTGATGGCAGCCTTCGGCTGGCGCGCTGCCGCTCTCGGCGTTGCCATCGGCTGCGTCGCGTTGCTGGCTGCCGTTCAGGCGGGCCGCGAGGACGTGGACCGGGCGCGCCAGCGTGATGCGCCGCTGCGCGGCATGCGCCTTCGCGAACCCATCCGGTTGCTCTGGTCGCAACGGCCCCTCCGGGACCTGGCCCTTGCCTCGTTCGCCTACTCCGGCATGCAGATGTGCCTGGGCAGCTATCTGGTTGTCTATCTGCACGAACTCGCGGGCCTCAGCGTGCCCGCCGCGGGGGCGGCCCTCTCGGCCGCCATGGCAGGCGGTGTCCTGGGCAGGCTTTTCTGGGGCTTTGCAGCCGATCGATTCGTGTCGCCGCGGCGTCTGCTCGGTGGTCTGGGCGTCGGCATGTCGGTGGCCGCGTTTTCCCTCGGTGTGATCGATGCCGGCACACCGCTCCCGCTGGTCGCCGCGGCCGCCTTTGCGTTCGGCGGTACGGCAGTCGGGTGGAATGGCGTCTACATCTCGGAGGTGACCCGCATCGCCCCCGCCGGCCAGGCGGCAGCGGTGACCGGGGTGTCCTTTGCCCTCACCTATCTCGGCGTGTTCGTCTCGCCGCTGGTCGTCTGGCTGGCCGTCACCCTCGGCTTCAGCTATGGCGCCGGCTTTGCCGCCGTGGGGCTGCTGACCCTCTGGCGGGGTGCCGTCTTCTTCGCCCGGCGCTGACGCGCCGCGGCCATGCCCCAGGACTCGTCTGACCCGGACATTTCACCAGACCGGCCCCGAAGATGAGCGGCGCACCGACTCCCAACTGGTTCGCAACGAATCGGCTTGCGGGTCAGCCTGGTGCGTCGGCCTCCACGGGCGCTGGTGGTCGCCTTGCGGTCATGCCGCGCCCTCGCTTCGCGCCAGCAGGCTCGGCTATTGGCCTGGCGCGGAATGCGCCGCCTGCCTCGCAATCATCCCGTGACCTGATGAAATGTCCAGGCTAGGCGTCGTAGTCGACGTACCGGAAGCGTGGATCCTCGTTCGGGGTGCCCTCGAGCGCGCCGTGTTCCAGCGCCGGTTGCCACTGAACCACTTCCTCGATCTTCCGGGCGAGTTCGAAATCCCGGGCCGTGATGCCCTTTGCGTCATGGCTCTGCAGACGCACGATCACCGATGCGTAGGACACCGTCAGATCGGGGTGGTGCCACGCGGCCTCCGCCAGGTGCCCCACGACGTTGACGACCATGAGCGTGCCCTTCCAGCCGCCGGTCCGGTACTCGCGCCGCAGCCAGCCGTCCTCGAGTTGCCAGCGGGGCAGGTCGCGCGCGAGGCGTTCGGACACCTGCGGTTCCGTGAAGGGGATCGGTTGCGGGCGGGTCATGGTGGCATCCTGGGCGGTGGAGAGACAGGGTTCAACTCTATCCGCATCGGCGTCGCCCGGGAACGCGGGACGCCGACGCGGGCTCTCCCCCGGCCGATTCGTGTAGCATCCGCTCACCGGGCGGGACCCGTCCGGAGGGAGATTCGCGATGGACCTGAAGGAGCCCCTGCTGCACATCCAGCCCCTGGTGTGGCGGCAGGACGATGACGACGTGCGGGTCCTGTTCCTGCGCAATTTCGTGACGGCCGCCCGGGTGGGCGTCTACGAACACGAACAGATGCGGCCGCAGGCCGTCCGGCTCGATCTGTCGGTCCACCTGCAGCCGCCTTTCGACTGGCATGATCGCCTCGACGACGTGCTCGATTACGACCGCCTGCGCCAGGGAATTCTGGACATCCTCGCCGCAGGTCACATCAATCTGCTCGAAACGCTGGCGGAACGCATCCTCGGGATGTGCTTCGGTTATCCGGAGGTGGGTGCCGTGCACCTTCAGCTGGCAAAGCTGGATGCGCACCCGGACTGCGAGGTGGGCTACGAGATTCGCCGCCGTCGCTAGCCCGGACATTTCACCCGGTCGGCCCCTAGGATGAGCGGCGCACCGATGCCCATCGGGTTCGCAACGAATCGGCTTGCGGGTCAACCTGGTGTGTCGGCCGCCACGGGCGCTGGCGGTCGCCTTGCGGTCCTTCCGAGCCCCCGCTTCGCACCAACAGGGCCTGCCATTGGTTTGGCGCAGGATTTGCGGCCTGCCTCGCAAGCCTCCCCGCGATCGTCCCGGGGCCTGATGAAACTGGCGGGCTGGACCTGCGCGATCCTCCGGTTGTAAGGTGTCTGCATGAGAGTCCCCGTCCGGCGCCCGCCGCCATGTTGAACGCGATCCGCGACTTCTTCGACCGCAATCTCGGGCCGGCGGCGTCCGCGGCCGGCGGTCGCCACACCATCGAACTGGCCACGGCCACCCTGCTGGTCGAAATGGTTCGCATGGATGGCGAGATGGACGTCGCCGAGCGCGCTGCCATCATCCAGGCGGTCCGGTCGAAGTTCGGGCTCAGCCCTGACGAGGCCGACACCCTGTTCCGGCTGGCCGAGGAGGAGTCGAGGCAGGCCACCGATTACTTCCAGTTCACCTCGCTGCTGAACCAGAGTTTCAGTGCCGGGCAGAAGGTGCAGATGATCGAGCACATGTGGCGGGTCGCCTATGCCGATTCGACACTGAGCGCGTGGGAGCAGCACCTGGTCCGCAAGGTGGCCGATCTCCTGCATGTCTCCCAGGGCGACTACATCGCGGCGAAGATGCGCGCCCGTGAGGGCGCCGGTTGAGGCCGTGCGCGTTCCCCGCGTTCCGGGGCGGCTGACCGTGCCTGTCCGCGCGTGCCTGCCGGTCGGTGAGCCGCCCGCACGCCCTGAAACGGTCCGGGTGTCTTTCATAGGGGTTCATCCATGGCACTGATGCTGTTCACGGACTTCGGCACATCCGGCCTGTACGTCGGGCAGGTCGAGGCAGTCCTCGACCGCTACGCGCCCGGTGTGCGCGTGATCAGCCTGCTGAACGAGGCCCCAGCCTTCGACGTGCGCGCCTCCGCACACCTCATTGCGGCCCTCGCCTCCCAGGTGCCGCGAGGGCATGTCTTCCTCGGCGTGGTCGATCCCGGAGTCGGGACGGAGCGGGCCGGTCTGGTGGTTCGCGTGGACGGGCGCACCTTCGTCGGGCCGGACAACGGCCTCTTCTCGGTCCTCTGGGGGCGCGGCACGATGCGCAGTGCGTGGCACATCGCGTCCCATCCGAAGGGAGTTTCCGTTTCCTTCCACGGTCGCGACATCTTCGCGCCGATGGCGGCAGCGGTCGTGACCGGCGAGTTCCCGAACGAGAACGTCCGCCAGGTGGCTGCCCCGGACGTGCTCTTCGGAGGGGACGACCTGCCGGAGATCATCCACCTGGATCACTACGGGAACGCCTTCACGGGCCTGCGCGGTGACGGGCTGCCGGAAGCTCGCGACCTGTGCGTGCGCCGCATGCGCATCCCGCACGCGCGGGTGTTCGGTGATGCGCCCGATGGCAGGGCTTTCTGGTACGTGAACAGCCTCGGTCTGGTGGAGGTCTCGATGCCGCAGATGAGCGCGGCGAAGATGCTCGGCCTGCGGGTCGGTCAGGACGTGCGCTGGGCCGACTGAGCGGCGCGGTTCGCCACGGGCACCCTTTCCTCCGGCCTGTCCGGTACCGACGTCAATGGGAGGCGCCACCGAGGTTCAGCCCCACCACGCCCGCGATGATGAGGGCGAGGCTGCCCAGCTTCATGGCCGTGACCGGTTCCCGGAACCATGCGATGCCGATGCCGGCGATGAGTGCCGTCCCGAGACCGGACCATATGGCGTAGGCGACACTCACGTCGATGCGCTTGAGTGCAAAGGTGAGACACGTGAACGACGCGCCATAGAAGACGAAGATCAGGATCGACGGAAGGAGCCGGGCGAAACCGTCGGAAAGCTTCATTGACGTCGTACCGCAGACCTCGAGGACGATCGCGGCGGTCAGGAGAATCCAGTGGGACATGCGCGGACCTTGCGGGGGAAGGGATGACGCCGGATGATCTCACGGCGCCGGATCTCGGCAACGGCTGCGCAGCCGTGGTACGGTGTGTGCTCCGTGTGCGAGCAGCACCGGGGGTTCCCAGGGGAAGCCAACAATTCCATGCAATCGGAACGAACAACCATGTATCTGTCGTCGTTTGACATCGCCAACCTGCCGGGCGCCCTGGGGGTGCACTTTCTCAATCCCGGTGCCGTGCGCCTCGACAAGTCCCTGGGGGATGCCACCGGGCTGCGCAATCTCGGCGTGCACCTCGTCACCGTGGATCCCGGCTATCGGTCCACCGAACTGCATGTCCACCACTTCGAGGAAGAGTGCATCTACCTGCTGTCGGGCCGTGGCACGGCGATCATCGGCGACCGGATCATCCCCGTGCAGGCGGGCGACTTCATCGGGTGCCCCGCCAACGGCATCGCCCACGAACTGAGCAACGATGGCACCGAGCCCCTGGTCTTTCTGGTGGTGGGGCAGCGGCTGGAGCACGACGTCACCGATTTCCCGCGGCAGCGCAAGCGTCTGTATCGCCTGCTGCACGAGTCCAACCTCGTCGATTTCGATCATCTGGACAGTTCCAGCCACGTGGCGGTCGAGCCCGAACCCGTCGTGCTGGTTGCACCCGGGAACCACGCCCTGCGGCTGATCCCCATCGATCCGGAGGGCAAGCCCGTCGGTGTGACCGAGCGCCTTCCCCGCGAAGCCGTCGAAGCCTGCGCCGCTTCCGCGGAACTCTACGGTCTCGTGGGCTACGTGCCGCCATGGACTGGCTACCTTGCCTTCCTGGGCGAGGAATGCGTCGGTACCTGTACGTTCAAGTCGCCCCCCCGGGGCAAGAGTGTCGAAATCGCTTACTACGCCTTCCCGCACGCCACCAGCGGGGACCACGCCACGGGGATGACCTCGGCCCTGATGCGAATCGCCTTCGAGGCGCAGCCCGGAATCCGGCTTCTCGTCCATACGCCCGCAGAGGAGGATTCCTCGACCGCGGTGCTGTCGAAGCTTGGGTTCCACCTCGCGGGAAGGGGGCACGACGCGGACGAGGGCGAAGTCTGGGAGTGGGTGCTGCAGACTGCCGCTTCCTGAACCTGTCCGGTTTCTATCCGTTCAGCCGGACGGGGTCCAGCGGCTGCTCCTCCGCCGCGGCCCCGTTTCTCCGCACCTTCCAGGCCATGGCCCCCGCGCGGTTCGCCACCGCCTGGTGGAATGCTCCGTCGATGAAGTGCAGTCCCACGCCGTCGTCGGCGGCGATCCCATCGGGCACCTCTCCGGAAGCCACCATCGCCTGGAAGGCGGGTCGGCGGTCGGGTTCGCTGTCGTAGTGGGGGCAGTTGCTTCCCGGCACCAGCCCCAGGCAGGCAAGGCTCGTCAGGGGTCCGGCGATGGAGTCCGTGACGCCCCGATCGAACCAGCAGATCGACCCGGCGCTCGATCCGCCCAGCACGATGCCGTGCTCGCTGGCCCTTGCGAGGATCCCGTCCAGCCCCCATTCGCGCCAGACCGCCAGCATGGTGCGGGTGTTGCCCCCTCCGACGGCGATGGCGTGGTGCTCGAGCACGAAGGTCTCCAGCGCGGCCGGCGTGCGCTTGAACATGGGCAGCACCGCAGGCTCGCAGCCGAGTCTGGCGAAGGCCTGGAAGAACCTCACCTGGTAGGCGTCGTTGTCGCCGCTGGCGGTGGGGATGAACAGCACCTTCGGGTTGTTTCGTCCGGTGAGGTCGCGGAAGTAGCGCTCCAGATGCAGGTTGCCCTCGGGGTCGGCGAGGAACGCGCCGCCCATCGCAAACACGTGTCGGGGGGAAGTCATGGCCTGGGTGTGAAGGTCAGCGGACGCCGAGGTAATCGGCGGTGAGGTGCAGCAGGGTGCGGACCCCGAGCTGCAGGGCACTCTCGTCGATGGAAAAGCGGGGCGAGTGGTTGTAGGGCACCTTCGAGGCGTCCTGGCCGACCGGCGTGCCGCCCAGGAAGACGAACAGTCCCGGGACCTGCTGTGCGAAGAACGAGAAGTCCTCCGCACCCATGACCCGGTCCCTCAGGTGCACGTGCTCCGGTCCGGCCACGCGCTGCAGCGTCGGCAGCATGCGGGCGGTCAGTTCGGGGTTGTTGACCGTCACCGCGTAGGGCTTGTCGATCGTCACCTCGGCGGTGGCGCCGGCGGCCTCGGCGATGTGCTCGGCCGTGCGGCGGATCCGCGTGTGGATGTCATCCCGCAGCGCCTCGTCGAACGTGCGCACGGTGCCCACCATGGTCACGCGGTCCGGGATGATGTTGAAGCGGATGCCGCCGTCGATGCCGCCGATGGTGACCACCGCGGGTTCGCGGGCGATGTTGACCTGCCGGCTCACGATGGTCTGCAGTCCCAGCACGATCTGCGAGGCGGTGACGATCGGGTCCACGCCTCCCCAGGGGGCGGAGCCGTGGGTCTGCCGGCCCTTCACCACGATCTTCAGCACATCGGCCGCCGCCATGGCGGCACCCGGTCGATAGCCCAGGTCGCCCACGTTCAGGTTCGAAGCGATGTGCAGGCCGAACACCGCATCCGGCTTCGGGTCGTCGAAGGCACCCTGCCTGAGCATGAGGACGGCTCCGCCCTCCTCGCCGGCGGGAGGACCCTCCTCGGCAGGCTGGAACAGGAGCTTGACGGTTCCGGGCAGGTCCGCGCGCACGCGGGCCAGGGCTTCGGCGGCTCCCATGAGCATCGCCACGTGGGTGTCGTGGCCGCAGGCGTGCATGACCCCCGTTTCCTTTCCGGCGTAGGTGGTGCGCACCCGGGAGGCGAAGGGCAGGTCCACTTCTTCCGTGACGGGAAGGGCGTCCATGTCTGCCCGGAGGGCCACCACCGGCCCGGGGCGGCCACCGCGCAGGACGCCGACGACACCCGTGACCCCGACGCCCGTGCGCACTTCGTAGCCGAGGGCCCGGAGGTGTTCGGCAACGAGTTGCGCCGTGCGGACCTCGCGGTTGCCGAGTTCCGGATTCTGGTGGATGTCGCGACGCCAGGCGATCACCCGGGGTTCGAGGCTGTCGGCGAGGCGATCGAGCGTTTCCAGCAACGGGGCCCCGCGGGCCGGCAGACAGGCCACGGCGAGAGTGAGGGGCAGCAGCAGGCGCGTGAGGTTCATGGCGGCTTCGCGGGAGTCCGGATCGGAACCGGGAGTGTCCGGGCGGGCCACGCGCACGTCAATCGGTCTGTCCCCCTGTTTCAGGGTAGTCTTGCGTCCCGGTTCACGTTTTCCGCAGCTCAAGATGACACGCCTTCCCGATCCCCGTCCCGTTGCTTTCGTGGGTTGTTCCGATGCCACGTTGGTCTCCCGCCTCGAGGCGGCCGTGGCGGCGCGCGGGTCCGGACGCGATTGCGCCGACTGGGAAGCCCTCGTCCGCGCGGTCCGGCGGCGGCACGAAAGTGGCGAATCCGGGGCTGTCGCCGAGTTGCTTCGCGGCGCGCCGCCCGACCAGGCTCCGCTCCTGTTCCGCGCGGTCGACGACGCCATCAACGCCATCGGTACCGGTGAGGATCTGCCGATCGTGACACGCCTGTTCCTCATTCCACTGGTTCTCGTGGTGGGCGGTGCGGCGCCGGGCGTGGTCGCGGGCGCCGTCCCCCAGATCGCTGCCGTCCGCGACGGCCTGCGCGCGGGCGGTGCCTTCGGTCCGGTGGAAAGTTTCGGGTTGGGCAACGCGCTGGGAGGCTACGATGACGCGGTGGCGGTTTCCCCGGGGCGCCTGCACGCGCTCGTTCGCTCCGGTGACCCGGCAGGAGGGGTCGACCTGCTGGCCCCCTGTCCGATCGAGCTGACTGGTGCCGAAGAGACGGTCCACCTTCGCTTCCTCGCGGGTGCCTCCCTCACGGCCCCCGACGCGCCCACGTTCCTCGAGACGGCCGGGCAGGTGGGTCGCTGGGGGATGGGCGTGTCGCGCGAACTCACCCGCCAGCTTGCGCCTGCCGGGGTCTCCCTGCTCGCCCTGCCGCGGGCCCCGATGGCCTGGTTCGCCGCCCTCGCCGAGGGTTTCTTCGCACGCGAGGAGATCGCGTTCAGCCTCTTCGCCACCAGTGCCATCCGGCGTCTTCGCTCCGAGACCGGCGATCCGGTTGCCACCCTGAGCGCAGCCGACGATGCGACCATTCGTGTCGCGCTCGCGAGCCCGTTCGACCCCCTGAACGAGCACACCCACGCGTGGCGGCTCGGGCCGGCCGCGGATCTCGCACGGGTCGAGTCGTCGATCCTCGACCTGTTGCGGGAATGCCGTGTCACGGAGGTGGCGATGCGGGAGGAGGTCATGCCGGCCGCGCCGCCGGGAACGTCCCCCGTCGCGGGACGGCTGCTGTCCTGAACATGGCCCGGGTGTTCCCGGCCTAGTCCAAAGCGACTGGAACCTTCAGGAAGCCGCGGAAGCGCACCCGCCTTCCCCGCACGGGTTCGCTGGCCAGGCGGTAACGGGGAAACCGCGCCAGGAAGCGGCCGACGGCGATCCGTCCCTCGAGGCGGGCAAGCATGTGGCCTGCGCACAGGTGTATGCCCGAGCCGAAGGCGAGATGCCGGTTGGGTGACCGGGTGATGTCGAGCCTGTCGGGGTCGGGGAACTGCGCGGGGTCCCGGTTCGCCGCGCCGATGCACAGTGTGACCAGGGCGCCCCGGGGCAGCGCCACCCCGCCCACTTCGGTCGCCTCCACCGCCCGGCGATTGCCCAGCTGGTTGGAACTCTCGAAGCGCAGGAATTCCTCGACCGCCGAATCGGCCAGCTCCGGCTCGGCCACCAGTTGCGCCCGCTGGTCTCGCCAGTGGTCCAGCAGCACCAGGCTGTTGCCGATCAGGTTGGTCGTCGTTTCGTGGCCTGCGTTGAGCAGAAAGATGCAGTTGTGCAGCAATTCGGCCGTGGAGAGGCGCCCTCCGGCCGGTTCGCCCAGGATCAGGCGCGTGAGGACGTCCCGGTCCGGGTCGCCCGGGCAACTCCGGCGTTGCTCCACCAGGCCTGCCAGATAGGCCGAGAACTCCGTCACGGCGCGGTTGCCGGCGGCGAGTTCCGGCGGCCCGAGATGTGGCTCGAGGGCCCCGAGGATGGCAAGCGACCAGCCGCGCAGGGGGGCCCTGTCCGCGTGCGGGACCTGCAGCAGGTTGCCGATGATCTCGATGGGAATGGCGGCCGCGAAGTGTTCGATGAGGTCTGGCGCGTCGTGCCCGGGCAGTTCGTCGAGAAGGCGGTCCACCAGGCGCACGAGCCCGGGCCCCATGTCGGCGATCGCCCGGGGTGCGAGGGCTCCGGTGATCAGACGCCGCACGCGGGTGTGCAGCGGCGGGTCGTTGAACACGAGGCTCGTGGTGTGGTGCTCGAACAGCGGGGAGTCGCCGAACTTCGGGGCGAACTCGATCCTCTTGTCCGAAACGAAGACCCTGGGATCCTTGTACACCCGCTCGCAGTCCGCGTGGCGGGTGAGCAGCCACGAGCCGTCGGGCATCGGTCGCACCGGCGAGACCTCGCGCAACCGCCGGTACCACGGGTAGGGATCGTCGTGGAATCCGTCCGGCAGGGCGCGCAGGTCGAATCCGTCCAGGCTCGGCGCAGTCATGGGAGGGTCGCGGGGTTCACGGACCGGAGTCTAACCCCGGTCGCCCGCCGGCACCCTCCCACCCCGGCTCACCAGGTGTACCGGACGCTGTAGCGCAGCACCGTCTCGCCGTCGGCGGGCACGTCCACCGGGAACTCGACGTTGCGCGCATCCCGCTTCTCGTATCCCTGGGTGGCCGTGGCGATTCGCCAGGTGCTCCAGCGGTACAGGGTCTCCCGCACCAGAACCCGCACGGGCTGGGTCTTCCGGTTCCGCACGCGGATCTCGAAGTCCTCGACCATGGTCTTTCGGCCCGTGTCGAGGCGGAAATCCGTCTGGCGTCGTTCGGCCACGACATCGAAGGCGGAACCCAGCTTGAGCAGCAGGGTCTCGTTGCGAGGGGTGTGGTCGATGCGGTCCTCGCCGATGAACTCCATGGACCCGTCGCCCGGATCGGCCTTGCCGACCCGCACCCGGCCTGCGGGAAGCGGGATGCCGAGGCCGCTGTCGGGGTCGTTGCGGAAGCTCAGGTAGACGTCGATCTTCCTGTTCCCGCTGCCGGGTCCGTTGCGGTCCAGATACGGGTCTGCGCCGGCACCGAAGTCCGGCCCTGACTGGAGGACCAGCGTGCGCTCGCATTTCACGCCGGTCACGGCCGGGAAGAGTTCGATCTGCTTGGTGGAGTTGTCGGGAATCGTCGTGGGGCGCCCGAGGGTGTACAGGTGGTACTCGAAGAAGGCCTTCTCCGTGAACCCCGGTGCGGCGTCCATGACTGCCTCGGCCATGCGCGCCATGGCCCTGGGCCCCGGCGGCGGGGCGGCGGGTGCGCGGTGAACGTCGCCTGCGATCAGCTTGAGGCGTGCGTCCTGGTAGGAAGCGCCCGACTGGTTGAGGATGCTTACCCAGGCCCCCATGTCCAGCCGGCAGTCGTTCACCCCGGGACCCTCCCGGTAGACGAGGTTGTAGTCCGCCCACCAGGTGATTCCGGCCGTCTGGTAGGCGACCCGGGCGCGGTGACGGCCGGCCTTTCCGGCAGCCACGTCCCAAACCAGGGTCGGCCGGGTGATCAGGCCGCCCGGAAGGCTGGGGAGCGTGACCGACGCGTGGTGCGGCAGGGTTCTCACGGTGCCATCCGCCTGCCGCAGGACGATCCCCCCCTGTGTCGAGAGCAGCGTTCCCTCGAAGGTGTCGGCCTGGCCGCCCCGGACCTGTTCGACCGAGATCGGACGATCGATGAAGCGCTGCAGCAGTTTTTCCGTCGAGACGAGGTCAAACTGGAAGTTCTGCTCCACCACGCGCGTGCCCACGGGATCGCTCAGGGACTGGAACGACACGGTGGTCGGGTCGATCAGGCCCGCGATGTCGGTGAATCGGACCTCGGTGCGGCCGGCCGCCAGATCGATGTCGCGGTCATGCCGCACGACGGCATAGCCCGGGACCGCGTAGCCCGCCTGGCCACCCATGCGGAACAGGTCGACGGGAATGGCCCCGGCCGGCGCACTGCTGTAGATGGTCAGCGCGTTGCCCGAGGGTTCCGCGGCGCCTGCGCTGGCGGCAGCCAGGAAGGCGCCCAGTACCGCGCCCCAGAGCCGGGGACGGCTGGCGGTTGTGCGGGTCCGGGCAGGGACGGGGGCCGGGGTGGGGGTGGCGGGCAGGGATGCAGTCATGCGGGTATTCCTCCAGGGAAGTGGATCGGGCTCCGACGGGGACCTCGCCCGAGGCGGGTCGCCATCGCGCCCCGGCCCGTGGCGGACGCGATGCTGTCTTCAACGCGCCACCTTGACGCATGGGGTTCCGAGCGGTCACATTTCAGGGTTGTCGGCCCTGGCATTGTCCATGCAGGTTGCCGACCGGGATCGGGGCGGAGTCCCCGCCCGCCGGTCCGTCGATTCCCGGTTGCCCTTTTGCAAACCACATTCAAGATGCAGAAAAACGAACATCCCGGTTCCGTTGGCGCTCTCCTCATCGTCGCGCTCGCCTTCGTGGGCGGCACGGCCAACGTGGGCTACTGGCTCTATCAGAAACACCTTGCCGACAGTCTCGATTCGCCGATCTTCGAGGCGGCGGTCGGAGTCCGGGATAGCGAATCCGCCTGTCGGCGGGACCGCGAACGCCTGGCAAGCGTGGTCTCCGAAGAGGGGCAGTTCGCGGCGACTGCGGATCCGGTGGCGGCTGTGCCGGGGAGTTGCCAGGCCGTGGCGGGGGCAAAGACCCGTGAGGACGCGCTCCTGCGCGAACAGTCCGAAAAACGTGCCACGGCGTGGCAGTCGGTGCCGGTTCTCGTGGTCTGGCCGATCCTGGCCGTGATCGGGGTGATCCGCCACGCGCGCGCGCAGCGGCGTTAGGCTCGTACCCGACCCGCCGCCCGACCAGAGGCTGCCGGGTCCGGGGGCGCGGCCGATTGCGGATCCGTGGGAGTCGGCAAGGCCCTCTCCCGGGTCCGCGCCGGGCAGCCCGTCAGGGCGGACCGCCGGTGCCGGCCGGCTCGTCCAGGAAGAGCTGGACCTCCCGGAAGAGCTGGGCGCGGTTGCGTTCCATGATGACCGTGTGGGTGCCTTCCCCGATCTGCACCAGCCGCTTGCGTTCGGCTGAAGCGAGTCTCGTGAACAGGGTCTGCGCCATGTAGGGCGGCGTGTCCTGATCCCATTCCGCCACGAGCAACAGCGTCGGGGCCGTGATCGCGGCAGGGTCGTAGTAGGGCTTGTCCGCGAGCCAGAAGGCTCGAAGATCCTGCAGCACCCCGTTCGGAGCGCGCAGCAGGCCCGTCTGGGCCGACGAAGGGTCCGTGGCCCATGTGGCGGTCGCCCAGGCATCGAACCAGCCGGGCGGGATGAGCCCTGCCTGCCGGGCTTCAGGCACCCCGGCGAGCCAGCGCTTCGCGGCCGACTGCCGGTCCACCGTGCGGTAGGCGGGCAGCGGCCCGCTGCCCGCCAGGGGCGAGGGCGTGGTCCGCAGCCACACCGGTGCGTAGAGCACCACCTTCGACACCTTGTCGGGGTTGGCCGCGGCGTAGGCCCCCATGATCGTCGTGCCCCAGGACCATCCCAGGACCGCCAGCCGGTCCGCACCCGTGCGCTGGCGGATGTAGTCGGCAGCCGTCGTCACATCCCGCACCGCCACGTCCGTCGTGACGATGGGAGGATTCTCGGCGGCCGGTCGATCCATTTCGGGCGGGCGGGTGCTGCGTCCGTAGCCCCGCAGGTCCACGAGCCAGACATCCCACCCGCTGCGGGCAATGAAATCCATCCAGGACATCCCGTCGAGGGGCAGGTCGAAAGCGGTCTCGGAGGGATAGGTGGCCCCGTGCACATAGAGCAGCACCCGGCCCGGCGCGGCGACATCCCGGCAGGCGGCCTTCTTGTTGCGCACGTAGAGAGAGATGCCCGGCGTGTCCGACGGGATCCAGGCTTCCGTGGTCCGGAGCCCGGACCCGCAGGGGGTGCCGGTATCGGCGGACAGGGCCGCGAGCGGCAGCATGAGTCCAAGAAACAGGGCCGGCAGGAGAAATCGCATCGTCTTCGGTCTCGAGAGGGCAGGGCTGCACCATGCGCCCCGGATTCCCGACGAATGTAGCACGATGACCGTTAGAATCCGGGGACCATGCCCGTGTCCGAACACCCCTACAGCCTGCTGACGCCGGCGGTCATCCTCGACGCCGTCGAGAGCACCGGGCGCCGCTGCGACGGTCGCCTGTTTCCCCTGAACAGCTACGAGAACCGTGTCTATCAGGTGGGTCTGGAGGATGGCGGGCCGGTCATCTGCAAGTTCTACCGGCCGGGCCGCTGGACCGACGACCAGATCCACGAGGAGCACAGCTTCGCCCTCGAGCTCTGCGAGGACGAGGTCCCGGTGGTCGCGCCCCTGCGGGCGGCGAACGGTGAGACCCTCCATCGCCACGGGGGGTACCGGTTCGCCGTGTTCCCCCGCCGGGGCGGCCGGGCGCCGGAGCTGGACCGCGATGACACCCTGCGCCGGATCGGACGGTTTCTGGCGCGCCTGCATCAGACCGGCGGTCGGGGCCGTTTCCAGGCAAGGCCGGCCCTCACCGTCAGGCGCCTCGCCGAGGACTCCCGCGATTTCCTGGTCCAGGGAGGCATCCTCCCGCCGGATCTGCTGGTGCCCTACCGCAGCGTCGCGGATCTGGCCATCGAGGCCATCCAGGCCTGCCACGAACGTGTCGGCCCGGTCCTCCAGATCCGCCTCCATGGCGATTGCCACGCCGGGAACGTCCTGTGGACGGACGAGGGCCCCCACTTCGTGGACCTCGACGACGCCTGCACGGGCCCGGCAGTGCAGGATCTGTGGATGCTGCTGTCGGGCGACCGGTCGGCCCGGGAGTCGCAGCTCGCCATCGTCCTGGAGGGGTACGAGATGTTCCGCGAGTTCGATCGCGCCGAGCTGGGTCTCCTGGAGGCCTTGCGAACCATGCGCCTCATGCACTACGCCGCATGGCTCGCGCGGCGGTGGGAGGATCCGGCCTTCCCCGCGAGCTTCCCCTGGTTCAATACCCAGCGCTACTGGCAGGATCACATTCTCGAGTTGCGCGAACAGGTGGGGGCGATGGACGAGCCCCCGCTCGTTGCCTGATTGCCGGCCGCCGCCGGGATGCCCCTGCCGGTCGTTGTGTCAACGCGGTCATGCGGGTTTTTGCGTCGCAGCATCTTGACGTCGCGCGAGCCCGGTCATTACAGTTGCCTGCGGATTCGGGTTTCGGGACCGTAAATGGAGTGGTCAGCCGCCGGATTCTCCGGTCGTGGCGGTTGCGCACGGAGGTGTTATCAAGATGCTTTACGCCCTGCACGAAATGCAGCACGCGATGCTCGCGCCCTTCGAAGCCATGGCAGGCGCCACCCACGCGCTGTTCAGTCAGCCCCACAGTCCCTGGGCTCATGTCCCGGGCGCCAGGACGATGGCCGCGTCCAACGAACTCGTCCTGCGTCTGGTGCGGCGCTACGCCAAGCCCGCCTGGGGCCTGGCGGAAACCGTAGTCGACGGCCAGGCGGTACCGGTCACCATCGAGGAGGCCGTGGTCAGGCCCTTCTGCCGCCTGCTGCACTTCCGGCGGGAACTGCCGGCGGGAGTGAAGCGGGAGGATCCGACCGTGCTCGTGGTCGCTCCCCTGTCCGGCCACCACGCGACGCTGCTCCGTGACACGGTGCGCACCATGCTGCCCGAGCACGAGGTGTTCGTCACCGACTGGGTGGATGCCCGCCTGGTTCCGACCCGGGAGGGACATTTCCATCTCGACGACTACGTGGCCTACGTGCAGCAGTTCATCCGCTTCCTGGGGCCGCGGGTACATGTGATTTCCGTCTGCCAGCCCACCGTTCCGGTCCTGGCGGCCGTGTCGCTGATGGCCTCGCGGGGCGAGGACGTGGCGCCCTTGTCCATGACCATGATGGGCGGGCCCATCGATACCCGCCGCAGCCCCACGGCGGTCAACAACTTCGCCACCGGCCGACCGCTCTCGTGGTTCGAGAGCCGGGTCATCCAGCGGGTGCCTGCCACCTACCCGGGCGTGGGCCGGCGCGTGTATCCCGGTTTCCTCCAGCACATCAGCTTCATCATGATGAACGCGGACCGCCACATCGACGCCCATCGCGAGTTCTTCGGCCACCTGGTGGTGGGCGACGGCGAGAGCGCGGCGTCCCACCGCCGGTTCTACGACGAATACAACGCCGTGCTGGACATGGCCGCGGAGTACTACCTCGAAACCCTGCGGGTGGTGTTCAAGGAGCACGCGCTGCCCAACGGTAGCTGGATCGTGGACGGCGAGGCGGTTCGGCCGGCCGACATCACCCGCACGGCGCTGTTCACCATCGAAGGCGAACTGGATGACATCTCCGGCGTGGGTCAGACGCAAGCCGCCCATGACCTCTGCCGCGGCATCCCCGCGGATCGCCGCGACCACTTCCTCGTCGAGGGTGTCGGCCACTACGGCATCTTCAGCGGTCGCCGGTACCGGGAGAGCATCTACCCGCGCATCCGCGATTTCATCCGTCGCAACGCCTGAGGCGCGGGCGACCAGGGGGGCGGGCGCCCGGCCTGCCCGCGGGATGCCCGTGCCGGATGGGCTGCCGCGGGATAGAATCGGGGGTCTTCCGTTCCGTTCACGGTGAAGCCCATGAATGCTCCGTTCAATCCCGGCGTGCTTTCCGCCGCCGGCATGCAGGCCGAGATCGTCACCCTGGCCGTCCCCGAGGATGAGCGGGTCTGGGTGCCGCAGGCGCCCGGCGTCTGGTTCCGCCCGCTCATGCTCAATACCGTCTCCGGCGGCTGGTTCAACCTCCTTCGAGTCCGCAAGAGCGGTGTCCTTTCCCGCCATCGCCACCCCATGGCCGTCTTCGGCTACGTCATCCGGGGCAGCTGGCGTTACCTCGAGCACGACTGGGTGGCGGTAGAGGGGGGGTTCGTCTACGAACCGCCCGGCGAGGTCCACACGCTCGTCGTCGACGAAGGCGTGGAGGAAATGATTACCCTGTTCAACGTCAACGGCGCCATGATCTACGTGGACGAGAAGGGCGCCACCGTGGGTTACGAGGATGTCTTCACGAAGATCGACATGTGCCGCAGGCACTACGAAGCCGCGGGACTCGGCGCGGACTACGTGGACCAGTTCATCCGCTGATCCCCCATCCGGTCACCGCAACAGGAGACACCCATGACCAAGGCAATACGTTTTCATCAGACCGGCGGACCCGAGGTTCTCGTCTACGAGGACATCGAGGTCGGCGAGCCGGGCGCGGGGCAGGCTCGCGTGCGGAATCACGCGATCGGGCTCAACTTCATCGACACCTACCACCGTTCGGGACTCTACCCCCTGCCCTTGCCCAGCGGCATCGGGCTCGAGGGCGCCGGTGTGGTGGAGGCCGTCGGTCCGGGCGTGGACTATCTGCAGGCCGGCGACCGGGTGGCGTATGCGGGAGGTCCCCCGGGCGCGTACTCGGAGTCCCGCCTGATTCCCGCCGATCGTCTGGTGAAGATCCCTGAAGGCATCAGCGACCAGCAGGCCGCGGCCATGATGCTGAAGGGGCTGACGGTTCAGTACCTGATCCGCCGGACCTTCCGGGTGCAGGCGGGGCAGACGGTGCTGTTCCACGCAGCCGCCGGGGGGGTCGGTCTGATCGCCGGGCAGTGGCTCAAGGCACTCGGGGTGACCACGATCGGCACGGTGGGATCCGACGAGAAGGCCGCGCTCGCGCGGGCCCACGGCTACGATCACACCATCGTCTACACCCGGGAGAATTTCGCGGAGCGGGTCAAGGAAATCACCGGCGGCGCGAAGGTGCCGGTGGTGTTCGATTCCGTGGGCAAGGACACCTTCATGGGGTCCCTGGATTGCCTGCAGCCGCTGGGAATGCTCGTGGTGTTCGGCAATGGATCCGGGCCCGTGCCCAGCTTCGATCTCAATCTTCTCGCGCAGAAGGGCTCCCTGTTCGTGACCCGTCCCACGCTCGTTTCCCACACCGCCAGGCGTGCCGATCTCGTGGCCGGTGCGGAGGAACTGTTCGAGGTGGTCCGATCCGGCAAGGTGAAGATCGAGATCAACCAGAGCTTTGCCCTGCGGGATGCCGCTCAGGCCCACCGTGATCTCGAAGGACGCCGCACGACCGGATCTTCCGTGCTGCTGCCCTGAACCTGCCGGGGTCCGGGTGGTTCCGGACCCCGGTGGGGCTGCCGTGCAGTCGCGTCAGGCTTTCTTCACCCAGGCGCTGCACCAGCCTTTGGCGTTCACCTGCTTGCCGGCGAAGATGGGGCAGGCGCCCGAGGCATCCCCGGCCTTGCCCTGGTAGACCTGGCAGTTGCCGCACACCTGGGTGGCGGCGTGCTTCGGATATTTCGCCTGGTCCACCTTGCTGCCGTCATTCCGGTAACCCAGAGCCACGGCCTGAGCGTCCTTCTCTTCCAGCTTGCCGGCCTGCGCGTGGGCCGGGGCCGTCACCAGGGCTGCCGCGGATGCGGCCACCAGCGCCGTGCCGGCGCGAAGGAAATCACGGCGCTGCGTATTGCGGGTTGCGTTCTTCATGACAAAGCTCCTTTTGTTGTGGGCACGCGTGTGACACGGTTCGCCCCACGGTGTTCCCGAGGCAGCGCGGGGACCGTCTGCGGAAGGGTGCAGTCCAGGGAAAAAACCGGGTTAACATCCCGGGCAACTGCCGGTTCAAGGCGGAGCCACGGGGGAGTCATGATCGAAGATCTCAGGGGACGGGTGATCCTGGTCACCGGTGCCAGCACGGGCATCGGCGCTTCGGTCGCCCGCGCGTTCGGTGCAAACGGGGCGCGGGTCGGGGTGCACTGCAACGCCAGTCGCGACGCCGCGGAGGCGGTGGCGGCGGACATCCGGGCGGCGGGAAGCGAGGCGCTCGTGCTTCAGGGGGATCTCGGGGCATCCGCCCCCTGTCGCGACGTGGTGGCGGCCGCGATCCGTCATTTCGGCCGGCTCGACGTGCTCGTGAACAACGCGGGCGCGCTCGTCCAGCGGGTGCCCGTGGAGCAGATGAGCGACGAACTGTTCGACCGGGTGCTGCATCAACGTGCGCTCGGCGCTGACCTGCATCGCGGCTGCGGTGCCGCAGATGCGCAGCCAGGGCGGCGGGGGCGTCATCAACGTCACCTCGGTGGCGGCGCGGCACGGCGGCGGAACCGGGGCGGTTCTCTACGCGGGCTCGAAGGGCTTCGTCAGCACCATGACGCGCGGGCTCGCCAAGGAACTCGTCAGGGACGGCATCCGCGTCAACGCGGTCGCGCCCGGTGTCATCCAGACACCGTTCCACGACCGATTCTCCACGCCCCAGATGCTCGAAGGCTTCCGGGCGACGATTCCCATGAACCGCATCGGCACGCCCGACGAGTGCACCGGCGCCTTTCTCTACCTGGCCTCCGAGGCCATGAGCGGATACGTCACCGGCCAGATTCTCGAGGTCAATGGCGGGCAGTACATGCCCTGACGCCCGGAGGCGCGACGGCGATGACGATGGCGCAACGGAGGCAGGAATGTTCGAACTGAAGGGCAAGGTCGCGCTCGTGACGGGCGCATCGCGGGGATTGGGCTGGGCGATGTCCCGGTCGCTGGCCCAGGCGGGGGCCACGGTGGTGCTCAATGGCCGGGACGTCGCCGCGCTCGAGGCGAGGCGGGCCGAACTGGTCGCGCAGGGGTTCGCGGCGGAGGTGGCTGCCTTCGATGTGACCGACGAGCCTGCGGCGGTGAGCGCCGTCGCGGCGATCGGGCAGCGCCACGGGCGGCTGGACATCGCGGTCCTCAACGCGGGCATCCAGCACCGCAAGCCCATCCGCGAGTTCGAGACCGCGGATTTCCGCCGGGTTCTCGACACCAATCTCACGGCGGTCTGGATGCTCGCGCGCGAGGCGGCGCGGCTCATGATCCCTGCCGGCCGGGGGCGCATCGTGGTGACCGGGTCGATCAGTGCCATCGCGGCACGCCCCACCATTTCCGCCTACATCGCCTCCAAGGGCGCCGTGCACGCGCTCACGCGGGAACTCGCCGTCGAACTGGCGGGCCACGGCATCACCGTCAACGCGATCGCGCCCGGCTATTTCGCCACGGAGATGAACACGGCGCTGATCGAGAATGCCGACTTCAACGCCTGGGTGCGTTCGCGGACGCCCGCGGCGCGCTGGGGCAAGCCGGAAGAACTGGGCCCCGCGTGCGTGTTCCTCGCTTCCGACGAGGCGTCGTTCGTCAACGGCCACGTGCTGGTGGTGGACGGAGCCTTCACCGCGGCCATGTGAGCCGGGCCCGCCCCCGTTCTTCTTCGAACCACGATTCCAGGAGCTTTCCGATGAGCGAGAAATTCATGATCGGCGTGAGTCCCGAGGTCGTGACCGCCGATGGCGGCACGGTGTTCGGTCCCGACGCCATGAGGATTCTCGACGACCCCGCCGTGCAGTGGGAATTCCTCCCCGAGAAGGTCGCCGAACTCACGCCGGCCCACGCCGAGCGCTACGATGCCTTCTGCCTGATGAGCGCGAAGCTGACCCGTCAGACGCTGTCCGGCCCCGGCCGTCGCCTGAAGCACGTCGCCCGATTCGGCGTGGGCTACGACAACGTCGACGTGGCCGCGTGCACGGAAAACGGCGTGCTGCTCACCATCGTTCCGGAGGGTGTGCGCCGGCCGGTGGCGGCGTCCGTGATGGGGTATGTGCTCGCCCTGGCCCACCGGCTGGTGCTGAAGGATCGTCTGGTGCGGGAGGGGCGCTGGGCCGAGAAGGGCAATTTCCTCGGCATGGGCCTCATGGGTCGTACCCTCGGTGTCATCGGCGTGGGCAACATCGGGCGGGAGGTGCTGCGGCTCGCCAGGCCCTTCGACCTGAAGCTGCTGGGGTACGATCCGTTCGTCTCCCAGGCCGCCGCGGCCGACCTGGGTGTCACGATGACAGACCTGGACACGTTGCTGCGGGAATCGGATTTCATCTCGGTCAACTGCCTGCTCGACGACCGCACCCTCGGGCTGATCGGTGCGCGGGAGTTCGCGCTGATGAAGCCCTCCGCCCATTTCATCAACACCGCGCGCGGTCCGGTGGTGCAGGAGGCTGCCCTCATCGAGGCGTTGCAGGCGAAGCGCATCGCCGGCGCGGCCATCGACGTCTTCGAGCAGGAACCCACGCCAGTGGACAACCCGCTGCTCGCGCTCGACAACGTGATCGTGGCTCCGCACGCCATCTGCCACACGGACGAGTGCATGCGGATGCTGGGTGAAGGAGCCTTCCGTGCCGCGGTCGGCCTCGCCCACGGTCGCAAACCTGCCACCATCGTCAACCCGGAAGCCCTGCGGCACGCGGCCTGGTCCGGGAAATTCCACGCCTGACCCCGGAGCCTGCCATGCGCCACAACCCCGTGAAGGACAAACTGCTGCGCGGCGAGCCCGTCTTCGGCAGCTTCGGGTGGGAATTCCTGGTCCCGGGGTTGCCGCAGATCGTGAAGGCCTGCGGCGCCGAGTTCCTGCTGCTCGACATGGAGCACTCCGGGGCGAGTTTCGACCAGATCAAGGCCCAGGCCGCCTTCTCCAGGGGCATCGGGCTCGTGCCCATGGTGCGGGTGCCCACAGGGAGCTACAGCCACATCGCGCGGGCCCTCGACGTGGGGGTCATGGGCATCATGGTCCCGATGGTCGGGTCTGCGGAGGAAGCGCGGCATATCGTGTCCTGCACCCGGTACCCGCCAGCCGGACGCCGGGGGGCGGCCTTCGGGTTCGCGCCGGATGACTACGAGGGCGGAAAGGTGGAGGACATCATCCGCGTGGCGAACGAGCGCACGCTCGTGATGTGCCTCATCGAGACCGCCGAGGGCATCGAGAACATCGACGAGATCGCGGCGGTCCCGGGCGTCGACGTGCTCTGGCTGGGCCACTTCGACCTCACGAATTTCCTGGGCATTCCGGCGCAGTTCGACCACCCGCGCTACGTGGCGGCCGTGGACCGGCTGTGCGCCGCCGCCCGCCGCCACGGCAAGGTGCTGGCCTGCATGACGGCGAACGAGGCGTGGAGCCGGGAATACTGGGCGAAGGGGTTCCGCCTGTTCGCGGCGGGGATCGACGCGCATCTCCTCCAGTCGGCCCTGCGGGGCCAGTTCCGGGTGCTGGACGACCTGTCCGGGCGCCAGGGCTGATTTCCCCAACCGCGGACCCTCGTCATGAGCGAACGCTACACCCTGGGCTACAGTGATGCCGCCATGCGGTTCCTGTTGCGCCGGACCCTCGAGACACACGGAGCCTTCTTCCTGCCCCACCTGCGACCCGGACTGCGTGTGCTCGACTGCGGCTGCGGACCGGGCAGCATCACCCTCGGCATTGCATCCAGGGTGGCGCCGGGCAGCGTGGACGCGATCGACATGGACGGGTCGCAGATCGCGCTGGCGCAGCAGCGGGCCGGCGACGCGAAGCTGGACAACGTGACCTTCCGGCAGGCGAGCATCTACGAGCTTCCCTATCCGGACAACCACTTCGACGCGATCTTCTCCCACGCACTGTTCGAGCACCTGCACGACACCGTGGCGGCGGCGCGGGAGTGCCTCCGGGTGCTGAAGCCGGGTGGCGTGATCGGTGTGGCCACCCCGGACTGGGAAGCCTTCATCGTGGCGCCCGTGACGCCGGCGCGGCGGGCGGCCGTGCAGGCCTACACCGAACGCCAGAGCGCCAACGGCGGCGATCCGGGAACAGGCCGCCGGCTCGCCACGATCCTTGCGGCGGGCGGTTTCTCCCGGCCCCGCCTGCACGCGCGCTTCGAGGTCTACGATCCCATCACGGCCATCACCGAGGTCATGGCCGTGCAGTACGACCGGGACGGCATGCCCGACCACGCCCGGACGATGCGCGAACTGGCGGAGGATCCGATGGGAATGTGGGCCCAGGCGTGGGTATCCTGCGTCGCCGTCAAGGGCGACTGAGTCCGGCCTACCAGTCGGTGCTGAAGCTGCGGATGATCACCCCGCCGGACTTCTCGTCGTGTTCGAGGGTGATCAGGCGGCGCGCCTCGGCCTCGTCCAGCAGGCGCGAGAACGAGCTGAACCCGTAATAGCTCTCGTTGAAGCCCGGCCGGCGGCGCTTCAGCGCCTGCTTGACCATCGAGCCCCAGATCTTGTCTTCCGCGCCGCGTTCGTTCGCCATGGCCTCGATGGTCTCCATCACGAGATCGATGGCCTCCTGCCGCTTCTGTTCCTCGGTGCGGGCCGGGGCTTCCGCATCGTTGCCCTGGCCGTTCGATGTCTCCGGGGCCGGGGCCTCGACCGCTTCGGGATCGGTCTTCGGGGCCGCCCGCGTGCCGCGCTTGCCGCGGGCGGGAGTCTTGCGGGCCGGTTTTTCCCTGGGCGCGGCGTCCTCTGCCCGTGGCGCCGGTTCGGCAACGTTGCCGTTGGGCTCCGCCACTTCCGGCGTCTCGACGGTCGCGGCGGGTTCGGCGTCGGCCCGGGCCGGGGCCTTCGCTCCGGAGCGGGTGCGGCTCGCGGGCTTGCGGGGCTTTTCCCGGACGAGGTCGTCGTAGTAGATGAACTCGTCGCAGTTCGCGATGAGCAGGTCGGACGTGGATTTCTTCACGCCGATGCCGATCACGGTCTTGTTGTTCTCGCGCAGCTTTGACACCAGTGGCGAGAAGTCGGAATCCCCCGTGATCAGAACGAAGGTATCCACGTGGGATTTCGTGTAGCAGAGATCCAGGGCATCCACCACCATGCGGATATCCGCCGAGTTCTTGCCGGACTGCCGCACGTGGGGAATCTCGATCAGTTCGAAGGACGCCTCGTGCATCGGCGCCTTGAAACCCTTGTAGCGGTCCCAGTCGCAGTAGGCCTTCTTGACCACGATGCTGCCCTTCAGGAGCAGGCGCTCCAGCACCTTCTTGATGTCGAATTTCTCGTACTTGGCATCCCGCACGCCCAGTGCGACATTCTCGAAGTCGCAGAACAAGGCCATGCTCTGGGTTTCCTGAGCCATCTATCCCCCTTCAGGTCGTGGCAAGGCGGCGGGAGGTGCGCTGGCCCACGCCGATGGCCGTCAGCAGGGCAGCCGCCTGGAAGACTCCCACCAGGGCGAACACCCAGCCCGGATGGTGCGCGTCCATGAGCGCACCGAAGAAGAAGGGCGCCACCGAGATGCCGATGTCCAGCCCCGAGTAGACCACCCCGTAGACACGCCCCGTGGCGTTGCGCGGCGCGGCGGCGCGGACCAGGAGGTCGCGCGACGGGCCAGCCACTCCGGAGGCGAACCCCATGACCGCGAGGGGCAGCCAGATCAGCATGCCGGGAGTCAGGCCTGCTCCCAGGGCGACCGAGCATCCGGCCGCGATCACGAAGGCCACGGCGATGACCCGCTCGTGGTGGACCGACCGGGCCGCCACGAAGCCCCCCGTCAGCATGCCCATCACGCTGAAGACCATGAACACCGTGATCGCCGCGCTGGCCAGGGCGAGCGGGGTCTCGTAGAGGTCGTGGAGCGCGGCGGGTGCAAACACCTGCACGCCCGACAGGGACATCGCCGTGATCATGAAGAATGCGAAACACATCCACACGGCGGGCAGTCTCAGGAACCCGAGGGCCTGTCCCGTCCCGGCCGCTCCCGCGCGCCCCGCTGACCGCCAGTCGGTTCCCGCCGGGTCGAGCACCCGGCGGTTGGCAAGCAGCAGGGCGATGACCACGCAGGGGATCGCGGCTGCGCTGGCCAGCGCGGTGCGCCAGTCCCACGCCGTGGCGATGCCCGCGAGAAACACTGGTGCCGCCGCCCACCCCAGGTTGCCGGAGATGCCGTGCAGGCTGAAGGCATGGGCGACCCGCTCCGGGCTCACCCGACGGTTGAGCAGCGTGAAATCCGCTGGGTGGAACACCGCGTTGCCGATGCCCGCGATGGCCGCGCCCAGCAGCAGGACCGGATAACTGCCCGCGCTCGCCAGCACCAGGGCCGACAGGGCGCAGGCGCCGAGCCCTCCGACCAGAACGGGGAAGGGCCCCACCCGGTCCACCACGAACCCCGCGAGCGCCTGTCCGGCTCCGGACACCATGAAGAACACCGTCACGATCAGGCCGAGTTCCGAGTAGCTGAGGCCGAAGGCCGTCTTGAGCCAGGGGAACAGCGGGGCAACGATGAGGTGGAAGAAGTGCGAGGTACCGTGGGCCACGCCGACCAGCGCGATGACCTGCGCGTCGAGGCGGACCGGTTGCGGGGTGTGGGCGGCAGGGGAGGACATTGCCCTCGAGGCTCGGAAAAGACCGTTGGAGTATACGCCCCCGGTGCAGGAGGGGCCTGCCCTGCCCCGGGCAAAGAAATCCCTTCAACTTGCCGGGACTGGGGCCGTTAAGCCCTGTTGTAAGTCTTCGGCTCCCGCCTGTGCGACTTCCGGTCGCCCGCGAACGCGCCCGGGGCAGGGTGTCTTGGCACAACACGATTCAAGAGCAGCAGATCCATGAGTCAGGAAGCATCGGTCATTGACTACAAGAACAAGAGAGCCCTCGTCATCGACGATTTCCCCGGGATGCGATCCGCGTTCCGGATGGCCCTGTCCAGTTTCGGCATGACCCGCGTGGACGCGGCGGCCTCGGCGGCGGAGGCCGTGGCACGGGTGAAGACGACCCGCTACGACGCCATCATCTCGGACTACAACCTGGGCGACGGCCGGGATGGACAGCAGTTGCTCGAGGAGATGCGGGAGAAAGGCCTGGTCGGACTCGAGACCGCCTACCTGATGGTGACGGCCGAGAGCGTCTACGAGCGGGTCGTGGCGGCGGCGGAACTGGGCCCGGACGATTACCTGATCAAGCCGTTCAACGGCGAGATTCTCCGGACCCGCATCGAGGCGATCATCCGGAAGAAGGATGCCTTCCGGAGCACCTACCGCGCCTTTGCCGAGGGTGACTATGAGGCGGCCCAGGCCGGATGTGATGCCATCATCGAGGAGCACCCCAAGTACGTGGTCGATGCGCTGCGGTTGAAGGGCGAGATCCTCATCGCGCGCGGCGACTTTCCCCAGGCCGAGGCGCTCTACAAGCGCATCGTGGAGATGCGCGCCGTCCCCTGGTCGCGCCTGGGCCTGGCCAAGGCGCTGCACCTCCAGAAGAAGGAACTGGTGGCCGAGCAGATTCTCCAGGGCATCATTGTGCGACACCCGCAGGTCGTGGCCGCCCACGACCTCCTGGCCGAGGTGCAGATTGCGCAGAACAAGATGAAGGAGGCGCAGCGGACGCTGATGGGCGCCGTGGGCGTGTCCGTGCGATCACCCCGTCGCCAGCGCCTGCTGGGCGAAGTGGCCTACCGCAACAAGGACACCAGGGTTGCCGAAAATGCCTTCAAGGCGGTCATCCAGCGTGGCCGCCACTCCATTGCCATCGCGCCCAAGGATTTCTCCAACCTGTCGCGGCTGTACGTCGAACAGGGCAACCTCGAAGCCGCGGCCGAGGTGATGACCGTCAACCGTCCGTTCCTGAACGAGAGCGCCGAGGGTCGGATGGTGCAGGCCGTCTCCCTTGCGCAGATCAGGATGAAGGAAGGCAAACCGGGCGAGGCGGCGCCCCTCCTCCGCGAGGCGCTGGACCTGCAGCGTGCCGGCGAGCGCTGCGAGCCCAACCTGATGCTCGACATGGTGGACTGCTGCATGCAGAGCGGCCTGACCGCGGAGGCCGAGGCCCTGCTGTCGGAACTGGCGCTCAATGCCCACGATGACCGCGATCTCATGGACCGGGCAGCCCGTCTCTGCGAGAAGTCCGGCCGCGCCGATCTCGTGGACTCCGTCATCCATGCGTCCAACGCCGTCGTGGCCGAGATTTCGAAGGATGCGGCGCTGCTGCTGGCAAAGGGGAATGTGCGGCCCGGCGTGGAGAAGATGCTCGAGGCCGTGGCCGTCGCGCCACGCAATCCCCGCCTGCTCATGAACGCGGCCTGGGCGATGGTGCGTCTCATGGAAGAGGAAGGCGTGACGCACGAGCTTCACGAGCACGCCCAGAACCTGGTGAACGACGCCGCCTGGATCGCACCCGATCACCCCCGGATCGCAGGCCTGCAGACGAGCCTGCGTGGCCTGAAGATGAGTTTTGCCGAGATGTGAAGATCCCCCACCCAGGAGTCCTGCCGTGACCGATCTCGAACTGGGGGATCTGTACGCCTCCCTGCTGCACGAAATGAAGAACAATCTGGTGCTCGTGACTGTCACGCTCGACAGGATCGAGCGCACGGGCGCTCCCTCCCACGACCAGGCGCTGGAGGAGGCCCGGCTGCTCTGCCGCAAGGCCTCGGAGCGCCTGATGCAGGCGCTGCTCATCTACAAGGTGGATGCCGGCGGCATCGTGCTCAATGCCGTGGACGCCTATTCCACCGAAGACTTCGCCAGCGAGATGGCGATGCAGGCGCGGTCCCTGCGGTCCGATCTGGAGGTGACGACGGAAGTGGCTCCCGACGTGCCGGCCATCTGGTTCTTCGACCGCAACCTGCTCGAGATGGCTCTGATCAACGGCCTGCACAATTCCATCGTCTACGCCCGGCACCGCATGGCGGTGGTGGTGAGGATGGTCGACGGCATGCTGAGCATTTCCATCCGGGACGATTCCGATGGCTATCCCCCGCACATTCTGGAGGCTGTCCACGAGGACAAGCCCCTCAAGTCCGCCGGGACCGGCCTCGGTCTGCGCTTCGCCAGCCTGATTGCCAAGGCGCACCGCAACGAGGATCGCCAGGGTGCCCTGCACCTGTCCAACGACGGCGGCGCGGTCTTCGAGATCCGCCTGCCCTGACGCGCGGGTGCACGCCTGCCCCCGCGGCGAGAGCGCCGGGGCGCCTTCAGAAGTGTGACACCACCAGCCGGCCCTCGGTCAGGAGACGCTCGAGAAAGTCCCGGCTGCTTTCCACCGCAGGATAGTTGTCCGGCAGGTTGGTCGCCCCGTCCGATACGGTCGCCAGCAGGCCCATGGCACCCCCGCCGTCCCGGTCGACCCAGATCTGCAGGTCCTCCCGGCTGGTCTGCAGGTTCACCCGCTTGATCAGTTCCATGAATCCGCCGGAACTGAGCGCGGTGGCATCCCGCGAGGCATTGCCCGTGGCCTTGAAGTTGTCCTCGAACAGCAGGGACAGGTCGATGCGGTCGTTGTTGGCCGGATTCGATGCGGAGAAGGTGAAGTCGGTGATGATGTCGCCGCTCGCTCCGCCGAGGCCTCCGCTTCCCCCGGAGCCGCTGATCTCGTTGCGGTAGAGGAAGGTGTCGGACCCGAGGCCACCGGTCAGGATGTCCGCGCCGACGCCGCCCACGATCAGGTCCGAGCCTGCCGCGCCCACGATCGTGTCGTCGGCGGCGCCTCCCAGGAACGTGGCGCCGCGGGATTGCTCGGCGGCCGTGAGCACGAGGCCGCTCAGGGTGTTCTTGCCGTCCGTGCCGAGGAGCCAGACGTTGTGGGCGAAGCCACGGCCGCCGTCGTCGACGGCCGTGCCGTTGTAGGTGATCTTCGTCACCCCGTCGAGAGTGCCGGACAGGGTCAGGGCCACCCCCTGCCGCAGGTCGATGGACACGGCAGACTGGGCGAACACGGACGGCCCGCTGTAGGTGGTCACCGAGAAGTCGCCCGCGTTGAAGCTGCCCAGCATCGAGTGGTCGAAGTTCACATACACCTGCTTGAGCGCGGGGATGTTCTTGAAGGACACGGCCTCGGGCGGCCGGTCGCCGCCGCTCGAATAGAGGGTCCAGGTGCCATCGGTGTCGGTCATCGTGTAGCGCCGGTCGTACCAGCGGTTGTTCACGCTGTAGATGCCGGGCGTGCCCGCGTTCACCGCGAAGCCGGCGGTCCGGAGCACGTCCTCCTTGCCGAGGAGAAGTTCGAGCGTTCCCGTTTCCGACAGCTGCTTCACGTCCGCGGCGGCCACCGTCAGGATCTGGCGGCGGTTCTCCGTTGCGCCGTCCTGCACCAGGTCGAGCACCTCGAAGCCCATCAGCCGGTGGTAGCCGGCGTCGTTCACCCGGCGGTTGTCGGTGGCGCTGCCCGAGAGGCCCCGCGCGTTGCTCACGTAGTCCGACAGGATGATGTCGCTGCGACCCACGTAGTTGTCGTCCAGCGCCAGGGTGTCCGTGCCCAGCCCGCCGTCGATCAGCCGGAAGGCGAGATCGCGCAGCCGCACGGTGTCGTTGCCGCTCCCCGTGGTCACGTAGTCGGCGCCCGCGGTGACGACCGTGTCGTCCGAGACGGCGTCGTTCAGCCTCAGGATCTGGTCGATGATCGCGCCGGGTACGTTGCTGGTGAACAGGTCGTAGGTGCGGTCGCTCTCCCGCGCCATCAGCGCTCCCGCGCTCTGGTACTTCGCGGCGAGGTAGGCGCCGATCTCCTGCGTGTAGGCCCAGTCGGTTGCCACCGAGATGCTGATCTGGTCGCCAACCACCCCGTAGCCGCCGCCGATCCGGAAGCGCCGCAGGCCGTTGTCGATGGACAGGTTCTGGTAGTCCCGGGACGACAACGGGTTGTCTGCGTTGGGCACGAAATTCTGCAGTGTCTGCGAAACGTTGAAGCGCATCTGGTTGTAGACGGACATCACGTTGCCGCGCACCGCCTCGGTCACGAACTGCCACGCGCCCAGCGACATGGCGTTGCTCATCGTGGCGTTGTACATCATCCACCAGGGGTCGCTCGTGGCGTTGACCTGGCTCGACAGACCGCCGAAGGTGTACCGGGTCACATGGCTGTTGAGCATCCGCGTGTAGGGCTGCACCGTCACCGGTGTGCCTCCGCTCAGAGGCGTGTAGGTGGTGACCGCGCTGTTGGACGTGAAGCGCCAGGTGGGGTGCTGCATCATGGTTTGCGAGCCCTCCACCACCGGCTTGAAGAGCATGAAGTCGGTGAACCCGGCCGTGGGCATGGTGGCGTCGCCGGTGAAGCGTGCCATGGTGGGGGCCTGATAGAGGTAGGCCCCACCCACCTTGGTCTCGTAGAAGATCGAACCGGCATCGGTGAGCAGGAAGGCCCGGCCGGTGTAGACATCCGTCAGCTTCAGGGTCTGGGTGCCGGCCACCGTGTTGGCGACGGAAATTCCCCCCGCGCTTGCCTGCCACGTGGTCACGACCGAGCCGTCGGCCACCGCCAGGGCGTCGGGGTCGAACCAGGTGATCCTGCCGGCGAAGGCGGCCTCCTGCGACCAGTGGGTCTGGTCCGCCTGCACGTAGACGCTGCGCGCGGTCGAGGCGGTGGTCACGCCGGAGCGGGTGAGGGTGCTCACGACCTGGCGCTCCCCGTCCGCGCCCCAGGCCACCCCCGCCACATTGAAGGAGATGTCGGCCTGGTTGTCGGCCGCCACCGTGGCACTGGCCACTTCGACACCGTCGAGGCGCAGCTTCACCACGTCCCCTGCCCTGGCGCGGTTCAGGAGGACGCGCACGGCCGTGGCGCCAGCGGTACTGCTGATGACATTGTCGTCGCTGACATTGTCGAGGATGGGCGTGGCCGCGGCCGTCATCAGGCCGGCAGGCAGGGTCGCGGTCACCGGCAGGGCGGCGGAATTCGCATTGCCCGCCATGTCGAACACCTTGCCGGCCTCGAGGGTGAAGCTCTGGCCCGGCAGGAGGGTGGCCCCCGTGCCCAGCCGCACGTTCCACAGGCTGGCGAAGCCGTTCTCCGCACCGATCGGGGTGAGTACGGGATTCGTGCCGAAGGCAACCGGCAGGGCACTGAAGGTGAACTGCACGTTCTCGTCGAAGCGCAGCTGGACCACGTCTCCGGCGTCGAGGGTGCCGTTGGTGTTGGTATCCGTCACGAGACGCACGTCGGTCACGCTTGCCACATCCCGGTCCAGCCGGATCTGCTTGGGCGCCGAGAACACGGAAGTCAGGCTGCCGTCCGCCGTCGTGATCTGCGCCGTCAGCTGCTTCAGGCCGTCCTCCTGGCCAGCCCACGCCTGAATGGGCAGATCTACCAGCTGGTTGGTGTTGATCGACGTCCCCGCGATCTTCTGCTGCGGGTGCAGGCTGCTGATCGAGCCGGAAACGTAGGCGATGCTCCGCACGTTCGTCGCCGGGATGTCCGCCGGGAAGGCGCCCGTGAACTGCAGGGGGTAATTGGACAGGATCTGGCTGCCCGTGGCCTTCAGCACCACGTCCCGGAAGGTCTGCCCCGCGATGGGGGTCTTGAAGGTGACCCGTACGGTGGCGGTGATGTCCTCCCCGGCCTGAACCCGCTGGCCGGCTCCCCAGCCCATGGCGTTGCCCGCCTGGTTCTCCCAGTTGGCCCACACGTTCAGGAACAGGGAGCTGATGCCCATCGTGATCGGGTCGCTCACGGGTCGCCCGTCGACGAACAGCACGAGGCGACGACCGGCTGCCGACAGCGCGTCCGCCAGGCTCTGCGTGAATTCGAGCTTGTTCGGGTTTTCCACCGAATACGCCAGGGTCCGTCCGGTTCCGGCGATCGTGTTCAGGTTCTTGTCGAGAAGGGTCGAGGTGAGCACGTCGCCGCCGATCCCGTCCAGCTGGGCGGTGGGCACCACGACGCTGGTTTCGTAGCCGGCCAGGATCGCTGGCGCATTCGCGCCGCTCGTCACCACCGTGATGGCCGGATCCAGGGAGACATTGCCGTAGGATTCCCAGAAGAACTCGCTGCTGGTCGGCCGGTTCACCGTCACGGTGTAGGTGAGTTCCGTCGCGCCCGCGGCGGTAGTGGACGTGCCCGGGGCGCTCTGCAGCCGGACCGTCTCCCACCGGTTGATGTCGGTGAAGTAGGCGTACATGTCGGCCCAGGCCCTCTGGCCCGAGGCGAGCCGGACCGAGTTCGGGAACTTCAGGGTCGCGGTGAAGGTGGACACGCCGCCCACGCTGGTGCGGGAGATGACGGACTCGGGCAGGGTGAAGGCCCACAGGTTGCTGCTGACATAGGAAATGCCGGTCACGTTCACCAGGTCGATGATTTCCCGGCTGGTGTAGCGGTAAACCGTCTGGGCGCTGGCCGACGTGACCGGGTCGCCGGTGGAATAGACCGTGATGTTCTGGGTCGTGCCGTTCTGGAAGCTTACGCGGACCACCGCCGAACTGGCGGCGTCCTGGTTGAGTTTCGCCGCCTTGGCCAGCGTCAGGTCGACGGTGAGGAAGTTCGCCTTCGGGATCACCCGGTCCGTCACGACCCCGTCGAGCTGGGTCTGCAGCAGTCCCCCCAGGGCCGCATTCATCTGGGCGGGGGTGGCGTCGCTGCGGAAGACCAGTCGCCGCACGTCCGAGCTTTCCGCCACGTTGATGCGGTTGTCGTCCATGATGTCGATGGGCGGCGTGGGCAGTCCGGGCGGAACGAACGCAGGCAGCGTGAGCACCTGGTTGGCGGTCGCCTGGTTGCCACCGGCATCGAAGATGGCCGCGCGGTTGATGGTGATGGTGTTGCCGGTGGTCAGGTTGTGATCGCCGTCGAGGTAGAGCCTGAACTGCGTGGCGTAGTACTGGCCGTTGATGGACGCGCTGTCCACGGCCTCCACCCGGGCGTCGGTGCCCAGGGTCCTGCCGGACTGGAGGATGTAGCTGGTGATCTTGCGGATCTCGCTCACCAGCACCGGCTCGGCAAACGTGAAGAGCACGCCGTCGTTGTTGGCGCCATCGCCGTTGCCGTCGAACAGGCGCAGGGCGCCCGAGGTCGCCAGGGTGGGGGCGAACCGGTCGATGTAGAACTCGGCGGTGGTCTCGCCCGAGCGGGATCCGTCGGTGTCCACCTGCACGCCCTTGATCTGGACTACGCCCTGTCCGTAGGGGGACACGGCCGTGAAATCGGCGCTCGAGAGGGTGACCGACCAGACGCCGCTCCCATTGACCGGAATGGCGGTCTTCACGAGCCGCGGCGTGGTCTCGAAAACACCGTCCGGCCGCCGGACCGAAAAGGCCAGGTCCACCGTGGACCCTGGCACCCCCAGCCCCGTGTAGGCGGTGGCCACCCTCGCTTCGGCTGCACTCACCACGTTGTCCGCAGTCATCAGCAGCAGGGTGGGGGGGCGTACCGTGAGGGCCAGGTCGAAGCCACCGGTGCGGACGGCGGAGATGTTGAGCGCCGCGTCGATCTGGGTGACCTCGTAGCTCACCGTTCCGTCGCCCAGGTCGGCCATGTCCGTGGGTGAGAGCGTGACCTTGTAGCTGCCGTCGGCGGCAGCGGTCGTGGGGAGCAGGAAGGAGTTGCCCAGGACGCCGGTCATCCGGACCTGCACCGTCGCCCCCGGTTCCGCACCGCCGCCGAAGAAATCCACGTTCGCGCGGGACTGGGCCTTGGTGACGCCCGATGCCGCGCCCCGGGTGGTGTCCACCAGCGGGGTCAGCACGATGGTGTCCACGTTGACCAGAACGCTGTCGGACAGGTCGGACACGTTGCCGCCCTGGTCCTCGATGCTCACCCGGACCGGGCGCGCCATCTGGGGCAGGGTTCCGTCGGGCTGCAGCACCACCGCCGCCGGGAGGTTCACGACGGCAAGCCCCGCCGCGGCCTGCTCCGCCGTCACCGTGTGGACGTGGTTGGTCGTGAACCCGGTGATGACCAGGCTGTCTCCCGCCGACACCCCGGTGTCGGCCAGGGACACGCGCACGGCGACCCCGTTCACGTTGGCATCCCTGAGGTTGACCCAGCCGTCATCCGCAAGGGGGATGCTGACGATGGCCGGTCGTCCCGGCCGGATCCGGTCCACGTAGTAGCCCCGGCTTCCGGCGTCGCTCGCGTTGCCGGCGGCGTCGGTCTGGGTCACATAGACCGCGAAACTCCCGTCCTGGATGCTGTTGATGGCCGAGACCATCTGCGGTTTCGACACCGACCAGCGTCCGGTGCCGTCCAGTTGCACCGACAGCGGAATCTGCGTTCCACCCTGTACCAGCAGGGCGCTGACGGTGGCCCCCGCTTCCACGGCGGTCCCCTCCAGTGCGGTGATCAGATTCCCGTCCACCTCCGCCTTGTTGACCTTGTTGTCCGTGAGCCAGGTGGAGAACCCCGGGGCGACCGGGGCGATCGTGTCCACCGCCAGCGGCAGGACCGGCGAGGCCGGAGACAGGTTTCCGGCCGCGTCCCTCAGCACCGCAGAGAGGGCGACGGTGCCCTCCAGCAGGCCCACCACGGTCTGGGCCACCAGCACCGAGGCCTGTCCCGCTGTCAGGTCCGCCGACGTGACCTGCTTGCTGATCACGGTCGAGTCCGTGCCCACGCGCCAGTCGAGCAGGACGGTGTCGCCCGCCTGCGCGCCGGTGCCGGCCAGGCCGACGCGCACGCGCACGGACTGGGCAGCCTCGGCCTTGTTGACCGTGGCGCCGCCCGGCGTGCCGAGTCCCGCCGGGTCCACGGCCGCAATCACCGGCGCGGCCGGGGCGACGGTGTCGATCAGCAGCGGCGAGGACGGGGCCGTGGCGATGTCGTTCTGGGCCGCGTTGCCGGCATCGTCCCGGAGGGTGGCGCCGTTCAGTGCGACCGTGGCATTGGCGAGGCTGACGCCGTTGGCGGAATCCCCGGCGACCACCGTGTAGGTGAACACCAGCCGGCCGGCGCCGGCTGCCGTGCTCAGGGCGGCGTCGTACGTCGCGACCCGGGACTGTCCGCTCCCGAGGTCCAGGGTGACCGTGGGCGGGCGCGTGGGGTCGAGTCCCGCCAGCGTCACGGGCTCGGAAGCCAGCGCGGTCACCACGACCTGGTCGCCGGCGCGGGCATTGCCGCCGAAGCCCGTGGCGCTGATGGCCGCGCTGAGCAGGCGGGGCGCCACCGTGTCGATGAAGAAGGCGTTGCGCTCATTGCCCGTCACATAGGCGACGGGTACCGATTCGTCCCCCTCGGGCGACAGCTGGACGGCCGTGATGCGGATCTCGCCCTGACCCAGCGCGGAGAATTCCGCGACCGAGAGCGCCCGCGACCAGGCCCCGCTGCCTGCCGTCACCGGAATCTCGAAGCTGTAGCTCGCGTCGTCGGCCGAGCGCAGGGTGAGCCGGACGCGGTTTCCCGCCTGGGCGCCGTTGCCGGTTCCGCTCACCGTGAACTGACCCGAGCCGGCGTTCATGGTCGCCAGGTCGGCGGCGTTGAAGTACAGGTCCGATCCGGGCGTGATGCCGGTCACGCTTGCCACGACCGGCACCGGGACGGCGTCCGTGGAATAGCGGAACTCCCGGGTGGCCATGGGCGAGACGTTGCCGGCGGGATCGGTCTGCCGCACCGTCATGACGATGGGCACCGGTCCCCCGCCCAGGGCGGTGAGTTCGGCCGGTGCGAGGGCGGTGGACCAGGTGCCGCCCGCCGCCATCACGGTCTTGGTCAGGGTGACGCCGGCATGGGACAGGGTGATGTCCACGCGCGCACCGGTTTCTCCCGTACCGCTCAGCGGGACGCTCAGCTGGGATTCGGCGAAGCTCACCCGGTTGTCCGTGGTGACGGGGTCGATGGTGGGTGCGGTCGGCACCGAGAGATCGATTTCGAAGGCCCGGGTCGTGGCGCCGGAAGGATTGCCCGTGCCGTCGTACTGCACGGCAGCCACCGCCGCCGGTCCGTTGCCCAGCGCCTGGGCCTCCGCCAGCGACAGGGTGACCTGCCACTGGCCCGCATCGTCCACCGCGATGCCGGTCTTCGCGACGGTCGCCGCGGTACCCCCGGTCTCCAGCCTGCTGCCGGTCACCGCGAGGGAGACTGTCGCCGTGGGCACGCCGCGACCCGTGATGACCCAGCCCGCGGTTGCCTCGGCGAGATTGACGTAGCTGTTGCCGGCGATCGCCTGGATCTCCGGGCCGGGCGGTGCCGCGTCCACCGGGCCGTTCCACACCGCGTACCGCGCCCCGGTGTTTCCGGCCCGGTCCGTGACACGGGCCTCGACGACGAGGTTGTCGCGGTCGCCTTCCTGGCTCATCACGAAGGGACTCACGCTCACCGTCACATAGCCCCGTTCCACATCGCTCGCCTGCACCACCGTGTTGAGGGTCTGGCCGCCCCAGAAGAGCGTCACCGAGTCCCCGTTGACCGCGTCGGCCGCCAGGGCTACGTTGACGCGGGCCGGGCTGGCGGCCTCGGTGACCGCGCCGCCAACCCGGATGAGACCGCCCGAGAGTTCGTTGCGGGCGTTGAGTTCGGCCGCGGCGAGCAGGCGCGCGGTGTCGGGGATGCCCGGCGTGGTCCGGTCGAAGAAGAAGGCCAGCGTCGCCGGCGCCGACTGCGCCCCGCTGATGTCGTGGAACACGGCCTGGGCGGAGATACGACCCTCTCCCAGCAGCACGAGGTGCTCGGCCGTCAGGTTGGCCGACCACGCGCCGCCGCTCACCGCCACGCTGGGAAAGCTCACCACCTGCCCCCCCGGTCCGGTCAGGGTGAGCACGACGTGGCCGCTTCCCGCGGCCGTGCCCGCCAGGCGTCCCCCGCTGGCGACGATTCCCGCGTACTCGGCGGCGTTGACGTAGCCGTCGCCGTAGACCGCGCCGAACTGTGGTGCCTGCGGCGGAGCGGCCACGTTCACGTTCGAAGCCAGAATCACGGGGGCGCTGGCGTTGCCGGCGCCGTCGAAGTACACCACCGACACGTCCAGTACCCCGCTGCCGGCGGACACGATCGTGCCGGTCGGGATCTCCACGTTGACCACCCGGGTGCCGAGCAGCGGCACGTCTTCCTCCTGCAGCACTCGCGAGATCTCGCTCGTGCCCCAGCGCACCACCAGGCGGTCGCCGGCGACGGCGTCCTGGGGCAGGGCGACGGCGATGGTCACGCCGTCGCTGGCTTCGGCCAGGGTGACCCCGCCGGAGAGATCGCTCACGGCGCTGTTGTAGGCGTTCGCCTGGCTGGTGTCGGAACCGTAGGGCGCGAGCGGTGCGAGGGTGTCGATCCGGAACTCCGCCGTGGTGACGAGCGACTGCGCCGCGCCGGGTGCCGTGGAGGCTTTCTGAACGGCGGAGATGGCAACCGTACCGTTGCCGAGATCAGCCAGTTCTCCCGGGGTCAGGCTGACCGTCCACTTGCGGTCGGCGCCGACGGCTGCGACGCGCTCGATCACCGTCGTGCCCGCGCCCCGGAACGTGACCGATACCACGTGCTCCGCCTCGCCGCCGCCGCTCACCACCAGATTGCCCTGCGCCTCGAGCGCATTGACGAAGCCATCGCCGCTCACCCGCGACACCGTGGGGGAGGGCTCCAGGAGTTCGATCCGGAAGGTCCGTCGCGTGAGGGCGGTGGACTGCTGTTCCGCATTGACGGCGTAGGCCGACAGGGAGACGTCGCCCGAGCCAAGGCTGGACTGAAGGTCGGCCTGGGACAGCTGGACCGTCCAAGTGCCGTCGGACGCTACGGCTGCCGAGCGGTCGAGCGTGCCGAAGGTCCCGTCCAGACGCAGGACGAGCTGCGTGTTCGCGGGGCCGCTGCCGGCGAGCGTGATGCCGGCCTGCTGCTCCGCCACCGACACCAGGTCGTCGCCACTCACGGCGCCGACCGTCACGGGCGTGGCCAGAGGCCCGGTGGCGATCGCCACCGCGCGCGAGGTGCTTGCGGAGGGATTGCCCGCGGCGTCGATCTGTCGCGCCGACAGGGTGGCATTGCCGTCGCCGAGGGTTTCCACGTCCGCCGCCGACAGGGTGATGGACCAGGCGCCGCCGCTGCCGGCGATCACGGACCGCACCGGCAGGGACGTGGCGCCGCGCACGGCGGTGAGTTCCACGGTGGCGCCCGGCTCGGCCATGCCGTCCACCCGAACGCCGAGGGCCTTCTCGCTTGCGTTCACGGTGTCGTTGCCTGCCACGACGCTGATGGTCGGTGGTGCGACCTGGGTGTCGATCGTGACGTTGCGGACCGTGGTGTCCGACCGGTTGCCGGCCAGATCGATCTGGAACGCGTCGACTTGCGCCGTGCCGTTTCCGAGCGCGGCGACTGTGGCGGCGTCGAGGACATGGAACCAGCGGCCTTCGGCGTCGACGGGCACGGTGATCGGTCCGCGACTGCCCCCGGTGCCGGTCAGGGTGAGCACCACCTGCCCCAGGGGCTCGGCGCCGCCCGTGATGACCGTGGCCGCCGCGGCTTCGGAGGCGTTGATGCGGTCATCCACGGAAATGATGTCGACCGAGGGTGCCCGCGCCGAAGTGTCCATGACGACGGTGGGCAGGCTCCCGTCCTGCCGCGTGACGTAGGCCGAGATGTTGCCCGCCCGATCGATCTGGGCGATGCGCAGCTTGATGCTGCCGTCTCCCACCTGACCCCACTGCACCGTGGAGATGTCGGTGGACCACGTGCCGTCCGCCGCCACCGGGATGCCCCGCCTGATGCCGCCCACCACCCCGGTGGTGGCGTTGGTGAGTTGCAGGCTGATGGTGGCGCCGGGCTCCGCCGTGCCCGACAGCCGGACCACCGGCATGCCGTCCCGCTCGGGTGCACCCACGCGGTCGTCACCCGCGATGGTGGTGCCGGCCAGCACGGGAGCGGCCGGTGCGGCGACATCCACCACCAGGTTCAGCACGTTCGTGGGGCTGGGTGCCAGGCTCGCCCCCACCTGGTTCGAGCCGATGGCCCGCAGCCGGTAGGTGCCGGGGTCGAGGCTCAGGCTCGCGATGTAGTTGCCGAACTCGTCGGCATCGACCTGGGTCAGCACCTCGCCGGCATCCGCATCGGGTATCCCGTCCAGGTTGCGGTCGTCGAAGATGATGATCCGGTCACCCGGCGCGCCCCGACCGTCGAGGTGGAGCGTGCGCTCGGACATGAACCCGTTGGCGGCGCTGAAGCGCGTGTATGCGGTGTTCGTGACCACATCGCTCGAGGCGAAGTCTGCCGGGTCCACCGTCAGGGTGGGTGGGCGGTTGGCGAGACTCGCGTCCACGTTGGCAAGCACCGTGAAGGCCGCGCCCTGGTTGCCCGCCTGGTCGGTGAAGCTTGCCGAGACGTTGACCACGCTCTGCTGTTCGCGGTTGGCCGCGATGAGGTCTCCGGTGACGTTGACGAGCGCATAGCCGCGCGCGAGGTCGGCGGCGCTCACCGTGTGCTGCACGGCCTTCGTGCCCCAGAACAGCCGCAGGGAGTCTCCCGCCAGCGCACCATCGCCCAGGGGGACGGCGACCGGCACCGTGCGGGGAACGGCCACGCCTCCCACATAGGTCTGGATCTCGTCCCACGTGATGGCGCCGGCGACCGCGCCATCCCTCCAGGGCCGTTCCGCGCTTTCGTTGAACGCCCGCGCGAGGGCCTCGCTGCCGGCGCCGGGGGTACCCACGGGAGAGGTATCGACGGCGAAGGCCAGCGTCGCCGGCCCCGAGGTGTTGCCGGCCACGTCCTGCTGCACGATACGGGCGGTCTTCGCTCCCTCGCCCAGTGCCTCCAGGTCCGCCGGTTGCAGGGTGATGGACCAGAGCCCGGTGCCGGCCGCCGCGATCGTCGTGCGCGTCGCCCGGACATTGCCGCCATCGAGAAACTCCGCCCGCACCTCCGCGCCGGGCTCCGCCGTCCCGGTCAGGGTGCCGAGTCCGGCGGCCCCCTCGTTGGCGTTGATGATGTTGTTGGCGGTGAGGCTCATGCCCGAGACCGGCGCCACGGTCGCGTCGACCCGGATCACGAGCGCCGTGCTGGCTCCACTGGTCTGGCCGAGGCCGTCCCGGGCCTCGGCGCGGATGCGGTGGGTGCCCTCGGCGAGGCTCACATCCAGGGAGAAACGGCCATCCTCGAGGGCGGTGACGGTGCCCAGCAACTCGCCGGGCGACTGCAGCCCGTCGGCATTGGCATCGTCGAACACCGCGATGCTGTAACCCGCGGCGGACGTGCCCTGCAGGGTGAGACCCGTCCCGTTCCGGGTGATGGCGTCGGTGGCCGATGCGCCGGTGTCGTCCTCCGCCGCGAGCGCGAGGTTGCGGGGCGCCTCCAGGACGCCCAGGCGGATTTCGAACTCCCGCACGTGGCTGTCGGCCAGCACGGTCGTGTTGCCCGCCACGTCGGTCTGGGTCGCCTTCAGCGACACCATGCCATTGCCCAGGGCCTGCATGGACGGCAGGGTGAGCAGGGTGCTCCAGCAGCCGTCGTCGCCCACCAGGATATTGTTGTAGGAACTGTCCTCGAGAGACCCCGCGGTCAGCACGAGTGCCACCCGGGCGCCGGCCTCGCCGGTGCCGGAGAGCGTCACGCCGCCCGAGATGGCCGTCTCCGACAGGTTGACGCGATTGTCCCCGGCCACGGTGTCGAAGCCGACCAGACCCACCTCCGAGTCCACGAGCAGGTCGAGCTTCACCGGCAGGTCGCGCAGGCTGCCCAGTGTCCCGCTGGCCGGGTCGAAGGCCACCGCGAGGAGGCTGTGGCGTCCCGATCCGGGCAGGGTCACGGTGCCCTGGAAGCGGCCTTCGGCGTTGGTGGCGAATTCCTGCAGGAAGGTGTCCTGCAGCGCGTTGATGCTGCCGTCCCCATTGTCGTCCCGGTACACCCGCACCAGCATTCCCGCCGGACCGGTGCCGTCCAGACCCACGGTGCGCAACCGGGTGACTCCATCGGTGTTGCTGCGCCCGGTGTCCTGCCCTTCACCCAGCGCGAGCCGGGAAATGTCGGGCAGCGGGTCGGTGCGCAGGTAGAGGGTGCGCGTCGTGGCGGCCGACACGTTGCCGGCCACGTCCACCTGGATGACTTCGACGTCCACTTCGCCGTTGAAGTGTTCGCCGAAGCCGAACATGAGGGAACGCGGACGGTCGGTCAGCGAGGTCGTGTTGGACGGCACGGCAAGGGACCAGTCGCCGTTCGCCGCAGCGATGACCTGGTGCTCGAGAGTCGTCGTGTCGTGCGTGAGCCGGATGCGCACGCCCGCGCCCGGCTCCGCCTTGCCGGAAAACAGCACGCTGGGGAGGATGGCCTCCGCGTAGCTGATGAGGTTGTCGTTGGCGACGGTGTCCAGCAGCGGCGGGACCGCGATGGTGTCGACCGTCACCCGGAGCGCGGTGCTGGAGGTGGACACGTTGCCGAACTCGTCCACGGCCTGGAACAGGAACTGGTGCAGGCCGTCGGGCAGCGTTGGTGTCGTGGCGACGAACCGGCCCGCGGGGTCGGCGGTCACCGATCCCAGGAACTCCAGCGTCCCCGGCAGGCCATCGAGATTGTTGTCCCGGTAGACGCGGACCATGTACCCGGCCCCCGTGCGCCCCTCGATCTGGGGGGCGGGCGAGGATGTCACGTTGTCGCGGCCTGCCGTGTCCGTGGCCTCGGTCAGCCGCACTTCGGTCGGAGGAGCCGGCGCCCGCTGCCGCAGGGCGAGCGTGCGGGCCGGGGCGGCAGTGGAATTCCCGGCCCCGTCGATGCTGCGCACGTCGAAGCTGACCGTGCCATCGGCGAGTTCGGCGAGCAGAGGCTGCAGGGCCACCTGCCAGGCGCCCGAGGCGTCCGTCGTGGTCTCGATGCTGGCGAGCCGGCCGGCATGGTCCAGCGCGTCGATGCG
>JBAXBV010000010.1:0-152166 GCA_037141795.1 Betaproteobacteria bacterium
GTTAGGTCTGCGGCTGTAAAGGAGAATGTTCGCTGGTTTGCGCCAGGCGTACAGGTGGGAGTTACGGGCGCTGCACCGGCTGCGCCGCAGGGGGCAGTCTGAGCATTGAAGATCGATAGCCAGTTACCGCCTGTGAAGACCTCAAAGGCGTTCCCCAAGCTCGAATCCCCTTTGCCCATGTACTGAAAGGTAAGGTCTGTCGGTTTGCTCACCTGGAGGTATGCGCCATGCCACCCGCTGGTTCCGAGGGCATTCCCGAAGGACGGATCGGGCGCGAAGCCCGCGCCTCCCGGCCAGCCGGCACCCGCCGAGGGCACTCCCGGGCCGCCTCCGGGAGCGCCGTTCACCCACGGAAAACTGGTGCCGCCAGGATCCCCCGTGACCTCCTTGTTGCCGGCGAGTGCGTTGACGATGGTGAGCAGCGGTGCCGCCTGGCTCGTGGCTGCGATGCCGAGGCCGGCCAGGGCCAGCACGAGAGCGCCGGCGATGTGACGGCGTGAACGACGTGACTTCATGGTCTTCTCCTAGTCATGAACTGCGATGGCCTGAGCCCCCGCATCGGACCGCGCCGGACTGCCGGGGCGGCGTGCGCCGCCGGCGGACTGTCGCGATCCCCCTGCCCCTGTGACCGGGGCGATACGCAAACCGCAATAGGCGAGCCAGCATGCCGCGAAGCCTTGAATCACATGCGATTTGCATATTTCCAAAATGTTTTTGACTGATCATGTGTAACTGTTTCCGACATAACATAAACAAGAGAACGTTGACATTGATCAATAACGGCAGGACATATCCTCGATGCCGTGTCGATGTGGAACGGCGTGTTGCCGATCTCTGGCACCCATGTCGACTCCGATGGAGAGGGTTTCATGGATCGGATGTGCGCGAGGTGTGGATGCTATTTCCGCCCCACGCGGCGAGGTGTTGACAAACGTCAATCCACGCGGTGGTTGCTGACCGCAGCATCGGTGGCGTCATCAGACACGCCGTTGAAGCCTGCTGGTTGGGGGAGGGGGTCGGTCGGCGCGGGTGGGTCTGGTCCGGTACTGCCGGGCCGGTCGCGCCCGCGCCGGGTGATCCGTCAAGCCAGAGGTGTCGCGGTCCACCGTTGAGCGGGAGGCGGGGACGCAGCATGGAGCAGACACCGAGAGGTGCCGGAGAGGCAGGGCGCGAGGCGACGTGGTGGATGCTGCTGGCCGTCGCCATCTGCGCGGCAGCGGTGTTCGCGGTTCCCTACGACTACATTTCCGACGAGACCGTCTATCTGGACCAGGCCGTCAGCCTCCATGTGGGGGAGCCGCGCGGCTGGAGCATCCGCAGCTTCGTGTATCCGGCGCTGCTCGCCGCCGTTCCGCGCACCGTCGGAGAGTTCGTGCGAATGGGGCCCGAAGATGCGGTGGTGATCGTGCGGTTCGCGAATCTCGCGGTTTGCCTGGGGTCGCTCGTCGCCCTGGGCGCGCTCGCCCGCCGGTTGTTCGATCCGCTCGTGGCGACCCTCGCGGTCGCCCTCACCGGCCTGTCCTGGTGGTGGTTGTTCGCGGTGCGCCGTCTCATGATGGACGTGCCTGCGGGCGCCTTTCTCGTGCTGGCGGCCTGCGTGATCTCGGGGGGGCTCGCGCGGCGCCGGGACGTGGTGCTGGCGACGGTCTGTTGCGCCCTGGCGGTGATGGTGAAGTTTCAGGCCGCACCGGCCGCGGTGGCGCTGGCGGTGCTTGGGCCGATGGTGGTCGACCATCCGGCGGGGTCGCGGCGCGAAGCCCTCGGATGGGTGCTGGGGACCGGCATCCTCATGGCAGCAGTTCAGGGGTTGGTGGACCTGGTCACGCTCGGCGCCCCGTTCCGTTCCGCAATCGATTTCTACGAGTACAACCTGACCGGCGGCGAGCACATCGCACGGCTCTACGGGTGCGCGGGGCCCGGACAGTACGTCCACCTGGTGGCCGGGGCTTTCTCGATTCCGCTGCCCTGGCTTGCGCTGGGCGGGGCCGCCCTCGCGTTGCGGGGGCGCCAGCGGCTGTGCTGGCTCCTCGCGGGGGCGGTGGGTCTCTACCTGGCGGCCCTGTGGCCGGTGTGCCAGAAGTGGGAACGGTTCCTCTACGTGGTGGCGCCGTTCCTGTCTCTCTTCGCCGCGGTTGCCATTGCGTGGCTGGCCGGGTTTGCTGCGACACGTTGGGCAGCGCGGCGCCTGGTGGATCCCGCGCGGGTCGGCATTGCCGCGTTGCTGGCGGCGGTGACGCTCGCGGGAATGGTTCCCTTCGACCGGGCTCGGGCGATCGTGTCCCAGACGGAGTCCTGCGGCGACCTTGCGCTGGCGCTGCGGCCGGCGCTGCGGGTGCGGTCGGATATCGAGGCGGTCGGCATGGCGCCGCCATGTGAAGTGCCCACCATTTTCTTCCCGTTCCTGCAACCGAAGGATGTCTACACGGCTGGGGACGCGGACGCGTTTTCGCACCGTGCGGGCGTCCTTTTTGTCGCCACCGCGACCGACCTTGGTCGTCATGTGGCGGGGAGCGGTGACGGCGCCTACGTGCTCCTGGGCCGCAGTCGTGGCGGTCGCTACGCGGCCTACCGCGCGGCCGGGCCGCGCGCCGCGGGCTCGCGGCAGTCATCCACATCTTCCCGCCCTGGCGGGTCACCGGAGGTGTCCCCATGAGAGTCGTGATCATCGTTCCCACCTACAACGAGCGCGAGAACATCGGCCGGATGGCGGCGGCCCTGGACCGGCAGGCGGATCATCTGGCCGGACACGAACTGCACCTTCTGGTGGTGGACGACACGTCTCCCGACGGCACTGCCGATGTGGTGCGCGGCCTGCGGCCGGCGCGGCTCCAGGTTCATCTCGTCACGGGTGTCAAGGCGGGTCTCGGCGCGGCCTACGTCCGCGGCATGCGCTATGCGCTGCAGATGCTGCAGCCCGACGTGGTGTTCGAGATGGATGCAGACTTTTCCCACGACCCCGCCGACGTGCCGCGGCTTCTCGGGGAGATCGTGCGCGGCGCCGATTTCGTGATCGGCAGCCGCTACGTGGAGGGCGGCAGCATTCCGGACGGGTGGGGCTGGCACCGCAGGCTCAACTCGTGGCTCGGAAATCTCGTGGCGCGCAATGTGGCGGGCATACCGGGCGTGCAGGACTGCACGGCCGGGTTCCGCGCCATCCGGGCCCGCCTGCTTGCGCGGATCGATCTCGGGGAATTGAAGGTGCAGGGCTATGCCTTTCAGGTCGCGCTGCTGCACGCGGCCCAGGCCGTGGGCGCCCGGATCGTGGAGGTGCCGGTGGCATTCGTGGACCGTACCCGGGGCGAATCGAAGCTCGGCCTCAGGGACATCGCGGAGTTCGTGGTCAACGCCTGGTGGATCCGGTTCGGCAGCGCCCGCACGTTCGTCAAGTTCGGCCTGGTGGGCCTGTCGGGTGTGGCGGTCAACATGGGGGTGTTCGCCCTGTGCCTGGCCGCCGGAATGAACAAGTACGCGGCGTCTCCGCTGGCGGTGGAGTGCGCCATCGTCACGAATTTCCTTGCCAACAACCTGTGGACGTTTCGCTGGCGGCAGTCGGTGGACAGCGTCCTGGCGCGGGGGCTCAAGTTCAACGCGGTCGCCCTGTTGGCCCTGATGGTCAGCAGCGCGACGTTCGTAGGTGTGTCCGTGGTCTTTCCGCTCGCGCATCCGCTGCTGGCGCAGGCGGTGGGCATTCTCCCGGCATTGGTCGTGAATTACTTCCTCAACGCCTTCTGGACCTTTCGCGACGCACGCGAGCGTCCCGTTTTCGGGGGCTGGAGGTTCGGGTCGCCGGAGGCCGGGTCGGCCAGGATACGGCGCTGACTCGGCGGACGGCCAGCGTCGCGATCGTGGAGTGCGCGTGCGCAATGGTCCGTGGAACCGGTCACCCCGCACAGTCGGCGTGACGGCGCGGGAAGGCACGGGGCCGGTCAGGCAGGAAGCCTGCGAGGTGGCGGATGCAGCCGCCCGGGGTGGGGCGGCACGGCGCTCAGGACGCGTGCAAGGTCCGCGAGGCTGGCAATGTTGTGGGCAGGGACAAACGCATCCACGTGGGGCAGCATCGCCCGGATGCCTCGCGCGAGGGGCTCGAAGCCGTCGAACCGCAGCAGCGGGTTCAGCCAGATCAGCCGCCGGCAGGACCGGTGGAGGCGGTCCATCGCCTGACCGAGGTCGGTGCCGGGGTCCCGGTCCAGCCCGTCGCTGATCAGCAGCACCACGGCATTCTGGCCGAGCACCCGCCGGGACCAGCGGAGATTGAATTCGGCGAGGTTGGTCCCGATCCGGGTGCCGCCTGACCAGTCGTCCACGGCCTGGAGGACTGCGGCGAGCGCCAGATCCACGTCCCGGTGCCGCAGGTGGTGCGTGACGTTGGTGAGGCGGGTTCCGAAGAGGAAGGTGTGGACCCGGTCCCGGTCGCCGGTCACCGCGTGAACGAAGTGCAGGAACATGCGCGCATAGCGGGTCATCGAGCCCGAGATGTCGCACAGGATGACCAGGGGCGGATGCCGCCGCGAGGCGGAGCGGCGCCGGAGCGGGATGAGGTCGGCGCTGCCGCGCAGGCTCGCGCGCAGCGTGTCCCGAAGGTCCACATGAGGCCCGCGGGGGTCGGGATGCCGTCGGCGGGTGGGTACTTCCGGGATCGGCAGGCGCAGGTGGGCGAGGAGCTGTCTTGCCGCCGCGAGTTCGTCCACCGTCATGCTGTCGAAGTCTGTCTTGCGCAGCCGTTCCCGGTCGGACGCGGTGGCCGTGGCGTCGTGTTCCGGTCTGGCCGGCGTTTCCGGGTTGGCGGCGGCCAGGCTGTCCCGCGCCAGAGCGGGGGCCAGGCGGTTGGCGAGCAGCTTCCCGGGCGCATCGGCCTCCTCTGGCGGCGCGGGCAGGGGCGAGGGCTTTCCTTGCGGTCCGGAGGATGGGTTCCAGAAGATCTGGAATGCCTGATCGAAGAGTTCGAAGTGCTCGCGGCGATCCAGAAACACGCTGGCGAGGGTCCAGTACAGATCGTCCCGCCGCTCGACGCCGGTGATCTGCAGCGCACGCAATGCATCGATCACGCGGTCCGGGCCGACGGGCAGGCCGGCGCCGCGGAGAATCCGCGCGAAGTGCATGACGTTTTCGGCGAGCTTCACGGAGTCCCGGTGGGCAGGGGCGTGTGGTCCGGGAAGGGAGGTGCTCCGCCGCCGCGCGACGGGAGCCGCGGGAGTGCGGGGGTCACTGCGGGGCCGCGGCGCCGCGGACCTCGGCGAGCAGGCGGGCAGTCTCCCGCCCGCGCACCCGGGCGATGTCGTCCTGGTACTTGAGGAGCGTGCCCAGCGTATCGTCGATGAGCGCCGGGTCGAGGCTCGTGCGGTCGAGTTCCGCGAGGGCGCGCGACCAGTCGATGGTCTCGGCCACGCCGGGGGCCTTGAAGAGATCCAGGCCGCGGAGCCGTTGCACGAAGGCGACCACCTCCCGGGACAGGTGGGAGGGGGCATCCGGCACCTTGCGGGTCAGGATCTCCAGTTCGCGGTCTGCGGAGGGGTAGTCCACCCAGTGGTACAGGCAGCGTCTCTTCACCGCATCGTGGATCTCGCGGGTCCGGTTGGAGGTGAGCACGACGATGGGCGGCTCGGCTGCGCGGAGGGTGCCGATCTCCGGGATCGTGATCTGGAAGTCGGACAGTACCTCCAGCAGATAGGCCTCGAAGGGTTCGTCGGTGCGGTCCAGTTCGTCGATGAGCAGCACGGGTGCGCGACCCGGCTCGGCGTCGAGTGCCTGCAGGAGCGGACGGCGGATCAGGAACCGCTCGGAGAAGAGATCCCTCGCCAGCGTCTCCCGGGATGTCTCCCCGGCGGCCTCGGCGAGGCGGATCTCGATCATCTGCCGGGGGTAGTTCCACTCGTAGACCGCCGACGAGATGTCCAGGCCCTCGTAGCACTGCAGCCGGATCAGCGGGCGGTCGAGGGTCTTCGCCAGCACGCGCGCGATTTCCGTCTTGCCGACACCTGCCTCGCCCTCCAGGAAGAGGGGGCGTCCCATGCGCAGCGCGAGGAACACTGCTGTGCCGAGGCTGCGCTCCGCGATGTAGTCGCCGGACGAGAGCAGGGCCAGGGTCTGATCGATGGAGGCGGGAACGGCGGCAGGCATGGGTTCTCCCGGAAAGGCGTTACCGTCCCGAGGGTACTGGATCGCGTCGGGGCGATCCAGTTGGCGCCCGTGGCGAGACGACCGTGGGGAGCGGGTCCCGCGCGGGTCGGGTTCTCGCCGCATCGGTGCCGCGGAATGTCGCCCTTCCAGGCGGTCCCGCCGATTCCCGTGGTGTCGGGATGACCCGCCTGCCATAATGGGGACGCGAAGCCAGCCGGACAGTCGCTGTGTGCGGTCGGCACAGAGGAAAGTCCGGGCACCGCAGGGCAGGATGCCGGCTAACGGCCGGGCGTCGCGAGGCGACGGAAAGTGCAACAGAAAGATACCGCCACCGATCCCGGGCCGGTGGGTGCCGTTCGCGGCATCCGATCAGGTCCCCTTGCGAAGGGCAGTTCTTCAAGGGGTCGGCGGTAAGGGTGAAATAGTGCCGGGCGTCGCAGGATGCCCGGGCGGCGCGATGAGGCGCGTCGCCGGTAAGAGCGCACTCCCCCGGCGGAGACGTGCGGGGGCGGTAAACCCCATCCGGTGCAAGACCAAATAGGGGGGCGATGGCGTGGCCCGCGCCGCTCCCGGGTAGGTTGCTAGAGGCTGCGGGTAACCGCGGTCCCAGAGGAATGACTGTCGCGGGGCGCAATGCTCCGTACAGAACCCGGCTTACAGGCTGGCTTCGCACCTTTCTTCCCTGATTCCAGTCCGTTCCACGGGTGGCCACAGCCCTGGTGGTCTCCGATCGTCCCGCCTGTCTTTCAAGAAAAAACCTTAGAAAGACAACGCAAGCCATTAAAAACAAATACTACTACGTCCGATTCCAGTCTGATTCGAGAATTCCGGCTTAAGTCTTTGACTGTCTTGATAAAAGTCATTCAACGACCCTTGACCTGGCCTTTTCTTTGCAATACAGTGGGAAAAAGTTGGTGGAAGTGGGTTTTTCTGTCTTTTTTGGGTCACAATTTGTCATGGATGCGGTCTTTCAGGGTGCTGCGGAGATCAGTCTCGATGCGAAGGGGCGGCTTACCGTCCCGACCAGGCATCGCGACGGCCTGCAATCGAGCCCGGACCGTAAGCTGGTACTAACTGCGCACCCGCATCGGTGTCTGCTTCTGTACCCGGCTCAGGCGTGGGCGCCGAATCGTTCGCGGATCATGGCGTTCTCGAGCTTCGATGCGCAGTCGAGCCTCTGGAAGCGCCTGCTGGTGGGTTATGCCGAGGATCTGGAACTGGATACGGCGGGGCGCGTGCTGATTTCGCCGGCCCTGCGCAAGTTCGCCGGGATCGACCGGCAGGTGATGATGGTCGGGCAGGGCTCGCATTTCGAGATCTGGGATGTGGCGGCCTGGGAAAGGCAGCTGGCACGCCTCGATACCGAGGCGCAGACGCTGCCGCCGGGCCTGGAGAATTTCTCGTTGTGACCGCGCCGGGATCCGGGCGCGTGCTCGACCACGCGCCGGTGATGGGGGCGGAGGTGGTGGAGGCGTTGCAGGTGAAGTCCGGAGGGCTCTACCTCGATGCGACCTTTGGCAGGGGCGGACACAGTCGCCTCATCCTGGCGAGCCTCGGGCCCCGGGGAAGGCTCGTGGCCCTGGATCGGGATCCGGCAGCCATCGAGGCGGCTGGTCGGATCGGGGATGAGCGGTTCCGGGCCGAGCGGACCTGCCTGAGCGCACTGGCCGCGGTACTCGACCGGCTGGGGATCGGCGGGCTCGACGGTGTTCTGATGGATCTGGGGGTGTCGTCTCCGCAACTGGATGACCCGGAGCGGGGTTTCAGCTTTCGCCGGGATGGTCCGCTGGACATGCGGATGGACCCGGAAGCGGGCGAATCGGCAGCCGAATGGCTGGCGCGGGCGCAGGAAAAAGAGATCACGGAGGTCATCTGGCGCTATGGCGAAGAACGGTTTGCTAAACAGATTGCAAGAGCGGTTGTTGCGGCTCGGGCCAGAGACGCTGTCCGCACAACCCGGCAACTTGCCGCGATCGTGGCGGGTGCTGTCCGCACGCGCGAGCCAGGGCAGGATCCGGCGACGCGGACCTTTCAGGCTCTACGGATTCACGTCAATCAGGAGCTTGCGGAACTGGAGGTAGCGTTGCCGGCCGCGATGGCGCGGCTGGTGACAGGGGGGCGGCTGGTGGTGATCAGCTTTCATTCGCTGGAGGACCGGATCGTGAAGCGCGCGTTGCGGGATGCGGCATCTCCGCCACGGCTGCCGCGCGACCTGCCGGTGCGTGCAGCCGATCTTCCGGCACCGGTGATGCGCCTGGTGGGCAAGCCCGTGCGTCCTTCGGCGGGCGAGGTGGCGGAGAACCCCCGCGCCCGCAGCGCGATTCTTCGGGTCGCGGAAAAGACATGATCCGCCTCAACCTCGTCCTGCTGCTGATCGCGGTGGCCTGCGCGCTGGGCACGGTCACGGCGCAACACCGGGCTCGCGTTCTGTTCGTGGATCTGGAGAAGGCTCAGACGGCTGCCCGCGAACTCGAGGAGGACTGGGGGCGATTGCAGCTCGAGCAGAGCACGTGGGCCATGCATCCGCGGATCGAGTCCGTGGCCACGTCTCGACTGCACATGAGGGTCCCGCCTCCTTCCCGAGTCCAGATGCTGGCGGCACCGACCGCCGCGCCGGAGCCCGCTCCGTGAGCCCGGATTCCCATCCCCAGCTGTCCCTGCGACTCCCGGTCTGGCGGACCCGCCTGGTGCTGCTGGTGCTCGTTCTCGGTTTCCTCGGGCTGGGCGTGCGCGCGGCCGTGCTCCAGGGTATGCAGCGGGACGAACTGCAGGCCCAGGGCGAGATGCGTTACGGCCGCGTGCTTGCCATGGCGGCCCATCGCGGCCTGATCACCGATCGCAACGGCGAGCCCCTCGCGGTCTCGACGCCGGTGCAGTCCATTGCCCTCGGACCGTCGAAGTTCGAGATCACGGCCGACCAGAGGATACGGCTCGCGGCCCTGCTGGAACTCGATCGGGCGGATCTGGAGCGGCGCATCGAGCAGGGTCGGCGGGGTTTCGTCTACCTGCGGCGGCACATCGCGCCCGAGCAGGCGGACCGCGTGATGCAGGTCGGCGCGCCGGGGGTTCTGGCCCAGACCGAGCACCGCCGCTACTACCCGGCAGGGGACGTGCTGGCCCACGTGCTCGGATTCACCGACGTGGATGACAAGGGCCAGGAGGGGGTGGAACTCGCGTTCGAGGATGTGCTCGCGGGCAAGCCGGGCAGCCGTCGCGTCATCCAGGACCGCCGGGGCCGGGTGATCGAGGACGTGGAAAGCGTGCGTGCTCCCCGGCAGGGACAGGACGTGGTGTTGTCCATCGACCTGCGGCTGCAGTACCTCGCCTACCGCGAACTGAAGAACGCGGTCGCGGCGAACAACGCCAGGGCGGGAAGCATCGTCGTGCTGGATCCCAATACCGGCGAGGTGCTGGCGCTGGCCAACGCGCCGGCCTACAACCCGAACAACCGGGCCCACTACGACACGGGCCGCGCCCGCAATCGCGCCCTCGTGGATCTCTTCGAGCCCGGATCCACGCTCAAGCCTTTCACGGTCGCAGCGGCGCTGGAAAGCGGCCTTTACCGGCCCGAGTCCGTCATCCAGACCGCCGGCGGCGCGCTCACGATCGGCAACCGGACCATTCACGACGCGCACGCGTCCGCCACGAACCTCACGGTGTCGCAGGTCATCCAGATCTCGTCCAACGTCGGCACGGCGCGCATGGCGCTGTCACTGCCGCCGCAGGACCTCTGGCAGGTGCTGTCCACATCCGGTTTCGGGGCCGTTCCGCGCTCCGGCTTCCCCGGGGAAGCCGGCGGGCGTCTCCGCGACCCCCAGTCCTGGAAACCCATCGAGCAGGCCACGATGAGCTATGGCCACGGCATCTCCGTGAGCCTGATGCAACTGGCACGCGCCTACACGATCTTCTGCCACGACGGCTCCCTGCTGCCCTTGTCCCTGCTCCGTCGTACCGGTCCCGTCACCGGCCTGCCGGTCATCTCGCCCCGCACGGCTGCCGACCTGCGCGGGATGCTGCAACTGGTCACGCAGGCGGGCGGCACCGCGCCCGCGGCCCAGGTGACCGGCTACCGGGTGGCCGGCAAGACCGGCACCGCCCACAAGCTGGTCAATGGACAGTACGCGCCCGATCGGTATGTCTCCTCCTTCGTGGGCTTTGCTCCCGCGACCCGCCCCCGCCTCATCGTCGCGGTCATGATCGACGAGCCCACCGCGGGACAGCACTACGGCGGCAAGGTGGCGGCGCCCGTGGCCTCGGCCGTGCTCGCCGGCGCCCTGCGGGTGCTGGCGGTGCCCCCGGATCTCCCGGTGACGCGAACACCCCTGCCGGAAATGCGTGACGCCGTGCCGGAGGAGGTATGAGAACCGTCACCTTCGACCCTGCCGTGCTCGACGCCCTGGGGGTTCCTCTGGGCTCGGTGTCCCTCGACAGCCGCGGCGTCGCGCCGGGTGACCTGTTCCTGGCCTTTCCAGGAGAGCGCAGCGATGGCCGGGCGTTCATCGGCCAGGCCATCGAGCGCGGCGCGGCGGCCGTGCTCTGGGACCCGGATGCCTTCGCCTGGGACGCGCGCTGGTCCGTGCCCCACGCCCCGGTTGCGCGGCTGCGCACCTTTGCCGGGGAGATCGCGGCCTGCGTCTACGGGCAGCCCAGCGAGCATCTCTGGGTGGCAGGGGTGACCGGGACGAACGGCAAGACGTCCTGCAGTCACTGGATCGCCCGTTCGCTCCAGAGGTGCGGCCGCAAGGCCGCGGTGATGGGTACTCTCGGAAACGGGTTCCCGGGTTCGCTCGCTCCGTCGACCCACACGACCGCCGATCCGGTCACCGTGCAGCGGCAACTGCGGGCGCTGGCCGACCAGGGGGCGCAGGCCGTGGCGATGGAGGTGTCGTCCCACGCGCTGGATCAGGGCCGGGTCGCGGGTGTGCGCTTCGCCACGGCCCTGTTCACCAACCTGACGCGCGACCATCTCGACTATCACGGCGACATGACGGCCTACGGGGAGGCCAAGGCGCGCCTGTTCCTCATGCGCGATCTGGCCAATGCGGTCATCAACGTGGACGACCAGTTCGGCCGCGAACTGGTGGCCCGCATCGACCGGACGCGCACCCGGGTCCTGACATACGGCATCGGGCACGGGGACATCTCGGGGCGCGACGTGAGCGTCTCCACCCGCGGGGTGGAACTGCGCATCCGCTCTCCCTGGGGCGACGCGGCCCTGCGCAGCCGCGTGATCGGCGGCTTCAATGTGAGCAACCTGCTGGGCGTTCTGGGCGTCCTGATCACGGCCAACCTGCCGCTCGACGAGGCCATCGACGCGCTGGCACAGGTGGAACCCGTCGCCGGTCGCTTCGACATGCTGCGCATGCCGGGCGCCCCGCTGGTCGTCGTGGACTATGCGCACACGCCGGATGCCCTCGAGAAGGCGCTGGAGACCCTGCGGGAACTGGTCGGGCACGTCACCGGTGCCCGTCTGTTCTGCGTTTTCGGCTGTGGCGGGGATCGCGATCCCGGAAAGCGGCCGGTCATGGGCGAGATCGCCACCCGCCTGAGCGACCTGGCCATCATCACCAGCGACAACCCCCGTTCCGAGGATCCCCGGGCCATCGTGGCGCAGATCGCGGCGGCGGCGGGCCCGAACCACGAGACGGAGGTCGACCGGGAGGCGGCGATCGTCCAGGCACTGCGTCTTGCCGGGGAAAACGACGTCGTCCTGATCGCGGGCAAGGGACACGAGACGACCCAGGAGATCGGCGGGCAGAGATTTGCCTTCGACGATCTGGAGGTTGCCCGCCGGACGCTCCGGGAAGGTCGGGAGGGAACCCATGTTTAGGCTGCGGGAGGCGGCAGACGCGCTCCGGGCCGCGGTCCGGGGTCCCGATGCCCCGGTGACCGGTGTCACCACGGACAGCCGGGCGGTAGCCCCTGGCGACCTGTTCGTGGCGCTCGAGGGCGAGCGGTTCGACGGCCACCGGTTCGCCGACGCCGCGCTCGCGGCGGGTGCGGCGGCGGTCATGGTCCGGGAACCGGAGGCGGTCGCCACCCCGGGTGCGCCCATCCTGGTGGTCCCCGATACGCGCGCCGGGCTCGGGCAACTCGCCGCGTGGTGGCGCGGGCGCTTCGTGCTCACGGTCGTCGGGGTCACGGGAAGCAACGGCAAGACCACCGTGAAGGAACTGACCGCCGCGATCCTGCGGGAGCACGCGGGCCCGGAGGCCGTGCTGGCCACCCGTGGCAACCTGAACAACGACATCGGCCTGCCCCTGATGCTCCTGAGCCTGCGGGCCGGCCATCGCTACGCCGTGCTGGAGATGGGCATGAATCACCTGGGCGAAATCCGCTATCTCACGGGGCTGGCCCGGCCTTCGGTGGCGGTCATCAACAACGCCGGCACCGCGCACATCGGGGAACTCGGGTCTCGGGAGAACATCGCCCGGGCAAAGGGAGAGATCTTCGAGGGGCTGGCGGAGGAGGGCACGCGAATCCTCAATGCCGACGATGCGTTCCTGCCTTACTGGTCCGGCCTGCGCGGGAACACTCGTGTCCTGCTGTTCGGTCTCGACCATGCGGCGGACGTGACGGCCGGGGTGGAGGCGGTGGAAGGGGGCAGCCTGCTCCGGTTGCGCACGCCCGCGGGTGAAGTTGCCGCCCGGCTCCATCTGCCCGGTCTCCACAACGTTCGCAACGCCCTCGCGGCAGCGGCCGTTGCGACGACCCTCGGCGTGCCCCTGTCCGCCATCGCGAGGGGCCTCGATGTCTGCCGGGGCGTGCAGGGTCGCCTGCAGGCCTCGCCCGGGCCGGACGGCAGCGTGGTGGTGGACGACACGTACAACGCCAACCCGGATTCGACCCGGGCGGCCATCGACTGGCTTGCGCGCGCCGAGGGCCGTCGCATCCTGGTGCTGGGCGACATGGGCGAACTGGGGGCCGGTGGCGAGGTACTCCATGCGGAGGTGGGCGCCCACGCGCGGGAGAGCGGGCTCGACGGCTTCTACGCCCTGGGGGACCTCGCGCGTCACAGCGCGACGGCATTCGGTCCTGGCGCCCGGCACTACGACGACGTGGAAGCCCTGCTGCAGGAACTCCGCGGTGTGTGCGCGCCGCACACGACCCTGCTGGTGAAGGGATCGCGCTTCATGCGCATGGAACGCGTTGTCCGGGGGCTTGCAACGGGCGGCGTCGGGGCGGGGGAACACTGATGCTGCTCGCTCTCGCCCAGTGGCTCGCCCAGGACGTGCGCGCCTTCGGCGTCCTCAATTACCTGACGCTGCGCGCGGTGCTGGCCACCATGACTGCGCTGTTCATCTCCTTCATCGTCGGGCCCGCCATGATCCGCCAGCTGACCGTGTACAAGATCGGGCAGGCGGTGCGGGATGACGGCCCGCAGACGCACCTGTCGAAGGCGGGCACGCCAACCATGGGGGGCGCGCTGATCCTGGTGTCCATCGGCGCCACCACCCTGCTGTGGGCCGATCTCACCAACCGCCTGGTGTGGGTGGTGCTCGGCGTGACCCTGGGCTTCGGGGTGGTGGGCTGGGTCGACGACTACCGGAAGGTCGTGCACCGCAATCCGAAGGGCCTGCCCGCGAGGTGGAAGTACTTCTGGCAGTCCGTCGTCGGGCTGGCGGCCGCCATCTACCTGGGCTACTCGTCCCTGCCGGCCCAGACGGAACTCATCGTGCCGTTCTTCAAGTTCGTCGCCTACCCGATGGGGGTGTTCGGCTTCATCGCGCTCACCTACTTCGTGATCGTGGGCACCTCCAACGCGGTGAACCTCACCGACGGGCTCGACGGGCTCGCGATCCTGCCGACCGTCATGGTGGGCAGCGCCCTCGGGGTCTTCGCCTATGTCGCGGGCAACGTCCTGTTCGCGAAGTACCTCGGGTTTCCCCACATTCCCGGGGCGGGGGAACTCACGGTGTTCTGCGGCGCGCTGGCCGGGGCCGGACTGGGCTTCCTCTGGTTCAACGCCTACCCGGCCGAGGTCTTCATGGGGGATGTCGGGGCCCTCGCGCTCGGCGCGGCGCTGGGCACGGTGGCAGTCATCGTGCGCCAGGAGATCGTGCTGTTCATCATGGGCGGAGTGTTCGTGGTGGAGACCCTCTCCGTGATGCTGCAGGTGGCGTCCTTCAAGCTCACGGGCAAGCGCATCTTCCGCATGGCTCCCCTTCACCATCACTACGAACTCAAGGGCTGGAAGGAGAACCAGGTGGTCGTGCGGTTCTGGATCATCACCATGCTCCTGGTCCTGTTCGGGCTGTCCACGCTCAAGCTGCGATGAGCCTGAACGATCTCCTCCTCGGCAGGCGTGTCCTGGTGCTCGGTCTGGGACTGACGGGCATGTCGATGCTTCGCTGGCTGCAGGCCCACGGCGCGCACGTGAGCGTCGCGGATTCGCGGCCCGCGCCGCCCGGTCTGGAGGCGGTGCGGGCCGCGATGCCGGACGTGCGCGTCGATCTCGGGCCTTTCGTGGCTGCAACCTTCGAGGGGATGGACCTGCTTGCGGTGAGTCCGGGGGTGCCCCTGGCGGAACCGTGCATCCGGGCCGCCATGGCGGCCGGGGTCCCGGCGCTGGGGGACATCGAGCTGTTTGCCCGGGGCCTGGACGATCTCGCAACCCGGCGCGGCGCGGCGCGGCCACGGCTCCTGGCGATCACCGGGTCGAATGGCAAGAGCACGGTTACCGAGATGACGGGCGCCGCCTGCCGCGAGGCGGGATGCGACACGCTCGTGGCGGGAAACATCGGCCTGCCTGTGCTCGACGCGCTCGCGGACATCGAGTCCGGCGCCCGGCGCCTGCCCGACGTGGTGGTGCTGGAACTGTCCAGTTTCCAGCTCGAGACCACCAGCGGACTGCGGCCCGATGCCGCCGTGGTGCTGAACCTGTCGGAGGATCACCTCGACCGATACGAGGGGATGATCGACTATGCCGCCGCGAAGGCGCGCATCTTCCTGGCAGCGGGTGTGGTGGTGGTCAACCGCGATGATCCCTGGACCACGGGCATGGTGCCCCCGGGCCACGCCTCCCGGAGCTTCGGTCTCGATCGCCCGGACGGCGGCGGGTCCTGGGGCCTGCTCCCCGTCTCGGGCGAGACCTGGCTGGCCGAGGGCGATGCTCCACTGATGTCCGCGCGCTCCCTGAGGGTGGCGGGACGCCACAACGCGGCCAACGCCCTCGCCGCGCTCGCGCTCGCGCGGTCCATTGACCTGCCCTATCCGCCACTGGTGCGCGCGCTGCAGGCGTTCCGGGGGTTGGCGCACCGGGTGGAGTTCATCGCGGATGTGAACGGGCGGCGCTTCTACGACGATTCGAAGGGCACGAACGTGGGCGCGACCGTGGCGGCCCTGTCCGGCATGGACGAGCCCGTGGTCCTGATCGCGGGCGGCGACGGCAAGGGCCAGAACTTCTCGCCGCTCGGCCCCGTCGCGGCGCGGCATGCGCGAGCGGTGGTGCTGATCGGTCGCGATGCCGACTCGATCGCCGCAGCGCTGGCACCGCACGCGGTCCAGGTGGCGCGCGCCGCGAGCCTCGAGGCCGCCGTGGAGCAGGCGGCGTCCCTCGCCCGTGCCGGCGATGCCGTCCTGCTGTCGCCTGCCTGCGCCAGCTTCGACATGTTCCGAAACTACGAACACCGGGCCGAGGTCTTCCGGCAGGCCGTGTCCCGTCTCGAGGAGCAGCACGCATGCTCGGCCTCGCACTGAGCCCCGCGCGCCCGGCCCCGCTGCTGGACGAGTCGCTGCTCTGGTCGGCGCTCCTCCTGCTCTCCCTGGGCCTCGTGATGGTGTATTCGGCTTCCATCGCAACGGCCGAGGCGGCCCGGATCACGGGCTTCGACGCCACCTACTACCTGGCGCGGCACGCGGTCTTCCTGGGCATCGGGGCCGTGGCGGGTTTCGCTGCCTTCCAGGTGCCGATGCGCTGGTGGCAGCAATCCGCGCCCTATCTCTTCCTGTTCGCCCTGTTCCTCCTGATTCTGGTGATCGTGCCGGGGGTGGGACGGTCGGTGAATGGCAGCCAGCGCTGGCTCCGGTTCTTCGGGCTGGGTTTCCAGCCTTCCGAGTTCGCCAAGCTCGCGGTGGTGCTGTACGCGGCGGACTACACGGTCCGCAAGGCCGCGTTCATGGGCAGTTTCCGCAAGGGTTTTCTTCCCATGGCCGGGGTCATGCTGATGGCGGGGGCCTGTCTCCTGATGGAGCCGGACTTCGGTGCCTTTGCCGTCATCACCGCCATCGCCATGGGCCTGCTGTTCCTGGGCGGCATGAACTGGCGGCTGTTCGCGACGCTGGCGGTTCTGCTGCTTGTCGGGTTCATGGTGCTCATCTGGGTCGCGCCCTACCGTCTCGCCAGGGTGGCCGGCTTCCTGAACCCCTGGGCCGACCCGCTCCGGACCGGCTACCAGCTCACCCACTCGCTCATTGCCTTCGGCCGCGGCGAGACCCTCGGTGTGGGCCTCGGGGCGAGCGTGGAGAAACTCTTCTACCTGCCCGAGGCGCACACCGACTTTCTCCTCGCGGTGATCGCCGAGGAACTGGGCTTCACGGGCGTGGCGGTGGTGCTGGTGCTGTTCGCGTGGCTGGTGGCCCGGGCCTTTGCGGTGGGCAAGCAGGCGGCGCGGCTGGAGCGCTACCACTCGGCGCTCGTGGCGCAGGGTATCGGTCTGTGGCTCGGGGTGCAGGCCCTGATCAACATGGGGGTCAACATGGGGGTGCTGCCCACCAAGGGCCTGACCCTGCCGCTGCTGTCCTTCGGGGGGACCGGCATCGTCGCCAACATGGTCGCCCTCGCGATCCTGCTGCGCGTGGATCACGAGAATCGCCAGCTCATGATGGGGCGGACCGCGTGATGGCCACCTCCTCCCGTTCGCCGTCCGCGTCCCCGCTGCCCTCCGGGGCCGGACCCACCCTGCTGGTGATGGCCGGTGGCACGGGCGGACACATCATGCCCGCGCTCGCGGTGGCCCGCGAGCTTCGCGGCCGGGGCTGGAGAATCGTCTGGCTCGGATCGAGGAACGGCATGGAGGCCGATCTGGTGCCGCGACACGGTTTCGCGCTGGAGTTCATCCGCTTCGCCGGCCTGCGGGGCAAGGGGCTGGCGCGGATGGCGCTGCTGCCCGTGAACCTGCTCGTGGCCTTCTGGCAGTGTCTCGTGGTCCTGCGCCGCGTCCGGCCGGACGTGGTGCTCGGCATGGGGGGCTACATCTCCTTCCCGGGCGGGCTGATGGCCGCCCTGCTCCGCCGCCCGCTGGTGCTGCACGAGCAGAACGCCATCGCCGGGCTGGCGAACCGCGTGCTCGCCCGGGTCGCGAGCCGGCGCCTGACGGGCTTCCCCCGTGCGCTGCCCGACTCCGAATGGTGCGGCAATCCCGTGCGGTCCGAGATCCTCGCTCTCCCGGAGCCGGAGGCGCGCTTCGCCGGCCGGAGCGGACCGCTTCGCCTGCTCGTGGTGGGCGGCAGTCTGGGGGCGCAGGCCCTGAACGAGACGGTCCCGCAGGCCCTGGCCGCCCTGCCTGCCGCGGCCCGGCCGCTGGTCCGTCACCAGGCGGGAACCCGTCACCTCGCGGCCCTGCAGGCGAACTACGCCGCGGCAGGCGTTCCGGGCGAGTGCGTCGCCTTCATCGACGACATGGCGGCTGCCCTCGGCGAGGCCGACTGCGTGATCTGCCGCGCGGGCGCGCTCACGGTGGCGGAGCTGGCGGCGGCAGGCGTGGCCTCGGTGCTGGTGCCTTTTCCGTACGCCGTCGATGACCACCAGACGGCGAATGGGCGCTTTCTCGCGGACGGCGGCGCGGCCGTGCTCATCCCCCAGCGGGACCTCTCCGCGGCGGGTCTCGCCACCCTCATCGCCGGCTTTACCCGCGACCGGCTTCTCGACATGGCGCGCCTCGCGCGCGGCCTCGGGCGCGCGGACGCCGCGCGTCGGGTCGCCGACGTGTGCCAGCAACTCGCGGTCGCCTGACGCCATGCGCCACAAGGTCAAGCACGTGCACTTCGTGGGAATCGGCGGCGCCGGCATGAGCGGCATCGCGGAGGTCCTTCTCAATCTGGGCTATCAGGTCAGCGGATCCGACCTGACCGAGAGCGCCACCACCGCGCGCCTGCGCGCCGGCGGGGCCACGGTCCACCTCGGACACGACGCGGCCCACATCGAGGGCGCCGACGCGGTCGTGATCTCGACTGCCGTCAAGTCCGAGAACAGCGAACTCGCCGCTGCCCGTGCGCGGCGCGTCCCGGTCGTTCCGCGGGCGCTGATGCTGGCCGAGCTCATGCGGCTCCGGCAAGGCATCGCGGTGGCCGGCACCCATGGAAAGACCACGACGACGAGCCTGGTGGCCAGCGTGCTGGCCGAGGCCGGGATGGATCCCACCTTCGTGATCGGCGGTCGCCTGGAGGCGGCGGGCTCGAACGCGAAGCTCGGCACCGGCGAATTCATCGTCGTGGAGGCGGACGAATCCGACGCATCCTTCCTGTACCTCCAGCCGGTGCTCGCGGTCGTGACGAACATCGACGCCGACCACATGGAAACCTACGGCCACGACTTCGCGCGGCTGCGGCAGGCCTTCGTGGAATTCCTCCAGCACCTTCCCTTCTACGGCATGGCGATCGTATGTGCCGATGACCCGAACGTGCGGTCCATCCTGCCCTTCGTCACCAAGCCGGTGATGACCTACGGGATGGGCGAGGACGTCCAGGTGCGTGCGGTGGACGTCAGGGCGGACGGGCCCGGGATGCGCTTCGGGGTGCAGATTGCGCCCAACGGCCTGCCGGGGCGCCGCCTCGAGGTGGCGCTGAGCCTCCCGGGTGTCCACAACGTTCAGAACGCACTGGCCGCCATTGCGGTGGGACTCGAGGTGGGGGCGTCCGATGCTGCCATTCTGCGTGCCCTCGCCGGCTTCCGCGGCGTGGGCCGGCGATTCCAGCGCTACGGCGAGATCCCGCTCGCGGGCGGAGGCAGCTTCACCCTGGTCGACGACTACGGCCATCACCCGGCCGAGATGGCCGCGACCCTGGCGGCGGCCCGGGGGGCGTATCCCGGCCATCGGCTCGTGCTCGTGTTTCAGCCGCACCGCTACACCCGTACCCGCGACGTGTTCGAGGACTTCGTGAAGGTGCTTTCCTCGGTCGATGTTCTGTTGCTCACCGAGGTCTACGCAGCCGGAGAAGCGCCGATCGTGGCGGCGGACGGCCGGTCGCTCGCGCGGGCCGTACGGGTCCAGGGGCGGGTGGAACCCATCTTCGTGGAGGACTGGAAGGATCTGCCCGGGACCATCGCGGCCACGGCCCGGGACGGGGACGTGGTGGTCACCATGGGCGCGGGCTCGATTGGTCAGGTTCCGGGGCTCGTGGCGGCGAAAGGCCAGGCATGGACATGAGCGAGATGATCTCCCTCGACGCCCGCAGCCTGCGCGGGACGCTCGCCCGGGCGGAGCCGATGCGCCGTCACACGAGCTGGCGCACAGGCGGAGCGGCGGACCAGGTCTACGTGCCCGCCGATCTCGCGGACCTCGCAGCCTTCCTGGCGCAGCTTCCGGCCGGCGAGCCGGTCCATTTTGTCGGTCTCGGCAGCAACCTGCTCGTTCGCGACGGCGGGGTTCGCGCGACCCTGATCTTCACCCACGGCGCGCTGGGTAGCCTTGGGGTATCGCCGGACGGCCTCGTGTATGCCGAGGCGGGCGTCGCGAGTCCGAAGGTGTCGCGCCAGGCGGCCCTGCACGATCTGGAGGGGGCCGAGTTTCTCGCCGGCATTCCGGGGACGGTGGGCGGCGCACTCGCCATGAATGCGGGCTGCTACGGATCGGAAACGTGGCAGCGGGTCGAGAAGGTGCTCGTCATGGACCGGTCGGGGCAGTGCCGGGAACGCCATCCGCGCGATTACGACCTCGGGTACCGTCACTGCGTCCGGGCGGGCGGCGCGTCGGATGCGGAGTGGTTCGTGGCGGCGTGGCTCCGGTTCGACCGCGGCGACGGCCAGGCGGCCCGGGCCCGCATCCGGCAGTTCCTCGGGCGCCGCATTGCGACCCAACCCCTGGGCCAGCCCAATGCCGGCTCTGTCTTCCGCAATCCGCCGGGCGACTACGCCGCCCGCCTGATCGAGGCGAGCGGACTGAAGGGTTTCGCCATCGGCGGGGCCCTTGTCTCGCCGAAGCACGCGAACTTCATCGTCAATTCGGGCACCGCCACGGCGGCCGATATCGAACGGCTCATCGAACATATCCGGACGACGGTCCTGCTGGAGCACGGCGTTGCCCTGGAGGCCGAAGTGCGCATCCTGGGGGACGACGCGACATGACGACGGCGAGCGACTTCGGAAAGGTGGCCGTGCTCTTCGGCGGACGATCCGCGGAGCGCGAGATTTCCCTTCTGTCCGGGACCGCCGTGCTCGAGGCGCTGCACTCGGCGGGCGTGGATGCGCACGCCTTCGATCCCGCGCAGCGGCCCCTGCACGAACTGCTGCAGGAAGGCTTCGACCGGGTGTTCATCGCGCTGCACGGCCGCTACGGCGAGGATGGAACCGTGCAGGGGGCGCTGGAGCTGATGGGCATTCCCTATACCGGCAGCGGTGTGATGGCGTCGGCCCTTGCCATGGACAAGGTGCGCACGAAGATGGTGTGGGTCGCGGCGGGGCTGCCGACTCCACGCTGGGAGGTGCTGACGGCGGACAGCGACTGGAAACGGGTCGCCGCCGAGCTTGGCCTGCCCCTCATCGTCAAGCCGGCCAGGGAAGGATCGACCCTCGGGCTCACCCGGGTGACCGAAGCCACGGACCTGCCTGCGGCCTTCGAGCGCGCGGCCCGCTACGACCGGCTGGTGCTGGCCGAGGAGTTCGTCGCGGGCCAGGAACTCACCGCGGCCTTCCTCGGCGAGCAGTCGCTGCCGCTGGTGCGCATCGAGGCCCCGCAAGGCAACTACGACTACCAGAACAAGTACTTCAGCGACGAGACGAAGTACTTCTGCCCCTGCGGACTGGAGGAGGCCGAGGAAGTGCGCATCCGCGCCCTCGTCCTGCGGGCCGTGGCGGCGCTCGGGTGCGAGGGCTGGGGCCGGGCCGATCTCATTCGCCGGCAGGATGGTTCCGTCAGCCTGCTCGAACTGAACACGTCGCCCGGCATGACCGGGCACAGTCTCGTGCCCATGGCGGCCCGCGCGGCGGGAATCGACTTTCCGGCACTGGTCCTGCGAATCCTGGGGATGGCGCATGTGGGATAGGCCGGAGGCCCTCGCGACGGTCACTGCGCTGCTTGTCGGCCTCGCCGGCGTCGCCACGCTCTACGCCGCGATCTTCCTGGTGGTGCACATGCCGGTGTTCGCCGTTCGCGAGGTCGTGGTGACCGGGAGCATTTCCCGCGTGACGGCGACCCAGGTCGACAACGTGGTGCGCCGTCAGCTGCGCGGCAACTTCTTCACGATCAACCTCGATGCGTCGCGTCAGGCTTTCGAGAAGCTGCCGTGGGTCCGCGAGGTGCAGGTCCGGCGTCTGTGGCCGGACCGGCTCGAGGTGGTCCTGGACGAGCACGTCGCGCTGGCGCGCTGGGGTGATCAGGGCCTCGTGAATACCCGGGGCGAGATCTTCGAGGCCGCCTCGGATGCGCGGCTTCCGGTCCTGGAGGGGCCCCGGGAGCTGGCGCCCGACATGGCCGGAAACCTCGTCCGCTTCCGGAGCAGCCTGTCCCCGATCGGACGCGAAGTGAGCGAGATCCGCGTCTCCGAGCGCCGTGCCTGGACGGTCCGGCTGCAGGACGGCATGACGCTGGAGCTCGGTCGCGAGCAGGTGGCAAAGCGCATGGCCACCTTTGCCGCGATGTATGCCTCGAGCATCGCGACCCTTCGCGAACCGCCCCCGGTGGTGGACCTGCGCTACCCGAACGGATTCGCGGTCCGGGTGCGCCCGCAGAACAACGGAGTCTGAGAAGGAGACCCAGCCCATGGACCTTGCAGAAACACGGCGGATGCCGCTCATCAACAAGCCCAAGGAGGCCCGCAACCTCATGGTCGGCCTCGACATCGGGACCTCGAAGATCGTGGCGATCGTGGCCGAGGCGAAGCCTGAGGGTGGCTTCGAGGTGGTCGGCATGGGCTCCCATCCCTCGCGCGGCCTGAAGAAGGGAGTGGTCGTCAACATCGAGTCCACGGTAACCGCGATCCAGCGGGCCCTGGAGGAAGCGGAACTCATGGCGAACTGCAAGATCCGCGAGGTGTACACGGGGATCGCCGGCAGCCACATCAAGAGCTTCAACTCGCACGGGATGGTCGCGGTCAAGGACCGCGAGGTCTCCCAGCTGGACGTGGACCGCGTCATCGAGACGGCGAAGGCCGTGAACATCCCGACGGACCAGCAGATCCTGCACGTGCTGAACCAGGAGTTCGTGATCGACGGTCAGGAGGACGTGCGGGAGCCGCTGGGCATGGCCGGCGTGCGGCTCGAGGTGAAGGTTCACATCGTGACCGGCGCGGTCTCCGCCGCCCAGAACATTCTCAAGTGCGTGCGGCGCTGCGGGCTCGAGGTGCGCGATCTGATCCTCCAGCCCCTCGCATCCGCGACGGCGACCCTGTCCGAGGACGAAAAGGATCTCGGCGTGGCGCTGGTCGACATCGGCGGAGGCACCGCCGACATCGCGGTGTTCACCCAGGGGGCCATCCGTCACACCGCGGTGATTCCGATCGCGGGCGACCAGATCACGAACGACATCGCCATGGCACTGCGCACGCCCACCAAGGATGCCGAGGAGATCAAGCGCAAGTACGGCTGCGCCCTGCGGCAGCTCGCCAATCCGTCGGACATGGTGGAGGTGCCCGGGGTGGGCGAACGGGGGACGAGGCTGCTGTCGCGCCAGACCCTCGCCGAGGTCATCGAGCCAAGGGTCGAGGAACTCTACACGCTGGTGCAGGCGGAACTGCGACGCAGCGGTTACGAGGATCTCCTGTCATCCGGAATCGTGATCACGGGAGGAAGCGCCGGCATGCAGGGCATGGTGGAACTGGGCGAAGAGGTCTTCCACATGCCGGTGCGACTGGGCGTGCCCAGCTATGTCGGACCGCTCGCCGACGTGGTGTGCGGGCCGCGCTTCGCGACGGGTATCGGGCTCCTGGCAGCGGCCTACGAGGAGCAGCGCAGGCGGGACCTGGTGAAGCTGTCGAGCGGCAGCATGCAGCAGGTGTTCTCACGCATGAGGGAATGGTTCGCGGTCAATTTCTGACCGCCGCGACCCGTGAGGGCGCGGCGTCTAGGGTTCTTGGGGATTCAACTTGCCAGAGGAGGGGATGGACATGTTCGAGATCGTGGATTCGCAACCGCAGGAAGCCGTCATCAAGGTCGTGGGCGTCGGAGGCTGTGGCGGCAACGCCGTGGACCACATGATCGATCGCGGCGTGGATGGCGTGGAGTTCATCTGCATGAACACGGATGCACAGGCGCTCAAGCGCAGCCGTTCGCCCAATCTTCTGCAACTCGGGACCGGGGTCACCAAGGGCCTGGGTGCCGGTGCGAACCCGGACGTGGGGCGCCAGGCCGCCATCGAGGACCGGGAGCGCATCATCGAGATGATCGAGGGCGCCGACATGCTGTTCCTGACGGCGGGCATGGGTGGCGGGACGGGCACGGGCGCGGCACCGATCGTCGCGGAGGTGGCCCGCGAACTCGGCATCCTGACGGTGGCCGTGGTGACCAAGCCGTTCAGTTTCGAAGGCAAGCGCCTGAAGATCGCGATGCAGGGTCTGGAGGAACTCGGCCGCCACGTGGACTCGCTGATCATCATCCCCAATGACAAGCTGATGGCGGTGCTGGGCGAGGACATCTCGATGCTCGACGCCTTCAAGGCCGCCAATGGCGTGCTCCATGGCGCTGTGGCGGGGATCGCCGAAGTCATCAAGTGTCCCGGCCTTGTGAACGTGGATTTCGCCGACGTGCGCACCGTGATGTCGGAGATGGGCATGGCGATGATGGGGTCGGCGCTCGCTGCCGGCGCGCACCGCGCCGCGGAGGCGGCGGAGCAGGCGGTGGCCAGCCCGCTTCTGGAAGATGTCAATCTGGCGGGTGCCCGGGGCGTGCTGGTGAACATCACGGCCTCGACCAACCTGAAGATGAAGGAAGTCCACGAAGTCATGAACACGATCAAGGGATTCACGGCGGAGGACGCCACGGTGATCGTGGGGACAGTCATCGACGAGAGCCTCGGCGAACACCTGCGGGTCACGATGGTGGCGACCGGACTCGGCGCCCCGGTCAACCGCAAGCAGGTGCAGCCGCTGCAGGTCATCAAGACCGGAACGGACAGTGTGCCCATGAGCCTCGAGGCAGGTTACGGGGAACTCGACACCCCCGCGGTGATCCGCCGGCGGACCAATCGGGACCAGGTGGAGGCCATGAAGCTCTCCGGGATCGAGACGCTGGAGATTCCTGCCTTCCTGCGGCGCCAGGCGGATTGATCCGTCCGGACTCCGGGGCGCCGCGATCATCCGGCGGCCGCCCCGGAGACCTGGGAGCCGGCGCACGGTCCGCTGTGATAGCCTACACGGAGGCAACAAAATCCTGCGCCGCCAACCGCGAGAAACCCGACCGGAACCCATGCTCAAGCAGCGAACCCTGAAGAATGCCGTCCGCGCCACGGGTGTCGGTCTCCACACGGGCGAGAAGGTGGTCATGACCCTGCGCCCGGCCGCGCCGGACTGCGGGGTGGTATTCCGCCGTGTGGACCTGCCGGAGCCGGTGGACATTCCCGCCGGCCCCTACTCCGTCACTGACACGCGGCTGTCCTCCTGCATGGAGCGGGACGGGGCGAGAGTGGCCACCGTCGAGCATCTCATGTCGGCCCTGGCGGGTCTGGGGATCGACAATGTCTACGTGGACCTCACCGCGGCCGAGGTGCCCATCATGGACGGGAGCGCCGCACCGTTCGTCTTCCTCATCCAGTCGGCGGGGGTCGAGGAACAGAACGCAGCCAAGCGCTTCATTCGTGTCCGCAAGCCCGTCGAGGTCCGCCATGGCGACAAGTGGGCGCGTCTCGACGTGTTCGACGGGTTCCGCCTCGACTTCTCCATCGATTTCCGGCACCCGGCCTTCGATGAGGCCGGAAACCAGGTGCGGGTGGATTTCGCGCAGACCTCCTATGTCAAGGAGGTGAGCCGCGCGCGGACGTTCGGGTTCATGCACGAGGTGGAGAGCATGCGTTCCCAGGGACTGGCCCTGGGCGGCAGCCTGGACAATGCCATCGTGATGGACGAGTTTCGAGTCCTCAACCAGGATGGACTTCGCTACGGTGACGAGTTCGTGAAACACAAGGTGCTCGATGCCGTCGGTGACCTCTATCTGCTGGGGCGCCCGCTGATCGGCAGTTTCAGTGCTCACAAGTCGGGACACGCGCTCAACAATGCTCTGCTCCGCCAGTTGCTCGAGACGGAACAGGCCTGGGAGTATGCTGTCTTTGCCGAGGAGGCTCAGGCCCCCGCCTTTGCCCGCAAGCAACTGCTGGCTGCCTGAGGGGGCCCGGCACCGCGACATAACGGGAAGGGTGACGGGTTGTGGTGATCCTGCGTCTGGTGGGCTTTCTGGCCGTGGCTTCCATTGCGGGATGCTTCCTGATGTTCGTCCTGCGACATGACAGGCGCTATCTGCGTCTGGCGAGTCAGATCCTGCGGTTCGGGGTGATTCTCCTCGCGATCGTCATGGCTCTCTACGTGCTGGAGCGTCTGGTGCTGGTGGCGTGATCAGCCATTGCGCTGCCGCCGGAGAAAGCGCTCGACTGCGGCGCGTACCGGGGAATCGGGAAGCGAGCGCGCGAGGTCGTCGAGACTTGCCCGGGCAGCGGGCGAGAGCGTGGCCCGCTTGGGTGGAGCGGGATCCGGCAGGTGCGGTGGTCGAACCTCGACCCGCAACGCGGTGAGGCGTTCTCCACCGTTGGCGAGCCGCGGGAGGAGGTCCGCCGCCATCATCCGCAACCGGTGGGCAACGGCCCCGCTGCTGGCGGCGATCACCAGCGTGCCGTTTCTCACGTTGCAGACGGATACGTCGTTCGCCAGCCCGGGGGGCAATGCGGTTTCGAGAACACGCTGGATTCCCGCCAGATATCGGGCGTGATCGGCAATCCGGCCGGCATCATCCAGCCGGGTGAGCCAGTCCCGGACGGTCTGTCCACGGAAGCGGCCGGGGCCTTGGGCAGGGTGTTTCATGGTCGCTATGGTAGTATCGGTTGGCTTTATCAGGGCAAAGTTCCGGTGGTTCGGCGGGCGCAGGCTCCGGGCGAGGCGGTTTGCGGGGTCGCGAGCCGTCGGTCAGCCGGCGAGGCTCTGGCAGGGCGCTGCAGCGGCCGGTCGGCCAGGTAAGGCCGCATGAATCCGTGACATCGCTCGAGGGGTGAGGACGAGTGCCCACCCCTCGATGCATTTAGCAGGTTTCCATTGCTCCCATCGTCATGATCGCGAACGTACTCAAGAAGGTTTTCGGTAGCCGCAACGACCGTCTGCTCAAGAAGTACTCGCAGACCGTCCGGGCCATCAACGCGCTCGAGCCGCGCATGCAGCAACTCTCCGATGAGGCGCTCAGGGCGAGCACCCAGGCCTTCAAGGACCGGGTGGCGGGGGGCGAGACGCTCGACCAGATCCTTCCCGAGGCGTTCGCCACCGTCCGCGAGGCGAGCCGTCGCGTGCTCAACATGCGGCACTTCGATGTCCAGCTCGTGGGCGGCATGGTGCTCCATCAGGGCAAGATTGCCGAGATGCGAACCGGCGAGGGAAAGACGCTCGTCGCCACCCTGCCTGCCTACCTCAATGCCCTTTCGGGGCAGGGGGTTCACGTCGTGACCGTGAACGACTACCTGGCCTCTCGCGACGCGGCGTGGATGGGAAAGGTTCACACCTTCCTCGGGCTCACCGTGGGAGTGAACCTCCCGTACCACGAGATGGCGCCGGATCAGCGGCAGGAAGCCAAGCGGCAGGCCTACGCGGCGGACATCACCTACGGGACGAACAACGAGTTCGGTTTCGATTACCTGCGCGACAACATGGTGTACCACACGTCGGAGCGGGCGCAGCGCGCTCTTGCCTACGCCATTGTGGACGAGGTCGACTCGATTCTCATCGACGAGGCGCGTACCCCGCTCATCATATCCGGCCAGGCGGACGACACCAGCGAGCTCTACCTCAAGGTGAACGAGCTGGTGCGTTTCCTGGACCGGCAGAAGGAGGAGGACGGGCCCGGCGACTTCAGCGTCGACGAGAAGGCCCATCAGGTACTCCTCACGGAGTCCGGGCACGAAAAGGCCGAGAGGCTGCTCACCGAGGCGGGCCTGCTTGCAGAAGGCGGCAGTCTGTACGATGCGGTGAACATTCAGCTGATGCATCACGTCTACGCCGCCCTCCGGGCGCACGTGCTGTTTCAGCGGGATACCCATTACGTGGTGCAGAACGGCGAGGTGGTCATCGTCGACGAGTTCACCGGTCGTCTGATGCAGGGCAGGCGTTGGTCGGACGGTCTGCACCAGGCGGTGGAGGCCAAGGAAAGGGTGCCGATCCAGAGGGAGAACCAGACCCTCGCGTCCATCACGTTCCAGAACTATTTCCGCATGTACCGCAAGCTCGCGGGGATGACGGGTACCGCCGACACCGAAGCCTTCGAGTTCCAGCATATCTACGCGCTCGAAACGGTCCTCGTGCCCACCCATCGTCCGATGGTGCGCCAGGATCGCATGGACCAGGTGTACCAGACCGAGCGGGAGAAGTTCGACGCCGTGATCCGGGAAATTCGCGGGTGCAACGAACGCGGTCAGCCCGTGCTGGTGGGAACCACATCCATCGAGAATTCGGAGCGGCTGTCGAAGGCCCTCGAGGAGCAGAAGCTCCCGCACCAGGTGCTCAATGCCAAGCAGCACGCCCGCGAGGCCGAGATCGTCGCGCAGGCTGGCCAGCCGCGCATGATCACCATCGCCACGAACATGGCCGGCCGTGGGACGGACATCGTCCTCGGGGGGAACCCCGAGCCGGAAATCCAGCGCATCGAGGTGTCCGCGGACTCCACCGAGGCGCAGAAGGCGGAAAGGATCGCGGCCGTGCGCGCGCAGTGGCAGTTGCTGCACGACGAGGTCGTCGGGGCCGGTGGTCTGCACATCATCGGAACCGAGCGGCACGAATCCAGGCGGGTGGACAACCAGCTGAGGGGGCGCGCAGGCCGGCAGGGCGATCCGGGTTCGAGCCGTTTCTTCCTGTCCCTCGAGGACCAGTTGCTCAGGATCTTCGCGGCCGACAGGGTGAAGTGGGTGATGGAGAAGCTGCGGATGCCCGAGGGCGAGGCCATCGAGTCGCCACTGGTCACGCGGGCCATCGAGAATGCCCAGCGCAAGGTCGAGGCCCGCAATTTCGACATCCGCAAGCAGTTGCTCGAATACGATGACGTCGCGAACGATCAGCGGAAGGTGATCTATCAGCAACGCAACGAACTGCTGGAAAGCGACGACATCACGGAAACGATCCGGGCGCTGCGCGAAGGCGCCGCTTCGGACCTGGTCGCCCAGCACGTGCCAGCGGAAAGCGTCGAGGATCAGTGGGACATTCCCGGTCTGGAGATGGCGCTGAAGTCGGAACTCGGGGTAGACGTCCCCGTGCGGCAGTGGATGAAGGACGACGACAAGCTGGACGACCAGTCCATTCGGGAACGCGTGATGGCCGCGCTGGGGGAGGACTATGCCGCCAAGATTGCGCGCATCGATCCGCCCGCGTGGCACCAGTACGAACGCGGCGTCATGCTGCAGAGCCTGGACACGCACTGGCGCGAGCACCTCGCCGCACTCGATCATCTCCGCCAGGGCATTCACCTGCGGGGGTATGCACAGAAGAATCCGAAGCAGGAATACAAGCGCGAAGCCTTCGAACTGTTCCAGATGCTGCTGGAGACTGTGCGAAACGAGGTCACGCGGCAACTGATGCTGGTGCAGGTGAGATCGGAAGAAGAGATCGCGCCCGCCGAGGAACCGGTCGATCTGTCCAACGTGCGCTATCAGCACGCCGATCCGGACGCCCCGCCGGAAGACACGGAAGATGCTGCGCGGGCCGAGCCGGCGCGTGCAGCGCCGAAGGTAGGGCGGAACGATCCGTGCCCCTGTGGATCCGGCAACAAGTACAAGCACTGCCACGGCCGGCTGAGCTGACACCGCGCCAGCCACCGGGGGGACGGGACGGCAAATCGGGGCGCCGGAGCTTCAGGCGAGCGCCAGCAGACGGGTCCTGACGGTCCGCAACACTTCGGCCCAGCTCTGGTCCAGGCCTTGCCGGAACAGCGTGGCGGACGGATACCAGGGACTGTCGCTGCGATCCATCATCCAGCGCCAGTCCGGGCCTCGGGGCAGCAGAATCCATGTGGTCTTGCCGAGTGCGGCGGCGAGATGGGCCACGCTGGTGTCAACGCTGATGACGACATCCATCAAAGAGCACAGGGCGGCGGTGTCGGTGAAATCCCGTAGCTCGGCCCCGAAGTGCGCGGGCCCGCCGGCCCCCCTGGCGGCTGCGGCATCCTGGTCCCGGATTTCCTTCTGCAGGCTCACGTATTCGTAACCGGCTGGTAGCGCATCGATGAGTGTCGCGAGAGGAATGCTGCGCTTGAGGTCGTCCTTGTGGGCCGTATTGCCGCTCCACACAAGACCAATGCGCCGTTTCGTTCCCGGCCCGAGCCTGCGGGCCCACTCGGCCACCTTGCCCATGTCGGACCGCAGGTATCCCGATCCCCCTGGGATGCTGGAGAGATCGGTGTGAAAGGCCAGGGGCAGGGACAGGAGGGGGCAGTGGCAGTCGAAGGTCGGCAGGGTCTCGCCCTTCACGATCCATTGACTGACACCTTCCACGCTGCCCAGAAGCTTCAGGAGGACTCCCGGAACTTCCGCGATGACCTTCGCGCCCATTGCGGCAACGAGGGGGGCGTAGCGGATGAACTGAATGGTGTCGCCGAGACCTTGCTCGCTGTGGAGCAGGATGGTTCGCCCGGCCAGCGGGCTTTCCCCGAGCCAGAGCGGCTGGGGAAAGTTGCGTTGGTGCTGGGCATGTTCCTTCTGTGCCCAGCGCCATTCGTAGAGGGGGAGGCCACGCGCGAAATCGCCGCCAAGGAGAAGGCAAAGGCTCTTGTTCCACCACGCCTCGCCGAATTGCGGCTGGACTCCGAGCGCCTGGTCATAGCTGGCGATCGCTGCGTCAAGCCGGCCCAGCGCCTGAAGCGCGATGCCCCGGTTGTAGCAGGCTTCCGCGTAGCGCGGGTCAAGGGCGATGGCCTGGTCGTAACTGGCAACAGCCTCGCTCAGGCGACCGAGTTCCTTGAGGGCGTTACCCATATTGGAGTGGGCGGGCGGAAATTCCGGGCGCAGGCCGATGGCCGTGGCGAAGCTGGCGATCGCCGCGTCCAGTTCGCCGAGCGCCTGCAGAGAATTACCCCGGTTGACGAAGGCCTCGGCGTGATCGGGACGCAGACGGATGGCCTCCTCGTGGCTGGCAATGGCCTCTTCCAGCCTGCCGAGGCTTCGCAGCGTGTTGCCACGGTTGAACCACGCGGCGTCGAACGCTGGATCCAGCCGGACGGCTTCGTCATGGCTGGCCAGCGCGGCTTCCGCCTGTCCAAGTTGCTGCAGAGCATTCCCGCGGTTCGAGTGCGCCTCCGGAAAATCGGGCCGCAGTTCGATCGCCCGGTCATAACTGGCGAGGGCGGCGTCCGTCTGGCCGAGGGCCTGCAGGGCAATCCCGCGGTTCGCGTGGGCCTCCGCAAACCCGGGGTCGATGCCGATGGCGGTGTCATGACTCATCAGGGCCGCTTCGTGCTGCCCGAGTTCCGACTGGACAATTCCCCTGTTCACGAAGGCGTCCGCATAATCCGGCCGAAGCCGGATGGCCTCCTCCAGACTCGCCAGGGCGTCTTGAGGGCGATTCTGGGCCCGGAGAACCTTGCCGCGGCTGCAGAAGGCTTCGGCGTGATCCGGCTGGATCGCAATGGCTCGCTCGTGCGCGGCCATCGCTTCGTCCAGACGTCCGAGTGTCTGGAGGGTGGAACCGCGGCGGGCATGGGCATCCGGAAAGTCGGGCTGGATGGAGATGGCGGCGTCGTAGTTCGCCAGCGCCTCTTCCGCCCTGCCCAGTGCCCGACAGACGTTACCGAGCGCGAAGCGGGTTTCCGCATGGTCGGGTCGGATGTCGATAGCCTTCTCGTAGCTGGCGGCTGCCGCTGCCCACTTTCCGAGGGCTTCGAGGGCGACTCCCCGATTGAAGAGGGCGTCCGCGTGAAGCGGGTGCCGGGCGAGAACCCGGTCGTAGGATTCGACCGCGGCCTCGAGTCGTCCCAGCTTGTGCAGAATGAGGCTGCGGTTGTGCAGGGTGTCCACGTCGTCGGGTCGACATTCCATGGCACGGTCGAGGCTGGCGAGGGCGGCCTCCTGTTGCCCGAGTTCGCTGAGGACCACACCGCGGTTCGAGTGGGCCTCGGCATAGTCCGGACGGATGCGGATCGCCTGATCGTGGCTGGACACGGCTTCTTCGAGCCGGCCCAGGGCCTGGAGGGCGAGTCCCCGACTTGTCCACGCCTCCGCGGAACCGGGTTGGAGACGAATGACCGTCTCGTGACTGGCCAGGGCGGCCTCCCATCGCCCCATGGACTGCAGTGCAAGCCCAAGATTGGCGTGGAAGGCGGGATTGCCAGGATGGAGCGCAATGGCCCTGGTGATGAGTTCCACCGCCGCCTGAGGGTTGCCTGACTGGGCCGAAAGAACGCCGAGGAGGTGTAGTGCGTCGAAACTCCGGGGATCGGCTTCCAGTATTCCCCGGTAGATGACTTCGGCCACGCCCAGCCTGCCTTCCTGGTGCAGGGCGAGTGCTTCCCGCAACCGGGCTTCCGTATGCGCGGCCGGCCTGTGGGACGAGGGTCGTGGGTTTCGTGCTTTACCGGGTCTGGAGGGCATGGAATTGCAGCGAAGTGGCAGGGGGGGGAAGCCGCGAAGCGAATGGTCGACCAGGACGCTGTCATTGTATCCCGGTACCGTAATTTGCCGTTCGCCCCCTCGTTTCTCGCGTACGGTCCCCGGGGGGCCCGGACTGATCGGGTAGCATACGGCCTTGGGCAGCAGCAGGGCGTGGGGTCGCTGTGCTTGCGTCTTTCTGTGTGGTTGTTCGTCAGGTTGCGGCAAGCCGTCTCCGCGGGGGGGCATGTGCCCGGTCGGTGCCGATGCCTGGCCCCTCCGGCAGGGACCGGGCCAGGCGGCACGGCTGCCTGAATTCGACAGAGGAGTGAAATGGCAGTCAATCTTTCGCCGCCGGATCCGGCGTCCCTGTGGCCCGTCGACGGTGTGGAACTGGGATTCGCCCAGGCGGGTATCCGCAAGGCGGGCCGGCGGGACGTGATGCTCATGCGCCTGGCTCCGGGGACCGTGACTTCAGGGGTTTTCACTCAGAACAGTTTTGCGGCGGCTCCGGTACAGGTGTGCCGGGAGCACCTTGCTTCAGGGGGGGCCGTCCGGGGCATCGTGGTGAATGCGGGCAACGCGAATTGCGGCACAGGAGAGCAGGGCCTTCGGGCGGCCCGGGACACCTGCGCCGCAGCTGCCCGGCTGCTCGATGGCGGCCCCGGGGAAGTCCTGCCCTTCTCCACGGGAGTGATCCTCGAGCACCTTCCCGTGGATCGCCTCGTGGCGGCCCTCCCCGCCTGCATGGCGTCGCTGGCCCCGGACCACTGGGCGGAGGCCGCGGCGGCAATCATGACCACCGATACCGTGCCCAAGGCGGCTTCGGTGAAAGTCCCCCTGGGTGAAGGCGATGCCACGGTGACGGGGATCGCCAAGGGCGTGGGGATGCTACAGCCGAACATGGCGACGATGCTCGCCTTCATTGCGACGGACGCGGCGGTGACGCGATCGGTGCTGGACATTCTGGTGCGGGAGGTCGCCGATCGGTCCTTCAATCGGGTGACGGTCGATGGCGATACCTCGACCAATGACTCCTTCGTGCTGATGGCCACCGGGCGTTCCACGGCGCCTCGGATCCAGTCGGTCTCGGACCCGGGCTACGCCCCCCTCCGGGATGCAGTCCTGGCGGTGGCTGTTCCGCTGGCGCAGGCGATTGCCCGGGACGGCGAGGGGGCCACCAAGTTCATCACGGTGGACGTGCACGGCGGCGCGGACGAGGAGGAGGCCTTGCGTGTTGCCCGCTCCATCGCCAACTCGCCGCTGGTGAAGACCGCCTTCTTTGCCTCTGATCCGAATCTGGGACGGCTTCTGATGGCGATCGGAAATGCGCGGTTGCAGGCGCTCGACACCGGGCGGGTGAATCTCTGGCTGGGGGATGTGCGAGTGATCGATCGCGGCGGGCGAGCCGCGGCCTATCGGGAGGAGGACGGGGCGCGAGTCATGCAGGCCGCCGAGATCGTGGTCCGCGTGGACCTCGGGCGCGGCTCGGCAGCGACCACCGTCTGGACCTGTGACTATTCCTACGACTACGTGAAGATCAATGCCGAGTATCGAACCTAGCAGGGTGCCCGCCTCCGCGGGCCTTTCGGGCCTGGAGCGCCTCGTCGCGCGAGCGGAAGCTCTCATCGACCGCCTGGAGCCGATGCTTCCCCCGCTGGCGAGGGTGCCTGACCTCACTGCGCATGTCGCATTCCGGTGGCGACGGCGCCAGGGTGGGGGACATCTGGTTCCCGTCGAACGGCCGCACCGCATCCTGCTGCGGGATCTGAAGGGGGTGGACGCGCAGGCACGGCTGATCGATGCCAACACGCGGCAGTTTGTCGAGGGTGTTCCCGCCAACAACGTGCTTCTCACCGGGGCTCGTGGCACGGGCAAGTCGTCGCTGGTGAAGGCCGTGCTCAACAAGTACTCGGGCAAGGCATTGCGGCTTGTCGAAGTCGACAAGCAGGATCTGGTCGATCTGCCGGACATCATCGATCTCGTCGGCGGCCAACCCTACAAGTTCGTGGTCTTCTGCGATGACCTCTCCTTCGAGGCAGACGAACCCGGTTACAAGGCCCTGAAAGCCATTCTCGACGGGACCATCGCGGCGACGACGGAAAACGTGCTGGTCTACGCCACCTCCAACCGCCGGCACCTCATGCCCGAGTACATGCACGAGAATCTCGAGACGCGTTACGTGGGGGAAGAGGTGCATCCCGGCGAAACCGTCGAGGAAAAGATATCCCTGTCCGAGCGGTTCGGTCTCTGGGTGTCGTTCTATCCGTTCGACCAGGACCACTATCTCGAAATTGTGCGGTACTGGGTCGGGATTCTCGGTGCCGGTGGGGGCGACGAGGGTGAACTGCACCGGGAGGCGCTTCAGTGGGCGCTTTCCCGTGGTTCCCGGAGCGGGCGCGTGGCGTGGCACTTCGCGCGCGACTACTCGGGCCGCCGGCTCCTCGCTTCGAAGCGAAAGGCCAAGCCTTCCAGGTGAGCCCGATGCCGGGTGGTGCGCCGCCGTGGGTCGAGGTTGCAGCTGCGGTGATCGAGCGTCCCGACGGCAGTTTCCTGCTGGCCCAGAGGCCTGCCGGCAAGGTCTATGCGGGCTGGTGGGAATTTCCCGGTGGAAAGTGCGAGCCCGGGGAGGCTCCCGTCCGCGCCCTCGCCCGGGAACTCGAGGAAGAACTCGGGCTGTTCGTGAGGTCTGCAGTGCCCTGGATCACCTGCACCCATGAATATGCCCATGCGCGGGTGAGGTTGCATTTCTTTCGGGTTCTGGACTGGCAGGGGGAGCCACAAGGCCGGGAAGGGCAGTCCTTTTCCTGGCAGAGACTTCCGGCGCTGGATGTCTCGCCGGTGCTGCCCGCGAATGGTCCTGTGCTCAGATCGTTGTCGCTGCCCCTGTTCATGGGGATCACCCAGGCGGCGGTGCTTGGCGAGACCGAGGCGCTCGAACGGCTCGATCTTGCGCTTGCCGAAGGTCTTCGACTGGTTCAGATTCGTGAACCCGATCTGCAAGCACCAGTGCTGGAGGGTTTTTCCAGGAAGGCAAGTGCTCGCATTCGCGCGGCGGGCGGCATCGTGGTCCTGAATGGTCCGGAGGCGCTGGCCCGTGAAGTGGGTGTCGATGGCGTGCATCTTTCTGCCCGGGCGCTTCTTGCGCGGCCCGAGCGTCCGGATTTTTCGTGGGTGGGTGCGTCCTGCCACAATGGCGTGGAACTCGATCGTGCCGAGGAACTCGGCTTCGACTACGCCGTCCTCGGGCCAGTGTTACCGACCGCGACCCACCCCGGGGCGACGGGCATGGGCTGGGAGTCCTTCGGTCGGTTGGTCAGTGGGCGATCTCTGCCGGTGTATGCGATCGGAGGCCTGGAGCGAGGGCATCTCGGCATGGCCCGTGCGGCTGGCGCCCACGGGATCGCCGCCATTCGGAGCGCATGGATCGCGAAGGCCCCGTGAGTCGCGGGATGGAGAGGAATCCGCCGGTGGCGGGACGGTTCAGTTGTCCGGATCGTCCACGCCGTGGTCGGGTTCCTCGACCGGGATCCGGTAAGACCCTGTCGCCCAATTACCGAGGTCGATCAGCTTGCAGCGCTCCGAGCAGAACGGTCGCCAGAGGTTGGCTGGTCCGAGGGTGGTGTCGTTCCCGCACTGCGGACACAGCACCACCCGCCGCAGCGGGGACCCGGTTGCCTGTTTCATGAAATCACCCGATTCGGGATCGGCCATTTCCAGCCGGAAGCGGTCGACCGGAGCAGCATGTCCTAGAGATTGCAGTAGGAGAGTTCGAACTGCACGTCACCGTCATAGGTCCGGCCGCGCTCGCCTCCCTGCGCCTGCGCGAAGCGGATATTCAGCGCGTACTTGTTGGCACTGACCTCGGGCACGCAGGTGTACGTGGAAGCCAGCCGGATGCGAAGCATCTGGGAGATCTTTCCGCCCATCATCTGCTGGAAGACACCCTGGGTGGCCGCCGCAGAAGTGGTCTTCCCGCTTTCGCGCAGGAGTTTCAGGACGATGCGCGTGCCTTCCTTGATCGGCGTGAACGGGGCACTCCACCGGGTGATGTCGTTGCGGCGTTCGGCAGCGTCCAGGTGCAGCCAGTAGTGGTAGGAGGGCAGGTCGAACTCGCACACGCCGCCCGGGATGCCGGAGCGCTGGCGGATGGACATCAGCCACTCGTTGTCGCGCAGTTCCTGACCAGTCCGGCCGGAGGCAGCGAAGAGACTGGCATTGACCCGGTCGATCTCGGCAAGCACGGAATCCAGAGCCGACGCGTCGATGGCCGGATTGGCTCTGAGGCCTTCCAGATGCTGTCGTTGCCGCTCGAGTTCCTGCATGAGTTCCGACTTGAGATCCGCGCGGCCCGCCACTTCCAGAACCTCGAAGAGCGTGACGATGGCCGCGTGGTGGGCGCGCGGCTCTTCCGACCCCGCGAAGAAATCAAGCTTTCGGTAGAGGTCTTCGAGACGCAGGAGAGTCCGGACGCGTTCGTTGAGCGGGAACTCGTAGCTGATCACAGCGCGCCTAATTCGACAGTTCCATGAAGTATCGGACAATCAGGCAGGGGAAGTAAACAGTCTGGGAGGGGTGTTCCGAAAAGATGCTGGTCAACACCCTGCCAGGGCAGCCTCCATGTAAGCCGCATGCAGGGCGCGGACTTGCTCGTCCAGGTCGGCGATCGAACCTTCGTTCCCGATCACATCGTCCGCTGCCGCGATCCGCTGTGCCCGCGTCGCCTGGGCAGCCAGGATGCGTTCCACTGCGGCGCGGGAAAGGCCGCTCCTGGACATCGTCCGCTCGATCTGTGTCTGCTCGCTGCAGTCCACGACCGCCACGCGGCGGGCCAGGCTGCGGTAGCCGCCGGTTTCCACGAGCAGGGGGACGACCAGCACGACGTAGGCAGCCTTCGAGGCGGCAATCCGATTCCCGACGATCTGCCGGATCATCGGGTGCAGGATCTCTTCCAGAGTCTGACGCGCCGTGGCGTCCTCGAAGACAAGCGCGCGCATCTGGTCCCGGCGCAGCCTGCCGTCCGGCTCGACCACCGCGGGTCCGAAGCGGGAGACTATGGCATCCATGGCCCCGCCACCCGGCCCGGTCAGTTCGCGGGAAATGTCATCGGTATCGATGACTTCGGCCCCAAGCGCGGCGAACCGGGTCGCGGCAGCGGATTTTCCCGATCCGATACCGCCCGTCAGGCAGACCACATACACCATGGGTTCCGTGACCGGTCAGAGGCCGGAGAGCCAGTACTGCGTGAGAGCATCTCCCCAGACAAGGCCGATGAAGCCGGCGGCTGCGAGATAGGGCCCGAACGGGATGGGCTTGCCGCGCGCGTGGCGCGCAAACACGATGAGACCGATACCGACGAGGGCACCAACGACCGACGAGAGCAGGATCACGACCGGGAGCATCTTCCATCCAAGGAAGGCGCCGATCGCCGCGAGAAGCTTGAAGTCACCGAACCCCATTCCCTCCTTGCCGGTGACCAGCTTGAAGGCCTGGTAGACAGTCCAGAGGCAGAGATAGCCGGCTGCGGCACCGATCACCGCATCGGCAAGGGGAACGAACACTGCGTTGAGGTTGAGCAGCAAACCAGCCCACGCAAGGGGCAGCGTGATGTCGTCGGGAAGCAGGGTCGTGTCGAGATCGATGAACGCGAGCGCTACAAGTGCCCAGGTCAGGACCAGACCGCCTGCCAGCGTCCAGGAGAAGCCGAAGTGCCAGGCCACCACGCCGGACAGCAGGCCCGTGAGAGCCTCCACCAGCGGATAGCGAGGAGAAATCCTGGCCTTGCACGCTCGGCACTGGCCCCCGAGCGCGAGCCAGCTCACGACCGGAATGTTCTCGGCCGCAGTAATCCTGTGACCACATTGGGGGCAGGAGGATCGGGGCACGACCAGGTTGTAGGTCGTGGCGGGCGCGGCCGGCTCGCCGCGAAGCTCACGGCACTGCGCCTGCCATTCGCTGTCCATCATCCTCGGGAGGCGGTGAATGACGACGTTCAGGAAACTGCCCACCAGCAGACCGAGGAGGCCGCAGCCCAGAACGGTGGCGGGAGGAGATGCCAGGAGGAAATCGATCATCGGTGGATCCGGTCTGCCGGTTTGGGGAGGCCACGGGGTTGCGCCAGGGTAGGGGCGGTCAGAGTGGCCTCAGATGGCCTGGCCCATCTTGAAGATCGGCAGGTACATCGCAATCACCATTCCACCGATGAGCGTACCGAGCACGACCATGATCATGGGCTCCATGAGGCTGGACAGGGCATCCACGGCATCGTCCACCTCGGCCTCGAAGAAGTCCGCGACCTTGCTGAGCATCGAATCCAGGGAGCCGGATTCTTCCCCAATGGCCACCATCTGGACCACCATGTTCGGAAAGACCCCGGAGTTCTGCATGGAAGCCGTCAGGCTCGTCCCGGTGGACACTTCGCCCTGGATGCGTCGCGTTGCCTCGAGGTATACGTAGTTCCCGGCCGCCCCCCCGACGGAATCGAGTGCTTCCACCAGGGGTACACCGGCGGCGAACATCGTCGCCAGGGTGCGGCTCCAGCGCGCGATGGTCGCCTTGCGAATGACCTCTCCGAAGACCGGTACTCTCAGAAAGAGTCGGTCGAGTATCATCTGCATCTTCTGGGAGCGTTTCCAGGTGTAGAAGAAGAACCAGATGCTGCCACCGACGGTACCGAAGATGAGGTACCAGAATTGCACGAAGAAGTCCGAGATGGCCATGACCATGAGCGTGGGCCCGGGCAGGTCCGCGCCGAAGCTGGTGAAGAGATCCTTGAACGCGGGAATCACGAAGATCATGATGACCGCCGTAATGACGAAGGCCACGACGATGATCGAGATCGGATAGAAGAGGGCCGACTTGATCTTGCCCTTGATTGCCTGGATCTTTTCCTTGTAGGTCGCCAGCCGGTCCAGGAGGCTGTCGAGAATGCCGGCGGCTTCGCCCGCCTGCACCAGATTGCAGAACAGCGCGTCGAAATGCAGCGGGTACTTCCGAAACGCGGTCGTGAGACTGTTTCCCGTCTCGACTTCCATCTTGATGTCGAGCAGCAGCCTGGAGACCGAGGGATTCGAGTGGCCTTTTCCCACGATGTCGAAGGCCTGGAGCAGGGGCACTCCCGCCTTCATCATCGTGGCAAGCTGGCGGGTGAACAGGGTGATGTCCTTGTCGGTGATCTTGCGGCTGCTGGGCGCGCGAAGTTTCTTGACCTTCGTGACCTGGATGCCCTGACGCCGCAGGGTGGTCTTGACCACTGCCTCGCCGGAGGTCCTCATGTCACCCTTGACGATCTTGCCCTGCTTGTCACGGCCCTCCCAGGAGAAATTGTATTCCTTGACATCCTGCTTGCGGGCGGAGGCGGAGACGGTGGCCATGGGGTGCTTCCTCTCGAACGAATGCTAGGCGTTTGTCACGGCTTCGATCTCTTCCAGAGATGTGAGCCCTTGCCTGACTTTGAGCAGACCGGACTGCCGCAGATCACGGACGCCCTCCCGCCTGGCTTGATCGGCGATGTCGATGGCGTCGCCGTCCTTCATGATGATGCGGCTGATTTCGTCACTGACGGGCATCACCTGATAGATGCCCAGCCTGCCCTTGAAGCCCGTATTTTTGCACACATCACAACCGGCGGCCGCGAACGGTTCCCACTTTCCATCCAGGTCCGACTCCGTGAATCCCGCCCGCAGCAGCGCCTCCCGCGGAATGTGGGCTGGCTTCTTGCAATGGGCGCAGAGGCGGCGTGCCAGTCGCTGCGCCGTGATCAGCATGACGCTCGAGGCGATGTTGAACGGGGCGATGCCCATGTTTCGGAGCCGCGTGAGCGTCGTCGGCGCGTCGTTGGTGTGAAGGGTCGACAGCACGAGGTGTCCGGTCTGGGCGGCCTTGATGGCGATCTCGGCGGTATCGAGGTCCCTGATCTCGCCGACCATGATGATGTCGGGATCCTGTCGCAGAAAGGACTTGAGGGCGGCCGCAAACGTCAGGCCTGCCTTGTCGTTGACATTCACCTGGTTGATGCCTGGCAGGTTGATCTCGGCGGGATCCTCGGCCGTGGAGATGTTGATGCCCGGCTTGTTCAGCAGGTTGAGGCAGGTATAGAGGGATACCGTCTTTCCCGACCCCGTCGGTCCCGTCACGAGCACCATGCCATAGGGTCGTCCAATGGCGTTGAGAAGCGATGCCTGCTGTTCAGGTTCGTAGCCGAGAGCCTCGATTCCGAGCGTCGCGCTGGACGGGTCGAGAATCCGCATGACGATCTTTTCACCGAAGAGGGTCGGCAGGGTGGAGACCCGGAAGTCGATCGCGCGGCTCTTGGACAGCACGAGCTTCATGCGGCCGTCCTGGGGGACGCGTTTCTCGGAGATGTCGAGCTTGGAGATCACCTTGATTCTCGAGGCGATCTTTTCCTTGATCGCCAGTGGGGGCTGGGCGACCTCGTAGAGAATGCCATCCGTCCGGTACCGGATGCGGTAGTACTTCTCGTACGGCTCAAAGTGTATGTCCGAAGCACCGCCGTTGATGGCGTCGAGCAGTATCTTCTGGATGTACTTGACGACCGGCGCGTCATCGATCTCGACGGCCTGTTCGGGTTCCGGTGCTGCGGCGCTGGCCATCAGGTCCGGACCCATGTCTTCCGTGACCAGGGTGGAGAGCGACGTGTCGTTCGCCTGGATCACGCGGCTCAGGAGGGTACCGAGCTTGGTGTCTTCCACGACCACCGGATCCACCATCAGGCCTGTCTGGAACTTGATTTCGTCGTAAGTGGCCCGGCTCGTCGGATCCGAGAAGGCGACAAAGAGGCGGTTCCCCCGCTGGACGAGCGGAAGGACCCGCCGGGAGATCATGACCTTCTCGTCGATGATCTTCTTCGGGAGCGATTCCGGGTCAATCGCGGACAGGTCCAGCAAGGGGAAGCCGAAGGTGCGCGAGGTGAACTCTGCGATTTCGGACTCGCTCATGCGCCGGGTGGCGATGATGTGCTCCACGAAGCCGGCGCCCGCCACAGTTGCCTCGGCGTGAATGTCCTGCGCCAGCTTCTCGGAGAGCCGGCCCTTCTGGACGAGAGCCCGGGCAAGTCCGGACAGGTTGGCTGGGGGTTGTTCTGCCACGCTGGGGTCGAGGTGAGAGGAGGTCCTGAGGCGGGTACCCGGCCGACTCTGGAGCAAACCGGTTCTACCCGTCCTGTTTCGGCAGAAGTCTGACGGACTTTACGACGCGATCCTGAATCTGGATGATTTCGATGGCGTGGCCCGCCAGCTTCATGCTCGTGCCGGGTTCCGGGATGTCCTCGAAATGCTCCAGGATGAGGCCGTTCAGGGTCTTTGGCCCGCCAAGGGGAAAAGCCATGCCGAAGCGCCGGTTGAGGTCGCGCAGGAGGGTGCCGCCTTCCACCATGATGCTGCCGTCCGGTTGCCGTGCGAAGCTGCCGGACACGCTCATCGGCGACTGCGTGGTGAACTCGCCGATGATTTCCTCGAGGATGTCCTCGATCGTGATCATTCCCATCAGTTCGCCGTACTCGTCCACCACGAGCCCGAGGCGTTCCTGATGTTCCTGGAACTGCTGCAGCTGCGTCAGCAGGGGCGTGCCCACCGGCACGAAGTAGGGGCTGCGCATCACCTGCCGGATCTGGTCGGCCGCAACGGATCCCGCCTCGCCGATGTTCAGGAACTTTCGTACGTGGAGAATCCCGATGATGTTCTCGATCGCCGTCTCGTAGACGGGGATCCGGGTGTGATTGGACGTCACGATCTGACGCCGGAGATCTTCCGGGTCGCTGTCGATGTCGATCGCGTCGATCTGACTGCGAGGCACCATGATGTCATCGACCGTTGCCGACTCGAGATCGAACAGGTTCACGAGCATGTTCTGGTGCTTTTGCGGCAGGAAATTGCCACCTTCGAGCACCAGCGTGCGCAGCTCTTCCGGCGTCAGTTTCTGGGCCTGCGTGTCATGCCCGGGCTTCAGGCCCAGCAACCGCAGGAGTCCGGTGACGAAGAGATTGACGAACCAGACGATCGGATACACGAGCCGGAGCAGCGGTGTGAGGACGTAGGCCGCCACGTATGCGATCCGCTCCGGATAGGTCGCTCCGACGACTTTCGGGGTGATCTCGCTGAAGACCAGGATGATGAAGGTGACGGCGAGAGTCGCGGCAGAAAGGGCGAGTTCCGACTCGCCGAAGAACCGGAAGGTGAGGTAGGTCACCAGAGCCGCCGAGGCGGCATTGATCAGGTTGTTCCCCAGCAGGACCACGCCGAGCAATCTGTCGGGCCTGGCTAGCAGTTGTGCCGTCAGTCTGGCTCCCCGGTGCCCGGTCTTCACCAGATGTTTCATCCGGTAGCGATTCAACGCCATCATGCTGGTCTCGGCGATCGAGAAGAACGCCGAGACCACGAGAAAGACCGCGAGGGCTGCAAGCAGGGTTTCTGTGGAAATGTCGTCCAAGGCGGCGGTTGCTCTTTTCGACGGGAAGCGCGATCAGCGGTGGAGCAGGATCTCCAGCACGAACTTGCTGCCGATGTAGGCCAGCACAAGCATCAGAAACCCGGTCAGGGTCCATCGCAGCGCGGTGCGGCCCCGCCAGCCGTAGAGCGCCCGCCCTGCCAGAAGGGCGCCGAAGATGATCCAGGAGAGTATCCCGAAGAGCGCCTTGTGGTTGAATTGCAGAGGTTTTCCGGTCACGGCTTCCGAGAAGAACATCCCGCTCGCCAGCGACGCCGTCAGCAGGATGAAACCTGCGGCAATGATGCGGAAGAGGAGTTTCTCCAGCGTCAGGAGCGGTGGCAGGCGCTGTACCAGGACGGGCGGGTTTCCACTGTACAGGCGCTTTTCGAGGAGGGCCATCAGCAGAACATGAAGGGATGCGATCGTGAACAGGCTGTAGGCGAGGATCGAAAGGGCAAGGTGCACCCGAAAGAAGGGCATTCCCGTGTGCACGAGAGGCTTCTGTGCCGGCAGGACAACCGGCATCAGCGCCGCCACGGCCGCGACTGGCACGACCAGCGCCTGCAGACCCTCGAGGCGATAGAAGAAACTTCCCAGCCAGTAGATCAACACCGATAGCCAGACAATGCAGGAGAGCGCGTTACCCACGCCCATGTAGAACGTCCCCGAGCCGAACATGCTTTCGTAGAGCAGCCAGGTGTGCAGGGCCATTGGCAGCAGGAGCGCATACCGAACCCATCCGAAGCTGGTTTCTGCGGCCGGACCGGAGCGCCAGAGGCCGCGGCCGAGCACCGCGCCGAGTGCGGCATAGAGGAGAGCGTTGAGACCGTAGGCTAGAATCGAGGGCATGGTGCGGACGCACACAAGAAATAACGCCACCTCGGAGTATACGCCCGGGGCAGGGCCCACTTCCCGGGGGTTTCAATGCTGGATGGTCTGACTTCCCGCCTCTCCGGCGTCATCAAGACGCTCCGAGGTCACGCACGGCTCACCGAGGACAACGTTCAGGAAGCGCTGCGCGAGGTCCGGATGGCGCTGCTCGAGGCGGACGTGGCGTTGCCAGTGGTCAAGGACTTCATCGGGCGGGTGCGCGAGAAGGCCCTGGGCCAGGAGGTGATCGGCAGTCTCACGCCAGGTCAGGCGCTGATCGGGGCTGTGCACGATGAACTCACCACCCTCATGGGCGGGGCGACCACCGACCTCAATCTCGCGTCGGTGCCTCCGGCCACCGTGTTGATGGCGGGCCTTCAGGGGGCAGGAAAGACGACGACCTGCGGCAAGCTCGCGCGGTTGCTCAAGGAGCGGAAGAAGAAGGTCCTGCTGGTGTCTTGCGACGTCTACCGGCCTGCGGCGATCCAGCAACTGGAGACGCTGGCCCGGCAGGTGGGTGCCGACTTCTTCGCCTCGACTCCCGACCAGAAGCCGGTGGAGATCGCGCGGGCGGCTCAGGACTGGGCACGGCGCCACTACCACGATGTCCTTCTTGTGGACACGGCCGGCCGCCTGGCGATCGATCAGGAGATGATGGCCGAGATTCGGGCGCTGCATGCCGCGGTGTCCCCCATTGAAACTCTGTTCGTCGTGGATGCGATGCAGGGTCAGGACGCCGTGAATACCGCGAGAGCATTCGCGGACGCCCTGCCGCTGACCGGCGTTGTCCTGACCAAGCTGGATGGGGATTCCCGTGGTGGCGCCGCCCTGTCGGTCCGGCACGTGACGGGTGCCCCCATCAAATTCGCGGGTGTCGGGGAGAAGCTGTCCGGTCTCGAGGCTTTTCACCCTGATCGCATGGCCTCGCGGATCCTCGGGATGGGCGACGTGGTATCCCTTGTCGAGGAGGCCAGGAAGGGGCTCGACATGGCCGAGGCCGAGAAACTCGCCCGCAAGGTCAAGTCAGGCCAGTCCTTTGATTTCGAGGATTTCCGGAATCAGCTGCTGCAGATGCGAAAGATGGGCGGTCTGTCTGCCCTCATGGACAAGCTGCCCGCCCAGCTGTCTCAGGCCGCCCAGTCTGCCGGGGGGCAGATGGATGAACGGACCATCGGGCGAACCATCGGCATCATCGATTCCATGACCCCGAAGGAGCGGACGAAGCCCGAGCTTCTCAAGGCGTCGCGCAAGAGGCGGATTGCCGCAGGCGCGGGCGTCAGCGTGCAGGAAGTCAACCGGCTTCTCAGCCAGTTCGAGCAGATGCAGAGGATGATGAAGATGATGTCCCGCGGAGGCCTGCAGAAGATGATGCGTGGGATGAAGGGCATGCTTCCCGGGATGCGCTGAGCGGCTTCTCACGGCGGATCGCGTCTGGTCAGCGGGAAGAATCTGCATGGGCCCGATCGTTTGAGTCAGGTACTTCCCGGGGGTGTGGGCTAGAATGCCCGACAGGCTCGGATCCTCGGAGAGCCATTCCCTACCGTGAGGTCATTCTGATGCGGCTGTTGACCGGTTTCGTGCTCTTGCTTGCGTGTCTGACGGCGAGCGCTCAGGACTACTACCGCGAGAAGCGCTGGTCCGACCAGATCGTGCCTGGTCTCGTGGTGGGGGAGGCGGTCTGGATCGAGCAGGCGAACGGGCACAAGTTTCTGGCTCTGTGGACGGAGGCGGAAAAGGCGCGGGGAGCGATCATCCTGGGTCACGGCCGGGGCTGGAGCCCGGACTTCGAGCTGTACGGTGTGCTTCGGGCCAAACTGGCCGAGCAGGGTTACTCGACCCTTTCCATCCAGCTGCCGGTTCTGGGAGGGGGCGCCAAGATCGGAGATTACATTCCGACCTACGGGGAGGCTGCCGAGCGCTACCATCTCGCGGCGGCATGGTTGAAGGCGAGGGGCTACGCGAACGTCTCGATCGTTTCCCACAGCCTCGGGGCCACCATGGCGAACCAGTATCTCATCAACGTGAAGGAGACTTCGGTCAGGGCCTGGGCCTTCATCGGAATCATCAATGGTCTGGAAGAGATGTTTCGCATCAAGATTCCGGTTCTCGACGTCTACGGTGGCAAGGACTGGGAGATCACGCAGGTCGGAGCCGCCGAGCGGCGCAAGCAGATCATGAAGATAGACCGATCCCGGCAGGTCGTCGTCCCGGACGCCCTGCACTTTTTCGAGGGCAAGGAGGACGACCTCGTGCGGGTCGTGGTGGATTTTCTGGACGACGTCTTTCGATCGGCGCCCAACTCCCCGCTTCGCTGACGCACGCTTCCCGACAGGGATCAGGGGCCTGCACGAATTGCCTTGCCAAGACGTGAGCCTCATGCCTAGAATTCGGGCCTTTTTTTCAAAAACCAGCAGGAACTTCCGATGGTTGTGATCCGGCTTGCACGGGGCGGCGCCAAGCGGCGGCCGTTCTTCAACGTAGTGGTGGCTGATTCCCGCGACGCTCGGGACGGCCGGTTTATCGAGCGTGTCGGGTTCTACAACCCCGTCGCACCCGACGGCGACGTCAAGCTGCGCATCGACGTCGCGAGGGTGACGCATTGGGAGAGCAAGGGCGCCCAACTCTCCGATACGGTGAAGCGGCTGGTCAAGCAGTTTGGAAAGGCCGCCGCAGCTGTCTGAGTCGTTTGTCGTGATGGGGCGGATCGTCGCCCCGTACGGGTTACGCGGCTGGGCAAAGGTCCAGACGTTCACCTCTGTGCCGGATAGCCTCCTGAACTACGGCGAGTGGTGGCTGCCCGCAGGTGACGGGGATTGGAAACCGGTAAGGGTCGAATCGGCAAAGGTGCACGGGCAGGTCGTTCTGGCAAAGCTGGAAGAATTGGGTACGCCGGAGCAAGTGGTGGCGCTGGGCAAGGTGGATGTCGCGGTTCCGAGAAAGGCGCTGCCGCCTGCGGCGGATGGGGAGTACTACTGGGCAGACCTCGTTGGCATGGCGGTCGTCAATCTCGCCGGGGAATCCCTCGGAACCGTGGATTCGTTGATGGACAACGGTGCACAGAGCATCCTTGTCGTCAGGGGCGAGAGGGAAAGGCTCATCCCGTTCGTGGAATCCATCGTCAGGCGAGTAGATACGGGCTCTAGGGCGATCGTGGTGGACTGGGGCGCGGATTACTGAGTGAAACAGTACGACGCGATCACACTGTTTCCCGAGATGTTCGCTGCCTTGACAGATTGGGGCGTGACAGGGCGGGCAAGGGAGACGGGGCACTATGGTTTCGCGTCCTGGAATCCTCGGGATTTTGCCGCGAATGCCTACCGGACGGTCGATGACCGGCCCTACGGCGGCGGTCCCGGAATGGTGATGATGCCAGGGCCGATGGCGGGAGCGATACGCGCGGCTCGCGAGCGGCAGAGCGGGGCCGGCGTGGTGGGAGGGGTGGTCGTGTACCTCTCACCCCAGGGTAGGCGGCTGGATCAGGTTTTGGTCGAGGAACTGGTCGCCAAGGGTGGGATGATCCTCGCCTGTGGTCGGTACGAGGGGGTGGACGAAAGGGTCATCCGAAGGGAGATCGATCTGGAGGTGTCCATCGGCGATTACGTGCTGTCCGGCGGGGAACTGGCCGCAATGGTCCTGTTGGACAGCGTCATACGGCAACTGCCGGGTGTATTGGGGGATGCCGAATCGGCCAGGCAGGATTCGTTTGCAACCGGCCTGCTGGATTGTCCCCACTACACCCGTCCGGAGAGTTTCGAGGGGGAGCGGGTCCCTGACGTACTCCTGTCGGGTAACCACGCCGACATCGAGCGGTGGCGATTGAAGGAGTCGTTGGGTCGTACCTGGGCGAGACGCCCGGACCTGCTCGAACGACGCCCCATGACTGCCCGCGAGCGGGCCCTGCTGGATGAGTTCCAGCGGGAACACGATTGAGAAGGAGCTTGAGATGAACGTCATTGCACAGTTGGAAGCCGAGGAGATCCAGCGCCTGGGCAAGAGCATCCCGGATTTTTCGCCTGGCGATACGGTGATCGTCAACGTGAAGGTGGTCGAGGGCGAGCGCAAGAGAATCCAGGCCTACGAGGGCGTGGTGATCGCGAAGCGCAACCGGGGTCTCAATTCTTCTTTCATCGTTCGCAAGGTGTCTTCCGGTGAGGGGGTCGAGCGTACGTTCCAGACCTACTCACCGCTGATCGCCTCGATGGAGGTCAAGCGCCGGGGCGATGTGCGCCGAGCCAAGCTCTACTACCTGCGAGATCGATCCGGCAAGTCGGCTCGCATCCGCGAGAAGCTCGGCATGTCCCGCAGTGACAAGGCAGCTGCGGCCGCGGCTGCTGCTGCGGCGTCGGCCGATGCCGCGGGGGGTTGAGCAGGACAGGGATGCAATGCGGAAGCGCGGCCTCGTCTGAGGCCGTTTTCGTTTGAACCCGGCGATCCTGCGCTGGCTTGGCGGAAACATCCCCCCCGACAGTTCTGGACCCCTTCTGGAACGGCACCCATGAAGTCGACCCTTTCGGGACTTTTTGCAGCTGGTCTGTTTGTTCTGGGTATCCTGTCTCCCGACAGCAGTCTCGCGCAGCAGAAGGCTGCGCTGTCGATTGGTTCGGGCAACACGGGAGGGGTCTACTACCCTCTGGCAGGCGGTCTGGCCCAGGTGCTCATGCGCCACATGCCAGGTTGGCAGGTGACCGCGGAGGTCACGGGCGGATCCATCGACAATCTCAAGCTCGTGGGCACCGGGAAGGCGGACCTCGGCTTCTCGATGGCCGACGCGGCGTGGGACGCATACACGGGTCAGGACAAGTTCGCCGGTCGCAAGCTTCCCCTCCGCGTGCTTCTCGTGCTTTACCCCAACCGCATGCATCTGGTCAGTACCGAGGCGTCCGGGGTGGCCACCATCAAGGATCTCGAGGGCAAGCGGGTCTCTCTCGGTTCTCCCGGAGGCGCGACCGAGGTGATGGGGATGCGGGTGCTCGAGGCGTACGGGATGGCGGACCGGATCAGGCGGGAGCGTCTGTCCGTCAACGAGGCGGTCAATGCCATCCGGGATCGGAAGATCGACGCCTTCTTCTGGGTGGGTGGGGTGCCCACGGCCGCCGTCACGGACCTCGCAGCGACGCCCGGTGTTCGCATCAGGCTCATCGATCACGGCGAGGCCGCTGATGCCATGAACAAGAGATACGGCCCTCTCTACAGCAAGGGGGTCATCCCCAGGAGCGCATATTCCGGCATGGGCCAGGATGCCACCAACGTCAACGTCTGGAACGTGCTGGTCGCCAACGCCGCCATGCCGGACGACGTCGCCTACGGGATCGTCAAGACCGTATTCGAGCGGAAATCCGAGATGATGGCCGTGCACAAGGAGTTCGGCACACTGTCCCTCGACTACCAGACCCGGGGGGCGGCCGCGATTCCCTACCATCCCGGAGCGGCGAAGTATTTCGCCGAGAAGGGTCTGGCGCTTCCGTAGCATCGCAGCCATGGCGGCCGGTTCTGATTCCCCTGATGTCGTGGATTCAAGCCGGCTTGCGGCGGCGGATCGGTTCGTCGAGCAGGAGGAGGGCGCGGTCAACCGGCTGGCGGGGTGGCAGGGGCCGCTGATCACGGGGGTTCTTGCGCTCGTTTCCCTGCTGCATCTGTACGCCGCGTTCGCGATCGTCAGCGCACCCTGGCTTCGGGGCATCCATGTGGCGCTGATGCTCGGCATGCTCTATCTGACATTGCCGGCCGCGCGGCGGTTTCGAGACCGGATCATGCCTTGGGACTGGCTGCTGGCCGGATTATGCGTGGCCAGCATCGCTTACCTGTTGCAGGACTGGGACGCCCTGTCCGAACGCGCCACCGAACCGGAGACGCTCGATATCGTGATGGGCGGCGCACTCCTCCTGCTTGTCCTCGAGGCGGCCAGGCGAGCAACGGGATGGGTGATGCCGTTTGTGGTGGTGCTGTTTATCGCCTACGCATTTGCCGGACCCTGGCTGCCGGCTCCCTGGACCCACAAGGGTTACGGTGTCGACCGTCTCGTCGGTCACATGACGATGACTCTCGAGGGTGTATTCGGCACACCCATCGATGTCTGCGCGACCCTCATCGTGCTTTTCACCATCTATGGGGCGGTGCTCCAGCATTCCGGCGCGGGCCGGTTCTTCATCGACTTCTCGCTTGCAGTGATGGGCAGGCGGAAAGGGGCTCCGGGCCGGGCAGTGGTGCTTGGTTCGTTTCTCCTGGGGGGGCCCTCGGGGAGCGGTGTGGCGACCACCGTGACGCTGGGGTCCGTTGCGTACCCCTTGCTTGAGAAAGCCGGCTACAGCCGCGAAGCCGCGGGCGGGTTGCTGGCAGCAGGGGGGCTGGGAGCCATCCTGTCCCCGCCCGTGCTCGGAGCGGCGGCCTTCCTGATTGCCGAGTTCCTGAAGATTTCCTATCTGGATGTCATCCGGATGGCGATCATCCCGACCCTCCTCTACTACCTGTCGCTATTTGTCATGGTGGAACTGGACGCACGCCGGTTCGGGGGCGGCGTGCCAGTCGGGTCACGTCAGGGAGCAGGCGCCCTGTTTCGCCAAGGCGGCTATCACTTCCTCTCCCTCGTTACCGTCGTCATCTTTCTAGTAATCGGTTTCTCGGCGACGATCGCCGTCTTCTGGGCAATCGTGCTCGCTGTCGCATTGAGCTTCTTGCGGCGTGATACAGCACTCTGGCCACGGCGTCTGCTCGCTGCACTGGCAGAGGGTTCGAGGGGGGTTCTCGGAGTTGCCGCGACCTGTGCCGCGGCCGGCATCATCGTCGGCGTCGTGACCCTCACCGGCCTCGGACTGAAGTTCAGCGGTATCGTCATCGACTACGCCGAGGGCAGTCGCGTTCTGACCGCGCTCTACACGGCCCTGCTGGTGTGGATTGTCGGGCTTGCGGTCCCCGTCACCGCTTCGTACATCATCTGTGCCGTGGTGGCCGCACCAGCCCTGATTCAGGCGGGCGTTGCGGACTTTGCCGCCCACATGTTCATCTTCTACTACGCCGTGCTGTCGGAGGTGTCGCCGCCCACGGCGCTCTCACCGTTCGCAGCGGCTGCCATCACGGGCGGGGACCCCTATCGGACGACGCTTTCGTCCTGGAAGTACACGTTGCCGGCGTTTGTGACGCCCTTCATGTTCGTGCTGGCACCCGAGGGAGTCGGGCTGCTTCTCGCCGGAAGCGCGGGCGATATCGCCCTGGTGAGCGTGACGGCGGTGGCCGGGATCGTCGTCCTTGCGATTGGCGCCCAGGGATGGTTGTCCATTGCCCTGACGCCGCGGGAGCGGTTCGCTTTCATCTCGAGCGGCCTGCTCCTGGCCTGGTCGGCGCCCTGGAGCGACGCGGTCGGGGCGGCGCTTGCTCTCCTCGCCTGGGGGGGCTACAGGATCCGCCTTCGGGGGCAGCGTACCCTTGCCGCCGGAACCGGGCACCACTAGGGGACGACCCCGGGCCACCCGGGAAACGCCGGACCAGCCGGTGATCGATGCCTTCTGCGATACGCTCTGGCTCGAGGATGGGCTGTCGCGGAACACGATGGATGCCTACCGCCGGGATCTGGCGCTGCTCTCCGTCTGGCTATCCGACAGCCGGGGCAAGGGGCTTCTGCAGGCGACTCACTCCGACCTCCTCGAGTACCTCGCCCATCGGTTCAGGGCACGAGCCAAGGCGTCCTCTGCGGCGCGGCTCCTGTCCACGCTGAGGCGGTTCTTCCGGATGCAGGTGCGTGATGGGCGCCTCGTGGCAGACCCCACCCTCGACATCGAGTCTCCCCGGTTGCCTGGGGCTCTGCCAAAAAGCCTGTCCGAGGTCGACGTCGAGCGGTTGCTTGCGGCACCGGACCCCGGCGTCCCCCTGGGGCTGCGCGACCGTGCAATGCTCGAACTGCTCTACGCCACGGGGCTGCGTGTCACGGAACTGGTGACGTTGCGCCTGGCACAGTTAAGCATCGACGCGGGCGTGGTTCGTGTGCTCGGGAAAGGGTCGAAGGAGCGGCTGCTACCCGTGGGAGAGGAAGCGCTGCACTGGATCGAGCGGTATCTTCACGAGGCAAGGCCCGCGCTTCTTGGCGGACGCCAGACCGATCCGCTCTTCGTCACCCAGCGCGCTGAAGCCATGACGCGACAGATGTTCTGGATACTCGTGAAGCGTTACGCGCGCGACGCCGGCATCGGTCAGCCGCTCTCGCCTCACGTGCTCAGACATGCGTTTGCGACGCATCTGCTCAACCACGGCGCGGATCTCAGGGTCGTGCAGATGCTGCTCGGCCACGCTGACGTGTCCACGACCCAGATCTACACCCACGTCGCTCGCGAGCGGCTTCGGGAACTGCATCGTCGGCACCACCCAAGGGGCTGACGGGGCTCTGCCCCGCCTCTCCCGGGGTGATCCTGGGCAGCAGGTCCATGGCCACGGGCGAAAGGACATGCTGCCGTCCTCTTGAATCCCCGTGCACGGGCCCTCACCTCCCGGAGAAGGGCGGGATTGCACCCGTCGTCACTGGAGTTGGTTCACATGGAGTTCCTCACGGAATCAAGGCAGGTACCCCAGAAGCCCGAGGGCGAACGGGAGAACCATCAGGGTGAACGCGGCGGGTCAAGCGCGCCCACGCGGCCCATTCCGGATGACGCAATCATTCTTGTGCCCATGCGCAATGCGGTGCTTTTTCCAGGCGTGCTGTCCCCGGTTTCCGTCGGGCGCGCGACCTCCGTTGCGGCTGTGGAGGCCGCCGTGAGGTCCAGGCAGCCCGTGGGGTTCCTCCTGCAGAAGGACGCCCAGCAGATCGAGGTTGCGCCTGACGATCTTCACTGGGTGGGTACTGCCGGGCACGTCGTTCGCCACGTGGCGGCCCACGACGGACTGCACCACCTCATTGTCCAGGGGCAGTCGCGGTTCCGGGTGAGCCAGTTTCTGGAGGGCTGGCCATTTCTCGTGGCGCGGATCGGCGTCATTTCCGATGCCGACGAAGACGGCGCGGACATCGAGGCTCGCCTGCTGCAATTGAAGCAGCAGGCGTCCGAGGCCATCGACCTTCTTCCCCATGCGCCAGAGGAACTCAAGGGTGTCGTCGAGGGGGCGTCCTCCGCTTCCCTGCTGGCCGACATGGTGGCGAACATCATCGACTCCAAGGCGGAGGAAAAGCAGGAGATCCTGGAGGCTCTCTCCCTCCGGGATCGGCTGGACCGCGTGCTCGCCCTGCTGGGGGCCCGCATCGAGGTCCTGCGGTTGTCGCGCGAGATTGGCGAGAAGACCCGGAAGCAGTTCGATGACCGGCAGCGCGAGCACGTACTGCGAGAGCAGTTGCGCCAGATTCAGAAGGAACTGGGCGAGGATGAGGATCGTTCCGTCGAGATTGCCGGACTCCAGGCAACACTGGACGCATCGGGCATGCCCGAAGACACGCTGAAGCACGCGCGGAAGGAACTGAAGCGCCTCGAGCGCATGGGCGACAACGCTGCCGAGGCATCGATGCTTCGGACCTATCTCGAGTGGGTGACGGAGCTCCCCTGGAAAACCCACCCCCTGCCGGGCATCGACCTCGCGGAGGCGCGCCGGGTACTCGACGACGATCACTTCGGTCTCGACCGAATCAAGCGCCGGATACTGGAGCATCTGGCGGTCCGCAAGCTGAATCCCATCGGGCGCAGCCCGATCCTCTGCTTCGTCGGCCCACCCGGAGTCGGCAAGACATCCCTCGGGCAGTCCATCGCGAGAGCCACCGGTCGCCCCTTCCAGCGAATCGCACTGGGCGGAGTGCACGACGAGGCCGAGATTCGCGGGCACCGGCGGACCTACATCGGCGCGATGCCCGGAAACGTCATCCAGGCCGTGAGGCGCGCCGCATCCCGCGAGGCCGTTGTTCTTTTCGACGAGGTGGACAAGCTGGGGGCCGGTGGCTTCCACGGTGACCCGGCTGCCGCCTTGCTGGAGGTTCTTGATCCCGAGCAGAACGCCCGCTTCCGGGACAATTACCTGGGCGTGGATTTCGACCTGTCGGGCGTGCTGTTTGTCGCGACCGCCAATCAGCTCGAGACGATTCCCGGACCCTTGCGGGACCGAATGGAGGTGATTGTCCTGCCGGGCTACACGGAGCAGGAGAAGATGGAAATCGCGAACCGCCATCTTCTCTCACGCCAGTTCGAAGCGAATGGACTGGACGCGCAGAGGGTGCGTATCAGCGCGCCCGCCCTTCGGGCGCTGGTAACCGAATACACCCGTGAGGCAGGCGTACGTCAGTTGGAGCGCGAACTTGGCGCCGTCCTGCGCCACTGCGCAATGCGGGTCGCTGAAGGTGAAGCGGCACCGATTCTCGTCGATGCAGCCGATCTGCCGGCGATCCTCGGACCCCGCAAGTTCGACAACGAGGTGGCTTGCCGCACATCGGGCCCAGGCGTTGCGACGGGCCTCGCCTGGACTCCGGCCGGCGGAGACATCCTTTTCGTGGAAGCCGCGCGCGTTCCCGGTTCCGGCAAACTCATCCTGACCGGGCAACTCGGGGATGTGATGAAGGAATCGGCGCAGGCTGCGCTCACGCTGGCGAAAGCCCGGACCGGTGACCGGTTCGATGCCTGGGACATCCACATCCATGTTCCTGCGGGGGCAACACCCAAGGATGGGCCGAGCGCCGGGGTTGCCATTTATCTTGCCCTTGTGTCAGTGGCCACGGAGCGGCCGATCCGCGCCGACGTGGCCATGACCGGGGAGATTTCCCTCCGGGGCCTCGTTCTGCCGATCGGGGGGGTGAAGGAAAAGACGCTTGCTGCCCTGCGAGCCGGCATTCGCACCGTAATGCTGCCGCGGCGGAACGAGAAAGATCTCGTGGACGTTCCGGCGGACGTGCGGGCCGCACTCGAGTTCGTCTTTCTGGATAGTGTCGAGGATGCGCTGGAAGTCGCCCTGACTCCCGCGTTCGCAGCGGAGACTTGCTGAGGCGGCTGCCCGGAGCATTGCTCCGGGCAGGTACCCGAAAGGGCTAAAGGCTCCGCGCGACGCGGAAGCCGACCTGGTAGTTCCGGTACGCTGGATCCTCGGGATGCCGGTAGGCGGCCCGTGACGTCGAGGCGCCGTCGATCCAGGCTCCGCCGCGCACGATGCGCTTCGCGCACGTTGCTTCATTCCAGACAGACCCGTCCAGCGGAGCTCCCTGATAGCCTTCGTGATGGCAGTCCGCGACCCATTCCCGCAGGTTGCCGAGAATGTCGTGCAGCCCGAAAGGGTTGGGGGCGAAGCGTCCCACGGGCGCCGTTTCGCCGAAACCGTCGGTGCACTTGTGATGCGACCAGACATACATCGGATGGACATCCTTGCTGGTCTCGTCGTGGGTGTTCGCGAACTGGCACGCCCGGGACGATCCGGCGCTGTCTTCGGCAGGCCCCCAGAACCATGGGCTGGTCGTGCCTCCCCTGGCCGCGTACTCCCACTCCGCCTCGCTCAGGAGGCGGTAGGTTTTCCCCGACCGCTGGCTCAGCCAGGCAACATAGGCTCTTGCGTCCGCCCAGTTCACGTTGAACGCAGGGATGCGGGCGCGGCCCAGGCCCTCGTCGTCTGCCGTCGCGCATTCGCCATCGGCAGCACAGGCATCCCACTGGGCAAAGGTGATCTCGTAACGCGAGACGGCGAAGGGTCTGTCGATCCGTACCGCGTGACGGGGTTTTTCGTCTCCGTGGCCGCTTTCTTCAAGGGTGGATCCCATGAGGAATTCCCCAGCCGGAACGACGACCATTTCGGGACAGTCCGGGCAATCGCGAAAGGCGCTTCCTGGAGCAAATGGGTCCTGCGCGGGCGCTTCGGTCGAGCCCAATGCCGCGGCAGCCAGCATGGTGCCGGTCCGCAAGAGTGCACGGCGGCATCTCCGGTCTCTGTTGACTTCGCTCTTCATGGGATGGCCTCCGGGAGGTTGAATTCGAGCCATCGTGGACCATGGCGGCTCGTCTGAACAATCGCTCGATCCGCCTCAGGTCGCGAAGGCGGCAGGACTGCCGGTGCCGCCCAAGGCGTTTCCAGGCAGATGCACGACCCCGCTCATCAGCCGACGTGCGCTCCGGCTCATCAGGGCCCGGTCGACACGCCAGGATGTTCCTTCCCGCACGACTTCGGCCCCGACGGTCATGGTGCCCGAGACGTGCCCGATGCGGACACGGGAAGCAGGCCCGCTACGGATGACACGCGCCACCACAGACCCTGGCAGTGCCGCCGCGACGGCGAGGGCGATGGCGCCGGTTCCCGTGTAGGCGTGATGCAGCCTGCCCATCGAGAGGATGCGGGCCAGCAGGTCTGCCTCGCCAGACTCGATGGTGCGGCCCGATGCAGAGCGGTAGGTCGTCGTCGGTGCGACGAAGGAGAGCTTTGGAGTGGCGGGGCGGGACCGCGTCGCAGCCTCCGGGGAATCGGCGAGCCCCATGAGGACCGCGCCCGCTGCCCGGACGGCCTCGCAGGCGAGCAACAGGGACGCGCGCGAGTTGATCTCCTCCGGTAACTCCGCGCCGGTCAAACCCAGGGTGCCGGCGTCGATGAACACGGTGGGGTTCCCTGCGTTGACAAGGGTTGCGTCGATTCGCCCGACGCCCGGCACGTCCAGGATGTCGAGCACCGATCCCGTGGGGAGCATGCTGCTCTCACCACCCCCGGGATCGATGAATTCGAGCAGGATCTCGGCTCCGGGAAACGCTACACCGTCCATCAGGAAACTTCCGTGTTCCAACGGCTGTCCGCCCGATACCGGCACCCGGGCCACGATTCGCTTCCCGATATTGTCCTGCCACATCGGGACCGTGGTTTCACCCTCGGTCGCCGCCACGAGGCCGTGCAGGATGGCAAACGGTGCCACGGCAGTCGTGAGGTTGCCACAGTTTCCCGACCAGTCGATGACCGGGCGGTCCACCGTGACAGCACCGAACCGATACTCGACCGCACAGTCCGGACGACGCGATGGCCGGACGAGTACCACCTTGCTGGTGCTGGACGTGCCGCCGCCGAGGCCATCGATCTGCTTGCCATAGGGATCCGGGCTGCCGATCAGGCGAGCCAGCAGCGCATCGCGCGCCGGGAGGTCGTCCGGCAGGTCGGGCTCGAAAAGGAAAAGCCCCTTGCTGGTGCCGCCGCGCCACAGTTCGGCGGGAATCGTACGCTGGTTCATGTGTGCCGGGCTCTTCCGTAATCGTTCGCCATGGGGAGTCACGCCGCGCGCGGGTGCAATCCGTTATGTTGACACGGTTTCCCCGGGGAGCGTCGGCACCCGAATGGCTGATCGGGTGTGCCCGTGCCCGCCAGGGTCGATCCTACAGGCAGAGGTTCGATGGTCCTGTCGGCTAGGGGACTTTGGCGGGGGACAGGGGGGCGCCGGCGTCCGGCGCCAGCACGGCCAGGGATACTGGAAGCGACACGGGCGGTGACTTCGTACGTTCGCGTATTCACTTGCACTGAAGGAAGCCGATAATTGTCTTGGATCCCCGTGAAGGTTTTCGTCACTGTGCACCATCGCTCGCATTCCTGCGGCCTTACGCTGGTCGAACTGCTCGTCTCGATGGCCATCGTGCTGGTCATCGCGGGGACAGTGGCACCGATGGTCGTGGCCGCCGTCAAGCGCGACAAGGAGCAGGAACTCCGGATCGCGCTGCGCCAGATCCGCCAGGCGCTGGACGACTACAAGCTGGCCAGCGATATCGGACGCATCGCGAGGCCGGCAGGATCCTCGGGTTATCCACCGAACCTCTCGGTGCTGGTTCTCGGCGTTCCCGACCAGTTTGATGCGGCGAGACGTCCGGTCTTCTTTCTGCGGCGCTTGCCGAGAGATCCCTTTGCTGCCGTGGATGGCATTTCCGCTGAACAGACCTGGGGGTCGCGCAGCTATGGTTCGGATCCCGCGCAACCCGAGGCAGGCAAGGATGTCTTCGATGTGTTCTCCCGATCTTCCGCGGTCGGCTTGAACGGAGTGCCTTACCGGCAATGGTGAGAATGGGTCAGCGTGGGCGGGCGCAGGGGCGTGGATTCGTTCTGATCGCGGTGATGTTTCTTCTGTTTGTGACCGCCATGTTGTCCGTGACGCTTGCGAGGCGTTGGGAACTCGAGAACCGCGCGGTCAAGGAGCGCGACCTGCTGTGGATTGGCGGACAGTTTCGTCTGGCTCTTGCCGGCTACGCTGCGGCCACGCCAGCAGGACTTTCCACGGAACCCCGGACGCTCGATGAACTCCTGCGGGACACCCGGGTGAGGCCCGAGCGACAGCACTTGCGCCGGCTGTACATCGACCCGATGACTGGCGACGCGGACTGGGGTCTGGTCCTGACGCCTGCGGGCGGCATTGCGGGCGTCTACTCGCGGTCCGGTGCGAGGCCGCTGGCGCGGGACCGCGTCTGGCCTGTGGATCCCTTCTTTCCGCCGGCAACGCGCTACTCCGAATGGGTCTTCTCCCCCAGGCGCCCACCCTGGATACCCGCGAATCCCGGGCGCGATCAGCCTGACCGGCGCCAGTAACCCCGGGGACCGCGCTCCGGCAGTCTGTGCCTCGCTAAAGGTGTCTGCGACAATGCCGTAGATACTCGTCAACGTTTGTCCACCGTTCCTTCCGAGCCTCGATTTCCCATGCCGACCGTTCTGCTCGTTGACCCTTCCGCTTCACGCAGTGGTTTCGTCGTGCGGGCTCTGAGCGCCTTCGGGCACGAAGCCCAGGCATTTTCCGACGTCGCTTCCGCAACGGAGTCGTTGTACGAGAGGCAGCGCGACGTGGTCGTTCTGGTGGACGTGCCGCCGCGTCTGGATGCCCTCGATTTCGTTCAGGCGTTGCGGATGCGGGGCGTCGTCTTTGCGTCTTCACTGATCGTGCTGGCCACCGACAGTCGTCGCAGGGAAGTGGGATCCCTGGCGGATCTCGTTCTTCCCCTGTCCGCGACGGAATCCCTGCTTGCCAACGCCATCAGCCTGGTTCTGAAGGGCGAGCGGCGGCGCAGCGATCTGGCGGCAGTGCCCCGGTCCGAAGGCGCGCTGCGCCCGCGCGGGCCGGAAACGGCTCCCGGGGCCGTCGCAGCGGAGCCGGCGGCGGCTCAGGCCATGGTCAACGGCTACCGGGTCATCAGACCACTGGGACGTGGCGGGATGGCGATGGTTTACCTGGCGCTTCACGAGGAGACGGGCCAGGAGCGTGTGCTCAAGTTGCTACCCATCAGCGACCACGACGGAGGCGACCTCGTGCAGCGGCTCATCAACGAGGCAGCACTCCTGTCCCAGATTCGACATCCTGGTATCGCCCGCATATACGATCAGGGTTTCACCCAATGGCACGCCTACATAGGTATGGAACATCTGCAGGGGGGTGAGTTGCGGGCGGCAATGGGTAGACCGATGGCGCCCGCGGTCGCGCTCGACATCGTCCTGCAGATCGCGGGAGCGCTCGGAGCCGTCCACGAGGCGGGAATCGTCCACCGCGACCTCAAGCCAGAGAATGTCATGCGCCGCCACGACGGATCCCATGTGCTCGTGGATTTCGGTATCGCCCGCCAGGAAGGTGTGCAACTGAGCTACTTGGGAACCGGACAGGTCATGGGGACCGCCGGCTACCTGGCCCCCGAATACCTGAAGCACGGCGTTGGCGACCACCGTGCGGACATCTACAGCCTCGGGATCATATTGCACGAGATGCTCACGGGGCGAAAACCCTACGAGAACGCCGACACGTCCCGCTTGCTGGAGATGCATCTGAACGCCCCTCTTCCCGAGTTACCTCCCAGGGTGGCGAGCTGTCAGGAGGTCCTTGACCGGATGATGGCCAAGGATCCGGGCAGGCGGTTCCAGAACACCGGGTATCTCATCGACGCCGTGACCTCGGTCATCGCGAACATCCTGGCGGGCGAGGCCGCTCCCCGCCTCGGGTTCGTTGCCAACGCCGCTGGTGCCTGAGTCATGAGTCCCGTCTACCGCGTCGCGGTGCTCGGGTTCAACCTGACCGAGCGGATCGTGCTCGGCAGCATCTTCGGGATGTCCGAAAAACGGACACCGGGCTTCGTCAGGCTTGAGGACGAAACCGAGAAACCCGATATCTTCCTTGTTGACGCGGACGACGCCAGCGCCATGACTGCCCTGATGCAGTGCAATCGCGGGCGCGCTGTGCCGGTGGTTCTGGTGGGCCGCAATGATTTCGGTACCGGCTGGCCGCGCCTGTCCCGGCCCCTTCAATGGGCCAGGCTGTTCGCTGCCTTCGATGCCGCCATTGCCCGGGGTACCAGCGGTTCCGCACCGGGTGGGGCCGATACTTCCCGCGGTCAGGGAGCCACCGCACTCCTGAGGGGCAGCCCTCCAGGGGGGGGTACATCGCCTCGTGCAGAACCTCGTGCGGATGACGGTCGCACGGATGGGACTTCAGACCCCGTTCTGGTCGTCAGCGCCCACGCCGGAATTCGCGAGGCTGTCCGTCGGAACCTGGGGCTGTTTCACCTGCAGTCGGAGAGCGCCCGGAGTTCGGCGGAGGCGCTCGGGATGCTGGAGATCCGTCGCTACGCATGTATCTTCTCCGCCGTTTCCGCCCCTGGCATCGACGGTATATCCCTCTGCAGACTGGTGAAGAGCGGTCGGCGGGACCGAGCCGTTCCCGTGGTGCTGCTCGCGACCCGGGAGTCGCGGCTGGATGGCATCAAGGTGCGGATGGCGGGCGGGGATGCCTACATCGCTTCACCGTCGGACGATGACCAGCTGCGGGAAGTGATTGTCCGGTACCTGCCAGGGAATTCGCCGCTCTGATTCCGCTTCTCCCGCTCATTCCAGGGCCCGGGTAATCACCTCCGTGACATCCCGCGACAAACCGGGATGATCGCGCATGCGCTCGAGCGACGTGCGCGCGGCTTCCTGGCGGAACTTGTCGTACTTGCGCCACCGGTCCATCGCCCGGGCCAGCCTGGCTGCCACCTGGGGGTTGATGGCGTCCAGTTGCAGTACCTGATTCGCGAGGAATTCATAACCCTCGCCTGTCCTGGCGTGAAATCGCACGGCGTTCCCCTGACAGAATCCCGCGATCAGGGCGCGCACCCGGTTGGGATTTCGAATGTCGAAATCCGGGTGCCTGGTCAGGCTCTCGACCCTCGCGAGCGTACCGGGCAGTCGGGAGGTCGCCTGCACGGAGAACCACTTGTCCAGCACGAGGGCCTCATTTTGCCAGCGTGAATGAAAGCGTTCGAGGGCAGGCTCGCGCTCGGCGCAGTCGGTGTTCGCCAGAGCGGTGAGGGCCGCCATGGCATCGGTAAGGTTGTCGGCCCCGTCGAACTGGGACACGCAAAGGGCCCGCGTTTCGTCGTCCTCGAGTTCCATCAGGTAGCCGAGGCAGAGATTGCGCAGTGCCCGTCGCCCCGCGGAACTGGCGCCGGGCTCATGTCGGCCGGGCACGGTCATCGACCGGTAGGTGTCCAGCAGTGAATCGCGGAGCGTCGCGGCGACGTGCTGACGCAGGCGGACACGCACCACATGAACCGCGTCCGGGTCGCACTCTTCCATCTGTTCGCCCACGTAGGTTTCGGATGGCAGAGAAAGCACCTCGGCCGAGAAAGCCGGATCCCGAGATGCCTCACCCAGCACCCGCAACATCGCGTCCGTGAAGCCTTTCGGAATCTCGAAGGCCTTGCCCTGCTTTCGTTGCGCGATGCTGCGCAGGAGCAGGTTGAGGGCAAGGCGCTGCGCGGCCTCCCAGCGATTGAACGGGTCGCTGTCGAAAGCGAGAAGATGCGTGAGTTCGTGCTCCCGGTAGTCGTAGTCAAGCACGATGGGCGCGGAAAACCCCCGGGCAATGGACGGGACAGGCCTTGCAGGGACGCTGGCGAACTCGAAGGTATGCTGGGATTCGGTGAGCGACAGCACCCGGGTGGTTGCGCCTGCGAGGTCCTCGCCAACCAGTCGCAGGGGAATGTCGCGGCCATCGGGCCCCACGAGGCCGATGGCCAGAGGTATGTGGAGAGGCGACTTGTTCTCCTGGCCGGGAGTGGGGGGGCAGGATTGGCGGAACGTCATGGAGAAGATTCCCGCTCGGTCATCGTAGGACGAGCGCACGTTGACCCGCGGGGTGCCTGCCTGGTCGTACCAGCGACGGAACTGGGTGAGGTCGACGCCGCTCGCGTCCTGCATCGCCTGGACGAACTCGTCACAGGTGACCGCCTGGCCATCGTGGCGCTGGAAATACAGGTCCATGCCTCGCCGGAAGGCCTGGGGTCCGATGAGCGTGTGGATCATGCGGACGACTTCCGCGCCTTTCTCGTAGACGGTGGCGGTGTAGAAGTTCGAGATTTCCATGTAGGACTGCGGCCGGATCGGGTGTGCCATGGGACCGGCATCCTCCGGAAACTGGCTCGCCCGCAGTCCCCGCACTTCCTGGATGCGCTGCACCGCGCGGGAGTAGGTGTCGGCCCCGTACTCCTGATCCCGGAAGACCGTTAGGCCTTCCTTCAGGGACAACTGGAACCAGTCGCGGCAGGTGACCCGATTTCCCGTCCAGTTGTGGAAGTACTCGTGGGCGACCACCCGATCGACGTTCATGAAGTCGGTGTCCGTTGCCGTGTCGGCGCGGGCGAGGATGTACTTCGTGTTGAAGATGTTGAGACCCTTGTTCTCCATCGCCCCCATGTTGAAATCGCCGACCGCGACGATCATGAATCGGTCCAGGTCGAGTTCCAGGCCGAATACGTCCTCGTCCCACCGCATGGAGCGTTTCAGGGCGGCCATTGCGAAGCCGGTCTGGTCGAGCTTGCCCGGTTCCACATAGACCTGCAGAAGCGCGCGCTTGCCCGTCTGGGTGACGAAGTGGTCCTCGAGCATCTCCAGGCGGGCGGCGACCATGGCAAACAGGTAGCAGGGTTTCGGAAAAGGGTCCTCCCACTTCGCGTAGTGCCGGCCGCCAGGTTCGCGGTCCTCCCGGATCAGGTTGCCGTTGGACAGCAGAACCGGGTATTCCTCGCGGCTGGCGTGCAGGGTGACGGAGTAACGCGACATCACGTCGGGTCGATCCGGGAACCAGGTGATGCGCCGGAAACCCTCGGCCTCGCATTGCGTGAACAGACCGTTGCTGGACTTGAAGAAACCCATGAGCCGGGTGTTGCGGAACGGATCGATCCGCGTGACGGTGCGCAACGTGAATGCATCGGGGACGGCCGGTATGGACAGGCGATGCGCATCGACGAAGTAGGCGGAGGCCGGCAGCATTTGCCCGTCGATCGACACCGACAGCAGCACGAGTTCATCACCGTCAAGGTTCAGCACGCGGGTATTGGAATCGGACACCGGATTGCGGCGAACTTCCAGCGAGGCTGTCACGATCACGTGATCGGCCTGCACATCGACATCGAGATCGACCCGGTCGACGAGATATCTGGGAGGCGTGTAATCGGAGAGGTGGATGACCTGGGGGGCTGGATCTCGCATCTTTTCGCTTCTGGTGAACCTGAGGATGAAGGAACTCCTTCAGGTCACAAAGATACGCCTTCCCGCTGGTTTCGGGCAGAGGGCTCGCGTACCGATATCAGGCGCTTGCAAAATGTTCGAACTGGCGGCACAACGGGCTTGCCGCCATGCCTGGGCCTGGTGGACGCGTTTTGCCTTTCGCGGCCACAGGATCCGGAAGCGAGGACATTGCCGGCGCCGGCCGCCGGATACGGACCGGCTCTGGCGGGGGGTGTGGTCACGGTGCATGCGGTGGCGACCGATTCCATGCCCGGCTGCGATCCCGACTGGGGAAGGGCGCACCCGCGGGACGAGGGATGGTGGCTTTCCAGAGGGCGGGGGCCGGGTCGGGTCCGGGGCGGTCCACTGGCGTACCCCAGTGCACTGCCGTCTGGGGTGAAGGGCTGAATGCCCTTCCCGATGCTGCTGCCCATCGCCCTGCCATGGTTCAGGCCGGGACGGTCCCCGGGGGAGCAGGGCTGCCATCCGGGTCCTGGCCCGGCGATGCCGGGACCCGGTTGCCGGAGATCCCCGTCCTTCAGGCCGACTGGGCGATCTTCACGTGGGCCTCGGGAACCGGATAGCCCGCCGCTCCGAAGGCCTCGGTGATTGCCCTGTTTGTATCGAAGTAGACCTGCCAGTAGTGGCTGGTGTGGGTGTAGGGGCGCACAGCCAGGACGGCGCCGCGTTCGTTGAAGTCGATGATCTCGATGTCCGGGGCAGGGTCGGCGATCACGTTCGGAATCGAGGCGAGGGCGGTTTTCAGGCGCCGGATTGCATCCTGGGCATCCACTCCGTGGGCCAGTTGTGCCGTCCGATCCACGCGCCGATAAGCGCTCGCGTTGAAATTCTGGATCGTGTCCGAGAAGATCCGGTTGTTGCCAACGAAGGTGCTCACGTTGTCCGGCGTGAGGATCGTGGTGGCAAACAGGCCGACTTCCTTGACGGTTCCCTCGGTGCCCCCGGCTTTCACGTAATCGCCGACCTTGAACGGGCGCAACACGATCAGGAAGGCCCCGGCGGCGAAATTGGCCAGCAGGCCTGCCCAGGCTGCTCCGATCGCGACGCCCATGCCAGCCACCAGCGCGGCAAACGATGTGGTCTCGACCCCGAAGTAACCCAGGATCGCAACCACCAGCACGATATTCAGCGCCACGTTGACGATGTTGCCGATGTAGCGCATCAGGGTCGGGTCCACCTGCTGCTTCGTCAGCGCCGACGACAGGAGCCGGACCGTGAGGCCGATGAGCCAGCGACCAACTACCCAGACTGCAATGGCTCCAGCGACCTTGAGGCCGAACGTGACCAGCTGGGCGCTGGCGGTTTCGATGATCTTGTGAAAGTCCATGGTTCCTCCGAAGACACGAATACCCAAGAGTTTAGTCGATTCCAGCCCCCGGTTGCATCCGGCGAGGTGGTGCGAAAAAGGGGGGGCGGTTAAAGTACGAAGTGCCGGGCGCACTCTGCGCGCCCGTTCCTCCGGTCTTTTTCATGCATCCCTTCCTTGTCCCGGCATTCCGCCACGCCGCGTTGGCCATACTTCTGTTGCTGTCGGGCACCTCGGCGCGCGCTGTCGCGGGGGTGCTCGACCCGGTGCTGGGCACGCTCGTCACCCCGGAACACGCCGGACTCGGCGCCGTCGTCCGCATGGAGCGGTCCCCCTACCGCGACGTCGGATCACGTTATGACGTCATGCCTCTTTACCTCTACGAGAGCGAACATGTCTACATGCACGCCTACCGGGCGGGCCTGAAGCTTCCTCCTCTCGGAGATCTGCGCGCGGACCTCTTTGTGGCGGCGCGGCTCGAGGGCTTTCCAGTCGACCGCATTCCCGCATCCCTGCAGGGCATGGATCCCCGTGAGCCGGGTGCGGACCTGGGGCTGGGACTGCAGTACCCCCTTCTCGATGGAACCCTCGTTGCCGAGCTGCGGCGGGATGCCGGCAACGCGTCGGACGGTACCGAGCTCCGCACGGGTTACTGGGAAAAGCTGGTCTCGGAGCGCTGGACCCTGATGCCCTATGTCAATCTTGCCCTCCGGGACGGAGCGCTCAATGACTATTACTTCGGTGTGCGGCCACACGAAGTCCGGCCGGACCGTCCCGCCTATCGCGCTGGCCGCGGGCTGAATGTCACCCTAGGCCTACACGCCCATTACCAGTTCTCCGAACACTGGCGGGCCATTGGCGGGATCGGGGTCACGCGTCTCTCGTCGGCCATTCGCGAGAGCCCGATTGCCGGCAATGATTCCCTCTTGTTCGCTCATGTCGGTGTTGCCTACGACTTCGAACCGTCCCGCCAATCCTGGCAGGATCGGAAACCTCTCATCGTAAAGGTCCTGTACGGGCGATCCACAGAGTGCAATCTGCTTCCGGTCATGGCCCTGCAGTGCCTCTCCATCGGCACGCCCGACCGGACCAGCATCACCGGGATCGTGTTCGGGCGGACCTTCGTCGAACGCCTGAATGGATGGCCGCTCGATTTCGTGGGATACGCGGGGGTGATCCACCACAACGAGAGGGGACTCCAGCCGGACGGGTGGCAATTCGATGTGTACATGAAGGCGTACTTCCACGGGTTCCCCTGGAGCGATCGGGTACGGACCCGACTCGGTTTCGGTGCCGGCGTGTCGTGGGCCACACGGGTGCCCTACGTGGAGGCCCGGGATCAGGGCGCCCGGGATCGGACCACGTCGAAACTGCTCAACTACCTCGATCCGAGCATTGATGTGAGTGTTGGCGATGTCATCGGATCCCGGCGGTGGGCCGACACCTTCTTCGGTCTGGGGGTCTCGCACCGCTCCGGAGTATTTGGCGCCTCCCAGTTGCTGGGGAATGTCGAAGGCGGTTCGAACTACATCTACACTTATCTGGAAACCATGTTCTAGCGAGCGCCATGACTCCTCGGTACAAGTCGCCCCGCCAGTACCGGGGCCTGCTGCCAGGCTCCGGGAGATCCCGGTCGCAATCGGGCACGGCTGGCACGTCGTGAAGTTTCGGGCCGCGGTTCTGGACCAGGTGGGGGGGCCCCTGACGATCCAGACCCTCGAGATGGCACCTCTCGCCCACGGGGATGTTCTGGTACGAATCCGGGCCAGCGGGCTCTGCCACACCGATCTCGAAGTCATTCAGGGGGCCTTGCCCTACCCGATGCCGATCGTTCTGGGTCACGAGGGCGCGGGCGTGGTCGAGGCGGTCGGTGCCGGGGTGACGCAGGTCCGCCCGGGCGACCACGTGATCTGTTCCTGGAACCCCCACTGCGGCCAGTGCTTCTACTGCGAACGCGACCAGCCGATCCTGTGCGAGCCGTTCGCCCGGCATCAGCCGCTCGGCCTTCTGCTGGATGGGAGGGCGCGCATGACCCGGGATGGCCAGCGGGTGCACCACTACTCCGTCACCTCCACCCACTCGCAATATACGGTGGTACCTGAATCCGGGGCGGTGCGCGTTCCCTCCGAGATCCCCTTCGATCGCGCATGTCTGATCGGCTGTGGCGTGATGACCGGTGTTGGCGCAGTGGCCCGCAAGGCCCGGGTTCCCGCCGGGTCTGCCGTCGTCGTGATCGGCTGTGGCGCCGTCGGCCTGAATGTCATTCAGGGTGCCCGCCTCGTGGGCGCGGGCCGGATCATCGCGGTTGACCGCGGCGAGGAGAAACTCGCCCGGGCCCGGCGGTTCGGCGCGACCGATACCATCGATGCGGCGGAAGAAGATGTGCTGGAAGCCGTCCGGCAGCGCACGGCGGGCCGTGGCGGCGATCACGTTTTCGAAGCTGCAGGCGCCGGGGCCGCCTTCCGACTCGCTGTCGAGGCGGCGAGGCCGGGTGGCGAGGTCGTCTGGCTCGGGAAGGTGGCCGCGAGCGAAGAGGTGACCTTCCGGTGGGGCTCGCTCATGGGGGAACGTCGACTCGTGCGGTCGAGTTACGGGGATGCCAGGCCGCGTCGGGATTTCCCCTGGCTCGTGAACGAGTACCTTGCGGGGCGCCTGCTGCTCGACGAACTGATCACGCAGCGCATCCGTCTGGAGGAAATCAATGACGGCTTTGCCGGACTTGCCCGGGGCGAGGGCATTCGGACTGTGATCCTGTTCGACTGATTACGGTAATCTTGCGTCCGTGCCCCGGAACACATCCGGCCCTGATCCGTTGCCCATGAAACCCGTCCGATTCGCCCACTCGCCGCCAGAGGCCGGACACCTCGATGCGCCCCACCGCGTGGCCTATCTGGGCGACCTCGTTCTCGAATCGGGGGCGGTCATCCACGATTTCCACCAGTCCTATGTCATTCACGGGGATCTCGACCAGGGGCGCTCGGAGGTGGTGCTGGTGTGTGCCTCCCTTGCGGGCAATCACCATCGGCTCGATTTCCTCATCGGACCGGGAAAGGCTCTCGACCCGGAACGGTTCTGCGTGGTGGCCACCGATCCCATCGGCAACGGATTGTCGACGTCGCCCTCCAGCAGTGTCCGGCAGCATGGAATGCGCTTCCCTGACTTCTGTCTGCGCGACATGGTTCACGCGCAGTACCGCCTGATGACCGAGCACCTCCGGGTCGAGGCGATGCACGCCGTTGTCGGAGCATCGATGGGGGGGATGCAGGCGCTCCAGTGGGCTGTAAGCCATCCCAGGTTTCTCCGCAACTGCGTGGCCATGACCCCGATGGCCAGGACTGCGCCCTGGGCGGCGCTCGTCACCGAGGCCGCTCGTGCATGCCTCACCGCGGACCCGGCTTGGGATGGCTCCGCCTTCCAGGGGGTGCCGGAACGGGGCTGGCGCGCGTGGACGGGCCTGATGAGCGCCCTGCTTTCACGAACGCCGGCAGCGCTGGAGGATCTTGCGCTCGAACCCGAGGGCGTCCGGAACTGGCTGGACGGGCTGGTGGCCCGCAACCGCACCCTCGGCTTCGACGCGACCGATTACCTGTATCAGTCCCGCGCTTACGCCGCGCATGACGTGGGATCGACCCCGGGTCTTGCCGGTACCGCGGCTGCGCTTGCCCGGGTCGAGGCGAGGGTCCTCGTCATGGCACCGCCGCTCGATCTTTTCAATCCGGCCGGCGATGCGCGGAAGGCCGCTGTCGGCATCCCGGGGGCGGTCTTCGTCGAGATTCCTTCCAGCGGGGGACACCAGAGCGCGTCGGGAACCCGATCGACGGATGCCGCTTTTCTCAACCAGATCATCGCCCGGTTCCTGTGAGGTGGCCGGAATGGGGCGGCGGTGGGTTCTCACCCTGCCGGCAGCGCCGATCCGGATCGCTCGCAGGACCACCCCTTGGAGACCAGACATGATTCCGTTCAGGACCTTCCTCCGCAGGCTTTCCGTGGCTGTGCTCGCGGCTGTTTTCGCACTACCAGGATCACCGGCCCTTGCCCGGGACACGAAGGGGCCGTCTCCCGACCGCCTGGCCGGGCGCTACGAAGGTCAGGTGATGAATGGCGACGACCTCGACCCGGTCCTGACCGTTTTCGAGAGGAACGCGAGTGGAAAATGGGTGGGGACCTACGCCATCGAGCAGGAAGACGGCATCGAGGCCGGGTCTCTGGACAACTGCGAGTGGGAAACCGTTCGCCTGCTTCTCTGTCGCTGGCGGGACAGTGCCGGCGCGGGTGCCGTGCGGCTGTTGTTTTCGAGTGACTACAACGCCTTTCGCGGCTTCTGGGGGGAGACGCCGGATACCACGCTCATGCTCTGGGACGGCGTGAAGCCGTGACCAGTCCGGGCTACCGGGCGTTTCCGTGGGCGAGGCTGCCCATCATTCAGGCGCCCATGGCCGGGGCGCAGGGGAGCGCCATGGCCGCGGCGGTGAGCAGGGCTGGAGGGCTGGGTTCGCTGCCCTGCGCGATGCTGACGCCCGAAGGCATGCGCGCCGAACTCGAGGCCTTGCGTCGCCACATTGCCGGGCCCTGGAACGTGAATTTCTTCTGCCACGAAATGCCCGTGCCCGATGCGAGCCGGGAGGCGGGCTGGCGGGCCGCGTTGCGGCCCTACCACGATGAGTGGGGAATCGACCAGGCGAACATTGACCCAGGTTCCGGCCGGCTGCCCTTCGGGCCCGAGGCTGCGAACCTCCTGGCCGAGTATCGGCCAGCCGTGGTGAGTTTCCACTTCGGCCTGCCTGCCCCCGACCTGCTGGAACGGGTCAAGTCGTGTGGCGCGCAGATCCTGTCGACCGCCACCACCGTGGAGGAGGCACGCTGGCTCGAGGCGCACGGGGCTGACGCGGTGATCGCCCAGGGATACGAGGCTGGCGGACACCGCGGCATGTTCCTTTCCCGTGACCTGACGACCCAGATCGGGACCCTCGCGCTCGTGCGGCAGATCGTGCGGGCCGTGCGCCTGCCGGTCATCGCCGCCGGCGGGATCTCCGATGCAGAGGGTGTCCGGTCGGCCCTGGCACTGGGTGCGGCGGGCGTCCAGGCCGGGACTGCCTTTCTGTTCTGCCCCGAGGCAACGATCAGTGCCGTGCACCGGGCGGCGCTGCGCAGCGAGACCGCGGGGCATACGGTCCTGACCAATGTGTTCACCGGCCGCCCGGCGCGAAGCATCGTGAACCGCCTGATTCGCGAGATTGGCCCCATCAGTCCGCTGGCGCCGGATTTCCCGCTTGCAACAGGCGCGGTGGCGCCCCTTCGCGCCCGCGCCGAGGTGGTCGGTAGCGGCGATTTTTCGCCCCTCTGGTCGGGTCAGAACGCCAGGGGTTGTGCCGAGATGCCGGCTGCCGATCTGACCCGGAGGCTGGCGGGGTACTGATCTGCCCGGTGCCCGGCAGGGTCGCCAGGCTGTTCGCGAGCCGGCGTATCATCCGGTGTGCGCCGCCGATTCGGGGACCGCGGCCGTCTGAATCACCCTGTCCCGGAGAGGGCGCGAACAATGAAACGCAGAAAGTTCCTGGCCGCCTCGGCCGCGTGTCTGGCGGGAGCGTCTGCTGCCCCGTCCGGCTGGGCTCAGGGCGTCAGCCTGAAAGGGGCGTCGAATCTCGGGGACGAGCATATCTACACCCGCACCCTCAGACGTTTCTTCGACCTTGTGAACCAGTATGCAGGCCAGCCCGTTGCCTCGGTCGTTCACCGGAACGGGGAACTGGGTTCGGACAAGGACTACTTCATTTACATGAACCAGGGCATCTCGGTGGACTGCGGACTCATTTCGCCGGCCCACATGTCGACCTTCGCACGCTCGGCACCTCTCATGGATGTGCCGTTCCTTTTTCGGGATGGCGCGCACTGGGAGCGCGCGATGGCGGCGGACGTGCTGAAGCCTCTGGCAGACGAGGTGACGCGCAAGGCCGATGTGATGATCCTCGGCTACGCGGGCGGCGGCGTTCGCAATATCGTCTCCAACCGGCCTGCCACGACGCTGGCGGAACTGAAGGGTCTGAAGATTCGCGTGCAGGGTGCTCCGATCCACTCGAAGATCTTTCAGGCAATCGGTGCGGCGCCCTCGGTGATTTCCTACCAGGAGGTCTACAACGCCATCCAGAGCGGCGTCATCAATGCCCTGGAGAACGAGGCAGCCGGCATCGAGCAGATGAAGTTCTACGAGGTGGCGCCCAATGTCCTGCTGACGCGCCACATCATCACGGTGCGGCCGCTCTGCTTCTCGGGCAAGACCTTCCGTCGCCTGCCCCCGCGGGTGCAGGAAGCGGTGCTGCGCGCCGGACGCGAGGCGAGCCTGTTCGGCCGGCAGACCGAAGCGCAGGAAGACCGGGCAAAGCTCGAGCAGATGGCGAAGGCCGGTCGGCTGAGGATGATCCCCTTCGCGGAGCGGGCTCAGGCCGAGGCCATCAGTCGCCCCATCCTTGCGGAATACATCCGGCAGATCGGTGCCGAGGGCATTCACACGCGGATCGAATCGCTCTAGGCCCATGCGGCGAATCGGGGACGCGCTCGAGAGGTTTCTCCGTTTCGCGGGAGGTGCGTTGCTCGTTGCGCTGCTCGTGCCGGTCGCGATCCAGGTCTTTGCCCGACTGGTTCCCGGACTGGAGAGCCCCATGTGGACGGAAGAGGCGGCCCGCTACCTTCTGGTGTGGACCATCATGGTGGGCGCCGTGGTGGCTTTGCGGAGGGGCAGTCATTTCGTGGTGGATCTTCTTCCGCCGCTCCCGGCCCGCATTGATCGGTGGATCGCCCGCATCGCGTCGGCGCTGGTGGTGGCATTCGGGCTCTTCTGCGCCTGGCATGGAATGGATTTCGTTTCGTACGGATGGGAGCAGACATCGGAGGTTGCCGACTGGCCGCTCTGGCTGATTTTCATCGCCTGGCCGGTGGCCGGGATGGTCTGGGCGGTGTTCGGCGTCGAATCACTGTTCGGTGCGTCCCGCCATGGTCACGGTTCGGCGGAGTCTTGAGTCCCGCAGTCGCCATCGGGATCCTCCTCGGCGGGTTCGTTGCCCTCATGGTGCTGCGCGTCCCGGTCGCGTTTGCGCTGGGGATCGCCTGCGTACCGCTTGTCTATGTCGACCCGCGCCTCAGTCCGATGGTGGTCTTCAACGAATCGTTCAAGGCGTTCAATTCCTTCATTCTCCTCGCGGTGCCATTCTTTCTTCTGTCCGCCAATCTCATGAATGCCGGCGGCATCACGAAGCGGCTGCTCAAACTGTCGCGCGCGCTGGTGGGGCACTGGCCTGGCGGGCTCGCCCAGGTGAATGTTCTCCTGTCGGTATTCTTCGCGGGCATTTCCGGGTCTGCCACCGCGGATGCGGCGAGCCAGGGCAAGCTCTTCATCGAGAGTCAGATCGAGGAGGGTTACAGCCCGAGTTTCTCCGTGGCGGTGACGGCCGTGAGCTCGTTGCTGTCTGCCGTCATCCCGCCGTCCATCATGATGGTGGTCTGGGCGGGTGTCATGCCGGTCTCCGTCGGGGGTCTTTTCGTCGCCGGGGTGCTGCCCGGTCTGGTTCTGGCGGCGTCCATGATGCTGGTCGTGCACTTCTGTGCGATCCGACGCGGTTACCCGACCCATCCCAGGATGGGAGCGATCGAGATGCTGCGGGCATTCGTCGCCGCCATTCCAGCGATGATGACGCCGATCATCATCATCGGAGGGAAGATCTTCGGCTGGTTCACCGCGACCGAGGCTTCGGTGATCGCCGTGCTCTATTCCCTCGTGCTGTCCGGGTTCGTCTACAGGGAGGCAGGGGTGCGGCAACTGGCCGCGACGTTCGTCGAGACAGCGGAACTGACGGGCGCGATCATGCTGTGCGTGGGGACGGCATCGGTGTTCGGCTGGTTGCTGGCCTTCTTCCAGGTCCCGCAGTTCCTGCTGCAGGCCGCGACCACCTGGCACCTGACGCCGCTCACCGCCGGGCTCTTCGTCGCAGGGGTCTTTCTCGTGGTCGGGTGTTTCCTCGATGCCATTCCCGCGATCATCATCGTCGGCACCTTGCTCGAGCCACTCGCCCAGGCCTCCGGGCTGGAGTCTCTCCACTATGCGCTCATCGGGATTGTATCGCTGGCTTTTGGCCTGGTGACGCCACCCTACGGGCTCTGCCTGCTCATCTGCTGCTCCATTGCGCGGCTCCGCATCAGCGATGTCATGCGTGATTTCCTGCTTTTCCTGTTGCCGTGCCTCCTGGTGCTCATTTCGATCATCGCCTGGCCCAGGATCTATCTCTGGCCGGTGCGGATGCTCGGGCCGGACGGCGGGATGTGAGGCGCGGGTGATGCCCCGATGATGGCGAGTGCGACTGTCCCGGGTCTTGCGCTTTGGCAAAAAGGGAAACGTACGTGAAGCGAGTGATGATCACCGGGGCCGCCGGGCTGGTCGGAGGTGTGTTGCGGGAACAACTTCGTTCCCACTACCGGCTGGTGCTGCTCGATCGGGGCATGGTCCCCGACCCGCAACCGCTCGAAGAGGTGGTGCGTTGCGACATTCGCGACTCCGGGGCCCTCGACATGGCCATGGAGGGAGTCGACGCGGTGGTGCATCTGGCCGGGGAGCCCACCGAGGCTGCCTGGGAGGCAATCCGGGATGCGAACATCGAGGGGCTGTATCGGGTTGTCGAGGCCGCTCGCGGGGCGGGTGTGCGCCGTTTCCTTTTCGCCTCGACGAACCACGTGGTTGGCTATTACCCGAGGACAGAAGCGGTCGGGGCGGACAGTCCGCCCCGACCGGATACCCGCTATGGGGTCTCCAAGGTCTTTGGCGAGGCGCTGCTGCGCCTCTATGCGGACAAGTTTTCTCTGACGGCCGTCTGCATTCGTATCGGCACACTCCGCCGACCGGATGCGCCAGGCAGCGTGCGTCACCTGTCCACGTGGGTCAGCCATCGGGATCTCGGGGAACTCGTAAGGTGTTCCATCGAGGCGGATGTGCAGTATGAAATCGTCTACGGCGTGTCGAACAATGCCCGGCGCTGGTGGCATGACCGTGCCGCAGAGCGGCTGGGGTACCGTGCAGTCGATGACGCCGAGCTTTTTGCCAGTATCCTGGAAGCGGGTCCTCCGTCCCCGGCAGATGTCGTGGCGGACGGCCACCAGGGGGGCGAGTACTGTTCTTGGGAACGCCCACGGTGAGTGCCGTGGCAGGCCGCGGCGTGGCTGTCCATGGCTCGCCGGACGAACCGGCGGCCAGCGAGCCGCCTTCAGGTTTTCCGAGGGGACTTGTTTCCGCGGGGTGCGAGAGGGATGCGTCGGGTTTCCTCGTCGCGCCGGCGAGCGCGATGGGCGAGCCCGGCCAGTTGTGGCTGAACGAGTCGCCGTCGGCGAGTATCCTGGAATTTTCAGCTGCACTGCGCGCGGGGACCTACTCCAGGCCATTCGTCATCGATCACGAGGGGGTGCGCCGGTTGCACTTCGGGATGGCCCACATCCAGAGCGAGATGACGCTGGCCGATCCCGACTCCCTGCGTGCGGTCTACACTCAGGCGATGATGAGTTTCCTGTTGTTCCGGTCCCGTCCGCTACACATCCTGGTGGTGGGCCTCGGTGGTGGTTCGCTCACCAAGTTCTGCCACCGGCACTTGCCCCGCGCCCGCATCACAGCGCTGGAAATCGATCCGGATGTCGTCGCCCTGTCCCGCCTGTTCCATGTGCCGGAGCCGGATGGCCGGCTGTCGGTCTTGCTTGCAGACGCTGGTGACCATGTGCCCCGCATGACGCACTGCGTGGATGTGATTCTGCTCGACGCCTACGATCGGCAGGGTCTGGCGCAGCCTCTACTGACCCAGGCTTTTCATGACGGGCTCCGCGATCGACTGAATCACGGCGGGATACTGGTCATGAACCTCGTCGGCGCGGAGCGGCTGTGCGAAAGCCAGGTCTGCCAGCTGGCGGATGCGTTCGGCGCGCCGCCTCTCGTGCTGGAGGTTCCAGGGGAGGACAATCGTGTGGTCTTTGCCTTCCGCGTCGACGAGTTTCGGCCCGATTGGGCAGCAGTCGAAAATCGCGCCCTTGTCCTGGCGCAGCGGCATCCCATTCCTTTTCCACGCTTTGCCATGGAGTTGCGGAGCCGATATGAGACTTGCTCGCCGGCTGCGCGTCGCTGAGGCCCTGGACGGTGCCGGCTTGCGGGGAAGTGCCCGATTCTTCCACAGGGCGCACTGCGTTGTGGCTGGGGCGGGTCCCTCAGGCCATGCTTCCGGAGCGGGGCTCGGCGCGAGTCGCGCGGACAGATACCATTGCGATGATGGCAGAAAGGATCGCGCACCCCGCGAGAAAGTAGAGGGCAGCCTCGAAACTGCGGGTGCTGTCCCGGATCCATCCGACCACGAACGGCCCGGCGTAGCCGCCCAGGTTTCCAATGGAATTGATCAGGGCGAGACCAGCCGCCGCTGCCGGGCCGCTCAGGAAGAACGATGGCATGGGCCAGAATGAGGGGCGGCAGCCATAGATTCCTATGGTGACGAGGGCCATGGCTCCGATCGCCCAATAGGATTGGTGCATCCATCCTGTCCAGACAAAGCCCAACGCGGCCAGCAGGGTCGCGCAGATGAGATGCCAACGCCGCTCGCGTCTACGGTCGGACGAGTGGCCCCAGGCCAGCAACCCGATCAACCCGAGCACATAGGGAATTGCCGTGACGAAACCCGTTGCCAGGTTCGATAGCCCGAGTCCTTTGACGATCTGTGGCATGAAGAAGACGATGCCGTAGCTGGCCGTCACGTTCGTCAGATAGATGAGGGAAAGGGCGATGACCCGCGGATCCGTCAGGCTTTGCCGAACCGTGAGGCGTCCAGTACTGTCGACGCGATCGCGCTCGGTTTGCAGTTCGCTCTCGAGCCAGTCGCGTTCTTCGGGTGCCAGCCAGTCCGCCTCGGCAGGGCGGTTGGTCATCCACTTCATGACGACGAACCCCAGCAGCACGGCGGGGATCGCCTCGATGATGAAGATCCACTGCCAGCCTTTCAGTCCGAGCATCCCGTCCATCTGCAGCAGGAGGCCCGAAACCACGGAGGCGATGGCATTCGACAGCGGCACGGCCACGTAGAGAATGGAGATTGCCCGCCCCCGGAATGCTTCGGGGAACCAGTAGGTCAGGTACAGGATGATCCCCGGGAAAAACCCCGCCTCCGCGACGCCCAGCAGAAACCGGAGGGCGAGGAAACTGGCGGGTCCCGTGACGGCCGCCATGAGGCCGGAGACGATACCCCAGGTGATCATGATCCGGGCTATCCAGACGCGTGCCCCGGTGCGCTGCAGGATCATGTTGCTGGGTACCTCGAAGAGGGCGTAGCCAAGGAAGAAGATGCCCGCTCCCCATCCGTACAGATAGGCGCTGAGACCGAGGTCGGGATTCATCGTGAGCGCCGCAAACGATACGTTGGTCCGGTCGATGTATGCGACCAGGTAGCTCATCGCGATGAGCGGCAGCAGTCGCCATGACACCTTGAGGAGCGTCTGGCGCTGACGCTCCGGCGAGAGGCTTGTCTGCATTGACCCTGCCCGATGTGGTGGCGCTGCGCCGGGTGGCGTGCACGAAAGCGATGCTTTCGTGCGACGCTACCACGGACGCGCCTTCCGGCTCAACGCATCGAGGCGTCAGAGTGGCTTGCGCGTGTGTAGAACAGCACATGCAGCGGGTGACAAGGCCGTGTCTTCGACGCCGGGTGATGTCTGCCGGGCTGGTCGGTCCTGGCCGGCGGGATCCCGGGAACTCTCCTTCCGCCTCGCACGGAGACGGCTGTTCGAAAGCGGAGATGACGGTGCTTCAGCAGCCGCAGCGTCATCCAGGCCCCGCGTGTACTCGGCGCATTGGGACGCATCGGAGCCCAGGTCCATGCCCTGGCTGCACCAGAACACCGCTTCACCAGTACGCGTGAGCAGTCCGGGGATCACTCTGCCGAACCGGCAGGTGCAACAAATCGGAGCGATGGGTTTCATGATCCCATCGTAGTGGCAGGGGTGGCTCAGGACGTGAGCCACCCGTGGGGCCGGAACCGCCGGCTCAGTAAAACTCGTACTCCGCCTGAACTCGCAGCGTCTTCGACGGAGTGGTATTGGTCGTGCCAAACAGGAGCGCGGCGTTCCAGCGGAAGGCCTGGCCTGCCCCGGTCTTGAAGCGCCCGTAGAGGGCCGGACCAAGCTTGTGTTCCTGCGACGACGACCGGTTCCAGTCATTCCATTTGCCGAATGCGCCAAACGCCTGAACGCCCCACTCGAACTGCGGCATCTGGCGGTACTTCAGCTGCATCTGGTAGCGCATCTCCGTGACCGCCGGTGCTGCGGCGCGGATGTGTTGCTCGAAAAGCAGATTGAGGTTGCCCTGGATTCGGTCCCATTCCTTCTGGAGCAGCGGCCCGTACAGGAGCTCGTAGCCCTCGGAGCGATCCTTGGGGCGTTCGACCTCGAAGAGGAATCCCAGATCTGCGGGGTAACGGCCGGTCTCCGTCAGCTGAAACCGGTTTTCCCACTCCCAGGCATCCAGGTCGTTGGACTCGCCCGGATGTCGCTTCATCTTGGCATACACCTCCGTGAACCACCAGGAGGTCACACCCATGCCCAGTCCCAGAGAGGTCGCCGTGTCACTGGTGCCATCCCGATTCCTCTGGGCGCCGGACTTGAAGTCAACTTCCTTCTCACCCTCATGAACGGTCGGCAGCCGGAGATAGTCGCTCGGGTCGGCGCGCACCGAGGTGACAAACGAAATGCATGTCAGGCCGAGCACGAGCCTGGCGATATAACTGCTTTTCATGGGAACCCCTGGCGGTTCGGTTATTGTGATCAGGCGAGGGCGGCAAGGCCCTGCCGGCGCTGCGTCCACGCCTTCATCTGGTGCGTCGCAAACCAGATTCCCAGAATCGTTCCGACCTGGAAAACGATCTGTAGGATGGAAGGGCTTGCGTCGTACCCGATCAGCGCGTGGAGTGCGATGCCGACCGGCGCCTCGTCCGGCAACCAGACTGACGTGTCCCAGAGCGGAGCGGATCCTGCAGTCACGAGCCCCGATTGGATCAGGACCTTTGCGAGCTGACTCGCGAGGCTGCCTGCGAGCAGAAGGATCAGAACATTCGTGACTGCGAACAACTTCGCAGTCTGAATCCGCGCAAGACCCCAGTAGATGAGCGCTCCAGTCAGGCAGCCCCCTGCCAGCCCCGCGATCGCGCCTGACAGAAGTCGAGCAAAACTCTCGTCCGATCCCGACAGGAAACCGGCGACGAAGAGCACGGTTTCAGCGCCTTCCCGAAGGACCGCGAGAGAGACGGCCACCGACAGCGCCCATAGAGTTCTGGCTCCCGAGGCTGCGTCGCTGCCAAGGCGCCTGGCATCCCGGACCATCTCGCGAGCATGGGTGGAAACCCAGATGCAATGCCAGGCTAGCATCAGCAAGGCAGTCGACAGGATGGCGACATTCAACAGGTCCTGCCCGACCCCATCGGCCCAGTTGCTCACCCGTTCCATCCCTGCCGCCAGGAGGAGCGAACCGAGGCCACCCGCCACTACGCCGCCGGCGAGCCACCGGTTCCGGCCGGCAAGACCCCGGGTCGATGCGGCGATGATCCCGACGAACAGCGCCGCCTCGAGGGTCTCCCGGAAAACGATCAGGCTGGTTGCGAACATGGCGGGTTCCCGAGACAGGAAGAAAGGCTATTCGGCGACCAGAACACCCTTGGCGGTGCTCGCGTTGAACTCCCCGAAGAACTCGTAACGTCCGGGCTTCAGCGGCCCGACGAAAATCACGCCCTTTCCACCGCCGGGGATGACTTTTTCCCGGTTCAGAACGTGGCTTTCGAACTCCTCCGGTGTGTTGTCCTGGTTGAGGACGACCAGGCGAACCCGCTGGTTTGCCGGGACCCGAAGTTCGGCGGGCTCGAACCGATGGTTACGGATCACGAGCGTCGCGTCCGCATCGGCTGCACGTGCCGGCCACGTGCTGACGCTGGCCGCTGCAAGGAAGAGGGCCGTCTTTGCGATGGCCATGCTCGGAGCTCTCATTTCGCCTCCTGTCTTCCGGTAACGCCGGATCATCGTGTCCCGCGCTCCGGGAGCAGACCGGGGTCTCGCGGATGGATTTCTCGAATCCACAATTGAAGGATAAATGAGAGGCGTTCCCAATAGCAAGTGGTTCTCGTTCGTCTTTGTTGATTCTATCGAATGTTCAGAGCTGGCCGGGGAGGTGGGTCGATAGAGGGATCAGTTCGGTGCGTCTTTCATGTCGGGACGGCTTACAGGGGGCTCGGATACCTGTCGACCTGTTTCCGAAGAAACGACGATTATTGATTGAAAGCAGGGAACTATGAGCATATTCGGCGCTCGGGTGCGATATGTGCTGGGAGTTGTCCAAAGAAAAAATTCTTCCGGGTTTATTGGAAAACATGATTAGGAGATCCCCATGAGGGTTCGTGGTGTCTTGCTGCTCGCAGGGTTTCTGACAACTGGTCTTGCACAGACTGCGCAGGCGGAACTGGTGACCAATGGCGGGTTTGAAGCGGGTTTCTCGGCCCCCCCCAATTACCGGTATCTGTCCGACGGGGATGCGCTGACGATTCCCGGCTGGATTGCGGGAGACGACGGTATCGGCGAGCAGTCCTACATCATGAGCAGCAGTGGCTATTCCTACGTGCATGAGGGAGCGTTCAGCGTGTTCCTGAACCAGGGATCCGAACTGCGAACCGTGGTGTCGTTGCAGTCGGGGCAGGAATACGAACTCTCGTTCTTTGCCACGTCGACCCTGCCTTTCCCTCAGAAGCAGGTCGCTCCCCTTAGCGTGGATATCGGAACGCTTTCCCTTGATTTCGGGACTGATCCGGGGGCTTTATCGTTTGTGTTTACCGCCTCGTCGACGGACGCCTCGGCTCTGCTCCGTTTCCGGAACGTGTCTCTGGCGGGCGATTACCGCGGCTTCGTGCTGGATTCCGTTTCGCTCGTACCGACGACCCCCGTGCCCGAGCCGGCTTCACTTTCTCTCCTTGGGTTGGGGCTGGCCGCCCTCGGATTGAGACGCTCCCTGGTGCGACGCGCCTGAGTACCTGACGCCTTGCAGGCATCGCCTGCCGGGCGGGAGGCACCGACCCGGTTCAGCGTCGCTTCCACGAAGCGCCCCATCGTTCGCCAGGATGCCGGGTTCGGCGATAATGCGTCGGGAGGATCCATTCGCGGAGGCAGAATTGGAATTGGCGGTGGTGGGGCAGGCTGCACCTTGCGGCGCCATCGTGACGGGCGTGGACCTCTCGCAAGCACTGAGACCCGAACAGGTGGCGGCCATTCGCGCCGCATGGCTGAACCATCAGGTTCTGGGTTTTCCGGATCAGTTGATGGCGGCGGAGCAGATCGAGCGCTTTGCGCGCTATCTCGGGCCCTTCGGAGACGATCCGTACATCGAGTCTATCCCGGGGCACCCCCACGTCGTTCAGGTGCGTCGAGAGGCGGACGAGAAGACGCCGCTGTTTGCGGAATCGTGGCACTCGGACTGGAGCTTTCTGCCGAGCCCGCCTGCCGGTACGGTGCTCTACGGGAATGTCATTCCGCCGATCGGGGGAGACACGCTGTTCGCCAACCAGTACCTTGCCTGGGATGGGTTGGCCGATGCCGTAAAGCGACTGCTCTCGGGGAGGAGGGGCATCCATTCAGCCCGTCGCGGTTACGCCCGCGATGGTCTGTACGGTGAGCGCGACGCGGGTCGGTCCATGGCGATCCGCTATGGGGACTCGGCGTTGCACATCCGGACGCATCCGATTGCGCGGCGGCATCCGGAGACCGGGCGCACTGCACTGTTCGCAAGCCCCGCCTATACCATCGGCATCGAAGACCTCCCGGAGGCCGAGAGCAACGACCTTCTGCGGGAGTTGTTCGCCCATCAGACAAAGCCGGAGTACGTCTACCGCCACAAGTGGTCGGAGGGCATGCTGACCCTCTGGGACAACCGCTGTCTGCTGCATGCAGCCACGGGTGGCTACGAAGGTCACAGGCGGCTCCTGCATCGCGTGACAATCGCCGAACGGCATTTCTGAATTCCGGTCAGTGCCGGGGCCTTGTTCGGCCGTGGCCGTAGTCCCCCACGCCTGCGGTCGCAAGCATGTTGATCGACGGGAGCCACGCCCTCGGCTTCGTCCACTCACACCCGGATCGTTGGCGATCCTTGAGAAGGGGTCTTTCTCCTGCGCCGTGTGTCGGCACAGGGTCTGGCCGCAGCCGATGCCCGCGATGGGCGGTTCCGGACGCGTCGAGGACCAGAAGCCCCGCAGGCCGTGGGCGACGGGTGTGACCCGCACCGGGATCAGGTGATCTCAAGCTCCGCCCTTTCCCCACGAATCCCGAAGCGTCACCGCGCGGTTGAACACGGGTGCGCCAGGACGCGAGTCCCGCAGGTCGGCCACGAAGTACCCGTGGCGTTCGAACTGGAATCTGTCCTCGGGTCGGGTCCGCGCGAGGCCGGGCTCCAGCTTGGCCTGCACCCTTCTGACCGAATCGGGATTGATCTGGGAGATGTAGTCCGTGTCTCCCGCGCCTGGAGCGGGCACGGCGAAAAGCCGGTCATACAGCCGGATCTCCGCGTCGATGGCGTCGCTGGCGCATACCCAATGGATATTGCCCTTGACCTTGTAGGAATCGGCGCCGGGTGTGCCGGATTTCGAATCGGGCATGACTTCGCAGTGAACCGCGATCACGTTGCCTGATGGGTCCTTGTCGCATCCCGTGCAGCGGACGACGTGGCCATAGCGCAGGCGCACCGTGTTGCCCGGATAGAGGCGGAAATAGCCCTTGGGAGGCGTCTCGGTGAAATCCTCGCGCTCGATCCAGAGTTCGTTCCCGAACTGGAATCGCCGGGTTCCCATCTCCGGGCGATGGGGATGCACAGGGGCTTCCGCCGTATCGACCACGTCCGCTGGCCAGTTGTCGATGACGAGCCTCAGGGGCTCGAGCACCGCCGTGGCGCGCGGCGCCCGATCGTTGAGATCGTCGCGCAGGCAGTTTTCAAGGATGGTCATCTCGATGATCGAGTTTTCCTTGGACACCCCTATGCGTTCGGTGAAGAGGCGCATGGCCTCGGGCGTGTAGCCCCGTCGGCGCACGCCCACCAGCGTTGGCATGCGCGGGTCATCCCAGCCGTCTACATGTCCCTCCTCCACCAGTTGGATCAGCTTGCGCTTCGACAGGACCGTATAGGTCAGGTTGAGGCGTGCGAACTCGTACTGGCGGGGCAGCGGACGGGCAAGTTCTCCGAAGTCTGCAAGCTTTTCCAGGACCCAGTCGTACAGCGGTCGATGGTCCTCGAACTCGAGGGTGCAGATGGAGTGGGTGATGTTTTCCAGTGCGTCCGAGATGCAGTGGGTGTAGTCGTACATCGGGTAGATGCACCAGGCGTCACCGGTTCGGTGATGGTGGGCATGCCGGATGCGGTAGATCACGGGATCACGCAGGTTGATGTTGGGGGAACCCATGTCGATCCTGAGTCGCAGCACATGGGCGCCGTCGGGGAATGCCCCGGCCCGCATGCGCCGGAATAGGTCGAGGTTCTCGTCCACGCCGCGGTTCCGGTACGGGCTGTCGCGGCCGCCCTCCGTGAGGGTGCCGCGCAATGCCCGCATCTGCTCCGGGCTGAGGGAATCCACATAGGCGAGCCCATGACGGATGAATGCTTCGGCGAAACGGTAGAGCGTTTCGAAATAGTCCGACGCGAAGAACAGGTGCTCTCCCCAGTCGAATCCCAGCCAGCGCACGTTGTCCCGGATGGAATCGACGTATTCCTGATCTTCCTTCGCGGGATTGGTGTCATCGAACCGCATGTGGCAGAAACCGTCGTAGTCTCGTGCCATGCCGAAATTCAGGCAGATGGATTTCGCGTGCCCGATGTGCAGGTATCCGTTGGGCTCCGGCGGAAAGCGGGTGCGGATCCTGGCGGGGTCGCGGGGCGCACCCGCCTGGGTGGCGGCTGGTCCGGGTTTGCCGCTCCAGGTCCGGGCTGCGTACGCGTCGCGCCCGATGTCGGCCTCTATCACGGTGCGGATGAAGTTCGAGGCATGGACCTCGGTGCTATCGGAATCTGGCTTGCTCAACGGGCGCTTTCCTTGGAAGTTCGGTGACGGGCTGCGGGAGGCCGTGACGGCACCGGTATTCTAAGGCCATGGCCCGGGTGAGGGATGCCGTCAGACACTCCGTTGCACCGGGACGGGCGGGGGGCAGCGCCTCGCGCCCGTTTTCGTATCGAGTGCGCCCGGCGAGTGCTCGCAGTTCCCGCCGACGGCAACGGCCAGGGCGGTGATTTCGATCCCGTGGTGGGTCTGGTGTCCTGATGCCGGGGCATGGCCAATTCCGGTTTCCGGCGACATCCGGGATCAGATGTAGGCAGGTCCGTCGATGAGGGGATGACGGGCGAGGAAGTCCTCGTCCACCTCCACCCCCAACCCCGGGCCGTCCGGAGGACGGACGCATCCATCGGGGCCCACTGCCCAGGACGAGGAGACCATCTCATCCCGGAACCGGTTGTTCCTGGAAACGTCCGCCTCGAAGTAGCCGGCGTTGTCGATGGCGCACAGGAAGTGCAGACACGCGGCCATGTTGATCCCGGTCATCGACGTGTGGGGATGGATGGGCAACCTGCGCGCCGAGGCGAGGTGGGCGATGCGCAGAACCTCGGTGATGCCGCCGCTCTTGGACAGGTCCGGTTGCAGGATCGTGATTGCTCCGCACTCCAGGGCGTGCTGGAACTCGAAGCGAGTGTAGTGATTTTCCCCCGCGGCCAAGGGGGTTCTCCCCAGGTTGGCCGCGAGCCGGTAGCTGTGGTGGTCGTGGGCGGGAAAGGGTTCTTCGAGCCAGCCCACGGCAAGCGCATCGAGCCCTGGCAGGGCGGTGCGCACTGCTCCGAGATCGTAAGCTGCATTGGCGTCGGTGAGGATGACCAGGTCATCGCCGAAGGCGCGCCGCACTGCTGCCACCCGTTCCAGGTCAGCCCTCACGGAGTCGCCAATGCGCAGTTTCACGGCCCGGTAGCCTCGAGCCACGTGGGCGTGAGTTTCCTCCACAAGCGCCTCGGGCGGCTGGTAGCCCAGCGATATCCCTCCGGCATAGGCGGGAATCGGGCGATCCGCCCCGCCAAGCAGGCGATGCAGGGGTAGCCCGACTGCCTTCGCGCGGATGTCCCAGAGAGCCATGTCGATGCCGGACAGACCGATGCAGGAGGCTGCCCCCAGGCCGTGACTCGCGAGTTGCCGGTCGTACACCCGCTTCCAGATGCCAACCGTGTCGGTCGCATCGGCACCGAGTACCAGCTGACGCAGCGTGGTCTCCACCAGTCGGGCGACGGCCCCTGGCGCGCGCCCATGGTGCGCTTCGCCAAATCCTGTCAGGCCGGCTTCTGTCACCACCTTGACGACCACAGCGTCTCTCTTGACCGCACGGCCAACCCCAAGCGTGACGCTGTCCTCCGAACGAATCGGAAACGAGGTGGGAATCGCAATGATTTCCCGGATCTTCAGGCTCGATGCCGTGCCGGCTGTGCCCATGGGCGCCCCCTGGTCGGAATGCTCAGCCGCCTTCCATTGCCGGAATACCTTCCAGTCCCTGCAGCAGGCGGATATCGACGACCCGGTAGGCCGGCACACAGGACGCTCTGTAGCTGTCCGAGTGACGCACTGCGGGCCAGTGTTCCGCCCGCCGCTCGCTCATGTAGGTCTCGACCAGTTCCCTGGGATAAGGCAATCCGCCCGCGTCCGCGAGGTCGCCGAGGCAACCGCAGAATCTGGCAAGCCTGTCGATCGAGCCGGTGTAGCGGGCCGCCGTGTCGGAGAAGGCGCGCGCGAGCCCGTCGAGTTCGTGGCCCGCGCCGATGTAGGGTCGCAGATGTATCCGGGCGAGTTGTGCATCTGGAGAGATCACATCGCACAGCGGTTCCTTCAACATGGTCGGAGACAGCTGCGACACCTCGGCGCGCAGGCGATCGAGGGCGTCACCCGCGGAAACCGCGTGAGCGGGCCCGAGCGCTGCCTGATGCAGGAGCTTGTAGATGTCCGCAAGTTCCATGGAAGGCGTCCGCGCGAGGTGGGCGCCAAGAAGCTGTCCGACGAACTTCATGGGTTTTCTCCGATACCGGACGAGAGTCTACAGCGGGTTGCCGGTCACCCGGGCCTGATCTTCCCCGTTCGGGCCGGTCCGGGCCATCCGGCACCTTCCGCGCTGGTGAAGGCTGATGACCTGGCTGATCGAGAGCGAGTATTTCCAGGGTGTTCGGATACCGTACAGGCGGATGTGCTTGCGAAGACGTTCGGGGCGATGTCCGCGGCGAAGTCGTCGCCCGACGGGTTTTCAATGCGGATGGCGCGGCGGTTACCGCTGCTCGCCCATGCCCCGGACCGGCAGGCTTGCCCATCCGTGATGACCCTCCGTCGGGAGCGGTGCGATGGTCCGTCGCGGTTTCCCGTGGAGGAGGGTTTGCGCGTGGCCTGGAACGCCCAGTTCGGATAGCACGAGCGAAACGGACAGCAGTGGGCCATGGTGTGAGCCCGTCCGTCCGGAAGCGGGCGTCAAGGGATCTCACCGGGAGCACTGCCCAGAACGCCGGGGCGCCCCGGCTCTCCTACCGGACGACCAGAACCGGGACCCTGGAGTGGGTGAGGACCTTGGTGGTTTCGCTGCCGAGAAGCACGCCGCTGAGGCCCTTTCGGCCGTGGGAGGCCATCACGATCAGGTCGCAGCGCTTCTTCTTCGCCGTTGCGATGATCGCCTCCCACGGCATGCGGCTGGCCTCGAAATAGGTGGAGCAGGTGACACCGGCGGCGGCTGCTTCCTTCGTCACACCGGCCAGAATCCGTTCCGCGTTTCTGGCGGCCCGCGCTTCGTACTCCTCGCGGGGCAGCAGGTCCGGGGGAAAGTACTCGCCGTAGATGAGGACTTCGTACTCGGGCGGAGAGAAGAAGCCAGTCACCCGGGCGCCGCACGAGGCGGCGAGGCGGGTGCCTTCCCGCACCGCCTTTCTGGACAACGGGGTGCCATCGACGGGGATGAGAATATGCTTGTACACGGATTTTCCTTTCAGGATGAGAAAGCCTTGCGAACCGGCAACCGTCACCAGAAGTGTCGCGCCTGCGGCGGCGGTCGCGTTGACGTGGATCAAGCCATCGAAAGGAAAGCGGCGCGGGGTCCTGCTCCGCTTTCCTTTCGATGCCATCACGGTCGCGCTGGGATTTGCACATCTGCGGATGGGGCCATGGTTCCGCGCCTGGACTATCATGCGACCGCGATGAACCCCATGACCCTGGCCGCACTGCGGTATCTCTCCAGTTCGCGTTTCGTCTCCGGCGAATCGATCGCCGAAGAGATGGGGGTGACGCGCGCCACCGTCTGGAATGCGGTTCGGGAGGCCCTCCAGCATGGGGTGCCCGTGGAGAAGGTCCGGGGCCTTGGGTACAGGCTCGCCTTCGAGCCCGTCTGGCTTGACGAGTCGATGATTATTGCTGCGCTGGGGCGGAACCATACCCGGTTTCTTCTGCAGGTCGTGCCCGAGGTGGCCTCCACGAACACGGATTTGCTGCGGCATGCAACCGCTGGCGCCCCCAGTGGTACGGTGCTGGCAGCCGAGTTGCAGACCGCGGGGCGTGGTCGCCGTGGACGATCCTGGCAGAGTCCTCTGGGGAGTTCGTTGACTTTTTCGTTGTTGTGGCGGTTTGAGCAGGGGGCGTCGGTTCTGTCCGGCCTGAGCCTGGTGGTGGGCATTGCATGCGCCCGTGCCCTGGAGGCATCGGGCGCCTCGGGCGTCACCCTCAAGTGGCCGAACGATCTGCAGGTGGCGGGACGCAAGCTGGGTGGAATACTGATCGAATTGCAGGGTGATGCTCTCGGTCCCTCGGCGGCGGTCATCGGTATCGGCATCAACGTTCGCCTGCCGGGCGAGTTCGTCGAGCGCCTTGATCAGCCCGCGGTCGATCTGCATCGCGCGGGCGGGGGGGACGACCGCAACCTGCTCCTCGCAGCGCTTCTGCGGGAACTGGCTGATTGCATCGATGGCTTCGCCAGCCAGGGCTTCGCCCCCTTCGAGCAGGAGTACCGTGCGCGGCATGCCCTGCAGGGTGCAGATGTCGACATCGCCATGCCTGACGGGTCCACGGTCTCCGGGACCGTGGAGGGAACCAACCTCGATGGTTCGCTGCGGGTGGCGACTGGGCGTGGGTTGCGCAGTTTTCATGGCGGCGAGGTGAGCGTGCGACGGACGCCTGTTTGATGAGCGCCGCAGACCTCGTCCTGGACGCCGGCAACAGCCGGGTCAAATGGGGAGTCGTAAGGGGGGGCGATTGGGTTGCGCGAGGAGCTCTGGACACCGCAGACAGCGCCCGCTTGTCGTCGGCTCTTCCGGAGGTGCCGCAGGGCTTCCGGCGCGCCGTCGGTTGCAACGTCGCCGGGAGCGAGGTCGCATCGGAAATCGAGGCTGCCCTGTCGAGGCGAGGCATTTCCATTTTGTGGAACCTGGCCACGGCGCGTCAGGCTGGCGTGGTCAACGCTTATGACACGCCCGCGCAACTCGGCGCAGACCGTTGGGCTGCGCTCATCGGAGCCTGGGCAAGAGTGGGTCGGGCATGCGTTGTGGTGAATGCGGGAACGGCCATCACCATCGATAGTCTCGATGATTCAGGCGTCTTCCGTGGCGGGGTGATCCTGCCCGGTCTGATGACCATGCTCCAATCCCTGGAGGCGCGCACGGCGGCCCTGCGGCATGTGCCGGGTCGCTTCAGCGCTTTTCCTGCAAATACGGCCGATGCCATGACGACGGGTGTCATCGACGCCGCGGTCGGCGCTGTCGGGAGAGTCCGCGAGCGGCTCGCCCGCGTCTGCGGTGGTTCGTTGATCACGGTGCTGGCCGGAGGTGGCGCAGAGGATCTTGCTCCCCACCTCGGCTACGCGGTGCTACGGGTGGAGGCTCTCGTGCTCGAGGGGTTGCGCGTTGTTGCGCGGGAAGTGGGGCCATGAGGCGCATCGTGGTGGCGGTGCTGATTGCCGCCAACCTGCTGCTTCTGGCTGCAGGGTTGATGACTCCACGAACGGCATCGAGAGTGCCGGTATCGATTCCCGGGGGCGATGCACCTGGGAACGATCGCATCCGGGTCGTGCGGGACGATCCGGAACCTGTTTCCCCTGCACCGCCGATCGCCGTCCCGAGACCACTGCCGGGGACGCCGGAAGCCTGCCTCGAGTTCGGGGCGCTTTCGCAGGAGGAAGTGGCGCGCGCGTATCAGGTTCTCGGGTTGCCGCGCAGCGACAGGCGGGCCTTTACTGCCCCCGTGTCCGCAACCACCAACTGGTGGGTGTATGTCCCGCCAAGAAGGTCCCGCGACGAGGCTGAGCGCGATGTGGCTCGTCTGAGCGCCGCTGGCGTGCGGGATACCTACCTGGTGCTCGATTCCCCGGACATGCGATATGCCATATCCCTGGGGATCTTCCGCACCGAAGACGGTGCACATCGGTTCGTCGAGGGGCTGCGGGGCAAGGGAGTGGACTATGCCGTGGTCGGTGCCCGGCAACACCAGATCCGGCTCACCCAGTTCTACCTGCGCAATCCGTCCGGGGATGAGTCTCGCAAACTGCTGGAACTCCGGGCAGCCTTTCCAACCACCGAAGTGAGGACCCTGTCCTGTCCCGGTTGATGTCTGGCCGACTTCCCGGCGGATTTTTCAGGGTTCCGCGGGTCCGGGGGAACCCCGAGCGGCCTGACTTCCGCCGGAATCGATAGCCAGTAGACCTTGCGCCGCTTGCGCCTTGGCCGATCGTCCCGGGCCGGACTCAGCCCGGCGAGGAGCCGCGCAAGAGTTTCCCCCATGACCGTGCGACGGGCTTCCTCCTGGGACAGAGGGTGGTCCGGAGGAACGCGGGATCGTTTCCCCGGGGGGCTCCTGTGACGTTGGCGGGGGGCATGACCGGCCGCTGGACGGGCCCCGGGTTTCGTGGGCAATCCTGCCACCGGGTCTCCCGCGTGTTCTTCGGGATTGGAGGTAAAGAGGAAATCCAGCAAGCGGTCGCCCGAGTCCCGGGATGGCCACTGGAACGAACAACCGATCGTGCGGCGGGATCGGGGATGCCCGCGCCCACTCGGCGTGTGTACCTCGGCGATGAAGGCCTGGGGGCCATCCGGAAGCATGATGAGACCCGTGATGAAATCACCGGGGAACATCTGCTTGGGCAGAAGCCCGTTATAACGGAAGCCGGTGGACGATACCGCATCGATCACGCCAGAGCAGAGTCGGGTACCGGGATGGTTGATCATCGCGGGAAGGGAAACGGCCAGTCGGCGCTCGCGGCGGCGGTTTGCCAGACCTCGTTGCGCGAGCAGGATGACCGAGAATGCGAGCAACAGGTTGCCAAGAGCCCAGATCGTCATGAAGACGGTACCGGCGTACGGGACGACCTCTTCAGCCTGCCATGCCCGGATCACGCCCAGGACAACGGCGATGGCGCTGGAGGCGAGCATCAGCCACTGGGGGGCCATCAGGAAACGCCCGCCATCTGACCAGAGCGCAGGGGAATTCCCAGCCTCTGCGCCAGTCATGGACCGGCCCCGAGCGGGCGAGCGAAAGGCATGCAGGGTTGAAGTCAGACGGGCCATGCCATCTCGCGCAGTGGCGAGCAGGCTCTGACAACCATCGCGCCCCCGGGAATGGGCGATGAGGCCAAGGCCCCGGTAGACAACGAATGCTGCGAGCAGGCCTGGCGACAGGCCATCCACCGGCAGTTGCCCCAGCAGCAGGGCGATCAGCGGAGTCAGGTAGAACACAGCGAGGCAGGCGCGTTCGACCGGTTGCAGAATGGCGCCGAGGTAAGCCAGCTTCTGACCGTACGACAGGCGGGCGCCCAGCAGAGAAGAACCGTGATCCCGCAGGGCGGCGAAAGCCTGGCGGCCTGCACGGGCGTGCTCGTGGATAAAGGCAACCAGACTGGGTTGGGCGCCGCAGAACGCCAGCGGCTCGGGGTGAAAGACGGTGTGCCATCCCTTCAAATGCAGCAGCAACGACGTCTGGATATCCTCGGCCCTGACGACCTCGGGCAGGCCACCGATATCGCGCAGGGCCTGACGGCTGAAGAGGATTGCGGAACCGGATGACATGGCCGCGTTTCGTGCGTCACGGCCGGGCTGGATGACATGGTCCCGCAGCCCAGGCGAAAGCCAGGCGTCCGCGCCGCCAGCCGCCACGGCCCGGTCGAACAGGTCGGGGTCGGCAGCGGAAAGGGGGGTGCTCACAAGGCCGACTCGCGGGTCGCGGAAGTGGCCCAGGGTTCGGGACAGGAACTCACGCGATGGGGTGTGATCCGCGCAGAGGAATGCGACGGTTCGCCCCGTTGTGCGCTGCAAGGCCCGGAGGAGTGCGGGTGCTCGGGTTCGTGGTAGTCGGGAGCGTGTTGCGCCTCTCGAAGACTCCGAATCGCCTGTCCAGTCGCGGTCGTGCGTGATGTAGGTCACCCCAAGTTCAAGGGCCAGATCCCGCCGCTCCAGCCGGTTTTTCTGGTCCACGAGGTGGGTGATGTGGGGATAGTGCATGCAGACGGCCGCAATCAGTGTGCGGCGTACCACCGATAGAGGTTCCTCGTCCGCCACGACGAACACGTCCACGGTGCGTCCCGGGAGGGCCTCGGGAACGCCCCGCGAGGAACGGCGGGACGCCGTGAGGAGAAAAACGACAGATCCGACAAATCCCGCGATCTCTGCCCCGTAGACGAGCAGGGAGAAGAGGATTGCGTCCGGATTGAGCGTCGAGGCACGCAGTCCGAGGTAGGCAAGTCCCGCAAGCAGGAGCCCCGCGAGCGGTCCCTTCAGTGCGGGGGGTGAAGGGTCGATGCGTTGCTCGCGCCCCGCGTTGGCGGGGCGATCGAAGGAGTCCTGATTCTCGTGAGACATGTGTATCTGGTCAGGTTGCGTGCCGACCGCACCGGGACGGTCTCATGGGTGCGCCACGATCTTCCCCTGGTCGGGCAGAAGCTCAAGAATGCGCGAATGGAACTGGCCGAGGCTCGGCCGGTGGGCAATGCTCACCACCGTGGTCCGAGGCAGGCGTTCCTGGAGAGTGGCGTACATCCGTTGCTCCGAATCCTCATCCAGGTTGGACGTTGCCTCGTCGAGGAACAGCCACCTCGGCTCCAGCAGCAGCGCGCGAGCAAAGGCAACACGCTGTTGCTCCCCGCCGGACAGCTGTTGGGACCATTGGCCCGTTTCGTCCAGGCGGTCACCCAGAGCCGGTAAACCGACGTCGGTGAGAACAGCCCGAATGTGGTCCTCGTGGAACTGGCCGGGAGGGGCAGGGTAGGTGATCGCCTGACGGAGAGTGCCAAGAGGAAAATATGGTCTCTGGGGCAGGAACAGCGGATTGAAATCCTCCGGCAACCGCAGGTTTCCCTTGGCGAACGGCCAGATTCCAGCCAGTGCCCGGAACACGGTGCTCTTGCCCGAACCAGAGGGACCGCGAAGCAGAACGCGATCGCCGGCGGCAATATCGAAGCGGGCATCCCGAACCAGCGTGCGTCCACTCGGCAGATCGAGCGTGAGATGTTCCATGGAGAGCGCCGTCTCCGTGGCAACGGAGCTCGTCCGCAGTTCCGACCGTTTCGCCGCGAGCCTGGCTTCCGCTATGGCGTCGTGGAATCCGGTCAGCCGGTCCACGACCGCCTGCCAGCGAGCGAACACCGTGTAGGCGTTTATGAACCAGGAGAGGGAACCCTGAACCTGTCCAAAGGCGTTTGAAATCTGCATCAGTCCACCAAGCTGTATGGCGCCCGAGAAGTAACGGGGGGCGCCCACGATGAATGGAAAGACCACCGCGAGCTGGCTGTAACCGTTGGTGTAGAAATTCAGGATCTTCTGGCGCTTCATGATGCGCCACCAGTTCGCCAGAACGGCGGAGAAACGTTCCCGGAATCCGGTCAGTTCATCGCGCTCACCGCGGTAGAGAGCTACACCCTCGGTGTTCTCCCGGAAACGCGCAAGCCCGAAGCGGAAGTCCGCTTCGAACCGTTGCTGGTCGAAGTTGAGTCCGACAAGGGGTTTGCCGAGTTTGTGCGCGAGCCAGGATCCGATCCCGGCGTAGGCAATGGCCACCCACACCATATAGCCGTAGAGCTCATAGGTCTGGCCCGCCACGGAGAAGTCGATCGATCCCGAAAGACCCCACAGGATGCCGACGAAAGAGATCAGCGTGACGACGGCATTGAGCAGCCCGAGCACGAGGCTCAGCGTGTCGTCCACGAACAGGTTCATGTCTTCTGCGACCCGCTGGTCCGGGTTGTCCATCCCGCTGCCCGCCACTTGCATGCGGTAGTAGGCGCGATCGGAAAGCCAGTCGTTCACATAAGTGTCTGTCATCCAGCGCCGCCAGCGGATCTGGAGCATCTGGTTCAGATAAAAAGAATAAACCGCGACAACAATGTAAACGAGGGCCAGTCCCATGAACTTGGCCATCTGCCCCAGAAACTGGTCCCCTCGCTTCTCCTGAAGCACGTTGTAGAAGTCGTTGTACCAGCTGTTGAACTGGACGCTCAGGAAGACCATCGCCAGCGTGAGGGAAACTATGGCGAGCAGAAGGAGCCTCGCCGAGACCTTTTCCTCTGAGAACCAGTAAGGGCGGGTCAGTCGCCAGAGATTTCTTGAGAATCTCGCAAAAGAGATGAACATGTTTTGATGGTTTATCGTGGTTTTTGTCGGGGCCGGTGGTTTATGGCTTTGAGCGAACATAACAGAAAACGCCGCGCATGACACGGCGGACGCGGAAAACAGCGTTCAGGTACGGCGAATGCGGGAAAGGAGAGCGGTGGTGGACCGTTCGTGTTCAAAAGGAATGGACAGGACCTGACCGCCCCATCCGAGGACTTCCGGCGCGCCGACGATCAGGTTCACCGGCCAGTCGCCGCCCTTCACCAGCACGTCGGGTCGTGTTTGAAGGATGAGGTCCAGAGGGGTATCCGTGTCGAAGGAGATCACCGCATCCACGGCCTCGAGTGCAGCCAGAACCGCCATGCGGTCCTGCAGCGGGTTCACCGGGCGGTCATCTCCCTTGCCGAGGCGTCGCACGGATTCATCGGTATTCACTGCCACGAACAGGCTTGCGCCCAGGGCGCGAGCCTGGGCGAGATAGGTGACGTGACCGCGATGAAGGATATCGAACACGCCATTGGTGAAAACGAGCGGCCGCTGCAGTGCCAGGGTACGGCTCGCCACGTCCTGCGCGGTCACGATCTTGGCCTCGAACCCGGGCCTTGCGCCGCTCACGCTGCCCGTATCCCCGCCGGCAGCGTCCGCCCGAGTTCCTTGCGGTATCGATTCAGATCGGAAACCGTGGAGATGGTGCGATCGAAAAGCAGCGAAAGGTTCTTGAGAATCATGCCCACGACCTTGGCTTCCCACTCCTTTCCGAACTGAATCTGGTCATCCAGCCAGTGCTCCAGCCACTGCGGATCCGGCAGCCGTGACTGGATGGTGTCGTTCGGAAACAGATGGTGGTTCACATGCAGGTTGGTCGGATGCAGCGCCTTGCTGGTTCGAGCCGAACTTGCCATCAGCATGCCGATGCGGGCGAAGGCCGCTCGGGCTTCGTCCCCGAAACGGTCTATCAGTTGCCGCATGTACTGAAGATATGCGCCAGCGTGGCGAGCCTCATCTCTCGCGATGAGATGATAGATGTGCTTGATCACTGGCTCCGTGTGCCATGCGGACGCACAGCGATACCAGTGATTGAGCCGGATTTCGCCGCAGAAGTGGAGCATCAGTGTTTCCTGTGGCGGCGCCGGGTCGAAGTTGAACCGCACTGCATGCAGCTCTGCTTCCGTCGGTGCAAGATCGGGCCGGAAACGGCGCAGGTATTCGCTCAGGACCAGAGAATGCTTCTGCTCTTCATAGAACCAGACGGAGAGGAACGCGCAGAAATCGCTGTCATGGGCGTTGTCGCGCAGGAACATCTCGGTTGCAGGCAGCGCCGACCACTCCGTGATGGCGTTCATCTTGACGGTTTGCGCCTGCTCGTCGGTGAGCTGTTCGCCATCGAAGCGGTCCCAGGGAACGTCCGTGGCCATGTTCCAGCGCACCCCCTCCAGAGACTTGAAGATTTCCGGGTAGAGCATCATCCCTCCTTGATGTCGTGGTGCGGATGGCCGGACGGTTGCGGGAGCCGGGTCCGCGCTCTGCCCGGGGCAAGTTCAGCACGCTGGGCACGCCGCGGAGCGACGACGGTCGATTCGCCGGGCGCTCCGGCACTGTCTTCCGGGTTGCCAGCCGGCCTCCTCGGAGGCGGCCGCCTCCGATCGGGGTCCGCCTGGAGCTCCCGACCCGAAACCGGTCTTGCGTGACCTGCATCGGTCGGGCATTCCCTAGATCTGGTCGACTCTGTCGAGAAGTGCATCGGCTTCCTGCCGCACCCTGTGCCGATCCTCGGCGCTAAGGCGCCGGATATTGCTGGCCATCAGGCTCGTGCGGGGGTTCCGGGCAAGCTCATCTTCATGCTTGTCAAGGAACGCCCAGTATAACAGCGTGACCGGACAAGCCCGCTCGCCGCTTCGGGTCGACGGGTCATAACGGCAGTTCCGGCAGTAGTTGCTCATGCGTTTGGTATAGGCGCCCGACGCCACGTAGGGCTTGCTTGTGAAGCGCCCGCCGTCCGCGAAGAGGGCCATGCCGACCGTATTGGGCAGTTCGACCCACTCCACGGCATCCACATAGACGGCGAGATACCAGTCGCTCACCTCCTGTGGTTGCACCTCGGCCAGCAGGGCGAAGTTGCCGGTCACCATCAGCCGCTGAATGTGGTGGGCATACCCGAGGTTCAGGGTCTGGCCGATGGTTTCCCTCATGCAGTTCATGGCCGTGTTTCCAGTCCAGTACCAGGCAGGCAGGTGCCGCTGATGGCCAAAATGGTTTACCTGCGCGAGTTCCGGCATGAATCTCCAGTAGACGCCGCGAATGAACTCCCTCCAGCCCAGGATCTGTCTGACAAACCCTTCAACGCTGGCGAGCGGGAGGCGCCTGGCCGAGAAGGCGTTCGTTGCGGCCTCGATCACCTCGGCGGGACTCAGCAATCCGAGATTGAGTGAAGAGGAGAGGATGGCGTGCCAGAGGTGGGGGTGGCCGGTCCACATGGCGTCCTGGTGAGGACCGAAGTGCTCGAGTCGGTCCTCGATGAAGCGCCCGAGCGCGATCAGTGCCTCGGCCCGGGTGACTGGCCAGCCGAACGAATCGAGCCGGCCGGGGTGTCGCGGGAAGCGGCGCTCCACGACCTCCAGCACTTCTCGTGTCTGCGCGTCCGGCGGGAAATGCGGAGGCGCAGGAATGTCGGGAGGGCCATGCGCGCCGAACCCGCTTCGGTTTTCGGTATCCAGATTCCAGATTCCGCCGGCGGGTTCCGCGCCTTCCATCAGGACGCCCGTGCGACGCCGCATGTGTCGGTAGAAAGTCTCCATGCGCAGAGACTTCCGATCGCCGGCCCAGGCCTCGAAATCAGCCCTCGAGATCAGGAAGTGGGAGTCTGGAAGGATGCGTAACGCGACCCCCGCGGCGGCACAGGCTTCCTGGATATCGAGACCAACCCGGAAGTCACCAGGTTCCGTCACGACGAGAGTCCGGACCGAGAGGCGTGCCAGTGCCGAGGAGAGCCGGTCGCGAAGGCCGGCTTCAGGCATGTCATCCAGATGGATGTAGTGCACCGGGAAACCCTGGTCGGCCAGGGTCGTGGCGAAGTGCCGCATCGCGGAGAGGAACAGGGCGATGCGTGCCTTGTGGCTGGGAACGTGGGTTGCCTCGCCCGGCGCTTCGACCATCAGCACGTGGCTTGGGCGGCTTGCCGGAGTACCCAGTGCTGCATTACCCAGGGAGAGCTGGTTGCCCAGAATCAGGGCGACATCACCGGCCATTCCGGATACCGCGTCTGCAACGGTCCGAGCAATAGCGCACCGCTTCCCAATTGTTTCTCCAAGCCTTGCGCCAGGTCATGGGCCGCTGGCACCGGGCGCAGATCTTCGTCTCGAGGATTCTCTTCATGAAGTGTTTCGCCTCGAAGGGCTCTGCGCCCCCTCTGGCGCGATCAAGCCGACGGTCTGCCCGAGCGCCAGGTAGCGATCAGTGATGGAATCTGATCCAGGGACTTGACGAAGTGCACACCGTCGATCGACCGGCGGATACGGCGCACGCAGCCACCTCCGGCCCAGATTTCGACGTCGCGGGGTACGCTCGCCCGCAATTCCCGCAAACCCGACGCCGCCTGCCTCTCCGGGAAGGCGCCACTGAAGGAAAGTGCGATGACGTTCGCCCGGTGCGCGGAGACTGCGCGCACGATTTCCTGGGAAGGGGTTTCCGTTCCCAGTGGAACGCAGGCAACCCCTTCGACAACAAGAAGGGCTTCTACCATCAACAGCCCGAGATTGTGCTGTTCGGTCGGGAAGGACGTCAGCAGAACCCGGGGAACACGGCTATGGGCTTGCGCCGACGCTATGGCGTTGCGGAGCACGCTCTGAACCTGCTCCGTGTAAAGGTGTTCCTCGAACACAGCGAACTCTCCCCGAACCCAGGCCTCCCCGACAGCAACGCTCAGGGGCGCAATGGTGTCCAGCACAAAGCGTTGCAGACCCTGCCGGAGCAGAAGCTGGTTGAGGCGTTGACGGAAATCTGGAAGCTGGTGGTTTCTGACCAACTGCAGAATGCCCTCCACCTCGCCGCTCGGTTGGTCGCGCTGCGCCTGCGAGGTCCCGAGGGAAGACAGTTCCTCGAGGGGCAATCCGATTATCTTTCCGGGACGGAAGCCGCGATCCATCAGACGCTTGATGGCCCGAAGCCTGGCAACCTGGTCGGGAGGGTAGATTCGCTCGCCATGGCGGTCGCGGAGGGGTTGAGGGAACTTGTATCGGCGTTCCCACATTCGGAGAACATCCTTGGACAAACCCGTATCCCGCTCGACAGCGCTGATGCTGAGGAGAGTCACTCTCTCCCCGTTTGAACGCATTCCGTCCAACAAGCGGGAAGTCACGCCTTCCGTTGCACCGTCGATCATTTCAGTTCGCATCGCCGTTCCCCCTTCGAAGCGGTTTGTACTGGACAAAGCGTTGACATCACCCGACCCGCTGGGTATTGTACGAACGACTAGGACGTTTGACTAGGACAAATTCGGTGGCATCCACCATGACGGGGAGTGTGATGAAACGAGCTGTTCGTTCGAGGATGTTGGTGGCTGTTGGTCTGGTCGCAAGTTTCTCGGTGATCCCGTCGGCCTTCCCGGCAACGGACCACGCGGTATCGCCCGTCGTACAGGGCCGTCCCGCGGGATCGCTCTCGTCCTGGTCACAGCCCGCTCCGGGGGGGGAGCTGTCTCGGGATGCAGTCGTGATCGGTGTGGCCGCCCCGGACGAGTCCGACACCGATCTGGACCGATACGTGGAGCTACACGAACGCACACTTGGAACTTCTGTCCGTTCACTGCTCATGCCGTGGTCGTCCCTGAAGCCGATGGCCAACTGAGGCCGCCTGCCCAGGGTGCCGAGGCGAGCCCTCGGTTCAGACGGGGGTCGGGGTGGTGGGAGTGGTTCGCCCCCGGGCTTCCGGGGCACACCGGGAATCGACTGAACTGCTGTCGGGACGCCAGTCCTGCGGAGGCGTGACGGCGGTGCTGCAAGAGGTTTCCTTTTTTTTGAACTGTTCGGTCCAGTGCAGTTGTCTAGAGGCGCTCTTGCGCGCCTCGGGTTTTCAGCCTGAATGAAAAGAATAGCCGTTGTTGGTGCCGGGATCGCAGGGCTGTCGTGCGCATGGCTGCTCTCCCGGAGGTATGAGGTGACGTTGTTCGAGTCCGGGCAGGAGGCGGGCGGGCACACCAACACGGTCGATTTCAGCCTCGAGGGGAAGACGTTTCCGGTGGACACGGGGTTTCTTGTGTTCAACGACCGTACCTACCCCAATCTCTGTGCCATGCTGGACTCGCTTGGCGTGGGCACCGCGAAGTCCGACATGTCGTTTTCGGTCACCATCGAGAGCGAAGGTCTCGAGTGGGCGGGTTCCACCATCGGCTCCCTGTTCGCGCAACGCCGCAATGCCCTGAATCCGAGATTCCTCGGGATGCTGGGGGATATTCTGCGATTCAACCGGGAGGCAACCGCCCTGGTGTCAGCGGTGGATGCAGGTTCCGGAACGCTCGGGGAATTCCTCGAGCAGGGGCGCTATGGGACCGCATTCCGGGACTGGTACTTGCTGCCGATGAGTGCCGCCATCTGGTCCTGTCCGACGGCAACCATGCTGCGGTACCCCGCGCAGACATTCTTCAGGTTCTGCCATAACCACGGGTTGCTCGCGATACGAGGTCGCCCGCGCTGGCGAACGGTTTCTGGCGGCGGGCGGGAGTATGTGCGCCGAATTGTTTCCAGCCTTCAGGATGTTCGCCTGGGCACACCGGTTTCGGGGATTCGCCGCAATTCGGAGTCGATCGTTGTGCATTCCGCCCGCAATGGCGCCGAGGTGTTCGACGGAGTGGTTCTCGCCACGCACGGCGACCAATCTCTGCGCCTCCTCGCGGATGCTGTCGATGCGGAAAGGGAGATACTGGGCGCGTTTCGCTTCCAGGATAACCACGCGTGGCTCCACACCGACGAGAGCGTGCTCCCGCGGGCGCGCGGCGCCTGGGCGGCATGGAACTATCGAGCCGGTCTGCCCCGGCCGGATGGTCAACCGGTTTCGGTCAGTTATCTGATCAACCGCTTGCAACCACTGCCTTGCGCACGCCCGGTCATCGTCAGCCTGAACCCGTCAAGTGATCCGGCACCCCACTCGGTTTCGGCGGTTTTCCGTTATTCTCATCCGGTATTCGACTTTCCTGCCGTGAAGGCGCAGCAGCGTCTCGGGGAGATCCAGGGACGGGACCGGACCTGGTTCTGTGGAGCCTGGACTGGCTACGGTTTTCATGAGGATGGTCTGAGATCTGCGCTGGCGGTGGCGAACGGGCTGGGGGTCGAGGCACCATGGCAGACGGCATAGGCGCAGCAAACGGCAAAGGAGACGCAGCGCCACCGGCAGCCGAAAGGAACTCGGCGAGCGACGGGCTGCCGTGGCTGTTTCGTGGCACCGTGAGACATGCGCGAGCCGGTCTGCGCCGCAATGTCTTCTCCTACCCGGTCTTCTTCATCCGGTTTCCTGTCTCCCGCCTCGATGCACTCGTGCGCCCGTGGTTTTCGCTGGACAGATTCAATGTCTTCAGCCTGCACCGTAAGGACCATGGACCCCGGGACGGCGGTGATCTGCAGCCATGGATTCGTCAACTTCTGGTCCGGGAGGGATGCGGATTCGCCGATGGCGAGGTCTGGTTACAGACCTTTCCCAGGATTCTCGGGTATGTTTTCAATCCAGTCAGCTTCTGGCTTTGCCACGACCGCGCGGGCCAGTTGCGAACGGTCCTTTGCGAGGTCAGCAATACCTTCGGCGAGCGCCATCTCTATCTGCTGCACCACCCGGACGCCAGACCAATTGCACCGGCCGACTGGCTGGGGGCCCGGAAGGTTTTCCATGTTTCCCCTTTCTTCCCCGTTCGCGGCGGGTACCGTTTCCGATTCGACACCGGATCGCTCCTGACCAGTATCCATATCGATTACGAGGACGACGCGGGAAACCGGCTTGCGACCTCGGTGGCTGGGTCAGGCAAACCGCTCACCAGCCAGGAACTGCTTCGTTGTTTCCTGTATTACCCCTGGATGACCATGCTCGTGACGTTGCGCATCCATTGGCAGGCCATCAGGCTCTGGCGGAAGGGTGTCCCGTTTTTCCGGAAGCCTGCTCCACCCGCGCAGGAACTCTCTCGCTGACTCTCGCCCCATGCCTGCGACCACCTACTCCGCAAACCCCGAGCCCGAATCCGCTGCCGCCCGACTCTTTCTGCGGCTGCTGGAAAGACTGGGCAGCGGACGGCTAGACCTCATCACGCCTGGAGGAAGTCTCCGGACTTTCGACAGCGGTGAGCCCGGCCCTCGGGCGCTCCTGCGGCTGGCCGACTGGGGCGTCCTGGACGATGTGCTCCGGCGTGGCGACATCGGTTTCGCCGAGGCCTTCATCGAGGGGCGCTGGGACACCCCGGACCTCGCGGAACTCCTTGCTGTGGCGGCCGTGAATTACGATCAGCTGCAGCGGGTGATCCATGGCCGCTGGTGGGGGTGGATCGTCTACCGCCTGCGGCATCTGTTCCGCGACAACCGGAGGGCCCAGGCGCGTCGAAACATCAGCGCCCACTATGACCTCGGCAACGATTTCTACCGCTTGTGGCTCGATGATTCCATGACGTATTCGTCCGCCCTGTTCGAGCAGGACGAAAAGCGGCCTCTGGAGCAGGCGCAGGCGGTCAAGATGGAGCGAATCTGCGCGACCCTTGACATACAGGCGGGTGACCGGATCCTGGAGATCGGCTGCGGCTGGGGAGGTTTTGCGGAACACGCCGTCCGCACGCGGAGGTGCCGGATCGAGGGCATCACGCTTTCCAGGGAACAGCTTGATTTTGCGAGGCAGCGCATCGAGCGCGCCGGCTTGTCGGACCTCGCGCAGTTCCATCTTCGTGACTACCGGGATGTCCGGGGTGAATACGACGGTGTCGTGTCGATCGAGATGTTCGAGGCCGTGGGGGAGCGCTACTGGCCCGCATACTTCGAGACCGTTCGGCGCAGCCTGCGCAAGGGCGGGCGGGCGATCATCCAGACAATCGTCATTGCCGATGATCTCTTCGACCGCTACCGGCGGGGTACGGATTTCATCCAGCAGTACATTTTCCCCGGCGGCATGCTGCCCTCCCGGGGTGTTTTTCGGGATCATGCCGTTCGCCAGGGGCTCGTCATAGGCGAAACCTTCGCCTTCCGCCTGGACTATGCGGAGACGCTGAAGCGCTGGAGACTGCGTTTCAATCGGCGAGGTGGGGAACTCAATGCGTCCGGATTCGACGAACGATTCATGCGCCTCTGGAACTTCTACCTTGCCTACTGTGAGGCCGGTTTTCGGGCAGGAACCATCGACGTCGTGCAGGTGGAACTCAAACGTGTCATCTAGCCCGTACATTTCACCAGGTCGGCCCCGACAATGAGCGGCGCACCGATGCCCATCGGGTTCGCAACGAATTGGCTTGCTTGCCAACCAGGTTTGTCGGCTTCCACGGGGGCTGGCGGTCGCCTTGCGGTCATGCCGCGCCCCCGCTTCGCGTCGATAGGCTCGACTAGTGGCTCGGCGCGGGATGCGCCGCCTGCCTCGCAAGCCACCTCGCCATCATCCCGTGACCTGATGAAGTGTCCGGGCTAGGGCGGAATCATGCGGATATCGCTCGCCCACATAGCCTTGAGCCTCGTCATCGCCTGTTTCTTTCCCACGCTGGCCGACGCGACGACTCCGCCTGCCGAGCTTCTCCGGAGCGAGGGTGGTGATTACCGGATCGTCGGGCAGGGCAGAATGCGCTGGTTCGGTCTGTTGCTCTACGATGCCGCGCTCTGGGTCGATGGTTCGCAGTGGCAGTGGGACAGACCCTTCGCGCTGGATATCCGCTACGCCAGGGATTTCTCCGGCGAGAAACTGGCAGAGGCCAGCGCCGAGGAAATCAAGCGCCTCGGTTCCCCGATGATCGACCGCCTGCCCGCATGGCGAGAAGCCATGCGCAGGGCCTTTCCCGATGTCCGGAAGGGAGACGTCATTCTCGGACTCTATCGCCCTGGCGTCGGTGCCCAGTTCTATCACAACGGACGGCCCACCGCTCTGGTGCAGGATGCGGACTTCGCCCGGGCGTTCTTTTCCATCTGGCTGGATCCCCGGACGCGGGAACCCAGGCTTCGGGCAGCCCTGCTCGGGCAGAGATAGGGCGCGACCTTCTTGAGCACTGCTCCGGTCCGGCGCACCGTCCTTGTCGCCTACTCGCTGCTCGCATTCCCGCTGGCCATGGCGGCGCTTCCCGTCTACGTGCATGTTCCCAAGCTGTACGCGGGTGAACTCGGTCTTTCCCTTGCGACGGTCGGCGTCATTCTTCTGGTAGCCCGGTGTCTGGATGCTTTCCAGGATCCCTTTCTGGGATGGTGGAGCGATCGGGTCGCGGCCTCTGGTGGCGACCGCTCGATCTTCGTTGCCTGCGCAGCTGCGCTGCTGGCCCTGGGATTTCTTGGTCTGCTTCGACCTCCGGCCGTGTCGGGTTCGACCCTCGCGGCGTGGCTGGCCGGCGCCCTCCTGCTCTGCTACCTCGGGTTCAGCATGGCCACGATCAGTTACTTCGCGATCGGTGCGGAACTCTCCGATGATTACAACGGGCGGACGCGGATTACGGCAGCGCGTGCAGTCGCCGGCATCGCCGGAGTCATGACGGCGTCGGCGTTGCCTGAGATGCTCGCAGGCACGGAGGGGCTGGCGCGCGGTCTTGCCACGCTTGGTCTTCTCTATGTGCCGGTGCTTCTCGTCGGGGTCGCCGCACTTCTTTTCGGTGTCAGCCCGCCACGCCGCAAGGGAATCGTGGGCGCCATCACGATCGGGGGTCTGGCAGCCCCGCTGGCCGATCGGCGCTTCCGCTGGTTGCTTGCCGTCTTCGTCGCCAGTGGCGTCGCCTCCGCCATCCCGGCGACACTCGTGCTCTTCTTCATCCAGGACGTGCTGGGACGAAACGACCTCAGCGGGTGGTTCCTGGGCATTTACTTCCTGTTCGGTGCCATCGGGATGCCTCTCTGGGTAGTTGCTGCCCGTCGGGTCGGCAAGAGGGGCGCCTGGGTATCCGGCATGGTCATGAGCATCATTGCCTTCGTCTGGGCCTTCTTCCTTGGTCAAGGAGACATCGTGGGTTTCGGCATGGTGTGTGCCCTGTCCGGGATCGCCTACGGTGCCGAACTCGCCCTGCCCCCGTCCATTCTCGCGGACCTTGCCGGCGAGCGGGACTCGGGGGGTGAGGCGCGCGGAGGTGCGTACTTCGGGTTCTGGCAGTTGAGCGAGAAACTCAACCTCGCGCTCGCAGCCGGCATTGCCCTGCCGCTGCTCGGCCTTGTTGGGTATGTTCCTGGAACGTCCCAGGCCGCGATGGGGGATCTGTCTTCGATGTACGCCCTGGCGCCTTGCGCGCTGAAGGGAATTGCCCTCATGCTGCTCTGGATTGCCCCGGTCGAAGTCCGAGTAGGTCAAGCCCCTGCAGTTTCCGGAGGATGCACGTGAACCCCAAACGAAGAGCCCTGATGCTGTCTGGAGCGTCGGCCATGGTGGCCGGATGTTCCTCGCCTGGTCTGGAACAATTCAGCAACCAGCAACCCGTGCTGGACCTCAGGCGGTACTTCGATGGAGTCGTCGACGCCTGGGGTTTCGTGCGCAACCGGGACGGTACGATCTCCCAGCGCTTCACCGTCGTCATCCGATGCGCATGGAGCGGGGATACGGGAACGCTCGACGAGACGTTCACCTACTCCGATGGGCGCACGCAGAAACGCGTCTGGACGTTGCGCAAGGCCGGAGACCTCTACACAGGCACGGCGGCTGATGTGGTCGGCGAAGCTCGCGGGGAGGCTTCGGGCAATGCCTTCCGCTTCCGCTACGTGCTGGATTTTCCCCGGGGTGAGTCCACCGTGCATCTTGATGTGGACGACTGGATGTACCTGATGGACGACTCGGTGATGCTCAACCGTTCCAGCATCAGCAAGCTCGGAATCGAGGTGGCACAGGTGTTTCTCAGTTTTCGCCGGCGTTCCTGAGGAGCACGATCATGCCGATGAATGCTCCCATCACGTCGTGGCAGGGACGCCGCGTCTGGGTGGTCGGTGCCTCGACCGGGATCGGTGCCGCGATCGCGGCCACGCTCCTCGACCGGGGAGCACGCGTCGCCCTGTCCGCCCGCAGGCGCGAGCCTCTGGATGAACTGGCGAGCCGAAATGCCGGCAACGCGCTCGTGCTGCCGCTCGACGTAACGCTTCCCGCGGAGGTGCGCGAGGCGTTCGCCGAACTGAAGGCCCGCTGGGGGGGGGCAGATGTCGTGCTCATGGTGGCGGGAAGCTATCGCCCCATGCGGGCATGGGAGTTCGACGCGAACTGGGCCCGTGCCCTGTTCGAACTCAATGTCATGGGGGTGATGAACGTTCTCTCCGAGGTATTGCCCTTTTGTCTCGAGGCGCGTGAAGGTCACATCGCCATCGTCTCCTCGGTTGCGGGCTATCGGGGGTTGCCGAAAGCGCTCGTGTACGGAGCCACGAAGGCGGCCCTGATCAATCTCGCGGAAGGGCTGTATCTGGATCTGGCGCCCCGCGGCATCGGCGTGAGTGTGATCAATCCCGGTTTCGTGAAGACGCCCCTCACCGATGACAACGACTTCGACATGCCGGCTCTCATCACCCCGGCGGAGGCTGCTGCCCACACCTTGCGGGGTCTCGAGCGGGGCGAGTTCGAGATCCACTATCCGAAGCGCTTCACCCGGTGGCTGAAGCTCCTGCGCCTGCTGCCGTATCGCTGGTACTTTCCGATCGTTCACCGGATTACCGGACTATGACCCCGGACGAGCTCGTACGTGCATTCGAGACACTACAGCCGGAGTCGGTTGCGGAACTGGATCGGGTGTACACCCCGGATGCCCGTTTCAGGGATCCGTTCAACGACGTGTGCGGCATCGACAACATCCGGGCGATCTTTTCCCGCATGTACGAGACCCTGGACGCGCCCCGCTTCCACGTCACCAACCGCATCGTCGAGGCTGACCAGGCGATGCTGGAATGGGACTTCACGTTCCGGGTGCGGCGCTTCCGCCCAGGCCAGGGATGGCTCGTTCACGGTGTGACCCATGTGCGATTCGCCCAGGACGGGCGAATCCGTTACCACCGGGACTTCTGGGACACAGGCGAGGAACTCTACGCGCATCTGCCCGGCATCGGTGCGTTGGTCCGGTGGCTGCGCCGGCGCATGGCATGACGGTCGATCGGGCCCTCGTCTGGTTCCGCCGCGATCTGCGTGTCCGTGATCACGCGCCGCTGCATCACGCCCTGCGGGGGGCCAGAGCGGTGCATTGCCTGTTCGTCTTCGACACCGAAATCCTCGCTCAACTGCCGGTCCGGACGGACCGGCGGGTCGAGTTCATCTGGCACGCCGTCGCGGAACTGAAGGCCCGGATCGAGTCCCTGGGAGGCCAGCTCATCGTGGCCCATGGTCGGGCCCGGGAACTCGTGCCCCGGATCGCGGATACGCTCCAGATCGATGTCGTCCACGCTGCTCACGACTACGAGCCCGGGGCGATCGAGCGCGACGCCCACGTGGCCTCCTGCCTCGTTGCTGCGGGACGGCGTTTCCAGACCCACAAGGACCAGTGCATCCTCGAGAAGGATGAAGTGCTCACGCAGGCGGGCAAGCCGTTCACGGTGTTCACACCCTACCGGACGGCCTGGATGAAGGCCCTGACCGAATCCAGCCTCGCATCCCTGCCGGTGGAGGCTTTCCGGGGATCTCTGGTTCCCGGCGCCGCCACCGAGATGCCTTCCCTGGAGGAGCTTGGGTTCGCACCGACCAATCTCTCGTCCCTGGACTTGCCTCTCGGTGCGTCCGGCGGGCAGCGCCTGCTGGCAGACTTTCTCGGACGGATCGACTTCTATCGCGAGCGGCGTGATTTTCCCGCGGTGCGGGGGCCTTCCTATCTCTCGGTGCACCTGAGATTCGGCACCGTGTCCATTCGGGAACTTGCGGCAGCGGCCCGCGCCCGCTCCTCCGACGGTGCGGCAGGCTGGCTTTCCGAACTCGTCTGGCGGGACTTCTACTTTCAGATCCTCTGGCATTTTCCGCACGTTACGGAAAGAAGTTTCAAGCCGGAGTTCGACGCCCTGAGGTTCGAGAACCGGGAGGACTGGTTTGCCGCCTGGTGCGAAGGCCAGACAGGCTATCCGCTTGTGGATGCCGCCATGCGACAACTCAACACCACCGGGTACATGCACAACCGGTTGCGGATGGTGGCTGCGTCCTTCCTGGTGAAACACCTGCGCGTCGACTGGCGCAAGGGGGAGGGTTACTTCGCGGCCAACCTCAATGACTTCGACCTGTCGGCCAACAACGGGGGATGGCAGTGGGCCGCCTCCACGGGTTGTGATGCCCAGCCCTATTTCCGGATCTTCAATCCGATCCTCCAGTCGGAGAGATTCGACGCCGACGGTGCCTTCATCCGGCGTTACGTTCCGGAACTCGAGCGTGTTCCCCGCCGCTACATCCACGCGCCCTGGAGCATGCCCCCCCTGGAGCAACAGATCGCCGGTGTGGTCATGGGCCGTGATTATCCGGCGCCGATCGTCGACCACCCGGTGGCGCGAGAGGCGGCACTCCGGATGTATGCCGCCGTCAGGGAGCCGTGATCTGTCTGCTGTTGCCGGTCAGGTCTTCTGGCCCGGGCAGGGAGCTTCAGTGTTCGCCGAAACTCGCCAGCACGGCCGGGTCCGGATCGGCGCCCAGGCCAGGCCCGTCGGGTACCGCGATGTGTCCGTCGAGCGGGCGGTAACGATCGCCGTAGAGCGGCGCCTCCAGGTCGAAGAATCGCCACTCGATCAGGGGTTCGGTCTGATGCACGGCCGCGCAGTGAAGGGCTGCCAGAAACCCCGGGCCGTCGTAGAAGCTGTGGGGAACCACCCGCGTATTGTGGGCCGCCGCGAGGGTGAAGACCGACCTGAGAGTGGACACACCCCCGCATTTGGACGGGCTGGGCTGCAGGATGTCCACCGCAGCGGCCTGAACCAGTTGCGCGAACTGCTGCAATGTCGCCGCATTCTCCCCCGCCGCGATCGGGATGCCGCATTCGCGCCGCATCCGCGCAAGAGCGGCGTGGTCCTCGGGGGGCCACACCGGCTCCTCCAGCCAGAAGGGCTCCACCACCGCCAGCTGGCGCGCGATGCGCAGCGCCTCCGTCAGCGACCAGGGACAGTTCACATCCAGCATCAGAGGCGTTGTCGGGCCTGCAGAGTCGCGCGCGGCAAGAATGCAGGCGAGGTCGATCTCGTGGAGCTTGATGCCCCCGAAACCCGCCTTGCGCGCGCGATCGACATTCCTCGCCACCGTGTCCGGCTGCGCATACCGGATCAGGCTGGCGTAGCAGGGCAGGCGGTTGTGGGCTCGCCCGCCCAGCAGCCGATGCAGCGGCATGCCGGCCGCCTTGCCGGCGATATCCCAGAGGGCGATATCGAGCCCCGACAGTGCGTAGATTACCGGGCCGCCCCGTCCGAAGATGTGTAGCTTCTGCTGTAACTCGAGCATCAAGGGTTCGATGGATTCGGCGCTGCGGCCCACTGCCATCGGGGCGACGATGTCGTGGATCACGGCGCGGGTGGCCGGAATCACGTTGTAGCCGAACGCCTCCCCCCAGCCCACGATGCCGGTGTCGGTTTCCACGCGTACCAGAAGGGAGTCGGCGGTGGTCCAGGGTCGTCCTCCCCACGCGGAGGCCTCGTCGGAGCCGCCCGTGGTGTAGGGAATCCTCAGGATGACGGTATCAACGCTTGCGATCTTCATTCGGGTTTCCTCAGTAGACAAAGCCGGTGACGAGGCGCACGGCAAAGAAATTCTCGCCGGCGCGGAAGCCCACGCCGATGCGGTCGAAGGTGGCGCCGAGAATCTCCAGCGGCCGGTAGGTTCCGAAGGTGAAGGCCACTTCGTACTGCTGGTTCACCGACCGACGGTTCTCCGGGGTCAGGAAGAAGTCGATGTCGTTGAAGAACAGGTAGTGCACGACGTGCACGCCGAAGTTGGAGGCGCGACCCGCCAGCGCTCCACCCGTGGGCATGATGAAATTGAGCCCGGTCGACAGCAGGCCCAGGTGCTGGGTGATTCCGTCCTGCGCTGCATTGCCGGCATAGAGCAGCGCGTTGCCGAGCACGAAATCGACCCGCTCGAAGGAACGTCCCCAGGAACTTCTCAGGCCCAGTTCATAAAGGGTGGAGCGGTTACCCTTGCTGACGTCCTGGGCATAACCCCCCGAGAAGGTGGGCTTGACCACCCAGTTGCGCCCGATCTCCTTCTCGAATTCCACGCCCGGCATGGCCGCGAAGGTGGCGAAGTTTCGATTCAGCACATCGTCCACGGCATTGTCGAGGCTGTACAGGCCGAGCGAGAGGGGAAGCTTCAGACGGATGCCCCAGCGGTCGTCATCAGGCTCCCGAAGGGTGTAGCTCAGTGGCAGCGTCAGGATGGTTACCGTCCGGTCTCCGATGCGATAGACCCCGGTGCCGAACGTGTTGGCGAAGTACCAGTCCGTCAGCTCGCCCTGAATCATGTTCCGCGTCTTCTCGGCCAGAGCCGCAGGTGTCGTCAGCAGGCCGAGCAGCAGGAGAGCGGTCGCACGGACACGGGCACGGTTCCAACGGTACGGCATGCTGGTCCTACAGGGAGGAGAGGAAGCGCAGGACCGCATCGCGATCGATGCGGTTCATCGCGATGAACCGCTCCCGTGCCGGCTCGGCCTCGCCCCCGTGCCAGAGGATCGCTTCCTCCGGCGAGCGGGCGCGGCCGTCGTGCAGCAATCGGCCGTTGCCATTCACCTTCGCCGAGAGACCCAGGCCCCAGAGCGGCGGGGTGCGCCAGTCCGCGGGACCGGCGGCGTAGTCCTGGCGTCCGTCCCCCAGTCCGGGCCCCATGTCGTGGAGGAGGAGGTCGGTGTAGGGGCGGATCACCTGTCCCGCGCCTCCGGCGGACGGGGCATCGTTCCCCAGCGTCCACTCCGGCGTGTGGCACTGCACGCAGCCCGCAGCCGCGAACAGGGATTCCCCCCGGAGTACCCGGACGTCAAACCGGTTGCGCCTATCGGGTGCGGCAAGATTGCGGAGGTAGAACGCCAGTGCCTCGAGCGCGGGTCGAGCGATTTCGGGACGCCCGGCGGAGGGCGACAGCGTGCACTCGCGCTGGGGGCCAGGGCAGTTTTCATCGGGGTGAAGGTAGGAGGTGATGCCAAGGTCTTCGTGAAAGGCGCCGGCCACCTGATGCAGGATGTCGGGCTGGCTCGCCTTCCAGCCGAATCGTCCGACCTTCATCTTTCCCGAGGCGAGATCCGGCACCCGATTCGGCCGGCCATCCCCATGGGCTCGCTCGCCAAGTTCCGCATCGGGAATGGCCTCCAGGAGACCCAGGCCGATCAGGGGGGGAGCCACCCGCAATGAGAACCGGGTCTCCGGGCCCAGGGGGCCGAAGGCGAGGGCCCGGAGGCGTATCTCCGGCTCCCGAAGCGAGGCTGTGTCTCCATCCGGGTACTGGAACGGGCGCTCCCGCCACGCGACCGTGACCTGTCCCTCCGCGGGCACTTCGCCGAGGATGCCCTGGGATTGAAGTTGCGTCCCGTAGACGGGATGGGGCAATGGACCACCCGTCGGATCGGTTCCCTGAACGGAGAGGCGCAGAATTGCGGAGGTGGTGGGCTCGTCGGGATTCTCCGGCGGACGGCCCCGACCGTTTCCGGCGTGGCAATCGGTACAGGCCTCACCATTGGAGGTCGGACCACGCCCCCAGAGCCCGAAGGGCGAGGGCGCGACGACCCAGCGCTGGAGCATGCTGGCGCGACCCCGGGCGAACCGGTCGCTGTCCACCGGCGCGATTCCCACGGCGGGGGTGTCATAGGCAAGACGGGTGTCTACATCACTGGCCATCACTGGCGCTGGCTGGTCGCCGGTTCCGCGCCCGCCCGCTGTCTGAGTGGCAAGGGTCGGAACCATCGCTGCGGCCATGGCGCAGGCCAGCCACGGTCGAAGGCGTTTCACGGTGGGACAGGGACGCTCGTCAGCGTCCATTGTCCTCCGTGCGGAGGAGGGGTCTTCCGACCGGCAAGGCCGCGAGGCAGAGCGGTCCCCCTGGCGGATTGCGACGTTGCTCGCTTCAGCAGCCGGGGCCAGAGGGTTTCCGCGTCGCGGGCAAGCACGGTCTCGGCGTCTACCCGCAGCACGTGCCAGTCGCCGCGCGCAATCTCGCGGTCAAGCTGGCCTTCTGCCCAGTTGGCGAAACCGGCGAAGAATCTGCGGTTCTCACCGTCCGCCGTGTCGCTGACGAGTCGTTCGAAGACTGCGCCGTCACCCGAGAGGTAGAGATCGTCCACCAGCGGCAGGGCGCGGATGGGGTGCTCGCCGGAACGGAAAATGAACAGCATGCCGTCGGGCTGGACCGGACCCCCGAAGAAGACGGCATCCGGCACATCCCGCAGTTCGGGGCGGTCAGGCCCGAAGAGCTCGCCGATGGTCATGTCAGCCGGCCGGTTGAGGATGACACCCATCGGCCCGGAATCCTGGGGGAAGGCAACGAGTACCACGGTCTGGGCGAAGTTGGGATCGGGCATGCCGGCCCGCGCCACCAGCAGGACCGGATCGGCATCCTCCTCGACCCCCGCGTGTGCGCCGCCTGCGAGCGCAAGACCCGCCGCGAGCAGCAGTGGCAGAAGCATCACGGAGTTTCCCTTTCCCGATCGGGCCACCCGAGCGTACCCGGCATCATCCCTGCAAAGCGTGGCAGGTGCATGGGCGCCCCTATCGCTCGATGGCCGAATAGACCATCTGTCGCAGCGCCATCCGGTACTGGGCCCGGCGCACCGGCTCGGTCGTCATGAACACCACGGCAAGCTGTTCCCTCGGGTCGATCCAGAAGTAGGTGCCCGCGTAACCGCCCCAGTAATAGTCACCGACCGAGCCGTTGTAGTCGGCGGCGCCGCGCTCCGTGCGCACGCCGAAGCCGAGTCCGAATCCGTAACCCGGCCCGGGAAGGAACCCGGTGCTGGTGGCGATGCCCGCGTGCATGTGGTTCGATGCGATGTATTCCACGGTGCGGGGACCCAGCACCCGGTTGCCGTCGAGGACTCCGCCGTTGAGCAGCATCTGACAGAAGCGGAGGTAGTCGCCTGCCGTGCCCACGAGACCGTGCCCTCCCGCAAAGAATCCCTGGGCTTTCGTGAAATCGATGAGCTCGGGGGTCTTTCCCGTGTAGGGGTCGGGCTGGGGCTGGGCCAGTCGGCCAGTCTTGGGCGTGGGAAGGGAGAAAGCCGTGTCGGGCATGCGGACCGGCTGGAAGATCCGCTCGGCGAGCACCGCATCGAGCGGCTTGCCCGCCACGACTTCCACGACCCGCCCGAGCACGTCGGTGGAGTGACCATACTCCCAGGCGGTGCCCGGTTCGTGCACGAGGGGGAGTTTCGCAAGCGCTCGGGCGAAGTCCGCGAGGACCCAGGACTGGGACCAGATGCCAGCCTCCTGGTAGAGCTTCTGAACCTGCGTGCGTGTCGAAAGGGGCGGGCCGTAGGTGAATCCGGCTGTGTGGCGGAGCAGGTCACCGACGGTCATGATGCGCCGGGCAGGTGCCGTGCTGAAGATCTGGCTCCCAGTCTTCGGATCGAAGGTTTCCGTGGCGACGCGCATGTCCTTGAACTCGGGGATATATCGGGCTACCGGATCCTGGAGCGACAGGCGCCCTTCCTCCACGAAGGTCATCGCCGCGATGCTGACCACCGGCTTGGTCATGGAGTAGAGGCGAAAGATCGAGTCTTCCCGCAGGACATCCCCTGACGCCGCATCCTGCAGGCCCGCGGTCGCGGTGTAGGCGAGCCTGCCGTGCCGGGCAATCATGACGACTGCGCCGGGCAGCTCCTTCTTCCCAACCCATTCGCGCAGGGTCGTCTCGACGAGCGCGAGACGCTCCGGCGACAGGCCGACATCCCGGGGTGCGGCAGTATCGATTGGCGCGGCCCGGATGCCAGCGGCGAAAACGAGCATGACGCCCAGCCCCAGGACGCGGGCGGCGCGGACGACGGTCGACATTCAGGCTTCTCCTGTGGGACGGCGGCGGCATTATGTCCCGGTATCTGGTCTGGTGGACCGGCCCCGCGAGCAAGTATGATCCTGCTGACCAGGGGTCGCGGCAAGGGAGATGATGATGGATCTGGCAGTCGACATGGGCGCACTGGACGTCCGAGGCAGGGTTTCGGCCGAGGAGTGGCAGGTCCGGGTGGACCTGGCGGCGTGCTACCGCCTCATCGCCCTGCAGGGTTGGGACGATCTGGTGTTCACCCACGTCTCGGCCCGCGTACCCGGACCCGAGGAATGTTTTCTGATCAACCCGTACGGTGCCCTGTTCGAGGAGATTACGGCGTCCAGCCTGGTGAAGGTCGATGCCGAAGGCCGTGCCCTGATGGATACGCCCTTTGCCGTGAATCCGGCGGGGTTCGTGATCCACAGTGCCATCCACGCTGCCCGGCACGACGTGCAGTGTGTCCTTCATACCCACACGGTGGCTGGCGTGGCCGTGGCGGCCAGCGCCGGGGGATTGCTTCCGATCTCCCAGCAGGCCATCTTTCCGCTCTCGTCCCTGGGATACCACGACTACGAGGGCGTGGCCCTCCGGGATGACGAAAAGCCCCGGCTCGTCCAGGACCTGGGCGACAGGAACTATCTGATCCTGCGAAACCACGGGCTGCTCACCGCGGGACCCACGATCGCCGATGCCTTCCTGTTCATGTATGTCTTCGAGCGCGCGTGCCAGGTGCAGGTCGCCGCGCAGGTGTCGCGGGCCCCGCTGCTTCCCATCGGGGCGGACATCCTCGAATCGGCCTCGGCGCAGGCCAGGGTCGCGACGCATGGCATGGGTGGACAGCTGGTGTGGCCCGCCCTGAGGCGCAAGCTCGACCGCATGGATCCCGGCTATGCGAGCTGACGCGCGGCATGCCCTCCGGTCGTTCCGGGTCGCGACCCGTCGTGGTCCGGCCTGACCGCCGCCCATGGCCGCGCCCCACCCCGAGCCGCGCATCTTCCCGATGGGGGACAGGGCGTTGGTCGTCGAATTCGGTTCGGGCATCGATCTCGTCGTGAACGCCCGGGCGAGGGCGTTTGCGGAACAACTGCTCGCCCGGCCGCTGCCCTGCGTCACCGACGTGGTGCCTGGCTATGCCTGCGTCACGGTGCACTTCGATCCGATCCGCGCCCGCGGCGGCCAGCAGTCGGCGCAGCCCATGGAGGCGATGCGCGAGGTACTGGTTCAGGCCCTGGGCCGGATCCGCGAGACTTCCCGGCGCAAGCCGCGCACCATCGAGATCCCCGTGTGCTATGGGGGCGAGCACGGGCCGGACTTCGGCGACCTCTGTCAGCGTAGCGGTCTGACCGAGGACGAGGTCGTTCGCCTGCACAGCGAGAAGGTCTATATGGTCTATCTGCTGGGTTTTGTCCCCGGGTTCGGCTATCTGGGCGGCCTGGACCGCCGGTTGCACATGCCGCGCCGACCGGTACCCCGGAAGCGCATTCCCGCCGGCAGCGTGGCGATCGGAGGCGAACAGACTGGCGTTTATCCGCTGGAGACCCCGGGCGGCTGGAACCTGATCGGACGTACGCCCCATCGCATGTTCCGGGTGGAACAGGAGGCTCCAACCGTCATGGAGGCCGGGGACGAGGTGCGGTTCGTTCCCATTTCCGGTGCCGAGTTCGATCGGGTCAAGGCGGCTCAGCGGTGAGCATCGCCGTCGTCCGGCCAGGTTTGCTCACCACCGTGCAGGATCTCGGACGCACCGGGCATCAGCATCTGGGTATCCCGGTCAACGGTGCCATGGATGAGATCTCGCACCGCCTGGCCAACCTGCTGGTGGGCAATGACGAGGGCGAGGCGACGCTCGAACTCACCCTCTCCGGCCCCACCCTGACGTTCCAGAGCGACGCGGTGATCGCGCTGTGCGGTCCCGACATGGGTGGAAGCGTGGGTGGGGAGCCCCTGCCGTGGTGGCGTCCGGTTCTCATCCGGGGGGGGACCACGATCGCATTCGGGCGCCCCGAGATCGGTTGCCGCGCCTACCTTGCCGTCGCCGGTGGCTTCGATCTTCCCCTCGTGCTCGGGAGCCGGTCGACCTGCCTTGCAGGAGGGTTCGGCGGTTTTCGCGGACGAGCGCTGAGAAAAGGGGACGTGCTCCCGCTGCGGGCACCGGACGAAGCCCGCTCCCTGCGCTGGGCCCGTCTTCTGATGCGCAAGCACCGGGGAATCGCCTACCCCAACTGGTCGGTGAGCCGCGCGCGGATGCCGTACCGCGTCCGCCCGCAGGTCGTGCGGGTCGTGACGGGTCGTCACTGGCAACTCTTTCCGGTCGCCGCGCGCGAGCAACTGGTGCGGGCGCTCTACCGCGTTGCCCTCGATTCCGACCGCATGGGCTATCGTCTTGAGGGGGCACCCATCGAGACCCGTCGGGGCGGCGACCTGCTGTCTGAGGGCGTTGTCATGGGTGCGCTGCAGGTTCCGCCGGGCGGCAATCCGATCGTTCTCATGGCCGACCACCAGACCACCGGAGGCTATCCGGTGATTGCGGCCGTGGCCGGCATCGACCTGCCGGTCATGGCCCAGGTGGCGCCTGCCGACGATCTGCAGTTCCGCATGATCACCATCGAGCAGAGCTACGCGGCTTCGGCGCTGCGCGAATTCCAGCTGGGAAGGGTCCGGCAGTCGCTGGCCACCCGGCTCGGCGTGCCGGGCTGATCCGATGCCGAGCGTCGACATCAACGCGGATCTTGGCGAGAGTTTCGGTGCGTGGGCGATGGGCGACGACGATGCGCTCCTCGCGATCGTGTCTTCAGCCAATGTTGCGTGCGGCTTTCATGCGGGCGACCCAGCCACCATCCGTCGGACAACACTGGGCGCGGTACGGGCTGGCGTTGCGATCGGGGCTCACCCTTCACTGCCGGATCTTGCCGGTTTCGGGCGCCGCCGGATGGAGGTGACGCCGGACGAGGTGTACGAACTGGTCCTCTACCAGGTTGCCGCCGTCGCCGGCTTCGCGCGGGCAGCCGGGGCTGGTCTCCACCATGTGAAGGCGCACGGTGCCCTGTACAACATGGCAGCGACGGATCGAGGGCTGGCCGCTGCGATCGCGGGTGCGGTCCGGGACTTCGATCGCGGGCTGATGCTTTACGGACTTGCCGGCAGCGCAATGATGACGGCCGGGGAGGCCGCGGGTCTTGCCGTGGCTTCGGAGGTCTTCGCCGACCGTGGTTATCTGCCGGACGGGACGCTGGTACCGAGATCCCGGCCAGGCGCCCTGATCGAGGACGTCCCGCGCGCGGTGGAACAGGCTGTCGGCATGGTGCGCGACGGTCGCGTGCGCAGCGTCGAGGGCGGCTGGGTGGCGGTGCGGGCGGACACTGTCTGCGTTCACGGGGATTCGCCGGGCGCCGTGGCGCTCGCGACCGCTCTCCGGGCAGCGCTTCAGGCCGAAGGGATTGCGATCCACGCGTCCTGAGCGAGGGCGTGCCGAAGACAGGGGGGGCGGTATGGGAATGCGAAAGGAATGGCTGGCGGGTCTTGTTGCCGTTGTCCTGTCCGGGGCTGGCACGGCGCAGGCGCAACTCCGTGCGAGCATCGGTCTCGAGGCCTTTTCCTGGAAGGAAGACACGATGCCAAGGGTGAAGGAGACCGGAAGTCTGCTGGCGGCCGGGCTCGAATACACCCGTCCCGCCGATGCCGGTCTGCTTTGGGCGTACCGGGGCCGACTGTACGGTGGAGCCGTGACCTACGAGGGGTCGACCCTGTTCCCGCCGGTTCAGCCGGTCACCGGAACGACGGAGTACGCGGGAACCGTTCAGGAGGGTCAGTTGCGCTACCGCTTCGGCACCGGAGGCCAGAGGCGGCTCGACGTCGTGGTGGGGGCAGGGTTCGACGTCTGGCAGCGGAAGCTGAATGCGCGCCAGACCGAGGACTATGTCATCGGATTCGCCCGCCTCGGCATCGAAACGGAACGCGACGGGCGCGGCTGGATCGCAGGGGCCGGCGTGAAGATTCCCTTCTATACCTGGGAAGACGCCCACCTCACGAGTGTGGGATTTGACCGGAATCCGGTGCTCAAGCCCGGTGGACAGGTCTCAGGGTACATGCATGCGGGTTACCGCCTGGACGGTCCCCTGTCGGTGATCTTCTATCTGGACGGTTTCCGTTTCTCGCGCTCACCGTCCGAGCCGGTGGTGCATTCCACGAATGGCGCCACCTCCGTCTTCCAGCCCGCCAGTACGCGCGTCTCGGCAGGCGTGAAGGTCCAGTTCGAGTTCCAGTGACCCTGGGAGCGAGCGTTGCCCGCTTCCAGGGACCACGCGTTACAGGGGCAGACCGTCCGACTCGCTCCACCGGCCCATGAGGGTGTTCGAGGGCAGGTTCTCATCCACGAGTTTTCGGGCTGTCTCGATGCCCGCCACGGGCAGGCCTGCCGGGTCCAGAACGCCGATCTGCACGAGGACGCTCGCCTGATCCCAGTAGATGTGCTCGTTGTAGAGCTTGTCGCCGCGGAACTTGACGATGGCCACCAGAGGGATTTCCACGCGCCTGCCGGTTGGTGCAACGCCGGGGAGCATCCAGTCGATTTCGATGTCGTGGGTGAAGCAGAAGAGCATCTCGTCCACGACGATCCCCTCGCCGATGGTGCGGGAGATCGGGATGAGCGTCGTGTCCCTGGGAGTCTTCGGGATGAAGTGATACTTGTAGAAGCGCTTGAGGTGGTCGTGCCCCACCCCTCCGGTCATCGTGGGGATGTGATTGACGTAGGGCTGACCCACCATTGTGGCCATGGTCGCGTCGACGTCCCGGGTGCCGAATTCGTGTTCGCAGTGCTTGTCCCACAGCGCGGAGAAGTCGTAATGCGGGCCCATCGCGCGCCGGAATAGCGCGATCGACCGGTGGTGGGCCATCAGCGCCGAGGGCTTGTGGTAGTGCATCCCCCCCGTGCGCGCGAAGGCGTGGTCAACGCCGGGATAGACGTGGATTTCGACGCCCTCCCTGCCGGCCAGTCCCGCACGGATGCGCTCGACCGTTTCCGGCGGTGCGTACTTGTCGTCAGCCGCGAAGTGCAGGGCGAGCGGCACCCGGATCCGGGCGGCCTCGCCGAGATACTGGTCGATCGACACGCCGTAGTAGCCGACCGCGCAATCCACCCCCGAGCGCGCTGCGGCGAGATAGGCGAGCCGACCGCCCAGGCAGAAACCGAGCGCGCCGATCCGTCCCGCCACCTGGGGCAGGGCCCGCATCACGCGCACGGTGGCAGAGATGTCTTCCATTCCCAGGTCGGTGTCGAAACGCTGGAACAGTTCGAAGGCTCTCTGCCAGTCCTGCTCGGTGTAGCCGAGATCGATCCCGGGCTGTATCCGCCAGAAGAGATCGGGCGCGACAACGGTGTAGCCTTCCTCCGCGTAGTAGTCGGCAACTTCACGGATGAAGGCGTTTACGCCAAAGATCTCCTGGCACAGCACGATGCCCGGACCCTTGCCGCCGTGCGGTACCGCCACGTAGGCCTTGAATGTGCCGCCGTCGGCGGCGGTGATGTCGATGTAACTGCCCGCCATGATCCCTCTCCCTCGCGTGTCACGCGGCGCGTGCCGCGGTCGGGACGACGCCGCGAAGCGCCGGCTCCCCTCAGGCCTCGGGTTGTACCCTTTCGTCGCTGGACAAGTCAATCGTGCCAGGCGGGACCGACCTCCTTGACAAAGCTCTCGGGCGGCCAATAGTCTGAAGGAAGATCCCGCGACCTGGTCCCTTGAGAGCAGGTGCGTCCCTGGCCGGCATTCCCGAGGAGAATTTCCATGAGCAAAGCGTCGTCCCGTCGTCATTTCCTGCAGACGGCCGGTGGCCTGGCCGCGGCAACCGGCCTGCCTGTTTCCCTGTTCCACGGCGCCTCGGCGATGGCGGCCGACGCGAAGACGCTGACCATCGCCTACAACGTGGCGCTTCCCTCGTGGGACCCCACGACCGGCGCCTCTGCGGTGAATCCCACCATCCAGTCCATCTACAAGTCGGTGTTCGACAACTTCATCGATCAGAACCCGGACCTGTCCTTCCGCCCGGGCATCCTCACCAAATGGGGCTGGAACAAGGACAAGACCAAGGTGGAGATGGAGGTACGCAAGGGCGCCTTCTGGCATGACGGCTCGCCGGTCACCCCCGAGGACATCGTCTGGTCCCTGGAGCGCGCAGCCGATCCGAAGAGCGGCAATCCCATCCAGTTCGTCTGGGGCAAGATCGGCAATTTCAGGATCGAGGGTCAGAAGATAACCGGCGACGTCAAGGAGTTCGAGCCGGCCCTTTTCAAATGGATGGCGTTCCTCACCGGGTTTGCCCTGCCGAAAAAGGCCTACACGGCCGCGGGGCCGCAGGGCTGGGAAGACAAACCGGTGGGCAGCGGGCCCTACATGGTGGAGAAGTTCGAGCGCAACGCGTATGTGCGCCTCAAGGCTTTCCCCAAGTACTGGGGAGCGAAGCCGGCGTTCGAAACGGTCATCTTCAAGTTCGTGCCCGATGCCAGTTCGCGCGTGGCCGAGGTCGAGAGCGGCGGCTCGGATCTGACCCTGGAAATCCCTTACGAGGAGTACAACCGCCTCACCCGCACGAAGGGGCTGGGCGGTGCCGCCACCCCGGTTTCGGACATCGGGATGATCTTCATTACCAACAAGGAGCCGATGCTCGACGAGAACGTGCGGCTTGCCATGATCCAGTCGGTGGACAAGAAGGCCATCGTGGACAAGTTGCTGCTGGGCTACGGTGTGCCCATCGACACCCTGCAGGCGCCGCCCTACGCGGCCTTCGACCGGACGATCAGCACCCGGTACGATCCCGAGAATGCCAAGGCCTTGCTCGCCAGGTCCGGTTACTCGGCCGCCAAGCCGGTGAAGTTCACCATCCAGACCACCCGCGGCTTCAAGCCCAAGGACTACGAGATGATCCAGGCGATCGTGGGCATGTGGCGCAAGGTGGGGATCGAGGCGAACATCGAGATCTACGAGATCGCGAAACACTATGAGTTGCGGTCCCGCCATGAACTCGCCCCGGCCGCGTTCTACAACTGGGGTAATGCCATCGGCGATCCTTCCACCTCGACCGGGTTCGCCATGTTCACGCATTCGCCCCACTCGGCCTGGAAGACCGAGGATGTCGATGCGAAGATCGGCCCGCTGTGGGGCGAGAAGGACGAGGGACGTCGCATCGCCGGGTACCGGGCCGTGGACAAGTACATTGCGGACAAGGGCCTCGTGCTGCCACTGCTCCAGTACGCGCAGCCCGTGGTCTACCGCAAGGGCTTGAAGTTCGTCCCCCACGTGGCCGGGTTCGTCCTGCCGCAGAACGTGGCGCCGGCGTAAGACGGGCTGGCGCCGGGCGGCGCGACCCGGCGTCAGGCGGGCCGCGGGAGGATACTGCGGCCGGCCCCCGCCAGCCGCCGCCTTCCGGGCCTTGCAAACCGATGTCGATCTCCGATCTCCTCCGGCGCTCCCTGCTCGCCCTGCCGACCCTGTTCGGCGTTGCGGTGATCGTGTTCGTCCTGCTGCGGGTCGTTCCGGGAGATCCGATCGCCATGATGATTCCGCCCGGGGCCAGCGCTTCCGACGTGGAGCGGCTTCGGGCGTTCTACGGTCTTGACAAACCGATCCCGGAGCAGTTCGCGACCTGGCTGAGGGAGGTGGTCCGCGGCGATTTCGGCACGTCGATCAGCCTGCGGCAGGATGTGCTGAAACTCATCTCGGGGAGGATTCCGGCCACCCTCGAACTGTGTGCCCTGTCGATGCTGCTGGCAGTCGCGCTGGGCGTAGGCGCGGGGGTTGCCGCGGTGCGCTGGCGGGGGCGCTGGCCGGAGCGTCTGGTGGACGCCTTCGCCGGCGTCGGCCTCGCCATTCCGGACTTCCTCTGGGGTCTGTTGCTGATTCTGCTGCTGGGTGTGCTCTGGCCCGTCCTGCCGGTTTCCGGGCGCATCGACCCGCGGGTCGAATTCGAGTCCGCAACCCAATTCCTGCTCGTGGCGAGCATGTCCCAGGGTCGGTTCGATGTCACCCTGGAACTGTTGCGGCATCTGGTGCTGCCCGCCACGGCGCTTGCCCTGCCGCTGGCGGCCGCGCTTGCCCGCGTCACCAAGGCGTCGCTCGATGACGCCATGGCGCAGGATTACGTGCTGCTTGCCCGGGCCAAGGGATATCCGATGAGCCGCGTCATCTGGCGTGTGGCCTTGCGTAACGCGCTCGTTCCCGCAGTCACCCTGACGGGCGTGCAGTTCACCTTTCTCGTGGGAGGAACAGTCCTCGTGGAGTACATCTTCTCTTACCCCGGAATCGGCAATCTGGCCATCGGCTCCGTCATCCAGCGGGACCTGCCGCTGATTCAGGGGCTGGTGCTCACCTTCGCTGTGCTGTTCATCGTGCTCAATCTCGGCGTGGACGCAGCCTGCGCGTTGCTCAATCCGCGGCTGAGAAAAGGTTGAGCGTGACCAGGTGCGCCGGGGCATGACGCGGCACGACTGGCGTCTCTCGTTCGGGCTGGGTGTGCTCTTGACCTTGCTGTTCCTTGCCCTCGCGGCGCCGTTGATTTCGCCTCACGATCCCCTCGAGCAGGACCTCCTGGCGACGTTTCAGCCGCCGGTCTGGCGAGAGGGCGGCACGGGGTCGTTTCCGCTCGGCACGGACAGTCTCGGGCGCGATATCCTGTCCCGACTCATCCATGGTACCCGGCCTGCGGCCACGGTGGCGGTGGTTGCCGCTCTCCTGGCCGGATTGCTGGGTTCGGTGCTCGGTTTGCTGGCGGGGTTTCACGGCGGGCGGACGGATACCGTCATTTCGCGCCTGGTGGAGGTGTGGACGGCCTTTCCCCCAGTACTGCTTTCCATCGTTCTGGGTGCCGTCCTGGGTTCGGGGTTGCACACGGTGGTGATCGCCATCGTCGTGATCGACTGGACGCGCTTCTGCCGTGTTGTCCGCGCGGAGGTCCTGGTGCAGAAAAGCCAGGACTACGTGGCCTCGGCGGTCATGATCGGTCTCGCGCCCGGACGAATTCTCGTCTCCGAGATCCTGCCCAATGTGATGCCGCTGCTCGTGACGCTTTTCTCGCTCGAGATGGGTGTCGCCATCGTGGTTGAGGCCGTCCTGAGTTTCGCGGGGCTGAGTGTTGCCAATGACACGGCCACGTGGGGCAGCATGATTCAGGAGGGTCGCCAGTACCTGAATCAGGCGTGGTGGCTGATGGCCCTGCCGATGGTGTGCGTGATCGTCGCCGTCCTGGGTACCAACGCTCTGGGTGATGGCCTTCGCAGGCGCCTCGATCCCATGGCCCGGAGTCCCGCGGCGTGACGGTTCCGCTGCTTCGAATATCGGGCCTGCGCCTTGAGATCGATGGTCGGCCGGTGTTGAGGGGCGTCGACCTGTCGGTGGCCGAATCGCAGGTGGCTGGCCTCGTGGGCGAATCCGGAGCGGGGAAATCGATGGTGGGGCGCGTGGTTCTCGGGCTGTACCCCGGTAACGCCAGGGTAACCGGGGGGCAGGTCCGGTTTGGCACCCGTGACCTGCTGGATCTGGGGGCCGCCACGCGCGAATCCATCCTCGGTCGCGAGATCGCGCTCATTCCGCAGAATCCCATGACCGCGCTCAACCCGGTGGAACGCATCGAGCGGCAGATATCCGATGTGCTCAGGATGCACCTCGCCCTTCGGGCATCCGGAGCGCGGGCCCGCAGTCTCGAACTTCTGGACGCGGTGCAGATCCGCGATCCGCAACGCGTGTTGCGCCAGTATCCCCATGAGCTGTCCGGCGGGATGCGCCAGAGGATTCTGATCGCCATTGCCTTCGCCTGCGGTCCCCGCCTGGTCATTGCCGATGAGCCCACCACCGCTCTCGATGTCACCGTGCAGAAGCAGTGCCTGCGGCTCATTCGCACTCTCCAGAGAAGGCACGGCACAGCCGTGCTGTTCATTTCGCACGATCTCGGTGTCGTGGCGAAGGTGTGCGATACGGTGTCGGTCATGCATTCCGGGCGAGTCGTCGAGGCAGCGTCCGCGGCGCAGCTGTTCGCCGCCCCGACACACGCCTACACGCGCGCGCTCCTGGCGGCGACGCCGCGGTTCGACCGGCCCGGAGAGGCGCTGGCGCCCATTCCCGAGGCGCTCGGTCGCGAACTTCTCGAAGAGGCGGTGCGCCTCGACCGGCAACGGGCATCCTGATGGCGCTTCTCAGCGCTGGTGGGCTCGAACTCTCGCTGGCGGATCGCGCGGCGCCAGGTCTGTTTTCGCGCCGGCGCGTGTCCATCCTGAAGGGCATCGATCTCGAGATCGATGCCGGGGAATCGCTTGCCATCGTGGGAGAGTCGGGGTCGGGAAAGACATCGCTGGGCCGCACCCTGCTGCGCCTCTACGAACCCGCGGCCGGCACGCTGTGGTTCGACGGGCACGACATCACTCACCTGCCGGAGGCGGCGCTTCGTCCATTGCGCGCGAGGATGCAGTTCATCTTTCAGGATCCGCTGTCGTCGCTCAATCCGCGCCACCGGATCGAGGACATCCTCGCCCAACCTCTCCAATCCTTCGGACTCGTCACGAGCCGGCAGGCTGCGCGAGCCGAGGCGTGCCGGCTGTTGGAACGGGTCGATCTTCCCGTGGCTTTTGCCCGGCGTTATCCGCACGAACTGTCGGGTGGGCAGCGCCAGCGCGTCGGCATCGCGCGGGCGATCTCGGTGCGACCCAAGCTGATCGTCGCCGACGAGATCGTGTCGGGTCTCGACGTCTCCACCCAGGCGCGAATTCTCCTGCTGCTGCGGGAAATCAGCCGCGAGACCGCCCTGGTCTTCATCAGTCATGATCTGTCGGTGGTGCGGGTACTCTGCGATCGGGTGATGGTCATGCGAGAGGGAAGGGTCGTGGAGCAAGGACCGACCGACGCGCTCTTCGCTTCGCCCCGGCAGGCCTACACTCGGGAGCTCCTCGATGCCATTCCCCTCCCTGAGGTGGAGCCCGGCTGGCTGGGTTGAGCGTCGAGGACGCGGCACGGAGGGCCCGTCGGCGGAAAGGCGAGGGAGCGCCTGCCATTTCCAGCGTTGATTGCTGCGGCCGACCGCTCGATGGACCGACACCACGCGCGGTCAGGTGGCCTTCGCCAACGGCTGGACGCATTGGCGGTGGCGGGGCAGGGGCGGTAGCATTGAAAGCGATACGCGGGCACCCGGCCTGCGCACTCCTGAGGGTGGTTTGCCCATGGACATGCTGGAACTGACGATCCTGGACGCTGCGGCCGCCCTGGCGAAGGGCGAATTCACGGCGGTGGAGTACGCCCGCCGCCTTCTGGACCGGGCATCCCGCCTTTCCTCCCTGAACGCCTTCATCCATCTCGATGGGGAAGCGGTCCTCGCCTCCGCCCGGGCTGCGGACGAGAGACGTGGCCGCGGAGAGAAATGCGGCCCGCTACATGGGATTCCCCTTGCAGTCAAGGACAATCTCGACACCGCCGGTGTTCCGACCACGGCGGGTACGCCGGGCCTGCGGGCCAATCGGCCGGCACGCAACGCGCCCGTCGTGCAGAAGCTCCTTGACGCCGGTGCGATCGTTTTCGGAAAGGCGAACATGCACGAACTCGCGTTCGGCATCACTTCGAACAATGCGGCGTTCGGACCGGCGCGTAACCCCTGGAGCGTGACGCGAATCGCCGGGGGTTCGAGCGGTGGTACCGGCGTCGCGGTATCCGCGCGCATGGTGCCCGGTGGGATCGGTACCGATACCGGAGGCTCCATTCGCATCCCGGCAGCCCTCTGCGGGATCGTCGGATTCAGGCCTACTGTCGGGCTCTGGCCTCGGACGGGCATCGTGCCGATTTCCCATACCCGGGACACTGCGGGACCCATGGCCCGCAGTGTCGGCGATTGTGTTCTCCTGCATCGGGCGGTGACGGGAGGCAGCGAGGTGCTCGCGCCGGCGTCGCTGAGAGGTACGAGACTGGGAGTTCCGCGCGGGCATTTCTGGGCGGACCTCGAGGGGGATACGGCGCGGGTTTGCGAGCGGGTGCTGGCCGTGCTGCGGGACGCGGGGGCGGAACTCGTCGAGGCCGACATCCCGGACGTGGCGAGGCTCGAGGGGTCGGCCGGATTCCCGATCGCACTGCATGAGACCGTGGGTGATCTGAACGCCTACCTGCGTGACCACGGTCTCGGGCTCGATTTTCCAGCCCTGGTGAGGGAATGCGCGAGTCCCGATGTGGCGGGGCTACTACGGGGTCTTGCCGGTTCCGGGGCCATTCCCGAGGTTGCCTATCGCCAGGCCCTCGATGTGGATCGCCCCGCCCTGCAGCAGGCCTACCGCCTGTATTTTCAGTCGCAGGGGGTGGACGCCGTGGTGTTCCCATCGACCCCGCTGCCGGCGACGCCTATCGGTGAGGACGAAACGGTCATGCTCAACGGTGCAGCCGTGTCGACCTTCGCGGCTTTCATCCGGAACAGCAGTCCGGGAAGCGTGGCTGGCCTGCCGGGTCTCAGCTTGCCGGCGGGGCTGACCTCGACGGGTTTGCCGGTGGGGATCGAATTCGACGGGCCAGCGGGTTCGGATGACCGGATCCTCGCCCTGGGTCTCGCTGTCGAGCCGCTGCTGCCTTCGCTTCTGCCGCCCCCGTGCTGACCCGGAAGGGTTGCACTCCCGCAGGCTGGACATCGCGCAGCGGGTTCCGCCCAAGTGGACTCGACATCGTGCCGATCCTGCTCGCCCTAGGGGGCGCGGGATGCGTGGTGTCTCCCGCTCCCGACAATCGCCCGATTGCTGCAACAATTGTTCCGGAAAGGGCCTTCCAGGGAGTCGTGCAACCGGCTCTCAAGTGGAGGATCCCCTTTGCCGTGTCCGGTACCGTGACCGCTGTTCGCGTCGCGGCGGGTGACCGGGTCGGCGAGGGTGCGCTGCTTGCCGAACTCGATGCCACGGCGTTCGAGGACGCGCTCGCCGCGAGCGAGCAGACTCTTCGGGAAGTACGTTCCCGCCTGGAAGTTCTCGGTAACTACATGCGTCCGGAGGACGTGCTGGCATTCCTGCCTTCGGTGACGGCGTCGCCGGAACTCGACTCGTTGAGGGCGTCGGTTCTCCAGGCCGAGATCGCGCGTGCGACTGCGCTGGCCAGCGCAGTCCATTCGCAACGAGCGGTCGGTTTGTCGCGGGTCACTTCGCCGATGCCCGGGGTGGTCGTGGCGGTTCCTGCCCGGGAAGGGGAGCGGGTCGATGCGGGTTCGGTCGCGGTCGAGATGATGGATGATGCTTGGCTCGCGGTGGTGACCCGCATTCCTGCGGAGATGGCGACGGGCCTGCGGGCTGGACGCCGGGCACAGATCACCGTTTCCGCTGTCGGTGCGGACACCCCAAGGTTCTTTGATGGGCAGGTAAGTCGAGTGGACGCCGGTTCGGGAGGCGAGTGGGCAGACGTGGTGCTGCGCGTGGTGGAAAGCGGTTCCCTTCCCCTCGGCGCCAGCGTGCTCGTGAGGTTTCCCTGAAGGACTCCGGTCGCCGGGGAAGCATTCCCTTTGACACCCCTGTCGCGGGCAGACTATACTTCGTTTACCGTTTAGACGAAGTCTAATTCGGCCGTACCAAACCGTACCGGCATTCGCCGGTGTCGAGTCGCTGCAACCCTCTCAATCGGAGTTTTCCATGGCACTGAAAGGTTCCAAGACAGAAGCCAACCTGAAAGCGGCATTCGCCGGTGAGTCCCAGGCAAACCGCCGCTACCTGTACTTCGCAAACAAGGCCGATGTGGAAGGCCAGAATGATGTGGCGGCCCTGTTCCGATCGACAGCCGAAGGCGAGACCGGACACGCACATGGCCATCTCGAGTATCTCGAGCAGGTGGGTGATCCTGCCACTGGCTTGCCGATCGGCGCATCTCGCGACAACCTCAAGGCGGCGGTGGCCGGTGAGACGCACGAGTACACGGACATGTACCCGGGAATGGCAAAGACCGCGCGCGATGAAGGTTTCGACGAAATCGCCGACTGGTTCGAGACCCTTGCCAAGGCGGAGCGTTCCCACGCCAACCGCTTCCAGAAGGCTCTGGACGTGCTCGCTGACTGAGCGGAATAGGAAGCCGGGCCGGAGCACTGGAGTGCTTCCGGTCCCCTGCCGTTTCCCGTTCCTGTGGTTCTACTTTCCCTTCCTTGAAGAACAATCCCATGCGTGAAGGCAGTCTCGAGGCGCCGACCCGACACCCGGTCGATTGGAAGAGCCCGGATTTCTACTCCGAAGACAAGTTGTTCGGAGAACTGGAGCGGGTGTTCGACATCTGTCACGGTTGCCGCCGATGCGTCAGCCTCTGCAATGCCTTCCCCACGCTGTTCGACCTCGTGGACAACAATGAAACACTCGAGGTGGAAGGAGTGGCGAAGCAGGACTACTGGAAGGTGGTCGATCAGTGTTACCTGTGTGACCTGTGTTACCTCACCAAGTGTCCCTACGTTCCTCCGCACGACTGGAATGTGGATTTCCCTCACCTCATGCTTCGCGCCAAGGCGGTCAAGTTCAAGCGTGGTGAGGTGACCTTTCGTGACCGGCTTCTCTCGTCAACGGATGCGATGGGGAAGCTGGCTTCGATTCCGGTGGTTGTCGAGGTCGTCAATGGGGCCAACAGGACGCCAGGCGTCCGGAAGGTGATGGACCGGATGCTCGGGATTCATGCGGACCGCGAGTTGCCCGAGTACGACAGCGCAAAGTTCAGGAAGACGGCGAAGGTCGATTCCTCCTTCCCGGTGCGCGACGGGAAGAACACTCCGGGCAAGGTGGCAATCTTCTCCACCTGCTACGTCAACTACAACGAGCCGGGTATCGGCCACGACTTGGTCGCGGTGCTGAAGCACAACCAGATCCCCCACGTGCTGGTGGAAAAGGAAAACTGCTGCGGCATGCCGAAGCTTGAACTCGGCGATCTGGACGCAGTTGAAAGACTCAAGAATGGAAACATCCCGGTTCTCGCGCGCTATGCACGCGAGGGCTACGCGATCATGACGGCGGTGCCGTCATGCACCCTGATGTTCAAGCAGGAACTGCCCCTGCTGTTTCCCGATGACGCGGACGTCCAGGCCGTTCGCGACGCCATGTTCGATCCCTTCGAGTTTCTCGTCCTCAGGAACCGGGACGGACTGCTCAGGACGGATTTCAAGAAACCGTTGGGCAACGTGTCCTATCACATCCCGTGTCACCTGCGTGTCCAGAACATGGGGCAGAAGACTCGCGAGTTCCTTGAACTCGTACCGGGCACAAAGGTCCACGTCGTGGAGCGTTGTTCGGGGCACGATGGCACCTGGGGAGTCAAGAGTGAGTTCTTCAAGGAATCAATGAAGATCGGAAAGCCCGTGTTCAAGGCGATGGGAAACAACTCGCCGGACTACATCAGTTCCGACTGCGCAATCGCCGGCCGTCATATCCGCCAGGGTATGGGGGAGACGACAGTCGGCAAGGAACACCCGATTTCCCTCGTTCGAATGGCCTATGGACTCTGATTGTCGAGTCCCCATCGCAATCAAACCTACTGCGTCCAGAGTTCCGTCATGATCGCCATGCCTCGAATCACTCGTGAAAGTCTGCTGCCCCTCGAAACCTACGCACGGACCCGGAAGGATTTCCGGGCTCGGGTCATCGAGCACAAGAAGGCCAGAAAACTGGCGGTCGGCCCCAACGTGACCCTGATATTCGAGGACGAACTGACTCTGCGGTACCAGATCCAGGAAATGCTGCGCATAGAAAAGATTTTCGAGGAAGCGGGCATCCAGAGTGAACTCGACGCCTACAATCCGCTCGTCCCCGATGGCAGCAACTGGAAAGCGACAATGCTGATCGAGTTCCCGGATGCGGAAGAGCGGCGTCAGCGGCTGGCACAACTGAAAGGCGTGGAAGACACGGCCTGGATTCGAGTGGCTGGGCACGATCCGGTGCACGCGATTGCCGACGAGGATCTCGATCGCGAGAACGACGAAAAGACCTCTTCCGTTCACTTTCTTCGATTCGAACTCACGGATTCCATGAAAGCTTCGCTGCGCAATGGAGCGAGTCTGGCGGTCGGTATCACGCACGAGAACTACTCCGTGGCAACCGACCCGGTGCCAGAAGCGATCAGGGCTTCCTTGATAAACGATCTCGCTTTCGCGTCGTGAACAGCAAGCTGCTCTGCCGGCTCATCATCGCGCTGTCGGGCGTGGCGGCAATGGTGGCGGGTTGCAAGGATGTGGAAATCAAGCCGCAGGATCCAGGCAACTACAATCGAGCGTTGCGCCAGCGTGCCGAGATCGTCAAGATCGACTACGATGACGGCGATTCTGCAGTTCCCGAAAACACGTCGATCCAGCTGCCGGCGACATCCCAGCCGGCTAACTGGATTCGTTTCAAGACGAAACGACTCGCCGAGAATCAGACCGCCCTCGACACGGATTCCATTTCTGTGGGGGGGGATGGTATTACCCGGTACACGCTCCTTGTGCGCACGCCTCGCGGTGTCGACAACGTGAGCTACGAAGGTATCCGTTGCGCGACAAGAGAATGGAAGATGTACGCAACCGGGCGTTCCGACGGTGGATGGTCGAGGGTGCCTGAACCCAGGTGGCGTCGTATCGATGAGGTGGGTATCAACGCCGTGCGCCTGACGCTCTTCGACGATTACGCCTGTGATCGGGGTGGCTCCGCGCCAAAGGACGGGAAGGCTGTTGTTTCCAAGATCAAGAAATCCAATGATGGCCTGCTTGCCAAGCGACGGGACGGAAGTAACTGATTGCGTCGCACCGGCTCAGGTGTCGCATGTCCTTCGACGTCCTGTCAGAAGACCACAAGATTATCCCGGTTAATGAGCTCCGGATCATCCTCGTAGCCCAGGCGAGCGCCGATTTCAGCTGTGGGGGCACGAAGAATGCGGCGTGTCTCGCTGGAACTGTAGTTCACCAGTCCGCGAGCAATTTCCCGCCCGTCCGGTGCGACGCAACTCACGGCCTCGCCGCGTTCGAAGGTTCCCTCCACCTCGTATACGCCCACCGGCAGGAGGCTGCGTCCGCCATCTGCCAGCGCCAACGCCGCTCCGGAATCCAGAAAGAGGCGGCCGCGCACCTGCAACTGGTCTGCGATCCATTGTTTTCGCGCAGCCAGAGGCGGAGTTTCTGCCACCAGTTGTGATCCGATGGTCTCGCCGCTGGCGAGGCGCCTGAGAACATCGGGTTCCCGGCCCGAAGCAATGATGGTGTGTGCCCCGCTGCGCGCCGCGCGCTTGGCCGCGAGGATCTTCGTGAGCATTCCCCCCGAGCCGATGGCTGAACCTGCACCGCCCGCCATGACTTCCAGTGCGGGATCACCCGCGCGACCTTCCCGAACAAGGTCGGCGGAAGGATCCTTGCGGGGGTCGGCCGTGAACAGTCCCTGCTGGTCGGTCAGAATGATGAGGGCATCGGCCTCCACCAGATTCGTCACCAGCGCACCCAGGGTGTCGTTGTCTCCGAACCGGATCTCGTCCGTGGCGACAGTGTCGTTTTCGTTGATGATGGGAATGGCGCCCAGTTCGAGCAAGGTACGAAGCGTGGAGCGAGCGTTCAGGTAGCGCTTCCGGTCCGCAAGGTCGTCGTGGGTCAGCAGCACTTGCGCGGTTCGCAGACCATGCTCGCGGAAGCAGGTTTCGTAAGCCTGAACCAACCCCATCTGCCCGACGGCGGCAGCGGCCTGCAGTTCGTGCAGCGCTTTGGGCCGCCTGGCCCAGCCGAGTCTCTGCATACCCTCAGCCACGGCGCCGCTGGAGACGAGCAGCAGTTGTTTGCCTGACTTCGCGAGCGATGCGATCTGTTCCGCCCATTGGGCAAGGGCTTCCCTGTCCAGACCCTGACCACCATTGGTGACCAGACTGGATCCCACTTTCACGACCAGTCGCCTAGCATCGCGGAGGACCGAAACCGGAGTCATGGTACAAACAGCGATGCGGTTTCACCGCCCTGGTCTGCCGATTCGTTCGAGTCCTTCTCTTTCGTGTCGCGCACCGAGTCGAGATAGTCCATGACCCGAAAGGTGAGTTCCCGGCACCCATCACCCGTGAGGGCCGAGATCACGAACACGTGCCGCCTCTCCTCGTCGCTGACCGGATAGCGATCAAGAAAGTCCTCGATGCAGGCCTGCCGGTTCTCTTCAGGAAGAAGGTCGATCTTGTTGAGCACCAGCCAGCGCGGCTTGGCGTAGAGATTCCGGTCGTACTTGCGCAACTCCTCCACGATTGCATGGGCGTCCTGTACGGGATCGATACCCGTTGCGGATGACGCGATGTCGACCAGGTGTAGCAGAAGGTGCGTACGCCCGAGGTGCCTGAGAAACTGATGACCCAAACCCGCCCCCTCGGCAGCCCCCTCGATCAGACCGGGAATATCGGCCATGACGAAGCTCCGGGAGTGGTCGATCCGAACCACGCCTAGGTTGGGGTGCAGGGTTGTGAACGGGTAATCCGCGACTTTGGGCCGGGCGGCGGAAACGGCGCGTATGAAGGTGGATTTTCCCGCATTAGGCATGCCCAGAAGGCCGACATCCGCGAGAACCTTCAACTCCAGATGGAGCCTGCGGTGCTCTCCTTCTCTGCCTGGAGTACATTGACGGGGCGCCCGGTTGGTGCTGGACTTGAAGTGGATGTTACCGAGGCCGCCGTCTCCCCCGCGGGCCACGAGCGCCTTCATGCCGTGTTGTGACAGGTCGGCCACCATCGCCCCGGAGTCGGCATCCGTGATGACCGTTCCCACCGGCATGCGAAGTGTGATGTCGTCTGCACCAGCGCCGTAGCAGTCTGAACCCCGCCCTTTCTCTCCGTTGCGAGCCCGGTGAATGCGCGCGAACCGGAAGTCCACGAGCGTATTGATGTTCTGATCCGCTTCAGCCCAGATGCTGCCCCCACGCCCGCCATCTCCTCCGTCGGGGCCGCCGCGCGGAATGAACTTCTCGCGGCGGAACGAGGCGATCCCGTCACCGCCGTTGCCGGCGTGAACCTCAATGTTGACTTCGTCGACGAATTTCATGTTCCTCCGGCAGGCCCGTTCGAGCCGTGGCAAAGCAAAAAAGCCCTACCGCTACGATAGGGCTTTTCTGGAACTGCGGGAGCGAACGGTCAGGCGACCGGTGTCACACTCACGGTCTTGCGTTTGAAGGGGCCCTTGGTGCCAAAAACCACCATCCCCTCGATCTTCGCAAAAAGCGTGTGATCCTTGCCCATACCAACGTTTTCGCCAGGGTGTACCTGCGTGCCCCGTTGCCGAACAAGAATGTTACCGGCCAGTACGATCTGGCCACCATAACGTTTCACCCCGAGGCGTTTCGACTCCGAATCGCGGCCGTTTCGTGAACTGCCACCTGCTTTCTTGTGTGCCATCGCGAGATCTCCTTACTTCTTATCCACACCACCGACCAGTTCGTCGGTCAGCTGCTTGAACTCTTCCCACTTGCCAGCCGCCGCGAGCGCAGCCTGTCGGGGCCACGTTTCCGGCCTCGCCATCCCGAAACGGCCGCCGGACGCCTTGAGCATCTCCGTGATTGCCGAGGGATCCAGTTCCGCGAGCGCAGCGAAGGAAGTAACCCCGTTCTTCCCCAGCACGGCAGCTATCTTGGGGCCGATTCCTTCCACCCGGGTGAGATCGTCCGCCGGAGCCGCCTTTGGCGCTTCGGCCGTGACCACACCTCCCTGCCCGTCATCGATGCCCGCGATGAAGAGTTCGGAAAACCATTGCCGGTGACCTGCCTGACGCTTGTAGTGCTTCCGGCGGCGATGCTTGAATATCCGAACCTTGTCACCACGGCCGTGGCTGATCACGGTGGCTTTGACGTTCGCCCCCGCCACGAGCGGTTTGCCAATCTGCACGGCATCACCACTACCAACCATCAGAATCTGGTCGATCACGACCTCGGTTCCAATGTCGACGGGGAGTTGTTCGACCTTGAGTTTGGTCCCGGCGCTGACGCGATACTGCTTCCCGCCGGTCTTGATCACTGCGTACATGGCTGTTCCCGGTCCGTGTACCAAAAGGGCGCGAATCGTACGAAAAAAGCTCCACCGAGTCAAATGTTTCCATGGGCTTGTCCGTCTTCACCAGCCCAACGGTGGACGACGTTGGCCTCTTGACACTGGAATCGACGCGTTCCTACCATCGATGTTTTATCAAGGCGGTTCCGGCTTGTCGATCGACGTCATCCGAAAGCTCGTGGCTGAAGACATGCATGCAGTGGATGCTGTCATCAGGAGCCGCCTCCATTCGGCCGTGCCACTCGTGCGGGAGGTGAGCGAATACATCATTGGCGGGGGCGGGAAACGGTTGCGCCCGATTCTCCTGATCCTTGCTGCAGGGGCCTGCGGGCACAGGGGTGCCGACGTACACGAACTCGCCGCGGTGGTCGAGTTCATCCACACCGCCACGCTTCTCCATGACGACGTGGTGGATGACTCGGACATGCGGCGTGGCCGCCGCACCGCGAACTCGGCCTTCGGGAATCCTGCCTCCGTTCTGGTGGGGGATTTCCTCTATTCCCGGGCTTTCCAGATGATGGTTTCGGTGGGGCAGGTGAGGGTCACGGAGGTCCTTGCCGACGCCACGAACGTGATCGCCGAAGGAGAGGTTCTCCAACTCATGAACGTTCATGATCCGCATGTCACTGAAGAAGCCTACCTCGACGTCATACGTTTCAAGACTGCCAAGCTGTTCGAGGCTTCCGGGCGGCTCGGGGCGGTGCTGGCCGGAGCGGCCCCCGTCATCGAAGAGGATCTGGCGAGCTTTGGTGTTCATGTGGGTACCGCGTTCCAGTTGATCGACGACGTGCTGGATTACTCGGGCGAGATTTCAGACACCGGGAAGAATCTCGGGGATGATCTCGCTGAGGGGAAGGCGACGCTGCCCCTGATTCACGTGATGAGAACGGGTGGCGAGGCAGAGGCGGCTCTGGTTCGGCGCGCGATTCTCGAGGGTGGTCTGGAGGAGTTCGGGCCGGTCATGGACGCCATTCGTCGCACGGGGGCGCTCGCCTACGCGCGTGATGTGGCGGAAGAGGAGGTACGGCGAGCGGTCGCGTCGCTCGGGCGCCTTGCTGATTCGCCACATCGGGAGAGTCTGTTACACTTGGCTTCGTTTTCGGTGTCGCGTTCACAGTAGGAATCAGCGGTTCGTCAGGGAATCGTGAAGGACGGATGGTGGTGTCGGTGATGCGCTCTTCCTCTTCGATGGGGATGGCGTCGTCGGGGTGTAGCTCAGCCTGGTAGAGTACTGCGTTCGGGACGCAGGAGTCGGAGGTTCGAATCCTCTCACCCCGACCATATCCAACTTTTTTCCGCGAGTGCATGGCCAAACTTCTCCTGCTTGCTGCCGTAGTCGCCGGCGTTGTTCTCCTGCTGAAGAACTACCAACGCTCGCTTGCGCGGCAGGCGCGCCCGGAGGACGAGTCGGGCGAGATCCGGGGGCAATCGTCTGCTGAGGACATGGTGCGTTGTGCGCACTGCAACGTTCACATGCCCAAGGGCGAGAGCTTCCTCTCGCGGGGCCGTTACTTCTGCAGCGACCAGCACAGGTTGCTGGGCGCGCGCGGGGAGAGTTCGAGAGATTCGCGGTGATGGTCGGCTCCGCGCAGGTGGCGACTGTTTGGCTTAATGGCGTTTTGGCGAGGCAGAGTGAGCACGGGGGTCGTCGCTACCGGTCGGACCCTCGCCAGTCCGGGGGCTCGCGCTGACGCCATGTCGGAGACGGTCGAGAATCCGGACCGTGTCGAGGCGTTGGCCCCGGGAACTCTTGCCTATCCCGACTCCTACTGGCGATCCCTTCTCTACTTCAACGGTTATCGCCTCGCGGTAGCGTTGGCTCTGCTGTTTGCCACGGTGCTGGTGGGGCATGACATCCTCTTCGGGTCATGGAATCGCCCGCTATTCCTGTCCGGTGCGCTCGGGTATGTCGTCTTTGCCGCCCTGGCGTTCGCCGCGATCGCGGCGAGGCGCCCTCCGTTCCCCGTCCAGATGGTCATCCAGATCGGCGGGGACGTGCTGTTCATCGTGCTGCTCATGCACGCAAGCGGAGGTATCTCGAGCGGGTTGGGCCTCCTGCTGCTCGCCAATCTCGCGGCCGCCGGCATCATCAGTCGCGGCCGGCTGACCCTGTTCTTCGCGTCCCTCGCCGCCATCGCCATACTGCTGGAACATACGTATCACGTGATCTTTCTCGGCGGAGGCTATGCGCTCTATCTGCAGGCAGGACTGCTCGCCACCGGGTACTTCGCAACGGCATGGCTTGCCCATGCCCTCGCAAAGCGCGCCACTGCGAGCGAGAGACTCGCCGCCCAGAGGGAGGTGGACCTCGCGAGCATGTCGCAGGTGAGTCAGCTTGTCATGCAGGACATGCAGGACGGCGTGATCGTGGTGGATGCCAATGGAATCGTCAGGCAGATGAATGCGCGCGCGGAAGAACTCCTGGGGCCGGTCCCGAAGGTTCGCGACCTGCAGTTGCGCGAATACAACTCCGGCATAGCTACCCGGCTCGGTCGCTGGCGGGAGAATCCTCAGGCCGGCTTCGATCCTCTCCGCACCATTCTCACCCAGAAGGTAACGGCCGCGCGGTTCGTTCCGGTCGGCAAGCACGAGAGCCAGGGGGTGGTCATTTTTGTCGAGGACCTCACCCGCATACAGGCCCAGGCTCAGCAACTGAAGCTGGTCTCGCTCGGGCGCCTGACGGCCAACATCGCCCACGAGATACGAAACCCGCTGTCCGCGATCAATCATGCTGCAGAGTTGCTTCAGGAGGATCCCGATTCGAATGACGCCCAGAAGAGGCTGTTGCAGATCATTCATGACAATGCGCAGCGCCTTGACCGGATGGTGCAGGATGTCCTGCGGCTCAATCGTCGGGACCGCGCGGTGCGAGAGACGTTTCCACTCCGGGGGTTCCTGGAAAACTTCGCCAGCCAGTTCTGCGAGATCGAAAAGATTTCGCCTGCTCTCATCGAGGTGCGGCTGGCGACCGAGCCGCGCGTCAGTTTCGATCGATCCCACCTGAACCAGGTCATGTGGAATCTCTGCCGCAACGCGCTGCGCTACTGCAGGCGCGAGCCCGGCAGCGTCCAGATAACGGTCGGGCCAGGCGGGGCTCCGGGTACAATAGATCTGAATGTCATTGACGATGGTCCAGGCGTGCCGGAGTCGATCCGGGCCCACCTGTTCGAGCCGTTCTTCACCACTGCGTCCAGCGGAACGGGGCTCGGCCTCTACATCGCGCGCGAGGTCTGCGAGGCGAACGACGCCAGCCTGTCCTACGTTGAGCGGGGCGCGGGTGCCCAGTTCATGGTGGTGGTGAAGTCGGTCTGACCAGCCGTTGTTCGGAGAAATGTTGGAATCGGGAGAATGGCATTGAAACGCAGGGAGCAAGGGGCTGCGGGCGCCGTCACGAGGACGGTGCTCATTGTCGATGACGAGCAGGACATCCTCGAACTGATCGAGCTCACGCTGATTCGCATGGGACTCGAGGTCGAACGCGCGATGCGTGTCGGTGACGCCATCGAGAAGGTGCGCACCGGCCACTACGATCTCTGTCTCACCGACATGCGCCTGCCCGACGGTGAGGGGCTGCGACTTGTGGATTTCATCTCCCAGAACGTGCGTGACCTTCCCGTGGCGGTCATCACTGCCCACGGCAACACCGAAAACGCCGTGGCAGCGCTGAAGGCAGGGGCATTCGACTATCTCGCCAAGCCCGTTTCCCTGGAGCAGTTGCGCTCCCTGGTGAAGTCCGCCTTGTCGCTGCCGGCGGCTGCGCAGGGCAGGGCAGCCACGGAGCAGGGACTCATCGGTGCCTCCCCGGTCATGCAGCACGTGCGGGAGATGATCGACAAGCTGGCCCGTAGCGAGGCGCCCGTGCACGTCACCGGCGAATCCGGGAGCGGCAAGGAGCTCGCGGCGCGCCTGATTCACCAGAAGAGCGTGCGGCGCGACAAGCCCTTCGTGCCCGTGAACTGCGGGGCGATTCCGGAGAATCTCATGGAAAGCGAGTTCTTCGGTTACCGGAAGGGCGCCTTCACCGGGGCAGACGCTGACCGGGATGGTTTCTTCCAGGCGGCCCACGGAGGCACCCTTTTTCTCGACGAGGTGGCTGATCTGCCGCTGCCGATGCAGGTCAAGCTGCTGCGCGCGATCCAGGAAAAGAAGGTCCGCAAGGTGGGGTACACGCAGGAGGAGGCGGTTGATGTGCGCATCATCAGCGCGACCCACCAGAGCCTTGCGGAGTGCGTGGAATCGGGCAAGTTCCGCCATGATCTTTATTACCGGTTGAACGTGATCGAGCTTCGGATGCCTGCGTTGCGCGAGCGTCGCGAGGATGTGCCGACCTTCGCCGAATTCATTCTCGACCGGCTCGCCCGCAATGTGGCTGGACCCCGTCCCGTCATCGAGCCCGGGGCGATGAAGGCAATGCAGCAATACGATTTTCCCGGCAACGTCCGCGAGCTCGAGAACGTTCTGGAGCGTGCGTTGGCGCTTTGCAGCAACGGCCGCATCACCGAGGACGACCTGCAGATCACCCCCCCGGAAATCGCCAGCCGGGGCGAGGCAGCCCCGGCGGGGAGCGATGGCAAATGGCCGCTCCAGGATTATCTGGACCGGGTCGAGCGTGAAGCCATCCTCGAGGCGCTGGAAAAGACCCGCTTCAACCGCACGGCGGCGGCCAAGCTTCTGGGCATTACCTTCCGCTCCATCCGCTACCGGATGGAGCGTCTGGGGATCGAATAGCCTTGCCCTTCGCCGCCTGGCGGATGGCTGCTGACGGCTGGCTGCCCGCCGCGACGCAGATGCCCTCGCGGAACAGGGACGCAAGGCCGGCGGGCGCCGTGGTGGACTTGCTGGTCGTGCACAACATCAGCCTGCCACCCGGAGAGTTCGGAGGCGCCGAGGTGGCTGATCTCTTCCTGAACCGGCTCGACTGTTCCAGGCACCCCTACTTCGAGCGCCTGCGGGGGATCAGGGTCTCCGCGCATTTTCTCGTGCGCCGCTGCGGTGCCCTGATCCAGTTCGTGTCCTGCGAGGATCGGGCCTGGCATGCGGGCCAGTCCTGCTGGCGCGGACGCGAACGCTGCAATGATTTCTCGGTCGGAATCGAACTGGAAGGGACGGACGAGCGGCCCTTCACGGATGCTCAGTATGGCACTCTGGCGAGCCTGGCGCTTTCCATCACGGCAGCCTATCCCGTGCTGGCTGCCACCGGGCATTCCGATATCGCCCCGGGCCGCAAGACCGATCCTGGCCCTTTCTTCGACTGGCCTCGATTCAGGGCTTCCGCTGCATTGCCGGCGTGCGGGTGACGACTGCGATCCGGGCGGTCTTCGAGGGACTTTCCGATGCAGATCTTCTACACCGACGAGTACGTCCTGCCCCTTCCTGACGGGCACCGATTTCCCATGGACAAGTACCGCCGACTGCGAGAAAGCGTTGTGGCGGAGGGTCTCGGTGGTCGGGATGCGCTGAGGGTTCCCCGCGCGGCAACGGACAAGGAGATTCTGCAGGCGCACGATCGCGGCTACCTCCACCGCGTGCAGACCGGGGCACTGTCCGCGACGGAAGTGCGCCGGATCGGGTTTCCGTGGACCCCTCGGATGGTGGAACGCTCCCGGCGATCGAGCGGCGCGACGATCGAAGCCTGCCTGGCCGCCCTGGAGGGCGGAGTAGGAGTCAACCTTGCCGGGGGCACGCACCACGCGTTTCGGGATCATGGCGAGGGCTATTGCGTGTTCAACGACAGTGCCATCGCGGCTCTTTCGCTCCAGGCAGAAGGCGCCATCGGTCGGGCCCTCATCATCGACTGCGATGTGCACCAGGGTAACGGGACGGCATCCATCCTCGAACACGATCCCACGGTCTTCACCTTCTCGATCCACGGCGCCAACAATTTTCCCTTCGACAAGGAGCGCAGCGACATCGACATCGAGATGCCGGATGGCGCGCGCGACCAGCAGTATCTCGAGGCCTTGCAACACGGCGTTCACCGGGCCCTGTCGGCAGCCCAGGCGGACCTCGTGATCTATCTGGCCGGGGCCGATCCCTTCGAGGGGGATCGTCTGGGACGGCTGAGCCTAACCAAGGCTGGCCTGGCCGCTCGCGACCGTTTCGTCTTCGAAGCCTGCCGGGACGCGGGTCTGCCGGTGGCCATCGCCATGGCTGGCGGCTATGCCCGTGACATTCAGGACACCGTCGACATCCATCTCGAGACCGTGCGTCTCGCCACCCGGATTCTCGTCCGCGACTGATGGTATCGAACCCAGGGATGGCCCTGTCGCGACGCGCCGGTCTCTGCTGACGCCGAAGACCGGGTTCCGCGCGCAATCGCAGTCAAAGTCCTTGAACACTCCGGGCGGGCACACTAGAATTTGTTTCCAGGCGAGACGAGGCACACAAGATGTTGTGTGTGAAGTCGATCCCTAGTGAAGAACAACCCTGCTGGGTACCATATCTGGGGTGTCGCCTCGCATCGAATCCGGTGCGGGTGATGGCCTCTTGCGGAGGAAAACGCATGCAGATTTCTACGGAAGCCACCACGCACCTGCTCAAGGACGTCGCCTTTCCCGCGAGTGAATCATCATCGCCACGGGAGTCGAGATACGCCGATTACAAGGTGATCCGGCGCAATGGCGCCGTGGTGGGTTTCGAGCCGGGCAAGGTCGCCATCGCCATGACCAAGGCATTCATCGCGGTCAATGGCGGCCAGGGTGCCGCGTCTGCCCGGGTGCGGGAAATCGTGGCGCAACTGACGGAGGGAGTCATCGGAGCACTCATCCGTCGCCAGCCACAGGGCGGCACCTTCCACATCGAGGACATTCAGGACCAGGTCGAGCTTGCGCTCATGCGTTTCGGCGAACACGACGTGGCGCGCGCCTACGTGCTGTACCGCGAGGAGCGGGCGAGGGAGCGGGCGCGGTTGAAGGACTCTCAGGCACAAGCGGCGCCTCAGGTGATCAACGTGAGGGACGGCGGCACGCTGCGTCCGCTCGATCTCGCGAGCCTGGCCACTCTGGTGGCGGATGCCTGCACGGGACTCACGGATGCGGTCGAGCCGGCGCTGATCCTGCAGAACATCCAGCGCGACATCTACGACGGCGTTTCCATGGACGAGGTGCGCAAGAGCACCGTGATGGCGGCCCGTGTCCTCATCGAGAAGGATCCCGCCTACAGCTATGTAACCGCACGCCTGCTGCTGGACAGCGTGCGATTCGAGGTGCTGGGCGAGTCCGTTGGCCAGAGCGCCATGCGGGATCGGTATGCGGAATACTTCCCGGGCTTCATCAGGCAGGGAATCGCCGCGGGTCTGCTGGATGAGCGGCTCGCTCAGTTCGACCTCGACAGGCTCGGCCGCGCCCTGGATGCGGGGCAGGACCTGCGTTTCGGCTACCTCGGCCTCCAGACCCTCTACGACCGCTACTTCCTTCACGTCCAGGGACGGCGGATCGAACTGCCCCAGGCATTCTTCATGAGGGTTGCCATGGGGCTCGCCCTCAACGAGGTGGAGCGGGAGGCGCGGACAGTGGAGTTCTACAGGGTGCTGTCCAGCTTCGATTTCATGAGTTCGACGCCCACCCTCTTCAATGCCGGAACCCAGCGCTCCCAGCTGTCCAGTTGCTATCTCACGACGGTGGCCGACGACCTCGAGGGCATCTACGAGGCCATCAAGGAGAACGCCCTGCTGTCCAAGTTCGCGGGAGGGCTGGGTAACGACTGGACCCCGGTGCGCGCCCTGGGTTCTCACATCAAGGGCACCAACGGGAAGAGCCAGGGGGTCGTGCCGTTCCTGAAGGTCGTCAACGACACGGCGGTTGCCGTCAATCAGGGCGGCAAGCGCAAGGGCGCCGTCTGTTCCTATCTCGAGACGTGGCATCTCGACATCGAGGAGTTCCTCGAGCTTCGCAAGAACACCGGTGACGATCGTCGCCGGACGCACGACATGAACACGGCCAACTGGATTCCGGATCTGTTCATGAAGCGCGTGATGGAAGGCGGTGAATGGACGCTCTTCTCGCCTGCCGATGCGCCGGATCTGCATGACAAGTATGGTCGGTCCTTCGAGGAGGCTTACCTGCGGCACGAGGAACGCGTCGCCCGCGGCGAGCTCAAGCTCTTCCGCAAGGTGCCTGCCGTACAGCTCTGGAGGAAGATGCTGTCGATGCTCTTCGAGACCGGGCATCCCTGGATCACCTTCAAGGATCCCTGCAACATCCGGTCGCCCCAGCAGCACGTGGGGGTGGTCCACAGTTCCAACCTGTGTACCGAAATCACCCTCAACACCTCCGACACGGAAATCGCGGTGTGCAACCTGGGTTCCATCAACCTGGTGGCGCACATGAAGGACGGGCAACTGGATCTCGACAAGCTGAAGCACACGGTGTCGACGGCGATGCGCATGCTCGACAACGTCATCGACATCAATTACTACGCCGTCGGGAAGGCTCGCAATTCCAACCTCAAGCATCGGCCGGTCGGGCTGGGCATCATGGGTTTCCAGGATTGCCTCCACGAGATGAGGATTCCCTACGCCTCGAGCGAGGCGGTCGAGTTTGCAGACCGATCCATGGAGGCCGTGGCCTATTTTGCCTACTGGGCTTCGACCGATCTCGCACAGGAACGGGGACGCTACTCCACGTATGAGGGTTCGCTGTGGTCGCGCGGCATCCTTCCACAGGACTCGCTCGCGCTGCTCGCGGAGGCTCGTGGCGGATACGTGGAAGTGGACGATTCGGCCACGCTGGACTGGGATGCCCTGAGACAGCGCATCCGGCAGCACGGGATGCGCAACTCGAACTGCCTGGCCATTGCTCCCACCGCCACGATCGCCAACATCGTGGGCGTGTCGGCGTCCATCGAACCCAACTACCAGAACCTTTACGTCAAGTCGAATCTCTCGGGAGAGTTCACGGTTGCGAACGAGTATCTCGTGCGCGACCTGAAGGGGGCGGGTCTGTGGGATGAGGTGATGATTGCCGACATCAAGTACTTCGATGGCAGCCTGGCCCGGGTCGATCGCATTCCCGCCGATCTGCGGGCCCTGTACGCGACGGCCTTCGAAATGGAACCGGCGTGGCTGGTCGAGGCGGCTTCACGCCGGCAGAAGTGGATCGACCAGGCTCAGTCCCTCAACGTCTACATGGCGGGCGCTTCCGGCAAGAAACTCGACGAGACCTACAAGCTAGCTTGGCTTCGGGGACTCAAGACGACCTACTACCTCCGCACGCTTGCAGCGACATCTGCGGAGAAATCGACCGGACGGGGAGGGGAACTCACTGCGGTACCCGCCAGCGGAGGGGTGGCTGCGATGTCGGCAACCGAGACCAAGTTCTGCGCCATCGATGACCCCACCTGCGAGGCCTGCCAGTAGTCATGGATGGCATCCAACCGATTGCGCCCGCAGTTAACCGAAACAGGAACCTCATTCATGCTGCAGTTTGAAGACAGCTTCTCCCCCGGGCGAATGCCCGGCCTCGCGCCGGACACGAGGGCGCCGCTGCAGCCAGGGGCGGAGCCCTCGGCGCCATCGTCTTCCGGATTCAGCCGTGTGCGCGTTGAAGACAAGCGTGTGATCAACGGGACGGTGGACGTCAACCAGCTCGTCCCATTCAAGTACAAGTGGGCGTGGGACAAGTACCTGTCCGGCTGTGCCAACCACTGGATGCCCCAGGAGGTCAACATGAGCCGGGACATCGCCACCTGGAAGGATCCGGCGGCCCTGAGCGAGGACGAGCGCCTGATCGTCAAGCGCAACCTCGGTTTCTTCGTGACGGCCGACAGTCTTGCCGCCAACAACATCGTGCTGGGGACATATCGGCACATCACGGCGCCGGAGTGCCGCCAGTATCTGCTGCGCCAGGCCTTCGAGGAGGCGATCCACACCCACGCCTACCAGTACATCGTCGAGAGTCTCGGGCTGGACGAGGGGGAGATCTTCAACGCCTATCACGAGGTCACCAGTATCCGGGAAAAGGATGAGTTCCTGATCCCTTTCATCGAGACTCTGACGGATCCGGCGTTCAGGACGGGAACCCCCGAGGCAGACCAGAAGCTTCTGCGCAGCCTGATCGTCTTTGCCTGCATCATGGAAGGACTGTTCTTCTACGTGGGCTTCACCCAGATTCTCGCGCTGGGGCGCCAGAACAAGATGACCGGCGCTGCCGAGCAGTACCAGTACATCCTGCGGGATGAATCCATGCACTGCAGTTTCGGCATCGACCTCATCAACCAGATCAAGATGGAGAACCCCCACCTGTGGACGCCCGCATTCCGGGACGAAATCCGCGCGCTGATCGTCAGGGGTGTCGAACTCGAATACCGCTACGCCGAGGACACCATGCCCAGGGGTGTTCTGGGATTGAACGCCCCCATGTTCAAGGAATACCTCAGATTTGTCGCTAATCGTCGTTGTCAGCAGATCGGGCTCGACGTGCTGTACCCCGGGGCGACGAATCCGTTTCCCTGGATGGCCGAGATGATCGATCTCAAGAAAGAGAAGAACTTCTTCGAGACCCGTGTCATCGAGTATCAGACGGGTGGGGCGCTGAGCTGGGATTGATGGATCCGGGACGCCGGTCAGGGTGACGGCTTTCCGGGATTGGTCCCGACGGACTCACGCGTCGTGGCCAGGAGCCGGACGAACGGGAAGACCCTCGTTCCTCCGGGTGGGACTCATCAGGGACAAGGAGTTGCAAGTTCCCAAAGGGCGAAGAGACGGGAGGTGACTCGGTTGCAAGGACTGGGGATCTTTCCTGCAGGATATCCGGGGTGAAGACGTCAGTCGAAGACGTCCGGGGAGTTGTTTACCCGAACCCCCCTGGCCGGGCGGCAGGTGTGGCGCGCCCGGAGGTGTTCTTTTGTTTCGGCCGGACCTGCATGGGTCCGGTATCGCACCCGGGTATGCCCCCGGGAACTCTCTGCTCGTCTCTTGCCCTGCGGTCTTTACCGCGGAGGTCATCCCACTGCCGTGGTCGCCGAACTGGGGGCATGTCGTGCCTGCAGCAGGTGGCTGCTTCAGTCGTCAGGTCGACCCGGACTGTCCTTGGTCGCCCCTGGCGGGTTCGTAGTTCAACTCTCATCAGGAGGTAATGACATGGCAGTTGCCAAGAAGAAGGCCCCTGCGGCCAAGAAAGCGCCGGCCAAGAAGCCGGCGCCTGCGGCGAAGAAACCGGCGCCTGCGGCGAAGAAACCGGTCGCCAAGAAGGCGGCCGCGAAGCCGGCGGCGCCCAAGCCGACAGCGAAGAAGCCGGTAGCCAAGAAGGTGGCCGCGAAGCCGGCGGCGGCCAAACCGGCGGCGAAGAAGCCGGCTGCCAAGGCAGCGGCGCCCAAGAAAGCCGTGGTCAAGAAGCCGGTGGTCAAGAAGCCGGTGGCCAAGAAGGCAGTCGCCGCCAAGCCCGCAGCCAAGAAGGTCGTGGCGAAGAAGACGGTCGTGGCAAAGGCTGCAGCGAAACCCGTTGCCAAGAAACCTGCGGCGAAGCCCGTGGCGAAGGCCGCGGCCAAACCCGCGGTGAAGGCGGCAGCCAAGCCGGCAACCAAGGTCGCCGCCAAGCCGGCCGCCAAGCCTGCAGCGAAGCCCGCCGCCAAGCCCGCTGCCAAGGCCGCTCCGAAGCCTGCAGCCAAGTCCGCTGCGAAGCCGGCCGCCAAGCCGGCCGCCAAGCCTGTCGCAAAGGCCCCTGCCAAACCAGTGGCCAAACCGGCGGCCGCGAAGCCCGCAGCCAAGCCGGCTGCAGCGGCGCCTGCGGCACCGAAGCCTGCGGCTCCGAAAAAGGCCGCAGCGCCCAAGCCGGCGGCGCCCAAGCCAGCCGCAGCCGCTGCCCCGGCCACCACCGCGCCCGCCGCTTCGGCCGCGGCCAAGCCTGTGGCAGCGCCGGCCGCGTGGCCTTTCCCAGTAGCGGGTAGACCGAACTAATTGCTACCCGGGTGCCTGCGGGCAGCCCTGCATCCGAGACGGATACCAGACACTGTTCCGCAGGTTCTTTGTCCGGCAGCCTGCACTGCCAGGACAGGGGCCTGCCTGCCGCCGCGGCTTCGGCAAACCGATGCGACGTGAGCCGAGGCTCGCCGTTCCATTCTGCTGATCCCGTCGTGGTCGTTCGCTCGAGCCATTGCCTCTGCCCCTGACTGGCGCCTCGCCGGGTTGTTGCCGCCTCGCGTCGGTACCGGGTTAACATTCGGCCACAGCGACAGGACAGGTTGATCCTCCATGCGATTTGCCAGCTCGTTCCGGGCACGGGGCTCCGTGCCGATCCTGGTGGCCTGGTTTTTCTCCGTATTGCCCGTTTCCTGGGCCGGCCAACCGGACGCGACCAATGGCCTTGTGATCGTCGAGTTCGCCGGCACGCATGCCGATATCCGCGAGCAACTCGTCTTTTCCATCGAGCAGCGCGGGCTCGCAGTCAGCAATGTGGCGCCGGTGGGGGAGATGCTGTCGCGCACCCGCACGGACTTCGGCGTGGCCCGGGATGTCTACGGCGCGGCCGAGATCGTCCAGTTCTGTTCCGCGCGCACGGCGCACGCCGCGGCGCGTGTGGATCCGCGGTTGCTGCTCATCTGTCCCTATTCAATCGCCGTCTACACTCTGGCGGATGCGCCGGGCAGGGTCTACGTGGGTTACCGGCAGCCGGCCCTCCCCGGGCTCGGCGCGAGCGCAGACGCGGTGCTGATCCAGGCCAGGACGCTGCTGGAGGAGATCGTGGGCGGGATCAGCCCCTAGGAGTCTGGGGGGCAGACGGTGCCGCGCCCGAGGACCCCAGGGCATTCAGCAGTCCGGTTGACCTGCTGCCGGGCGGGGACACGGTACGAATCCGAAGCGCGCCGGAAGATCGGTGGCCGCGATGCTGCGGATCGGCAGAACCGAGGTCTTCAGCCGCACGGAAAGGCCTGCCGTGCCATGCCCCTCGATCCAGCGCGACAGAAGTTCCTCGTCGGGCGCAAGGCCAGCCGGGCCGAGCAGCCTTTCCGCAAACTCCGCGAGGTCGCGGTCATCCAGGTTTCCCACGCCGGCCGCAGTCGAAATGATCACGCGACCCACATCGTCGATCCAGATTCCGGTAGGGGTGTTGCCTGCCTCCCCGGTATGGGTAACCAGACTTCCCCCGTCACCCTCCGCGATCCAGCGGTACACGAAGGGCACACACGCGAGACTGACGAACACGCGCTGTGGCCCGTTCTGGAAGAACCAGCGACCGGACGAATCAGCCGCGTAATTGCGGTTGATGAAGTTCACCACGCCGGGGTTTGCAACCCGTTCTCCCTTGATCAGCCAATGCCCCCGCTGGTCCAGCGCGAGCCAGCCGTAGGCGTCGGGAACATCCGGCCACCGGGCCAGGGCCCGGCGGACACTGTCGTCCATGGGTATGGGTTCCGTAGGTTGATCGGTTGAGTGAAAGTTCGCGGATAATCGTGGACTTTTCCTGCAGGATGAACAGCGTGGCCCTCACTTTCTACTACGGTTCGGGATCCCCCTTTGCCTGGCGCGTATGGCTGGCGCTGGAATTCAAGGGCATCCAGCACGAACTCAGGATGATTACCTTCTCGGAACGCGAACACAAGCAACCGGCCTTTCTTGCCCTGAATCCCCGCGGCCGGGTCCCGGTCATCGTGGACGACGGTTTCGCGCTCTGTGAGTCGGCCGCCATCCTGGAGTACCTCGACGAGCGCTTCGCGCAGGGGCCTCGGCTGTTCCCGGACGCCATCCAGGCCCGCGCCCGGGTGCGGCGACTCATCCAGGAAGCGGATCACGACTTCGTCGCGGCCATGGATCCCCTGCTCGACGGCGTCCTGTTCACTGCCCGCGAAAAGTGGAATGACGCGGACATCGCGGCGGCAGTGTCCCGGTTCGGGACCGAACTCGCCTTCTGGGAGTCCCTGATCGAGTCTCCCTTCCTGGGAGGTGAACAGCCGGGTGCTGCCGATTTCACCCTCTATCCGCACATCGCGCTTGCGCTGCGGGTCCAGAGGCGCAAGCCGGACGTGGACATCCGCGGGCTCATCGGACCAAGGTTCGAGGCCTGGATGCAGCGCGTCGAGGGACTGCCTTTCCTGGAGAGAACGATCCCGCCCCACTGGAGGCCCTGAGTCCCGGTGCGCGGGGCGTCCCGGACATCGGTGCGCAACGCGCGCAGGAGTTGACCGGGATCATGTTCTGGAGCGCTGACCGCGCGCACGCTATGCAGACAGCTGTGGCAGGGGCGATGACCATCGCTCCGCTGGCGGCTTCCCGGGGGGTGTTCATGCGCAGGGCGGTGATCGCGATCGCATGCTGGCTGGCCTGCGGTCTGGCAGCAGGTGCGGATGAGGTGGCGCGCGGGGAAGCCCTGATCCGCGCCAGGTGTGTTTCCTGTCACGACATCGGGAGATTGCGGACGCTTGCAGGCCGGCGCCCCGAGGCCGAACGGGAAGCAAAGTGGCAGAAGTTCCTGCCGGGCCACTTCGTGGCGGACTCGGGGGACCGCGACCTCATCATCGCCTGGTTGCATGTCAATGCTGGCAAGTAGGCACCGGCCCGGGCCCGGTGTCCCTGGGTGGACGGCAGGCTTTCCGCCGGGCCGGGGTCGGGAGTAGTCTCCGGCTTCCCGGAATTCACTCGGAGAGTGCCCTTGCCCCGTATCCTGCTCGGCGCCATCGCCGACGATTTCACCGGCGCGACCGACCTGGCCAGTACCCTGGTCAAGGCCGGCATGCGCACTGTTCAGCTTCTGGGCGTGCCTCGCGCCGATTTGCCCATACCCGATGTCGACGCCATCGTCGTCGCGCTGAAATCCCGCAGCAACCCCGCACCCGAAGCCGTTGCCCTCTCTCTGCAGGCCCTGGACTGGTTGCGGCGGGCCGGGGCGCAGCAGTTCTACTTCAAGTACTGCTCCACGTTCGACTCGACCCCCCGGGGAAACATCGGACCGGTGGCCGATGCCCTGTGCGATGCGCTGGGAGCTCCCTTCACCGTGTTCAATCCGGCGTTTCCCGCGAACAGGCGCACGGTCTATCAGGGCTACCTGTTCGTGGGGGACGGTCTCCTGTCCGAATCGGGGATGCGGAATCACCCGCTCACTCCCATGACGGATCCCTGCCTCGTGCGGGTGCTCCAGCAGCAGACATCACGCTGCGTGTCCCTGGTGCCCGCCGCTGTCGTCGGCCAGGGGGCCGAAGCGGTGCGTGCGGCGTTTGCTGCGCTCCAGGCCCAGGGGGTCCGGCATGCGATTCTGGACACGCTCGACGAGGGGCACCTCATGGCCCTCGGCGAGGCGTGCGCCGATCTCGCCCTGGTGACGGGCGGCTCCGGCATGGCGATGGGGCTCCCGGCGAACTTCATCCGTCGCGGCGAGCTCGTACCCGGTCAGGCGATCCGCCTGCCGGTCGTGGAAGGGCCAGCGGTCGTGCTGGCGGGTAGCTGTTCCGCCGCCACCCAGGCTCAGGTGGCCGGGATGTGCCGCACCCACGAGGCCTTCGCGGTCGATCCCGTCGCCGCGGCCAGTGGCCAGGACGTGGTCGGGAGCGCCGTGGCCTGGGCGCGTCCGCGACTTTCGGATCGTCCCATCCTCATCTATTCGACGGCGACGCCCGAGAGGGTCGCGGAGATCCAGGCAACTCTCGGGCGCGAACATGCGGGCGCGCTGGTGGAGGCCTTGCTGTCGCAGGTGGCCCGGGCACTCGTGGCGCACGGTGCGCGGCGGCTCGTGGTGGCGGGCGGGGAAACGTCGGGCGCCGTGGTGAGCGCCCTTGGGGTGGAAGGGCTTGCCATCGGGGCCGAGATCGATCCGGGTGTGCCCTGGACGGCGAGCCTCGGCGAACCGCGGCTTGCGCTGGCGCTGAAGTCCGGCAATTTCGGCTCCGAGGATTTCTTCATCAAGGCTTTTTCGAGATACGGGTGAACACCATGGGCGAATCGACGATACGGGAACAGATGGCGGAGCACGGCCGGTCGCTGTTCGACCGCGGGCTGACCTTCGGATCGGCCGGCAATCTCTCGGCCCGTCTCGCAGACGGTTTCCTCATCACACCGACCAACGTCTGCCTCGGGCGGCTCGATCCGGCGCGGATCACGAAGCTCGATCTGCGCGGCAACCATGTTTCCGGTGACAAGCCCTCGAAGGAGGCCTTCCTGCACCTTGCCATGTATGACGAGCGGCCGTCGGCAGGGGCGGTCGCGCACCTGCACACCACCCACTCCGTCGCCGTATCGGTCATCGACGGCATCGACCCGACCAACCCGATCCCGCCCATCACGGCCTACTACGTCATGCGGGTGGGACGGCTCATCCTGCTGCCGTATCATCCTCCGGGGGATCTTGCGCTCGCTGGCGCCGTGCGGGAAGTTGCCGCGAAGCACCACTCGATACTGCTCGCGAATCACGGCCCCGTCGTGGCGGGCGCCGATCTGGACGCGGCGGTCTACGCCACGGAGGAACTCGAGGAAACGGCGAAGCTGTACCTGCTCCTGCGCGGAGAGAGGATCAGGGTGCTGTCCCCGGAGGACGTGGCGGAACTCGGGAGGCGTTTCGGGTGACGCAGCGCCACGGGGTACCAGGCGCCTGACGATCAGCCGTCGGTCCGATCACTCCAGCGCCGCATGGGGTTTTCGTGTCCTGGGACGTCGTCCGGCGCCTCGAGGGCAGCCAGGCCTTCCGATTCCGTGATGCCGAAACGCATCTCGTAGTCGACGATCTCCCGCAGCAGGGCCTCGGCCCGCAGGGCTGACTCCGGGTCGCTGGCCGAACGCGCGGCGGCGCTCAGGAGAGCCTTCGATTCACGGTAGTCCCGTTCGTTGAGAATGGGGCGCGAGTACTCCGACAGACGCATCGGATGGGTCTCGCCGCCAGTCCGGGACTGCAGTTTCTGCAGGAGTCGGAATTCGATCTTCATGGCTTTCCACAATGCAAGGCAGGTGCCAGCAGGATTCCACACCGTCCGTGCGTCGCGCCATGACTCAAGTCAATCGCATGCGTTTCCAGGCTCCCGAGCGCCATCGCCATCCCATGGCCGCACCCAGCAACACGATATAGATGAGGGCCGCCCACCAGGCTCCGACCATCCCGAGGCCGAATTGCGGGAGAAAGTCCACCCACCCCTGTCCCGGGGCGAAGGCGAGGCTGTGGGCGAGGGGGACGAAGCCTCCCCACGCCAGAACGATCAGCCAGAGGGTGGGCGCTCGCACATCACCGGCGCCTCGCAGGCAGAAGGCGCAGGCGAGATTGACCGCGTCGAAGGTCTGGTAGGCGCCTGCGATCCAGACCAGGCCCAGGGCGAGGCGGACCACCTCGGCCGCGGTCGGGTGATCCGGATTCACGAACACCGGTACCAGCCACGGCCCGCACACGGCGATGAGCGCACCGACAGCGCCCATGTAGCAGGCGGCGAGCACCACGATGGAATTGCCGAGATGGTGGGCCCAGTCCCGGTCGCCGGCCCCGATGGACTGCCCCACCAGGGTCGTTCCCGCCATCGCGATGCCGATGGCGGGGAGGTAGGCCATCGAAGTGAGCATCATCACGATCTGTGTGGCCGCGCCTTCTGCTTCCCCGAGCCTTACCTGCATCAGCTGGAACAGGGAAATCGCGACCAGATCCACCGCGGGAAACAATCCGGTGGGAATGCCCACTGACAGGATTCGTCGCAAATGTCGGAGATTCGGTCGCCAGGCGAGGCGCGTGCGGAACGTCCGCTGCAGGGACGGCGCCAGGAAGAGCGCGAGGCTCAGGATGACACCCAGGAGAAGGGAGATCGTCGTGGCCCAGGCCGAGCCGGCGATTCCCAGCCCCGCCCCGAAGATGAGCACTTCGTTGAGTGCCGCGTTGGCCACGGCGATGGCCAGCATGACGCCGAGCGTCACCCGGGCGCGCCCCAGGCCGTTGAAGAATCCCGAGACTGCCCACAGGGCCACGGCCAGCGGCCCTCCCAGCAGCCGGGGCATCCACCAGTCGACGGCGAGGTGCGCGACCCCGGCATCGAGACCGAAGGGCCGCAGGATGAGGTCGCCCTGGAGGGCCACGATCAGGAAGGCGGGCGAGAGCAGCGCCGTGGCCCACAGGCCCTGCCACACGCTGCTCGCGGCACGCCGGTTGAGTCCCGCGCCGCACGCCTGGGCCACGAAGCTCTGCACGGCAAGCCCGACCCCCCCGAGCGCCAGCAGGAACACGATGGCGAGGAAATGCACCGCGCCCATGGCGGCCATGGCCGCTGTGGACAGCCGCCCGATGAACCATGTGTCCGTCAGGTTCAGCACCAGTTGCACGGCGCTGTTGAGCATCAGCGGCAGGGCCAGCGCCATCACTGCCCTGAGGTCGACGTGGCGCCGCCCCGAGCGGTCCAGGCGCACGGCGGGAGTACGGGAAGCCGGCGCGTGTCCGGGTGCTTCGGCCATGGGGATTCCGGGTGTCTGGTCCGGGCGCAGGGCCCTGACGTAGGATGCGGGGTGGGGGCGGGCAGTAGACCGCAAACCCGAGGGAGGAGCAACAAGGATGACACCCTGGAATCGTCAGAGACGCAGATGGGTCGCCGTCGCCGCGGCGATGCTTGCGGGGGGCCTGGTGCCGCGGGTGCGGGCGCAGGCCCAGGGCCCGGGTCTGGTGGAGGTCGGCGAGGGGGGCTTTCGCTTCCTGCCGGGCAATCCGGTCTTTGCCGTCGGCGCGGCCGCGCTGCCCGGGTTCGCGGTCGTGCACGCGGTGCTCGACCGGTGGTTGCCGCTCGATGAGGGCTACGCGCGGGTGGAATCCCACCTGGCGGCCGTCGGTCGTCCCTTGCGGGCGCTCTGCGGCATGGAGTTGCGGTTGCCCCGCCAGTTGTCGCTCGAGGAGTTCCAGGCCTTCAACGGGCCCTATGTGGAGCGTCTGATCCGCTGGGGTGTGCTGGTCGATGGACGCAATCCGGTATCCCGGACCAATGTCGCACCAGTCGTCGAACCGCCGGAGACGCCCTCGCTTCACGCATTCTCGTATACCGTGCCGGTGCCGGCCGGGACGGGCGGGTTCGTCATGTCCGGCGTGACCGAGAACGGTCCCGCGGGCGTGGTGGCGGCCGGCGATACGTCATCGGCGGGCATGCTCGCCAAGGCAGAGTACCTCGTCCCGGCGGTCAGTCAGCGCCTGGCCCGCCTCGGCGCGTCCTTCCGGACCGCCACGCACGTCGAAATCTATTCCGCGATGCCCGTCGATGGGGAAGGCGCGGCGCGGCTGCTGCCGGCCTTCGATCTCGGGGTGCGCCGCGGGGTGCGCTGGCACTGCGGGCGCCCGCCCGTCACCGGGCTCGAGCTGGAACTGGAAGCCCGCCGGGTGGTGTCCGAGATCGTGGTCGAGACCTGAAGCCCGGCCGGGCTGCCTTCAGGGCGCGCCCAGTTCCACGATGACTGGCTGGTGGTCCGAAGCGTCGGTCTCCGCGCAGATCTCCACCCGCCCGAGCTTCGGTCCGAGGTCTTCCGTCACGAACACGAAATCGCAGCACATGCGCGGACAGGTCAGGTCGTGGACACCCCAGGAAGGCGGATGCGGGGTACCGGGGTGTGTCGCCGCCCACGCATCGACGAAGCGAGGGACCCCGCCGGCGAACGGTGCCGACAGCCGTACGTGGTCCGGGCTGTCCGGCGCGAAATTGCAGTCGCCGCACAGAATGGCCGAAGTGCCCCGGGGACGGGATTCGAAGGGACTGCCGGGGTCGCCGTCGGGACGCGGCACACGCGCCTGCTCCCAGGCCCGGGCGTGGAGTGCGCGCAGCGCGTCCACCTGCGCCATGCGCTGACGGGCAGAGTAGTACTCGAGGTGGGTGGTCAGGATCCTCAGGGGCCCCACGGGGGACCGGACCACCGCTTCCAGGGCGAGCCGCTGCATGCTGGGCACCGCCGGATCGGGCGGCCAGGGCAGAAGGTGGCGGAACACCTGGATCACCGGCAGCCGTGTGAAGATCGCGTTGCCGAACTGGCGGCGTCTGCCGTGTCCGTCGTCCACGTCGGTGGCCGGGCCGAACAGGCGCTCATATCCCGGCAAGGCATCTCCGAGCGCCGCCATCTGGTCCTCCCCGCCGCTCCCGGGCAGTCCCGTGAACCCGATCGCGACCTCCTGCAGGCAGAGGATGTCGAAATCGCAAAGGCCACGGGCCACCCTGGCGATCCGGCCAGGATCCACGCGGCCATCCACGCCGCGGCACCACTGCACGTTCCACGTCACGAGCAACATTTCCGTCTCCTCGAGCCCCGGTGACAACGGGCCTGGCGGACCCGTTGTCACGGGCACGTCACATCGCCACGGTACTTTCGGCTCCGTCGTCCTGCTGTCTCGTGATCATGGAGAACTCCCGGTTGTCTTCGCAAGCGTCTTTCCCCGTCCAACGCGATTTCCGCGCTGTCGCCAGCCACGGATTCACGCTCCTCGAGTTGCTGGTGGTGATCGTCATCATCGGGCTGCTCGCGGGCTACGTGGGTCCCCGGTACTTCGCGCAGGTGGGCAAGTCCGAGGTCAAGGTGGCCAAGGCCCAGGTGGATGCGCTCGAGAAGGCTCTGGACGCCTATCGCCTCGACGTGGGTCGCTACCCCAGCACCGAGCAGGGCCTCGCTGCCCTCGAGGTCCGGCCAGGCAACGAGGCGAAGTGGCAGGGGCCCTACCTGAAGAAAGGGGTGCCGGCCGATCCCTGGGGCAAGCCCTACCAGTACCGCGCGCCCGGCGAGAAGGGTGAGATCGACATCTTTTCCTTCGGCAAGGACGGACAGCCAGCAGGAGAGGGCGAGAACGCGGACATCGGGAACTGGAACTGATGATGCCGCCGTTTCGATCCGGGCAGTGTGCTCCGGCCGTGAGTTCACCCGCGCGGATGGCGGGCGCTCCGGTGCCGCGCACCCGGTCGTGATCCGCCATGCGCTACCGGGTCAAGGCCATTCGTTCCGGGCAGGGAGTCGTGTCCCTGGATCTCGAGGCTCGCGATCCGTCCGAGGCGCGCACCCAGGTGACCGGGCAGGGCTATGCCGTTCTTGCCGTTCACGGGTTGCCCGGGCTCCGGCTGCCGGGGCTGTCCCGCCGGGCCGCGTTTCCGCTCCTGCTGTTCACCCAGGAACTCCTCGCCCTGCTCCATTCGGGCATCAACCTCGTTGAGGCGCTGGAGACGCTGGCCGAAAAGGAATCGAAGGCCGAGACCCGCGCCACGCTTCGCGGTCTCCTTGCCTCGCTGTACGAGGGCAAACCCCTTTCCGTCTCGCTGCAGGAGATCCCCGAGGCATTTCCCGACCTCTATGTCGCCTCCGTCCGCGCCAGCGAACGCACCGGCGATCTGCCCGAGGCCCTGTCCCGCTACGTCGCCTACCAGTCCCAGCTCGACGTGGTGCGCAAGAAGATCGTGAGCGCGTCCATCTACCCGGTCATCCTGATTGCGGTGGGCGCACTGGTGACACTGTTCCTCATGGGCTACGTGGTCCCC
>JBAXBV010000011.1:0-149786 GCA_037141795.1 Betaproteobacteria bacterium
CAGATCCGGCAGAAGATGATCGAGGCCCATCTGCCCTTCATCGAAGCGGCCGGGCAGCAGGGTGTCCAGGTGCTGTGCCTGCAGGAGGTCTGCACCCAGCCCTACTTCTGTCCGAGCCAGGACAAGCGCTGGTACGGCGCGGCCGAGGCCGTGCCGGACGGGCCGACCACGCAGCTCATGCGCGAGTACGCCCGCAAGCATGCGATGGTGATCGTCGTGCCGATCTACGAGGAGGAGATGCCCGGCGTGTACTACAACACGGCGGCCGTCATCGACGCGGACGGCACCTACCTCGGCAAATACCGCAAGAACCATCTTCCCCAGGTGGCCGGGTTCTGGGAGAAGTTCTTCTTCAAGCCGGGCAACCTCGGGTACCCGGTCTTCAGGACCGCCTACTGCAAGCTCGGCGTGTACATCTGCTACGACCGTCACTTTCCCGAAGGATGGCGCGCCCTGGCGCTCAACGGCGCCGAGTACGTGGTGAACCCGTCGGCAACCGTCGCCGGCCTGTCGCAGTACCTGTGGTCGATCGAGCAACCCGCGGCCGCCGTCGCGAACGGCTACTACGTGGGCGCCATCAACCGGGTGGGCACCGAGGCGCCCTGGAACATCGGCGAGTTCTACGGGTCGTCCTACTTCGTCAATCCGCGCGGGCAGACCGTGAAGCAGGCGAGCCCGGACCAGGACGAACTGATCGTGGCCGATCTCGACATGGACATGGTGCGCGAAGTGCGCGACCTCTGGCAGTTCTTCCGCGACCGGCGCCCGGAGACCTACGAGGCGCTGGTGGACGGGCGGTGAGCCCATGAGCGCCTCCCCTGATTCTCCCGACATCCGCGCCGGCCGCCTGGCCCCCGAAGGCTACGCCGCAGCGCTCGGCGAGCCGCATCCGCCGCTGTCGAAACACCAGGCGCTGGTGGAATCCGACCGGTGCCTTTATTGCTACGACGCGCCGTGCGTCAAGGCCTGCCCGACGGACATCGACATCCCCGGTTTCATCCGCAAGATCTCCACGGGCAACGTGAAGGGGGCGGCCACCGACATCCTCGAACGCAACGCCATGGGGGCGATGTGCGCCCGCGTTTGCCCGACCGAGGTTCTGTGCGAGGGCAGCTGCGTGCGCAACACGCCGGAAGACCGCCCGGTCGAGATCGGCGCCCTGCAGCGTTACGCGACCGACTGGCTGTTCGAACTCGGCCTGCAGGTGTTCCGCGCGGGGCCGGCAACGGGGCGGCGCGTCGCCGTCGTCGGTGGTGGGCCGGCCGGTCTGTCGTGCGCCCACGGCCTGGCGCGCATGGGCCACGCCGTCACCGTGTTCGAGGCGCGCGACAAGCTCGGCGGGCTGAACGAATACGGCATTGCCGCCTACAAGGTGGCGAACGGCATCGCGCAGCGCGAGGTGGACTACCTGCTGGCGGTGGGCAACATCACCGTCAGCACCGGCCAGCGGCTCGGGCGGGATATCTCGCTGGCCCAGTTGCTGCGGGATTTCGACGCCGTGTTCCTCGGCGTGGGGCTCGGCACCGTGAACAGTCTCGGCCTGCGCGACGAATCCCTGCGCGGGGTCGAGGACGCCGTCGCCTACATCGCGCGTCTGCGGCAGACGGCCGACCCTTCCACCCTGCCGGTCGGACGCCGCGTGGTCGTGATCGGCGGCGGCATGACCGCCATCGACATCGCGACGCAGACCAGGCGCCTGGGTGCCGAGGAAGTCACGATCGTCTATCGCCGCGGGGCTCCCCAGATGGGCGCCAGCACCGCGGAACAGCAATGGGCGCAGACCAACGGTGTGACGATCCGCCACTGGGCGCGGCCCGTCTCCCTTCGGGTGGCCGATGGCGCCGTGACGGGCGTCGAATTCGAGGGCACGCGCCCGGACGCCGCCGGGCGGCTCGAGGGCACGGGTCAGCGTTTCGCGCTGGCGGCCGACCAGGTCTTCAAGGCCATCGGACAACTGCTCGTGGCCTCCGATCTCGAGGCAGACGCCCGCAGTCTGCTCGACCTCGAGGGCGGTCGCATCCGCGTGGACGCCGAGCGCCGGAGCTCGCTGCCCGGCGTGTGGGCCGGAGGCGACTGCGCCGCGGGCGGGCAGGATCTCACGGTGGTTGCCGTCGAGGACGGCAAGCGAGCGGCGGCCTCGATCGACCGTCACCTCCGCGCAAAGGGGTAGCGCAGCATGGCGGATCTTTCCTGTACGTTCGCGGGCATCCGCTCGCCCAATCCCTTCTGGCTCGCCTCCGCGCCACCGACCGACAAGGCGTACAACATCCACCGGGCATTCGAGAAGGGCTGGGGCGGCGTGGTGTGGAAGACCCTGGGCGAGGCGGGTCCGCCTGTCGTCAACGTGAGCGGCCCGCGCTACGGCTACCTGCATTCGACCGGCCGCCAGGTGATCGGCTTCAACAACATCGAACTCATCACCGACCGGCCGCTCGAGGTCAACCTCGACGAGATCCGCGAAGTGAAGCGCGCGTGGCCCGATCGCGCCGTGGTGGTTTCCCTGATGGTGCCCTGCGAGGAGCAGGCGTGGAAGAGCATCCTGCCGAGGGTGGAGGACACCGGCGCCGACGGCGTGGAACTCAACTTCGGCTGCCCGCACGGCATGTCGGAGCGCGGCATGGGGGCGGCCGTCGGGCAGGTGGCCGAGTACGTCGAGATGGTCACCCGCTGGTGCAAGGAATTCTCGCGGCTGCCGGTGATCGTCAAGCTCACGCCGAACGTCACGAACATCCTCGGGCCCGCGCGGGCGGCGCGGGCCGGCGGCGCGGACGCGTTGTCGCTCATCAACACCGTGAGCGCGCTCATGGGTGTGGATCTGGACACGATGGCCCCCTGGCCGTCGGTCGACGGGCACATGGCACACGGCGGCTACTGTGGCCCGGCGGTCAAGCCGATCGCGCTGCGCATGCTGGGCGAGATTGCGCGCGACCCCGAGTGCGCGGGCATCCCCCTGTCCGGGATCGGTGGCATTTCCAACTGGCGCGACGCGGCGGAGTTCATCGCGCTGGGCGCAGGCAACGTGCAGGTGTGCACGGCGGCGATGGTGTACGGCTTCCGGATCGTCGAGGAGATGATCGACGGCCTGGCGAACTGGATGGACGGGAAGGGCTACGCCTCGGTGAGCGACTTCACCGGCCGAGCCGTGCCGCGATTCGTGAACTGGGAACACCTCAACCTCAACTATGCGGTCAAGGCGCAGATCGACCAGGACCTCTGCATCCAGTGCGGGCGCTGCCACATCGCCTGCGAGGACACCTCGCACCAGGCCATCACGCGCGAGAAGGACGGCAAGCGCCATTTCGAGGTGATCGACAGCGAGTGTGTCGGCTGCAACCTGTGCGTGGCCGTGTGCCCCGTGGACAACTGCATCACCCTGCGCACGCTGCCCGACGGCAGCGTGGATCCCCGCACCGGCGAGCGCGTCGGCGGGTATCGCAACTGGACCCAGCATCCCAACAACCCGTCGAAGACCGCCTGAGCGCCGGAAGAGGACACACCGTGAGCATCCTGATCAAGAATGGCCGCGTCGTGACCGCCGCGGATGACTACTTCGCCGACGTCTACATCGAGAACGAGACCGTCAGCCAGATCGGCGCGAAGCTGACGATGCGCGCCGACGTCGAGATCGACGCGGCAGGCAAGTTCCTGTTTCCCGGCGGAGTCGATCCGCACACGCACTTCGACATGCCGTTCGGCGGCACCAACTCGGCGGACGACTTCGACAGCGGCACGGTCGCGGCGGCCTTCGGCGGGACGACGACGGTCATCGATTTCGCCATCCAGACCAAGGGCGAGAGCACGCTTGCCGGGCTCGAGACCTGGCACCGCAAGGCCGACGGCAAGGCCACCATCGACTACTCGTTCCACATGATCGTCACCGACATGCCGGAGAGCCGGTTGCCGGAGATGCAGAAACTCGCCGACGAGGGCATCACGTCGTACAAGCTCTTCATGGCCTATCCCGGCGTACTGTATGTGGACGACGGCACGCTCTACCGCGCCTTCCGCCAGGCAGGCCTGAACGGCACGCGCATCTGCATGCACGCCGAGAACGGCATCGTGATCGACGAGATCATCAAGGAGGCCGTGCGCGACGGCAAGCTGACCCCCGAGTTCCACGCCAGGACGCGTCCCACGCGCATGGAGGCCGAGGGTGTGCACCGCTCCATCGCGATCGCCGAGGTCGCGCAGGTCCCCCTCTACATCGTTCACCTGTCGTCCGCCGATGCCCTGGAGCAGGTCAAGCTCGCGCGCATGCGCGGCGTGGATGTGCAGGCCGAGACCTGCCCGCAGTACCTCTTCCTCGACGAATCCATCTACACGGCCAATCCGCTCGATCCGTTCGAGGGCGCCAAGTGGGTCATGACCCCGGCCCTGCGCGAGAAGTGGAACCAGGCGGTGCTGTGGCAGGGCCTCAAGTACCACCACCTCAGTGCGGTGGCCACAGACCATTGCCCGTTCTGCTACAACGGCAGCTGGGCACCCGGCGACGGGCCCGCGGCGCGTCCCGGAAAGGAACTCGGGCGCGAGAGCTTCACGAAGATCCCGAACGGCGCGCCCGGGGTCGAGAACCGCATGGCCCTCATGTACAACGGTGGCGTGGTCGAGGGCAGGCTGTCGCTCAACCGCTTCGTCGAACTCACCTCCACGTCGGCCGCCAAGACCTTCGGCCTGTTCCCGAAGAAGGGCACGATCGCCGTGGGCTCCGACGCCGACATCGTCGTGTTCGACCCGAACCGCACGGAAACCATCTCGGTGAAGAATCCGCACACCCATCACATGCGGGTGGATTACAGCGCCTACGAGGGCTTCACCGTGAAGGGGTATCCGGACACGGTGATCTCCCGGGGCCGTGTGGTGGTGGCCGCGAACGAACTGAAGACCCGCGGGGGCGGCCAGTTCGTCAAGCGCGCCCGCTGCGAGCACCTGCTGCGCGCCTGAGCCCGTCGCGCCGCGGCGGCGCACCTGCGCGCCTGAGCGTGCGGCCCCCGACTGGCGAAGGCGCTGCCCGCCATCGCGGCGTACGTTTTTGCCGCGCGCGCACCGCGGTGGCAGTCCGCGTCACCATGATTTTTCGCAACACCCTGTCCGATCGACAGGTCTAGCTTGGATTCCCTCCGGGCTTCCGCGTCGTGCCCCCGCTCGAGGCGCGACGCCCACGAAGCCCGATCACCGGAGGAGATCCATCATGCTCGACAAGCTCGCGTTCACCGCGGCCCTCGTGGCCGCCCTGCCGTTGCCCGCGTCCGCCGCCGCCCTCGATTACTTCCTCAGGATCGACACGATCAAGGGAGAGAGTTCCGACAGCAAGCACAAGGGCGAGATCGACGTGCTGGAGTGGTCGTGGGGCGTGAGCAATGCCGGCAGCGGTGTCGGCGGTGGCGGCGCGTCGCGGCCCGTGTTCTCGGCGTTCAGCTGGGAGCAGGGGTTCGACAGCAGCTTCGTCCCGCTGTTTCTGGGTGCCGCCAACGGCACGCACTTCAAGTCGGCGTTGCTCACGGTGCGTCGCGCCGGGAAGGAACAGCAGGAGTTTTTCAAGATGACCTTGGGCGACGTCCTCATCACGGATCTCGAGAGCCACGCGGGAAGTGACGGCGTCGCGGTGAGCGCCGCCATGTCCTACGGCAAGATCGAAATGGTCTACAAGCCCCAGAACGCGGACGGCACTCTGGGCAGCGAGGTCAAGGGCGGCTGGAACATCCGGGAAAACAAGGTCGCTTTCAGCGGGGATGCCAGCGTGATGCTGGGCCTCGTCGAGGCCGGTGGCAACGTCAATTTCGTCAGCGGCGTGCCCGAACCCGCGACCTGGGCCTCGCTCGCCGCGGGTCTGGGTCTGCTCGGCGTCATGGCCCGACGACGGCGACCTGCACCGGACCCATCCGGCACCACCGGCCAGCAGGCGTAAGGGGCAGGGGCCGATGGCCTCGGGCTCCCTGCCTCGCGGCAAGGGGGCGGGTCCGTGCCGGTGAAACGCACGGCCCGCCCGCCCCGCGGCCGGCAACCGGGCGGGTTCGACTGGCCGCACGCCGTGGCAGCCGTCATCGCCATGCACCGCGAGGGGCGGCTCCAGCAGGCGGAGCCGCTTTATCGCCAGTTGCTGGCGCTGCGGCCGGACGACGCCAACCTCAACCACTTCCACGGCGTGCTGCTGCACCAGCGCGGCCGCGTCGAGGAGGCCCTGGTGCACGTGCGGCGCTCCATCGCGCTCGACCCGGCGGTCGCCTCGTGGCACAACAATCTGGGAAATCTGCTGCTCGATCAGCGCCAGCCTGCGGAAGCCGCGAGGGCGTACCAGCGCTGCCTCGACCTCGCGCCCGACAACGCGGAGGTCCGCAACAACCTCGGCTGCCTGCTCCGCCTGTGCGGCCACCTCGCCGAGGCGGAGGCGGTGCTGCGTGATGCGATTGCGCGTGCGCCCGGGTCGAGTGCTGCCCACGTCAACCTGGCGCTGGTGCTTGCCAGCCAGGGGCGGGATCAGGAAGCGATGCTCGCCGGGAACCGCGCGCTGGAACTGAAGCCCGACAACCCCCGGTCGCGCCGGCTGCTCGGCCTGCTCCACGCGCGTCGCGGGCGGAAGGATCTGGCGGCGCAGGTGTTCCGGGACTGGCTGGCGCGCAGCCCCGACGACCCCCAGGCGCTGCACCACCTCGCTGCCGTCACCGGCGAACAGGTCCCGGACCGTGCGAGCGACGTTTACGTTGTCGACCTGTTCGACCGGTTTGCCGCCAGTTTCGACGCGAAACTGGCGAGCCTCGACTACCGCGCGCCGGCGCTGTGTTCGGACGCCGTCCGTCGCCGCCTCGGGGAGTCCGAGGGCCGCGTGCGCGTGGTCGACGCCGGCTGCGGAACCGGGCTGTGCGGCCCGCTGCTGCGCCCCCACGCGAAGGAACTGGTGGGCGTCGACCTGTCGGGCGGCATGCTGGACCGCGCACGGGCACGGGCCGTGTACGACGTCCTCGAGCAGGGGGAACTCGGCGCGTGGCTCGCAGCGCAACGCCCAGCCTTCGATCTCGTGGTTTCCGCCGATACCCTGTGCTACTTCGGCACGCTCGATGCGGTCCTCGCCGCGGCGCACCGCGCCTGCGCGGTTGACGGCTGCCTCGTCTTCACCGTCGAAGCCCTGGAAGACGATTCAGGTGCCGCCTGCCGGCTCATGCCCCACGGCCGCTACGCCCATCGGCGCGAGGCGGTCGAGCAGTGGTTGTCCGCCACCGGATGGCAGTCGGTCGAACTCGAGCGGGTCGTGTTGCGCCAGGAGGCCGGAGAGCCTGTCCCCGGATGGCTGGCGAGTGCCCGGGCGGCACCTCTGGCCTGATCCACTCGCTCGCGGTGGTCCGGACGCGCCCACCGGACACAAAACTTTATGTGTCCCACAAAGGCGGGAAACGCGGGGAGGCGAAGATGGCTTTCGGGCGCTGCACCCTGCGGTGCCGGACCTTACAAGGAGCCATCATGACCATTCAGGACGACACGTTTCCCCCCGCTTCCCGCACCGATGCAACCCCCGGGGCTGCCCGGAGGGCGCGGCGCTCTATCGGCGGACTGCTCACCGGTAGCGCCGACCGTCGTGCTGGCATTGACGGTCGGCGCGCCCCTGCAGGCCGAGGAGGGTCCCGAGGACGATGGCGGGCGGTGCCGGCACGGCGACCACCGGATGAATCCCGAGGCGGTGCGAGCGCGCGCCGAGTTCGCGACCGACCAGGCACTTTTCGAGGTGAGGGCGACCGATGATCAGAGGACTCGCGTCAGGCAGATCGTGTTCGCGGCCCTTGACGACATGGGTCGGTTGCGGGAGTCCCATGCAGCCAACCGGGAGGCGGTAATGGCAGTGCTGGAAGCCACGACCGTGGACCGTGCGCGCCTGGAATCCCTGCGCCAGGCCGAGATGGCGCTCGCGGACCAGGCGTCCCAGCGCGTGACCCGCGCCCTCGCCGACGCGGCTGACGTGCTCTCGCCCGAGCAGCGGCGGGAGATCGCAGGGTTGCTGCGGCGTTTCCCGGGGGCTGGTGGTTTCGGTCCCGGGATGCCCGACAGGCCGGGACGGTCGTGACGGCGGAGCGCCTGCTCCTCGCCGAGGACGACCCGGCGCTGGCGGGCATGGTGCCCGACTATCTCGCCGGGGCGGGGTATTCGGTCACGGTGGCCGATACCGGCGCCGGCGGGCTGGCCCTGGCAGAACGCGAGCCCTTCGGCGCGGTGGTGCTGGATGTGATGCTGCCGGACACGGACGGTTTCGAGGTCTGCCGGCAACTGCGGCACCTCAGCGATGTTCCGGTGCTCGGAACTTGGGGTCACGGAACTTGGGGTCAGGCATGCATATTTGCATAATAGAATAAACGTGCATGGAGTAACGCGGACCCTGATATCGCATGACCCGCAGTCATGCGTTCCTGGCCCGGGCTTTCTGCTGGGCGCATTGCTGGGGTTATGGGGTTGGCTACCACAACCCTCATCTCGGCCGTCGCCAATGGATTGGAGCTATGTGTGCCATGTTTGCTGCGGAGTGCTGGGATAGGCGCGGTGGCAGGCTGTTGAAATAGGCCGTCGTTTCGACCCGATGATGGTCACTCGAATCATGTCGATGCCCTTTGGGCAGAGATCGCGCCTACGTGCGGACCTGACAATGCGGGCCATGCCTGATCAGGTTCCAGGCCCTCATCGTGAGCTTGAAGTGCTGGTCGACCCGTTCGATGCCGCGGTACACGGTCTGTCGAATCCGGCCCACTGTCTTGCCCCAGCCGAAGTGCTCCTCGATGCGCTTGCCCACGACCTGGCTGCGGGTATCGCCCTCGTGCCGCGTCACGCGTCCGTCGATGGCGCTGCGCCGGCCGTTGTCGTTATGAGCCAGGTGCGGCGTCATGCCACGGGCCTGACAGGTGGCCACGCAGTCCCGCGTGTCGTACGCGCTGTCAGCGCCGAGCGTGCGGGTCGGTCGTGCCGGCATGGCGTCGAGCATCGCCGGCGCAGCCTGCCGTTCACCGCTGCCGTCGGCCTGCTTCACCACGGCGCTCACCACCAGCCCGGAGCGGTTCTCCATCAGCCCATGACCCTGGTAGGCCAGTACCGCCGCGGTGTTGTCGCTCTTGCGGTAAAGGCGTGCATCCGGATCGGTGGTGCCGGCGTGCGTGTCGTTGCCGAGAGGCTTGCCCTTACAGTCACGAGAGCAGCGCTTCCTGCATCGCATCCGGGCCGCGCATCGTCGCCTCGCTGAGGGTACTGACTTCGGCCGATTCTCCCGATCCGTCGGTGCCAGGTCCTGGGGTGTGCGGCGGGATCTTTCAGCAGCCTGTTAGCCCGCGAGCCGCAGTCCGGACTTGGTGTCGAACCAGCTGGGCGAGGTGGTCGCGACCGACAGGCCGACGGGGTCTCCCATGCGCACGGGGATCCGGGGCGCGGTGCGGACCGTCACGGTGCCCGCGGCAGTCCTGATCACGACGAAGGTGTCGGCGCCCGTGGGCTCCACGAGGGTCACTTCGCCGCGCCAGGGCGCATCGTCGGCGAGGGCCAGATGTTCGGGCCGCAGGCCCAGCGTGGCCTGGCCAGCCTGCGGGCAGGGCAGGGCGAGGCTTGCGCCGGCTATGGCGAAGGCGCCATCAGGGCCCGCGGTCATGACCGAGCCCTCGATGAAGTTCATGGTGGGCGACCCGATGAATCCCGCCACGTAGGTGTTGGCAGGCCGGTGGTAGATGTCGTCCGGCGTGCCGATCTGCTGCAGCACGCCGTCCTTCATGACCGCGATGCGGCTGCCAAGCGTCATGGCCTCGATCTGGTCGTGGGTGACGTAGACGCTGGTAATGCCGCTCAGCTGGTGCAGGCGCTTGATCTCGGCACGCATCTCGACCCGCAGCTTGGCGTCGAGGTTGGACAGGGGCTCGTCGAACAGGAACAGCTGCGGGTCCCGGGCCAGGGCACGACCCATGGCGACCCGCTGGCGCTGGCCGCCGGACAGCTGTGCCGGGCGCCGGTCGAGCAGGTGGCTGATCTGCAGCATCGCGGCGACCTCGGCGATGCGCTGCTCACGCCGGGCGCGGGGAACCTTGCGCATCTCGAGCGCGAAGCCGATGTTCTCGGCGACGCTCATGGTGGGATACAGCGCATAGCTCTGGAACACCATGGCGATGTCCCGCTGCGCGGGCGGCACGCCCAGGACGTCGCGGCCGGCGATGCGCAGGCTGCCCTCGGTCGGTGTCTCCAGGCCCGCGATGATGTTGAGCAGCGTCGACTTGCCGCAGCCCGAGGGGCCGACGAGGATCAGGAATTCGCCCGGCGGCACCGCGATGTCGATCCGCTTGAGCACCTCCACCGCCCTGTCGCCCTTGCCGAAGCGCTTGCGTATGCCGTCGATGTCCAGTGATGCCGCCATGATGGTTCCTAGCCCTTGACGGAGCCGGCCGTCAGCCCCTTGACGAAGTACTTGCCCGCGAGCACGTAGACCAGCATCGTGGGAAGCCCCGCGATCATGGCCGCGGCCATGTCCACGTTGTAGCTCTTGACGCTGCTCGAGGTGTTGGCCATGTTGTTGAGGCCCACCGTGACCGGCTTGCTGTCGGCCCCGCTGAAGGCCACGCCGAACAGGAAGTCGTTCCAGATGTTGGTGAACTGCCAGATGAGGGTCACCATCAGGATGGGTGTGGAAAGCGGCAGCACGATGCGCCAGAAGATGCGCCAGAAGCCGGCACCGTCGATGCGCGCGGCATTGACGAGTTCCTTCGGCACCGCGAGGTAGTAGTTGCGGAAGAACAGGGTGGTGCCAGCCAGGCCCGAGAGGCAGTGCACCAGCACCAGCCCGGCGATGGAACTCGACAGCCCCAGATAGCCCAGCACCTGGCTCATGGGCAGCAGCACCACCTGGAAGGGCATGAACACGCCGAACAGCAGGAACCCGAACAGCAGTTCACTGCCGCGGAAACGCCAGAGGCTGAGCACGTAGCCGTTGACGGCGCCCCAGGCGGTGGAGATCAGCACGGCGGGTACCGCCATGAGCAGGGAGTTCCAGAAGTACGGTTTCAGCCCCCGGCAGTCCACGCCGGTGCAGGCGGTGGACCACGCCTGCTGCCAGGCCTCGATGCTCAGGCCGGCGGGAAGGCTCAGCAGGTTGCCGCTGCGGATCTCGGCGGCATCCTTCAGGGATGTGACCAGCATGACGTAGAGCGGGGCGAGAAACAGCGCGGCCGCCGCCAGCAGCACCGCGTAGAGCAGTGCGCGCTCCAGCGTTCTAGTGCGCATGGCTCACCCGGCCCCGCGAAGATGGAGAGGTCACCTGCCAGGCAGGCCGCGCATCCTGCGACAGGCCATTGGCGGGACCTGTGGAAAGCTGCGGGTCAGTGCTCATGGGGCTTCACGCGCAGTTCGCTGTAGAGGTAGGGCACGACGATTGCGGCCACGGTGGCCAGCATGACCGTGGCGCTGGCGGCGCCCAGTGCGATCTGGCCGCGGGTGAAGCTCATGGTGAACATGAAGGTGGCTGGCACGTCCGACGCAAAGCCCGGCCCGCCGGCGGTGAGCGCCATCACCAGGTCGAAGCTCTTGATGGACAGGTGGGACAGCACCAGCAGGGTGGAGAAGATCACCGGCCGGAGGATCGGCAGGATGATGCGCCAGTAGATCCGGGGCAGCGACGCGCCGTCGATCTGGGCGGCCTTCACGATGCTGTCGTCGATGCCGCGCAGTCCTGCGAGAAACAGTGCCATGGCGAAGCCGGCCGATTGCCAGACGCCAGCGATGACCACGCAGTAGATGGCCGTGTCGCCCTGGACCAGCCAGTCGAAGGTGAAACTGGTCCAGCCCAGGTCGTGCATCAGCTTCTCGAGCCCGAGGCTGGGGTTGAGGATCCATTTCCAGGCCGTGCCCGTGACCACGAAGGACAGGGCCATGGGGTAGAGATACAGGGTCCGCAGGGCGCCTTCGGCGCGCACCCGCTGGTCCAGCAGGATGGCGAGGATCAGCCCCAGCACCATCGAGCCGCCCACGTAGAGCAGGCTGAAGACACCGAGGTTGCGCAGCGCCACGTGCCAGCGGTCCATCTCGAACAGGCGGGCGTACTGCTCGAGCCCCACGAACTCGTCGTAGTTCGGGAGCATGCGCGAGCCGGTCACCGACAGCACGCCGTTCCAGATCATGAGCCCGTAGATGAACGCGAAGCCGCACACGAAGGCGGGGGCCACGACCAGCCGGGGCAGGAGGTTCTCGATCCGCGTCATCGTCGCCGGGGGGAAAGCCCCCGGGCGAACCCGGAGGCGTGAAGGGGGGCGCGGGCTGCTCCGTCCGGTTCCCGCGGCTCCGGCCGCGAGGGCCGGGACGCGGGAACGACCGGTGCCGTCCGGCGCGGCGGGGGCTCAGTTGGTGGCGGCTGCCTTGGCGATGTTCTTCATGCCGTCGGCCACCGAGATCTTGTCGTCATTCCAGAACTGGCTGACGGCGTCCTTGATCGCGCCTTCCGCGGCCGGGCGGATGGCCATGCCGTGGGCGACGGAGGGCACCAGGCCGCCGGTCTTGGCGGTGTCGACGAAATCCTTGCTGGAGGTCTTCGCGCAATCGTCGAACTTGGCCATGCTCATGTTGAGGCGGACGGGGATGGACCCCTTGTTGAGGTTGAACACCTCCTGGAACTCGGTGCCCATGATGGCGGCGGCCAGGTCGGCCTGGGCCTTCTGGGCGCCTGCGTCCTTCAGCTTGAACATGGCGAACGAGTCCACGTTGAAGGTATAGGCGTTGCCGGTGCCCGGCGCGGCGGCACAGAGGAAGTCCTTGCCGGGAACCTTGCCCGCGGCCAGGAACTCGCCCTTCGCCCAGTCACCCATGAACTGGAAGGCGGCCTTTTCCTGCATCACCATCGCGGTGGCCAGGTTCCAGTCGCGACCGGGTGAGGCCGGGTCGGTGTAGCTCTTGATGCGGCGGAAGGTTTCCAGCGATTTCTTCATGGTGTCGCTGCCCAGGGCCTTCGGGTCGAGCTTCATGAGCGCGTCGTTGTAGAACTTCGCGCCGCCCACGCCCAGCACGACCGATTCGAAGGTGGTGAAGTCCTGCCAGTTCTGGCCGCCGTGGGCCACGGGGATCAGACCGGCCTTCTTGACCTTGTCGGCTGCGGCGAAGAATTCGTCCCAGGTCTTCGGCATCCCATTGACGCCGGCCTTCCTGAGCACGGCGGCGTTGGCCCACATCCAGTTGACGCGGTGCACGTTGACGGGCGCCGCCACGTAGTTGCCCTTGTACTTCATCACGTCGGCGACCACCTTCGGCAGCAGGCTGTCCCACTTCTCGGCCTTCGCTACATCATCGAGGTTCGCGAGCACGCCTTCGGCCGCCCATTCCTGGATTGCCGGGCCCTTGATCTGGGCGGCGGCCGGCGGGTTGCCCGACACGACGCGGCTCTTCAGGACGGTCATCGCGTTGTCCCCGCCGCCGCCGGCCACGGCGAAGTCCTTCCAGGTGTGGCCCTTCGCCTGCATGATCTTCTTCAGTTCGCCCACCGATTTGGCCTCGCCGCCGGAGGTCCACCAGTGCAGCACTTCGACCTCGCCGGCGCGGGCGGCCGTCGATGCCATCACCACGACCGCCGCGGCGACCATGCAGGAAATCCGTTTCATCTTTTTATCCTCCGGGTAGGGGCTCTCGCCGGCGTGGGGCACGGCGTGGCCGGTTGTTCCGCGGGATCACCCGTCCCGCGAATGGCTGGATTCTTCATCAAACAGGACAAATGCGCCACCGGCGCGGGCATGGGGTGTGGGCTTGGGGCGCGCCCCGTGGATCAGGCGACGAGGGCCAGGGCGCCGAAGTCTCCGACGCGGTCACCCAGTCCGGCGGCGACCAGCTCGAAGCCGTCCGTCAGCGCGGGAAACCGGCCCCGGATCCCGGCCTGCAACCGTGGCAAGAGCCATTCACGCTGGTTGAGGAAGACGCTGCCGCCCAGGCTGATTCGCTGCAGATCCAGCGTCACGACGAGGTTGTACAGGGCGCGGCCCAGGATCCGGCAGATCTCGTCGATCAGCGCCGTCGCCTGCGGATCGCCCGCCCGGGCGGCCGCGAACAGGGCCGCCGCGTCGCCATACCCGAGGGATCCGAAGCGGCGCGCGAGGGCATTGCCCGCCACGAGGGCTTCCACGTCCCCCAGCTGCCCGCAGCCGCACAGGGCGTCGCTGTCGTCGCTCACGAAGGTGTGGCCGGCGTGACCGGCGTTGCCGTTCTTGCCCCGCAGCACGTGACCGTCCACGCACAGGCCCACGCCGATGCCGGTGCTCCACGTGACGAAGGCGCAGTGCCGCAGCGGCTCGTCGCCATCGCGCAGGGCGCCCCAGCGGCGTTCGGCTTCCAGCGCGGCGATGCAGTCATTCTCGACGCGCACGCGGCTGAAATGGGCCCGCAGGGGGGCCTCGAGCGGGGCGGTGATCCAGTCGTTCGGCAGCCCGCGGCCCGGCCCGGCGAGCCCGCCGCAGATGTTGGGGGCCGCCAGTTCCACCTGCCCGTCCCGCAGCACGAAGGGGCCGCAGGACGCGACGCCGACCGCGTCGAGATCCCGGGGTTGCAGACCCGCCGCTGCGCAGCTCTGTCCGAGCAGGCGCACGACCTGTTCGGCGAGGGCGCCGGCGGATCCCTGCCGAGCGGTAGGCTCTGTCCTCCGCCCGTGCACGCCCCGCGCATCCGCGATGCTCACCGCCACCTTGGTGCCGCCGATGTCCACGCAGCCCACGGGTGGCGCGGCCGCCGGCATCCGCGGCAGGTCGACGATGGCTTCAGGCACGGTCATAGCGGTCCTCCAGGCGTTCGATGTCGTCCTCGCCCAGATAGGCGCCGAACTGCACCTCGATGATCTCGGCGGGACGGGTTCCGGGGTTCTCCAGCCGGTGGACGGTACCGACCGGGATGTCGACGTGGGCGCCGACGGCAAGATCGCGGGTTTCCTGACCTACCGTCACGCGCGCCACGCCGAGGGTGACCACCCAGTGCTCGGCGCGCTGCCGGTGTTTCTGCAGGCTGAGCTGATGCCCGGGCTCGACCCGGATGCGCTTGACGCGGGCGCCCGGCAGGTCCGACAGGTTTTCGAACCATCCCCAGGGGCGGATCGTGCGCGCAGGTGGGGTCGACGGGGCGCGGGCGAGGGGATCGTCCATGGGCGGGGTCCGCGGGCAAAGCCGACATGCTAACCCGGACATTTCACCAGGTCGGCCCCGAAACGGTGTCGTGGCGTCGTGATGCGACCGCGGTCCTTCGCGCCGCTGGCGCCGGGGTGGCCCGGGCGGGATTCAGGCATCATCGCCGCGGGCGTCGGGGTGATGCCCGCGCCGGGCAGTTTCCGGCGATGTCTCGCGTTGTCTGACGACTCCGGCGTGGCCTTTCGCGGCCGCCCGGGGCAAGGAGTGGCGGGTGAGTGGAGTTTTCCCGGGCCGTTTCACGGCCCAGATCGACGGACCGTTCGTGGTGTTCATCATCGGCATGCGGGTGAATCGTCTGCTGGCCGTGCACAAGTGGGTGCCGGTGGCCCGCGCCATGGGACCCATGCTGCAGCAGCTGCTGAGGCATCCCGAACTCGGGCTGCTGCACGCGGAGACCTTCCTTTACTGGAGGGGCGTCGTGCTGGTCCAGTACTGGCGTTCCTTCGAGCAGCTGGAGCGTTTCGCCCGCGACCCGTCCGCGACCCACCTCGAGGCGTGGAAGCGCTTCAACCGGGCGGTCGGCGGAAACGGCAGCGTCGGCATCTGGCACGAGACCTACCGGGTGGAGGCCAACCAGTACGAGTGCGTGTACGGGAACATGCCCAGGATGGGGCTCGCCCGGGCGGGCTGGCATGGCCCGGTGACGAGTGCGCGGGAGACGGCGCGCCGGCGCATGGGTCTTCAGGGCGAGTCGGCTCCGCCCCCGACGGCTGGCACACCTCCCGCGGGCGGGTGATTCCGGGGGCGTCGGCGAGCCGGCGTGTCCGGCGCCGGCGTTCCTCATGGAACCAGCCAGCTGACCCCCGCGGCCGTGACGCGCGCCCGCCGGTGCCCGGTGCGGGCCAGTTCCAGCCAGTCCATTTCCAGGACTTCCAGGGTGATCACCGCGAGATGGTGGTGGTGGTCTGCGGATGAGGCGCCCGGCTCTGGCGCGGCGGCCAGGGCCTGTCCTGGCGCGGCAGGGTGCAGGTAGTCACGCGCCGAAGGTGCGTCCTTCACGCGGGCCCACGTCGCCTCGGCAACCGGACCGGAGGTGTCCACGGTGCCGAGGCAGCGGACCCGAAGTTGCCAGTTGCGGCGGGTGCTCCAGAACACGAGGGTGGCGGCCGGCGTCTGTCCCAGTTCGACCACCTTGGGGCTGCGGCGGTCCGTGTAGACCCGCAGGCTGCCGCCCGCGCTGTCCACCTCCCGCAGAACCACCGTGCGGGCCTGGGGCAGCCCGTCGATTCCCACGGTGGCCAGGACCGGCGTGCGCCACTCGTGGTGCCGGTCCCGGCTCGCGCGGTGCAGCTCGGCCCACAGCATGTCCCGGAGCGCCTTGTCCTCGGGGCCGACGGCGTGGCCGGGGGCGACAGGAGCTTCCACGGAGTCAGAATCGCCGCGCCAGCCGCACGGCGAAGGCCGATCCCGAACCCACCACGGCCGCCCAGGCTGCCAGCACCGGTCCGGGATGACCGGCCGGTCCCAGGGATTGCGCCTCCTCGCGATGACCGACCTCGTCGGCCTGGCATTCCTCCAGCAGCGCCCGGAGTTCGCCCCGCACTGCATCGGGGGGCAGGGCGTCGATCATGTCCAGCTGGGCCTGGTAATGCCGGTCCACGAAGGTTTCGACGGCAGCGATGGTCCTGTAGACAGCGGCCGGCCCGAAGAGGGCCGGCAGGGCGCCGGTGACCCAGCCTGCGATGCGCCACGCGGGGAGCAGTCGGCTGCGGCGGCCGGGCGGCAGCCACTGCTCGATCCGGTCGAGGTGGCTCTGCTCCGTGGCCAGGTGGTGTTCCGCGAAGGTCCGCACGGCGGGGTTCCCGGACACCGCAAGAATGCCGCGGTAGATCTGGACGGCGCCGGTCTCGCCCGCGTGATCGCTCCGGAGTTCGGCCTCGAGGGCAGGCGTGATGGCTTCATGCGCGGGGGGGGTCTTCGGGCGCCAGAGCGGCCGCGCGGCCAGGAACATCGCGTAACCGCCGTCCAGCACCCAGCGCAGCGGTGGCACGGAGGCCAGGCGGCCGAGCCAGCGCAGGCGCGGCAGTGCCTGCCACAGCAGCGCGAAGCCCCGCGCGCCCGCGACCAGCGACCCGTCGGCCCGCCGCACGTGCAGGCGGGCGAGCGCCTGCGAGGGTTCGAGGTCGGGCCCGAGCAGCGCGGGGTCGGCTGCGCTCGCGTCCACCCAGGCACAGGCATCGGCGCCAGGTTGCCGGCGATACATGGCGATCTCCCGGCTGCAGACGGGGCAGGCACCGTCGTAGTAGACCGTCAGGACAGGCGGTGATGGCGGGGCGGACATGGCGCTTGATCTCGTGAACATCCGCAGCCCGCGGATCCGGGGTGCCCCGGCGCGGCCAGGGACCCCGCATTGAACTCCCCGGGGGGCGGTAAGTTCCCCCGGGACGCCCGGTCAGCCGGCTTGCGCGGCGCCGAGCGCCTCCCGGAGATCCGCCAGAGACATGGGTTTCGACACGAATCCGTTCATGCCGGCGGCCGTGCACGCGCGTCGGTCCTCCTCGAACGCATTGGCGGTCATGGCAATGATGCAGGGTTGTCTCGCAAGGGGAAGCCGGCGCACCTGGCGAGTGGCTTCCATCCCGTCCATGCCGGGCATCTGAACGTCCATCAGCACCGCGTCGAAACTCCCGGCCTGGATCTGCTCCAGCGCTTCCTCGCCGCTGGTCGCGATGACGACAGACCGGACCCCGAGCGCGTCGAGCTGACGCTGGGCCACCAGGCGGTTCACGGCATTGTCATCGACCACGAGCATGCGAAGGCCGGTGAGGTCGGCCGCCATTGCGACAGCCGGAGGCACCGGATCGGGCCAGCGGTGGGATTGCGCTTCGACCGGGAGCAGGAACGAGAACACGGAACCCTCGCCGGGCGTGCTTTCCACCCGCAGCGAGCCGCCCATCTGTTCGAGCAGACGCTTGCAGATGGCAAGCCCGAGTCCCGCCCCGCCGAGACGCCGCCCAGTGGCGTCGTCGCCCTGATAGAAAGGCTCGAAGAGCCGGTCCAGCATGTGCCCGGGGATGCCCGGCCCGGTGTCGTGGACCTGTCCCCGCAGCGTCACCGACTCGCGGGTGCGGGCCGCGACCTCCAGGACTGCCGAGACGCCTCCGGTGTCGGTGAACTTCAACGCATTGGAGATCAGGTTGATCCAGACCTGCCGCAGCCGGGTGGGATCGGTCTTCACCACGGCGGGAACGTCATCGTGGCAGCGCACCTCGAGGCCGAGGCCCCGGGCCTCGGCCGAACCGCGCAGCAGCAGCGACACGTCGTCCAGCAGGCGGCCCGGTTCCACCGGCACAGACGCGATGGCCATCCGGTCCGCCTCGATCCGCGAGAAGTCCAGGATGTCGTTGAGCAGGTAGAGCAGCGCCGTGCCGCTGGTCTGGATGGTGTCGAGGAGGCTGCGCTGGTCGGCGTCGAGCGGAGTCCGGCCCAGCGCTTCCGCCAGCCCCAGCACGCCATGCATGGGCGTGCGGATCTCGTGGCTCATCATGGCAAGAAAACGGCTCTTCGCCAGCGTGGCGCTGTGGGCCCGCGCGAGGGCTTCCTCGAGTTCCCGGGTGCGGGCCTTCACGTTGTCTTCGAGCGACGCCGTCAGGGTGTTCAGTTCCGCGTTGCGCTCGGCGAGGTCCCGGGAGCGTTCCTCGAGCGCGAGCTCCGCGGCCAGGCGGACCCGGCGTTCCGCCTCGAGGCGGGCGAGGTCGGTTGCCTGCTGCCGCATCAGGGCGTCCGCGTTGCGGAGGGCCTGTTCCGCCAGCGCGCGCTGGGTGAGTTCGTGCGCGGTCCCGATCTGCCCGAGGAGCCGGCGGTTTTCCGTGACGTCGATCAGGAGGGTGAGCAGGGGCATCACCCTGGCGATCTGTGTGGTCTCCTGGGGTGTCCAGCCACCGGGCCGCGCGGTCCAGAGGGCGAGCACGTGCACGTCCCCCCGCACGGCGAAGACGGGCAGCGCGAGATAGGACGTGGCGCCGAGGCGCAAGAACTCCTGAACGATGGGGAATCGGGAATCCGCCACGATGGCGTTCGCATCCAGGAAGAGCGATTCCCTCGTAGCCAGGACATGGTGGATCGGGCTCGCCTGGTGCTCCGCGTCCTCGAGAAATCCCACTGGCCGTTCGAGGAACGAAACCTTGCCATCGATGCGTTTCCAGACATAGGCCAGGCCGGAAAGGCCCGGATGCTCGGTCAGGATCGACACCGACAGGCGTTCCGGCGCGTACCCGGCGTGGGCCAGGGAGCACGCGAGGGTCTCCACCGCAGGCTGCAGGTCGAGGGATTGGGACTCGACCGTCAGCACCTGTTCGTGGAGCGCATCCAGCCAGAACCTGCCGGAGGTGGAGTCGTTGCGGGCCCGGGCGGGGACCACGGAAATCCTGTCTTGCATCAAAAATTGCGTTCTTCTGGCCATAAATGTCAGGGGCCGACGTGGATGATGTGGCGGACGACCGCGCGCCGCGCGCGGTCGTCGCCGCCTCGCGTCGCGGGGGTGAGCCTTCGTCGCCTGCCTCTCTTCGGGCACAATCCGGCGCCTGCCGCGGGTCGCGGCGAGGTTGCAAGGAGGCATTTCGTGACATCCCACGCAAGTCCCGTACCCCGGCTTACCAGCCTTGCCCACGGCGGCGGGTGCGGCTGCAAGCTGGCCCCCGGGGTGCTTCGCAACATTCTGGCGAACACGGCGCGGGGCACCGTCCCGCCGGGCCTGCTCGTGGGCATCGAAACCAGCGATGACGCCGCGGTCTTCCGGATCAACGACGCGCAGGCCATTGTCGCCACCACCGACTTCTTCATGCCCGTGGTGGACGATCCCTTCGACTTCGGTGCCATTGCCGCCACCAACGCCATTTCGGACGTCTATGCGATGGGTGGCACCCCGCTGTTTGCGCTGGCCATCGTGGGCATGCCGGTGGACCGGCTGCCCGTGGAGACGATTCGCGCCATCCTGGAGGGCGGGGAGTCCGTGTGCACCCGGGCCGGCATTCCCGTGGCCGGGGGGCACAGCATCGACTCGGTGGAGCCCATCTACGGGCTGGTGGCCATCGGGCTCGTGGATCCCCGAAACCTCAAGCGCAATTCGGATGCGCAGCCCGGAGACCGCATCGTCCTGGGCAAGGGCCTCGGCGTGGGGATCTACAGCGCCGCCCTCAAGAAGGACCAGCTCGGCCCCGCCCACTATGCGGCCATGATCGCCACCACGACGCGGCTCAACACGCCCGGTCCGGTGCTCGCCGCCCTTCCCGGCGTCCACGCGATCACGGACGTGACGGGTTTCGGCCTCCTGGGTCACCTGCTGGAGGTTTGCCGAGGTTCGGGGGCCGGCGCGACGGTGTGCTGGGACAGCGTGCCGCGGCTGCCGGGCGTGCTGGATCTGGCGGCTGCCGGGTTCGTGACCGGTGCGTCGCGGCGGAACTGGGCGTCTTTCGACACCGAGGTCGCCCTGCCGGGGTTGGGAGACGCCGAGCGCTGGCTCCTGGCCGACCCCCAGACGAGCGGCGGTCTCCTCGTCACCTGCGCCCCGGGCGCGGTGGACGCGGTGCTGGAGGTGTTCCGGAAGGAAGGCTTCGATCAGGCCGCGGTGATCGGGGAGATCACCGCCGGGCCGCCCCGCGTATCGGTGGTGCGGGGCCAGTGAACCCGATCAGGCCGGCGCCAGCCTGTGCCGCTCCCGCAGGCGAGCGGCCGCCTGGACGATCGCGGCGAGCTTGGCTTCGGCGACGCTGGCGGAGGTGACGGGATTGTCCGCGAAGGTGGCAAAGCCACAGTCGGGATTGAGCAGGAGGCGATCGGCGCCGAACAGGTCGATGGCCGACGCCGCGCGGTCCATGATCTCGTCGACCGTTTCGACGCGCGCGTGTTTCTGGTTCACCACGCCGATGCCCACCCGGCGGTCCTCCGGCAGGGTCCGGAGCACGGCGATTTCCCCGGCCCGCGGCGTGCACAGCTCCAGGAAATACGCACCCACCCCGATCTGGCGCAGCACGGGCACCAGGGCCGAGTAGTCGCCGGCCAGGCAGGTGGATTCGTCCGGCGTCCAGTTGCCCCGGCAGATGTGCATGGCCACCCGGTCACGGGGAAAGCCATCGACCACGGCATTGAGCAGGTCTCGCGCGAACGCCAGCTCGGACTGGGGGTCTCCCTTCCCCGACAGAGCGCCGCACATGAAGCTGCGACGGCTCCTGGCGGGGGTGAACACGACCTCGGAGAGCACCGGCTCGTCGAACTGCACGAGCGCTACGCCCGCGGCGAGGAGATCGGCGAGTTCCTCGCGCAGGACCCGGATGATGTCCAGGGCAATGTCTTCCCGGGAGCCGTAGGCGCGGTCGGAGATGCACTCCATCCACATGGTGCGGGTGAGCAGGTAGGGGCCCGGCAGTGCGACCTTGACGGGCTGGTCCGTGAGGCCCGCCAGGAACCGGGCCTCGTGCAGGGCGATGGGGCGGCTGCGCCCGAGCGGTCCGAAGACGGCCGGGTGCCGGACCTCGGCCGCGGGCACGTCGAGGGCCCGCAACTCCTCCTGGAACTGCTCCGGGTCGTCCACGAGGGGCAGCAGGTCGGTGAGCGGAATGAGCTGGCAGTTGTCCAGACGGCTTGCCACGAAGCTCGCGTAGCTGTCGCGGCGTTGCTCGCCATCGGTCACGACGTGGACGCCCGCTCGCTTCTGCGCCTCGACGCACAGGCGCACCGCGTCATCCGCAGTGGCTTCGAAATCCGGTTCCGGCAGGCGGCCCTCCAGCCGTTCGTGCACCGCCTGCACCATCCAGCGCGGCCGCGGCCAGCTGCCGACGCCCATCACGCCCAGCGCGGGAATCGGGCGCGCCGGAGCAGGCATGGGCAGGTTGTCCCGGAACGACACGGGCAGCACCTCCCGCCTGGCCGGGGTCGACGCCGGGGCCGCATTGCCGTGGCCAGAGCGTTCCGCCAGGGTTCCCTTGCAGACCAGGAACGAGGAAGCCCCGCCCTCCAGGGTGTCGACGGACAGGAGTTCGTTGCCGGTCAGCCGGCACCAGGCGGGCAGATCCTCACGCACCGAGCCTTCGGTGGAGAGGATTTCCAGCAGACCGCCACGCGGCAGGGGATCGATGTGGCTGCGGATCAACAGCAGCAATCCGTTGCCGCAGTCGAGGTCCCCGCCGTCGAAGCGGACGTCGGGCGCGTGGGCGTGCGGGCTTTGTGCCACGCCGGAGACCGTTGCGGTCAGTAGCTGAGGCAGGGTGTGCCGTCCGAGAGGAATTCCACCAGCTTGGCGCCGCCCACGATGGTTGCGCCCGCGATGAGTTCCCCCTCGGCCAGGCCGCGTTTCTTGAGGCAGGGCGAGCATACCCAGATGGTGCCACCGGCCTTCACGAAGCTGTCCATGAGGTCCTTGAGCGGCGCGAAGCCCTCTTCCCGGATGTCGTCGGCGTAACCCTTCTGCGACAGGCGCACCCCCTCGATGCTGAGAAAGACCAGCGTCTGCTGGTTCGATGCAGCCGCGGCATTCGCGACGACGAAGGCCACGGTGGCCTTGTCGGGATTGTCCCTGGAGAAGCTGAGGCTCACGCAGAACTTGCCGGTACCGGCCATGTCGTCACTCCCTTTGTTCGTCCGTTCGGAACGCGCGGATCAGTAGGAACCGCGCGCGATGTAGTACAGCTGCGCGTCGCAGTCGTGGCGCACCAGCGTGTCGCCGGTCATCCGGCACCACGCGGGCAGGTCGTGCACCGCGCCCGTGTCGGTGGCGCGGACGCGGATGATCTCTCCGGGCCGCATGGCTTTCAAGCGGAAACGCAGGGCGATGACCAGTTCTCCGCAGCCAAGGTCGCCGGCGTCCCACTCGGCGTGATGTTCCATGGGGCCTCCTCCTGTCATGCCCGGAGGATACCCCGGCAGTCGCCCGTGCCCGTCACGGCATGGTGTCCCCGGCGGGCGCGTCCGGCTCGGCGGTGTCTCTGGTTGCCAGGCTGGCAAGCCGGGACTGGACGAAGTCGATGTGCTGGCGCAGCAGGTAGAGCTGGTTGGCGAAGGCCAGAGGCGGGTGGAGTTCGTTCACCTCGCGCTCGATCCACTGCAGGCGCGCGTCGAAGTCGCGGGTCTCGCCCCGGGTGAGGGTGCGGCGCATCTCGTTCTCGATGAACATGAGTTCCCCGTACCATCGGTAGATGCGGCGGCGCACGCTCCACGCGTACAGCGGCGGGAGAATTCGCACCAGCGGCAGCACGATCGCGAGCGCCGGGATCAGGAACACCAGAGCACGGTCCACCAGATTGGCGACCCAGAACGGCAGGTAGCGCTGCAGGAATGGGCGCCCGGAGGTGTAGTAGCGCTGTGCATCGACCGACAGGGGGAACTCGAAGGACCGGGATGCCGGGAACTCGTGCTCGGCCTGGAACAGCCCGGTCCCGCCGTGCACGCCCGTGGCGGCCTGGAGGATGAGTGCCTGGATGGCCGGGTGCAGGTCCTCGCGGGCGACAAGCTGGGTCTGGGCAGCGAGGAGCGTGATGGGACGGGAGGGCCGGTTGCTCGCCAGGTCGTTGGCGCCTTCGGGCAGGACCACCTTGTGCAGCGCCGGAATCAGCTTGGTGTAGGCGTCGGCGCGCCGGCTGAAGTCGACGAGTTGCGCCTCGGGGCTGTAGATCAGCGCCTTCAGGACGCCGGCTTCGGGGGGCTCGAACAGGAAGGCGCAGTCGATACGTCCCGTAAGCAGGGCTTCGGCGGCCTCGACACCGCCGATCTCGAAGGCCCGGAAATCGTTTTCGTCGATGCCGTTGGCCGCCAGCAGGTTGCGCACGAGGCGGCGGGTGCCCGCGCCCTTGCTCCCGATGGCGATGTTCCGCCCGCGCAGGCCGGGCAGGTCGTCGAGCGTGTGCCTGCCCCGGCAGAAGACCCACAGTGCCTCATAGCCTATGGCGCCGAGCGAGACCAGTCGGGGCGCCTCCTCCGCGTCCCCGATGCCGCTGCGCACGAGGCCCACGTCCATCGTTTCCTTCTGGTCGCGCAGGAGGCGGTAGTTTTCCCGCGCGCCCGCCGTCGCGCGCAATCGCACGGTGATGCCGTCCCGGGCGAGGGCCTTCGCATAGGCCTCGGCAAACGCGCGATAGGCGCCCCCGTCCACGCCCGCCGCGAACACGATCTGCCGCGGCGGTGCGGGCCGCACGTAGTGGGCGGCGATCAGGACCGTGGCAATGAGGCCGGCGCCGACGGGCAGGCCGATGGTGAGCCAGGCTCGCCATGAGACGGTCCGCACCCAGTGGAGCGGGCGGAAGAGTCGGGCGGCAGGGCTGTTGGCCATCGCGGGTGGAGTCGCTCCCCGGAAGGGACGTCATGAGCGTCGAGTCGAACGCCGGACTTTACCCCAGGCCGGGCGCCAGCGGTCACCCCCCCTGGCGGTGCGTCCGGACCCCGGGGGCCGCTCGCGGCGGGCGGGCGCCGCAGACTCACCAGCACGACGCCGGCCAGCACGAGCACCGCGCCCGTGATCTGCGTGGCGCCGGCGCGCTCACCCAGGAAGATCGCCCCGAGGGCCATCGTCACCACCGGGCCGATCGTTCCGATGAGGGCGGCCTGGTTGGCACCGATGCGCCGCAGCCCCTCCGACATCAGCAGCGCGGGCAGCACGGTGGAGAACACCGCCATGATCGCGGCGATGCCGTAGACGGGAAGCGGCAGGCGCAGCGACGCGGGTCCGTGGGTCCAGGCGAACTGGGCGACGCCGGCAACCGTGGCGACGAGCATCCCGCAGGACGTGAAGCGGATCGCGCCGAACCGGTGGACCACCTGGCTCGACCCGATGAGGTAGATGGAATAGGCCAGGGCGCTGGAGAACACGAGCGCGGCGCCGAGCGCGACGTGGCTGCCGGGACTGCGTCCGCCCAGTTGCTCCACGAACACCAGTGCGATCCCTCCGTAGCAGAGCCCGAGCGCCAGCAGTTGCACCCGCCGGATGCGGATCCGGAGCCACCAGGCCGACAGCACCAGCACGATGGTGGGGTAGAGGAACAGGATCAGGCGCTCGAGGCTGGCGCTGATGTATTCGAGACCCAGGAAGTCGAGCCAGGCGGCGGCGTAGTAGCCCAGCAGGCCGAGCCCGGCCAGGTGGGACCAGTCCCGGCGGGACAGCGTGGCGTAGGTGTCGGCGGAATCCCGGGACCACCAGGCGAGCGCCGCGAAGAAGGGGGCCGAGAACAGCTGGCGCAGGGCAAAGAGGGCCGTCGCGTCCACCCCCCGGGCATAGGCGAGCTTGATCAGGACCGACTTCGCCGAGAAGCCCACCGCCGCCAGGAACACGAGCAGGGGACCGACGGCCGGGTGGTGCCTCGGGCCGGAAGCAGGGCTCACCGGGTTGCCCGGGCGGTCAGCGGCGCCGTGATCCGCCCAGGATGGACCCGAGCACACCGCGGACGATTTCCCGGCCCACGCTCGAGCCGATGGTTCTTGCCACGCTCTTCGCGGCGGCATCGATCACGCCCTCGCGACGCCCGCCGCGCGGGCCGGTGGACCCGAACAGGATGTCCCGCAGCCCACCCATGACGTCGCCAGCGCCTCCGGTCCGGGATTCCCCTGACCCGGCGCCGGCCTCCTCCGCCGGGGCCGCCCGGCGGGCCTGCAGCCTCTCGTAGGCGGATTCCCTGTCGACGGCCTTCTCGTAGACGCCGTAGACCGCGGAGCCGCGAATCACGGCAGCGCGCTCGTCGGGTGTCGCGGGCCCGATCCGGCTCGCGGGCGGACAGATGAAGGCCCGCTCCACCATTTCGGGGCGCCCCTTCTCGTCGAGAAAGGACACGAGCGCCTCGCCCACCCCCATTTCCGTGATGGCGGCGGCCGTGTCCACGGCGGGGTTCGGGCGGAGGGTTTCGGCAGCCGTGCGGACGGCCTTCTGGTCCCGGGGCGTGAAGGCGCGCAGCGCGTGCTGGACGCGATTGCCGAGTTGTCCCAGCACGGTCTCGGGCACGTCGAGCGGGTTCTGGGTGACGAAGTACACGCCCACGCCCTTGGAGCGGATCAGCCGGACCACCTGCTCGATCCGGGTCAGGAGCGCGGGCGGGGCGTCGTTGAACAGGAGGTGTGCCTCGTCGAAGAAGAACACGAGCCTGGGGCGGTCCTGGTCGCCCACCTCCGGCAGCCGCTCGAACATCTCCGAGAGCAGCCAGAGCAGGAAGGTGGCGTAGATCTTGGGCACCTGCATGAGCCTGTCCGCGGCGAGGATGTTGATCACGCCCCGCCCGCGGTCCCCGGTCTGGATGAGGTCGTCCGGGTTGAGCGCGGGCTCGCCGAAGAGGCGGTCGCCGCCCTGGGTCTCCAGTTCCAGCAGTCCGCGCTGGATGGCGCCGATCGACGCGGCGGAGATGTTGCCGTGGCTCACCGTGAATTCCTTCGCGTTCTCGCCCACGTGCTGGATCATCGCCCGGAGATCCTTCAGGTCCAGGAGCAGGAGGCCGTTGTCGTCGGCGATCCGGAAGGTGAGCGTGAGCACCCCCTGCTGCGTGTCGTTGAGGTTGAGCATCCGTCCGAGCAGCAGCGGGCCCATCTCGGAGATGGTGGCCCGCACGGGATGTCCCTGCTCGCCCCAGATATCCCAGAAGGTGACGGGGAGGCCCGAGAAGGCGATCTCCCCCATGCCGAGCCGCTCTGCCCGTTCCCGGAGTTTCGGATTCCAGCTGCCGGGCTGGGACAGGCCGGAGAGGTCCCCCTTCACGTCCGCCATGAATACCGGCACGCCCGCCAGGGACAGTTGCTCGGCGATCCGCTGCAGGGTGACGGTCTTGCCGGTGCCCGTGGCCCCAGTGATCAGGCCATGGCGGTTCGCCAGTCCCGGCAGCAGGAAGACGTCGCGGCTGGACTTGGCGACGAGCATGGGTTCGGGCATGGCGGGCTCCGGGAGGGCAGTGATAACATTCTGAAAAGTATACCAATCGACCGGCAGCAGCCGGTATCCGGGCATCGATCATCAAGACACGGAGTCGCGCGAGGAATCCATGGCAGGACACAGCAAGTGGGCCAACATCAAGCACAAGAAGGCGGCTACCGATGCGAAGCGCGGCAAGATCTTCACGCGCCTCATCAAGGAAATCACCGTCTCGGCCCGTCTCGGGGGCGGGGATGCCTCCAGCAACCCGCGGCTGCGCCTGGCGATCGACAAGGCCCGCGACCAGAACATGCCCAAGGACACCATCGACAACGCGATCAAGCGCGGGTCCGGGCAACTGGATGGCGTCAACTACGAGGAAATCCGCTACGAGGGTTACGGCATCGGGGGCGCGGCCGTCATCGTCGACTGCATGACCGACAACCGTACCCGGACCGTGGCCGATGTGCGCCATGCCTTCGCCAAGCATGGTGGCAACCTGGGCACGGATGGCTCGGTCGCGTTCCTGTTCAGGCACTGCGGCCAGCTGATCCTGGCCCCCGGCACGAGCGAGGACCGGGTGATGGAGATCGCCCTCGATGCCGGTGCCGAGGACGTCTTCACCAACGATGACGGTTCCGTGGAGGTGATCACCGCGCCCAACAACGATTTCGTCGCGGTGCGCGAGGCGCTGGAGAGGGCCGGCCTCAAGCCGGAGTTCGCGGAGGTCACCATGAAGCCCTCGACCGAGAACGTGCTCACGGGCGATGACGCCGTCAGGATGCAGAAGCTGCTCGATGCGCTGGAGAGCCTCGACGATGTCCAGGAGGTCTACACGTCGTCCGTCATCGAGGATGACTGACATGTCCCTTCCCAGGGGCGGGCGCCGGTGACCACGCCCGCCGGCGAGCCTAAGGCGGCGGTTCCCGGCGCGGTGCGGATCCTGGGCATCGATCCAGGCCTGCGGGTCACCGGGTTCGGGCTCATCGACCGCATCGGTCAGCGCCTGTCCTACGTGACGAGCGGCTGCATCCGCACCGACGGAGACGCAAGCCTGCCGGAGCGGCTGCGCACCATCCTGGAAAATCTCGGCGAGGTGATCGCCGCCCGATTGCCGGCGCAGGTGGCAGTGGAGAAGGTGTTCGTCAACGTCAATCCGCAGTCGACCCTGCTGCTCGGCCAGGCGCGGGGGGCGGCTATCTGCGCGGCCGTGAACCGGGGGCTTCCGGTGGCCGAGTACACCGCCCTGCAGGTCAAGCAGGCCGTGGTCGGCAACGGTCACGCGCAGAAGGAGCAGGTACAGGCGATGGTGGCCCGGCTCCTCGGGCTCGCGGGCGTACCCTCGCCGGATGCCGCCGACGCACTGGCCTGTGCCATCTGCCACGCGCACGGGGGCCTCGGGCTGGGGGCGTTTTCCACCGAGGGTTACCGGATGCGCGGGGGGCGCCTCGCGTGATCGCCCGGCTCACCGGCCGCATCGCGGAGAAGCATCCGCCGACGATCGTCGTGGAGGCGCACGGCGTCGGCTACGAGGTCGACGTGCCCATGAGCACCTTCTATCACCTTCCGGCCACGGGCAGCGAGGTGACCCTGCTCACCCACATGGTGGTGCGGGAAGACGCCCACCTGCTGTTCGGCTTCGCCACCGAAGGCGAGAAGCATCTGTTCCGGCAGTTGCTCCGGATCACCGGGATCGGCGCCCGCACCGCCCTCGCCCTGCTGTCCGGTCTGTCGGTCGACGAGGTCTACGCGGCCGTGGCCCAGCAGGACAGCGCCCGGCTGACCCGCATCCCCGGCATCGGCAAGAAGACCGCCGAGCGGCTGCTGCTGGAACTGAAGGACAAGGTGGCGGCGGTCTCGCCCGCCGCCCTCGCGCAGCCCGGGGCTCCAGCGGGTAGCGACGCACTGAACGCGCTGATCGCCCTGGGATACAGCGACCGGGAGGCGCGGGCAGCCCTGGCCCGGCTGGGCCCCGACCTGCCGGTGCAGGATGCGATCCGCCAGTCTCTGCGAATCCTCGCCAAGGTGGGGTGAGGCCGGGCCGCCGGGGGGCTTGCCGGACTATAATCGGGCACCTTCGCCCGGGAACCGATCCGGACGCCAGCCGTATCCTCTCGAGTCCTCCATGCCGCCACTTTCCACCGCACGCCGCCTGTTCATCCTCAGCGCCACGACCCTGGCCCTCGTCGCTTCCTCCGCGTCACCCGCGGCCGAGGATCCGGTTGCCACCCTCTACCGAGTCCACGACTGGAAGACCTCGGTCGCCGTGGGCAACCGCTATCTGAAGCAGCAGGCGCTGGTGGCGACCCGGGATGTGCTTGCACGCCTGGGCCGGGAGCAGGATCTGGGCAAGACGTGGAAACGGGGCAACCCGGATTTCGACGCGGCGGAAAACGCCATCATGGAACCCATGATGGACGGGATCCGGCGGGACTGGACCAGCCTGGTCTGGATGCCTCCCGAGTGGACCGCGGTCGCCCGCGAGAGCTTCACGCCGGCCGAGGTGGACACACTGCTCGCGCACTTCCAGTCCGAGATCGGCCGGAAGCAGGCCCGGATCATCGACCACGCCGTCGCGTTTCACGTGGCCGGCGCCTTCAACCTGTCGGGCAAGGTGATTCAGGACTATCCGGGCACCGAGGCGGAGCACAAGGCCCTCACCTACGTCTGGGACGAGGAGGACCGGGAAATGCGCTTCTCCATTGCGCAGGGCGAGAACGTCGAGGGGCAGCGGTTCGCCCTGTCGCCGCTCGGAGCGAAGTACCAGAAGACGCTCGTCATCAAGGTGACCGGCATCCTGAACGCCCGGGTCGACCGGGTGGCGGCGGACCTCCCTGCCCAGGCGAGAGCCTGGCAGTTCAGGGCAGACGCGTTCATCGCGGCCTTTCGCACCGCCGGGGCCCGGTGACCGTGCTGCCGGCTCAGCGCCGATGATCGAAACCGACCGGCTGATCGCGCCGGTGGCGCAGGGCCTCCCGGAGGAGACCCTGGAGCGCGCGCTCCGGCCGCGCCAGCTCGAGGAGTACGTCGGCCAGGAAAAGATCCGGGGCCAGCTGTCCATCTTCATCGAGGCCGCTCGCGGCCGGCAGGAGGCTCTCGACCACGTTCTCCTGTTCGGACCGCCGGGTCTGGGCAAGACCACCCTGGCTCACATCATCGCTCGCGAGATGGGCGTGAACCTGCGCCAGACCTCGGGTCCGGTCCTCGAGCGGGCGGGCGACCTCGCGGCGCTCCTCACCAACCTAGAGCCGCGCGACGTGCTGTTCATCGACGAGATCCACCGGCTTTCCCCAGTGGTCGAGGAGGTGCTGTATCCCGCCCTGGAGGATTTCCAGATCGACATCATGATCGGCGAGGGTCCGGCAGCGCGGTCCGTGAAGCTCGACCTGCCGCCCTTCACGCTGGTGGGGGCGACCACGCGGGCGGGCATGCTCACCAATCCGCTTCGCGACCGGTTCGGAATCGTGTCGCGCCTGGAGTTCTACACGCCGGAGGAACTGTCGCGCATCGTCCGCCGTTCCGCCGGGCTCCTCGACGCCGCCCTGGCCGATGACGGCGCCATGGAGATCGCGACCCGCGCCCGTGGCACCCCGCGCATCGCCAACCGGCTCCTGCGCCGGGTTCGGGATTACGCCCAGGTGCGCGCGGACGGGCGCATCTCCCGGGAGGTGGCCGATTCCGCGCTTTCGCTGCTGGATGTGGACCCCCACGGGCTCGACGTGATGGATCGCAAGCTGCTTCTCGCGGTGCTGGAGAAGTTTGGCGGCGGACCGGTCGGTGTGGACAATCTCGCCGCCGCCATCGGCGAGGAGCGCGACACGATCGAGGACGTGCTGGAGCCCTACCTCATCCAGCAGGGCTTCCTGCAGCGGACGACCCGCGGCCGTGTGGCAACGCTGATCGCCTATCGCCACTTCGGGCTCCCGACGCCATCCGGGGCGGGAACCCCGGATCTGTGGGCGGGTAGCTGAGGACGGCGTCGCGTGATGGAACCCGCGCCCCCGGCCGCCGACTTCTCCATCCTGGTCCGCGCCTATTTTCAGGACACGGACGCAGGCGGCATCGTCTATCACGCCCGCTATCTGGACTTCTTCGAGCGCTGCCGGATGGACTGGCTGCGCGCCCTCGGCCTTCCGGCCACGACGATGGCGCGGGATCATGGCGTGATGTTCGTGGTCCACGCGCTGCGCATCGACTACCTGAGGCCAGCGCGACTCGATGACGAGCTCTCCGTCAGCCTCGTCCGGGGTTCGGCACGTGGCGCGCAGCTCCCCCTGCGGCAGACGGTGGATCGTGACGGCGAGATGCTGGTGTCCGCCGAGGTGAGCCTTGCCTGTGTGAACGCGGGAACCCTGAGGCCTGCGCGACTTCCCGGAGCGCTGCGCGCGCGCCTGACCGTTCCCGACCAACCCGCTGTCCGACCGCCTTCCTTCGCTGCGACCACCCCATGAATGTCTCGACCGATCTGTCCATCCTCCATCTGCTGACCACCGCCAGCCTGACGGTGCAACTGGTGATGCTGCTGCTCCTGGCCCTCTCGCTTCTCTCGTGGCTGTTCATTTTCCAGAAGCTGGTGGTCGTTCGCCGGGCGAGGATCGAGACCGAGGCGTTCGAACTGGAACTGCGCGAGGTGCACGAGGACAATGAACTCCAGCGGCTGCTGAGCAGGACGTCGGTCAACGAGAACCGCTCGAGCAGCATCGAGCGCATCCTCCTCGCCGGCTACCGGGAGAATACGCGACTGCGGCGCCAGCCGGGCCAGGCCAGCGCCGGCTCCATGGATGGCGTGGGTCGCGCGATGCGCGCCACCTATCAGCGGGAGATGGATCGCATCGAGGCGTCGCTCAACTTTCTTGCGACCGTGGGTTCCGTGAGCCCCTACATCGGCCTGTTCGGCACCGTCTGGGGCATCATGAATTCCTTCCGCGGCCTCGCCAACGTGGGGCAGGCGACCCTCGCGACCGTCGCTCCGGGCATCGCCGAGGCCCTGATCGCCACGGCCATCGGCCTGCTGGCCGCCATTCCGGCGGTGATCGCCTACAACCACTTCTCGCGCGATGTCGATCGCCTCGCCAACAGGTTCGAGAGCCTGATGGAGGAATTCCAGAATCTGCTCCTGCGCCTGCCGAAGGCCTGAGCCCGGCTGCGTCGACCCCGTTCGCGGCTGCCGCCCGTTCCAGTTCCACAACCTCGCCGACCATGCCCTCGATGCCACGCCGCAAGCGCTTTCCGACCATGAGCCAGATCAACGTCGTTCCGTACATCGACGTGATGCTGGTCCTGCTGGTCATCTTCATGGTCACGGCGCCCATGATGAATCCCGGCCTGGTGGACCTCCCGCCTGTGGGCAAGTCCTCGACACCGCCGCCCCAGCCCATCGAGGTGTCCATCAAGGCGAGCGGGCAGGTGGTCCTCATCGACCGCGATGTGGGCGGGTCTGCCCGGTCGGTGAGCGAGGCCGAACTCGTGAGCGAGGTCAAGCAGGCGCTGGCGGCAAGGCCTGACCGGCCCGTCGTCATCGGCGCGGACCGTCGGGTCGAGTACGGGCGGGTCATGAAGGTGATGGACCTGCTGCAGGGCGAGGGTGTGGCGCGGGTCGGCCTGCTGACGCGCCCCAGGGGCAGCTAGCCCGCATGTTTCCCCAGGTCGGCCCCGAAGATGAGCGGCGCATCGATGCCCATCGGGCTTGCTGCGAATCGGCGGTCCGCACGAATTGGTCTGCCGGCCTCCACGGGCGCTGGCGGGCGCGTTGCGGTCACCCCGCGCCCCCGCTTCGCGCCAACAGGCGCGGCGACCGAAACATGCGGACCAGGACATCGGAGCCGATGACATTGTTCTCCCCGAAAAGGGCCGGACGGGCCTTCTGGCTCGGTCCGGCGCGGCCCGGTGGCGAGGCGCCCGCATGATCGCGGCGATGAGGCGTCCGGACTTCGTGGTTCCCGCGTTATTCGCCGTGCTCGTGCACGGGCTGCTTTTCGGCATGCTCATGATCAGCGTGTCCTGGCGCAAGCCGCCACCTCCTCCCAAGATGGTGGTGGAGCTCTGGACTGCGCTGCCTCCCCGGGCTGCAGCCAGGCCGTCCACCGGGAAGCCGGCCGACGCGGCCGCGAAGCCGCCGGCGCAAACCCGGCCGGAGCCACTGCCCGCGCCGCCCCCTCCGCCCAAGCCGGTGGAGAAGACCCCAGATAAGCCGGCATCCCCACCTGCTGCGAAGCCTCTTGTTGTCAGGCCACCGGTTTCCCCACCCGCCCAGGTCCCGCCCGCCCCGCCGCCAGCCTTGCCACGGGCCCCATCCGGGGCAAAGACGGTCGCGGGTTCCAACGTGATCGCGCGTCCCGAGAGTGCGCCCGCGCCTGAAAAGGACCAGGCTGATGTCAAGGTGGAAGACCGGAAACGCAAGGAGGAGCGTGAACTCGCCGAGCGCCAGAAACGGGAAGAGCGAAAGCGGCTCGAGCAGGCAATGCGCGAGGAGGACGCGAGACGGCAGGCCGAGCGCCAGCGGCTCGAGGCGGAGCGGCAGCGCGAGGAGGACGCCCGGCGGCGTTCGGAGGAGGCTGCTCGCCGCGAGGAGACCGCTCTCCGGGACGCGGAGCAGAGAAAGGTGCGCGAGGCCATGCAGCGCCAGACCCGCATTGCCGACGAGCAGAGGGCGGCTGCCGAGCGCGCCGAGGCCGAGAAACACGCGGCCACGCAGGCTGCAATGAAGGCGCAGCGGCTCATCGACGGTTACCGGGATGGCATCATGCGGGCAATCCGGGACAAGGTGATCGTGCCGCCCGGGCTCGATGGCAAGATCGAGGCCGTGTTCGAGGTTCGCCTGCTCAAGTCGGGTTCGGTGGCCTCCAGCCGTCTGGTCAAGCCGAGTGGTTCGCCCGCCTACGACCGGGCTGTCGAACGCGCGATCGAGTCCGCCCAGCCCCTGCCGGTACCCGACGACATGGACCTGTTCCAGCAGATTCGCGACCTGACGCTCGTCTTCCGGCCCAACGAGTGATGGCGACCCGTTACCGAACAAGCCCCAAGGCACCCGTATAATCTCGACCCATGCCACGAATGCCGAATGCATTTATTCCCCACGACCCCGGCCGCCGCCATGCTCTGAAGGGCCTCGCCGGCGCCTTTGCGATGGGCCTGCCCGCTGCCGCCTCTGCCGCGCTGACCATCGAGATCATTGGTGGGAACAGCACCCAGGTCCCGATCACTGTCCTTCCGTTCGGCAACGAGCAGCGTTACCGGGACCGCGTCGGCGAGATCGTGCGCGCGGACCTGCTCCGCAGCGGCTGGTTCCGGCACACGGACGCAACCGGGCTGGCCAAGGTTCCCGCCGAGCCGGAGGAGATCGACTGGCGGGTCTTCCGGAGCCGCGGCATCGACAATGTCGTGATCGGCAACGTCGTGGAGCGCTCGGACGGGCGTCTCGCGGTGCGGTTCCGGCTGATGGACGGGACCAGGCAGGGACAGAGGATCGGTTTCGCCTACACCATCTCTCCCGGCCAGATGCGGGCCACGGCCCACAAGATCGCCGACGTGATCTACGAGGAACTGACCGGTGAGCCCGGCGCCTTCTCGACACGGATCTGTTATGTGGTCAAGGGGGACCAACGGTTCGAACTCCAGGTCGCCGACGCCGACGGCGCCAATGCCGATTTCATACTTGCCCACCGGGAACCGATCATCTCGCCGGCCTGGTCGCCGGATGGCACCCGGATCGCCTACGTATCGTTCGAGCAGAAGAAGCCCGTGGTCTTCGTGCACTCCCTCGCTGACGGTTCTCGGCAGGTTCTGGCCAATTTCGAAGGGTCCAACAGCTCCCCGGCCTGGTCGCCCGACGGTACGCGGCTCACGGTCACCCTCTCCCGGGACGGTGTCGCCCAAGTCTACGCGGTCAACCTTGACGGGGCTGGTCTCACCCGTCTCACCAACAGCCAATCCATCGATACGGAAGCGGTCTGGTCCCCCGACGGACGGCAGCTTCTGTTCACATCCGACCGGGGCGGAAGCCCCCAGATCTACCGGATGCCGAGCGCCGGCGGTGCCGCCGAGCGCGTGACCTTCGAGGGGAGCTACAACGTGACGCCCCGCTGGAGCCCGGACGGTCGCGGTTTTTGCTTCATCCAGCGCAACTCGGGCCGATATAACGTGGCGTTGCAGGAACTGGGCAGTCGTGAGGCGGTCCTTCTCACCGACGGCCGGATAGATTCCTCGCCCACTTTTGCCCCCAACGGACGCATGATTCTCTACGCCTCGGAATACAACAAGCGCGGGGTGCTGGCGGCGGTGTCCCGCGACGGCAGGATCAAGCAGCGATTCACTGACACCGGCGGCAACATTCGTGAACCCGCCTGGGGTCCCTTCGTGAAATCTCGGTAACAAGGAGCCAGTAAACATGAAAAAGCTCATTCTTTTGGTGCTTGCCAGTCTGCTGGTGGCCGGTTGCGCGAATCAGGACGTCAAGGAGCAGGATCAGGCTGCCGTGGAGCAGCGGGACCTGCTTCAGGCGCAGCGCAAGGAAGACGAGGCCAATCGCCAGGCGCAGGCCGCGAAGGAGCAGGCGGAGATGAACCGCAAGCTCGACGAGGAGCGGCGCCGGCAGGCCGAGGCGGCAAAGACCGAGGCCGAGGTGAAGCCGCTCCAGCAGTCCGGCGTGGCGGAGCGCCCGCTGGGCGACATGAAGGCCATGCTCTCGGATCCCGCGAGCGCCCTTTCGAAGCGCAGCATCTTCTACGACTTCGATCGTCACGACATCCGCCCGGAGTTCGCGCCGCTCATCGAGGCACACGCCAACTTTCTTGCGGAGAACAAGGCCATCAAGATCCGGGTCGAGGGTAACTGCGATGAACGCGGCTCCACCGAGTACAACCTGGCGCTCGGTCAGCGACGGGCCGACAGCGTCAAGAAGGCCCTGACGCTCCTCGGAGTCTCGGCTGATCGCATCCAGGCTGTGAGTTACGGCGAGGAAAAGCCCAAGGCCACCGGTCAGGATGAGGACTCCTATGCTGAGAACCGTCGCAGTGACATCGTCTACCCGGGCACCGAGTAATCGCGGCCGGGCGTTTCCCGTGCGCGCCCGCGCGGTCGGCCTGGTCCTGCCGGTGGCGCTGGCGTTCTCGTTGAACGGGGTGGTCCTGGCTCAGACCCAGACGGCGAAGCCCACCGGGGCTGCCAGCGATCAGAACCGCATCCTCCTCGAGAGTCTCAACCGGCTGGATGCGACGGATCGGCAGGTCCGGGAACTGCGTGGCCAGTTCGAGGACACGGTCAACCGGATCGACCAGACCAACGAGCGGCTCCAGAAGTCCGACAAGCGCCAGGGCGATCTCTATTCCGACCTGGACTCGCGCTTGCGCCGGCTCGAGCAGGGGGCGAAGGACGACGCGGCGGAGCGCAAGAAACTGCAGGGCCAGCTCGTGGATCTGGAACTTCGGCTCAAGAAGCACGAAGCCGACCTCGAGGTGCAACTGCGCAAGCTCGAGGCGGAGAACGACCTGCGCCTGAGGAAGGTGGACGCCGCCATGGCTGCAGCTGCCACGGCGGCTGCTCCGGCTGCCCAGGTTACCGATCTGGACGCGCGCCTCAGGAGAATCGAGGCTGGCTCCGGCACCGTGCCTGCGGACCTCGAAAACCGCCTTCGTCGGCTGGAACACGCGACGGGTTCCGCCCCGGCGCCAGTGGTTCCGGAACCGCCCCCGGGGGCGGCCTCGACGCCGGTCACTGGCTCAAGAGGTGCCGGGCCCACGCCCGTCCCCGTTCCGGTGCCAGCCCCGTCGGTCGCCAGCCCGCCGGTCGCCTCGCCTGCCCCAGCCCCGGCACCGCCCTCCGCGCCGGAGGGGACGTCGGCAGGTAAAGCCTACGACCAGGCGCTGGCGCGGCAGCGCGCGGGAGATGCGCAGGGGGCGATCCAGGCCTTCCAGGGATTCCTCAGGCAGTATCCCCGACACGAACTCGCGCCGAACGCGCAGTACTGGTTGGGTGAGGCGTACTTCCGCGCCAGCGATTATCCGAATGCCGTTGCGGCCCAGCAGAAACTCATGGTGACATACCCCGATCACCTCAAGGTGCCGGATGCCATGCTCATTCTTGCCAATGCCCAGAACGCCGCGGGAGATGTCGCCGCGGCGCGGCGAACCCTCGAGGATCTGATTTCGCGCTACCCGCTGTCGGAGTCGGCCGACAAGGCAAAGTCGCGCCTCTCGAAGTTGCGCTGAGCGCGGAACGAGAGGGCTGAAGCGGGTTTTTGCCGAGTGCTTCCCGCGCCCCGTTCGCGACGCGGGCGCCGTTTCGACCGGTTGTCCGCGGTGCCCCTGCGGGACTTCCTCTGCGTGATCGTTGACACCCCGAGGTGCGGCCCCTAGAATTCGGCCTCTTTTTTGGGGTGGTTAGCTCAGTCGGTAGAGCAGCGGACTTTTAATCCGTTGGTCGCGAGTTCGAATCTCGCACCACCTACCATCATCGCTCTGTCCGTGGGGTTTCCCCCCTTCCGGGATGGACCCGTCAAGACTTCATCGGGCCGTCTGCCGGCCGGAATCGCGGGACGAAGGATCTGTTCCGATCGTCCCGCAGCCGTCCCTGACGAGCCCTCGAGGGCATCGTCATGCGTTACGCGACAGTGGTCCACGGCGGCTTGGAGCAGGCTGCAATCCTCACTGCGAGAGGCGCGGTTCTGGTCCGGGACATCAATGCGACTCTCGGGCGTGCCTGGCCCACCGACCTCTTCACGCTGATCGTCCAGGGGTTGCCGTCCGCCCTTGCCGAGGACGCGGAGCGGTGCCCGCTCCTGCGCGATGTCGACTCCCTGGTCTTCGGTCCACTCTATCGGCACCCGCGAAAGATCTGGGGCATCGGTCTCAATTACCGGGACCACGCGGCGGATCTCAATGCGGTTTATCCGGATGAGCCGGCGTCCTTCATCAAGGGCGACCAGACCATCATCGGACCCGGCGACGTCATCGAACTTCCTCCTGAATCCGCGCGGGTGACAGCGGAAGCCGAACTCGGCGTAGTCATCGGGCGCACCTGCCGCCGGGTGTCCGAGGCCGCTGCCCTGGAGTTCGTTGCAGGGTACTGTCTGGTACTCGACATGACAGCCGAGGACATTCTCCAGAAGAATCCGCGCTATCTGACGCGTTCGAAGAATTTCGACACATTCTTTTCCTTCGGCCCCTGGCTCATCACCACGGACGAAGTGGCCGACGTGCTCGCGCTCGAGGTAGGGACCTGGAACAACGGACGCCTGCACCGGCAGAACACCGTGGGCAACATGCAGTTTCCCCCGGCGAATCTCGTGTCCTTTCACTCCCACGTGATGACGCTGCACCCGGGAGACATCATTTCCACCGGTACTCCTGGCGCAGTCGTCATCGAGGATGGAGACGTCGCGGAATGCCGGATTGCCGGTCTCGGGACGCTTTCCAACCCCGTGCGACGCCGCTGACCGGCACCCCGGTCGACTGGAGACCTGTTCAGAACGAGCCCGTGGTATAGAGCTTGAAGGTGAAGTACAGGCCAAGGGCGACACCCGCATAGAGGAGAATGTCGCCCCTCCTGCTCTTGCTGCCGGCGGTGTCGAACCAGCGCGTCACCGCGTAGCCCGCGGCGAGCACTCCAAGCAGGATGAGCAGCACCGTGCCCGTGTGGCCCTCGACGAGTTTCATGATGCCCGATCCTGCCCAGCCGCCAGGACCGAAGAGCTTGGAGACCAGCCCGGCGAAACCGACGAGCAGAAGGACCACCACCGCGCCGTTGAGGAGGAGGGTCAGCAGTTCACTCGCGCGGTCCGAGGTCGGCTGACGGCGTTTCCGTACAGGTGGCTTCGGAGCGTTCACGGGCATTGTCCCCGGGAGCGGTGCTCGCCGCGGTGGCGGCCGTTCTGACGGCTCAGGGTGTCTCGCACTGTATGAAATTGCAGACCGGATCGCAGGAGGGGGACCGGCCGCACTCGAAGACACCCGGCCTCGGATTGCCGTCCGTGCCCACGCCGCATTGTTCGCCAGCCGCCATGACCTTCTGGTGGGGTCGCCATTCACACTGGTGACACATGCCGGCGCCGTAGATGTCCAGACGGTCGCTGCGCGCACGCAGGGGCAGCCCGTCGCCCGCCGGATCGTCCGCGGTCTGTGCCCGGGCGATCAGGGAGAAGGCGAATCCCGCAACCAGGATCGATCGGACCATCAGCGTCTTCATCGGGGGCCTCCGCAGCACATCGCTTGCGCAAAGTATCCCACGCCGGCAGGCGCGTGGCATCGAGCCGCGTCAAACGTGGCGCATCGAGCGATCACGACACCATCCTGCAAGGCTCATCACGTCTTCGCGCGGCGCACTTTCATCCAGTAGCCGCCTCCCAGGACCCCGCCAAGGACCACCGCAAAGACAGCGTACCGGACCCACGCGTGCCGTTCGAAGAACCCGGCCGCGAGCGGTTCATGACAGATCATCGAGGCCGCGGTCCAGGCCAGCACGCCGGCACCGACATAGATGATGGCCGGGAAGCGTTCCACCCATTTCAGGATGACCGTGCTGCCCCAGATCATGATCGGGATGCTGATGCCCAGTCCCAGCACCACCAGGAGATAGCTTCCCTTGGCTGCGCCGGCGACTCCGAGGACGTTATCGAGGCCCATCACGGCATCGGCGATGACGATGGTGCGCAGCGCATCCAGGAAGGTGGTGGGTTTCGACGTCGCGCCGCTCACCTCGTGATCCCCCTCGGAATCCGGCGCGGCGAGCAGCTTGTAGGCGATCCAGATGAGCAGCGCGCCTCCCGCGAGCCGCAGCCCCGGGATCTGCAGGAGCCACACGACGATCGCGGTCATGAGAATCCGCACCACGATGGCACCCACGGTTCCCCAGACGATCGCCTTTTTCTGGAGCGGCTTCGGCAGGGTCCGGGCCGCGAGCGCGATCACGATCGCGTTGTCGCCTGCCAGAACGAGGTCGATGATGACGATCGCGCCAAGCGCGTAGAGGAAGCTGAGGGAAAGGATATCCATTGGACGGGGGGGCTGTTACCGGTCGGCGCTACAGGCGCCCGCCGAATGCCCGGTCATGTCTTGAGGCGGTTGATGCGAATGACTTCCGGAATCCGGCGCAGCCCCCGCATGATCAGGGCGAGATGCAGCCGGTGCTTGACCTGCAGGGTGAAGTGCACGTTGGCGTAGGCGCTGGAATCCCCTGGTTCCAGGCTCACATTGTCGATGTTGGAGCCCGCCTCTGATATCTCCGCGGCCAGTTTGGCGAGAACTCCCCGCTGGTTCGACACCACCAGCTTGATGTTGACCGCGAACAGCTTGTTCGTGTCGGGCGACCACTCGATGTCGAGCCACTTGTCCGGATCGCTGCGGGTGGTGCGCGCCACGGCGCAATCATGGGTGTGAACAATCAGCCCGTGGCCTTTCTTGATGTAGCCGATGATGGGGTCGCCGGGAATGGGGTGACAGCACTTCGCGAGCTGCAGTGCCATGCCTTCCGAGCCGCGGATCATCATGGAGCCTGGCGGGCGCGTCGACTCGCCCTCGGGGTGGTCGCCCAGTTGCAGCAGTCTCCGGGCCACGACGAACGCGAGAAGCTTTCCGAGCCCGATGTCGGACAGCACCTGCTGCCGTGATTGCAGGTTCCGGTCCTTCAGGAGCTTCGCCCAGTGAGCCTCGGGCACCTGGTCTGGTCTTGCCTGCAGTGCAACGAGAGTCTGGTTGAGGAGACGCTCACCCAACTGGACCGACTCGTCGTAGTGCATCGTCTTCAGGAAGTGCCGGATGTGGGAGCGGGCCTTGCCGCTCACCACATAGTTCAGCCACGCCGGATTGGGTTTGGCGTGGGAGGTGGTGATGATCTCCACGCGGTCCCCGTTTCGCAGGGTGGTGCGCAGGGGCACGAGTTCGTTGTTGATCTTCGCCGACACGCAGCGGTTGCCGATGTCCGTGTGCACCGCGTAGGCGAAGTCGACGCACGTGGCGCCCTGAGGGAGCGCGAGGATCTTTCCCTTCGGCGTGAACACGTAGACCTCGTCCGGGAAGAGGTCCACCTTGAGATGTTCGAGGAACTCGATGGACGATCCACTCTGCGTCTGCATCTCGAGCAGGCTCTGCAGCCACTGATGGGTCTTCTTCTGCAGTTCGTTCAGTTCGTGTTCGTCCGCCTTGTAGAGCCAGTGGGACGCCACACCCGCCTCCGCGAGCTTGTGCATCTCGTGGGTGCGGATCTGCACTTCGATCGGGGTTCCGAAGGGGCCGAACAGGGTCGTGTGCAGCGACTGGTAGGCGTTTGCCTTCGGGATGGCGATGTAGTCCTTGAACTTGCCCGGGATCGGCTTGTAGAGGCCGTGCAGGGCGCCGAGGGTCAGGTAGCAGGACGCTTCGTCGTCGACGATGACACGGAAGCCGAAGATGTCCGACACCTGGGCGAACGTCAGGTGCTTCTCGTGCATCTTGCAGTAGATGCTGTAGAGGTTCTTTTCCCGTCCGCTCACCACGGCGCGGATGCGCGATTGCTCGAGCTTCGAGCGGATGGCCTCCAGAATGCGGTTGACCACTTCGCGCCGGTTGCCGCGCGCCGCCGTCAGCGCCTTCTGCAACACGCGATAGCGGTTCGGGAAGAGATGCCTGAAGGAGAGTTCCTGCAGTTCCTGGAAGAGCGCGTTCAGGCCCAGGCGGTTGGCGATCGGCGCGTAGATGTCCAGGGTCTCGCGGGCGATGCGCGCGCGCTTCTTGCCCTGCATGACGTCGAGCGTGCGCATGTTGTGCAGCCGGTCTGCGAGCTTGATCAGGATGACCCGCACATCCCTGGTCATCGCCAGGACCATCTTCCGGAAATTCTCGGCCTGCGCCTGCTCCTGGCTCTCGAATTCGATGCGGTCGAGTTTCGACACGCCGTCGACAAGATCGGCGACCATCTTGCCGAATCTCTCGGCGATCTCGGTCTTGGTGACCGAGGTGTCCTCCATCACATCATGGAGGAGGGCCGCGGTGAGCGCCTGGGAGTCGAGGTGCCACTCGGTGAGGATTTCCGCCACGGCCACCGGGTGGGACACGTAGGGTTCCCCGGAGACGCGGAACTGGCCCTCGTGCGCCTCGGCGCTGAAGCGGAAGGCGGACTCGAGCTGATTGACATCCTCCGGCTTGAGATAGACAGCCGCCTGGCTCAGCAGCACCGCGGCTTCGGACAGGTCACCCATGGCGCAACCCGGAGCGGCGGAAGCGACTGGCGGCGCGCGAAGGAACCCCGATGTCAGCTCTTGATGCGGCGCAGGACCTCCGCGCCGACGAAGCCACCGGCGATTTCGCGCAGGGCGATGACCGTCGGCTTGTCCTTGTTGCCATCGACCTGGGGGGTGGAGCCGTTGGCGATCTCGCGCGCCCTGACGGTCGCGGCTAAGGTGAGCTCGAAACGGTTGGGAATGGAATGCAGTGCGTCTTCTACGGTAATGCGGGCCATGGCATGCCTCACTTCATACGGTTGATCAATTCGCGATGCCGGATCACCTGGGCCGCAAGGCGCAGACGCTCTGAGCGGACGATCGCGATCAGGTCACGGGAGGCTTCTTCGAAATCGTCGTTGAGTATAGCGTAGTCGAACTCGGTCACGTGGGCGATCTCGGCGCGAGCAGCCTCGAGCCGGCGTTCGATCACCTCCGGCGTGTCGGTTGCCCGCCTCGCGAGTCTCTGGGCCAGGGCGTCGAGGGAAGGGGGCAGGATGAAGATCGCCACGGCCTCGGGCATCAGCCGCCGCACCTGGGCGGCGCCCTGCCAGTCGATCTCGAGCAGGATGTCGGCCCCGGTCTGGAGTTGGGTGAGTACCCAGTTCCTGTTGGTCCCGTAGAGGTTTCCGTGGACTTCCGCCCATTCCAGGAACTCATCGGAGGCGCGCATGGCCTGGAAGGCCTCCGCTGAGGTGAAGTGATAATGCCGACCGTGGACTTCACCGGCACGCATCGCCCGCGTCGTGAAGGAAACCGACAGGCGAACGGCCGAGTCCGTGTGCAGCAGGGCGCGAACGAGACTGGTCTTGCCTGCGCCGGATGGCGCACTCACGATGAACAGCTTTCCTGGCATGGCGGGGCCGGGACCTGCTCGCCCCGTCCGGATATGGAAACCCGGAATGTACCCGGAACCGTCCTGCGCAAGAAGGCTCTGCCGGCGCCCCCGGGGTGGGCCGTGGCGCGATGCGCACGCGACCCGCGCCGGCGGCCTCAGGCCATGGGGATGCCGGGCCAGACGATCTCGTCGTCCTCAGCCCCGGTTCCCCGGGAGCCCAGCCGCAGGTGTCCTGCCTGCATGCGGTGGGAGCGCAGCGTCATGGCGGACGCGGGGTCCGGCGCCTCGCGGCGGAACCGGCGCTTGCCGTGGATCGGGAATTCGAGTCGGTTGCTGTGCATGGCGGTCTCCTTTCGTGGGTGCGGGCGCGGGACGTGCGCCTCGAAGGGATTCTGCCGTGGATCCCGGCGGGGGCAGGCGGCGACATCACCGGGTGGCGGTCGACGATTCCGCCGGTAGCGCATGGGGACACCGTGGCGCGCCGTCTCGGCGCGTACCAGGATCCCCAGGAGGGCGTCGCGCGAGACTTCGCCGCCGGCGGCTACTCGATGTTCTGCACCTGTTCGCGCATCTGCTCGATCAGCACCTTCAGTTCGATCGACGTCTGGGAGACGTCGGGATCCACGGATTTGGACCCCAGGGTATTCGCTTCGCGGTTCAGTTCCTGCATGAGGAAGTCGAGGCGCTTGCCGACCGCGCCGCCGCGGGAGAGGATGCGCCGAAGTTCCGACAGGTGGGTGTGCAGCCGGCTCAGTTCCTCGTCCACGTCGATGCGCGAGGCGTAGAGCACCACCTCCTGGCGAATGCGCTCCTCCTCGAGCGTGACGCCGGCCTCGCGCATGCGCTGGGCGAAGCGCTCCTGCTGCGAGGCGACCAGTTGCGGGATCCGCGGCGCGACTTCCCGCGCGAGCTGTTCCATGCGCTCGGCTCGTTCCACCAACAGCTGCCGGAGCTTGTCGCCCTCGCGGCCGCGGCTGGCCGTGAAGTCGTCGAGTGCCGCAGCCAGAAGGCCGAGGGTGGTTTCGCGCAGATCCTCCATGGAGAGCGTGTCCGCGCCGAACATGCCCGGCCAGCGCAGAACGTCGTTCACCGTCACCGGCGCAGCCTCGGGCAGCCGGGCGCGCACCTGGTGATTGAGGTCGACCAGCTTGTCCAGCAGGGCCGTGTTGATCTCCAGCAGCGAGGGGGCCGCCGTTCCGCGGTTCAGGCTGATCCTGCACTCCAGCTTGCCCCGGGTCAGCTTCGCCCCCAGCATCTCGCGCATGGCCGCCTCGAAGGCCCGGAACTCCTCGGGGGCCCGGAAGGAAATGTCGAGGTATCGGTGGTTGACCGATCGCAACTCGAGAGTCAGGGTGCCCGCTGGCAGGTCGCGTGTCACGGCCGCGTAGCCGGTCATGCTGTAGATCATGGCGCTCGGAAGTCCGGGTTCTGTGGAATCGACCGGAAGGATGCAGCCCGGGCGGGGGATGCACAAGAGGCTTCATGATTGCCCGGGCGCGGCAGTCCCCGGGGCTATGGTAGTTTCCACCGGAAGAGGAAAAGATGGTGACCCACTACGAATGGACCCCGGTGATCATCGCCCACGCGTCGTTTGCGGCGACCGCGCTGGCTCTCGGGACCTGGGTGCTGCTGCGCGCGAAGGGAACGCGGAGCCATCGGATCGCTGGCTGGACGTGGGTGATCCTGATGGCGTCCGTGGCCGGCAGTTCCTTCTTCATTTTCCGGGATCGCTACTCGTGGATCCACGGCCTGTCGGTCTATACCCTGGCGGCGCTTGTCGTCGGTGTCCGGAGGGCCCGCCGCCACGAGGTGCGCCGGCACCGCTCCACGATGATCTCCCTGTTCGCGGGTGCGTTGGTCGTGGCCGGAGCCTTCACCCTGCTGCCCGGACGGCTCCTCGGCCACACGCTCTGGTCCTGGCTGCCCTGACGCCCCGATCGGGGCGTCAGGGGGGGCAGGGGAGCCGGCCTTTACAGCAGATGGCATTGCCGTCGAGAATCCGCCCGCCCTCCGGTTCGCGGGTTTTTCGTGGCCGGCCTGGCGCCCCATTTACACAGGGAGTCCCATGAGACCCAGCGGCCGTGCCCCCCATGAACTGCGTTCCGTGCGCATCCAGCGTCAATACACCCGTCATGCCGAGGGGTCGGTGCTGATCGAATTCGGCGACACGAGGGTTCTCTGCACGGCTTCAGTGGAAGAAAAGGTGCCGCCTTTCCTGAAGGGTCGGGGCCAGGGGTGGGTGACCGCCGAGTACGGGATGCTCCCGCGTTCGACCCACACGCGCACCGATCGCGAGGCGGCACGGGGCAAGCAGTCCGGTCGCACGCAGGAGATCCAGCGGCTGATCGGCCGCAGCCTGCGCGCCGTGGTCGATCTGGCGCTGCTTGGCGAGCGGAGCATCCAGATCGACTGCGACGTGATCCAGGCTGACGGCGGCACGCGGACCGCGAGCATCACCGGAGCCTTCGTCGCCCTGAGCGACGCGATTGGCGGCCTGCTGGACCAGGGAAGGATCGAGCGTTCGCCGGTGACCGAGTTCGTCGCGGCCGTGTCCGTGGGCATGTTCGGTGGCGTGCCCGTACTTGATCTGGACTATCCGGAAGACTCGGCCTGCGAGACCGACATGAACGTGGTGATGACGGCCGCCGGGCATCTCATCGAGGTGCAGGGAACTGCCGAGGGGACGCCTTTCTCGCGCGACCAGATGATCGCCATGCTCGATCTCGCCGAGGCCGGCATCGGTCAGTTGATCGGACTGCAGCGCGCCGCGCTTGGCGTCTGACCCGGGGAGGTTGCGAGATGATCGGGAAACTCGTTGTGGCCAGCAGCAATGCCGGGAAGATTCGCGAGATCGGCGAAATCCTCGCTCCGCTCGCCATCGAACTCGTTCCCCAGGGTGCCCTGGGCGTGCCCGACGCCGACGAGCCCCATGGCACCTTCGTCGAGAACGCCCTTGCGAAGGCCCGGCATGCAGCCCGGCGGACCGGACTGCCGGCACTGGCCGACGACTCCGGCATCTGCGCGACGGCGCTCGGTGGTGCGCCGGGCGTGCGCTCCGCCAGGTTTGCGGGCGAGCCTCGGGATGACACGCGCAACAACCAGGCGCTCGTGGCGGCGCTCGCCCGCGCGACCGACCGTTCCGCCCACTATTACTGCGTGATGGTGCTCGTGCTTCACCCGGACGATCCGGAGCCCCTGATCGCCGACGGGCGCTGGTGCGGCACGATCATCGATGTACCACGGGGCGACGGTGGCTTCGGCTACGACCCCCATTTCCTGCTGCCCGAGTCGGGGCGGACCGTCGCCGAATTGTTCCCCTCCGAGAAGAACGCCATCAGCCACCGCGGGCAGGCCCTCGTCCGGCTGTTCGACCTCCTGCAACCCCTTCAGGCCGCGTCGACTCTTCCCCGCTGAGAAGCCCTCGCCGGGCCGCCGGCGGTCGTTCCTATTTCCGCTTGGGCTTGCCGCCCTTGCCGCGGCCGGTGCCCGAGGCCGTGGTAGACGGAGCGGCCGGTGCCGGCGATGCGGTTTTCGGTGTCCTGCCCTGGGCCTGGAAGAGGGCGCGGATCGTGTCGGCCATGCCAGTGGTCGGCGCACTCTTGCCCGTCTGTCTGCTTTGGACCGTTCTTGCGGCAGGCGTGGTCGGAGCAGCCTGACGGGCCGGCTCCTTCGCCTTGCCCTTCGCTCCGATTGCGGGCGCCGGAGCCGCCGGTCTTTCCGTCCCTTTCCCGGCCCGGCCTGCGGCCTTGGGCTTCGGAGGTTTCGCCGCGGACGCACTGATCGCCGCGGGGGCGCTTTTCGCCGGCGTCCGGGCCTTGCCGGTCTGCGCGGGCGCGGACGCGTTCTTCAACGATGGCTTCGGGGCGGCCTTCGCGGTTCCTGCGGGCTTCCGTGGCTCCGGGGTGGCCGCAGCGGGCGCAGCGGGTTTCCCGCGCGGGCGGCGCGGTGCCGGTTCTGCGGGGGCGGAAGCCTTGGCGGACCGGCGCGGTGTCGCAGGTCGCGGCGGTGTGCCCTCTGCGCCAGCGGGGCTGGCTGATGGCGGCACCGGCGCGGGGGCAGCAGCGCCGGAGGCGCCGGTCTCCGGCGGCCGCCCTTCCGGGGCAGTGCTGGCCGGGGCGTCCAGCCGGAACTTCGCATAGGAGCCCGGGGCGTTTTCGAGGGCCGGCAGGGACCCGTCGCCCGGGATCCGCGCCGGCACCCGGCCGCCGCTGAAGCCGGAAATCCAGGTGCCCCAATCCTCCCACCACGACCCTTCGTGGCGGATTGCTCCTTCCATCCAGGCATCGGGCGCCGCCGGGAGTTGCGGGTTGGTCCAGTAGCAGTACTTGCCGGCTGCGGGCGGATTCACGATCCCCGCAATGTGTCCGGAACCGCCGAGGACGAACCGCACCGGGCCGGAGAGCAGCCCCGCCCCGGCATAGGTGGACTTCCAGGGTGCGATGTGGTCCTCCATCGCGGAGATGAAGTACGTGGGCGTCGTCACCTCGCCGAGATCCATCGCCTCGCCGCCGACGGTGAGCGCGCCAGGCCTCGCCAGCAGATTGTGGATGTACATGTTGCGCAGGTAGAACGTGTGCATCCGGGCCGGCATGCGGGTCGCGTCGGAGTTCCAGTAGAGCAGGTCGAAGGGGAAGGGCTCCTTGCCGAGCAGGTAGTTGTTCACCACGAACGACCAGATGAGATCGTTGTCCCGCAGCATGTTGAACGTGCCGGCCATCTCCTCGCCCTCCAGGTAGCCACGCGACGCCATCCGCCTTTCCAGATTGTCCACGGTGGGTTCATCGACGAACACACCCAGTTCGCCCGGTTCGCTGAAGTCGATCATCGTGGTGAAGTAGGTCACCGACTTCACGCGCGCGGACTGGCCCCTGGACCGGAGCCAGGACATGAGACAGGCCGTGAGGGTGCCTCCCAGGCAGTAGCCGATGAGATTCACCGCGGCCTCGCCGGTCGCCTTCTGCACCGCATCCATCGCGGCGAGGGGGCCCTCGAACAGGTAGTCGTCGAAGGTCTTGTGGGCGTGCCGTCCATCCGGATTCACCCAGGAGATCACGAAGACCGTGAGTCCGCGATCGACCGCCCACTTGATGAACGAGTTCTTCGCGCGCAGGTCGAGAATGTAGTACTTGTTGATCCAGGGCGGGCAGATGAGCAGCGGGGTGCGGTCCGCCTGCGGCGTCGTGGGCGAGTACTGGAGAAGCTGCATGAGGTCGTTCTGGAACACGACCTTCCCAGGCGTGGTCGCCACGTTCTCGCCGAGGGTGAACGCGTCGTAGTCCGTCATGCGGATCGCGAGCTTGCCGCGTCCGCGGTCGAGGTCCTTGAGCAGGTTGTTCAGCCCCTGGAGCAGATTGCGGCCCCCCGACTCGGCGGTGGCCTTGAGGACATCCGGGTTGGTGACGGCGAAGTTCGTCGGGGCGAGGGCGTCCACATACTGGCGAGTGAAGAAGCTCACCTTGCGGGCGGTGCCCGGGGCCAGTCCCTGGGTCTCGGAGACCGTGCGCTGGATGTGTTCCGCCGCGATCAGGTACGACTGCTTGATGTAGTCGAAGATGAAGTTGTTTTCCCAGAGCTCGTTGCGGAACCGGTTGTCTCCCCGCGACGGCGCCTTGACCGCGGCGACCTGGGCCCCCTGGGCCTTCTGCAGGGTCGCGGTCCAGAGCCTGATCTGGTCTTCCCAGGCGCTCATCTGGCGCCGGGCGAGGTGGACCGGATCGGCCAGCAGCCGGGCCCCGAGTTCCGAGAAGGCCTTGTCTATGCCCAGGTCGCGGATGTTCTGCAGCATGTCCAGCTGCGGCTGGCTCTCCACGTACTTCGCGACGACCTGTGCCGAGCGCTCGGCAATCTGCGCGAGGGATTCCTGGAGTTGCCGGGGGTCGGGATGGGGAAGGTCCTTCGGATCAGGCATGGGATGTCCTCGGTTCAGGTGCCGCCGGCCAGGAAACGGAAGGCGCCATCGGTTCCGGCGGTCCGCGTGACCCGACGGCGGTGCAACAGGTGGTTGAGGTGGGCGATGGCTTCTCCCATCGCAAAGAACAGCTGGTGCGTGTCGAGCTCGCGGCGAAACAGTACCGGCACGATCTCGGCCGCCGTGCGAGGTACGTCACAGGCGGCCACGAGTTCCCGCAGCCTGTCCTCGTGGTGGGTCTGCAGTGCCGCGACCCGGGCGCGGATGCCCCGGAACGGCAGACCGTGGGAGGGCAGGACCAGGGTGTCGTCCGGCAGATCGGTGAAGTCGCCGATGGACGACAGGAACTGTGCCACCGGGTCGCCGTCCGGCTGGGTGGACCAGACGCTGGTATTGGTGCTGATCTTCGGCAGCAGCATGTCACCCGATATCAGCAGTCCGAGGGTTTCGCAATAAAGTGACGCGTGCTCGGGCGCGTGACCGTGGCCGACGATGACCCGCCACTCGTGGGCGCCGAGCTGGAGGCGGTCTCCGTGGACGATGCGGCGGAAGGCGCGCGGCGGCGGCGCGACCGATTTCCGGTAGCTCGCCGGCCGGGCGTTCACCTCCGACAGACGCTTTTCGTCCAGACCGTGGGCGCGATAGAGTTCGGACAGGGGCTCCGACCCATAGCCCGCCGATGAGTCGTACATGGCGTGAGCCGTCAGGTACTCGGCTTCCGTCATGTAAAGTGGGAGCCGCAGCCTCTCCATCAGCCAACCCGCGAGACCGAAGTGATCCGGATGGTAGTGGGTGACGACCAGCTGCTCGAGGGGCGTGTGATGGGGCAGGAGTTCTGCCCACGCCTCCCGGGTGGTCGGGTCGTTGAAGCCGGTGTCGACCAGGGTCCAGCCCGAGGGGCCCCGGAGCAGCCAGAGGTTGATGTGGTTGAGCGCGAAGGGCAGGGGCATCCGGATCCAGTGAACGCCATCGCAGATGGCGGTCCACCGGCCGGGCAGGGGCGGAGCATCGAAGGGATAGGACAGTTGCCCGTCCGGAGCGGGCGTGGCGGTTGTTGCAGAGGACATGGGCGGGAGATCCTGGATTCGCGTTTCCGGCCTCTTGTGCCGAACCCTTCGATGGTCGCATGATATCTGATTGTTGCGGTGCACAAAACATGATCCTGGCCACGGCCAACGACAGCAAGACGACTTTCACGATCACCGATCTCGCGCGAGAGTTCGGGCTCACCACGCGCACCATCCGCTTCTACGAGGACCACGGCCTCCTGGCCCCGGCCCGCAAGGGGCGCAACCGCGTATACGGGAAGCGGGACCTCGTCCGGCTCAAGCTCACCCTGCGCGGCAAACGTCTGGGCTTCTCCCTCACGGACATTCGCGAGCTGCTGGACATCTACGACGCAGCCCAGGACGAGAGCGAGCAACTCGCCCAGTTCCTCGTCACCCTGGGAAAGCGACGCGAGGCGCTCGAGCAACAGCTCGAGGATATCGAGGCCACCCTCGGGGAAATCCGCACCTTCGAAGCGCAATGCCGGCGCCTGCTCGAAGTGCCGGCGGGTCGCGCAGCAAGCCGGGTGCGCAATGCCTCGCGCTCGGATTGACGTTAACGTCAACGGCAACTAGACTCTTCGAGCTTAACGCGTCCTTGCCACCGCCCGCCTTTCGGAGTCACCCATGGATCGAGCCCCGCGCTCAGCTGCCGTCCGCTTTCCGAGTCTCGACTTCGCGCTGGGCGAGACGCTCGGGATGCTGCGGGACACCGTGCAGCAGTTCGCCGCCGCCGAGATCGCTCCGCGGGCCGCGGAGATCGACCGCAGCAACGAGTTCCCGATGGATCTCTGGCGCAAGCTCGGAGATCTCGGGCTGCTGGGGATCACGGTGGATGAGGCATGGGGAGGCACGGGGCTGGGTTACCTCGCCCACATCGTGGCCATGGAGGAGCTGAGCCGGGCGAGCGCATCGGTCGGCCTGTCCTACGGCGCCCACTCCAATCTCTGTGTCAACCAGATCCGGCGCAACGGCAACGATGCGCAGCGCGGGCGCTATCTGCCGAAGCTGGTGTCCGGCGAGTACGTCGGCGCCCTGGCGATGAGCGAGCCCGGGGCCGGTTCGGACGTGGTGTCCATGCGGCTGCGCGCCGAGCGCCGGGGTGACCGGTTCGCGCTGAACGGGAACAAGATGTGGATCACCAACGGTCCCGACGCGGACGTGCTGGTGGTCTACGCGAAGACCGACCCGTCTGCCGGGCCCCGGGGGATCACGGCATTCCTGATCGAGAAAGGCTTCCCCGGCTTCCGGACTGCCCCGAAACTGGACAAGCTCGGCATGCGCGGCTCGAACACCTGCGAGCTGGTCTTCGAGGACTGCGAGGTGCCCGCGGACAATGTCCTCGGCGAGATCGGCCGTGGCGTCAATGTCCTCATGAGCGGGCTGGACTTCGAGCGGGCGGTGCTCGCCGGAGGCCCCCTGGGAATCATGGCGGCCTGCATGGATACCGTCCTTCCCTATGTGCACGAGCGGTCCCAGTTCGGACAGGCGATCGGCGAATTCCAGTTGATGCAGGGCAAGCTCGCGGACATGTATTCCACCATGATGGCGTCCCGGGCCTACGTCTACGCGGTGGGCCAGGCTTGTGATCGGGCGGCGACGCCGGAGGCGGTCCGAGCCCTGCGCAAGGACGCGGCCGGCGCCATCCTCTACGCCGCCGAGAAGGCGACCTGGATGGCCGGGGAGGCGATCCAGTGCCTCGGCGGCAACGGCTATGTCAACGACTACCCGACGGGGCGCCTCTGGCGCGACGCCAAGCTCTACGAGATCGGAGCCGGGACCTCGGAGATCCGGCGCTGGCTCATCGGCCGCGAGCTCTTCGCCGACACGGTGTGAGCGCGGTCATCCCTCAAGGCGGGGAGTTCTCCCGGCCAGGCGAGACGGATCCGGCGTCGGGCATCGCGCGAGTGATGCTCGAGGGTTTCGACCGGCATTACCGCATTTTCCGGGAGATCTCGAGGGAGGCGCAGGGGCGTTTCGAGGCGGCGGACTGGCCCGCGGTGCACCGTGCGCACGCCGACCGGATCGCCTTCTATGACCAGCGGGTCACCGAGTCTGCGGAACGTCTCATCCGCGAGTTCGGCGTGGACCGCCTGCCCGAGGATGTCTGGCCGCGAATCAAGCGACACTACGTCTCGCTGCTCACCGACCACAAGCAACCGGAACTCGCGGAGACCTTCTTCAATTCCGTGAGCTGCCGGCTGCTCCGGCGCGCCTACTACAACAACCGCCACCTCTTCGTCCGCCCGGCGGTGGCCACGGAGTACCTCGACTCGGACACGCCCGCCTACCGGAGCCATTACCCGCGCAAGACCGGATTCCGGACGGTGGTCCGGCGCATTCTCGAGGACACCGGCCTGACCCTCCCATTCAACAGTCTCGATCGCGACCTGCGCAGTCTGCTCCGCGTGGTCCGTACGGTCCTGCGGCGTCCGTTCCGGGGCGAGGCCAACCAGCAGATCCGGGTTCTGTCCTCGCTCTTCTACCGCAACAAGCGCTGCTACCTTATCGGCACGGTCGTCAATGGCGAGGTGGAGTTGCCCTTCGCCATTCCCATCGTTCACGATGGCCGCGGCGGCCTCACGCTGGACGCGCTGCTGGTCGAGCCGCGGCAGATCGCGCCGCTGTTCGCCTTCAGCCGCGCCTACCTGATGGCCGACATGGAGGTGCCGTCCGCGTTTGTCGATTTCCTGGCTGCCATGCTTCCCCGCAAGCCGAAGGCGGAGCTCTACACCGCCCTGGGCCTCCAGAAACACGGCAAGACGCTCTTCTACCGGGACTTCCTCCACCACCTCAAGCATTCGTCGGACGACTTCATCCTCGCGCCCGGCATCCGGGGGCTCGTGATGATCGTCTTCACGCTGCCCTCCTACCCCTATGTCTTCAAGGTGATCCGCGACCGGATCTCGCCCACCAAGGAGGTCACCCGCGAGGTCGTCAAGGAAAAATACATGCTGGTGAAGCGGCACGACCGCATCGGCCGCATGGCCGATACGCTCGAATACACGGGTGTGGCCTTTCCCCGGGCCCGATTCACCCAGGCGCTCGTGGACGAGTTGCTGCGGGAAGCGCCGTCGCTCGTGGAACTGACCGGCGACTCCCTGATCCTGAACCACCTGTACATCGAGCGCCGCATGCTGCCGCTCAACCTCTACCTGGACGACTGCACCGAGGAACAGGCCCTCCATGCCGTGGTGGACTACGGCAACGCCATCAAGGAACTGGCCTCGGTGAACATCTTCCCGGGCGACATGCTCTTCAAGAATTTCGGCATCACCCGCGGCGGTCGGGTCGTCTTCTACGATTACGACGAGATCGTGTACATGACCGAGTGCAACTTCCGCCGCATCCCGGAGCCCCGCACGCCGGAGGACGAGATGTCCGCGGAACCCTGGTACCCGGTGGGGCAGAACGACATCTTTCCCGAGGAATTCGCCCCCTTCCTGCTCTCCGGTCCGAAGGTGCGCAAGGCGTTCCTCTCCTGCCACGCGGATCTGCTCGACGTGGAGTTCTGGCTCCGGACCCGGGAACGGATCGAAGCCGGGCACATCGAGGACGTCTTTCCCTACGCGCCCGCGGCGCGGTTCGCAGCGCGCGATTCCCTGAGGCACCAGGATGCGCGCTGAACGCGTTGCCGCGACCGCGTCGGTCGATTCAGCTGCCCGTGAGACAATCCGCGCCGCGGCAGGGCCCGCCGTCCGCGGGCAGTCCTCCCTCACCTGCCAGGAGTGATGCAACCCATGAACGACCCCATCGTGATCGTATCTGCGGCCCGAACGCCCATCGGCGGCCTCCAGGGTGACCTGCGGGAGTTCGCCGCGCCCGAACTCGGGGCCGTTGCGATCCGCGCCGCGGTGGAGCGTGCAGGCCTGGAGGCGGAGGCTGTGGAGGAGGTCATCTTCGGCTGCGTGCTTCCCGCCGGCCAGGGGCAGGCGCCCGCGCGCCAGGCGAGCCTCGGTGCCGGCCTCCCGCTGGCGGCGGGGTGCACCACGGTCAACAAGATGTGCGGCTCCGGGATGAAGGCCGTGATGCTTGCCCATGACCTGCTGGCCGCAGGCACGAATGCCGTGATGGTGGCCGGTGGCATGGAAAGCATGAGCAACGCGCCCTACCTGCTGCCCCGGGCCCGGGCGGGCTACCGGATGGGGCATCAGCAGGTCATCGACCACATGTTTCTCGACGGGCTCGAGGACGCCTACGAACCGGGGCGCCTGATGGGCACGTTCGCCGAGGACTGCGCCCAGAGCTACCGGTTCTCCCGCGAGGAGCAGGACGCCTTCGCCATCGAGTCGCTCCAGCGTGCCCAGCAGGCCTCGGGCGCTGGCTGGTTCGCCTGGGAGGTGGCGCCCGTGGCGCTGAGGTCCGGCAAGGGCGACCGCTTCGTCGACCGCGACGAGCAGCCCTTCAAGGCGAACTTCGAACGGATTCCCCAGTTGAAGCCGGCCTTCAGGAAGGACGGCACGGTGACAGCCGCCAATTCGAGTTCCATCTCCGACGGGGCGGCCGCCCTGGTGCTGATGCGCGCGTCCGAGGCGGCGCGGCGCGGCCTGCAGCCGCTTGCCCGGATCCTGGGCCACAGCACCCATGCGCAGGCGCCGGGCCTCTTCACGACAGCCCCCGTGGCGGCGATCCGGAAGCTGCTGGACCGTACCGGTTGGAGCGCGGACTCCGTCGACCTCTACGAGATCAACGAAGCCTTCGCCGTGGTGACGATGGCTGCGATGCGCGATCTGGCCCTGCCCCACGACCGGGTGAACGTGCACGGGGGCGCCTGCGCCCTCGGCCACCCCATCGGCGCCTCGGGCGCTCGCATCGTGGTCACCCTCCTGGGCGCCCTGAGGCGGCTGGGCGGCCGGCGCGGGATCGCGAGCCTCTGCATCGGCGGCGGCGAGGCGACGGCGCTCGCCCTGGAGCTCGCATGAACGCACCGTCGCGCCCCCGCATCGGCTTCGCGGGCGTCGGGCTCATGGGCCACGGCATGGCGAGGAATCTCGTGGAAAAGGGCTGGCCGGTGGCGGTGCTCGGGCATCGCAACCGCACGCCCGTCGAAGACCTCGTGGCCCGCGGTGCCCGGGAGGCGGCGGACCTGGCCGACCTGGCGACCGGCGCCGACGTGATCATCCTCTGCGTGACCGGTACACCGGAGGTGGAGGACCTGATCCACCGGCCCCGGGGAATCCTGGCTACATGCCGTGCCGGGCAGATCGTGATCGACACCTCCACGAGCCAGCCCGGATCCACCCTCCGTTCGGCCGAGGCGTTCCGCGCGAAGGACGTCCGTTTTGTCGACGCGCCCCTGACGCGGACGCCGGTGGAAGCCGAACAGGGCCGCCTGAACACCCTGGTCGGTGCCGACGCCGCGACCTTCGCCGAGATCGAACCCCTGCTGCGGGGCTTCTGCGAGAACGTCTTCCATGTGGGCGAGGTCGGTGCCGGTCACACGCTCAAGCTCGTCAACAACTTCGTGGCGATCGGCAGCGTCGCCCTCTTCGCCGAGGCAATCGTCGCGTGTGCGCGACTCGGCGTCGATCCCGCGCAACTGGTCCGGCTGGTGAGCGTGGGCGCCGTCAACTCGCCCATGTTCCAGATGGTGGCAGGGGGTGCCGTTGAGGGGGACTTCGGACGGATGAAGTTTGCCCTGGCGAACGCCGCCAAGGACATGCGCTACTTCGCTCAGGAGATGGCCGACCGGAAGATGGCCGGCGTGGTGGCCGCTGCCGTAGGCCAGAGTCTCAACCAGGCGATCGGTCTGGGCTTTGGCACACCCGACCGGATGCTCGCCGCGCTCGTGCAGGCCCAGGCGCAGCTCAACGGCGTCGATCTGGCCGCTTCCGGATCCTGAACAGGCGATTTCCACTCATGGCCGATCCCATCGTCTTCCACTTCGATTTTTCCTCCACCTACGGCTACATCGCCAGCACGAAGATCGACGCGCTCGCGGCGCGTCACGGTCGTGAGGTCGTCTGGAAACCTTTCATGATCGGGGCCACCCTGAAGCTGACGGGCCTGCCACCCCTGCCGTCGGTTCCCCTGAAGGGCGATTATTCGATGCGCGATGTGCTGCGAAGCGCCCGGTTCCACGGCGTGCCGTTCCGGGTGCCCACGGTGTTTCCCATCTCCACCCAGGCGCCGGCGCGGGCGTTCTACTGGCTCGCTGACCAGGATCCCGCCGCCGCGCGCCGGTTGGCGAAGGCCCTCTATGCCGCCTACTTCATCGACGACGTGAACATCTCGAACCCCTCCGACACGGCGCGGATCGCGGCGTCCCTCGGCCACGATCCGCAGGCCATCCTGGCTGCCCTGGAGGACCCCGGTCTCAAGGCGCGTGTGAAGGCCGAGGTGGATGCGGCACTTGCCCGGGGCGTCTTCGGATCGCCGTTCGTCTTCGTTGGCGATGAGCCGTTCTGGGGTGTCGACCGCTTCGACCAGATCGAGCGGTGGCTCGAGACCGGCGGTTTCTGAGCGGCGCGGAGGCCCTTTCGCGATGCGCAACGTGTGCGTCTTCTGCGGCTCCAGCGCCGGCACTGGCGATCGCTATGCCGGCGTCGCCGCGCGGGTCGGCGCGAACCTCGCGGGCGCGGGCCTCGGGGTGGTCTTCGGCGGCGGCGGCACCGGCATGATGGGTGCGCTGGCCGACGGAGCTCTGGCGGCAGGGGGGCGGGTGATCGGGATCATCCCGCGGGCGCTCGAGCAGCGGGAGGTCGCGCACAGGGGGCTCACCGAGTTGCGGGTGGTCCGGACCATGCACGAGCGCAAGCAGGCCATGGCCGAGACGGCCGATGCTTTCGTCATGCTGCCCGGGGGGTTCGGAACCTTCGAGGAATTCTGCGAGGTGGTCACCTGGGCCCAGCTCGGCATGCACCGGAAGCCCTGCGTGCTTGTCAACGCCCTGGGCTACTTCGACCCCATGATCGCCATGTTCGAACGCGGCTTCACCGAAGGCTTCATCCGGGCCGATTACCGCGGCATCGTCGTGGTCGCGGACGGGGCCGACGGGCTCCTCGCGGCGCTGCAGTCCTACGAGGCACCTCAGGTGGAGCGCTGGCTCACCGGAGAGCAGACCTGATGCCCGTCCCGAGGATCCGGCGATGACAGCCATCGTTTCGCGCATCAATCCCCGGGCGGAGGACTTTCTCCGGAACGCTGCGGCCATGGGCGCCCTCGTGGCCGACCTTCGGGCGCAGGTGGCCCGGATCGGGGAAGGGGGCGGGCCGGTGGCCCGGGACCGGCACACCTCCCGGGGCAAGCTGCTGCCCCGGGAACGCGTGCGCACGCTGCTCGATCCCGGCACGCCCTTCCTCGAACTGTCCCAACTGGCCGCGTTCGGCATGTATGGAGGCGAGGCCCCCGGCGCCGGCATCATCACCGGTGTCGGCCGCGTGAGCGGCCACGAGTGCGTCATCGTGGCCAACGACGCCACGGTCAAGGGCGGAACCTACTACCCGATGACCGTCAAGAAGCATCTCCGGGCGCAGGAAATCGCCCAGCAGAATCACCTGCCCTGCCTCTACCTCGTGGACTCGGGCGGTGCGAACCTGCCGAATCAGGATGACGTCTTCCCGGACCGGGACCACTTCGGCCGCATCTTCTACAACCAGGCCAACATGTCGGCGGCCGGCATTGCGCAGATCGCGGTGGTCATGGGGTCCTGCACCGCCGGCGGCGCCTACGTTCCCGCCATGTCGGACGAGAGCATCATCGTGCGCAACCAGGGCACGATCTTCCTCGGCGGCCCGCCGCTCGTGAAGGCGGCCACCGGCGAGGTGGTGTCGGCCGAGGAACTCGGCGGCGCGGAGGTGCACACGCGGGTGTCAGGCGTCGCGGATCACTACGCGCTGAGCGACGCCCACGCCCTGCAGATCGCGCGCCGTCTGGTGGGCAACCTCAACCGGCCCAGGCGCCTCGCCGTGGAGGTCCGCGAGCCGCGGGCGCCCGCCTATCCCGTGGAAGAGCTCCACGGAGTGATTCCCACCGACCCCCGGAAGCCCTTCGATGCCCGGGAGATCATTGCCCGGGTGGTCGACGGCAGCGACCTGGACGAATTCAAGCAGAACTACGGCACCACCCTGGTGTGCGGCTTCGCCCGGATCTTCGGATATCCGGTGGGGGTGATCGCCAACAACGGCATCCTGTTCTCCGAGTCCGCCCAGAAGGGCGCCCACTTCATCGAACTGTGCGCGCAGCGCGGCATTCCGCTGGTGTTCCTGCAGAACATCACGGGCTTCATGGTGGGCCGCAAGTACGAATCCGGCGGCATTGCCAAGGACGGGGCGAAGATGGTGACTGCGGTGGCGACGGCCCGCGTGCCGAAGTTCACGGTCATCGTGGGCGGCAGCTTCGGCGCCGGCAACTACGGGATGTGCGGGCGTGCCTACAGCCCGCGCTTCCTGTGGATGTGGCCGAACGCCCGCATCTCGGTGATGGGCGGGGACCAGGCGGCGAGCGTGCTCGCCCAGGTCCGGCGCGACGGTATCGAGGCCCGTGGCGGGACCTGGGGCGCGACCGAGGAGGAGGCCTTCAAGGCGCCCATCCGCGAGCAGTACGAGTTGCAGGGTCACCCTTGTTACGCCAGCGCCCGGCTCTGGGACGATGGCGTGATCGATCCCGCCGACACCCGCATGGTCCTCGGACTGGGTCTGTCGGCGGCCTTCAACGCGCCGCCGGAATCCACCCGGTTCGGCGTGTTCCGGATGTAGCAGGACGAGGAGGCGAACATGGCGACAGGACAACCCCCCGTCCCGATGACAGGTGAGGAAGAGGTCGCGGTCAAGACCATGAAGAACATCGGCCCGCAGTCGGCCAAGTGGCTGGCCGCCGTGGGCGTGCTCACGAAGAAGGACCTGGAGGGGCTGGGGGCGGTCAACGCCTTCCGTCTCATGCGCAAGCACGGCTACAACGTGACGCCGGTCATCCTGTACGCGCTCCAGGGTGCGATCATGGACCTGCACTGGAACCGCCTGCCGGGCAAGCTGAAGGACGATCTGCGCGCGAGGGCGAGAGCCGATGAGTGACGACATGGTGCGGGTGGAGGTCTCGGGCGCCGGCGTCGCGACGGTCACCATGAACCGTCCGGACGTGCACAACGCCTTCGACGACACGCTGATTGCGCGACTCACGGCGGTGTTCCGGAGCGTCGACGAAGACGCCGCCGTGCGCGTGATGGTGCTGGCTGCGGAGGGGCGCAGCTTCTCCGCCGGTGCCGACCTGAACTGGATGAGGCGCATGGCGCAATACTCGGAGGCCGAGAACCTGCGCGATGCCCTGCACCTCGCGGAACTGATGCGGACGCTCGACCGGATGCGCAAGCCCACCATCGCCCGGGTTCAGGGCGCGGCCTTCGGGGGCGGCGTCGGGCTGGTGGCCTGCTGCGACATGGCGGTGGCTCCGAGCGGCGTGCTCTTCTCGCTGTCCGAGGTGCGTCTCGGGCTGATCCCGGCGGTGATCAGCCCCTACGTGATCCAGGCGATCGGAGAGCGGGCGGCGCGCCGTTACTTCCTCACCGCCGAGCGGTTCGACGCGGAGCAGGCGCACCGGCTCGGACTGGTCACCGAGGTGGTGGCGGCCGAGGCGCTGGATTCGGGCGTGGCGGGGCTGGTGGAGCACCTGCTCAAGGGCGGACCCCACGCGATCGCCGCCTCCAAGGACCTGATCCGCGCGGTGTCGAATCGTCCCGTGGATACGGCGGTGAGCGAAGACACCGCCAGGCGCATCGCCGCCACCCGTGCCTCCCCAGAGGGGCGCGAGGGGGTCGCCGCGTTTCTCGGCAAGCGTCCGCCTGCCTGGGCAGCGCCGGGCACTGCCGTTTGAGAGGGAGAGCGGGCCCGCCATGTTCGACAGACTCCTGATCGCCAATCGCGGGGAGATCGCCTGCCGGATCGCCCGGACTGCGCGGCGGCTCGGCGTGCGCACCGTGGGGGTCTATTCCGAGGCCGACGCCCGCTCGCTGCACGTGGCGTCGTGCGACGAGGCCTTCCTGATCGGGCCGGCGCCCGCGCGCGACAGCTACCTGCGGATCGACCGTCTGCTGGAGGTGGCCGCGCGTTCCGGCGCGCAGGCTGTCCACCCGGGGTACGGTTTCCTCTCCGAGAACGCGGGCTTCGCCGAGGCCTGCGCGAACGCAGGCCTCGTGTTCATCGGACCGCCGGCCCCGGCCATCCGGGCGATGGGCTCAAAGAGCAATGCCAAGGCCCTCATGGGCGAGGCGGGCGTGCCGCTGGTGCCGGGATACCACGGTGCGGAGCAGGACGACGCCCTGCTGGCGGCCGAGGCGGTCCGCATCGGCTTTCCGGTTCTCATCAAGGCATCCGCGGGCGGCGGAGGCAAGGGCATGCGCATCGTGCGCGCGGTCGCGGAACTCCCGGCGGCGATCGCGTCCGCCCGGCGCGAGGCCGTGGCGTCCTTCGGGGATGGCCAGCTGCTGATCGAGAAGTATCTCGAGCGGCCCCGCCACGTGGAGCTCCAGGTGTTCGCCGACACCCATGGCAATTGCGTGCACCTGTTCGAGCGGGACTGCTCCGTCCAGCGCCGGCACCAGAAGGTCCTGGAGGAGGCGCCGGCACCCGGCATGGAACCCCAGCGGCGGCGCCTGATGGGCTCGGCGGCCGTGGCGGCCGCGAGGGCGGTGGACTACGTGGGCGCGGGCACCGTGGAATTCATCGTCGACGCCATGGGTGATTTCTACTTCATGGAGATGAATACCCGCCTGCAGGTGGAGCATCCGGTCACCGAGATGATCACCGGTCTCGACCTCGTGGAGTGGCAGTTGCTCGTCGCCTCGGGGCGCCCCCTGCCCCTTTCCCAGGACCAGCTCGCCATCCATGGCCACGCCATCGAGGCCCGCATCTACGCCGAGGATCCTGCCAGGGGGTTCCTGCCGGCGGTGGGCCGCCTCACGCACCTGCGCGAGCCTGTGCCGTCCCCGCACGTGCGGGTGGACACCGGCGTGCGCGAGGGTGACGAGATCGGGGTGAACTACGATCCGATGATCGCCAAGCTCGTCTGCTGGGACGTGGACCGCGACGCCGCCCTGCGACGCCTGCGCGGGGCGCTGGCGGACTACCAGGTCGCGGGACTCACCAGCAATCTCGCGTTCCTCGCAGCCCTGGCCGCCCACCCGGCCTTCGCGCAGGCCCATCGCGACCCCGCCCTCTTCGACACGGGTCTCATCGAGCGCCATCACGCCGAACTGCTGCCCGATCCCCTGCCGGCCGACGACACCGTTCTGGGCCTTGCCGCCCTCGCGGAGATTCTGGAGGAGGACGCCCGGGCGCGACGGCAGGCACTCGCGTCGGGCGATCCCTTCTCCCCCTGGCACGACACGGGCTGCTGGCGGCTCAACGAAGACGGTTTCCGTGCCTTCGCGTTCTTCGATGCCGGTCAACGGCGTGCCGTGACGGTCCGTCGCCGCGGTGGCGGTTGCGAACTCGAGTTCCCCGACGGGAGGCGGATGCGGGCCGGCGGAGAACTCTCTGCCGACGGCGGCCTGGCCGCGGACCTGGACGGCGTGCGCCAGTTCGCGCGGGTGGTCCGGCAGGGTCGCACCCTCGTCGTGTTCGCTGGCGGGCGCAGCCACGCCCTGGAGATCGAAGTCCTCGACTTCGCCGAGGCCGAGACTGACTGCGGGTCACTCGTGTCTCCGATGCCCGGTGCCGTGATCGACGTGCTGGTGGCGCCCGGTGACAGGGTGGACCAGGGAGCGCCCCTCATGCTGATCGAGGCCATGAAAATGGAGCACACCATCTCGGCACCGGCGGCCGGCGTGGTCAGGGAAGTCTTCTTCGGCCGTGGCGACCAGGTGAAGGAAGGCGTCACCCTGCTGGACTTCGAACCCGTCGCACAGGAGGCGCCCTCGCCATGAACCCCCTGCCCGTCGGCGGCTCGCTGGACGCCTTCCGTTTCACGGAGACCCGACCATGAGATATCCCGCAGCGGTCCGCCTCGTGGACGTCGGTCCCCGGGACGGCCTGCAGAACGAGCCGGGGCTGGTGCCCGCGGCCGTCAAGGTGACCCTGATCGAGCAACTGGCCGACGCCGGGCTGCCGGCCGTGGAGGCCACCAGCTTCGTGTCGCCGAAGTGGGTGCCTCAGATGGCCGATGCCGCCGAGGTCATGGCGCGCATCCGCCGCCTGCCCGGGGTCAGCTACCCTGTCCTGGTGCCGAACCTCAAGGGGCTCGACGCAGCGCTCGCGGCCGGCGCGGGCGAGGTGGCCATCTTCGGCGCGGCGACCGAGTCGTTCTCGCGCCGGAACATCAACTGCGGGATCGACGAGTCCCTGGACCGGTTCGCGCCCGTGTGCGAGACGGCGCTGCGCGCCGGTGTGCGCGTGCGCGGCTATGTTTCCGTGGTGCTGGGCTGTCCCTATGAGGGCGACGTCGCGCCCGCGGCCGTGGCCCATGTGGCCCGGCGGCTGTATGAGATGGGATGCTACGAGGTCTCCCTGGGGGATACCGTCGGCACGGGCACGCCGCTCGCGACGCAGCGGATGATCGAGGCCGTGGGGCGGCACATCCCCGTGGAACGTCTGGGCGGGCACTACCACGACACCTACGGTCAGGCCCTGGTGAACATCCTGGCTTCCCTGGACATGGGCGTGGCCACCTTCGACTGTTCCGTCGCCGGTCTGGGCGGTTGCCCCTACGCGCCGGGCGCGACGGGCAACGTGGCCACCGAGGACGTGCTGTACCTGCTCGACGGCATGGGCATTCGCACCGGGGTGGACCTCGGCCGCGTGGCGGCGGCGGGGCGTTTCATCTGCGAGGCTCTCGGGCGTGCCAGCGCATCCCGGACGGGCCGGGCCCTGGCGTCCAGGCCGCCGCGAACGGGAGCCGCACCTTGAGCGCCTACCGCCGCGGTGCCTCCGGCGATGTTCCGTCGCCGTGCATCGACGTCTGCGCGATCGAACGCGGCACGGGCCTGTGCCGGGGCTGCTTCCGCAGCCTTGACGAGATCGCCAACTGGTCGAGATACAGCGCCGAGCAGAAGCGGGCCGTGCTGGCCGCGCTCCCGGTGCGCAAATCCGCCCCCCGCAGGGCCTGACCTGCGCACGGGCGCGCGCTGCCACGACAGGAACACGATGCCACTCTCGCCTCCCGCTCCCCGGAAACCCAGGCACACCCGCACCATCGAATGCCGTGGCTATCACCGCGAGGACGGCCTCTGGGATGTCGAGGGCCATCTCGTCGACACCAAGCCGTTCGATGTGCCGAACATGGACCGGCCCGGAGGCACCCTGGTGGCCGGCGAACCCATGCACGAGATGTGGATCCGGCTCACCGTGGATCTCGATCTCCTGATCCACGACGTGGAGGTCGTCACCGACTGGGGGCCCTACTTCGGCTGCCCGGCCATCACGCCGAACTTCCAGGTGCTCAAGGGACTGCACATCCGGCCCGGGTTCACGCAGAAGACCCGGCAGCTGCTGGGCGGTACCCAGGGCTGCACGCACCTCGTGGAACTGCTCGGGCCGGTGGCGACCACGGTCTATCAGACCCTCTACGGGGCACGCGAGCGGGCCAAGCCGGCGGGCGCGGACGGCCGCCGCCCGCCGCTCATCGACACCTGTCACATGTACGCCGCCGACGGCGAACTGGTCCGCGCGCGCTGGCCCCAGTGGGCCGCGAAGCCGGCATCGTGAGGAGGATTCCATGAGTTCCGGACCGCTCGCGGGCATCCGCGTCCTGGACCTGACCCGGCTGCTGCCGGGCCCGGTCTGCACCCTTCACCTCGCCGACCTGGGGGCCGATGTCATCAAGATCGAGGACACGGGCGCCGGCGACTACGCCCGGACCCTCGGCGCGCCGGAAGGGCGCATGGCTCCGGTCTTCCTGGCGATCAACCGCAACAAGCGGGGCCTGCGTCTCGACCTGAAGCAGCCGCAGGGCGTCGCGGTGTTTCTCGACCTGGCACGCACCGCGCACGTGGTGGTCGAGGGCTTCCGGCCCGGCGTGGTGGACCGCCTCGGCGTGGGCTACGAGGCGGTGAGGGCGGTCAATCCCGCGCTCGTGTACTGCGCCATCTCCGGCTACGGGCAGACCGGACCCTACCGCCACCTCGCGGGGCACGACATCAACTACTGCTCCTACGCGGGCCTCACGGACCAGATCGGTCCCGCAGGGGGAGACCCGGTGATCCCCAACTTCCAGGTGGCCGACATCCTCGGCGGGGCGCTCGTGCCGGCGATGGGCATCCTCGCGGCCCTCGTGGATGCACAGCGCACGGGGCAGGGCCGCCACGTGGATGTGGCCATGACCGAGGGCGTGCTTGCCCACAACGTGCAGGCACTGGCTGCCGTGGCCGCCCGCGGTGCCGCGCCGGCGACGGGCGATGATCTCCTCTCCGGTCGCGAGGGGTGCTACAACGTCTACCGGACTTCGGACGGGCGCCACATGGCGGTGGGCTCCCTCGAGTCCAAGTTCTGGCGCGAAGTCTGTGAAGTGCTGGGCCGTCCGGACCTCGAGCGTTACCACTGGGCCCATGGCGGCGATCCGAATGTGGCGGTCCGGGCGCTGCGGGACATCTTCGCCACCCGCACGCAGGCGGCCTGGGTCGAGGCGTTCGCCGGCCGCGACTGCTGCGTGTCCCCCGTGCGCGCCTTCGAGGAACTGCAGGACGATCCGCAGCACGTCGCCCGGGGCATGTTCGTCCGGGCTCCCCACCCTACGGAAGGGGATGTCCTGCAGGTGGCGCCGCCGCTGCGCATGACCGGGTTCGACTTCGCGGTGTCCCGCCCTGCGCCCGCGCCGGGCGAGCACACGGTCGAGATCCTGCGCGCGCTGGGCTACGGGGACGCGCACATCGACGCCCTGGCGCGCCAGGGCGTCATCTGAAGGCGGCGCCGCCCATGACCCCGCCCGGCGTTCCCCTCTGGCAACTGGGTGCCTGCGACCTCGCCTCGGGCATCCACGAGGGGTCCTTCACGGCCGTCGAGGCCCTGCGTGCCGTGGTCGACCGGATCCACGCCTGCAACCCCGCGCTCAACGCGATCGTCTATCCCTGCTTCGAGGCGGCGCTCGATCGGGCGCGGGTGGCGGACGAGGCGCTGGCGCGCGGCGAGTCCTGGGGTCCCCTCCACGGAGTTCCGGTCACGGTGAAGGAAAACGTGGATGTGGCGGGCATGCCCACGCCCAACGGAGTCGCCGCATTCGAGCAGGTGGTCGCTCCGGACGATTCACCGGTCACGCGCAACCTGCTGGCGGCGGGTGCCATCCTCATCGGGCGCACGACCACGCCCGAGTTCTCGATGCGGGCGAGCACCGACAGCCCGCTGCACGGGCGCACCTGCAATCCCTGGGACCCGGGCGCTTCTGCGGGCGGTTCGTCCGGGGGGGCCGGCGCGGCCGCGGCGGCAGGCATGGGACCGCTTCACCACGGCAACGACATCGGCGGATCGTTGCGTTTTCCGGCCTTCGCCTGTGGCGTATGCACGGTCAAGCCCACCGTGGGCCGGGTGCCCGCCTTCAACCCCTCGGCGGCCGCGGAGCGCGGCCTGCTGTCCCAGCTCATCTCCGCCCAGGGTGCCATCTGCCGGGAAGTGCGCGACCTGCGGCTCGCCACCCGGGTCCTCTCCCGGGGCGACGCCCGGGACCCCTGGTGGGTGCCCGTCCCCTTCGAAGGTGAGCCGCTGACCGCGCCGATCCGGGTCGCCTTCACGAAGAACGCCCACGGCTACCCCCTGCACCCGGGCATCGCCGCCGCGATCGACCGGGCCGCCCGGGTCCTGTCCGACGCCGGGTACGAGGTGGAGCCGGTGGAGCCGCCGCCCATGACCGAGGCGGCCGCCGGCTGGATGTCGATGGCCCTGGCCGAGCTCCGGGCGACGGTGGATCCGATGGCGAGACGCCACGGCAGCCCGGAGATCCGGCAGGTCTTCGACTGGTATTACGAGATGGGGGACGTGGCGGAAGGCCCCGCCTACCTGTCGGGCATCGCCGCGCGCACCCGGCTGACGCGCGCGTGGAATGTCTTCCTCGACCGCTACCCGCTCGTGCTGAGCCCGTTTCTCATGCGACCGATCTGGCCCTGGGACTACGACACGGGTGCCTTCGGCCAGCTGAAGGATGTGTTCGACGCCGCGATCTACAGCTACGGCGTGAACTATCTGGCCCTGCCCGCCGGGGTCGTGCCCGCGGGGTGGGTGGATGCGATGCCGGTGGGGGTGCAGATCATCGGACGGCGCTACCGCGAAGACCTGATCCTCGACGCGATGGCGGCGGTGGAGCGCGCGGTGGGGGTGCCGGCCCGCGAGCTCTGGGCGCGGGAGGCGGCCGCCGGAGCGGATGGTGTCGCTGGCGGAACAACAGGGTCGCCGGCATGAAGGCGACCGATGTCTACCGCATCACCGACCAGCTCGACGCGCACACCCTCGGTGTACTCGAGACCCGTCTGGAGGCGCGCGGCCGGCATCCGCGATTCACTGCGATGATCGCCGACTATCTCGATGCCATGGGCATCGACGGGGCGCGCACGGTGCTGGACGTGGGCTGCGGCACCGGGGTGGTTGCCCGCACGATCGCGCGGCGGCCGGGCTTCGGCGGTCGCGTCACGGGCATCGACATGAGCCCGCATCTGGTGGATTCCGCCCGGCGACTGGCCGCTGCCGAGGGATTCGCGGGCGTGACCGACTTCCACGCCGGGGATTCCCGGGGCCTGCGCCTACCCGACGCGTCCTTCGACGCGGTGGTGGCCCACACGCTGATCAGCCACGTGGACGACCCGGGTGCGGTACTCGCGGAACTGGCCCGGGTGGTCCGGCCCGGCGGGCAGGTGGCCGTGTTCGACGGCGACTATGCCTCCCTCACCTTCGGCACCGCCGACCCCGAGCGCGGGCGGGCCATGGACGAGGCGATCATCGCCGCCATCGTCACCAATCCCCGCGTCATGCGGGAAATGCCGCAACGCCTGGGGGAGGCCGGCCTCGAGTTCGCAGGCGTCTCCGCGCACGTGCTCGCCGAGGTGGGGGCAGTGGATTTCTGGCGGGCGGGAATCGAGTCCTTCACGACGCTGCTGCCGAAATCCGGTGCCGCCACGGCCGCCGACGCGCAGGCCTGGGCCGACGAGGTCCTCGGGCGCTCCGCGGACGGGGTGTTCTTCGGCGCCTGCAACTACTACGGCTACATCGCCCGCCGACCGCTCTGACGGGCGCCGGCGTCACCCGACCGGGAAGAACAGGGGCAGCGCGAGGAAGCCCTTGATGACCAGGGTGTTCACCAGGTCCACGAATATCGATCCGCATAGCGTGATGAGCAGGAAGGCGCGGGGCGACGGCCCCCAGCGATTTGTCAGCTGATCCATCGTGGCCATGGCCACGGGCATGGACGACAGGCCAAAGCCCAGGAATCCGCCGACCGTCACGGCGGCATCGTAGTCCCGCCCCAGCAGGCGGAACAGAACCCGAACCGCCACGAAGACGCTCAGGGCGATCTGGACCACCGTGTTGACGACGAGCGGCCAGAGGGTGCTGCCGAGTGTCCACAGCCGCAGGCTCATGAGGCTGAGGGCCAGGAACACCTGCAGCGCGATGTTTCCCGCGTGCTCCACGGCCTCCGTGTCGAGGCGCCTTCCTGCCAGTTCGAGGGCGTTGCCGAGGGCGACGCCCGCCAGCATCGCCGTGAGGAACCCCGGCATCATGAAGTCCTGGGCTCGCGCCCAGCCGTTGGCGATCTCGCCCAGCCAGACGGCCAGCGCGATCGGCAGCAGCGCCATCGTCAGCCGCTCCGCAGCCACCGTCGGCTCGGCTTCCCGGCCCGGACCTGCCCGCCCGCCGTGAGCAGCCGGGCGTCCTCTCAGGTCGTGGCGGTCCACCAGCCGGCCGGCCACCGGTCCCGCCACGAGAGCCCCCGTCGTCACCGCGAGCGTGGCTGCCGCGATCCCCACTTCGGGTGCGGCGTCGAGGCCGAACAGGCGCTGCCCCTCCGTCGCCCAGGCCATGGCCGTGCCGGGGCCGCCCACGAAGGACGCGCTGCCCATGAGCAGGCCATAGAACGGGTGCTGGCCGAAGATGCCCGCCACCAGCAGCCCGGCCACATTCTGGATCACGAGCAGCACCAGAACCGCCAGGCAGAGCAGGGCGAGGGGTCTGCCGCCCTCGCGCAGCGCCCGCAGGCGTGCCGACAGACCGATGGTGGCGAAGAACACCAGCAGAAGGATGTCGCGCAGTCCCGTCGCGAACCGGATTTCCACGTCCCGCGTGGTGTGCAGCGCCAGCGTGATCACCGCGACGGCAAGCCCGCCGACCACGGGTGCGGGAATGTGGAGGCGCTGCAGCGCGGGGATGCGCCGGTGGAGACCGATACCCCCTGCCAGGGCGGCGAGCGCGACCAGGATCGTGGGCAGTTCTCCGGGATTCCAGGATGTGGGCATGGGCGACGGCGCGGTCGGGAAGGAGTCGCGATGATAGCGGCCCATGGGTGCCCGGGAGACTCCCGCGGCCAGTCTTTGCGCTGCGTCAACGTTCCGTTCGCGCTGCCGGTGCAGTCTTCCCGTCGTGACTGCCCTGGAACCCGCCGGGACCCGGTGACCGCGTCACATCATGGCCGGAGGGATCTTGGAACAGAAACTCTGGGTCTGCGATGACGAGCCCAGCGAGCGTCATCCCGTGTGGACGCGGGGCAACGTGGGCGAGGTGTTCGTGGAGGCAGTCTCACCCCTCACCTGGAGCCTGTTCGGCGTGCAGTCGTGGGAGCCCGGGTGGCGCGACGCATTCTTCCACATGGGCGTCTTCGTGCCGGCCGACTTCCGGCCGCCCGGCGAATGCGAGATCTGCGGGTGTTTCGGCGGCTACATCTACATCAACATGTCCGTGACCCGGGTGATGGCGGTCCGGGTGCCGGGACTGACCGTCGAGGCCATGGACCGCTCGCTGTTCGGCGATCACGCCGGCGCGCCGCCCTACCGGCCCGATCCGCGCGACGTCAGCGCGGAGCGCATGGCGGCAGCGGGCGCCTGGCTCGCGACCCTCTTCACCGACGACCCGGGACCGGCGACGGACCAGGACCGGATCCGCCTCGACGCGCTGGTTGCCCTGCGTCCCGGCCTGGCGGCTGTGACGGACGCACAACTGCTCGAGCGCGCGCGAGGCCTCACCCCGGAAGGCCGCCGGCTGTTCCGGAGGCACGTGCTGAACACCTACGGTGCGAACGTGCTGAGCAGCGTCATCGCGCAGGCCTCCGCCGCGGCCGGTGCGGCCGACCGGGTGTCCGCGATCACCGCAGGAATCGGGGAGGTCGAATCTGCCGCGCAGTCGCTCGACCTGTGGGCCCTTTCCCGCCAGGTGTGGTACTCGCAGGCGTTGCGGGCCGCCTTCGACCAGGGTACCGGCGACCTGCTGCCGCGACTGCGTTCGGACGGTCGCCCGGTCTTCCGGCGCTTTCTTTCCGACTGGGATGCCTTCATCGACCGCTGGGGTTTCCTCGGGCCCAGTGCCTGGGAAATCCGGTCCCCCACCTGGCGCGCCGACCCGGCGATGGCGCTGCGCATGCTCGACCGCGCCGGTCGCGCTCCCGATTCCGCATCGCCAGGCGCCCGCGCGGCCGCGTTCGCTGCTGCCCGGGACGTCGCCGTGGCCGAGGTCGCGGCTCGACTGGGGGGCGATCCGCGATCGCGATCCCAGTTCCTGGCCGCCGCCGCCTCGGTCGGTCGTCACCTGGCGGCGCGGGAGCGGAGCAAGACCCACTGCGCTCGGCTCATCGACGAGGCGCGCGCAGTGCTCCGGGAACTCGGGACGCGGATGGTCCGGCGCGGTGTCCTTGCCCGCTGGGAAGACGTGCTGCTGGTCACGGATGCCGAGGCCGACGATTTCCTGGCCAACCCCGGGGCGTGGCAGGAGCGCCTGCAGACACGGGCGGCGCGGCTCGAATGGCTGAAGTCCCGGGAGCCGCCCTTCGTGTTCGAGGGCGCACCGCCCGGGTTGCCGGATTTCCAGGCCCGCGATGTGGGCGACGTCGCACCCGCCGGGCCCGGAGAGTCCCTCGTCGGCCTCGGCGTCTCCCCGGGGCGTCACACCGGGCGCGCCCGAGTCATCGAATCGCTCGAGGTGGACAGCGAACTTGAGCCGGGCGACGTCATCGTGACGGCGACCACGGACTCGGCCTGGGGCCCGCTCTTCCTGACGGCGGGCGCGGTGGTCGTGGAGACCGGTGCCGCCATTTCCCACGCGGCCATCGTGTCGCGTGAACTGGGCATTCCGGCGGTCGTCTCCGTGGCCGGGGCCACACGGCGTCTGCGCAATGGCTGCGCGGTCACGGTGGATGGCGGCACCGGTACGGTGTCCGTGCAATGAAGCCGGAGCTGCAGGCCACGCCTCCCCTTCCGCCGGCCGCCTCCCCCAGGGTGGCCCGCCTGGACGGCACGGCCCCCCTCACGAGGGAGGAGGTGGGAAGCAAGGCCGCCGGAATCAACCGCATGTGCGCGATCGGACTGCCCGTGCCACCCGCCTTCGCGCTGACCACCCTGGCATGCCGGGACTACTTCGCCGGCGGGCGCGTTCTCGACAAGGCGCTCTGGGCGGAGGTCGAGGAGGGCCTGCGATGGCTGGAAGGGCGCACCGGGCGCCGTTTCGGTGGCCTGCAGCGGCCCCTCCTCGTGTCCGTGCGCTCCGGGGCCGCGCACAGCATGCCCGGGATGATGGACACGATCCTGAACGTCGGAATCAATGGGCTGATCGAGGGGGCGCTCGGGAAGGTGTCCGCGGACATCGGCGATCCCGCGGATGTGCGCCGGCGCTTCGAGGCGCAGTACCGCCGGGTGGTCTTCGGAGGCGGATCCGGACCCGTGCCATCCGACCCCGCCGAGCAGTTGCGCACCGCCATTGCCGCCGTCTTCGACTCCTGGTTTTCGCCCCGGGCCCTTGCCTACCGGGCCGACCGGCGACTGGGGAATGACGGGGGAACCGCCGTGACGGTCCAGGCGATGGTATTCGGTACCCGGGATGCCGATTCCGGCACCGGCGTGCTGTTCAGCAGGAATCCCATCACCGGTGCACTGCCGGCCTGGGGGGAGTGGCTGGGTTGCGCCCAGGGTGAGGAGGTCGTGTCCGGTGAGCGCACGCCGCTGCCGCTCGAGGCGCTGCGCCAGAGGATGCCCGATGTCCACGGGGCCCTGCTGCGCGGCGCCGCTCAGCTCGAGGCCGACGCCCGGGACATTCAGGACATCGAGTTCACAGTCGAATCCGGGCGGCTGTGGTTCCTCCAGACCCGCGTGGCGAAACGTTCTCCCGGGGCTGCCGTGCGGTCCGCCATCGATCTTGCGGAGGCCGGCCTCATTTCGCGGGAGGACGCCGTACGGCGGCTGACCGCCGAACAGTTGCGGCGACTGCCCGTTCGGACCGTTGCTCCGCAGGCCTCGCCGCTTGCCCCTCTCGCCACGGGGCAGCCCGCCTGTCCGGGGGTGGCTGCGGGGACCGTCGTGACCGATCCGGGGCAGGCCGAGGCGCTGGCCCACCGGGGTGAAGCCGTGATCCTGGCGCGTCCGGATACCCGCCCCGAGGACATACGGGGGATCATCGCGGCGCGCGCGCTGGTTACCGAGCTGGGTGGCGCCAGTTCCCACGCGGCCGTCGTGAGCCGGGAACTCGGGCGTCCCTGCGTGGTGGGATGCGGGGCCGCGGCCGTGACGGCGCTGGCGGGCCGGGTCGTGACGGTCGACGGGGCCTCCGGGTGCGTGTGGCCGGGTGACCTCGCGGTCGCCGCACCGGACGCCGGCATGGTCGAGCCCCTCCGCAAGCTTCTGGCGTGGGCGGTGCCGCTGGCGCCGCTCCGTGTTCTGGAGGCGGGGAACTCGCCGGAGGATGCGGTGGATCTGGATGCCGCGAACGACGATTGGCGCCTGGCCCTGCGGCCCGGCGCCGTCGTGCGGGGGCGTGTGCTCGAGATGGACGAGGGCATCGAGGCCGCCGTGGCGGCCGGCGTGGCTGCCGTGGTGGTGCGTGATCGGCTGCCAGCGGTGCTGGCGAGTCTGCGGGCGTCGCCGGGACCGGCGCGCAGCCGGGGGGCAGAGCCGGACGCGGGCGCCGGTGTCGCTTCGCCCGACACCTTCGTCCTGCTGCGGCTGCTGGCACTGAAGGGTCGGGCAAGGGCAGAAGACCTGGCCGAGGCACTGGGCCTGCCCGTCGATGCCGTCGCCACGGGCTGCCGGGCCCTGTGCCACCAGGGTCTGTGCGAGACGATGGGCGAGACCCTGCGCCCCAGCGCCAGCGCAGCCGCGCACCTCCGCGCGCGGCTCGAAGGCGAGCGGGCGGGTCTCGACGCCGGGGCCTTCGATGCCGTCTACGTGCGTTTTCAGGCGCTCGATGGCGAGTTGAAGTCGATCCTCACCGACTGGCAGGTCACCGTCTCCGGCGTCGCAAACACCCATCGCGATCCGGGGCATGACGCCGCCGTGCTGCAGCGCCTCGCCCGGTTCCATCAGCGGTCCGTCGCCATCACTGCGGAACTTGCCCGCCTGCTGCCGCGCCTTGGGTTCTACCGCGAGCGCTTCGCCCGCTTGCACGCGCTCATCGCCGCGGGAGAGGGCAGCCGCGTCACCAGCGTGCGGCAGGACAGCTATCACTCCGCGTGGTTCGAACTCCACGGGGAACTCAAGGCCCTCGCCGGGGCCGCGACCGGGACGCAGCGCGGGCGCGCCGCCTGAGCGCAGGGTCGGGGATCCCTCAGGCGCCCCCGTCGAGCCGCTGCTTCAGCGCGCGCTCCAGCGCCGCCTGCAGTTCGGGGAGCCGGATGGGCTTGGTGACGTAGTCGTCCATCCCGGCGGCCAGCGCCTCTTCGCGGTCCGTGTCCATCGCGTTCGCGGTGAGCGCAATGATCGGTACCCGGCGACCGGAGCCGGATTCCCGGGCGCGGATGGTCCTCGTCGCATCGAGCCCGTTCATTTCGGGCATCTGGATGTCCATCAGGATCGCGTCGAAGGCATGTTCGTCCATCACCGCCAGCGCTTCCCGCCCGTTGGTGGCCACGGCGACCTGCACACCGAGCTTCGGCAGCCACCGACGGGCGACCGCCTGGTTCACCGGGTTGTCCTCCACCACCAGAACCCGTGGTGCCCTCCGGGAGGCTGCGACCCCGCGGGCGGTGGCCGGCTTCGTGACGGGCGCTGGCGCCGGGGCGGGCCCAGGGGCCGGCGGCCCGGGTGGCGTCCCCTCCTGGAGCAGGGATGATCGCGCGGGTGACGGCACGTCGGTCGGGACACCGGCTGCGACGGGGCCCGCCGTGTCCGTCGCCCTGGCGACCGGGACGGTCACCCGGAATTCGCTGCCTTCGCCCTCGCGGGATTTCACCGTGATCGTGCCCCCCATGAGCAAGGCCAGCTTCGCGCAGATCGCAAGGCCGAGGCCGGTCCCCCCGTGCAGACGGGTGGTCGAGGCGTCACCCTGCGAGAAGGCCTCGAAGATCCACGCCTGCTTCGCGGCGGGAATGCCGATGCCGGTGTCCCGCACGACGATGGCGAGTTCCAGTTCGGGGTCCTCGGTGGCGCCGCATTCGATCCCCACGGCGATGCTGCCCCGCTCGGTGAACTTGATGGCGTTGCCCGCGAGGTTCACGAGGATCTGCCGGATGCGCAGCGGGTCGCCGGTGATGAGCCGGGGCAGTTCGGGGGCCACGTGGACTTCGATGCGCAGATGCTTGTCCCGGGCGCGCGGAAGAAAGGGGGCGAGCGCCTGATCGACGAGGTCCCGCATGGCGAACGGAACGCGTTCGATCGGAAGGCGGCCCGCCTCCACCCGGGAGAGGTCGAGGATGTCGTTGAGGATGCCGAGCAGCGATTCGGCGGATTCCTCGACGATGCCGAGATACTCCCGCTGCTCGTCGGACAGGGGGGTCTGGAGCACGAGTTGCAGCATGCCCATCACGCCGTTCATGGGCGTACGGATCTCGTGGCTCATGTTGGCCAGGAATTCGCTCTTCGCCCGGCTCGCGGCGGCTGCCGAGTCGCGCGCCGCGCGCAGTCTCGTCCGCAGCCGCTGGATGTAGCCTCCCATCACCGCGAACCACGTAAGCACGGCTCCGAGGACGACGAAGCGGAGGATCTCGAGCTTGAGGTTGACCTCGCCCGGGTGCGCCTGAACGAGCAGGCCCACGGCGACACCGTAGGACAGGAGCATGGCCACCGCCAGCGCCAGGAGGATGGTTGTGCCCAGCTGGAACACGCCGAACAGGAAGGCCACGAGATAGAAGAGAACGTAGACCGTGCGCGCCTCGCCACTGTGATAGACGAGCCATGTCGTGGCCAACGTGCCGGCGAGCACCTGCAGCACCGTGAGGCTCGGGTCCGGCAGGCGCAGGTTCAGGCCGGTGCGGAACAGAACGTAGAACACCGCGAGCCCGGCGGCCACGCTGGCGCAGCCCGTGATCAGCGCAGGGGTGGGCATGTACCCCATGAGGGTTCCCACGCCCGCGAGGGCCATGGTCAGAAGGTAGCTGCCCGCGGCGATGAAGAACCGCAGCATCCGGGTGCGCTGCCTTCCCTCGGCGTCCGCGGGGCCGAGCAGCAGGCGATGCCAGGCTGGGGCGGTGTCGATCTTGGGCGCAGGGAAGCGTGTCACTGGGATCCGGGCCGGATGGGGTTCTCGGGGCAGGTGCCTGCAGGTGACGCCCGCCACGCTGCGGACGGTACCGGACACCATCGACGTGAGCGTAACACCGAGCCCGCGACCGGTGGCCGGGGAATTCGATCCCGGGTCCGGGGTTGCCCGGTCGCGGTTCCGCCGCCCGGGCAGGTCACCGGGCTGACGCGACGTCTTCCCGATGTATCCACGCGGCCGCGCCGCGAGCGGCCGCGACGCCGCTCGCGAAGCACGCGCTCAGGAGATAGCCCCCCGTCGGGGCTTCCCAGTCGATCATCTCGCCCGCGCAGAACACGCCCGGCAGCCGTCGCAGCATCAGGTGGCTGTCGAGTTCGGGGAAGGGCACGCCGCCGGCCGTGCTGATGGCCTCGTCGAGGGGGCGGGGGGCGGACAGGCGTACCCGCAACCCGCGGATGGCCCGGGCGAGGCCCGTGGCATCGACGAAGGCCTCGCGGTCGAGCACCTCGTGCAGGAGCGCGGCCTTGACCCCTTCGATACCCGCCTCGCGCTTCAGGTGCGCGCCGAGGGAGCGTCGCCCCCTGGGTCGTGCCAGCGCCGCCACGAGGCGTTCCAGGGGCCGGCCGGGAGCGAGGTCGATGGTCAGTTCGGCCGCGCCACCGCGCCCGAGGGCATCGCGCAGCGGGGCCGCCAGGGCGTACACCGGGCCGCCCTCGATGCCGGTGGCGGTGATCATCAGGTCGCCGGGCTGCGAGACCACCTCGCCCCGTGCCGTCACCGTGCTCGCGACGACCGACTTGACGGGTTGTCCGGCGAAACGCGTGGCGAAGTGGTCGCTCCAGGTCGCGTCGAACCCGCAGTTCGCGGGGCGCAGCGGGACCACCGGGATGCCGAGCGCCTCCAGCCTCGCCACCCACGCGCCGTCGGAGCCCAGATGGGCCCAGCTGCCGCCACCCAGGGCGAGGATGCAGGCGTTCGCGCGGAGTTGACGAAGCCCCTGGGGCGTGACGAAACACACAGTCCCATCCGGGGCGAAGCCGCTCCAGCGGTGCCGAACGTGGATGCGCACGCCGCGGTCGTGCAGCCGGTGTACCCAGCGACGCAGCAGCGGGCCCGCCTTGAAATCGACGGGAAAGACCCGTCCCGAGGTTCCCACGAACGTTTCAACGCCCAGTCCGCGGGCCCAGGCGCGCAGTGCATCGGGGCTGAATCCCTCGAGAAACGGGCGGAGGTCCGCGGCCCGCTCCCCGTAGCGGGTCACGAACCTGTCGAAGGGTTCCGAGTGGGTCAGGTTGAGCCCGCCGCGCCCGGCGATCAGGAACTTTCTCCCGACCGATGGCTTGGCGTCGAACAGGTCCACGGCGAGGCCCCGGCCGGCGAGGGTCTCGGCGGCCATGAGACCGGCAGGTCCGCCGCCGATGACGGCAACTTGTATCGGAATCGCGGGGTCGGCAGGCATGGGTTCGGGGGAGGGGGCTGTCGCCCCGACTGTACTCCTCCCGCCGTGCTCCGGAATGCACGGCCGGGCACCAGCGCGGTGCGTCTCTTCCTGCCCCGCGGGCGATGCGTTACCGTTCAGCGCAGTTCCATTCCCGGAAGCGGGGCAGCCATGACGCAGTTCGATCTGGTTCTCGAAGGTGGGCGGGTCATCGATCCCGCCGCAGGCACCGACGGCGTCGGTGACGTCGCCATCCACGATGGTCGGATCGCCCGGGTTTCTCTCGACGGGTCGGCACTGCCGGCTGCGCAGCGCGTGGACTGTCGCGGCAGGCTGGTCCTTCCGGGCCTCATCGATACCCATGCCCACGTCTACCGGTACGTCACGGGAAGGTTCGGCCTCGATGCGGACCTGTGCGGCGTCCAGTCCGGCGTCACCACCCTCGTGGATCAGGGCGGCCCCAGCTGCATGACGATCCCGGGGTTCCGCCATTTCGTGGCCGAGCGCGCGGAGTCCAACGTGCTCGCCTTCATCTCCGCCTATCTCGTGGGGGGGCTCGAGGGCCACTACTACCCGGAGCTGTACCGTCCGGCGTGCGTGGATGTGGACGCGACCGTGCGCGCGGCGGCCGAGAATGCGGATCTCGTCCGGGGCGTGAAGGCGCACGCGGAGATCGGCGGGTTTTCGCGCTGGGGGGTCGAGGTGATGCAGCTTGCCGCCGAGATCGGGCGGCAGGCGGCCCTGCCGGTGTACATCCATTTCGGGCAGCTCTGGCCGCCGGCGGCCGACGGTCGACCGGTGGATCCCGACAGCATCTTCCCGGACGTGGTCAACCTGCTGAAGCCCGGGGATGTCCTCTCGCACCCCTTCAGCCGCCACCCGGGCGGCTTTGTGTCCGTAGCGGGACAGGTGCACCCGCTGGTGAAGGAGGCCATCGCCCGCGGCGCGAAGATCGACGTGGGGCACGGCTCCCACTTCAGCTTCCGGGTGGCGCGGCAGGTGCTCGACGCCGGGATCATCCCCGATACCCTGGGTGCCGACATGCACGGCTACAACACGCGCGTGCCCCCGCCCGCAGGCACGCCCGCCAGCCACCCCGATCCGGAAATGCACCTGTTCTTCGGCGCCGCGCAGTTCAGCCTCGTGCGCGCCATGACCTCCCTGGTGGCCCTCGGCCTGCGGCTCGAGGACGTGGTCCCCATGGTCACGTCCAACGCCGCAGCCCTTCTCGGGCGGGAAGGGGTGCTCGGTACCCTCGCGCCGGGCAGCGTGGCGGACGTGTCGGTGCTGGACGACCTGCCGGGAGCCTGGCGTTTGCGGGACAACGAGGGCAACGAGGTGGTGGCCCGGCGCATGTTCTCCCCCGCCTTCTGCCTGCGCCGCGGGCGGCGCGTCGACGCGACCGCTCCCATCCTGCCCCTCGCCGAAGCGGCATGAACGGCCCGCGCGTTCCCGCCGGACGGCCCCGCGGCGTCGGGGCGTCGCTGCGCCGCAAGGAGGATGACCGGCTGCTGCGCGGTCGCGGGGAATTCGTCGCCGACCTGCGCATGGTGGACATGCTCGAAGTGGCCTTCGTGCGCTCGCCCATGGCGCACGCGCGCCTGCGGGGCGTGGGCAAGCCGGCCGACGCCGCTGACCGCGTATTCACCATGGACGACCTGACGGGGGTCGCCCCCATCGTCGCGAACTCCGGCCTGCCGGGGTTCCGTAGCTCGGCGCAGTATCCCCTCGCCCGGGACAAGGTGCGCCACGTGGGGGAGGCCATTGCCCTCTGCATCGCGCCCACCCGGGCGGAGGCGGAGGATCTGGCCGAGCGTGTCGAGGTGGACCTCGAGCCCCTGCCGGTGGTGGCGGACATGCTTGCCGCGCTGGAGCCGGACGCGCCGCGCGTGCATGACCACTGGGACCGGAACGCGTTTCTCGACACCCTGGTGGACGGCGATCTCGACGGGATCCGGCAGCGGGCGGCCATCGTGGTGCGCCGCCGGGTGCGAACCGCCCGGCAGAGCATGGCGCCCATCGAGGGGCGAGGCGTTCTGGCCTGGCACGACCGGCGGCTCGACCAGCTGACGCTCACGTCCGCCACCCAGATGCCCCACATCGTGCGGGCGGGACTGTCGGAGTGTCTGGGGATCGACCAGGGGCGCATCCGCGTGGTGTCGCCCGACGTGGGCGGAGGGTTCGGCTACAAGGGCATCCTGTTGCCGGAAGAGGTTTGCCTGGCCTGGCTGGCCATGCGTCTGGGCCGGTCGGTGCGGTGGATCGAGGACCGCTTCGAACAGCTCACCGGCAACGCGAACTGCCGGGAGCACCACTACGACATCACGGGTTATGCGGACGCCTCCGGGCGGCTGCTCGCCCTCGACTGCGAGGCCGTGGTGGATTCGGGCGCCTATTCGTCGTATCCGTTTTCCGCGTGCCTGGAGGCCGCGCAGGTAGGGTCCATCCTGCCCGGGCCCTACGTGATGGAGGGTTTCCGTTGCCGCACCGCGTCGGCGACCACCAACAAGCCTCCGATCCTCCCCTACCGCGGGGTGGCCCGCACGGGTGTGTGTTTCGCCCTCGAGCTGGTCATCGACGCCATCGCCCGACGCGCGGGCAGGGAGCCCCACGAGGTGCGGCTCGACTGCCTCGTCCGGCCGGAGCAGATGCCCTACGTCAACATCACCCGGAAGGTGTTCGATTCCGGCGATTACCCGGAATGCCTGCGGCGCGCGGTGGCCGCGCTCGACCTCCCCCGCTGGCGCGAGCGACAGCGGACCCCCGAGGCCGACGGCCGGCGCATCGGCGTCGGTCTGGCCATCTTCTGCGAGCAGGGCGCCCACGGCACCTCGGTGTACCACGGCTGGGGCATCCCGATGGTCCCGGGGCACGAGCAGTGCGCCGCCCGATTGTCCCCGGACGGGGTGCTGGAACTGAGAATCGGCGCCCACTCCCACGGACAGGGGCTGGAGACCACCCTCGCTCAGGTGGCGCACGAGATTCTCGGCATCGACCCGGCGCAGGTCCGGCTGATCCACGGAGACACCGCCACCACGCCCTATTCCACGGGGACGTGGGGGTCCCGATGCATCGTGATGTCCGGCGGGGCCGTGGCGTCCACCTGCGAGATCATCGCCCGGCGGGTCCGGGACATCGCCGCGCACCTGCTCGAGGCCGCGGTGGACGATCTGGTCCTGGAGGATGGCGTCGTCCGGGTGGTCGGCACCGACCGCCGCCTGTCCCTGAAGGAGATCGCCCACACGTGGTACCGCCAGCCCCAGCGGCTGCCCCCGGGGGTCGATCCCGCCGGACTGGAGGCCACCACCGGCTACCGGACCGTGCAGGATACGGGGACCTTCAGCTACGCGAGCCACGCCTGCGCGGTGGCGGTCGACGTGGAACTCGGCACGGTGGAGATTCTCGATTACGTGATCGTCGAGGACGGGGGTACGCTGGTGAACCCGATGATCGTCGACGGCCAGGTCTATGGCGGGGCCGCCCAGGGCATCGGCTCGGCGCTTTACGAGGAGATGCCTTTCGACGACCAGGCCCAGCCCCTCGCTTCGACGCTTGCGGACTACATGCTTCCAGGTGCGACCGAGGTTCCGTCCATCCGCCTGGAGCATATGCAGACGCCGTCGCCCCTGTCGTGCTTCGGGCAGAAGGGTGTGGGTGAGGGCGGGGCCATCGCGCCCCCGGCCGCCATCGCCAACGCCGTGAACGATGCGCTCGCGGACCTCGGCGTGGAGATCACCGAAAGCCCCATCACGCCCCGCCGCCTGCTGGCGGCGATCGCGGCGGCGAGGGCGCGCGCGTGAAGGCACCGGCGTTCGACTACGAGAAGCCCCGTTCGGTAGAGGCCGCGGTGCGCCTGCGCGCAGAAGCCGGGGACGACGCCAAGTTCCTGGCCGGGGGGCAGTCCCTCGGGCCGCTGCTCAACCTGCGGCTTGCCCGGCCGGCGCTTCTCATCGACCTCCGCGGCATCGACACCCTGCTCGCCTGCGGCCAGGAGGGCGACGAACTCGTTCTCGGCGCCGGGGTCACCCACGCCGCCATCGAGGACGGTTGTGTCGGCGGTCCCCTCGGGCGGTTCCTCGGCGGCGTGGCCCACGGCATTGCCTACCGTGCCGTGCGGAACCGGGGCACCCTGGGCGGCAGCCTCGTGCACGCCGACCCGGCCGCCGACTGGGTGAGCGTGATGGCCCTGCTGGGCGCGCAACTCGTGGCTGTGGGCCCCCACGGATCGCGGTCCCTGCCTGCGGATACCCTGGTGGACGGACCCCTGTCCACGGTCCTCGGTCCCGAGGAACTGGTTGTCTCCATTCGCGTGCCCCGCCCGTCGGCCGGTGCCCGGTTCAGCTACTACAAGTTCAACCGCAAGCCGGGGGAGTTCGCCGAGGCCATCGCCGGGATCCTCTCGGATCCGGACCGCGGTGTCTTCCGGGCGGTGATCGGCGCCACGGACGGCGCGCCCGCCGTGATCGACGATGCCCGCGCGCTGACGGATGGGCGCGACCCCGGGTCCGCCGAGACGGCGGTGAGTGCCGCCGGCTTCCTGCCCGGGACCTTCGAGCACCACGTGCACGTCGTGGCGCTGCGGCGCGCACGCGAACGGCTGGCGTCCTGATGGACGGCGAAGCATCCCCGAGGCTCCCGAAGGTGAAGCGGTCTCTCCCATGAAAAGCATCGAACTGACTGTCAATGGCAAGCGGGTCCAGGCTCTCGTGGAACCTCGCACCCACCTGGCGGATTTTCTCCGGGAACAGCTGCGTCTCACCGGCACGCACCTGGGTTGCGAGCACGGGGTGTGCGGGGCGTGCACCGTCGAACTGGATGGCGAGCCAGCGCGTTCCTGCCTGGCGTTCGCGGTGGCGTGCGAGGGCTCGTCGGTGCGCACCGTGGAGGGTCTCGACGACGACGAAACCGTGGCCGCCCTCAGAGAGGCGTTCAGCGTTCATCACGCTCTCCAGTGCGGTTACTGCACCCCGGGCATGCTGGTGACCGCGCGCGATATCGTCCTGCGCCTGCCGGATGCCGACGAGGCCCGCGTGCGGGAGGAACTCGCGGGCAACCTGTGCCGGTGCACCGGCTATCTGGGAGTCGTCCGGGCGGTCCTGTCCGTGATGGCGGCCCGGAAGAGCGCGAGCGGCGGCCGGTAGAGTCCGCGGCCCATCAGGCCCGTGCGGCCGTCGGCACCGATCATGCCGATGTGCACCTGGGGCTGGAGTTCCTTCGCGACCAGCGTGCGGGCGTCCAGGCCGACCCGCGCGTCGAGACCCGGGTGGCGGGTTTCGAGGCACCTCGCTGCCGGGGCATCCCGAAGCCGCTGCCCGCCGAAGCCGGCGATGTCGATGACGCCGCTGTCGCCGATCATGGGGCACACCTCCGCCGGCGCCTGTCCGTGCGCCAGTTCCCCCTCGGGCGGCGCGCCCCCGACCCGGGTCCATGCGCTCGGGTCTCCCCCCAGCAGGATGCCCACATCCTTGCCGTTGCCGGCCAGGGCCAGCAGCACCGTGGGCATGCTGTCGGCTGCCGCGAGCATCATCACCCTGCAGGCCGCCATCCAGAGCGTGAGAAAGAACAGCGGCGACTGGGCCAGCATGGCGCGGGTCTCGCGGCTGGCCGTGTCGGTGCCCAGCCGGCGATCGAGAATCTCCGCAAGGGCTGTCGTGGCGCAGGCCGTGCTGCCGTGCAGGTCGTCCCCGCGGTCGAGCCCCTGCCGCGCCGGCTCCAGCAACTCCACCGGTTCGGCGAGCGCTGCCCTCAGCGCCGGGAACAGGGTCTGCTCCCGCCAGGCGTGCCGTGCGAGCACGGCGGGGTTGCGCGTGCCGAAACGCATCTGCGGTCCGGAGCCGCTGGACAGCGGAGCCCAGGCCTGGGTCGACGGGTCCCCCAGGTCGGCCACCCTGGTAAGGGGAGTGGACGGTGACACGACTTCCGCCAGCGGGGTGACCGCCCCGAAATCCTGGGCCGGCAGCAGCCGCACCACGTCCGACCGGATGAGGTTCTCGGCCTCTTCATCCGTGCTGGCCCACCCTTCGTGGCGACAGGCCAGCACCGCGGATGACAGCACGGGCGCCGACGGCTCGCCCGGACTGGCAAAGGGCGGCCCGGCGTGCAGGAGCATCCGGGGCCCGAGGCCCAGCGCCTCTCCGGCGAAGGCGAGGCCGTTCCAGACAGGGCGCGAGCGCCGGAGGGGGTCAAGGTTCATGGCGTGTGCAGTCCGAGATAGGCGTTCCGGATTCGAGGGTCGTCGGCGAGGGCTTCGGGGCTGCCCGCGGTGGCAACGCGGCCGCTTTCGATCACGCAGGCGACCCCGGCCAGATCGAAGGCGGTGAGGACGTCCTGCTCCACGAGCAGGATGGCCACTCCCGCGGCGCTGATGGCGCGCAGCGCTTCGCCCAGCAGGTCCACGGCACGAGGGGCGAGCCCGAGGGAGAGTTCATCGATCATCAGCAGGCGGGGACGCGCCATCAGGCCGCGCCCGATCGCGCACATCTGCTGCTCCCCACCCGACAGGGTGGTGGCGTCCTGATGGCGGCGATCGCCGAGGATCGGAAACAGGGTGTAGACCTGTTCGAGGTCCTGGGCGAGTTCGGCACGGCGGGCACGGCGGAGGAACGCCCCCAGAAGCAAATTGTCGCGCACGGAAAGGCCCCGGAACAGGCGCCGCCCCTCCGGCACGTGGGCAATGCCAGCGGCGAGCACGGCGTCGGGAGGGTCCCCGGTGATCTCGCGCCCGGCCAGGAAAACGTGGCCGGCGCGCGCCGGAACCAGGCCCGAGAGGGTCCTGAGCACGGTGGACTTGCCGGCGCCGTTGGAGCCGACGATGGCGGTGATGCCCGCCGCCGGGACCTCGAGGTCGATCCCCCAGAGAACCTGCACCTCGCCATAGCCGGCGGCGAGCGCCTCGACGCGCAGCAGCGACTCAGGCATGGACGGCACCGGGCGTCGGGCGGGTGTGCCGCGCGGCGAAGCGGGCACCCAGGTAGGCCTCGACGACCCGGGGATCGTCCACCACCGCCTGTGGCGTGCCGTCCGCGATCAGTTCGCCGTGGTGCAGCACCAGCACGCGCCGCGACAGGGACAGGACCACCTTCATCAGGTGTTCGATGAGCACGATGGTGACCCCGTCGGCTGCGATGCTTCGGATGAGGTCCAGCGCGCCGTCGATCTCGGCCGAGTTGAGGCCTGCGTTGACTTCGTCGAGCAGCAGCAGGCGGGGTTTCATCGCGAGGCTCTTGGCCAGCTCCAGGCGCTTGCGCGAGGGCAGGGTCAGTTCGGCGGCCGGCTGGTTCGCCCTGTCCGCGAGGCCGACGCGTTCGATCTGGCGCAGCGCCTCCTGTCGTGCCATCGCCGGGCTGGTGGCCCCCCCGGCGAACAGGGCACCCGCCGTCACGTTTTCCAGCACGGTCATGCGCGGAAAGGGCTGCACGATCTGGAACGTGCGGGCGAGGCCGCGGCGTGCCGCCTCGTGGGGGCGCTGCCGCGTGATCTCCACACCGTCGAGCCGGATCACGCCGGCCGATGGTCGGTGCACCCCGGTGATCAGGTTCACGAGCGTGGTCTTTCCCGCGCCATTGGGACCGATGAGGCCGATGATTTCCCCCTGTTCGATCCGCAGGTCGAGGCGTCGCACCGCGTCGACGCCCCCGAAGCGCTTCGACACCCCGGCCAGTTCCAGCAGAAGGCTCATGCCGGTCGCCTCCGGGCTGCCAGCGTACCCAGCAGGCCGTCGGGCAGGAGGAAGATCAGCGCAACGATGACCGCGCCGAGAATGGCCTGGTTGAAGTCCAGGAACCGGGCCCAGACGGTTTCCTCCAGCAGGACCAGGACGGTGGCACCCAGAAGGGGACCCAGCAGGGTGCCCGCGCCGCCCAGCAGCACCATCACCGGGACCTTGACGGTGAGCAGGATGCTGAAGGCGTCCGCCGGAGCGATGTAGGCGACCCAGGACGCGTAGGCCGCGCCCGCCATGCCGCAGAACACTCCGGACAGCACGAAGGCGGCAATCTTGCAGCGAGTGGTGGCAACACCCACCATTTCGGCGGCATCCTCGTTCTGGGCGATGCACCGCAGCGCGAAGCCCAGGCGGCCGCGCTCGAGGGCCAGGGTGGCGACGAGCGCGGCGAGCGCGATCGCGAGCATCGCGAACAGGAAGAACCGCGAGATGGTGTCGGGGTCGCCCGGCAGGAGTTTGAGGTTGAGGCCTTCCCCGCCGCCGGTCAGTCCCGAGCACCAGGCGGCCAGCAGGCCGAGGATTTCCACCAGAGAAATGGAGGCGATCGCGAAGTAGTGCCCCCGCAACCGGAGCACCACCGCCCCCAGCGCGGCCGCGACTGCCGCCACGGCGAGCGCGGCTGCGCACCACGCGAGCATCATCGGCAGGCCGGCGTTCTGGCACAAGGCCCCGCAGTATGACCCCAGCCCCACGAACGCCGCCGTCGCGAAGGAGGGATAGCCCGCGTAGCCGCCGATGAAGTTCCAGGACAGCGCGAGCGCCCCATACAGCGCCACGAAGGTGGCGATCTTGACGACGTAGTTGTCGCCGGCCAGCGGCGCGGCGGCGAGGATCAGGAGCCAGAGCGCTCCACCTGCGTATCGACGGTCCACGGCGGCCTACTCGAAACCCTTGCGTCCCAGCAGACCCGTCGGGCGGGCCGCCAGCAGCGCGATCATCAGGGCGAAACCCAGCAGGGCGGCGGCCTGCGGGCCGAACCAGTGTCCGCCGAAGCTCTCCGTCACGCCGAGCGCGAGGCCGCCGACCAGGGCCCCCGGCACCGTGCCCAGTCCGCCGACGACGCACACGATGAAGGCTTTCCCCAGCAGCTGACCCGTCGCGCTGGTGGTGACGGGATACACGACGGCCAGCAGGCAGCCGCAGGCCCCCGCCATGAAGGCGCCCAGCCCGAAGGTGAGCGCGTAGATCCGCGGCACCCGGATGCCCATCAGGCACGCGGCTTCCCGGTCCATGCGCACGGCCACGATGGCACGCCCGATACGGGATCCGCGCAGCACCGCGTAGAGGAGTCCCGCGAGCCCCAGGGCGAGCGCCATCGCGGCCACCCGGTCCACGGGCAGCACGACCCCGGCGAACTCCAGGCGCCCGAGGTCCAGGGTGACCCGCTGGGGCGTGGCCTCGAAGGCGGCATTCATGGCGTTGTAGAGGATCATGTCCAGTCCGAAGGTGAGGGTCAGGGTCGCGAGAACCGGACGTTGCACCACCCGGTTGATCAGCAGCCCCTGGATCGCCGCGCCCAGCAGGAACAGGCCGGTGGCGACGGGAAGCATGGCGGCGAGGGGATGGATGTGGGCCGTTGCCCAGAGGCGGCACGTCAGGTAGCCGGCAAGCACGATGAGCGAACCGTGCAGCATGTTGATGACGTTGAGCACGCCCCACACGAGGGAGAAACCCGTGGCGATGCAGGCGTACAGGGCACCCAGGAGCAGGCCGTTCAGGAGCACCTGCAGGGTGAGGGAAGCGTCGGTCATCGCGGTCAGCCCGGAGAAATGTCCGGGCTAGCGGACCGGGCGGAGGGGGGCCTGCCGGATGGCGTCGGGAAACAGGACGACCGCCTTGCCGCCCTGAACCTGGATGATCGGCAGTTCTCGGGCGGCGTTCATGCCGTTGCCCGTGAAGTCGATCGCGCCGTAGAAGGTCCGCAATTCCAGTGAGGCCAGGGCATCCCGGAGTTTCGTCCTGTCGAGGGTGTTCGCCTTTTCGGCGGCTTTCTGGATCGCGATCATCGCGGCCGCGGCCGAGGCGTGGACGTAGTCCGGTTCGCCCTTCTCGCCCCGCGCGTGGAAGTCATCGACGAAGGCCTGCGTCGACCCGAAGACGTCTTCCCCCCTGTTGGGCACGGCCGGCGACCACCAGGTGGCGCTGGTCACGTTCTCGGCCAGTGGGCCGAGCGCTTCCGCGAACTCCCGGTAGGCGGGCCCCGTGATCATGGTGATGACCGGGGCGGTCACGCCGAGATCGGCCATCTGCTTGCGCGCCAGCACCAGGTCGCGCGTGTAGCCCGACACGAAGATCCAGTCGGGCTTCAGGGACCGGATCGTGGACAGCGGTGCCGACAGATCCATGGCTCCCACGGGGTAGAGTTCGTTGTAGATCACCTCCAGCCCTGCTCGCCTGGCCGCGTCGACCATGCTGGCGGCCATGGACTTGGGAAACACGTCTTCCCGGCCCAGGACCGCCACGCGGCGAGTGCCGGGCAACTGGCGCGTCACCAGGCCCGCGAGGGCATTGGTCAGTCCGGCATTGGGCGCGAGGGTGCCGAACAGGAACCGGTAGCCCTGGTTGAACACGGACTCGGAAGAGGCGACTGACGCGACCACCGGAACGCCGTAGCGCTCGGCGACGCCGGCCACGACCTTGGTGTGACCGGAGCCGAAGGGAGCGGTGAGGACATCCACCTTGTCCTGGGTGATCAGTTTTTCCGCAATCTGGCTGGCACGCTGCTCGTTGGTCTGGTAGTCGTAGGTGATCAGTTCGACGCGGTGCTTCTTGCCGCCGATGACGATGCCGCCCGCGGCGTTGATCCGTTTCAGCCACATGTCGTAGGCCACCTGCTGCTTGCGACCCTCGTCCGCGAGGCTGCCGGTCAGTGCGAGGGGGGCGCCGATGCGCAGCGTCTGCGCCTGGGCACCGAGGCTTGCAATGAGCAGCGCAGCAGCGAACAGCAGGCCCCGCGCCCCGGTGTGCCGCGACGATGACGTCTTCATGCTTGTCTCCACAGGGATGGATCGGGCCGCTCGCGGGCGGCCGACCGGGCACCTTCGCAAACGCCGCGCCACCTGACCGAAGGGTGTCCCGTGTCCGTACAAGGGGGACGGGAGGCCTCGCACCGCAACGGCATGTCATCGGAAGGTGCGTCCGGACGGGGCGGGCGCACCCCGCTGGTGCGGGCTCGACCCGCGTGTGCACAATCTCCCGGGAAGTGCCATCATCCCGGCCGTTACCATTTCTCAATGGATCCAGGAGGCCAGATGTTCGCGCTGAGTGTCGATGATCGCAAATGGGTGCCGGCGAAACAGCCGGGCGTGGAGCGGGCGGTCCTATGGGAGCAGGAAGGCGGCGGGCGGAGCCTGTTCGTCCGCATGGCCAAGGGTGCCACCATCGAGATGCACGGCCACCTCGGCAAGGAGGAACTCTATCTGGTGAGCGGTCGCATGCGCATCGGCGATTCCGTCCTGATGCCGGGCGACTACCACCACACCAGTCTCGGGGAGCGGCACGACGTCGAGGCGTTCGAGGACACCGTGTTCCTTGCCATCACCGAGAAAGTGATTCCCGGTCGATGAACGAAGCGCTGCTCGGCCAATACGCCACCCGGTTCTACCTGCCTCTTTCCGCCCTGTCGCGCCGCTGGCGAGGATTGTCCCGCCGGCTGCGCGGCAAGGTGAACATCTCGGAGTTGCCGAAACGTCTGCCACGCGTGTCCTGGAACCGCGCGACGGGGTCGCAGCCCTTCGGAGTCTGGGAGGGCTCGAAATCCCACGGGGATGTCCGGTTGAGCGAACTCGCCATCCTGTCCGCGCTGGCAGCCGAGTGCGAGGATGGCACCGACCTCTTCGAGATCGGCACCTTCGATGGCCGCACGACGTTCAATCTCGCGATGAACAGCCCGGGCGGTTGCCGCGTCCACACGCTCGATCTCCCGCCCGATACGGCCACCGCCTTTTCCATCGACGTTGCAGAGCGGTCCCTGGTGCAGAAGGCGCGCTCGGGGGCGCGCTACGAGCGCAACCGCGCGCGCCATCCCGATGCGGTGGGCAAGATCCGCCAGTTGCTCGGGGACTCCGGCACGTTCGACTTCTCTCCCTGGGCCGGGCGCTGCTCGCTCGTGTTCGTGGATGGATCCCACACCTACGATTACCTGCTCTCCGACACCCGCGCTGCCATGACCATGGTGCGCCCGGGAGGGGTGATCGTCTGGCACGACTACGGTGTCTGGGACGGCGTGACCACCGGTCTGGAGGAACTCGAGGCGCGCGAGCGTTACGGCCTGCGCAATGTTCGAGGTACGAGTCTCGTGGTCTGGCGCCGGGCATCCGCCTGACAGCGTGTTTGCCCAGAATCCCGGCGGTCGCGGTGTCCCGGGTCGCCAACCCGCCAACCCGCCGACCCGCCAACCGGCGGGGATCCCGGCGACGGGCGCCCGGCGGATGTCGAGACGGCGCCGTTTTCACGATCGAAGCGACACCGGTCGGGCGGGCTGCCGGGGCGGTCGGCGGCCCAGTTGTCAGAGCGATTCCACGAACCGGATCAGGGCAGCGCGATCCCGGCGAGGAAGTGCCGCAAACGCGTCGCGCGCGGCCTTTGCCTCCCCCCCGTGCCAGAGGATCGCCTCGACCACGTTTCGCGCCCGGCCGTCGTGGAGAAGGTCCGTGTGGCCATTGATGACGGGCAGAAGGCCCAGGCCCCACAGCGGAGCCGTGCGCCATTCGCGGCCATCCGCGAGGAAGTCGGGACGGCCGTCGGCGAGGCCGTCGCCCAGGTCGTGAAGGAGAAGGTCCGTGTAGGGCCTGAAGGCGAGATTGGCCGCCGGCCGGAAGGCGGCATCGGGTCCGGTGCGCAATTCGGGCACGTGGCACGCCGCGCAACCCGCGTCGGCAAACCGCTGTTCTCCGAGCGTGACCTCGGGGTCCCCCACGCCGCGGCGCGCCGGCACGGCGAGGGCCTGCAGGTAGAAGGTCAGGTTCGCGAGCCGGCTGGGCACGACCTCCGGCCGGTACTGGTTTCCGGTGCAGCCACCCTGACCGCCGCACTTGCTGGCCGAGGGGAGATCGAGGCAGGCGGTCTGGGCCGGGGGGCAGTTCTCTTCCGGGAACATGTACGTTGTTGCGCCGATGTCGCCGTGGAACGCCGCCGCGGTCTGCTGGCGCAGCGAGGGCTGGTTGGCCTTCCAGCCGAACCTCCCGGGGACGATCTGTTCGTTCTCCGCATCCCAGACGCGGTTCAGCCGACCGCTGATGCCGACGGTAGCCTGGGCGATGGCAATGGCCAGCAGCGCTTTCTCGGGCACGGCCTCCAGCAGGCCAAGCCCGAGCATGGACGGCGCGATGCGCGGCGACGTCAGCACGTTCGGACCCAGGTCGCCGAAGGGCAGGTGGCGCAGTTCGATCCGCGGGACGCGCAGGCTGATGATCTCGCCGTCCGGTAGCGTCACCGGCCGCTCCGTGTAGTGCACGATCACCTCGCCCTCGGCGGGGACGCGTCCGGGAATGCCCCGATTCTGCAACTGGTCGCCGTAGTCCGGATGGGGCACCGGGCCGCCCTGGAGCGCGGCGCCGGGAAGACTCAGGCGTACCAGGTAGCCCCGGTCGGCAGGCTCACCATGGCGCGGTGCCGCGGCACGGCCGTTGCCCGTGTGGCAGGCCGAACAGCGGTCTTCGTTGAAGGTGGGGCCGAGACCCCAGACCCCGCCAGGCTCCGGCGCGACCACCCAGGCTTCGTTGAACTGTTCCCTGCCCGCCGCGAAGATCTCCCGCTGGGACGCATCGAGCCCTGTCACCGGAATCGAAAAAGCCTGCCTGCCGGTTTCGGGCGTGGTGAGCGGCCCGGCCGTGAGGGCACCTGGCTCGACGCTGTCCCCACTGCCCATGGCGGCGCCAGCCAGCAGCAGGCACAGGACAGCACTCGGAAGGGGGCGCAGCATGGAGGGCGATCGCTCAGTGGTCGTGTTCGTCCCAGGGACTGTGCTTGACCTCGGGTGGCACCCAGATGGTCTCGTACACTTTCTGGAGTTCCTTTTCCTTGCGAACCTCATCGCTTTCGGAAAGCCGCGAGTACTTGGCCTCCGTGGGGCCATTGAAGCGTTTGGTGTTCAGGCTCGGCGCCGAGATCACCTTTCGCAGCCCGCCGCCGCAACGGCTGCAGGTCGACGGGCCGGATTCCTTCATGCCGTGCCGGGTCTGGTAGATGACCAGGCAGGGGTCACAGGCGTATTCGTAGGTGGGCATGGCTGTCTGGTCTGAGGAGGATCCGGGGTGAAAAGGGCCGACCCCTTGCGAGGTCGGCCCCGGTTGCAGCGGGCGCCAGCCGGTCAGGCCACGGCCGTGGCGACGATCTCCGCCTTGGCCTGCATGGCTGCCTGCTTGTTGATGTTCCAGAGGCGCGCGGCATTTTCGCCGAAGACCTTGCGCCGGATTTCCGGCGTGATCTTCGGATAGCCGTGACCCTCCACGAGCTGGTCCGGAATCTGGAACTTGCGGAACGCGTCGATCTGCCACTGCGGATTGCCCCACAGCAGCGAATCGGTGCCCCACAGGACGTAATCCGGTCCGAGGTCGCGCAGCAGGGTGCCAAGCACGTGAGCGCACTCCAGCGGCCGGCTGGACACCGTTGCTGCAAACGTGGAGCCCACCTCGCAGAAGAGGTTCTTGCGTTGCGGCTTGAAGGTCTTCAGCGCTGCCAGTTCGGCGTGATAGGGCCAGGCCGAGTGGTAGGCGATGAAGTTCAGGTCGAGGAAGTCGTCCGCCGCGGCGTCGAAGTCCTCCGCATGGGCATAGCGCGCATAGAACTGGCCGAACGGAATGCCCTTGTGGCAGCCGATGTTCTTGATGCCCAGCTTGCGGCACTCTTCCCAGATGGGATAGGCCAGCTTCTCGTCATCGAACCACCAGCCCTTCTTGTCGGTGGCGTCGAAGGTGTAGAGCTTGAGCCCGGAGATCTTGTAGTCCTGGGCGTACATCCGCAGCCGATCGAGGGTCACGCCCACTCCCTGGTTGGGGGTCAGGCCACCCGCGAGCATGATCGTCGACTTGGGCCACTTCTTGCGCACCTGCGCCTGGTAATCCATCGGGATCATGTCCTGGCCGCCGTAGTGCTCGCGGAAGCCGAACGGGTTGTAGATGCCGACGGTCGTGTCGCTCTGTTCGAGGATCAGCTTGCCGTAGTTCTCGACATTCATGTCGCGGGTGCCATTGGCCAGGCCGAAGGCCTTGCCCAGATCGTCCAGCAACTGGACGAACCACATCCCGCGCTCGGAGGTGTTCTCGCCGAGCACGTAGTGACCCGGCCTCGTGCAGACGTGGGTGTGGACGTCGACGATGAAGTCGTTGCTTGCGCGGGCCACCTGGAACGCCTCGTTCTTGGCGTCGACGTCAGCCGCCTCGGCCTCGCCCACCTCGAAGAACTTCATCCCCGTGACCTCGTTGGCCGCAAGCATGGCCGCCGAGAAACCGAGGGTGGACTTGAGGAAGTTGCGGCGCGGCATGCCTGCCTGCCTGGCGTAGTCGTCCATCTTGGCGGAGATCTTCGGCCCCATGTTGCCGGCCATGAAGAGCGAGGTGCCGACCTCGTCGCTGTTGAACGGGTCGAGGGGCTGATGCTCGAGCCCCTTGAAGTGCTGCAGGATGTTGTATTCCATGTACTGCCTCCCTGAACGTCGTAGTCGGAAGGGCAGGCCACGGTCTGCGATTCACAAGTCGCAACCCGCCCCGGCGTCGCTGTTGTTTGGTTTTCTTGTCAACGTGACTTGACGTTACGCATGTTGCAGCGCGAGTGTCAATAGCGGTGAAGCGGTGCCCTGCCGCGGCAGGAGGGGTTCGCGCGAGCCGGGTTTCACCGGCTCGTCCAGACGGGGGGCGTGGGGAGACTCGCGTCCCGCAGGGAAGCCGGAAGGCCGACTGCGGCCGGGCCGCCGTCAGTCTTCGTCCGGGTTGGCAAGCCAGTAGGTGACCGTGTTCGGATTCGAGCCGATCCACCGGCGCGCGGCGTCCCGGGGGCTCATGCGCTCCACGTTGACCCAGTAGTCCATTTCCGTGACGGCCTTGAGGGACATCTCGATGCGCGAGAGCATGATGCGCTGCTTCTTCTGCAGCCCCTCGAAGTAGGCCTTGTTGGCCACGAGCATGGCCCGGTTGGGGCCTCCGAGCAGTTTCTGCGGTTCGTCGAGGATGCGCAGGCGGTGGGCCTTGTTGAGGTATTGCGGCCGCCAGAGGGGCATGACGAACCAGTCCCTGGCCGCGATGCGCGCGTTGAAGTTGTCGAGCCATTCCTTCGCGGGTCCGGAGACCAGTTCGTAGCCCGCGGTTCCCAGTCCGTAGTGCTCGAAGACCCGCTTCGAGCCCTGCATGAGGCCGGAATCCGGAAGGGTCCCGCGGATGGTCCTGACCATCCTGGCGGCGACCTCCGGCTTCAGCAGGTCGGCGACGCCGCGCACGTCGGCGGCGGGCATGTAGTCGGGTACCGCCCAGTAGAGCATGGCATCCTCGAACAGCGTGCTCACCTGCACGAGTTCCGAGCCGTACCGCTCCCAGTAGACGGCGTGGGCATCCGGCAGCCACGCCGCCACGAACAGGTCCAGGTCGCCGCTGGCGACGCGCGGAAACATCCGCGAGTGACTGCCGGCGTCGATCGCGACGTTCCAGCCCTGGCGTTCGCACAGGAACTGCACCACGTTCGCCGTCACTTCATAGAAGGAAAGGTCCACGTGTCCGATGCGGGCGACACCTGCCCGGGCGTCGAGTGGAAGCGCGCCGAGCGCAGCGGTTGCGGCGAACGCCTTCATCAACGAACGTCTTGCTGGATATGTCATGTTGCTCCTGGTCCTGCCTCTGCTGGGGATGGGGTGCCCGGCACTCCGTCGATGGCGCGCGGGTCCGCGCGCCATGCTTCACTTCTTCCGGTCGCCGCACATGCCGGGCAGCGAATCCAGCGCGAATCGACGGGCCTCGCCCTCCTGCTGAAGATACGCGTTCTGGACCTGATAGGCCTCGCGTTCCTTCGAGAACCATCGATCGCAGTGGTCCGGGATGATCTCGAAGCGACCCGTGACATGCTGCACATGATGCACGAGTTCGTGCAGGAGCACCGAGCGGGTGAAGGTGTCCTTGAGGGAGCCGACCGCGTCGCTCATGAAGACCCCCTTGCCCGGAAGGTAGAAGGCCTTGATGCCGCAGGAACCCTTGCAGAGCATCTGCTGAATCTGTGCGGGAGGCACGATGTGCACGTCCGGAAGTTGCTCCGGGATGGGATAACCGGACAGGAACTTGATCGCCGCCATCAGTTCGGCGACGACTTCCACAACCGAGATGTTGTCCATGGTTTTTCCGTCCGTGTATTGGACAAACGAACATTGTCCGGCGGGGCTGTCCGGTCCGGGACGGAAATTCGTCTGTTCGGCGAATGGTCCGCTCCCGCAAGCATTTCCGTCAAGCCGCACGGTTGGAAACATCCGGTGGGCTGGACGGAATTCACCCTGGACAAACCCGGATGTTTTTCCTTGACTGTTCAGGAAATGATCCCGGACAATCAATTCGTACCTTAGGGGCGGACATCATTCCGGTCCGACGCGCGGCGCAGCCGGAATCGGGCACGTTCGCGGTGGCTCCGGGGAACACGTGTGCAGCATTCCGTCTCCGGCACTGCTCGACGAGTGACGCCGCCGGCGGGAAAACGTAGTCAACATCAGGAGGTTTCCCATGCGTAGCAAGACTGTTCGGTTCATCCCCGGCGTTCTCGCTTCGGCCGTTTCCGTTGCCCTGCTGTCGGGCGGCGCGATGGCTGCCGATGTCGATTCCGCCCGTCTTCTCAATGCTGACAAGGAGCCCGGCAACTGGATGACCTACCACGGGTCGTACAAGTCCTGGCACTACAGCAACCTTGACCAGATCAACACCAAGAACGTCGGCAAGCTGACGGAAGCCTGGTCGCATGTTGCCTCACGCGCCAACCGCGGCCTGCAGGGCATCCCGCTCGCCATCGACGGCGTTCTGTACTACACCAGCCCGTACAACCAGCTCTACGCGCTCGACGGCGCCACGGGCAAGACGATCTGGACCTACAAGCACAAGCTGAACGAGGACCTGGTTGCCCGCCAGACGCACTCCCCCTACAACCGCGGCATCGCCGCCGGCTACGGCAACCTCTACATGGGCACGCTCGATGGCAAGCTCGCCGCCATCGACATGAAGACCGGCAAGCTCGCCTGGGAGACCAAGCTGGTCGACTCCGAGAAGCTGACCGTCGGCTTCACGGGCGCTCCCCTGCTGGTCAAGGACAAGATCATCATCGGCGCCCAGGGCGGTGAGTGGCCGGATCGCGGCCCGATCTTCGCGGTGAACGCGAAGACCGGCGAGAAGGTCTGGCAGTTCCTCACTGCCGGCGGCAACGACGGCACCAAGTCGGATGCCCGCAACACCTGGGGTGGCGATTCCTACAAGACCGGTGGTGGCGGTGGCTGGATGGCCGGCAGCTACGATCCGGAGAGCAACACCGTGTGGTGGGGTACCGCCAACCCGGCTCCGCTCTACGACTGGGCCGGCGACAAGTACATGACGGAAGGCCCGCGTCCGGGCCTGAACCTGTACACGTCCTCGGTGATCCAGCTCGATCCCGACACGGGTGAACTGAAGAGCTACCACCAGGTCCTGCCCCACGACGCCTGGGATTTCGACCCCGCCCAGGGCGAGCTCATGATGATCGAGCGTGATGGCAAGAAGCTGGTCGTGCATCCCAGCAAGAGCGGTTTCGTGTTCGTGTTCGACCGCGCCACCGGCAAGCCCGTCAACGTCTACAAGGGCGTCGACGCGATCAACTTCGTCAAGGACATCAAGCCCAATGGCGAACTCGTTGGTCGCTGGGATCCGCCCGAGGGCAAGCACGTCAACCTCTGCCCGGCCATCGCTGGCGGCTACAGCTGGAACGCTGGGACCTACAGCCCCAAGACCAACCTGCTGTACAAGGTGGGCTTCGAGTGGTGCATGGACCTGGAAATCGTGAAGACCGAACCGATCACCGAGCCGGTCGTACAGCTCAACATCGGTGCCAACTTCACGATGCACGGCCCTGGCGACAAGAAGGCCTTCGGTCACATCCGTGCCCGTGATCCCGTCACCGGCAAGGTGAAGTTCGAGATCAAGTACCCGGGTGCAGTGCCGCACGGTGGTCTGCTGTCGACCGCCGGCAACGTGCTGTTCGTTCCCGAAGCCGATGGCATGTTCACCGCGTACGACGCCACCAGCGGCAAGAAGCTCTGGGCCCACAACATGGGTCAGGGCAGCGTCGGCGGCACCATCTCCTACCTGGCCAACGGCAAGCAGTACGTCGCGGTGATGACGGGCTGGGGCAGCCTGGTGGGTGACGGCTACGGCGATCTCTGGGGCGAGCCCTGGAAGAGCATGCCGAAGGACTCCGGCGTGCTGAAGGTCTACTCCCTGCAGTAACTTCGGTCTGACCGCGGCGCGAGCCGCGGCAAGGGGAAGGGCGGGGACCTGGTCTCCGCCCTTTTTTTCGGGTTGCGCCTCCCGTGTGCCGTCGGGGAGCCCCCAGGCGTTATGATGAGCATTGCGTGGCGGGCAGGACGTTCCGCCCGGAAACAGAGATCACTGAAGGGGGATATTCCATTGAAGACAAGCCCGAGCCGCTGGCTGCGTTTCGCCCTCGCCTCCGCCCTTGCCGTTTGCCTCGGCAGCGCGTTTTCCGCACGGGCCGAAGATGCCGCGCCTGCGGAGAAGCACTTCGACGTCAAGAACAACTTCCGCAACATCTGCGGCTTCTGCCACGCCGACTATGGTCGCAAGGCGGGCAAGGGACCGCAGCTGATGAACTCCGAGCGCTCCGACGAATTCATGTTCAACCGCATCAAGAAGGGCATGCCGAGCCGCATGGCGGCCTTCGGCAGTGTCTACACCGACGAACAGATCCGGGACATCGTCAGGTTCATCCGCAGCCTGAAGGAAGGCGAGGAGCCCCAGAACCCATGACCGGAGCCAGCGTTCGTCCGGGTGGTGGTTCGGTCTGGCAGCGGGTAGCTGCCCTGTGGGCCCTGCCGCTCCTGCTCTGGGCCGGAGACTCGGGCGCCCGCACCCTTGCCGAGGTCCGGGCACTGGGCGCGATTTCCCTGTGCGCGAGTCCGGAGACCCTGCCCTATGCCAGTGACAAGCCGGGCGATCCCGGCTTCCAGATCGAACTGGGGCAGGCCATTGCCCGCGAGCTGGGCCTGTCGCTGTCCATCGAGTGGATTGTTCCGCGCCGCCGGGCCGGTGTCGTCAATTGCGACATGCAACTCGACAGTGTGAATGACCCCGCGATGCACAAGGGACGTGCTCTTCTTTCGAGACCGTACCAGAAGTCGGGTGTGGCCCTGGGTTTCGCCCGGGGCGTCGCGCCCGTCACGGACTACCGGGAGATTCCGAAGGACGTCAAGGTCGGAGTCATGGTCAATTCGGTGGCCGGCATGGTGCTCGGCAAGAGCGGCGCCACGACTTCCCCGTTTGCGTTCCAGAACGACATGGTGGACGCGCTCGCGCGGGGTGAGATCCAGGGGGCTGCCGTCTCCACTGCCACCCTGAGCTACTACATCCACACCCATCCGGAGGCTGGAGTGCGGCTGGTCCACGCATTCGACAGCGCCCCGGAACTGTCCTGGGAGGTGGCTGCCGGCCTGCGCAAGTCCGATGACGCACTCGTCGCGGAAGTCAACCGGGCGCTCGACCGGCTGCTCGCAGACGGCACGATCACGAGGATCTACGCGCGTTACGGGATCGAACACCGGCAGCCTTGATCCGTTCCGGCCGGCCCCCCTAGCGGAAGCGGTTCAGGACCGACTGGGCCAGATGCAGTGCGTTGGGTAACCGGGGTGGGGCTGCCAGCCAGCCCACCGCTACCCCGGCTGCATTGGCTGCGGCGTCCGCGGCCGAGGGTTCCCGATATCCGGTGAGGGCCTGGGCGAACTCGAGGGCGATCCCCATCCCGACCAGCAGGAAGGCGGCCCTGCGTCGCTCGGACCGATGGGTGTACACCTGCGAGAACCAGAGCATCAGCCCGCCGTAGGCACCCAGGTGCTGGAGCTTGTCTCCCTGAGAGATGCCCAGGTCCGGGGGGTCGGGAACGAGCGAATAGCCGCTGACGAGGGCGACGCCGCACCAGCCGGCGATCAGCCACAGGACGCGCAGCCTGTCAGGCGTGGAGATCATGTCAGCCGCCCGAGCCCGCCAGGACTTCGAGGATTCCCTGCCCGTAGCGGTCCAGTTTCCTTGCCCCGACGCCGTGCACCAGTGCGAGAGACTCCAGGGTCCGGGGCCGACGCCGGGCAAGTTCGGCCAGGGTGGCATCGTGGAAGACCACGTAGGCGGGTAGCCCGTGCTCCCGGGCCACCGCCGCGCGCCAGGCCTTCAGCGCCTCGAAGCAGTTCTGTTCTCCCGCATCCATCTCCATCTCTACGCTGGTCCGTCGCCGGACATCGGCCTGCCCGCGACGCGACCGGCGCGCCTCCCGCGGTTTTCGGAGAATGACCCGCGACTCCTCGCGCAGCACGGCCCGGGCCGAGTCCGTCAGTTCGAGAGTGTTGAATTCGCCCTCGGCGCGTACGTGCCCCATGGCGACGAGCTGGCGAATGATGCTGCGCCACTGGCTCTCCGGGATGTCGGCCCCGATGGCGAAGGTGCTCAGGGTAGCGTGGCCGTACTGCCGGACCTTGTCGGTGAGCTTGCCGCGCAGGACGTCGATGAGGTGCGTGGCGCCGAAGCGGGAAGGCCCGAAACCCCCGCCGTGGCGATCGAACCGGAAGATGCAGGACAGGGCCTTGCGGGCGGCCTCCGTTGCATCCCAGGTCTCGGGCGGCTGCAGGCAGTTGTCGCAGTTGCCGCATGGGGTACTTGCTTCCCCGAAGTAGTCCAGCAGGCGTACCCGCCGGCAGTCGTGGGCTTCCGCGAGCCCCAGCAGCGCGTCGAGCTTGCCTCGTTGCAGCCGCTTGAAGTCCTCGGCCGCAGGACTTTCGTCGATCATCCGGCGCTGGTTCACCACGTCCACCAGTCCGTAGGCCATCCACGCGTCCGCGGCCGCGCCGTCCCGGCCGGCGCGGCCGGTTTCCTGATAGTAGGCCTCGATGTTCTTCGGAAGATCGAGATGTGCCACGAAGCGCACGTCGGGCTTGTCGATGCCCATGCCGAAGGCGATCGTGGCCACCATGACCAGCCCGTCCTCCCGCAGGAAGCGGTCCTGCCGTGTCCGGCGTGCGTCGGCGTCGAGCCCCGCATGGTAGGCAAGCGCGGGAATGCCCTCGTCGCAGAGCCACGAGGCCGTATCGTCGACGCGATTGCGGCTGCCGCAGTACACGATTCCCGCATCGCCCGGGTGCTCGTCCCGCAGGAACTGCAGCAGCTGCGCGCGGGGATTGTCCTTCTCGACGATCGAATAGCGAATGTTGGGCCGGTCGAAGCTGCTCACGAACACGGCCGCCTGCTCGAGCCTGAGCCGCTGCACCATGTCGGCACGGGTGTGGGCGTCGGCCGTGGCGGTCAGGGCGATCCGGGGTACCTCGGGGTAGCGCTCATGGAGCGTCGAGAGCCCCAGGTACTCCTCGCGGAAATCGTGGCCCCACTGGCTCACGCAGTGGGCCTCGTCGATGGCGAAGAGGCTCAGCAGGCCGCGCCCGTGCAGGGAGTCCAGCGTGGCAAGAAACCGCGGTGTCAGCAGGCGTTCAGGCGCGGCGTAAAGAAGCACGAGGGATCCGTCGCGCATCTCGCTCTCCACCCGTCTTGCCTCTTCAGGGCCGAGCGAGGAGTTGAGAAAGGCCGCCCGCACGCCGGCCTCGTCGAGCGCGCCCACCTGGTCGTGCATGAGGGCGATCAGGGGGCTCACCACGATCGCCACGCCCTGACCCGCACGGTGCCGGGTGATGGCAGGAATCTGGTAGCACAGGCTCTTGCCGCCTCCGGTGGGCATCAGGACAAGGGCGTCGCGGCCGCTCGTCACATGGTCCACGATCGCGGCCTGCTGGCCGCGGAACCGGTCGTACCCGAACACCTCCCGCAGGATCCCGACTGGCGAGTTCATGGGCCTCAGCTGAGGGGTGTCATGACGGTCCTGCGATATGAAGGACGGCTCGACAGCTCCTCGAACCAGCGGGCAACGGCTGGCGCGGCGGGGCGCTCCACCGGAAGTGCGAACCAGCGCCAGATGCCGCAGCCAATCGGGATGTCTGCCGCCGTGAAGATGTCACCGGCGACAAAACGCCGGCCGGTCAGGTGGGTGTCCAGCAGGGCCACCGCGTCGGCGGTCCGAAGGCGCGAGGTTTCCATGGCTTCCGGGTCGCGCTGATCCGGCGGCGTGCGAATCAGGTTCCAGAACAGGGGCCGGATGGCCGGCCAGAAGGTGCTGTCCTGCCAGGACATCCAGCGGTCTGCGTCCGCGCGCACCCGCAAGTCGTGGGGCCAGAGCGTGCCCGGGGCGTGGGTGGCCGCGAGGTAGCGCACGATGGCGTTGGATTCCCAGAGGATGAAGCCGTCCTCTTCCAGCGTGGGCACCAGGCCATTGGGATTGAGCCGTCGATACTCGGGGGTGTCGACAACCCCATAGGCAAGCCCGGCATCGATGCGGTCGTGGGCCAGGCCGAGTTCGTCGCAGATCCAGAGGACCTTCTGGACATTCACGGAATTGGCGCGCCCCCAGACGATGCGCCGGTTGACCCTGTTCACGCTGGTGCGGTCCGGCGGGGTCGCGGTGCACGGCGACGGGACTCAGGGGGCATGCGACTCCGCCAGCGCCGCGTCGATCAGCCGCCTGGCGATGCTGAGCCTGTGGGGGAGCGGGGGCAGCGCATCGGGTGTGAACCATCCCGCGGCCTCGATCTCGCCCTCCTGCGGCGTGATGTCGCCGCCCGCGTAATCGCACTGGAAGGCGACCATCAGGGAATGGGGGAACGGCCAGGGCTGACTGGAAAAATAACGCAGGTTCGTGACATCGACCCCGACTTCCTCCCGGACCTCCCGGACGAGGCATTCCTCCAGGCTCTCGCCCGGCTCGACGAAACCTGCGAGCGCACTGAACATGCCTGGCGGGAAGTGGGGTGAGCGCGCCAGCAGCAACTCGCGGCCTCGCCGGACGAGCGCCATCGCCACCGGCGCCAGCCGCGGATAGTGGGATTGGCCGCAGGCGGGACAGGTGCGGGAGCGTTCGCTTGCTTTTCTCTCCGTAGGCGTCCCGCAGCGGCCACAGTACTGGTGGGAGCGATCCCAGTCCATGATCTGGACGGCTCGCCCTGCGAGGAGGAATGTGGCGTCATCGATGATGCTGAACAGGCTGCGCAGCCCCGCGAAGGTCATCCGTCCGGCGGGACGGGCCGTTTCGTCGCACTCGGCGGAAAAGCAATGGCGACCGTGCAGGGTTCCCAGGTACTGGATGCGCAGGGGCTCCACACCCAGGGAGCGCGGGTCCGCCACGCAGGGCAGTTCCACCGTTGCCTCGCTTGGGTGGAGCAGGATCTGGTTGCCGCGGAAGACGAACCACCAGGCATCTCCGGCGGGTTCGTCGGGGGGGGAGATGCCGGGCACGAACCCGGGAGCGGTGAGCAGCATGCGGGTGGGTCAGCGTTTCGGCATGTAGAGGTCGGTGATGCTGCCCTCCGCGATTTCCGCCGCGAAGAACACCGTTTCGGACAGGGTCGGGTGGGGGTGGATGGTGAGCCCGATGTCCGTGGCGTCCGCGCCCATCTCCAGGGCGAGGACGGTCTCGGCGATCAACTCTCCCGCGTTCGGACCCACCATGGCAGCGCCGAGCAGGCGCCGCGTCTTCCGGTCGAACAGCAGCTTGGTGAGCCCCTCGTCCCGTCCGGTCGCGAGAGCACGTCCGGACGCCGCCCAGGGGAACGAGGCCTTTTCGTAATCGATGCCCTGAGTCTTCGCCGCGGTTTCCGTGAGCCCCATCCAGGCGATCTCGGGATCGGTGTAGGCCACCGAGGGGATGGTCCGGGCGTCGAAGGCTGCCTTGTGCCCAGCGATCACCTCGGCGGCGAGCTTGCCCTCGTGGGTCGCCTTGTGGGCGAGCATGGGCTCGCCGCACACGTCACCGATCGCGAAGATGTGGCCGACGTTCGTGCGCTGCTGACGGTCGACGGGAATGAACCCCCGCTCGTTCACGGTTACACCTGCCTCCGCGGCGTCGATGTCGCGCCCGTTGGGGCGCCGCCCGACGGCAAGCAGTACCCGGTCGTACAACTGGGGCTCGGGTGCACCGTCCCCTTCGAAGGTGGCGCGGAGTCCCCCGGGCTCGGACTCGAGCTTCGTCACGCGGGTGCGCAGCAGGATGGCCTCGTAGCGCTTCTCGAGCCGCTTGTGCAGCGGCTTGACGATGTCCCGATCGGCCCCGGGGATCAGGCCGTCGGCGAGTTCCACCACGCTCACGCGGCTGCCGAGCGCGTCATAGACACAGGCCATCTCCAGGCCGATGATCCCGCCCCCGATGACGAGCAGACGTTTCGGGATGTCGGCGAGTGCCAGGGCGCCGGTCGAGTCCATCAGCCGGGGGTCGTCATAGGGGAACCCCGGGATGCGCGTCGCCTGTGACCCGGCCGCGATGATGCAGTGGTCGAAGGACACGGTTCGCCGGGCTCCCTCGGCCGTGGTGACGGTGATCAGGCGATCCGAAGCGAACCGGCCGACGCCCTGCACGATGTCCACCTTGCGTTGCTTCGCGAGTCCTCCCAGGCCCTTGGTGAGGCGCCCCACCACTCCGGCCTTCCAGTTCCGCAACTGGTCGAGATCGACGGCCGGCTTGCCGAAACGGACGCCGAAATGGGACATTTCGTCCGCCTCGGCGATCACTCGCGCGGCGTGGAGCAGCGCCTTGGAGGGGATGCAGCCCACGTTGAGGCACACCCCGCCGAGCGTGGGGTAGCGCTCGATCATCACGACCTTCCGGCCGAGATCGGCGGCCCGGAAGGCGGCCGTGTAGCCGCCGGGACCGGAGCCCAGCACCACGACGTCCGCGTGGATGTCCCCTCGCGCCGCCGGTACCGCAGCCTGTGTCACGGGGGAGGTCGGCGCAGGCGCCGGCACCGCGGGTGCCGCCGCCGCAGCGGGTGCTGGCGAAGTCGCGGCGCTGCTGGTCTCAAGCAGGCCGATCAGGGTGCCTTTTCCGACCTTGTCTCCCACCCTGACCTTCAATTCCCGGAGCGTGCCCGCCGCCGGAGAAGGCACTTCCATCGTCGCCTTGTCGGACTCGAGCGTGAGCAGCGGATCCTCGGGGCGGACCACGTCGCCCGGCTTCACCAGGATCTCGATGATCGGCACATCCTTGAAGTCCCCGATGTCGGGAACGCGAATTTCCATCAGATCACTCACGGAGAACTCCTCGTGGTTTCCCGCTCCCCGGGTCCGTCCCGGAAAGCGGCGTCAAGTGTGGTCGGGCAGCCCTGCGGTTCAGCGCAGGAGCACGGCGGCGAGCGCTCCCGCCCCGGCAACCAGTGCCAGGGCGCTCATCCAAAGGGCCAGACGCAGTCGGGTCGAAAGGGCGGCGGCGGTCTCCGCGAGCAGATGCGCCTGCGAGTCCAGGAGTCCGGCCTGGGCGTCGACCTGGGACCTGAGCTTGTCGATCCGGGAACGCGCCGCCTCGAGCTCGAAACGGAGCTGGGCGACATCGGTTCCCCCCTCCGGCGCCGTCCCGGAGTGCGCCGGTTCCGCCTCGTCCTCACGCGTGCGGCGGAAGTCACGCACGAGATCCGGAACGCGCGCGGCGGCCCGGGCGAGTTCGCCCCAGGGCGCATGCCTGAGCCATCCCCACGCCGGCACGGCCGTCAGCCCCTGATCTGCCCGCTGCCGAGCACGACGAACTTGAGGGACGTGAGTCCCTCCAGTCCGACAGGCCCGCGCGCGTGCAGCTTGTCAGTCGAGATCCCGATTTCCGCGCCGAGGCCGTATTCGAACCCGTCCGCGAAGCGGGTCGACGCGTTGACGAGCACAGAACTCGAATCCACCTCCCGAAGGAAACGGCGCGCGTGCCCGTAATCCGAGGTGACGATGGCGTCGGTGTGCTGAGATCCGTAGGTATTGATGTGATCGATCGCCTGATCCAGATCGTCCACGAGGCGGATGCTGAGGATCGGTGCCAGGTATTCCGTGTGCCAGTCGTCTTCGGACGCCTCCAGCATTTCGGGTACGACCGCACGTGCCCGTGGACAGCCGCGCAGTTCCACGCCCTTGTCGGCGTAAAGCCGCGCCAGGGGAGGCAGGATGCGTGTCGCCGCGTCCGCGTGCACCAGAAGGGTTTCCATGGTGTTGCAGGTGCCGTAGCGGTGGGTCTTGGCGTTGTCCGCTATCAGCAGCGCCTGGTCAGCGTCAGCGGAGGCGTCGATGAAGACGTGGCAGATGCCGTCCAGGTGCTTGATGACGGGGATGCGCGACTCGTTGCTGATCCGTTCGATGAGTCCCTTGCCGCCCCTCGGCACGATGACGTCGACGTAATCCTTCATCGTGATGAGCTCACCGACCGCTGCGCGGTCAGTGGTCTCGATGACCTGCACCGCGGTTTCGGGCAGGCCGGCCAGGCGCAGCCCCTCGTGGACGCAGGCGGCGATGGCCTGGTTGCAGCGGATCGCCTCCGAACCGCCGCGAAGGATCGCGGCATTGCCGCTCTTCAGGCAGAGCGCCGCTGCGTCCGCCGTCACGTTCGGACGGGCTTCGTAGATGATTCCGATCACGCCGAGAGGTACACGCATGCGGCCCACCTGAATCCCGGAGGGGCGGTAGCGCAGGTCGGTGATCTCGCCCACGGGTTCAGGAAGCCCGGCGACCTCGCGCACACCCTGCGCCATGGCGCGAACACCGCCCTCGGTAAGCGTCAGGCGGTCCAGCAGGGCGGGCTCGAGGCCGCGCGCCCTCGCCTGCTCCACGTCCGCCGCGTTGGCGGCGAGCAGGTCCGGAAGTTCCCGTTCGATGGCGCCGGCGATGGCGCGCAGTGCGCTGTCCTTGGCGAGGGACTCGGCCCTGGCCATTGCCCTGGACGCCACGCGGGCCGCGCGGCCGACGCCATGCATGTAGCTTTGAACATCCATGAATTCAGTGATCCCCCGATGCAGACGCCGATTCTAACCCGCCGCACCCGCATCGCGACCCTGTTCCGGCATCGCGGGGCAGGCCACGTCAGGGGTCCACGCCGGACATCACGGCCTTGCCGGGGGCGGCGATTCTCAGGGCGAGTTGTCTCAGCTCGTCCCACGGATCGCCGCGGCGCAGGCCCTTGATCATCCGGTCGATCCCCGCGGCGTGCAGCAGCGCCGCCTCCATGCCGCGGGTGGTGACGCGCCGGAGGGCGCCGGGCATCGCGCGCTGGCGATCACCCCAGACCCGGGAATCCCGCAGCGCCTGGGAGAGGACCCCCCCTGCCGCGAGCGTCCGCTGCACCCTGAGGAGGGTTCTGGCCTCTTCCGCGAGCGCCCAGAGCACCAGAGGTGGCGCCACGGCTTCCGCACGCAGGCCGTCTATGATCCGCACCGCGTGGACCGCGTCACCCCCCAGGACGGCGGGCCCCAGGCCGAAGACGTCGAAGCGCGCCACGTCCATGACCGCGGCCCGGACAGCTTCCGGTTCCAGCGGTCCTGGAGGGAAGAGCAGCCCGAGCTTGAGGACCTCCTGATGGGCCGCGAGCAGGTTTCCCTCGACGCGGGCCGCCAGGAACTCGATGATTTCGGGGGATGCGGACTGGTGCTGGGCTTCCAGGCGCGCCCGCAGCCAGGCGGGCAACTCCGCGTTGCCGACCTTCTGTGCGTGGACGACGACCCCCGTGTGTTCCAGCGCGGTGAACCAGCGGGTTTCCCGTGTTCGCCGCTCGAGCTTTCCCAGGGAGACGATCGTCACCACGTCCGGGGGCGGTGTCTCGGCATAGCGCGCCAGCGCGTCGCCGCCCTCTGCGCCAGGCAGGGCCGAGCCGAGCCGCACTTCCAGCAGCCGTTTGCTGGCGAACAGGGACAGGCTCGCTCCCGTTGCCCACAGCCTGCGCCACTCGAAGCCGGCCTCGACGGTGAGCACTTCCCGCTCGGTGTGTCCCCTCGCCAGGGCGCCCGCTCGTATCCGGTCGATGGCCTCGATGGCAAGGAGGGTTTCCTCTCCGTACACCACGTAGAGGGGGGAGAGTTGCCTCTCCAGGTGGCGTGGAAGTTGTGAGGGGTCGATCTGCACGGCTCAGGGGCCTCGCGCCGACCGGTGATCCGTTCGCGGAGTCACAGTTCGTTCATCCGCGCCAGCAACCGGCGCAGCTTGTGGGGATCCTCGGTGCGAAGCATCCGGCGTGCGGTCGCCGTGACCTCCTTCATGTCACTGCGAAGGATCACCTGCTTGACGGTGAGGAGGTTTGCCGGATGCATGGAGAACTGTCGCAGACCGAAGCCCAGCAGCAGCCGGGTGAGGGACGGATCGCCTGCCATTTCGCCGCAGACCGCCACCGGAACCGCGGATGCCGTGGCGCGCTTGATGATGGACGCCACCAGGTTCAGCACGGCCGGGTGCAGGGGGTCGTAGAGGTGGGCGACGGATTCGTCTGTCCGGTCGATGGCGAGGGTGTACTGGATCAGGTCGTTCGTGCCGATGGACAGGAAGTCGAGCCGACGGGTGAAGATGTTCAGGCACAGCGCGGCGGCGGGCACCTCGATCATGCCGCCCACGGGCACCTCGTGGTCATAGGCAATGCCGTCGTCGTCGAGGCTCCGGCGCGCATCCTCGACTGCCTGGAGGGCCTGGTTCAGTTCCAGGACCGAGGACAGCATCGGGATCAGGATGCGCACCCTGCCGTGGGCGGAGGCGCGGAGGATCGCCCGCAGCTGGGCCCGGAACATCACGGGTTCCGCGAGGCACAGACGAATGGCGCGCAGGCCGAGCGCCGGATTGGCAGCGACCCGTTCCGCCCCGTCGAGGTCCTTGTCGGCTCCGAGATCGAACGTGCGGATGGTGACCGGCAGGCGCCCCATCTCGGTGACGACCTTGCGGTAGACCTCGAACTGCTCGTCCTCGCCTGGAAGGTCGCGACGGTTGAGGTACAGGAATTCCGTGCGGAACAGGCCTACTCCGGCGGCACCGTTGTCCCGGGCCTGGTGGACGTCCTCGAACAGTTCGATGTTGGCATGCAGCTCGATGCGGGTCCCGTCGAGCACGGCGGCGCGGGTGGTCGTGAGCCGGCGCAGCTTCTGCTGATCCAGCTGCCACTCCTCCTGGCGGAGCCGGTATTCCTCGAGGACCTGCGTGTCGGGATCGACGATCACCACGCCGCGGGTGCCATCGACGATGACGACCTCGTTCTCGCGGATGAGGCGCCGCGCGTGATGCAGGGCGACGATCGACGGAATGCCCAGCGAGCGCGCGACGATGGCGGTGTGAGACGTGGTTCCGCCAAGGTCCGTGATGAAGCTCGCGAACCGGTGCTGCTTGTAGAGGATCACGTCGGCCGGGGACAGGTCGTGCGCAACCAGCACGCTGCCTTCCTCGGGCGGCGCGATGGACACGCTCGCCCGCTCGTCCGTCATCAGCGCCGCCAGCACCCGCTCCACGACCTGCTTCACATCGGTCTTGCGCTCGCGCAGGTAGGGGTCGTCGATCTCGTCGAACTGCGCCAGCAGGGCCTCCATCTGCTGTTTGAGTGCCCATTCCGCGTTGCAGCGCTGGGTCGCGATGGCGGTCTTCGGCGCCAGAGCCAGCGTCTCGTCGCCGAGGATCATGAGGTGCACGTTGAGGAAGGCCTCGAACTCCGCGGGCGCGTTCTGGGGAATGTGTTTGGCCAGGTCGGAGAGTTCCCGCCGCACCTTGTTGAGCGCGAAGTCGAATCTCTGCTGTTCCGCAGGGACACGCTCCTGGGCGATTTCCAGGTGCGGGACCTCGAGTTGCGCGTGGGTGACGAGGTGGGCTCGGCCGATGGCGATCCCGCCTGAAACCGCGATGCCGTGCAGCGTGAACGACATGCGGGCCTCAGGCGCCGGTGAACCGGGTCCGGCGCATCAGTCTGCCTCCCCGAACCGGTCCGCAATCAGCGTCAGCAGGGCGGTCATGGCCGCTTCCTCGTCAGGGCCGTCGGTTTCGATCGCGACCCGCGTGCCCTTGGAGGCTGCCAGCATCATGACACCCATGATGCTCTTCGCATTCACGCGCCTGCCGTTGCGGGTCAGCCAGACTTCGCACGGGTACTGGGCTGCGAGTTGAGTGAGCTTCGCCGAAGCCCGGGCGTGCAGCCCCAGGCGGTTGATGATTTCAGCTTCCCGTTGCTGCATTTGCGATCGCCGGTGGCATCCTGAACACCCCCTCCAGACCACCCGACATGGCCTTGGCCACGACGGTCCTGAGGGGCTCGTTGCGGTAGGTCAGGGCACGCACGAGCATGGGCAGGCTGACGCCTGCGATGCCCTCGACCCTGCCGGGAACCAGCAGCCGCGCCGCGATGTTGCTCGGCGTTGCGCCGTAGAGGTCCGTCAGCAACAGCACGCCGGACCCCTGATCGAGCTGGCCGACAAGCGCGGCTCCCCGGGCCGCAACCTGTGCCGGATCGTCCTGGATTCCGACCGCCATCTGGAGCAGGAATTGCGGCCGGCTGCCCATCACGTGGGTCGCGCACTGGACCAGACTGTCGCCCAGGCTGCCATGGGCAATGATCAGGATTCCGATCATGCTCGTCCCGGCCGGCACGGCCGCCAGGGGCCGGGACACCGCCGCATCGACCGGGCGCGCAGCCACCGGAGATGGACCGCCGAAGCGGGTGGGCCCCCTGGCGCCACGCCATGGAGGACGGCCGGGTGAAGCATCGCGAGTCTCATGAAACCAGCCGCCGGGGTCCCGGCCATCACTGACATTGCGCCGGATTCTACCCCGGATGTCTCGTGGGCGAACGGGGCGCGGCCTGGCCGGAGGACCACCCGCGCGGACCAGTGCCTGCCCGCGCCCTGGCGGTCAGAGCGTCGGGAGGTTCTCGAAGCCGTCGAAGGAGCCTTCCGCATCGTCTTCCTCGACGCGCAGAACCATCGCGGCCGGCGGACCCCGGTGGACCCAGGCCATGATGGCGGCCACCTGTCCGGCCGTGCCCTGAACCATCGCCTCGACGCTGCCGTCCCGGCGGTTCCGGACCCAGCCCGCCACGCCGAGACGAAGGGCCTCCCGGCGCATGGCATCCCGGTAGCCCACCCCCTGCACCCGGCCGCGGATCGCCAGGCGCCGGGTTCGGATCTCCGCGGTCACTTCACCCGCATGCCCGGGGCGGCGCCGGAGTCGGCGTCGAGCAGGAATACCCCTGTGTTCTCTCCGCTGGCCGCGAGGATCATTCCCTGGGATTCGCCGAAGCGCATCTTCCGGGCCTGAAGGTTGGCCACCATCACCACCAGGCGCCCTTTGATGGCGGCGGGGTCGTAGTGGGCCTTGATGCCCGCGAAGACCTGGCGGGTTTCGTTGCCGATGTCGAGGGTGAGGCGGATGAGTTTCTCCGCCCCTTCCACATGCTCGGCCTCGAGCACCCGCGCGACTCGCAGGTCGACCTTCATGAAGTCGTCGATGCCGATGGTCGGCGCGAGGGGCGCCGGGATGAAGCCGGCACCGTCGTCCGGAGAGGGGGTCTCCGGGGCGCTGGCCGCGCGGGGTGCGGACGGGTTGTCTGTCACGGGAGTCTCCTGGGTTCGAGTTTGCGTGCCGGCTTTCGCCACATCCGGCTGCGGTCTGAGGCTTTCGCGATTGGCCGCGATCAGCGCATCGATCGCCCTGGTCTCGACACGCGTCATGAGGTGCTCGTAGGGGCCGATGCGATGACCTGCCGGAAGGGGTTGCGCGGCATCGCGCCAGGCAAGGGGGGCGATGCCGAGGAACCGCTCCGCCGAGGCGGCCACTCGCGGGAGCACCGGCTTCAGGCAGAGCGTGAGCAGGCGGAAGCCCTCGAGCGCCTGGGAGCAGACCCATTGCAGGCGGCTGCCCGCATCCGGTTGCCGGGCGAGTTCCCACGGCTTTTCCTGGTCCACGAACTGGTTGAGTTCATCCGCGCCGAGCATGATCTCGCGGAGCGCCCGGGAAAACTCCCGCTGCTCGAGGTGCGTCGCGATCCCTTCCGTGCGCTCACGCAGGGTGGTCACCGCCGAGCACGGCTCCCCGCCGGCGAGTTGCCCATCGAACCGCTTGCTGATGAAGCCCGCCGCGCGGCTCGCGATGTTCACGTACTTGCCAACGAGGTCGCTGTTCACGCGAGCGGCGAAGTCCTCGAGGTTGAGATCGATGTCCTCCATGGTCGGGCCGAGTTTCGCCGCGTAGTAGTAGCGCAGCCACTCGGGATCGAGACCGAGGTCGAGGTAGCTCCGGGCGGTGATGAAGGTCCCCCTGCTCTTGGACATCTTCTCGCCATTCACGGTGAGGAACCCGTGGGCGAACACCCTGGTCGGGGTGCGGTAGCCCGAGAAGTGGAGGGTGGCCGGCCAGAACAGTGCATGGAAGTAAAGGATGTCCTTGCCGATGAAGTGAACCATCTCGGTGTTGCCACCCGGCCGCGCGAAGTCGTCGAAGGCGATGCCGGCGCGGTCCGCCAGGTTCCGGAAGCTCCCGAGATAGCCGATCGGCGCATCCAGCCAGACATAGAAGTACTTGCCCGGCGCGTCGGGAATCTCGAAGCCGAAGTAGGGGGCGTCCCGGGAGATGTCCCAGTCGTTGAGTCCGTGGTCGAACCACTCCCGGATCTTGTTGCGCGCTTCGTCCTGCAGGTGGTCGCCGGATTGGGTCCACGTTTCCAGGAACCGGCGGCAGTCCTCATGGGACAGGCGGAAGAAATAATGGTCCGAGGCCTTTCGGACCGGCGGCGCGCCCGACACGACGGAATAGGGATTCTTCAGGTCGGTGGGTGTGTACGTGGCGCCACAGACCTCGCAGGAATCCCCGTACTGGTCGGCAGCGCCGCACTTCGGACACTCTCCCTTGATGAAGCGGTCGGGGAGGAACAATTCCTTGACCGGGTCGTAGAACTGTTCGACCGAGCGCACGTCTATCAGCCCGCGATCCCGCAGGGCGACATACATGCCCTCCGAGAGCGCGCGGGTCTCCGGGGAATGGGTGGAGTGATAGTTGTCGAAGTCCACCAGGAAACCGTCGAAGTCCTGCTTGTGCTCACGCCAGACCCGCTCGATGAGTGCCTCGGCGGTGATGCCTTCCTTCTCGGCGCGCAGCATGATCGCGGTCCCGTGCGTGTCGTCGGCGCACACGTAGTGCACCTCGTGGCCCCGCATTTTCTGGAAGCGCACCCAGATGTCGGTCTGGATGTACTCCACCAGGTGCCCGAAGTGGATGCTGCCGTTCGCATAGGGCAGCGCGGAGGTGACCAGCAGACGACGGGGCATGGGGACGGACACAGGTTGAGGGACGGAGGATTGTATCAAAGTGTGTACAATCGGGACGGTCAAAATTCACGACAAATCATAGGGGTACATGCATGATCCTCAACGTGGACACGGTCCGCGCGACACTGCAGGAATTGAAGGACCCGTGGACTGGCCGGGACTATGTCTCCGGCCGTGAGGCGCGCAACATACGGGTCGAGGGCAGCGACGTGTCGGTCGAGATCGTGCTGGGCTACCCCTCGCGCAGCATCCATGAGCAGATCCGGGCGCAGGTGGCCGCCGCCCTCGGCGCCCTCGAGGGCGCGGGGCGTGTCTCGGTCGAGGTCTCGATGAAGATTGCCGCGCACCAGGCACTGCGCGGGGCCCAGCGCGTCGAAGGGGTGCGCAACATCATCGCCGTGGCCTCGGGCAAGGGCGGAGTGGGCAAGTCCACCGTGGCGGCGAACCTGGCGCTCGCCCTGGCGGCGGAGGGTGCCCGGGTGGGCGTGCTGGACGCCGACATCTACGGGCCCTCCCAGCCCACGATGCTCGGAATGGCCGGCAAGCCCCGGGTGGCCGAGGAAGGCAACCGGAAACTGTTCCTGCCCATGGAGAACCACGGCGTGCAGGGCATCTCCATCGGCATGCTCATCGATCCGGACCAGGCGGTCGCCTGGCGCGGCCCCATGGCGACGGGGGCCCTGGAGCAGCTGTTGCGCGACACGAAGTGGGATGATCTCGACTATCTGGTGGTGGACATGCCCCCCGGCACGGGTGACATCCAGCTCACGCTCGCGCAGAAGGTGCCGGTGACCGGAGCGGTGATCGTCACCACCCCCCAGAACATCGCCCTGCTGGATGCCCGCAAGGGCCTGAAGATGTTCGAGAAGGTGAATGTTCCGATTCTCGGCATCGTCGAGAACATGAGCTTCCACGCCTGCTCGAATTGCGGTCACGAGGAGCACATCTTCGGCTCGGGTGGTGGCGAGTCGATGGCGCAGGACTACGGTGTTCCCCTCCTGGGGGCGCTGCCCCTCGACATCCGGATCCGCGAACAGGCCGACTCGGGCGCGCCGACCGTGGTGGCCGATCCGGACAGCCGGGTGGCGGGCCTCTACCGGGAGATTGCGAGGCGGGTCGGGGTCCGGGTATCCGAACTGAGCCGGGACTCGAGCACGGTTTTCCCCAAGATCGTCATCCAGAACACGTAAACTGACGGATTGACCGTGCCCGCCCGACCGGAGCCCCGATGAGCATCAAGTCCGACCGCTGGATCCGCCGCATGGCCTCGGAGCACGGCATGATCGAGCCCTTTGAGCCCCGCCAGGTGAAGGAGGTGAACGGGCATCGCGTGGTGTCCTACGGCACGTCGAGCTACGGCTACGACATTCGCTGTTCGGACGAATTCAAGCTCTTCACCAACCTGAATTCGACCATCGTCGACCCCAAGAACTTCGACCCGAAGTCCTTCGTGGACGTGAAGGGCGAGTTCTGCATCATCCCGCCGAATTCCTTCGCCCTCGCCCGCACCGTCGAATACTTCCGCATTCCCCGGAACGTGCTCACCGTGTGTCTGGGCAAGAGCACCTACGCGCGCTGCGGCATCATCGTGAACGTCACTCCGTTCGAACCGGAGTGGGAGGGCTTCGTGACCCTCGAGTTCTCCAACACGACCCCCCTGCCCGCCAAGATCTACGCGAACGAGGGTGTGGCCCAGGTGCTGTTCTTCGAGTCCGACCCCGACGACATCTGCGAGACTTCCTACCGCGACCGCGGTGGCAAGTACCAGGGCCAGAGCGGGGTCACCCTACCCAAAATCTAGCGCGGCGCGCGAGCCGCGCGGCAGGAGTGCACAGGGCATGAAGTTCCGTTTTCCAGTCGTCATCATCGACGAAGATTTCCGCTCCGAGAACACGTCGGGCTTCGGCATCCGCGCGCTGGCGAAGGCGCTGGAGGAGGAGGGCATGGAGGTGCTGGGCGTCACCAGCTACGGCGACCTTTCGTCGTTCGCGCAGCAGCAGTCTCGCGCCTCCTGTTTCATCCTGTCCATCGATGACGAGGAGTTCCTGTCACCCGAGGCGGCAGACAAGGCCATCGCCGACCTGCGCACGTTCGTCGAGGAGATCCGGTTCCGCAACTCGGACATCCCCATCTTCCTGCACGGGGAAACGCGCACTTCGCGCCACATCCCGAACGATGTGCTGCGCGAGCTGCACGGCTTCATCCACATGTTCGAGGACACGCCGGAATTCATCGCCCGCTACGTGATGCGGGAGTGCAAGGCCTACCTGGATTCCCTCGCGCCGCCGTTCTTCCGGGCGCTCACGCACTACGCGGCGGACGGCTCCTATTCGTGGCATTGCCCGGGGCACTCCGGGGGAGTGGCTTTCCTGAAGAGCCCGGTCGGGCAGATGTTCCACCAGTTCTTCGGCGAGAACCTGCTGCGCGCGGATGTCTGCAATGCCGTCGACGAACTGGGGGCTCTCCTCGACCACACCGGTCCGGTGGCGGCTTCCGAGCGCAACGCCGCCCGCATCTTCAATTGCGACCACCTCTTCTTCGTGACCAACGGGACGTCCACGTCGAACAAGATCGTGTGGCATTCGACCGTGGCGCCGGATGACGTGGTCGTGGTCGACCGCAACTGCCACAAGTCGATTCTCCACGCGATCACCATGACCGGTGCGGTGCCGGTGTTCCTGACCCCCACGCGCAACCACTACGGCATCATCGGGCCGATCCCGATCGAGGAATTCCACATCGAGAGCATCCAGCGCAAGATCGACGCCAATCCGATCGTGCGGGGCAAGAACCGCAAGCCGCGCATCCTCGCCATCACGCAGAGCACCTACGACGGCATCAGCTACAACGTCGAGACCATCAAGCAGCTGCTGGACGGAAAGATCGACACCCTCCACTTCGACGAGGCGTGGCTGCCGCACGCGGCCTTCCACGATTTCTATGGCGATTTTCACGCGATCGGCGCGGACCGGCCGCGCTGCCGCGAGTCGATGGTGTTCTCGACCCAGTCGACCCACAAGCTGCTGGCCGGCCTGTCGCAGGCGTCGCAGATTCTCGTGCAGGATTCCGAGGAGCGGCGCCTGGACCGGGACGTGTTCAACGAGGCTTTCCTGATGCACACGTCCACGTCGCCCCAGTACGCGATCATCGCGTCCTGCGACGTGGCTGCGGCCATGATGGAACCGCCCGGGGGCAAGGCTCTCGTCGAGGAATCCATCCGCGAGGCCATCGATTTCCGCCGCGCCATGCGCAAGGTGGACGAGGAATTCGGCGAATCCTGGTGGTTCAAGGTGTGGGGTCCGGACTTCCTGGTGGGCGAGGACATCGGCACGCGTGAGGACTGGATGCTGGGGTCCGACGAGCGGTGGCACGGCTTCGGTCCCCTGGCGCCGGGCTTCAACATGCTCGACCCCATCAAGGCCACCGTCATCACGCCGGGCCTCGGGGTGGACGGTGACTTCTCCGAGCCGGGCATCCCGGCGGCGATCGTCACGCGCTATCTGTCCGAGCACGGCGTCATCGTCGAGAAGACCGGGCTCTACTCGTTCTTCATCATGTTCACCATCGGTATCACCAAGGGCCGGTGGAACACTCTGGTCACCGAATTGCAGCAGTTCAAGGACGACTACGACAAGAATCAGCCGCTCTGGCGTGTGCTGCCCGAGTTCGTGGCGAGGCACCCCCGCTACGAGCGCGTGGGGCTGCGTGACCTCTGCGCGCAGATTCACGACATCTATCGGGAGAACGACGTGGCGCGCCTCACCACGGAGATGTATCTCTCGAACATGGAACCGGCGATGAAACCTGCCGATGCGTTCGCCCGCATGGCGCACCGCGAGATCGACCGTGTGCCCATCGACCAGCTGGAGGGCCGCGTGACGGCCGTGCTGCTCACTCCGTACCCGCCTGGCATCCCGCTGCTGGTTCCGGGAGAGCGGTTCAATCGGACGATCGTCCGGTACCTTCAGTTTGCGCGGAGTTTCAACACCCGCTTCCCCGGCTTCGAGACCGAGACCCACGGGCTCGTCGACGAGAACGAGGACGGCAGCCTGTCCTACTACGTCGACTGCGTGCGGCAATAGGCCGGCGATGTCCCGTCAGCGAACGCGCTCGAGGTCGACGAAGGCGTAGCCCACCCCGTCGGGGGTCCAATGGCGGGTCCGCGCGAGTTCCCGCCAGCCAGCACGGTCGACGGGGGGGAAGACCGCATCGCCCTCCGGCTCGAGGTCCACGTCCGTCAGAAGCAGGCGGTCCGCGGACGGCAGGGCGAGGGTGTAGATTGCTCCTCCGCCAACGATGAACACCTCCGTCTCGTCCGCCGTGATCGCGAGGGCGTCCTCCAGGGACGCGGCCACCCGGGCGCCGGGAATCCCGTAGCCGGGACGTCTCGAGACGACCACCGTGCGGCGGCCTGGCAACAGGCGGCCGATGGATTCGAACGTGCGACGTCCCATGATCATGGCGTGCCCCATGGTGAGCGCCTTGAAGCGGCGCAGGTCGTCGGGGATGTGCCAGGGCAGCGCGCCGTCTCTGCCGATGACGCCGTTGCGCGCGACGGCTGCAATCAGGGAAATCCGGGGGGGCATCGCAGGCTCTCCGCGTTGAGGGGCGACCGGGAGAATAGACCAGTCCGGCCGGACGCGGTCACGCCGGCGCGCCGAGGGCCTGCGCCGCCGCCGCCACCACCGCGTCCCTTAGCCAGGACTGGGCCGGGTCGGCCTCGGCGCCCTCGTGCCAGTAGAGATAGCGGTCGAGCGCCGGGCCTTCGAGGGGCAGCGGCAGGACCGCGTGCCCGAACGCCCGGTTTGTGACGGCGGCCTGACTTGCCGGCAGCGTCAGTGCGAAACCGGTTTCGGCCACCACCTGAAAGGCGGCGAAGTACTGCTGGCAGCGCACCCGGACCCGCCGCTGCCGCCCCATCCGCTGGAGCGCGATGTCTTCGAGGCTCGCGCCGCGCCGGCGAGAGCTCACGAGGACGTGGTCGCGCCGCAGGTAGGTCTCCAGGTCCAGCGTTCCCTTCGCTGCCGGGTCGTCCCGGCGCAGCACGACGACCAGGCGGTCCGCGCCAAGACGCTGGTGCCGGATGCCGGGCTGGGCGGGAAGCAGGACGTCGAGCGCGGCATCCAGCGTCCCGGCGGCCAGGTCGGTGGCGATGCGCTTCCGGTCGAGCCGTACCGCCGCCAGTTCCACGTTGGGCGCCGTGCCGCCGATCGCCCCCAGCAGCGCCGGCAGGATCAAGGCCTCGAGTTCCGCGCGCATGCCCACCACGAAGCGGCGGCGACTGTGACCGGGATCGAAGGGCTGCGTCTCGTTGAGCGCGCCCTCCAGCAGGCGCAGCGCCTCCCGGACCGGCTCCATCAGGTTGCGGGTAAAGGGGGTCGGCACCATGGCCTGGCCCTGGCGCACGAACAACGGATCGCCGAACAGGTCCCGCAGGCGGGCGAGCGCGTGGCTGATGGCGGGTTGGGACAGATGCAGTTTCTCCGCCGCCCGGGTGATGCCCCCCTCGGCGTGGATGGTCTCCAGCACCACGAAGAGATTGAGGTCGATGCGGGAAAGATGCACGGTGTCGATGATCCCCATTCGGCGAACGCATTGGGCGGCGGGCCGCCCCACCGGTAGGCTACCGCGAATCGGCGTGCGCCGGCGTGCGGCGTGGCGGATCAATCTGGGGAGACGATCATGGCATTCGAGCAGTCCGGGAAGGTGAAGGATCTCGTGGGGCGGGTCACCGCGTTCATGGACGCGCACGTCTATCCCAACGAGGAGCGCTTCCACGCGGAGGTCTCTGCGGGGGACCGCTGGGAGCCTACGGTCATCATGGATGACCTCAAGGCGAAGGCTCGCGCCGCGGGCCTCTGGAACCTCTTCCTGCCCGAGTCGGAGCACGGTGCCGGGCTCACGAACCTCGAGTACGCGCCCCTGGCGGAGGTCATGGGTCGGGTGAAGTGGGCGTCCGAGGTGTTCAACTGCAGTGCGCCGGACACCGGCAACATGGAGGTGCTGGCCCGGTACGGGTCGGAGGAACAGAAGGCACGCTGGCTCGCGCCCCTCCTGGCCGGAGAGATCCGCTCGGCGTTCGCCATGACCGAACCGGCGGTGGCCTCGAGTGATGCCACCAACATCCAGGCGAGCATCGTCCGGGATGATGACCATTTCGTCATCAATGGTCGCAAGTGGTGGACGTCCGGAGCGAACGATCCGCGCTGCAAGGTTCTCATCTTCATGGGCAAGTCCGATCCGGACAATGCGGACCGGCACCGGCAGCAGTCAATGCTCGTGGTGCCCATGGATACCCCCGGAATCCGGGTCCTGCGCCACCTGCCGGTGTTCGGCTTCGATGACGCCCCCCACGGCCACGCGGAGGTGGATTTCCGGGACGTCCGGGTGCGGGTGGCCGACAGCCTGCTGCTCGGCGAGGGGCGCGGCTTCGAGATTGCCCAGGGTCGGCTCGGTCCCGGTCGCATCCACCACTGCATGCGACTGATCGGTCTGTCGGAGCGGGCGCTGGAGCGCATGTGTCGCCGCACCCTGGACCGCGTGGCGTTCGGAAAGCCGGTGGCGGAACAGACCGTGACCCTGGAGCGGATCGCCGAGTCGCGCATCATGATCGACCAGACCCGCCTCCTGGTGCTCAACGCTGCGCACATGATGGACACCATCGGGAACAAGGCCGCGCGCAAGGAGATCGCCATGATCAAGGTGGCGGCTGCCAACATGGCGTGCCAGGTCATCGACTGGGCCATCCAGGCGCACGGCGGCGGTGGGGTCACCGATGACTTCGGGCTGGCGCACGCCTATGCCAGTGCCCGGACCCTGCGGCTGGCCGATGGTCCGGACGAGGTGCACCGCAACCAGATCGGAAAGCTCGAACTGGCCCGCTATCGCGCGGTGGCGCGGTGATGAGGGGAACACGATGAGCGCTGGAAGCCTGCCGGCAGGTATCGAGGCCGCGGTCCTGGCCATGCCGATGGCCCGGGAACTCGGCGTGCGCTTCGTGCGGGTCGAGGCCGGGACGGTGGAGCTGGAGATTCCCTTCGACGAACGCTGGACGTTCCGGCCCGGCCAGTATCAGGCGACGCCCGTGTTCGCCGTGGCGGATTTCGCCGCGGTCTGCGCGGCGGGGAGCCTGCTGGCGCCGGGCTGGACGGTTTCCACCGTCGATGTCACCCTGAAGCTGCTGGAGCCGGCTCTCGAGGGTCCGCTGCGCGCCCGGGGCCGGGTACTCAGGGGCGGTCGATTCCTCACCGTGGCCGCCGCCGACGTGTTCTCGGCGTCGGCCACTGGCGAACGACTGTGTGCGACCGCGCTGGTCACCGCCCGCAACATCGCGCCGCCATCCTGAGGGCGGCGCTGAACTCTCCCGGGGCTACCGGCGAACGTCCAGGAGTTCCACCTCGAACACGAGCACGGCATTGGGCGGGATCACCCCGCCGGCGCCGCGCTCGCCATAGGCGATTCCTGGCGGGCAGGTGAGCCTGGCCTTGCCGCCGACCTTCATCTTCTGCACGCCTTCGGTCCAGCACCGGATCACCCGGTTCAGCCGGAATTCCGCCGGTTCGCCGCGGGAATACGAACTGTCGAACTCCCGCCCGTCGGGGAACATGCCCTTGTAGTGCACCTTCACCGAGTCCGATGCCGCGGGACTGCCGCCCGTTCCGTCCTTGAGGGAGCGGTAGACAAGCCCGCTGTCGGTGACCTGGGCGCCGGCTTCCTTCGCGGCGGCCTTGAGGACATCGGATTGGGCCCAGGCGCAGGAGGCGGCGAGAGCGAACAGGGCGGCGATCAGGTATTTCACGTTGCGACTCCGGTGCGAAGAGGGGAGTGGATGATTCCACGGTTCGCTTGCGCCGCGCAAACGGGGGCGCTCCCGCAGGCGCCCGATCTCACCCTGCCACGGCGCGCTTGGCGGCGAGACGGGTGTCGAACTTCGACCGCTGGATCACGAAGCGCTCGTGCCGACCCCGGGAGATGGTGTCGACGCCGTCGTGGGCTTCCACGGTGAAGGAGAGCTTGCGCCCCTCCACCGTCACGAGTTCCGCGGTGACGGTGACCTCGAGCCCGGGCGGCGTGGCGGCTTCGTGGGTCACGTCGATGTGCGTCCCTACGGTCTGCTCGTCAGGGGCATCGAGGTGGTCCTCGACGACCTTCACGCAGGCCCACTCCAGCAATCCCACCATGTAGCCGGTGGCAAACACCGCAGGCATGGCGAGAAACTCGGGGGATTCCGGGTACAGCGCGGGGACGGTCTTCGACGGTGTCACCACAAAGCGGTGAACGTGGCGCAGGCCTGGCGCGAGGGATGTTTTCATGGCGTCTCCTGGTGGGAATCGGGGGGGGCAGCGGGCGCGTGGCGGTCACACGGCCACGGGTGCGCTGATGTGGGGGTGAGGATCGTAGCCCGTCAGGGTGAAGTCTTCGAACCTGAAGGCGAACAGATCACGGACCGCGGGATTCAGGGTCATCACCGGAAGGGGCCGCGGCTGCCTCGACAGTTGTTCCCTCGCCTGGTCGAGGTGGTTGAGATAGAGGTGGGCATCGCCGAACGTGTGGATGAAGTCTCCGGGCGCGAGATCGCATACCTGGGCCACCATGAGGGTGAGCAGCGCATAGGACGCGATATTGAAGGGCACGCCCAGGAAGATGTCCGCGCTGCGCTGGTAGAGCTGGCAGGACAGGCGGCCGTCGGCCACGTGGAACTGGAACAGCGCGTGGCAGGGTGCGAGGGCCATCTTCGGGAGGTCGGCGGGGTTCCAGGCCGACACGATGAGGCGCCGCGAATCGGGGGTGCGGCGGATGTCGGCCAGAACCTGGGTGATCTGGTCGATGGAGCCACCGCCGGGCGCGGGCCAGGACCTCCATTGGTGCCCGTAGACCGGGCCCAGGTTGCCGTGCTCGTCCGCCCATTCGTCCCAGATCGACACGCCGCGGTCCCGCAGATAGCGCACGTTCGTATCCCCGCTGAGGAACCACAGCAACTCGTGGACGATCGACTTCAGGTGCAGCTTCTTGGTGGTCACGAGAGGAAAGCCGGCCGCGAGGTCGAAGCGCAGCTGGGCGCCGAACAGGCTCAGCGTGCCGGTACCCGTGCGGTCGGTCTTCCGGGTTCCGCGCTCCAGCACGGTGCGCATCAGATCGAGATATTGCTCCATGGCTCTGGCCACCGGGGGATGAGTTCGGGGACAGAGGTTAACGGCAAGGGCACGTGGGTCGCAAACGATCGCCGGAGGGTCTCCGGGCACAGGCGGGGCGGCAGGCACCGGCCGGGGCCGCGGCGGGGGTGCGTGCTAGCATCGCGGCTCCCCAACCCGAGAGCTTCGCACCGCGCCATGTCGGGCAACACGTTCGGACGCCTCTTCTGCGTCACCTCCTTCGGCGAAAGCCACGGACCCGCGATCGGGTGCGTGGTGGATGGCTGCCCACCCGGACTCGAACTCTCCGAGGCCGACATCCAGCCGGACCTGGACCGGCGGAAGCCTGGAACCTCGCGCTTCGTGACGCAGCGCAAGGAAAGCGACACGGTGGAAATCCTGTCGGGAGTGTTCGAGGGCAGGACCACCGGAACCCCGATCGGCATGCTGATCCGCAACACCGACCAGCGCAGCCAGGACTACGGCAACATCGCCCGCACGTTCCGGCCCGGGCACGCCGATTACACCTACTGGCAGAAGTACGGCATCCGGGACTACCGGGGTGGTGGCCGGCAATCGGCCCGGGAGACCGCCGTGCGGGTGGCCGCCGGTGCCATCGCGAAGAAGTGGCTGCGCGAGCGGCATGGGGTCGAGGTGCGCGGCTACCTGTCGCAGCTGGGCCCGATCCAGGTCGGGTTCCGGTCCTGGGCTGCCACGGGGGAGAATCCGTTCTTCAGTGCGGATCCGGACGCGGTGCCCGAACTGGAGGCCTACATGGATCGCCTGCGCAAGTCGGGCGATTCGGTGGGGGCACGGCTCACCGTGGTGGCCTCCGGCGTGCCGGTGGGCTGGGGGGAGCCCGTGGACGACAAGCTCGATGCCGATCTGGCCTACGCCATGATGAGCATCAATGCCGTGAAGGGGGTGGAGATCGGCGCCGGCTTCGCCTCGGTGGCGCAACTGGGCACCGAGCATGGCGACGAGATGACGCCCGAGGGTTTCCTGTCCAATCACGCTGGCGGAATTCTGGGCGGGATATCCACCGGCCAGGACGTGGTGGTGCACATCGCCATCAAGCCGACGTCGAGCATCCGGCTGGCGCGCCGCTCCATCGACAGGGAGGGCAACCCGGTTACCGTGGAAACGTTCGGCCGCCACGATCCCTGCGTCGGAATCCGGGCCACCCCGATTGCGGAGGCGATGCTGGCGGCCGTGCTCATTGACCATGCCCTGCGGCACCGGGCCCAGAATGCGGACGTGACGGTCGCGACACCGCGCATCCCGGCCCAGGCGCCGCCGGATGCCCGGGAGCGCTATCCCCTGAATCCCTCCCGCGCGTCCACCGACCCGCATGAGGGCTGAGTGGTTTCCCCCGCACTCCCGTCGGGATGCGGGCGGCGGAAGCGGTCGGGTAATTCGCCCTGTCGCCGCTGTGCTGCCGTCGCCGGTCCCCGCCTGCGTCCGGCTCTTGCGTCCCTCGCGGGACGGCAGCTGAGCGTGCGGCGTCCGCACGCCGGAGCCTGAAGGTCATGGGCGTGCCGGCCGTTCCCCTGGCCACGTTCTATTTCTTCTACTTCGCCTTCCTCGGGGCCTTTGCACCCTTCTGGCCGCTCTACCTGAAATCGGCGGGCATGGGGGCGGCGCAGATCGGTACTCTCCTCGCGCTCGTCCCGGTCACGCGGATGGCGGGCCCGGCGCTCTGGGGATGGCTGGCCGATCACCGGGGCCGGCGCACACCTGTCGTTCGCCTGACCTCGGTGGCGACCGTCGTGGCCTTCACCGGTTTCTTCGCCGGCAGTGCCTACGCCTGGCTGTTTGCCGTCATGCTGGTGATGAACATCTTCTGGTGCGGATCCCTCCCGCTGGTGGAGGCCACCACCATGGCCCACCTCGGGGACCGAGTCGCCGGCTATGGCCGCATTCGGGCCTGGGGCTCCGTGGGTTTCGTAGCCGTCGTGGTGGGCGCGGGCAGTCTGCTCGACCTGGCCGGGGTGCGGTCCCTGCCGTGGCTCATCCTCGGACTGCTCGCCCTGCACGCGGCGTCGGCCTTCGCCGTGCCCGAGGCGCCGCGCCATGCGCACCATGACGACGCCCGCGGGGTCTGGGAGATCCTGCGCCGACGCGAGGTCCTCGCCCTGTTCGCGGGCTGTTTTCTCATGTCGGTTGCCCACGGCCCCTACCACACGTTCTATTCCATCTGGCTCGTTGAGCATGGCTACAGCAAGACCGGCGTGGGGATGCTCTGGGCCCTCGGGGTCATCTGCGAGATCATCGTCTTCTTCCTATGGACCCGGCTCACGGCGCGGTTCGAGCCCCGCACCCTCCTGCTCATCGCCTACGGCACGGCGTGCCTGCGCTTCCTGGCGGTGGGGTGGGCGCCCGGCTCGGCGGTGGTCATCGTGCTGGCCCAGACGGCGCATGCCGCCACGTTCGGCCTGTTCCACGGTGCCGCCGTGGCGCTCACCCACCGGTTCTTCCGCGGGCGCCACCAGTCCAAGGGGCAGGCGCTGTATTCGGGGGTCGGTTTCGGTGCCGGCGGCGCAGCCGGCGGTCTCGCCAGCGGCTTTGTCTGGGATCACGCCGGGGGGCCGTGGACGTTCACGGGCGGCGCCGTGGCCGGGTTGATGGCCTGCCTGGTGACCTGGCGCTGGCTGCGGGCGGACGGCGAACCCGGGATGGCCCGGGTCGGGGAGTCGCGAGGGCGCGGCACGCCGGCGGGGTGACCGGTTGCCGGGAACCCTTGTGACATAATCGCGGGTTCTCCGGAGAGCATCTCATGCAGCCTCAAACGCTTTACGACAAGCTCTGGTCGAGCCACGTGGTGCGGGAGGAAGCCGACGGCACCGCCCTCATCTACATCGATCGCCACCTCGTGCACGAGGTCACGAGCCCCCAGGCCTTCGAGGGCCTGAAACTGGCCGGCCGCAGACCCTGGCGGGTGGATTCCGTGGTGGCGACCGCCGACCACAATACCCCCACCCGGGACTGGGATCAGGGGATCCGCGATCCCATCTCGCGCCTGCAGGTGGAGACGCTGGACCAGAACATCCGCGAGTTCGGGGCCCGGGCGTACTTCCCCTTCCTGGACGAGCGTCAGGGCATCGTGCACGTGATCGGTCCGGAGCAGGGCGCGACCCTCCCGGGCATGACTGTGGTCTGCGGCGATTCCCACACGAGCACCCACGGCGCATTCGCGTCTCTGGCGTTCGGCATCGGCACGTCCGAGGTGGAGCACGTGCTGGCCACCCAGTGCCTCAACATGAAGAAGTCGCGAGCGATGTCCGTGGAAGTGCACGGTTCCCTGGGGCGTGGCGTGACGGCGAAGGACGTGGTGCTCGCGATCATCGGTCGCATCGGCACGGCGGGCGGCACCGGTCACGCCATCGAGTTCCGGGGAGACGCGATCCGTGGTCTGTCCATCGAGGGGCGCATGACCGTCTGCAACATGGCCATCGAGGCCGGGGCGAGGGCGGGCATGGTGGCCGTCGACGACAAGACCATCGATTACCTGCGAGGCCGCACATATTCGCCCGCCGGCGAGCATTGGGATCGGGCCGTCGAGGCCTGGCGCCGCCTCCACAGCGATGACGGGGCGGTGTTCGACAAGGTGGTGTCCCTGCGGGCCGACGACATCGCCCCGCAGGTGACCTGGGGCACTTCGCCGGAGATGGTGGACAGTGTGCTCGGGCGGGTACCCGATCCGGCCCGGGTGGAGGATCCGGTACGGCGCCAGTCGCTGGAGCGTGCGCTCGGCTACATGGGGCTGCAGGCGAACACACCGATCACCGACATCCGGATCGACAAGGTCTTCATCGGGTCGTGCACCAACTCCCGGATCGAGGACCTCCGCGCCGCCGCGGAAGTCGTGAGGGGGCGCCGGGTGGCGGCCGGCGTCAGGCTGGCCATGGTGGTGCCGGGTTCCGGGCTGGTGAAGCGCCAGGCGGAAGCCGAAGGTCTCGACCGCCTGTTCCGCGAGGCGGGCTTCGAGTGGCGGGAGCCTGGCTGCTCGATGTGCCTGGCCATGAACGACGATCGCCTCGAGCCGGGGGAGCGTTGCGCGTCCACGTCCAACCGGAACTTCGAGGGGCGCCAGGGCGCGGGCGGACGCACCCACCTGGTGAGTCCGGCCATGGCGGCGGCGGCCGCGGTTTCCGGGCACTTCGTCGACGTTCGCCAGCTCTAGCCGGAGGAAAGCCATGGAAAAATTCACCGTCCTTCAGGGGCTCGTGGCCCCGCTCGATCGGCCGAACGTCGACACGGACGCCATCATCCCCAAGCAGTTCCTCAAGTCCATCAAGCGCAGCGGCTTCGGGCCCAACCTGTTCGACGAGTGGCGGTACCTCGATCACGGCGAGCCGGGCATGGATCCCGCCGCCCGGGTGCCCAACCCTGATTTCGTGCTCAACCAGCCCCGCTATCAGGGCGCGAGCATCCTTCTTGCGCGCGAGAATTTCGGCTGCGGGTCTTCCCGGGAGCACGCGCCCTGGGCGCTGACCGATTTCGGGTTCCGGGCGGTGGTGGCCCCGAGCTACGCCGACATCTTCTTCAACAACAGCTTCAAGAACGGACTGCTTCCGGTCATTCTGCCGGCGCCCGTGGTGGACCGCCTGTTCGCCGAGACCCTCGCGACCCCGGGTTACCGTCTCACCGTGGACCTGCAGCAGCAGAAGGTGCTGACGCCGGCGGGCGAGGCCTTCGGTTTTTCCGTCGACGCCTTCCGCCGGCACTGCCTGATCGAGGGGCTCGACGAGATCGGCCTTACCCTGCAGCACGCGGACGCCATTCGAGCCTTCGAAGACCGGCGCCGCCTGGAACAACCTTGGTTGTTCGCCTGAGGGCGGACATTTCCTGAGCCAGAGGACAGGCAACACATGAAAATCGCAATCTTGCCCGGTGACGGCATCGGCCCGGAGATCGTCCGGCAGGCCACCAGGGTGCTCGAGGTACTCAGGGCCGACGGGATGCCCCTCGAAATGGAAACCGCGCCCATCGGCGGGGCCGGTTACGACGCGGCCGGAGACCCTCTTCCGGAGGCGACCCTCGCCCTCGCGCGGAGCGCCGATGCGATTCTCCTCGGGGCGGTCGGCGGGCCGAAATACGACACGCTGCCCCGGGAGGTCCGGCCGGAGCAGGGGCTGCTGCGCATTCGCAAGGCTCTCGGTCTGTTCACCAACCTGCGTCCGGCCACGGTCTATGCGGAACTCGCGGATGCGTCCTCGCTGAAGGCGGAACTGGTCGCCGGACTGGACGTGATGATCCTGCGGGAACTCACCGGCGACATCTACTTCGGCCAGCCGCGGGGCAGGCGGTCGCTCGCCAATGGCGAGCGGGAGGGTTTCGATACGATGAAGTACTCGGAGTCCGAGATCGCCCGGATTGCCCGCGTCGGGTTCGAGATTGCCCGCAAGCGGTCCCGGCGCCTCTGCTCCGTGGACAAGGCGAACGTGCTCGACACCAGCATCCTCTGGCGCGAGGTGGTCACCGAACTGTCGAAGTCCTATCCGGACGTGGAACTGTCCCACATGTACGTGGACAACGCGGCCATGCAACTCGTGCGGGCCCCCAAGCAGTTCGACGTCATCCTGACGGGCAACATGTTCGGTGACATTCTGTCCGATGAGGCCTCGATGCTCACCGGCTCGATCGGCATGCTTCCGTCCGCATCGCTGGACGCCGCCAACAAGGGACTCTACGAGCCCATCCACGGATCGGCTCCGGACATCGCGGGGCGCGACGTCGCCAACCCGCTCGCCACGATCCTGTCGCTCGGCATGATGATGCGCTACACCTTTGGCGATGCCGCAGCGGCGGACCGGATCGAGGCGGCCGTCAAGCGGGTGCTTGGCGAGGGTCTGCGCACGGGCGACATTGCCAGGCCGGGTGAGCCTGTCATCGGGACCGTGCAGATGGGCGACGCGGTGGTGGCGGCGCTGCGCGGCGCTGCGCGGCTTGCCTAGGGCTCGGGACACAACGCGGAGACGACACGATGGCAACGATGCGGGTGGGGTTTGTGGGATGGCGTGGCATGGTGGGTTCCGTGCTCATGCAGCGCATGACCTGGGAGAAGGATTTTTCGGATATCGACGCAACCTTCTTCAGCACGTCCAGCGCGGGCGCTGAAGGGCCCGTCGTTTCCGGCGCATCCGCCCCGCTGGGGGACGCGAACGACATCTCCGCGCTCGGGGCCATGGACACCATCATCTCCTGCCAGGGCGGTGACTATACGGCGGCCATGCACCCGCGCCTGCGGGCCGCGGGCTGGGCCGGCTACTGGATCGATGCCGCCTCCTCGCTTCGCATGCAGGATACGGCCGTCATCGTTCTCGATCCGGTCAATCGTCCGGTCATCGATGAGGCGATCGCCCGCGGGACCCGCGATTTCATCGGCGGCAACTGTACCGTCAGCCTCATGCTGATGGCCCTTGCCGGATTGTTCAAGGCCGATCTCGTCGAGTGGATCAGCGCCATGACCTACCAGGCGGCGTCCGGCGCGGGCGCGCAGAACATGCGGGAACTCGTCCAGCAGATGGGGGCGGCCCACGAGGCCGGAAGCGCGCTTCTCTCCCGGCCGGACAGTGCCATTCTCGAACTCGACCGCGCCGTGCATCAGGCCATTGGCAGTCACGACTTCCCGGTCGCCAACTTCGGTTACCCCCTCGCCTGCAGCCTGCTGCCGTGGATCGACAAGGACCTCGGCAACGGACAGAGCCGCGAGGAGTGGAAGGGAATGGCCGAGGCGAACAAGATCCTCGGCCGTCCGGGTGCTGCTGCGATCCCGGTTGACGGCGTCTGCGTGCGGGTCGGGGTCATGCGGTGCCACAGCCAGGCCCTGACCATCAAGCTCCGGCGCGAGCTCCCGCTGTCCGAGGTGGAGGAACGGCTTGCTTCCGCACACGAGTGGGTCCGGGTCGTGCCCAACAATCGCGACGCGTCCCTCGGCTCCCTCACGCCTGCCGCCGTCTCGGGCCGGCTGGACGTGCCGGTCGGTCGTCTGCGCAGGTTGCCCATGGGCCCCGAGTATCTTTCGGCGTTCACCGTCGGGGATCAGTTGCTCTGGGGGGCCGCCGAGCCACTGCGACGCATGCTGCGGATTCTGCTGGAGCATCATGCCGGGACCTGACGGCTGGGCTCCCGGCCTTTGCGGAAGGCCCTTCAGTTGTCTCCAAATGCACCGAAAAAATATAGGCCAAGCAGGGTTATGTGAGACAAAAGTTCAGCTTGCATACGTAACCCTATGATGTTATTTTCTTCTGAGGCGTAAAGGGCTAGGGGTGTTTGGTGAGTAATCCACAGATGCGGGCGGCCATTGCCGCGCTGATGCTGTCAGGGGCCTCTCTCTCGGCGGAGGCCGCGGGACTTGGCCGCCTCACCGTCCTCTCGAATCTGGGGCAGCCCTTCCGGGGCGAAGTGGACCTCGTCTCCGTCAAGAAGGAAGAGATCTCCTCCCTGACCGCTCGGCTGGCCAGTCCGGACAGCTTCCGTCAGGCCGATCTGCCCTATACCGCATACGTTTCCAATCTCAAGCTGAGCATCGAGCAGCGGCCCAACGGCGACCGGTTCGTCCGGGTGACCGCGAGCCAACCGCTCAACGAACCGTTCGTCGATTTTCTGGTTGAACTTGCCTGGAATTCGGGGCGCCTCATCCGTGCCTACACGGCGCTCGTCGACCCTGCCCCTGTATCCGATTCTGCAGGTGGGCCTGGTCCGGCACCGGGGCAGGCGGAGGTCAGGCAGGTGGTTCCGGAGACGCTTCCGCAGGCCGAGGTCGCACCCCCGTCGACTCCGCCTGCCAACCTGCCCGAGGCTCCTGCGCCTGCACCCCGCATACAGGGGGCGCCTGAGCGCACCACCCCGCAACCGGCCCCTGCGGAAACGCCTCCCGGGACACCCGGCAAACCGATGAAGCAACCGCGACCGCGCGCAGCGACGGCGCCGGAGAAGGCCGAATCGCCGGAACCCGTGGCCGGGGAGTCGGTTCGAGTCAAGAAAGGCGACACGCTGTCCAGGATCGCCCGCGAAACCAGGCCGGAAGGCGTGACCCTCGACCAGATGCTCGTGCTCCTGTACCGGGACAATCCGGAAGCATTCGTCGGGCGGAACATGAACCGGCTTCGGGCGGGACGGGTCCTGCACCTGCCGGATTCGTGGGAGGCGGGGGCGGTGTCGCCGCAGGAGGCGACAAAGGAAGTCCGCTTGCAGTCCGCCAACTGGAATGCCTACCGGGAACGGCTCGCGGGTGCCGCGCAGGCCGCCGCACCCGCCCAGGAGGGGCCGGGGCGCTCTTCCGCAGGGAAGGTGACGACCACCCTGAAGGAATCCAGCCCGGCGCCGGCCGAACCGGCGAAGGACATCCTCAAGCTGTCCAAAGGCGAACCCTCCAGGCCGTCCGGGCCTGCGGATGCCAAGGCACAGGACCGGGCCCGGGCTCTGGAAGAAGAAGTGGCCGCGAAGACCAAGGCGGCATCGGAAGCGAACTTCCGGGTGGCCCAGCTTGAGAAGCAGGTGAGGGACCTTCAGGCTCTGGTAGAGATGAAGAGCGCCGCCATGGCCGATTTGCAGAAGTCGGCATCGGCAAAGCCCGCGGCCAAGGCCGAGCCTCAGAAACTTCCTGAACCGGCCAAGTTGCCCGAACCTCCGAAGTTGCCGGAGCCGGTGAAGGGTCCGGAGCCCGTGGCGAAGGCGCCCGAAGGGCCTGTCAAGCTTCCGGAGGGCCCTGCCAAACTTCCCGAGGGCACCGGCAAGGATGCCGTACAGCCCCTCCCGCCGCCTCCGGAACTTCCGGGGCCGCTGCCTCCTGTGGAGACTGCCGCCCCCGCAGCCGTGACGCCGCCCCCGCCGCCAAAGCCCCGACCCAAGGTCGCCCTGCCGCCCCCGCCGCCGCCACCGAGTCTTCTCGACGAGTTGCTGGGGAACCCGATGATCGTTGCGGGCGGCGCAGCAGTGGCGGCGGCTCTCGCCGGGCTCGGCTATCTCGGCTGGAAGCGCAAACGGACGGCGGGAGAGCGTTCCGGCAGACCGGGCGGGCCCGTGCTCGAGGAGGTCCGGGAGGACAGTTTCGGACCTGCAGGTTTCGACACGCCTCAGGAGATTTCGGACGGAACGCGAGGCCTTCCTGGCGGGGAAGCGCCGGCAGTGGAGCGCAGCGATGCTCTCGCGGAGGCCGAGGTCTTCATGATCTACGGTCGCGACGCGCAGGCGGAAGAGCGACTGAAGGAAGCCATCGCCGCCAATCCGCAGCGGCAGGAACTGCGCGCAAAGCTTCTTGAGATCTACGCCAAGCGCAACGATCGTTCAGCCTTCGAAGACACCGCCAAGGAACTCCAGATTGCCACCGGGGGCCGGGGGGAACTCTGGGAAAAGGCGGTCGGTCTCGGATACCGGATCGACCCGGAAAACCCGCGCTATGCGGCGGGTCGTCCTGCGGACGCGTCCCTGGCGAAGACGCAGCCTGGCGAAATGGCGTCGACGCTTCAGATGAACGCGCTCGATGAAATTCCCATCGACGACCTCGACTTCAACCTCGATTTCGAAACCTCCTCCGGTCAGGTCGGCACCGATATCGATCTCGGCATGGGCGGCTCCGAGTACGGTTCCGGCGGCAGCACAGGCACCGACATAGACCTCGGGGCGCCCGCCGAAGGATCGGGAAGCGATATCTTCGACCCCAGCCGGACCATCTCGGCGGAGGCGTTCCGGGAACTCTCGAGCACCGTGGATTCGCTGGATTTCGATCCCACAGCCGCGATGGCCGGGGAAGCTTCGCATGATCTGCCCACTCTTCCAGGCGTAAGTCTCTCGCAGACCGGTCAGGAAAGGTCCGTGATCAATTTCGAGTTGACGGGCACCGAGGCCACCCTCGGCGGTACCGCGCGGGCGGAATCACCGGCCGATGATCTCGGATTCGACCTCGATTCGTTCAATCTCGACACACCCGACCCCGACTCGGACGCTACCCGTCCGGGGGGGCTGTCTTCCCGAGAGGATTCCAACCTGACCCTCCCGGGCGGAACTGGCGCGGAGCTGGACCTGTTGTCGTCGATCAATCTCGATCTCGGTGCCGTGGAGAATTCGGGGGCGGTGGTCAAGGATGAAAGGTGGTATGACATCCAGACCAAGTTCGATCTTGCCAAGGCCTATCAGGAGATGGGGGACCAGGAGGGAGCCCGCGAAATCCTCGAGGAGGTGATTGCCGAGGGCGACGACAGCCAGAAGCAGGCTGCCAGGGATCTGCTCGAGGGTCTTTCCTGACCACCACGAAGCGCTGCACTCGCCGCAGCGCCCTGCCAGGGCCTGACCCCGTGTGGCGACCGGTGCCTTGCGTTGCATCCCCAGGGCGCCCCGGGACGGTCAGAGCCGTAGCGTGAACAGGCCCTGTTGAGCGAGCGGCCCTCCACGCAAACCGGGACCGGACTTCCACGACGCTGACCCCGTACGTGAGAGCCGTCGCCGCCTCTACCCGATAGCCATGCGATATGCCCTCGGTCTCGAGTATGACGGCCGCGCCTTCTGCGGCTGGCAGGCGCAGCCCTCCGGCCGCGGTGTCCAGAACGCAGTCCAACGGGCGGTCTCGGCCATCGCCGGCCATCCTGTGATGGTCACCTGCGCCGGCCGCACCGATGCCGGTGTTCACGCAACGGCCCAGGTCGTCCACTTCGATACCGGATCGGAGCGTCCGGACACAGCCTGGACACGCGGGGTCAACACCTGGCTTCAGGAGGGCATCAGCGTGCTCTGGAGTCGCCGGGTCGCCGACAGCTTTCATGCGCGCTATGAGGCGCTTTCGCGGAGCTACCGGTACATTCTGCTGGAGCGGCGCTCCCGCCCTGGCCTGCACCACGGGCGGGTGGGCTGGTGGCCGACGCCGCTCGATGTTCCCGCCATGGCGGTTGCCGCCGGGGCGCTGCTCGGAACCCACGACTTCAGCACCTTCCGTGCCGCCGAGTGCCAGGCCCGGTCGCCTGTCCGCACAATGCTGCACCTGGAGGTGCGCCGGGAGGGCGAATTCATCGAGTTCGATCTGCGCGCAAACGCTTTCCTCCATCACATGGTCCGCAACATCGTCGGCAGTCTCGTGCAGGTAGGTGCCGGCAGGCGAACGCCCGAATGGATCGCCGGCATTCTTGCCGCGAGAAACCGCCAGGCCGGAGCGCCCACCTTTGCCGCCGACGGGCTCTATCTGGCAGGAGTGGAGTACGATCCTGCCCACGGTATTCCGGCATTCCCCGATAGCGCCCTGTCACCGGCGCCCGTCCGGCGCCCTGCCGTGGACGACCCCGCCCCCCTGGCCTGAACACGATGCGCACACGAATCAAGATTTGCGGGATCACGCGACTGGAGGACGCCCTCGAGGCCTCGCGCCTGGGCGCCGATGCCCTGGGATTCGTCTTCTACTCGGGAAGCGCGCGGTTCGTGGACGCGACCTCAGCGTCCGGAATGGTCGGGCAACTGCCCCCCTTCGTGACCAGCGTCGGCCTGTTCGTCGATCCTCCGGCCGAGTACGTCCGGGCAGTACTGGACATCGTTCCGATCGATCTCCTGCAGTTCCACGGGAACGAAGCGGCTGATTTCTGTCGGACCTTCGGGCGCCCCTACATCAAGGCCGTGGCGCTGGCTCCCGGGGTCGATTTGCTACAATCGGCCAGATTTCACCCGGACGCCCGGGCCCTGCTCGTCGATGCGTTCGTTCCCGGGGTTCACGGCGGCACGGGGGTCACGGCGGACTGGGCATCCATTCCGTCGGAAATGCCCCTGCCGCTCGTCCTCGCCGGAGGTCTTCACGGTGGCAATGTGGAGCAGGCGGTGCGCGCGGTGCGGCCATGGGCCGTCGATGTCGCAAGTGGCGTGGAACGCAGCAAGGGTGTCAAGGATTCCGGCAAGCTGGCCGACTTCGTTCAAGGAGTAAGAAATGCAGATGTATGACCTGCCGGATCGCAACGGGCACTTTGGCCCCTATGGCGGCGTGTTCGTGGCCGAAACCCTCATCCACGCTCTCGACGAACTCCGGACCCAGTACGAGGCGCTGCGCCAGGACCCGGATTTCAATGCCGAGTTCGAGCACGAACTCAAGCACTACGTGGGCCGACCCAGTCCCGTCTACTTTGCGAAGCGGATCACCGACCGTTGCGGAGGCGCCCAGATCTGGCTGAAGCGGGAAGACCTCAATCACACGGGGGCACACAAGATCAACAACACCATGGGCCAGGCGCTCGTCGCGCGTCACATGGGCAAGAAACGGATCATCGCCGAAACCGGGGCTGGCCAGCACGGCGTTGCCTCGGCGACCGTTGCGGCGCGCTACGGGATGGAGTGCGTGGTCTACATGGGCTCCGAGGACGTGCAGAGGCAGGCGCAGAACGTCTACCGCATGAAGCTCCTGGGCGCGTCGGTCGTCCCGGTGGAGAGCGGTTCGCGCACTCTGAAGGACGCACTCAACGAGGCGATGCGCGACTGGGTCACGAACGTGGAAGGCACCTTCTACATCATCGGCACCGTGGCCGGCCCCCATCCCTACCCCATGATGGTCCGTGACTTCAACTCGGTCGTGGGTCGGGAACTGCTCACCCAGATGCCGGATGTCCTTGGCCGCCAGCCGGATGCGATCCTGGCCTGTGTCGGCGGCGGCTCGAATGCGATGGGAGCGTTCTACCCCTACATTCCCCATCAGGACGTGCGTCTCATCGGCGTGGAGGCGGGCGGCTTCGGGCTGGCCACGGGCAAGCACTCCGCCGCCCTCTGCGCGGGCAAGCCGGGCGTCCTGCACGGCAACCGCACATATCTCATGCAGGACGAGAACGGGCAGATCGTCGAGACCCACTCCATCTCGGCCGGTCTGGATTACCCAGGGGTCGGGCCCGAGCACGCGTGGCTCAAGGACACGGGCCGTGCGGAGTACGTTTCCGTCACGGATGACGAGGCGCTCGAGGCGTTCCACACCCTGTGCCGCCTCGAGGGCATCATTCCCGCGCTGGAGTCGAGCCACGCGCTTGCCCATGCCATGAAGATGGCCCGCGAGATGCCGAAGGACAAGGTGCTGCTGGTCAACCTGTCCGGCCGCGGTGACAAGGACATGAGTACCGTCGCCAAGTATTCCGGGCTGACTCTCTAGGGTTCCGCCTTCGCGGTGGCCGCCGCCAGCGGCCCCGCCACGCCCACCGAACAATTCTCCGTCACCAGCCCATGTCCCGAATCGGCAAGACCTTCGAACAGCTCAAGGCCCAGGGCCGCAAGGCCCTCATTCCCTTCGTCACCGCGGGTGATCCTGACCGGATGGCCACGGTGCCCGTCATGCATGCCCTGGTGGAAGCGGGTGCAGACATCATCGAACTGGGGGTTCCCTTCTCGGACCCCATGGCGGACGGACCGACCATCCAGAGGTCCAGCGAGCGGGCGCTCAAGCACGGCACGTCGCTGCGTGATGTCCTGGCCATGGTGACGGAATTCCGCACCCGGGACGATGCCACGCCCGTCGTGTTGATGGGCTACGCGAATCCCATCGAAGTCATCGGTCACGAGGTCTTCGCGGACGAGGCGAGCCGCGCCGGCGTCGATGGTGTGCTCGTGGTCGATTATCCGCCCGAGGAGAGTGCCATGCTCACCCGGCACCTGCGGACGAAGGGGCTGGATTCCATCTTTCTGTTGTCGCCCACCTCCGATGATCGTCGCATGGCGGGGGTCGCGGATCTGGCAAGCGGGTATGTCTACTACGTGTCCCTCAAGGGTGTGACGGGAGCGGCCCATATCGACCTGGACGATGTGGCGGCCCGGATTCCGCGGATCCGGGCGCATGTGAAGCTGCCCATCGGCGTCGGTTTCGGAATTCGCGACGGGGCCACCGCCCGGGCCATTGCAGGCCTGTCGGACGCCGTCGTGATCGGCAGCCGGCTGGTTCAGGAAATCGAGTCGTCGCCGCGGGATCAGGTGGTCGACAACATCCGCGGGCTGGTGGCTTCGATCCGTCAGGCCATGGATGCCTGAGTGGGAGTCACGCGAATGCCGTCCGGCAGGGCCGCGAGCCCGGCAGCCAATCGAATGGAGGCATCGAGATGAGTTGGTTGCAGAAGCTTCTTCCGCCCAAGATCAAGCGTAACGTCGGAACCCTTCGCAAGGCCGTTCCGGAGGGTCTCTGGAGCAAGTGCGACGTCTGCGAAACGGTTCTGTACCGTGCAGACCTCGAGAAGAACCTCAGCGTCTGCCCGAAGTGCAGCCATCACATGCGACTCACGGGGCGGGAACGCCTGGATGGCTTCCTCGATCCGGAGGGGCGGTTCGAGATCGGCGCCGAGGTGCTTCCCGTCGATTTCCTGAAGTTTGTCGACAGCAAGCGCTACGCGGACCGCTTGCAGGCGGCGCAGGCAGAGACCGGTGAAGAAGACGCCCTCGTGGCGATGCAGGGGGCGGTGAAGAACATACCCGTAGTGGCCGTGGCCTTCGAGTTCCGGTTCCTTGGCGGGTCCATGGGGTCTGTCGTCGGTGAGCGTTTCATCCGCGCCGTCCAGACGGCAGTGGAGCAGCGCATGGCGTTCATCTGCTTCAGTGCGAGCGGCGGGGCGCGCATGCAGGAGGGGCTGATGTCCCTCATGCAGATGGCCAAGACCACGGCCGCGCTGACACGCCTGGCTCGCGAGGGGCTGCCCTTCGTGTCCGTCCTCACCGATCCCACGATGGGCGGCGTGTCGGCGAGCTTTGCGATGATCGGGGACGTCGTCATTGCCGAACCCAATGCGCTCGTCGGCTTCGCAGGTCCAAGGGTGATCGAGCAGACGGTGCGTCAGACACTGCCCGAGGGATTCCAGCGGGCAGAGTTTCTGCTGGAACACGGCGCCATCGACATGATCATCGATCGGCGCGAACTTCGCGACCGCGTGGCCAGCCTGCTGTCCATGTTGTCGCGACTTCCGCCGCCTGTCTGAGGGGCAATGCGCGCTGCACCGGTGCGAGGACGTGTGGGTCTGCCGCGTCCAGTGCCCCCGTTCGATCGCCAGGCCACTCCGGCGTCACGGTGTCGGCGCGACGGGGCGGCACATGGTCATGGTGAGTCTTCTTGAGCGCTGAGCCCGGCGCCGCAGCAGGCGGCGCCGCTTCCCGTGGTCTCGGCGCCTGGCTGGACTACATCGACAGCCGCCACGCCCGCACCATCGACATGGGCCTGCAGCGGGTGAGGGAAGTCGCTGACCGGCTGCGCCTGGCGCCTGGCTTTCCGGTCATCACGGTCGGTGGGACCAACGGCAAGGGATCCACCTGCGCCATGCTCGAGGCGATTCTCGACAGCGCGGGCTACCGCACCGGCTGCTACGCCAGTCCGCACCTGTTCCGCTACAACGAGCGTGTCCGGATCGGGCGCGCCGAGGTGACGGATGCGTCCCTCTGCGAGGCTTTCGCGGCCATCGACGCGGCCCGCGGTGATGTACCCCTCACGTACTTCGAATTCGGTACGCTCGCCGCCATGTGGCAGTTCATCCGGTCGGGTGTCGACGTGGCGGTCCTCGAAGTCGGCCTTGGCGGACGCCTCGACGCCGTCAACGTTTTCGACGCGGACTGCGCCGTGATCACGGCGATCGGCATCGACCACGTGGAGTACCTTGGACCCACCCGGGAATCCATAGGGTTCGAGAAGGCGGGGATCGCGCGCGCTGGCCGCCCGCTCGTGGTGGCGGATCCCGATCCGCCCGCGACGTTGCTGGCGCACGCTCGTTCCCTGGGGGCGCAGTGTCTGTTGACGGGAGAGCATTTCCGGGCGGTGGCCGATGGCGTGCAGTGGCGCCATGAAGGCCCCGGGGGGACGCGGGCCGGCCTGCCGTTTCCGGCACTTCGTGGCCCTTACCAGCTGGGGAATGCCGCAGCGGCGATCACGGCGCTGGATGCCTTGCGCCTGCAGCTTCCCGTCAGCACCGGCGCCATCCGGGAGGGACTGGTCACCGTGGAACTCCCAGGGCGTTTCCATGTGCTTCCCGGCCGCCCGGTCACGATCCTCGATGTGGCGCACAATCCGCACGCGGCGGAGCGACTGGCGGAAGCCCTTCAATCCATGACCGGCGTCCGGGAGACCCACGCGGTATTCGCCATGCTGAACGACAAGGACATGCCCGGCGTCGCCCGTCTGGTGAAGCCGCAGATCGACCACTGGTACCTTGCGCCCCTGCCGGGGCCGCGTGGGGCCGATGTGGACCAGTTGTCCCGGGCGCTCGACGAGGCCATGATTCTGGATGACATCCATCGGTACGATTCCGTTGGCGCGGCCCTGGCCGGCGCGCGCGCCGCGGCCCGTCACGACGACAGGATCGTGGTGTTCGGTTCCTTCATCACGGTTGCCCAGGGCATGCAGGGCATCCGTGGCAACGCGGAGTGATCATGACCCAGTCCGCTCCGGACGAGGAAGTCAGACTGCGCAAGCGGGCCCGGCGCCGGCTTGTCGGGGCAATCATCCTGGTGGGTATCGTCGTGGTGGTGCTGCCGTGGGTCGTTGACAACGAACCGCCGCCGCCCCTCGAGAACGTCAGGATCGTGATGCCGCCCGTGCCGCCTGTCGAGCAGCGTTTTGCCAAGGAACTGCCAGCTGCGCCGGACCATTCCGCGGCGGCCCCGCCCGGGCCCGGTGTGACAGAGCCGCCCCCGGCTGCGGAGCCCTCGCCGGGCGGGGTGCCCGCGGCAGCGGTGACACCTCCGCCGCCGCCTCAGGCACCCCTCAGGCCGGTACCGGGGGCTGTGCCCGCTGCATCCGAGGGTGCCTCATCCAGCGCAACGGGGCCGAAGGACAGAGTGCCTGCCGCGACCGGCAAGGGGTTCGTGGTTCGGCTCGGCGCCTTCGCCTCGCGCCAGAACGCGAACCAGCTTCTGGAACGTGTCCGGGCCCGTGGGTTTCCCGCCTATCTCGAACCTGTCAAGTCGCAGGGCGGTGAGGTCGTGCGGGTCCGTGGCGGGCCCTACCCAAGCCCTGAGGCGGCGCAAGAGGCGCGTTCCCGCCTGCTCGCCGCAAAGCTCGGCAGCGGTGATCTCAAGGTCGTTCCGCGCGGACAGTGATGACCTGGTTCGACATCGCGGTGCTGGTCGTGGTGGGCGTGTCGGTCCTGCTCGGTGTGATGCGAGGGTTCGTCAAGGAGGCGCTGTCCCTGGTGTCGTGGTTGTGCGCAGGCCTGCTGGCGCGGCAGTTTGCGCCGGCGGCTGCCGCATTCCTGCCGGCATCCGTGAATCCCGGACCGTTGAGGCTCGCCGCGGGGTTCATCCTCGTCGGCGTCTTCGTGCTGCTCGTGTTCTGGATCGTGGGCTCGCTGCTGTCGGAATTGGTGAAGGTGACGGGTCTCTCGGCGGCCAACCGGCTGCTCGGGGCAGCCCTTGGGGTGATCCGGGGTACCCTTGTCGTCGTTGCAGCCGTGCTGGTTGCGGGCCTGACCGCTCTTCCGCGGGATTCGCAGTGGCGCAATGCCTGGCTTTCACCGCTCTTCGAACAGTTGGCGATGGCGACGGCGGTATGGTTACCGGAGACGATCCGGGCGAACATTCGTTATGATGAAAAGTGAGTCCGACGCGCCTTCCCGGCGTCGAGGCTGATGCATTCGAGCAGGCTCCCCCGATACCGGTTGCACGGAACTGCCCCGGCCCGGGGGGAACGGAGGCAGCAACCCATGTGTGGAATTCTCGGCATTGTCTCGACCAGCCCCGTGAACCAGGTGCTCTATGACGGGCTCCTCGTGTTGCAGCACCGCGGGCAGGACGCCGCCGGCATCGTCACCGGAGAAGGCAATACCTTCCACATGCACAAGGGCAGCGGTCTCGTTCGGGACGTCTTCCGCACGCGGGACATGCGAAACCTCAAGGGCAGGGTCGGTATCGCCCACTGCCGGTATCCCACCGCCGGGTCTGCCGACAACACCGCCGAGGCGCAACCGTTCTATGTGAACTCTCCCTTCGGCATCGTTCTCGGGCACAACGGCAACCTCACGAACTCGGAGACGCTCAAGCGCGAGCTGTTCCGCGAGGACCTGCGCCACGTCAACACCAATTCCGACTCGGAGGTTCTGCTCAACGTCCTCGCGCACGAGCTGCACAGCCACGCACCGGGGTTCCGTCTCGACCCGGACGCCGTCTTTGCCGCCGTCGCCGGCGTTCACCGGCGTTGCCGCGGCGCCTATGCTGTCGTGGCCAGCATCGCCGGATTCGGTCTGCTGGCGTTCCGGGACCCCTTCGGCATTCGCCCGCTGGTCGTCGGCCAGGCCCAGACGGAGCGCGGACGGGATTATCTGGTGGCCTCGGAGAGCGTGGCGCTGGACGCCCTCGGATTCCAGCGGGTGCGCGACGTGATGCCCGGGGAGGCGATACTCATCGATCTGGAAGGCAACTTCCACTCCCGACAGTGCGCCCAGCAACCCTCCCTGAACCCCTGCATTTTCGAGTACGTCTATCTCGCGCGGCCCGATTCCGTGATCGACGGCATCTCCGTGTACGAGACTCGCCTGCGCATGGGCGAGAGCCTCGCGGAGAAAATCCGGCGGAGCCATCATGATATCGATATCGACGTGGTGATGCCGATCCCGGACTCCGGCCGACCCGCCGCCATGGAACTCGCCAATCGCCTGGGGATCAGCTACCGGGAAGGGTTCATCAAGAACCGGTACATCGGTCGCACGTTCATCATGCCGGGGCAGGGCGTCCGCAAGAAATCCGTGCGCCAGAAGCTCAACGCGATCGGCGTGGAGTTCCGGGGCAAGAACGTGCTTCTCGTGGACGATTCCATCGTGCGGGGCACCACGAGCCAGGAGATCGTCCAGATGGCGAGGGACTCCGGCGCCAGGCAGGTCTTCTTCGCCTCCGCCTCGCCACCGGTGAGGTTCCCCAATGTCTACGGCATAGACATGCCATCCGCGAGAGAGCTCATCGCAACGGGTCGCGACGACGAGGAGGTGGCGCGTGAAATCGGAGCGGATCGTCTCATCTATCAGGACCTGGACGGCCTGGTCGCGGCCGTGCGTTCGGTGAACCCGGCCATCCGCAGTTTCGAGACGTCCTGTTTCAGCGGGAACTATGTAACCGGAGATGTCACGGCGGAGTACCTCGCGGGCATCGAGGCCCAGCGCAACGATGATTCCCTTTCCCGCCGAGCCTCCGTTGCCAACACCCAGCTGGACCTCAATCTTGTGGAAGCGGGGTGACGGGGCGCCGACAAGTCGTTAAACTCCCGCATGTCGCGAGCTTCCAGCGACGGCGCCGATTTGAGCACAGCTTGCGGGCGCCCGACAAATTCGGCTAAAGCGTCGCGGAGCGAAAACCCGTGCGAGCGCAGGCCGAACGGGTTTTTTCTTTGCGGGATCGATTCATGACAGTCAAACCTTACGACGTGGAAACTGCCGCCGTGCGTGACGGCGTCCACCGGACCCCTTTCGGCGAACACGCGGAACCCCTCTTTCTCACGTCGAGCTTCGTGTTCGACAGTGCCGCGCAGGCTGCCGCCCGCTTTGCCGGTTCCGAGGAAGGGTTCGTCTACTCCCGCTACACCAACCCCACCGTCCGGTCCTTCGAGGAGCGGCTTGCCGCGCTCGAGGGCGCAGAGTGCTGCGTGTCCACTGCCTCGGGCATGGCGGCCATCCTCGGCTGCGTCATGGGACTCATGCGCGCCGGCGAGCACATCGTGGCCTCCCGCAGCCTGTTCGGTGCCACGACGCAGCTGTTCAACAACCTGCTCTCGAAATTCGGGATCTCGACGACCTACGTCTCGCTCACCGACCCGGACGAGTGGGCTGCGGCCGTGACGCCAGCCACCCGCATGTTCTTCGTGGAGACGCCGTCGAATCCGCTGATGGAGATTGCGGATGTCGGTGCGCTGTCGGAGGTTGCCCGGCGTGCGGGCGCCTGGCTCGTGGTCGACAACTGCTTCTGTTCCCCGGCGCTGCAGCGCCCCCTGTCGCTCGGCGCCGACATCGTCATCCACTCGGCCACCAAGTATCTCGACGGGCAGGGGCGGGTGATGGGAGGCGCGGTCGTGGGCCGCCGGGATCTGGTGTTCGACCCGCTGACCGCCTTCCTGCGGAATGCCGGTGCGACCCTGAGCCCCTTCAACGCGTGGGTTGTCCTGAAGGGCCTGGAAACACTCAAGATCAGGATGGAGGCCCAGTCGGCGACGGCGCTGTCCCTGGCGCGCTGGCTCGAGGCTCATCCGGCCGTGGCCCGGGTCCACTACCCCGGGTTGCCATCGCATCCGCAGCATGCCCTGGCGATGCGTCAGCAGAGAACCGGCGGCGCGATTGTTTCCTTCGAGGTGAAGGGGGAAAGGGAGCAGGCGTGGCGGGTGATCGATTCGACCCGGATGATCTCCATCACGGCCAATCTTGGAGACACCAAGACCACCATCACCCACCCCGCGAGCACGACCCACGGGCGCGTCTCGGCCGAAGCGCGGCTTGCCGCCGGGATTGGCGAAGGTCTGTTGCGGGTGTCGGTCGGTCTCGAATCCCTGGAGGACCTCCTGCTCGACCTGTCCAGCGGGCTCGGCGCTTCCGCGTGATGGACGACCGGGTCGGCGCGATCCGGCGCCCCCGGGGCATTCATCAGGTGCCGGAGACCGCAGTTCCAGGCGCGATCGGGTGACGGGTGCACCCCGCCGCGTCCACGCGCAGGTAGTCTCCGCCCGTGTGCCAGTCGGAAAGCACCCAGCGCTCGCAGAGGCGCCCGTCGACACGATGTTCGTGGCGGGCCGGTCTATGGGTATGGCCGTGGATCATGCGGGGGTATCCCTGCATCCGCAGGATTGCCTCGACGGTCGCCGGGGCCACATCCATGATCTGCGCCGGTTTCAGCTGTTTCTCGCGCTCGCTCGCGGAGCGAGCCTGACCGACCTGAGTGCGCCGGGCTGCGACCGGCAGGTCCAGGAACTGCCGCTGAACGGCCGGGTTGCGGACATGCACGCGGAACGCCTGGTAGGCCTGATCGTCCGTGCAGAGCGTATCGCCGTGCAGGAGAAGCGTCGGGGTCCCGTGAAGATCGACGAGCGTCGGGTCTTCGAGAAGGGTGACTCCCGTGGCCTCGGAAAATGCCCCGGAGACCAGGAAATCCCGGTTCCCGTGCATCAGGAACACCCCGACCCCCCGGTTCACCAGGCCGCGCACGGCGCGGGTGATTTCCAGGTTGAGGCCCTCACCCAGCGTGTCGTCCCCGATCCAGAATTCGAACAGGTCGCCGAGGATGTACAGCCGGGTCGCATCGCATGCCGGGCCCGCCAGGAATTCGAGGAAGGCCGCGGTGATGTCCGGGAGCTCCTCGGACAGATGCAGGTCGCTGATGAAAAGCGAGTGGGTTCCCTGGGCTGATCCCGCGTTCATCGTTGCCGCATCCTGCGTGGCTCCCGCGCTCGGCGGGTTGCGCTCAGTCGACGATCTCGGCGCTCAGGATGACCACATCCTCCGCCGGAACATCTCCGTGCATGCCGCGGGTACCCGTGGTGACCTTCCGGATGCGATCGACGACGTCCTGACCGTCCACCACCTTGCCGAACACGCAGTAGCCGTATTCCTGTGGCGTGGGAGCGCGGAAGTCGAGGAAGCCATTGTCGGCCACGTTGATGAAGAACTGGCTGGACGCCGAATGAGGGTCGGGCGTGCGGGCCATCGCCACCGTGTAGATCGTGTTCTTCAATCCGTTGTCGGCTTCATTCCGGATGGTTGCGCGGGTCGGCTTCTGACGCATGCCCGGGGAGAAGCCGCCTCCCTGGATCATGAAGCCGTCGATCACCCGATGGAAGATCGTGTTGTCGTAGTGCCCGGATTTCGCGTACTCGAGGAAGTTTTCAACGGTCACGGGCGCCCGGGCTGCGTCGAGTTCCAGAGAAATCGTACCGAGAGATGTCTTCAGGTTGACCATGTCGTTTTCCTGTTCCTATTTCGCACTGACGATCTGAATGTCTTCGATGATGACCATTTTCTGCGGAGCATCCCCCGGAAACGGTCCGCCCGGCCCGGTGGGTACGGACACGATGGCCTCGGCCACCTCCATGCCGCGCGTCACCTTGCCGAAGACGCAGTACCCCCAGCCCCGCCCGTTCGGAGCGGTGTGATCCAGGAAGCCGTTGTCCACCACGTTGATGAAGAACTGCGCCGTGGCGGAGTGGGGATTGCTGGTGCGTGCCATCGCGATGGTCCCAACCGTGTTCCGCAACCCGTTGTTCGCCTCGTTTCGCACCGGATCCCGGGTGGGCTTCTGAGAGTAGTCGCGGGTGAAGCCGCCGCCCTGGATCATGAAACCCGGAATGACCCGGTGGAAGATGGTGCCCTTGTAGAAGCCGTCCTTCGCATACTGCAGGAAGTTCTCGACGGTCCCGGGAGCCTTGTCCGGATACAGCTCGACCGTCATGTTCCCGAGGTTCGTCCTGATCTCGACAAGGGTCTGGGCAAGGGCGGCGCCCGAGGCCGCGAGGGCGACCGCGAGAGACACCGCCAGGGTGCGGAAGATCTTCATGGTGTTCTCCAGGGATTCCAGACTGGGGGTCAGGCGGCGCCTTCGTGGATGATCTTCCAGCGTTCGCCTTCGCGGATCCAGTAGATCCGCTTCTTCATGAGATTCGACAGGTTGTTGCTGCGGTAGTCCTGCACGAATGTTGCGACGGCCACCGGTTCCCGGCCAGGGTACAGAAAGAGACTCATGTCCGCCAGCTTGACCTTGACCCACTGCTTGCTCGCATTGACCTGCCGTTTCTGCGCTGCCCACTGCTCGAGCCCCGCGGACCCCGACGAGAACGAGCGGGCGTAATGGGACAGGTATTCGTCGGTGCGACGGCTTTCCCAATCCTCGCGCCAGCGCTCGATGGCCGTCTCCAGGTCCGCGCGGGTCCGCTCCAATTCGGTGTTGCCGACCCATTCCAGATCGTTGGAAATGACCACGGGTGTCACGCCGGGCTGCAGGCGGCTTCCGATGGATTCCAGGTCCTGGTTGGTGAGCACGACGCAGCCGTCGGAGGCCCTGGGCGGGCGGCTGTAGGTGTCCGGCGGGGTTCCATGCAACCAGATGCCATGGCCGTCCCGGCCGTTGCGGCGGTCCCATTCGTTGGGATAGCTGAGCGGGAAGGCACCTGACCCGTAGAAGTCGGTGAGCTTTTCGCGCGGCAGGTTGGCTGTCACGTGATAGACCCCGACGGGGGTGCGCTTGTCGCCCTCGCGGGATTTCTCCACCCCGTTCCTGCCGATGGTGATGTAGTAGTCGGCCACATACCGGGGCGCACCCGCCTGGTTCTCGAACAGGAACAGCGTGGACCGGTTCGTGTCCACGACCACCGCGTATTTCTGGTCGGGGGACAGCCGCAGGAGATTCGCCGGGACCCGGCCGTCGGGTATCCGCGCCTGCTGGCGCTGGATGCGGGCCCTGGCTTCGTCGCGGAGATCGGACAGGCGGTCTGCGGGTGCATCCGGCAAGCTGCCGAGGGTTCCCACAGGCCCGACACGGGCCATCAGAAGGTCGCCCTTGATGAGTTGGGCGAGCCGGAAGTTCGGGTTCACCTCGAGCAGGTGGTCGAGCTGTTCGCGGGCCGCGGCAATCCGGTTTTCCGAAATGTTGCGCAGCACACCCACCACGATGGCCTCCGGTCCTGACCCGACGGCGAGTCGGCGTTCCACGGCCCGCACCGCCGGCACTCCGTGGACCGGCTTGCCGCCCATGGCAAGGGTGTCGGCCGTCAGGCTGATGGCCGAGATCGCCGCCACCACCACCGCCAGAGGGGCCGACCAGGAATGTGTCCGGCGCCTCATCGGACCACTTCTTCCTGCTGGATGAGCCAGCGCCCGTTGGACCGTAGCATCGTCACGCGTTTCCTGCCGCTCGTCCGGAGCGACTCCGACTGATAGGACTGCCGGAAGGTTACGACGGCCTCCTCGGGTCTGGCAAATGTGACCTTGGCGTTCTGGATCTGCACGAGAATCTTCTTGCCCTTGCCGACCCGTTCCCGGCGGGACTGCTCCCATTCGGAGCGACTCTGACCGCCCGGAGGACGGAAGCCCGGCGCGTAGTAGGCGAGGTACTGGCGGGTATCTCCGGCCGACCACGCCTTCGCCCAGCCCTGGAGACTCCGGAGCACGTCCGCCTCGGGATCAGGGGCGTCCTTCGCCTGGATCGGCGGATCGGCCGGAGGCTTGAGAACGGGTGGATTGTCCACGGGCGGGGGGGCGGGCTTCGCCGCCACCTGTGGTCGCGCGCCGGCGGGTGTCGCATTGACGGCGAGCGCCGGAGCGGACGGCGCGGGCGGTGCGGCCGGGGTCGGCACGGACGCGCCGGCGGGGTCTCCAACCGTGCTCCGCACCAGTGGCTGCACTGTCCCCGTCTTCTGGGAAAAGAGTTCCTTCACCAGGGCCAGCTTGGCTCTGGCGGCGGCATTGCCCGAGTCGAGTTGCAGGGCCTTGTCGTAGGCTTCCCGGGCCATCTTTGCGTAGATGTCGCCCAGGTTTTCGTGGGCGGTCGCGTAGCTCGGGTGCGTCCGTATGGCCATCTCCAGCGCGCGGCGGGCCTTGTCATCCTGCCCCTGCGCTGCATACAGGACGGCCAGGTTGTTGTAGGGCTCCGGCAGTTCCGGGAAATCCTCCGTCAGGGCGGTGAAGATGCGGATTGCCTCCGGCTGCCTGCCCTGCTCGGCCAGGATGACGCCTTTCAAGAACCGGGCCCGCGCGTCGCGGGGTTGCCGAGACAGCAGGCTGTCGATCCTGTCGATCGCGGCGGAGAGGTTTCCCTGCGCCTGAAGGCGCCGGGCGTCCTGGAAATCATCGGCCCCTGCGAGAACCGGAAGCGCCATGGTGAGCGCGAGGAACCCGCTTGCGAGGGCACGGCTTGACCGAATCATCGTGCTATACTTTTTTTGAGTTTTCTGCGAGAAAACGCAGTTATGTCGCTGTATTGAGAACCGATTTTACCCACAAGCCACACGGCACCACAAATCCGGAATGAATCGTTTCTCACCTTGTCTGACTGGCCATTCGGCCGGGACCCCGGAGAGTTCTTCCGCCGTTTCGCCACCCGCCATCGTTGCGGTCCGGCGTGACGGCGAGCCTGCCGGACGACCTCAGCGCTTCCCTGCCAGAGGGTACCGCAGTTCACCCGCCATCCTCCCAGACTTTCCGCTCTAGTCATGCTCCGGATCCACAATTCGCTCGCCCGTGAGAAGCAAGACTTCGTCCCGATCCGTTCGGGCGAGGTCCGGATGTACGTCTGCGGGATGACGGTCTACGATTTCTGCCATGTGGGCCACGCCCGCGTGATGGTGGTGTTCGACACGGTGGTGCGCTGGCTCCGCGCGCAAGGCTACAGCGTTTCCTATGTCCGCAACATCACCGACATCGACGACAAGATCATCGAGCGGGCGGCGAAGAACGGCGAATCCATCGAGAGCCTGACCGCCAGATTCATAGAGGCCATGGATGCGGATGCCGCAGCCCTCGGGGTCCTGAGGCCGGATCACGAACCCCGGGCGACCCGCAGCATCCCGGCCATGCTTGCCTTGATCGGCAAGCTCATCGACCTGGGGCTCGCCTATCGCGCGAGCAGCGGGGATGTCTTCTACTCGGTCCGGAACTTTCCCGGGTACGGCAGGCTGTCGGGAAAGTCCCTCGAGGACCTGCGCGCCGGCGAGCGGGTGGACGTGGATTCCAACAAGCGTGACGCGCTGGATTTCGTCCTCTGGAAGGCCGCCAAGCCGGGAGAGCCTCAGTGGGATTCCCCCTGGGGGCCTGGTCGGCCGGGATGGCACATCGAGTGCTCGGCCATGAGCGAGCAACTGCTGGGCGAGCACTTCGACATCCACGGTGGCGGGCAGGATCTGCAGTTTCCCCATCACGAGAACGAAATCGCCCAGTCCGAGGGTGCCCACGGCCATACCTTCGTGAACTACTGGATGCACAACGGGTTCGTGCGCGTCGACAACGAGAAGATGTCGAAATCGCTCGGGAATTTCTTCACCGTGCGGAACGTGCTGGCCCGCTACGACGCCGAGGTCGTGCGGTTCTTCATCGTGCGGGCCCACTACCGCAGTCCGCTCAACTATTCCGACCAGCACCTCGAGGATGCCCGCGGTGCCCTGACCCGCCTCTACACCGCCCTTCGCAATGCGCCGCCGTCGGCAGCGGGCATCGACTGGTCCGATCCGGCCGCAGCGCGATTCAAGGCCGCCATGGATGACGACTTCAATACCCCGGAGGCCTGCGCTGTCCTGTTCGACCTCGCGGGAGAGGTCAACCGGTCCCGGGATCCCGGGCGTGCCGGCCTCCTGCAGGCCCTCGCCGGCCTCCTCGGCTTGCTGCATCGTGAACCCGCCGCCTTCCTGCAGGCGGCTCCGGCCGAAGGCGGTCTCGACGATGCCGCGATACAGGCCATGATCGATGCCCGGGCGGACGCCAAGAAGCGGCGGGACTTCGCCGAGGCCGACCGGGTGCGGAACATTCTTGCCGAGTCCGGCGTCGTGCTGGAAGATTCGTCCTCCGGTACGGTCTGGCGTCGTCGGTAACTCATCCACCAAGAAGGGGCGGCCCATCGAACAGTTCCGCACAGTCTTCCCGCCGCTTCTCATCGATCTTCAGCGGCACATCGGCCTGATCCAGGGGCTTGTGCGCAGTGTGGTCACCGGCGAGGTTGCGGCCGACGGCCTCGATTCCGCCTACTGGGACTGGGCCCGCAGCGAGGCGGGCGGTCTCGCCGCGACGTTGCCGGATCCCGACCTGAAGCGGGCGTGGGAAGAACTCGGCCGTGTCCACGGCGAATTCCTGATCATCGCCGAGTCGTGCCTGGCCGCTGTTCGCGAGGGTGACGAAGCGCTCTCCCGGGAGTGCCTCGACCAGGCGTTCGAGCGGTCGGGGCGGCTGGTCGAACTCATCGTGAGCGGTACGCTCGGCGAACTCGGTCAGGCCTTCACCCGCCGCGAGCGGGCGTTGTCGGACCGTTACGAGCGCGAGTTGCTCGAGGCGGCCGAGATCAGCCGGTTCACCGTGCGCCTGTCCGACCATCGCCTGCTGTCGGCGGACGACAGCTTCGCGCGCCTGTTCGGCAAGACACCCGACGAGATGGTGGGTGACGACATCCGCGAGGTCCTCGACGCGGAAGCGTATGCCGAACTGGTGTCCGGCATGCTTCCCAGTTCGACGACGCGGGTGATCATCAACGGGCCGGGCGGAACCGCTCCCTCGCTGGAAATCGTCTGTTTCCGGGAAGGTGGAGCGGATGCCGGAGTGCTGCACGGCTTTGCCGTGAATGCCACTGCCGCCGTCCAGGACGCCCAGCAGCGGCGCCTGCTGTTTGCAGCGATAGACTGCTCGGACCAGGTGGTTCTCGTGACGAATGCCCGCCAGCAGATCGTCTACGTGAATCCCGCGTTCACGCGCCTCACCGGCTACCCGCGCGAGACCGTCATCGGGCGCAATCCGCGCTTCCTGCAGGGACAGGACACCAGCCCCGAGGCGCGCGATGCGTTGCGGGACTGCATCGCGCGAGGTGTCCAGGGCCAGCAGGAACTCATCAACTACAGGAAGGACGGTTCATCGTACTGGGTCGAACTGTCCGTCGTGCCGGTTCGAGACGAACGGGGCGTGCTCACGCACTGGATCGCCGTCGAGCGGGACGTGAGTGACCGCAAGGCGCAGGAGCGCGAGATCGAGCGCCTCGCGATGGAGGACCACCTCACCGGCCTCCTCAACCGCCGCGCGGCCGAGGCGCGACTCGAGATGGAGTGGAGCCGGGCGCGCCGCGAGAAGAGTTCGTTTGCCATCGCGCTCGTGGATGCCGACCACTTCAAGCTGGTGAATGACCAGTACGGTCACCACATCGGCGACCAGGTCCTGGTGCATCTCGCCCGAGTTCTCGAAGGCAACCTGCGGGGCGGCGACTGGATCGCACGCTGGGGAGGCGAGGAGTTCCTCCTGTGCCTGCACGGGCTCGACGCGGCCGGCGCGGTCAACGCGGGCGAGCGTGCCCGTCGCACGGTGAAGACCCGGCCCGTGCCGGTGGCCGTGGGGTCCCTCCCCGTGACCGTCTCCATCGGCATCGTGCTCTACTCGCCGCAGGCGGATTCCGTCGAGCAACTGCTGGCCCAGGCCGATGCCCTGCTCTACGAGGCCAAGCATGCCGGCCGGGACAAGGTGCTGGTGGCCGGTTCCGGCGGCGGGGCTCGGGTCGGGCTCATCTGGGAGGGATCGCAGGTCCAGAGCGCCCTGCACGAATCCCGGGTTCTGCCGGCTTTCCAGCCCATCGTCGACCTGAAGACCGGCGAGCAGGTGGGCGAGGAGGCGCTTGCCCGGATCCGGACCCGCGAGGACGTGATCATCCAGGCGCAGCGATTCATCCTGGCGGCCGAAGCCCTGCACCTGATCAATGCCATCGATCGCACGATCACGCGCAGCGCCCTGGAACGCACCGCGGAGGCTGTCGAGGGCGCCACCGCGCTCGAGGCCTATTTCATCAACCTGTCCGCCCATTCGCTGGCCGACAGCGAACTCGTCAACACGCTCTGCGAACAGGCGCTGGCGTTCCGCATGCTGCGCGGCGGTGTGAATCCCATGGTCATCGAGATCACCGAGCGTCAGACGGCGGACATGGGCACCCTCAAGGCGCATCTGGGCCCGCTGATGGAGGTGGGGTTCAGACTCGCCCTGGACGATTTCGGAAGCGGATACTCGTCATTCCGGTACCTCGCGGAGCTTCCGGTCCATTTCCTGAAGCTCGAGGGGTGGATGGTCCAGGGGCTCGTGCGGGACCCGCGCACCCGACAACTCGTGGAAACCATCGTCTCCACGGCCCGCACCTTCAACCTGCGGACCATCGCGGAATGCGTGGAGGACAGCCAGACGGCCCAGGTGCTCTGCGACATCGGGGTCGACTGGGCACAGGGCCACTACTTCCAGCGACCCCGCCTCGCGGGCGGCCAGGAAATCGACTGAAGCCGGTTCACGCGACGGACCTGGGCTCGCGGGGCGCGCCCCCCCGCGATACGGAGCAGGGAGCCCGCCCCTGCACGGGGTCGGGCCGCGTGCAGGGGCGGGACGCCGGGCGCTCCTCAGTCCGTGCCGAGGATATGCATGAGGGAGCAGGTGTCCCAGCGGCTCCCGCCACGCCCCTGAACCTGCCCGTAGAACTGGTCGATCATGGCGGTCGACGGCAGCCGGGCGCCATTGCGCTTCGCCTCGTCCAGACAGATCCCGAGGTCCTTGCGCATCCATTCCACCGCGAAGCCGAAGCCGTCGAACTTCATCGCGTCCATCGCCTTCCAGCGGTTCTCCATCTGCCAGGACTGGGCGGCGCCCTTCGAGATCACCGAAATGACCTTCTCGATGTCCAGCCCCGCGCGCTTGCCGAAAGCGATTGCCTCGGAGAGGCCCTGCAGCACGCCCGCGATGGCGATCTGGTTCATCATCTTCGTGAGCTGTCCCGCGCCGGCTTCGCCGATCAGGACGCAGCTTTTCGCGTAGACCTCCAGGACCGGCCGAACCCGTTCGAAGTCCGCGGCGTCGCCGCCGCACATGATGCCCAGCTGCCCGTTCACCGCACCGGCCTGCCCACCCGAAACCGGCGCATCGACGAAGCCGACGCCGCCGGCCTTGCCCGCCGCGTGCAGTTCCCGGGCGATGGTGGCCGAGGCGGTCGTGTGGTCCACCAGCATGGCGCCTGCCTTCATTGCGGCCAGGGCGCCGTCGGCACCCAGGACGACCGACCGGAGGTCGTGGTCGTTACCGACGCAGACCATGACCACGTCGCAATCCGCGGCGGCAGCTCCTGGGGTCGGGGCCGACTTTCCGCCGTACTCCGCCACCCACTGCGCGGCCTTCGCCGCCGTGCGGTTGTAGACGGTAACGTCGTGTCCACCCTTTTTCAGCAGGTGCCCCGCCATGGGGTAGCCCATGACGCCGAGACCGAGGAAAGCAACGCGCATGTTCGAGTTCTCCAGAGTGAATGCCCGTGAGCGGACGAGCCCGGCATCGTGGGCAGGCACACCAGTCCTGTCAAGGTTGCCGCCCGCCCGGCGCCCGCGGGCTGGCCTGCGGGCGGCTCAACCGCCCAGGCGGGACGCCTCGGCCGCGAGGGCCGAAATGCCGGCCCAGTCGGCGGCCTTCAGGCGATCCCTCGGGATCATCCATGAGCCACCCACGCACAGCACGTTGGGAAGGGTGAGATAGGCGGTCGCGTTGGCGGGTGTGATCCCGCCCGTGGGACAGAACCTCAGGTCGGCGATGACCGACGCCAGGGACGACAGGAAGCGCACGCCGCCCGCCGCCTCGGCGGGGAAGAACTTGAGGTGTTCATAGCCGTGTTCCCGCAGGCGCATCGCTTCCGACACCGTGCCCGCACCCGGCAGCAGCGGCACGGGATGCCCGGCGGCATCGGAGAGGAGCCGGTCCGTTGCACCGGGCGACACCGCGAAGGCGGCGCCGGCGCGGTGGGCTTCGTCGAGTTGTCCGCACGTCAGGACCGTGCCCACGCCCACGATGGCCTCGGGCACCGCGTCCCGCATGGCCCGTACGGCGGTGAGCGCGGCGGCCGTGCGCAGGGTGACCTCGAGCACCCGCAGGCCACCTGCCACCAGCGCCCGGGCGAGCGGCGCAGCGTCGGCGGCGTCGTCGATGACGATCACCGGAATGACCGGACCCCGGGCCAGGATTGCCGCGATTCCCGCTTGTGTCTCACGTATGCTCATGATCGGTTTCCGAAGGTGGCGAGCCGTTGCTCGTGGCCCGGACATTTCATCAGGTCACGGGATGATGGCGAGGTGCCTTGCGAGGCAG
>JBAXBV010000012.1:0-98233 GCA_037141795.1 Betaproteobacteria bacterium
CACCTCACCCCGTTCCCACCAGCAGGTCCCTTCCCCTTCAGGGGGAAGGACAGGATGGGGGTGGGTTCTGACGGAATCCACCTCACCCCGCTCCGACCAGCAGGTCCCTTCCCCTTCAGGGGGAAGGACAGGATGGGGGTGGGTTCGGAAGGAATTCATCTCACCCCGTTCCGGCCAGAGTCCCAACCGCCCCGGACCCGTCAGTTCTCCAGTTCCTGCCAGATCCTCGCGGTCACGGCGTCGAATTCGCCCAGCACCTCGTTGTTCCAGAACCGAAGCACCCGGAAGCCCGACCGCTCCAGAAATTCCGTACGCACCCGGTCGGCCTCCGCCCGTTCCTGATGCTGGCCCCCGTCGACCTCGACCACAAGCTTTTGCTCGAGGCATACGAAATCGAGGATGTAGCTGCCGAAGGGGTGCTGGCGGCGGAACCTGTGGCCGCCCATCTGCTGCAGGCGCAGCGCCTGCCAGAGCCTGCGCTCGGCGTCGGTCATCAGGCGCCGCAGGGTTCTCTGCCGGTCGTTGCCGCGCCGGCGGCGCGTGTCCTGCCCCTGCATGCCGGTGTCAGGCCGGGGCGTACCCCGTCGGATTCGTGCTCTGCCACTTCCACGAATCCCGGCACATGTCGTCGATGTCCCGCGTGGCTTCCCAGCCCAGTTCGCGTTTCGCCGCGGCCGGGTCGGCGTAGACGTTGGCCACGTCGCCCGGGCGGCGGGCGACGACGCGATAGGGGATGTCGCGGCCGGACGCCTGGCTGAAGGCCCGGACCATCTCCAGCACGCTGACACCGCGCCCGGTGCCGAGGTTGACGGTGAGGAGGCCGGCGCTGCCCGGTCGTTCGAGCGCCTTCACGTGGCCCAGGGCGAGGTCGACCACGTGGATGTAGTCGCGTACGCCCGTGCCGTCCGGGGTGGGGTAGTCGTCGCCGAAGACGCTGAGGAACTCGCGCCGCCCCACGGCGACCTGGGCCACGAAGGGCATGAGGTTGTTGGGGATGCCCTGGGGGTCTTCGCCGATGAGGCCGCTCTCGTGGGCGCCCACGGGGTTGAAGTAGCGCAGCAGGGCGATCTTCCAGGCGGGGTTGGAGACGGCGACATCGCGCAGGATCTGCTCGGCCATGGCCTTGGTGTGGCCGTAGGGGTTGGTGGGCTGAATCGGGGCGCTCTCGACGATGGGAACGCAAGCCGGGTCGCCGTAGACCGTGGCCGAGGAGCTGAAGACCAGGTGTCGCGCACCGGCGGTATCCAGGGCCCGCACGAGGCAGGTGAGACCGGTGAGGTTGTTCTCGTAGTAGTCGATCGGGCGGGCCACCGACTCGCCCACGGCCTTGAAGGCGGCGAAGTGGATGGCGGCGTCGATCGCGTGGTCCCGGACGATGGCCTGGACCAGGGCGAGGTCCTGGACCCGCGCGCGGAAGAACGGCACCTTCCTGCCGGAAATCGTCTCGATGCGACCGATCACGACCTCGTGGCTGTTGGAGAGGTCGTCGATCACGACGACGTCATGGCCGGCCACGAGCAGGGCAACGCAGGTGTGGGAGCCGATGTAGCCGGCTCCTCCGGTGACCAGTACCTTCATGGGGTGTCCTCGGGAAATGTGCCAGGGGCGGCGGATGCACGGCCCGGGCCAGCCACGGACAGGCCCCGTTACTTCGGCATTTCCATGCGGCAGGTGGTGGGCATGGCGATGTCGGCGGCCTCGATGCGGCGGTCGGTCCGCCAGCCGTGACCCGTGCCCTCGGCGTCGTACTTCACGGCGCCGCCCGCCTTCGTGAAGGTGGCGATGTACTGGGGCCCGATGAGCTGGTGGTCGTCGGGGCGCATCCAGACCTCGCCGGTGTCGCCCTGGTATTTCATGCCGTGGAGGGCGCGGGCGACTTTCTCGGGGTCGGTGGACCGGGCGGTGTCGATGGCCTTCGCGAGCATGTCGATCTGCAGCTTCGGCAGGTTGAGCCAGAGGTCTTCCCGGAAGCGCTTGCGGTAGTCGTTGGCGAAGTTCTCGAGCCTGTTGTCGGCGATGTTGGTGTGCCACGCCATGATCTGCCGGATGTGGTCCGCGCCCGCCTTGCCGATGGCGCCGGGCACGCCGGTGTTGTTGGCATTGAGGGTGTAGTAGACAACCTCCAGCCCGGCGTCCTTGCCGGCCTTCACGAGCAGCGACAGGTCCGGGCCCCAGTTGCCGGTCAGCACGGTGTCCGCGCCGGAGGCCTTGATCTTGGCGGCGTAGGGCGCGAAGTCCTTGACCTTGCCCAGAGGGTGGAGGTCGTCGCCGACCACGCGGATGTCGGGGCGCTTGGCGGCGAGCATTTCCCGGGCGGACTTGCTGATGGCCTGGCCGAAGGCGTAGTCCTGGTTGATGAGGTAGACCTTCGGCGTGCCCTTCTGGCGGGCGATGAAGTCGGTGAGGGCATTGACCCGCATGTCGGTGTGGGGCTCCCAGCGGAAGTGCCAGAAGTTGCATTTTTCATTGGTGAGGAGGGGGTCCTGGGCGGAGATGTTGAGCAGCAGTACCGCCTTGTCCGGGTTGCGGCTGTTGTGCTTGCTGATGGAATCGATCAGCGCGTGGGCGATGTGGGAGCCGGAGTAGATCGACACGAAACGGATGTCCGCGTCGATGATCTGCTTGAGCAGCAGGACGCTCTCCTGGGGGCTGCTCTTGCTGTCGTAGTGCTGCAGTTCGAGGCGTGTCCCGCCGAGGACGCCGCCGCGCGCGTTCAGGTCCTCCACCGCGGCCTGCAGCATGCGGCTCGCGCTCTCGCCCACCAGGGCGAACGGGCCGCTCAGGGGGTCGATGTGGGCGATCCGGATGGTCTGCGCAGGCGCCGCGGGGGCGACGAAGGCGAGGGCGGCGGCAAACGCCGCGAGGGCGGTGCGGGCAAGGCGGTTCATGGCAGGCTCCGTGGGGGCGGGCATCACCGCCCGTCGGCAGGCCCTAGGATGCCCGGTCTTGCCTGACTTGGGGAAGTGCCCCGGGTGGTTTCCGGAAAATCCGGCTGAAGGCGGCCCGGGTGGTCAACGACCGCATCGTGCCACTCACGCAGGTCTTCCACGCGCCGCCGCTTCTCGACCTGCACAACCGCATGAAGGAGGCGCTGGTGCTGCCGGGGCGCATGGACCGGGCGGTGGTGCGTCCGCCGCGGGTGAAGCCCTGCGATGCGGAGATCACGCGCCTGCTGGAAGCGATCGCGCGGTCGGGAATCGGTCAGAGCGCACGGGGCCGGGCCGCCTGAAGACGGCCCGGACCAACGTCCCGCGGTTGCCGCCCCGGGGAATCAGGCGGTTCCGAACGCGGCCTTGACCGCCCGGCTGGCCATGACGCTGATCAGGTGCGCGCGGTATTCGGCGCTGGCATGCATGTCGGTGTTGAGGCCGGTCGCGGGCACCACGGCACGCGCCGCGGAATCCGCCGTGAAGGCCGCCTCGAGTGCCCTTTCCAGCTGGCTCGAGCGGAACACGGACGGCCCGGCCCCCGTGACCGCCACGCGCGCGCCTGCGGCGGTCTGGGCGATGAACACGCCCACCAGCGCGTAGCGCGACGCCGGGTTGGGAAACTTGGCGTAGCCGGCCCGCATGGGCTGGGGGAAGGAGACGGAGATCACCAGTTCGCCCGGTTCCAGCGCGGTTTCGTACATCCCGGTGAAGAAGTCGTCCGCGGCGATGCGCCGCTTCGTGGTGGTGATCGTCGCGCCCAGGCCGAGGACGGCAGCAGGATAGTCGGCGGCGGGGTCGTTGTTGGCGAGGGACCCGCCGAGGGTGCCCACGTTGCGGATCATGCGGTCACCGATCCCGCCGGCCAGATGGGCGAGGGCCGGGATGAGGGCAGTCACGTCCCTTGAGGCAGCCACCTCGGCGTGGGTGGTCATGGCGCCGATCACCACGTTGGCGCCGTCGAGGCAGACGCCCCGCAGTTCGGGGATGGCGCCGAGGTCGACCAGGTCGGACGGCGCCGCGAGCCGGAGCTTCATGGCGGCGAGGAGGGTCTGGCCGCCGGCGAGGAACTTGCCGTCGGCGGCGGCCCCTGCCCGGGCGATGGCGTCGGCGATGGTCGTGGCACGCTGGTACTGGAATTCGTACATGGCGGTCTCCGGGGTCAGGCGCGCATCGCTTTCGCGCCGGCTTCGATGGCGCTCACGATGTTGTGGTAGCCGGTGCAACGGCAGAGGTTGCCCTCGAGTTCGTCGCGGATCTGGTCCCGCGTGGGTTCGGGATGCCGCGCCAGCAGGTCGAGGGCGCTCATCACCATGCCCGGCGTGCAGTACCCGCACTGCAGGCCGTGGTGGTCCCGGAAAGCGGCCTGCATCGGGTGCAGGCTGCCGTCGGCGGGGGTGATGCCCTCGATGGTGAGGACTTCGCCGCCCTGGGCCTGCGCGGCCAGCAGGTTGCAGGATTTCACCGCGCGGCCATTGAGGTGCACGGTGCAGGCGCCGCACTGGGCGGTGTCGCAGCCGATGTGTGCGCCGGTGAGGCGCAGTTCGTCGCGCAGCAGGTTGATGAGCAGGGTGCGCGGTTCGATGTCGGCCGAGACCGCCCGGCCATTGACGGTGAGGGAGAGCTTGACGGGCATGGGGTGACTCCGGGGCGTCGGGGAGCGGAAGTTGCGCAAGGATACTTGATAACCGGCCGCGCGCGCGTCCCCGCACAGCGCTGGTGCGGCAGTTTGTCGCGGCCCCGGAATGCTCTAGCATTGGGACTTCGGAGCCGGTGCCCGCCGGCGTGGCAGTTTTCCAGCAAGAGGTCCAAACATGGTCAAGTTCGGAATCGGACAGGCAATCACGCGCCGCGAGGATCAGCGTCTGCTCACGGGGGCAGGTCAGTACGTCGACGACGTGGCGCTGCCCGGCGAGACCTTCATCGCCTTCGTGCGCTCGCCCCACGCCCGCGCCCGGATCGTGTCCATCGACAGCGCGCAGGCGCTCGGGATGCCGGGGGTCCTGGCCGTCATTACCGGGGCGGACCTCGTCGCCGACGGCGTGGCCGCTTTCCCCATCAACCCGGGCCTCAAGAATGCCGCCGGCAAGTCCATGACGGCGCCGCCCTACATGGCGCTGGCCACGGATGAGGCCCGCTACGTGGGGCAGACCGTCGCGGCGGTGGTGGCCGAGACCCGTGCGCAGGCCGAGGACGCCGCGGAACAGGTGCTGGTCGACTACGAGGAACTGCCCGCCGTGGCCACCCTCGAGGCCGCCCAGGCCGCGGACGCCCCGCAGCTCTGGGCCGATGCGCCGGGCAATGTGGCGGCGCAGACCCGCTTCGGCAACAAGGCCGCCTGCGACGAGGCGTTCGGGAAGGCGGCCCACGTCACGCGTGTGGCCTTCCTCAACCAGCGGCTGGTGCCCGTGAGCATGGAACCCCGCGGCACGCTGGCGCAGTTCGATCCGGACACGGGACGCTACACGGTGCGCACCAGCTGCCAGAACCCGGCCGGGCTGCAGAAGACCCTGGCCGAGGGCGTTCTCAAGGTGCCGGCCGAGAAGGTGCGCGTGCTGGTGGGCGACGTGGGCGGGGGCTTCGGCATGAAGACCCAGCTCTATCCCGAGGACGCCGTGTGCGCCTGGGCGGCGAGGAAGGTGGGGCGGCCGGTGCACTGGCGCGCGTCCCGCAGCGACGAATTCCTGTCCGGCAACCACGGCCGCGACCAGTACAACGAGGGCGAACTCGCCCTCGACGCCGAGGGGCGGGTGCTGGGCCTGCGGGTGAACATCGTGGGCAACATCGGCGCCTACGCCTCGGGCCCGGGCGCCGTCATCGTGGTGGCAGTGGGGCCGAAGGTGATCACGGGCGTCTACCACATCCCCACGCTGGATCTCCGGGGCACCGCGGTGCTCACCAACACCAACGTGGTGGGCGCCTATCGCGGGGCCGGCCGGCCGGAGGCGATCTACCTGATCGAACGGCTCATGGACCAGGCCGCCGCCGAACTGCGGATGGACCCCGCGGAGCTGCGCCGCCGCAACCTGATCGCGCCGGAGGCGATGCCCTACACCACGCCCATGGGCGAGAAGTTCGACAGCGGCAACTTCCCCCACATGCTGAACCGCATCCTCGAGCTGGCCGACTGGTCCGGCTATGGCGCGCGCCGGGATGCGTCGAGCGCGCGGGGCATGCTGCGGGGCCGGGCGCTGTCCACGTTCCTCGAATGGACCGGCGTGGTCCACGAGGAAGCCGTGCGGATGGAAGTGCAGGCCGACGGCAAGGTTGTTGTCTACACGGCGATGCAGGCGATGGGCCAGGGGATCGAAACCAGCTACGTGCAGATCATCGCCGAGACCCTCTCCATCGATCCCGACCGCATCGTGGTGGTCCAGGGCGACAGCGACGTGGCCCAGGGCATCGGCAGCATGGGCAGCCGGTCGCTCTACATCGGCGGCTCGGCCATGATGACCGCGTCGAACGAAACCATCGACAAGGGCCGTTCGCTGGCCGGCGAGGCGCTCGAGGCGGACCCGGCGGACATCCAGTACCGGGACGGGCGCTTCACGGTGGCGGGCACGGACGTGGGCATCGACCTGTTCGACCTGGCCGGACGCCAGCCCGGGCAGCGCATCGCGATCTCCACGCTGCAGAAGGTGGACGGGCCGTCCTGGCCCAACAGCTGCCACGTATGCGAGGTCGAGATCGATCCGGACACCGGCGTGGTGGATATCGTGAAATACACCACGCTCGACGACGTGGGCCGGGTGATCAACCCCATGATCGTGGCCGGTCAGGTGCACGGCGGGATCGCCCAGGCGGTCGGTCAGGCGCTGCTGGAGAACACGGCCTACGATCCCGCCACCGGCCAGCTGCTGACGGGTTCGCTGCTTGACTACTGCGTGCCGCGCGCCGATGACCTGCCGGACTTCGTCCAGGCCTGCGACGAATCCACGCCCTGCCGCATCAATCCCCTGGGCGCCAAGGGCGTCGGCGAACTCGGGACCGTCGGCGGCACGCCGACCATCGTCAACGCCGTCATCGACGCGCTGCGCCCGATGGGAGTGACCCACCTCGACATGCCGGTCACCTCCGAGCGGGTGTGGCAGGCGATGCGCCAGGCCCGGGCGGCCTGATCGGCGATTCCCGGGGCGGCGGCCCGCACGGTCGCCGCCGTCACGCCAGCGCCTGCAGCACTTCCCGCGCGATCGCGAGGGACGCGGTCAGGCCCGGGGATTCGATCCCGAACAGGTTCACGAGTCCGGGCACGCCGTGGCTGAGGGGGCCGTCGATGCGGAAATCCGCCGGTGGCTCGCCCTTGCCGGAGATCTTGGGGCGGATGCCCGTATAGCCGGGCTGCAGGGCGCCGTCGGCGAGGCCGGGGTAGTAGCGGCGGATGGCTTCGTAGAACAGCGGCGCCCGGGAGTGATCGAAGGCGTAGTCCACCCCGTCCACCCATTCGATGTCCGGGCCGAAGCGCACCTGTCCGCCAAGGTCGATCGTCACGTGCACCCCGAGCCAGGACCCGTGGCCCACGGGGTAGATGAGCCGCCCGAAAGGCGGTTTGCCGGACAGGGTGTAGTAGTGGGCCTTGGCGAAGTGCTGGGGCGGGATGCGGTCGGCGGGCACGCCCTGGATGGCGCGTGCCACCTGCGGGGCGAACAGCCCGGCGCTGTTGACGACCGTGCGGCACAGCACCTCCATGGGCTCGTCTCCCCCCACGCGCAGGACGATGCCGTCGCGGGTCACGGCCCCGGATTCCACGGGGCTGCGGAACACGCCCATCGCGCCGGCGTTCTCGGCGTCGCCGAGGTACCCCAGCATCAGCGCGTGGCTGTCGACGATGCCTGTCGACGGCGAGAACACGGCGCCCACGGCCACCACCTCGGGTTCGAGTTCATGCACCTCGGCCGTGTCCATGACCCGCAGGTCGTGCACGCCGCTGGCGGCAGCGGTGGGGATGTAGCTCATCACCGCGGGGATTTCCTCGGGGCGCGAGGCCACGATGATCTTGCCGCAGTTGGCGTGGGGGATGGCGCGCTCGCGGCAGTAGTCGTAGAGCAGTTGCTTGCCGGCCACGCAAAGCCGCGCCTTGAGCGAACCACGGGGGTAGTAGATGCCGGCGTGGATGACCTCCGAGTTCCGGGAGCTGGTGTGCTCGCCGATGCCGGCCTCGGCCTCGAGGACAAGCACCTCGCGGCCGGCCAGTGCGAGTTCTCGTGCGATGGCGAGGCCCACCACGCCGGCGCCGATGACGGCGCAGTCGAGTCGTTCGGTCATGTCGTCTGCCAGAAACAAGGCCTGGGGGCGGGTGCCGCGCGGCACCTGCCGGCGCGTGGGGTCCCGAGGGACAGGTCCCATGCGGCAAGCCGAGTGTATTACGGATCGGCGCCTGGCCGGGGGCACACGGACCTCCGGCACCGGGACGGTTCCGGGCGCCGACCGGTTATCCTTCCCGTCGGCAGCGGGGGCGGCTGTCGTCGCCGGTGCCGGCCACGGATGCCCGGGCGCCCGGGACCTTCCGGCTGGCGGACACCCCCACGCGCAGCCGCCATTCACGACGGAATCACCACGATCCTGGACCGTTCCCACACCCCCTTTCTCCATCCGGCGTTCTCCCTGGCCGCCGAGGTTGCGGATCTCGCGGCCCTCGCGGCGGCCGAGGGCGTGCCAGGCCTCCAGCGCTGGCTCGACACGGCGCCGGCGCCCGTTTGCAACGCCGCCGGTGTGCCGCTGCGCCTGACGGACGCGCGCCCGACCTCCGCGGTCGCCTTCGAACGTGCGGTGTTCGACGAGGCGGTCCTGTCCGTGCGCACCGACACCTGGCACGACCGGCTCAACCTGCTCGCGTGGCGGCTGTTTCCGCGAACCAAGGCCCGGCTCAACGCCCGCCACGCAGCCGAGGAGGTCGGCATCGGAGCGGGCAACCGCCGCACGCGCCTGCGCGACGCCCTGACCCTGTTCGACGAGGACGGCGCCGTGGTGGCCGTGGCCAGGCCGGAACTCGAGGCCCTGGTGCGGAACTTCGAGTGGAAGGCCCTGTTCGTGGCGCGCCGTCAGGCGGTGGAGGACTCGCTGCTGTGCGTGCCGGTGGGGCACGCGCTCATGGAGAAACTCCGCTCGCCCCATCTGGGGCTCACGGCGAAGGTGCTGTTCGTGCCGGTGGAGGCCGGGTTCCCTTCGGTGCCGGCTGCCGGGCGCCTGGCGCGGCTCGACGCGGCCGTGGCGGCGGCCGTGGCGGTGCTGCGCGATCCCCGGGATCTCGCGCCCCTGCCGGTTCTGGGCCTGCCCCGGTGGTGGTCCGGCGGACAGGGGGGCGACTTCTACGATAATGCAGCGTACTTCCGGTCCGGGCGCCGCGGTGCAGGCCCGGGTGAGCGCCGGTCCGCCGGCGAGAGCTGAAGGGGTCCCAGCCATGCCTCACAGGGTGTTCGACGACATTCTCGGTGCGATCGGCGACACGCCGATGATTCGCCTCAACCGCGTCACGGCGCCGGTGAAGGCCACGGTCTACGCGAAGGTCGAGACGTTCAATCCGGGTAACAGCATCAAGGACCGCATGGCCCTGCGGATGGTGGAGGACGCCGAGAGGCAGGGGTTGCTCAGGCCCGGTGGCACGATCATCGAGGGCACGAGCGGCAACACCGGCATGGGGCTGGCCATCGCCGCCATCGTCAAGGGCTACAAGTGCATCTTCACCACCACCGACAAGCAGTCGCAGGAGAAGGTGGACGCCCTGCGGGCCTTCGGCGCCGAGGTCATCGTGTGCCCGACGGACGTGGAGCCGGAGGACCCCCGGTCCTACTACTCCGTTTCGTCGCGGCTGGAGCGCGAGACCCCCAATGCGTGGAAGGCCAACCAGTACGACAACCCCGGCAATGCGCAGGCGCACTACGAGTCCACCGGGCCGGAGATCTGGGAGCAGACCGAGGGCCGGGTGGACCACCTGCTGGTGGGCGTGGGCACGGGCGGCACCCTGTGCGGCACGGGCCGCTACCTCAAGGAAAGGAAACCCGGGGTGAAGGTGTGGGGCATCGACACCTACGGTTCCGTCTTCAAGAAGTACAAGGAAACGGGGATCTTCGACAAGAACGAGATCTACCCCTACGTGACCGAAGGCATCGGCGAGGACTTCCTGCCGCAGAACGTGGATTTTTCGGTGGTGGATCACTTCGAGAAGGTCACCGACCGGGACGCCGCCATCTGGACTCGGGAGATCGTGAAGCAGGAGGGCATCTGGGTGGGCAACTCGGCGGGCTCCGCCATCGCCGGACTGCTCCAGCTCAGGGACCGCTTCAAGGCCGGGGAGACGGTCGTGGTCATCTTCCACGACCACGGCACGCGCTACCTCGGCAAGATGTTCAATCCCGCGTGGATGCGGATGATGGGCTACGACACGGTGGCCGGGCCCACGGCGCGCGACCTCGTGCGCAACAAGCGGGTGGCCGGCATGGTGGCGCTGGACGCCCACGCCAGCGTCGGCGAGGCGATCCGGCTCATGGGCGAGAACGACTTCTCCCAGGTCCCCGTGATGCAGAACGGCCGGGTGGTGGGTTCGCTCAACGAGACACACGTCTATGCGGCCATGGTGCGGGACCCGAAGATCCGCCACGAGCCGGTGAAGACCGTCATGCACAAGGCATTCCGCTACGTGGACATCGAAACCCCGGTGCCGCTGCTCGCGCCGATGATCACGCCGGAGCAGCCGGCGGTGCTGGTGAAGGATTTCCCCTCGAACGAAACCTACCTCCTGACCGGGTACGACGTGCTGGCGGCCCTGTGAGGCGCCCCGCCCCGGCGACGACCCGGACGACGCGGCGCTCGGGGCGCGGGTTGGCGCTCTCGTGACCTCAGCAGCGCACTCCAGCGCGTCCCTCAGGACGCTCTTCCTCCTCGCGCTCGCCGGCTTCGTGTCGGGTGCGTCCATGCGGGTTGCAGACCCGCTCCTGCCCACGCTCGCGGGCGAGTTCGGCGCCCGGGTCCGCGACGCGGCCCTGGTCATGACGGCCTTCACGGCCGCCTACGGCATCTTCCAGGCGATCCACGGGCCACTCGGCGACCGGTTCGGCAAGCTCAGGGTGATTTCCATCGGCATGGTGTGCGCCGCCTTCGCAGCGGCCGGGTGCGCGCTGGCGCCCGGGTTACCCGCGCTGGTGGGATTCCGTTTCCTCACCGGCATGACGGCGGGGGCCGTGATCCCGTTGTCCCTCGCCTTCATCGGCGACAAGGTGAGCTACGCCGGACGGCAGGCGCTGCTGGGGCGCTTCATTGCGGGCACCCTGCTCGGGCAGAGCTTCGGGCCGCTCATCGGGGGTGTGCTCTCCGATACGGTGGGCTGGCGAGCCACCTTCGTGGCGCTGGCCGCGGCGTTTCTCGTGGTGGGCGCGCTCATCGAACGGGAGCGGCAGGCGCTGGATGACCGGGGCACGGGCCGCTACACCCCGCCCTGGCAGCGATACGGCGCGATGCTGCGCTCGGAACGGGCCCGACCCGTGCTGGCCACCGTGGGGGTGGAGGGCTTCCTGTTCTTCGGGGCCTTCGGCTTCGTCGGCACCTACCTCAAGCAGCGCTTCCACCTGAGCGATACCCTCGCGGGCCTGGTGGTCGCGGGCTTCGGGGTCGGCGGCCTCGCCTACAGCTTCGTGGTGGGCCGGCTCGTGCCGCGCCTGGGCGAGGCGGGGCTGGTGCTGTACGGGGGCATCTCGCTGCTCGCCTGCTTCACCCTGCTGGCGATCGCGCCGGTCGCAGCGGCTGCGGCGCCGTTCGTCGTGTGCATGGGGTTCGCCTTCTACATGCTCCACAACACCCTGCAGGTGCGTGCCACCGAAATGGCACCGGAGGCGCGGGGCGCCGCCGTCAGCTTCTTTGCGCTGTGCATGTTCGTGGGGCAGGCCGTCGGGGTCGCGGTCTACGGCTGGGTCGGGGACCACGTGGGCTACCGGGCCGCTTTCGTGGTGACCGGCGTGGCGCTGCTGCTGCTGAGCCTGCGGTTTCGCGCACGGCTGCTGCACTTCGCCCGCCGCTGAGGGAAACACCCGCGGCGGCGCGACGGGGACAGCGGGGAGGTGGTCCCCGGCGGATCAGGCGTGGGCGGGAGCTTCCATGTCCCGGGGTCTTCGGGCAGGGTCCTGCCGGAGGGCGCCGACCCGGGCGGCGTCGGCCGCCTGTTCCCGTTGCGCCTTCTCGTCACGCTGCGCCTTTTCCTGGGCGAGCTGCGCCCAGTACAGCCACTCGAATTCGAAGCACATGATCGACTCCTTGCGTTTGCGATGCAGGGCCCCCGGGGCTCGATCCGGGAATTCATGCTACGCCCGGCGCGGTCCGGGTGACAATCACGATCGATGCTGCGGCGCAACGGCCGCTCGTGGGGCGGCGGGCGGTTCGGCGCGGGGGGCGGCCGGCGCATAATGCGGAGGCTGGACGGTGCCCGGAATCCGCGACGGGTCCGCGCCCGTGCCGCACCTTTCCTGTATCTGCCGCCGGCGGCGCCGGCCTGAGGAGTCCTGAACGATGGAGATGACGGGCGAGCAGCTGATTGCCCTGCCACAGCAGGCCGTGTGGGAGGCCCTGAACGATCCCGACGTCCTGAAGCAGTGCATTCCTGGCTGCGAGAGCGTGGAACGGCAGTCGGAGTCGGAGTTCACGATGGTGATGGTGGCCGCGGTGGGCCCCGTCAAGGCGAAATTCACCGGCAAGCTCACGATCCAGGATTCGAACCCGCCCGACTCCTACGCCCTGGCGTTCGAGGGATCGGGTGGCGTCGCGGGCTTCGGCAAGGGGCGCGCCGAGGTGAGCCTGACGCAGGAATCCGACACGGTCACCATGCTGAGCTACCGGGCGAATGCCACGGTGGGCGGCAAGATCGCACAGGTGGGATCGCGGCTGATCGATGGCGTGGCCCGCAAGCTCGCGGACGCCTTCTTCGAGCGCTTCAACCAGATCGTGGCGGCGCCCCCGGACGGGGAGGAAGAGGCGCCCGCCGAGGACGCCGCGGACAAGCCGGCGCGGCGCTGGGCCTGGTTCGGGCGGCACAAGCCGGCCCGGGCGGAGTAGGTCTTTGCCCGACGGGTTCTCTCCCGCCGGGCGGTTCCCGTAAACTCGGGGGTTCTCGAGGGCCGGCGGCACCGGCCCCGATCACTTTCCAACGAGGGGGAACGGAATGAACAAGCTCGACATGGCGGGCCGCTCGGCCATCGTGACCGGCGGCGCGTCTGGGATCGGCCTCGCAATCGTCCAGAGGCTCGCCGCATCCGGGGCGAACGTGGCCATCTGGGACATGAACGACGCCGTTCTGGACACGGCCGCCGCGTCGGTGCCCGGCGCCAGGGTGCAGAAGGTCAAGGTCGATGTCACCCGCTTCGATCAGGTCGAGGCCGCCTTCCAGTCCACCGTCGCGGCCTTCGGCAAGGTCGATGCCATGGTCAACAGCGCGGGCGTGGCCGGCAGGAATGCCTCGGTGATCGATTACCCGGTGGACGAGTGGCTGCGGGTCTTCGACATCAACATGAACGGAGTCTTCTACTGCTGCAAGGCGGCTGCGAAGCACATGGCGGCAAATGGCTACGGGCGGATCGTCAACATCGCCTCCATCGCCGGCAAGGAAGGCAATCCGATGGCGTCGGCCTACAGCGCCTCCAAGGCCGGCGTGATCGGTCTCACCAAATCCCTCGGCAAGGAACTCGCCAAGAACAACATCACGGTCAACTGCGTCACGCCCGCGGCCGTGAAGACGCCGATCTTCGACCAGGTCGAGCAGTTCCACATCGATTTCATGCTCTCGAAGATTCCCATGGGCCGGTTCGGCCTGGTGGAGGAAATCGCGGCGATGGTGAGCTGGCTGTGCACGGAAGACTGCTCCTTCACCACCGGCGGGGTGTTCGACCTGTCGGGCGGGCGGGCCACGTACTGACCTGAAGGCAGGCGGGGCGCCGGTCCCCCAGGGGCCGGGCGGCGGGGGAGCGCAGCGCGACTTCCCTGCCTGTCGCGCCGGCGTCCCCACCCTCGCTCGCGCGATCCGGGAGATCATCATGAAGATCAGAGCCGCGGTCATCCGCGAAATGGGCCTGCCGCAGCCGTATGCGCAGTCCCGCCCCCTGTCCATCGAGGACGTCGACCTCGCGCCGCCGCAGCAGCGGGAGGTGCTGGTCCAGGTGAAGGCCGCGAGCCTGTGCCACTCGGACCTCTCCACCATCAACGCCGACCGTCCCCGGCAGATGCCGATGGTGCTGGGCCACGAGGCGGCGGGCGTCGTGGTGGAAACCGGTCCGGGCGTGAGCGATCTCGCGCCCGGCGACCACGTGGTGCTGGTGTTCGCGCCCAGTTGCGGCGAGTGCGTGGCCTGCAAGGAGGGCCATCCGGGCCGGTGCGAGCCGGGCCAGCAGTCCAACGGCGCCGGCACCCTGCTGGGCGGCGGCATGCGCCTGTCGCAGAACGGGCAGCCGGTCTACCACCACGTGGGGGTCTCGGCCTTTGCCGACTACTGCGTGGTGAACCGCGGGTCGCTGGTGAAGATCGACCGGGAACTGCCCTTCGACGAGGCGGCCATGTTCGGCTGCGCCGTGCTCACGGGTGTCGGGGCGGCGCTCAACACGGCGCAGGTCTTCCCCGGGGCGCGGGTGGCGGTCGTGGGCCTGGGGGGCGTGGGCCTGAATGCGATGTTCGGCGCCCAGGTGGCGGGCGCGAGCCAGGTGGTGGCGATCGACATCCACGACGACAAGCTGGAACTTGCGCGGGCGCTGGGGGCGACCGACACCCTCAACGCGAAGGATCCGGATGCCATCCGGAAGGTCAAGGAAATGACCGGCGGCGGGGTGGATTTCGGGCTCGAGATGGCCGGTTCGGTCCAGGCCATGGAACTCGCCTACCGGATCACCCGGCGGGGCGGCACCACCGTCACCGCGGGTCTGCCGCACCCGGATGCCCGCTGGGCCCTGCAGCAGGTGAACCTCACCGCCGAGGAGCGCACGGTCAAGGGCAGCTACGTGGGTTCGTGCGTACCGCCGCGGGACATGCCGCGCTACATCGATCTGTATCGCAAGGGCAAGCTGCCCGTGAACAAGCTGATGAGCGACCACCTGCGGCTCGAGGACATCAACGAGGGCTTCGACCGCCTCGCCTCCGGGCACACGGTGCGTCAGATCATCATGATCTAACCAGCGTGTCGGGGCCGGGCCCGCAAGGCCGGCCGCCCTCCAACGCGCCGCGGTGCGTGTCCGTCGTCGCCGGCGGCTGTGCAACCCCGGGCCCCTTTTCCTCCTCCCTGCCGGATCCTCACCTCACGCCATGCACTCCGCCGCCGAACTCGTCTCCTTCGCCACCGCGCTTCTCGATGCCGTCGGCATGGATGCGCCCAAGTCCCGCACGGTCGCCGAGGTTCTGGTCGAGGCGGACCTCATGGGGCACGACACCCACGGGCTCAACCTGCTCGGGCCCTACCTGGCCGATGTGCGCAAGGGCCAGATGCGCGTCACCGGCGAGCCCGGCGTGATTTCGGATTTCCCCGCGGCAGTCACGTGGGACGGCGACCGCCTGCCCGGGCCGTGGCTGGTGTGCGAGGCGATCGAGCTTGCGCTGCCGCGGGCCCGGGAACTGGGCACCTGCACGGTGGCCATCCGGCGCAGCCACCACATCGCCTGCCTGGCGGCCTACCTCAAGCGCGTGACCGACCGGGGGATGGTGATCCTCCTGATGACCTCCGCCCCCGAGAACCAGTCGGTGGCGCCGCACGGCGGGCGCACGCCCGTGATCACGCCCGACCCGATCGCTGCAGGCTGGCCCACGCAGGGCGATCCGGTCCTCATCGACGTGTCCACGTCCATCACCACCAACGGGATGGTGGGGCGGCTCGCCCGACAGGGCGGGCGCCTGCCGGGCCCCTGGCTCATCGATGCCGCCGGCGTGGCCACCGACGATCCGACCGTGGTCTCGGCCGATCCGAAAGGGGCGCTGCTCCCGGTGGGCGGGGTGGAATACGGTCACAAGGGCTACGCGCTCGGTCTGCTGGTGGAGGCGCTCACTCAGGGCCTGTCGGGCCACGGGCGTGCCGATCCCATCGAAGGCTGGACGGGCGAGGTGTTCCTGCAGATCCTGGATCCGGCCCTGTTTGCCGGCAGCTCCGCGTTCGGGCGGCAGACCCAGTGGGTGGCCGATGCGTGCCATGCGGCCACGCCCATGCCCGGCGTGGCGCGGGTGCGGCTGCCCGGCGAGGCCGGCCTCGCCCGCCGGGCGCGGGCCCTGGCCGAGGGGGTACAACTGCACCCGGGCATCATGGGGCAGCTGGAGCCCTGGGCGCGGGACCTCGGCGTTGCGCTGCCGCGCGAGGGGTCGTGACCACGTCTGCCGCGTCCCACCGGTTCGGCATCGCGCTGATGATCGGCGCGACCACCTGCTGGGCGACGGCCGGTGTCCTGGTGCGCACGCTCGCCCTTCGGGACGCCTGGGAGGTGACGTTCTGGCGCTCGTTCTTCATGGGCATCTTCGTGCTGGGCGTGCTGGCGGTGCAGTATCGCGGCGAACTCGCCCGCCGCATCCTCGCCACCGGGCGTGCGGGGGTGGTGTCCGGGCTGCTCTGGTCGGTCATGTACATCTGCTTCATCGTGGCGCTGTCCCTCACCACCGTGGCCAACACGCTCATCGTGTGCAGCATCTCGCCCTTCATGTCGGCCGTGTTCGGCTGGCTCGTGCTGAGGGAGCGGGTTCCGGTGCGCACCTGGGCGGCCATGACCGTGGCGGTGTCCGGCATCGTGCTCATGTTCATCGAGGGCGTGGGGACGGAGGGGCGGGCGGGCATCCTGCTGGCGCTCGCGATTCCCGTGGCCTTCGGCCTGAACGTGGTGGTGAACCGGAAGATGCACGCCCGGGTGGACATGGTGCCCACCCTGTTCCTGTCGGGCATCTTCTCGTGCCTCATCACGCTGCCGTTCGCCTGGCCGCTGGAGGCCGCCGGCGCGGATTTCGTCAACCTGGTGGCCCTCGGCGTGGTGCAGCTCGGTCTCGGCTGCCTGCTCATGGTGATCGCGTCACGCCACCTCCGCGCTGCCGAGGTGGGGTTGCTCGCCGAACTCGAGACCGTTCTCGGCGTGGCCGCCACGTGGACTCTGGTGGGCGAGGTGCCGAGCCGCATGGCGCTGATCGGCGGCGGCGCGGTGATCCTGGCGCTCACCGTCGACACCCTCCTGGGGGTGCTGCGCCGGTCGTCTCCGGTCGCCAGGGCCCCCGCCTGACCATGGGGCAGCCGAATCACCTGCCGGGCCCCTGCGCGCCCGCCAACGGGTTCCCCCTCAAAGGAGTTTTGCCATGACCCCCGATCCCGCCGATCTCGCCCAACGACTCGAAGCCTGCTATGCGGCAGCCGTGCACGACGTGCTGCGGGCCATGGGTCACGCCAACTGCGTCCTGCCGCCATCGCTGCGGCCGCTCGATCCGTCCCGCAAGCTCGCGGGGGAGATCTATACCGTGAGCGGCCACGTGGACAGCACCCGCGATCCCCACGACACCCTGCTGGCCTGGACGGGCCTGCTGTCGAAGGCCCCGGCAGGGAAGGTACTCGTCTGCCAGCCCAACACCCACGCCATCGCGCTCATGGGGGAACTGTCCGCCGAGACCCTGCACTTCCGGGGCGTGCGGGGCTACGTGGTGGACGGCGGTTGCCGAGATACGGAATTCATCCTGAATCTCGGCTTTCCGGTCTGGTGCAGCTTCCACACGCCGAAGGACATCGTCGGTCGCTGGGTGCCCGACCGATTCGGCGAACCCGTGACCATCGGCGAGGTCACGATCCGCACGGGGGACTGGCTCCTGGCCGACCGGGACGGCGTGGTGATCATTCCCGGCGCCCTGGCCGCCGACGTGGTGGCGCGGACCGAGGCCGTGCTGCAACAGGAAAATGCCGTGCGCACCGCGATCCTCGCGGGCATGGACCCCCAGGAGGCGTACCTGAAGTTCGGGAAATTCTGAACCGCCTCGATGCTGCACGGGGTCAGGGCCGGTCGACTGCCTCCTGGTGTCGGGAGAGGCGATCGCCTCCGCGACGGGAACCGGAGCATGGGTGCCGGTTCGGCCCCGATGCCTTTCAGCGAGGGAGTTGACCAGTCCGATTGACGGGGTGTCACACTCGCGGCTATACACTCTTCGTGGTCTGCCGTTTCATCTGTACTTTACTTGCAAATGAGGAGTCATTCGATGATCGACAAGCGCCTGAGCGCGGCCGCCGTCGCGGCTGTCCTGTCTGCAGTACCCCTGATGGCGAGCGCCGCCGGGGAAAACAACGTGGGAACCTGCGGGCCGGGCTCCAAGCTGTTCGAGGGCCAGAGCGGCGTCATGCCGCAGGTCTTCGCCATCACCACCAACAACTTCTACGGCATCAACAGCTTTGCCATGTCCTCCGGCACGTCCGGCTGCTCCCAGGACGGCACGGTGAAGTCGTCCTGGAAGACCGCCGCCTTCATCGACGGCAACAAGGACCGCCTGGCGCGCGACATGTCGCGGGGGGCAGGCGAGTCGCTGGATGCCCTGGCGCAACTGCTCGGGGTGCGCGATCAGGACAAGGCGCGGTTCGTCCGGGCCACGCGCGATCACGTGGCGACCATCTTCCCGAGCGAGCACGCGTCCACCGACGAGATCCGGGCCGGCCTGCGCCAGGCGCTGGCCGCGGACGACACGCTCGCGGTCTACGGCGCGCGCGTCTGAACCCGCGCAGCTTTCCATCCCGTCCCGAATACAGGAAAGGAGAAACTTCATGAAGCGTTTCAACATTTGCGCGATCGCGGTGGCCGCGGCCTTCGCGGCGATCCCCCTCGCCGCCCAGGCGGCCGACGACGAAGTGGGCACCTGCGGCTGGGGTTCCAAGCTGTTCGAAGGGCAGTCCGGTCTCGGCCCCAAGGTGCTTGCGGTCACCACCAACGGCACGCTGGGCAACCAGACCTTCGCCATCAGCTCGGGCACCTCGGGCTGCACGCAGGATGGCACCGTGCGCTCGAGCTGGAAGCTCGCCGCCTTCATCGACGGCAACAAGGCGAAGCTCGCCCGCGATATGTCGCGGGGTGGCGGCGAGACGATGGATGCCCTGGTGCAGCTGATCGGGGTGGAAGAGCAGGACAGGGCGTCCTTCGTGCGCGCCACGCGCGAGAACGTCGCCCGGATCTTCCCCGGGGCCGATGCCTCGACGCAGGACATCCGGGTCGGCCTGCGGCAGGTGCTGGCAGGTGACGACAGGCTCGCCGTGTACATGGCGCGCATCTGATCTTTCCCGCCATGCCCATCGGACCCAGTGCGCGAGCACTGGGTTTTTTCTTGTCCATTGCCGCCGCGGTCACCCTGGGCGCGGCGCAGCCCACCGCGGCCTCGGAGACCGGGTCGGCGGACAAGCTCCTGGCCCGCGCCGCAGCCATGGGCCTGGCCGACGATGCCGGCTGGTTGCGGCTGGGGCACTATCGCCGCACCCTGGCCGGTGGCTGGCGCAGCGAGGCCGACGACCCCACGTTCTTCAATGCGCCGGACGGGAAGACCAACCCGCGGGCGGAACTGGCCGCCACGCTGAGGGCGTTCTTTTCGGAACTGCCCGAGACCGATACTCAGCAGAATCCCCAGTGCCGGTTCGTGGCGCGCTACCGCTGGCTGAAGTCGCGGCTCGCCTTCGATCCCGCGCAACTGCCCGAACAGCCCTGCCCGAGGTTCGAGACCTGGCGGCGCGAACTCGATCCGGGCGCTGCGACCCTTGTCTTCCCGGCCGCGTACATCAACAGTCCCGCGTCCATGTACGGGCACACGCTGCTGAGGCTCGACGGCCGCGCCCAGACCGACCGGACCCGCATGCTGGACTACGCGGTCAATTTCGCGGCGGTCACGGGGCGGGACAACGGGCTCGCCTTCGCGTGGAAGGGACTCATGGGAGGCTACGAGGGTCGTTTCAGCCTCACCCCCTATTACCTGAAGATCGCGGAGTACAGCGATCTGGAAAGCCGCGATCTCTGGGAATACGAACTGGACCTCTCGGGCGAGGAGATCGACCGCATGCTGGAGCACGTCTGGGAGATCGGCCCGGTCCGCTTCGATTACTACTTCCTCGACGAGAACTGCTCATACCAGCTGCTCTGGCTGCTGGACGTGGCCCGGCCATCCCTCGACCTCGTCTCGCGGTTTCCCGCGTGGGTGATTCCGGCGGACACCCTCCGCGCCGTCCGCGACCAGCCGGGGCTCGTGCGGCGTGTCCTCTACCGGCCCTCGCGCACGGCGCAGTTCCGGCATCACGCATCCCTCGCCGCGCCGGCGGACGTGGCGCTCGCGCTGTCCCTGGCCGACGGTGTCACCCCCGTGGGGGGCGACGGCCTGGCGGCGCGGCCGGCGGCTGCCAGGGCTCAGGTACTGGACCTGGCGTTCGACTATCTGGACTTCCAGCGGGCGTCGGGCAATCGCAACGGCGACGCGACGGCCCCCAGGCTGCGGGAGCTCCTGCTTGCCCGCAGCCGGGTGGATGCGCCGGAGCCCCCGCCGGCGCCGGTGCCGGCCGTGCGGCCCGAGGAGGGGCACGGGTCGGCGCGGCTGCGCCTCGGGGCGGGCACGACGGACGGGCGCGGGTTCCAGGAGCTCCGGTTTCGCGGGGCCTACCACGACCTGCTGGACCCCTTGTCAGGCTACGGGCGCGGGGCGCAGATCGAGTTCGGCGACATCGTCGCCCGTCACGAGACCGGCGATGCCCGGCCTTTCCTGCACCGGGTCACCATCGTGGACGTGACGTCCATCGCACCCCGGGAACTGCTGAACCGCGGCCTTTCGTGGCGGGTGAACATCGGCGTCGACCGCACCCGGCAAGCGGGGGGCGCACGTCCGCTGCTGACCCAGGTCTCGGGCGGTGCCGGCCTGGCGGCGGCCGTCGGCCAGCGCGTGATCGTCTATGGGCTGGCGGAGGGCGGGGGGTACTACTCCGCCCATCTGGACCAGGCCGCCACGGTCGGGCTGGGCGCACGGGCTGGGGTGCTGATCGACTGGAACGACCGCTGGCGGGCCCACCTCTTCGCTGGTGGCCTGCGCCATCTCGACGGCGCCGCTCCGGTGCGTGCGGGCGCGGGGGTCGGCGTGGATGTGGCGCTGTCCCGGTCGCTGGGCTTGCGTCTGGAGGCCGAACGTCGCCGGGAATTCGGCTATTCGTGGAGCACCGTCGGCATCCACCTGAACGGGTATTTCTAGATGCGATCGATCCTCTTCGTGCTGGCGCTCGCGGCCGTCCTTGGCGGGTGCACCGGCGTGTTCTTTCACCCCGGCGCAGTGCACGTGCGCACGCCGGCGCAACTTGGCCTCGCGTTCGAGGACACGGTGCTGCGGTCCTCGGACGGCGAGACGCTCCACGCGTGGTGGTTGCCGGCGGCAGGGCCCCCGCGGGGCACCGTGCTGTTCCTGCACGGCAATGCGGAAAACATCAGCACGCACCTCTCCGCGGTGCAGTGGCTTCCGGGGCGGGGGTTTCAGGTGCTCCTGCTCGACTACCGGGGCTATGGGCGTTCCACGGGGACGCCCACCGTGGCTGGTGCCCTCAGGGACGTGGATGCCGCGATGGCGCACCTGTTGCAGCGCCCGGATGTGGATGCCGACCGGATCGCCCTGCTGGGACAGAGCCTCGGGGGATCGTTCGCCGCCTGGTACGCGGCGCGCGGAGGCCACCGGGATCGGTTGCGCGCGGTGGTGATCGACAGCGCGTTCTCGAGTTACCGGGCGATCGCGCGGGAGAAGCTGGACGCCGTCTGGTGGCTGGGCTGGCTCAGCGGGCCGGCGGGCTGGACCATCGACGACGACTTCAGCCCCGTGTCCGCCATCGCCGACATCGCGCCGCGCCCGGTGCTGTTCATCGCGGGCGGGCGCGACCGGATCGTGCCGGCCCACCACTCCGAGCGGCTGTTCGCCGCAGCCCGCGCACCCAAGACCTACTGGGCATTTCCGGAGGCCGGCCACATCCAGGCGCTGCACCTGCCCGAGGGCCGCGACCGTCTGGTGGCGTATCTCGCGGGTGTGATGGACGTGGGGGACGCGGCGGTCGGGAGCAGTCGCGCGGGGCGGGACTGGAAGGGCGATGTGGGGGCTGTCCACCCGACCCTCGAGCGGTCGGACCGCGATCGGACCATCGGTGCACGGCCGCTGCCGAAGGCTGATCATCCCGATTCCGCCCGGGCGGCCATCTTCTGATCCCCCGCCTTCCCCGGAGCCCCGTCATCCGGCATTCGTTTGCCTGCGCCTGCCTCAGCCGCCGGGCGTTCCAGCGCTCGCAGGCTTCCTCGAACCTCGACCCCGGCTCTGCTGCAGCCCTGTCGCCCGGCCTCGAGGTACCGGTCCCATCGCTCACCCGAAAACCGGACACCTCGTGTGCTCGCCACACCCAGCGTCGCGGCCGTTGCGGACACGCACCTCAAGGTGTCTACTTGACGGCCGTCTGCCCACCGCCGCGAGGTCACCATGCGCTGGATGTTGCCGTTGCTTCAACTGGTGTTCTGGACGACCGTATCGGCGGCGCCGTCGACCGGCCCCTATGGCCAGGAACTCGAGGGTTTCGACTACCCCTTTCCGGTGCAGCGCCACAGCTTCGAGTCCCAGGGGGAGGTCCTGTCGATGGCCTTCATGGACGTGGCGCCCCCGGTTCCCAACGGCCGCACCGTGGTGCTGCTGCACGGCAAGAACTTCTGCGCTGCCACCTGGGGTGTCACGATCACGCGCCTCACCGCCGCGGGCTTCCGCGTGATTGCCCCGGACCAGATCGGGTTCTGCAAGTCGTCGAAGCCCGCGCGCCATCAGTTCACCTTCCACCAGCTGGCCGCCAACACCCGCGCGCTGCTCGAGTCGCGCGGCGTCGGACGCGCCATCGTGGTCGGCCATTCGATGGGCGGGATGCTGGCCGCGCGCCACGCCCTCCTGTTCCCGGGCAGCGTGGAGCGGCTGGTCATGGTGAATCCGCTTGGACTGGAGGACTGGCTGGCCGAGGGCGTGCCCTACTCCAGTGTCGACCAGTCCTACCGCAACGAACTGCGCACCACCGCGGAGACCCTCCGCAACTATCAGCTCAGGTACTACTACAACGGCCGCTGGAAGCCCGAATACGACCAGTGGGTCGACATGGCTGCCGGCCTCTACGGCGGCAGCGGCCGGGAGCGTGTCGCCTGGAACCAGGCCCTCACCCTGGACATGATCTTCACCCAGCCGGTGCTGTACGAATTCCCGCGGCTGCGCGTCCCGACCGCCCTGTTCATCGGCGGCATGGACCGCACCGCACCCGGCGCTGCCCGTGCGCCGGCCGAGGTCGCGCAACGGCTCGGTGACTACCCCATGCTCGGGCGCCGCGCCGCCGCGGCCATCCCCGGCGCGAAGCTGGTGGAATTCCCCGACCTCGGGCACTCGCCCCAGGTCGAGGCGCCGGACCGCTTCCACGACGCCCTGCTCGAGGTCCTGCGCGATCCCGGCTGACGCGCCAGCCGGCGCGCGGCCGCCCGACCGAGGGATCTCGTCAGCGGCAGACCCATCCGACCACAGCCCAGGGAGGCTCCCGTGTCACGACCCGAAATCCAGTTCCTCAACCCGCCCGGCATTGCTCGCGTCGGCACCTTCTCCCAGGTGGCCGTGTCGCAGGGCGGCCGCCTGGTGCACGTCAGTGGCCAGCTGGCCTGGAACGAGAAGCTGGAACTCATCGCTCCCGGCGACCTGGAGGCACAGACCGACCAGGTCTTCGCCAATCTCGGCATCGCCCTGGCCGCCGCGGGCGCCGGCTTCCGCGACGTGGTCAAGCTCACCACCTACGTGGTCGACCTCCAGCCTGCCGATCGCATCGTCATCGCCAGCATCCGCAACCGGCACCTGCAGGGCCATCTGCCTGCCAGCACCCTGGTCGGCGTCGCCGCCCTGGTCGAGGCCGGCGCCCGCATCGAAGTCGAAGCTCTCGCCGTCATCTGACCGCCAGACCGCCGAACCGCTGCGGGGTGGCGTCCTGCACGCGCCCTGTTGCCGAATGTCTCGGGCGTGCGGTCGGCGCACGGGGGCCGGTGCGCAGTTCGCTGATCGCCAGGGGGTTGGTCCGGAGTCCCGGTCATGGCGACACGGCGTTCACCGTGCCGCCGTCCGACGCCTTCATGAAGCGGATCATGCCTGGCGGGGCCCGGTGCGCCGGATGGTTGTCTGCGTGCCCGTGAGCTCACGAGCCCGGCCGACGGCCGTCATCTCCCGCCATGATGGGTGGCGCGCATTCGGGCGCCAGGCCTGCCATCCCCGGAAGGTGGTCAGGGCGCCGCGTCCGCTGGCGCCTCGATGAAGGCGAGGATCTTCCACATCTCTTCCTCGGTCAGCTTGCCCTTCCAGGCCGGCATCTGGGTGCCCTTGCGGCCGTTGATCACGATCCTGAGGAACTGCTGCCCCTTGAGCCGGGACTTGCGCAGGTTGGGTCCGCGGGATCCCGTGTCCGCGTGGCAGATATAGCAGGTGCTTCGGTAGAGCCGCCGGCCCTCGGTGATGGCGGCGGCGTCGCCGGAGAAGGGGTTTTCCGAGTGCTCCCAGACATACCCGTCCTGGGGCTCCGCCCTGGGCGGCTGGTGGGCCTGGGCGGCAGCGCCGGTGGGCGCGCCCAGCAGCGCCGCCGCCAGGGCGACGCTGCCGGCGAGCCGGTTCACGGTCGGGCGGCGGGACGCGTACCCGCCTTCCGCGCCAGGGCCTGCGGCGGGTGCGCGCGCGGTTGCAGGCACCGGAGCCGCGGGGTCACTTGACCGGCAACGGACTGAGGGCACCGTCGATCTCCTCGGAAGCCCACGGGCCGGCGGCGGCCTTCCCGGGCGCCAGGCCGTCCAGGGCAAAGACGTGGAGCATGCTGCCCTTCGGTCCCTTGTAGTAGAAGCTCGGGTCCCCGCCCAGCCCGGAAAGAATGGCGACGTACTGCCGGCCGCCGATCTCGTAGGTGATGGGCGAGGCGTTGATGCCGGAGCCGGTCTGGAAGCGCCAGAGCACCTTGCCGCTGCGGGCGTCGGCCGCGAAGAAGAAGCCCTGCTGGTCGCCCGTGAAGACCAGGCCGCTGCGGGTCGCGAGGACGCCGGCGAACAGCGGCAGCGGGCTCGGAATCTCCCACAGCCACTTCCTCTTCTGCACGTCGAAGGCCCGCAGGCGGCCGATGGTTTCGGAGATGCGGTGCATCTTGTAGTCCATCCCCATGTACACCTTTCCGGGCTCGTACCTGATGTCTTCCGGCTTGTATCCGGTCAGGGCCATGGCCCAGGTGTTGGTGGGCACAAAGGCCACGCCCGTGTCGGGATTGAAGGCCATGGGGAACCAGTTGGTGCCGCCCTCGAGGCCGGGTACGATGGGCAGCACCGCCTTGCCGTCGGCGAGCGGGCGCCTGGCCTCGTTCACGTTCGGGCGGCCGGTGACGGGGTCGAGGCCGGTCGTCCAGTTGATGCCGTCGACCGTGGGCACCGCGTACAGGAACTTCCCGCTGGTGCGGTCGAGGACATAGAAGAAGCCGTTGCGGTTGCTCTGCAGGGCGGCCTTGACGGTCTTGCCCCCCAGCCTGATGTCCGCGAGGATCGGGGCATTGTTTCCGTCGTAGTCCCAGCCGTCGTTGGGCGTGTACTGGAAGCCCCACTGGATCCGGCCGGTGTCGGGGTCGAGGGCGATCAGGGATGCGGTCCACTTGTTGTCGCCCTTGCGCAGATCGGAGTTCCAGGGCCCCGGGTTGCCCGTGCCCCAGTAGAGCAGGTTCAGGGCGGGGTCGAAGGCTCCGGATTGCCAGGTGGCGCCACCGCCGGTCTTCCAGGTGTCGCCAGGCCAGGATTCGTGCCCGGCATCCCCGGGGCCCGGGACCGTGTAGGTGGTCCACTGGTCCGCGCCGGTCCGTGCGTCGAAGGCCTGGAGGTAGCCGCGGACGCCGTACTCGCCGCCCGCGATGCCGGCGATCACGCGGCCCTTGACGATCATCGGGGCACCTGTGGCCGAGATGCCGGATTTCCAGTCGCCGAGGGTCTTCTCCCAGGCCACCTTGCCGTCCGCCCGGTTGAGGGCCACGAGGCGGGCGTCGAGGGTCAGCACGTAGACGAGATCACCGTAGACGGCCACTCCCCGGTTCACGGGGCCGCAGCACAGCACCGTGCCCAGCCCTTCGGGTTCCTCGGGGGCCCAGTGCCAGAGGGTGCGTCCCGTGGCGGCGTCGAAGGCGTAGACGTGGGAATGGGCCGCGGTGGCGTAGAGCACGCCGTCGCTGACGATGGGCGTGGCCTCGAGTCCGTCGAGGGTGTTCAGGGAGGCTGTCCACACCGGGCGGAGCTTCGCGACGTTCCCGGGCTTGATCCGGGTGAGCGGGCTGAAGCGCTGGTTGTCGTAGGTGCGCCCGTAGAGGAGCCATTCCCCGCGGTTGCGGGCGGCGTCGACGAGCGCCCCATCGTCCGGACCGGCCTGTGCCGGGCCGACGACGGACATGGCGGCCGCGAGCAGGGCGGCGTATTGCAGGATCACGAAACGCTTCACGAGAGACTCCCCTGTAAAAAGAAGTGGTTCCAGCCGCACCCAGACCGCGATGCGCTCGATTCCGTGACAGGACCGCCCGGTCTGGCGCCGGGATCCGGTGGCAGGCGTCCCCCGCCGGCGGGACGCCGCGGGCGACCGTGACTCCCGGCAATGCGTCCGGCCATCTGCCGGATCCGCACGGGTCGGCGGGAGCCACTGGCGCGGACTGCCGGCCGCGCCAATCGAGAACGAGCGTAACTTGGCCGGGTTCCGTGGGCAAGTTGGACAGCCACGCCTGCCCGGTGACCGTACGCGTCTCCGGCGACGGGTGCATCCCGGAACCCGCCGCGCGGTCAGGTTCCCGGCAGGTCGATCTTCACCCTGCCGGCATCCGGCGACGTCAGGAAGGGAATGTCCGCCAGCAGGGGCGCCTGAAGGCGTTGCCCCAGGGTCTCGAGGTTATCGCCAGCGGCCTCCATGGCGGGGTCGATCCGGTTGGCGACCCAGCCGGCGAGGGTCAGTCCGCGCTGCAGGACGGCGTCCCGGGTGAGCAGCGCGTGGTTGATGCAGCCGAGCCGCAGCCCCACCACCAGAACCACCGGCAGGGCGAGGCGGGTGGCGAGGTCGGCGAACGTGTCGCGATCTCCCAGCGGCACCAGGAAGCCACCGGCACCTTCCACCACGACGGCATCCGCGCGGGCGGACAGCGCCCGGAACCGCGCCACGAGGAGATCGATGTCGATCGTCACGCCGTGCCGGGCGGCCGCGATGTGGGGGGCGATGGCCTCGTGAAAGAGGTAGGGATTGGTCTCCGCGAGCGGGGCCTCCACGTTGCCGGCGGCGCGCAGGGCGGCGACATCCTCGTTGTGCCACCGGCCCTCCACCGTGACGCAGCCCGCGGCCACGGGCTTCATGCCGGCGGCCCGCAGGCCCCGGCGACGCAGGGCGTGCAGCAGGGCCGCGGACACCAGGGTCTTGCCGACCCCGGTGTCGGTGCCCGTGACGAAGAAGCTGCCGCTCACGACGGCACCGCCGCGTCCAGTGCCTGCCGCGCGGCCGCGACGATCAGGTCGAACTGGGCATCGTCGAGCACGTAGGGCGGCATGAAGTAGACGGTGCGGCCCAGGGGAACGAGAAGCACCCCGGCCGCGAGCGCCGCCCGGGTGAAACGTTGCGCAAAGCCGCGGGCCGCTCCGGGCACATCGAAGGCCCAGACCATGCCCGTGCGGCGGAAGTGGGCGACCCGGGGGTCGGCCGCGAGCGGCCCGGCGAGGACGTCGAAGCGCCGGGCGGCTTCGGCATTGCGGGCCAGCACCCCGTCGCCATCGAAGAGATCGAGGACGGCGAGCGCGGCGCGGCACGCCAGCGGGTTGCCCGTGTACGAGTGGGAGTGCAGGAAGCCGCGGGCGGCGCTGTCGTCGTAGAAGGCGTCGTGGATGCGGTCGGCCGACAGCACCACGGAAAGGGGCAGGAAGCCTCCCGTGATGCCCTTCGACAGGCACAGGAAGTCGGGCCGGATGGCCGCCTGCTCGTGGGCAAACAGGGTGCCGGTGCGCCCGAACCCCACGGCGATCTCGTCGGCGATGAGGTGGACATCGTGCCGGTCGCACAGGGCGCGCACGTGCCGGAGGTACGACGGGTCGTGCATGGCCATGGCCCCGGCGCACTGGATGAGCGGCTCCACGATGATCGCGGCCGTCTCGCCCGCGCGGGCTTCCAGGTGGGTTTCCACGTGGCCGGCCATGCGCCTGGCGAAGTCGGCGGCGGTCTCCCCCGGCTCGGCGCGACGCCAGTCCGGGGACGGCACCGCGTGGGCCGGGCGCACCAGCGGCTCGTAGGCCTGACGAAACAGCGGCACATCCGTCACGCCGAGCGCCCCGAGGGTCTCGCCGTGATAGCCGCCCTCCACGCACAGGAAGCGGTTCTTTCCCGGTCGGCCGGCGTTGCGCCAGAAGTGGGCGCTCATCTTCAGCGCGATTTCCGTGGCGGACGCGCCGTCCGAGGCGAAGAAGGCGTGGCCGAGCGCGCCCCCGGTCCGGGCGGACAGGGCTTCCGCGAGGCGCACCACGGGCTCGTGGGTGAAGCCCGCCAGGATCACGTGTTCCAGCCGGTCGAGCTGGTCGCGCACCGCCGCGCCGATGCGGGGCTCGCAGTGGCCGAACAGGTTCACCCACCAGGAGCTGATGGCATCCAGATAGCGGGTTCCGTCGGCATCGAACAGCCAGGGCCCCTCGCCCCGGACCATCGGGACGAGCGGCACAGACTCGTGCACCTTCATCTGGGTGGCGGGGTGCCAGACCGCCCGCCGGCTGCGCGCCGCGAGGTCGGCATTGCGGGAGGTGGCGCCGGTCATGGTGCGGCTTCCCCGAGGGCCGGCTCGGCCGCGTGGAGATCCCACCCTGCCAGTGCGTGCAGGAGGCGGTCGACCTGTTCCGCGGTGTGGGCGGCCGACAGGGAAATGCGCAGGCGCGCCGTGCCCGGGGGCACCGTGGGCGGGCGGATCGCCGGGACCCAGAGGTCCTGTGCCCAGAGGCGCCGCATCCAGCCCACGGCCGCGGCGTTGTCGCCGATCAGCACGGGGTGGATCGCAGTGGCCGAGGGCAGGGTCCGGAACGGCAACCCGGCGAGGCCGGCCTGCAGACGGCCCGCGAGGCGATGCAGGTGTTCCCGGCGCCAGGGCTCGTCGCGCATCACTCGCAGGCTCGCCCGGACGGCGGCGGCGATGAGCGGGGGCGTGGCCGTGGTGAAGACGTAAGTGCGCGCTCGCTGGACGAGCCACGCGATGGCATCTTCCGGTCCCGCCAGGAAGGCGCCCGCGACGCCGGCAGCCTTGCCCAGCGTGCCGAGATGCAGCAGGCGTTCCGAGGTGACGCCCAGATGCGCGGGGGTGCCCTCGCCTCCGGGGCCGAGGACGCCGAATCCATGGGCGTCGTCCAGCAGCAGCCACGCGTCGAAGCGTTCGCACAGGGCCACCAGGTCCGCCAGGGGCGCGAGGTCGGCGTCCATGCTGAAGACGGCATCGGACAGCACGACCTTGCGGCGGGCCGGGCTGGCGGCCAGCAGGGACTCGAGCCGGTCCAAGTCCGCGTGGGGGTAGACATGCACCGTGGCGCGGGACAGGCGGGCGCCGTCGATCAGGCAGGCGTGGTTCAGGGCGTCGGAGAAGACCGCGTCGCCGGGGCCCGCCAGTGCCGGGACGATGCCGGTGTTGGCCTGATAGCCCGACGAGAAGAAGAGGGCACGGGGCCGGCGCACGAAGGCCGCGAGTTCCGCCTCCAGCAGCTCGTGCTCCTCGTGGTGGCCCGAGATCAGGTGGGAGGCGGCCGCGCCCACGCCGCAACGCCAGATGGCCTCGATGGCCGCCCGGGCAAGCGCGGGGTGGGCCGCAAGGCCCAGGTAGTCGTTGGAGGCGAAGGCGAGCATCCTGGTGCCGTCCACCTCCAGCAGGGGACCCTGCGCGCCCCGCACCACGCGCCGGGTGCGCAGCAGGCCGTCGGCCTCCAGCGCCGCGAGGCCTTCGGCGAGCCAGGCCATGGTGTCAGAGGGGCTGCATGCCGAGCCGGGACAGCAGGGCGCGGTCGCGTTCCGTGTCGGGGTTGCCCGTGGTGAGCAGGCGGTCCCCGTAGAAGATGGAGTTGGCCCCGGCGAGGAAGCACAGGGCCTGGGCCTCGTCGCTCATGTGCGACCGGCCGGCCGACAGGCGGACGAAAGCCTTCGGCATGGTGATGCGTGCCGCCGCGATGACCCGCACGAAGTCGAGGATATCCACCCGCTGCTCGCCGTGCAGGGGAGTTCCCTCCACCTGCACGAGGGCGTTGATCGGCACCGATTCGGGATAGGGGTCCAGGTTGGCCAGCTGGGCGATCAGTCCGGCCCGGTCGTCCACGCCTTCGCCCATGCCCACGATCCCGCCGCAGCACACGTGGAGTCCGGCCGCCCGCACGCGCTGGAGCGTGGCGAGCCGGTCTTCGTACTGGCGCGTGGAGATGATGTCGCCGTAGTGTTCGGGCGAGGTGTCCAGGTTGTGGTTGTAGTAGTCGAGGCCGGCGTCGCGGAGCTGCTCGGCCTGACCATCCTTGAGCAATCCCAGCGTCGCGCAGGTCTCCAGGCCGAGCCCCTTGACCGCCCGCACCATGTCGGCCACCTGGGCGAGGTCGCGCTGCTTCGGGCCGCGCCAGGCGGCACCCATGCAGAAGCGCGAGGCCCCCGCCGCGCGGGCTGCCGTGGCCGCCGCCACCACGTCGTCGATGGCCATCAGGGGTTCGTCCTCCACGCCGGTCCGGAAGCGCGCCGACTGGGGACAGTAGGCGCAGTCCTCGGGACAGCCACCGGTCTTGATGGACAGCAGGGTGGAGAACTGCACCCGGGTCGGGTCGAAGTGTTCCCGGTGCACGGTCTGCGCCCGGAAGAGCAGATCGGGCAGGGGCAGCGCCAGCAGATCGGCGACCGCCGCAGGGGTCCACCGGAGCTGGACGGGGTGGGTCTCGGAAACGGGGGCAGCGGTGTCGAAGGGAGCCAAGGGCGGTCTCGCGCAAGAGATGTCAAACGCCGGAGATGATAGCGTTTGACAGCGGCCCTGGGAATGTCCCGTTTGTCAGTCTCCGGAACGGGGCCGTCTGCGGCCGGGACCCCGCACCGGGGCCGGAAGGGCGCGCGGGTCGATCAGCGCCCGATGGCGGTCGCGGATCGCCTGGGCCTGGTCGGGGTTGCCCGCGCGGTTGTGGAGGTCCGCAAGATGACGCCAGAGTTCCACCGGGGCGGTCGGGTTCTCCACCACGCGTTCGAAGAGGTCGATCGCCTCGGGCAGCCGCCCGGCTTCCTCGAGGCTGCGCCCGGCGCCGAGCAGCATGCGGCGCAGGCGGCTGGCGGCCCGCACCCGGGCGGGGAGCATCCACGCGTGGGGCTCTTCCAGTTCCAGGAAGCTGCCGCGATACCGATCGAGCGCCGACCGGGTGGCCGCGAGCCGCCCGCTGGCGTCGCGGGCCGCCTCGGCAAGCCCCGCCCAGCGTTCGAAACTGAGGAGATCCACCCAGCAGACCCGGGTGTTGATCGTCACCTTGCCGTCCGCCACCAAAACGGCATCCTCGCGACCGAGCAAGCGCCGCAGGCGCAACAGCGCCACGTCGAAGGTCTTGCGGGCCGAGTCGCCCTCGGACTCCGGCCAGAGCCGATCGACGATCGCCCCGACGGCGATGCCGCGGCCGCCCATTGCCACCAGACATTTCAGCAGTTCGAGGGGCCGCTTCTGTGCCTTGCCGTGGAACATGACCGCCACCCCGTCCACGGCGATAGTGAAGCGGCCCAGCGTGTACACGCGCACGGGCCAGGGCCAGGCATCGCTGTGGGGCGCTGGCGCCTCGAGTCCGCGCGCCCGGATCCAGTTGCCGATCTCCGGGCGGGCGAACTCGAGTTCCAGGGCGCGGGCGGCGAGCCGGGCGAGCAGCGCGTCATCCGGCCAGGGGGAACTGGCGACACAGGTCAGATCGGTCCCGTCCCGGACCGCCTCCCGCAGGGCGGCATCGCCATCCGGGGCATGGCCCCGCTCCAGATGGCAGTGGGCGCGCCAGAGCTGTACCCGTCGCTCGAGCAGGGGGCTGCCGATCTCCCTCGCGACCGACAGGCCCTCGTCGAGGTGCGCGATCGCCGTTTCGGGCTGCCCGGCCAGGGCCCGCAGTTGCCCTGCCCGAAGCAACCCCCGCCCGAGGGCGAGGGAAGGTCCCGGTCCGCGGTCGCGGGCAAGGGCGAGGTCGTGAACCCGCGCCGCATCGGAAAATGCACCGGCCGCCGTCAGCTCGGCGATCCGCGGCGTGACGAAAGCGTCGGCGACGAATTCCCGGGCAGCCGATTCCCCGGGCGGCAGCCGCGCCCCCACGCGCCGGAGCGCGGCATCGAGTCCCGCTCCGTCGACGAAGAGCTCGAGCCAGCGCCGGGACCGCGCCGGCAGGCGGATCGGTGGATCCGACCCCGTCGGTGCGCCCGCACTCCCGTTCGCGCCAGCGGCTGGCGCGAGCGCGTGGAGCAGCGACGACAGGACGCGTCGGGCACCCGTGGGCATCGCCCGCGCATCCGCGTCCACGATGGCAGCGGCCGTGGAGACGTTGCCCCGCCAGAACTGGAAGGCCGCGGCAAAGGCCGTGAGGTGCAGGGTGCGATCGGGGTCGAGGATGTGCGGGCGCAGCGTCAGTGCCCGGTCCGCCCAGTTCGCGAGCCCCGGGTGCCCGAAACGCCAGCGGAGTGCCTCGGTGCCCTGGGCGAGGACGCGGGCCTCGAGGTCCGAGGCGGTTTCCGGGCCTCCGGGCAGCGGGAGCCCCAGCAGCCGGTCGACCCAGTGGGTCAGCGTGGCTGCATCGGCGCCGGCAGCGGCCAGGCTTTCCACCACGGCGGCACAGGAAAGCACACGGCCCCTGGCATCGCCGCGGGCGTCGAAGACCCGGAAGGCAGTTTGCAGGATGGGCCCGGCGCCCGTCGGTTCCGTCCGGTTGCGGTGCAGGCCCTGCCAGTAGAGAAGCCATGGATCGGAGCCCGCGCCACCCGGCAGGCAGGAGATCCACCGATCGAGTTCCTCCAGGCGGTCCGCCGCGGCCAGCGCCGGCGCAGCGCGCACCAGAGCCTGCACGAGTTCAGGCCAGGTGGCGAGGTCGCGATACAGGGGCAGGGCCGCTTCGGGTTCTCCGTCGGCTTCCAGGCAGGCCGCCGCCGCGCGCACGAGGGCCATCCGCTCCTCGGGCCCGCGGAGGGTCTCCAGGCGCGCTCGCAGCGTCTCGCGCAACAGGGGATGGAACTCGAAACGGTCCGGCCCGGCCCGGGTGCGGTGGACAAACCACTGCCGATCCGCAAGCGGCCGGAGGACTTCGCGGATCCTGTCCTGCCCCGTCAGTGCGAGGGCCAGCCCGGTATCGACATGGGGTGCGACGGAGAGCGTCGCCAGCCAGTCCAGCGCCGGGCCGTCGAGTCCGTCGAGGACGTGCTCGCGGAAGAACCCGAGGATGGTCGCGCCCCCGGCGTCCGCATCGCCGGCCGGCCTGCACAGCGCCACGCCCGCCATCCAGCCCCCGACCCGCTGCCGGTTCCGGTCGGCCGCCTCGCGGCCCGGCTCGCCCTGCCGGGCATGGAGGGTGTCGAACTCGGCGTCGGTCAGACGCAGGTTTTCCCAGCCGAGACGCCCGAGAAGTCCGTAGGCCTCGAGCCGGGCCAGAGTCGCAGGGGGAGGGGCCCGGCTGGCCACCAGAAGCTGCCCCCGGGGCGGAAGGCAGTCCGCCATGGCCTCGATCGCCGCGGACAATGCGGGCGAATCGGCCGCGTGGTGATCGTCCAGGACCACCACGGCCGGCCACGGTATCGCGCCCATGATGGTCTGGATGCCGGCATTTCCCGGGGGGGCGGCGTCGGTTCCGGCGTGCGCCACCGCGGCGGCCAGGGAGGCCCCGAAGACCGGCGCTTCGCCGTCGGCGGGCTCGAGCCGCAGCCAGATCACCGGCAGGCCGGTGTCGCGGGCGTACGCAGCGGCAGCCCAGGTCTTGCCGCAGCCGGGAGGGCCGCTGATCCATGCCATGCCATGGCGCGTGAGTTCCGCCAGCCGCCGGTCGATCCGCGGTCTCGGCAGAGGATCGTGCAGGGTGGGTGGGGCAAACCGCGCAGCGCCGGGGTGTCGGGAGGGAGGGGGCTGCACGGGAGGAGCCGGCGCGGTCATGGCAATCGGATGCCCTCGGGAACCGGCCAGGAGCCGGCAGTTCGCTCGAACGGTTGGCCCGGACGCTGCCGGGCCTGCGGAACGACACGCCGGCATTGTTTGATGCACCCGCCTGCGGGGGCAAAGGGTGTGTGAACTAATACCGTCGTCTTGGGCCGTTCAGATCCGGCCGTAGCTTTTCTGTAACATCGGCCCGGTAACTTGCGAACGACTTATCACGGTGGGGACTGGTCATGGGCCTGATGCGGGCTGTGGTGTGCGGTTGGCTGATGGTCGCGGCGGCGGCCGCGCTCGCCCAGGACAAGCTGCCGGCGGGTGTGATCGCCAGGATGGGGGAAGTCGAGTTCAAGGCCGAGGATCTGCGCATCCTGCTGGAGGCGGCCGGACCGGAAGCCCGGGCCCAGCTCCTCCAGGCGCCGGCGGAACTGAACCGCCTGATCCGCACGGAGCTGCTCCGCCGGGCGCTGGCGGCGGAGGCGCGGGGGAAGGCCTGGGACAAGCGCCCGGAGGTGGGCGCCCAACTGGACCGTGCCCGGGACCAGGCGCTGGCCGCCAGCTACATGAATCACCTTGCCCGTCCGCCCGAAGGATTCCCGTCCGACGCCGAGATCCGCGCCGTCTATGACCAGAACCCGGCGACCTTCACCGTTCCGAAGCAGGTCCGACTCTCCCAGATCTTCGTGCTCGCCCCCCCGGATTCCGACAAGTCGGCTGTTGCACGCGCCCAGGCGAGGATCACGGACCTGGCGGACAAGGCGAAGAAAAAGCCCTCGGACCTGCCGACGCTCGCGAAGGCATCCTCCGAGCACGCGGAAAGCGCCGCGAAGGGGGGCGACATGGGCTGGGCGTCCGAACCCACCCTGCTGCCGGAACTGCGGGATGCCGTGGCCGCCATGAAGAAAGGAGATGTGAGCGGTCCGTTGCGCTCCGCCACCGGCTGGCACGTGATCCGCCTGGAGGACATCCGCGACCGGGGCGTGCGTCCCCTCGCCGAGGTCCGGGATCAGATCTCGAATGCCATGCGGCTGCGCCGGGCCCAGGAAACCGAGCAGGCGTATCTCACCTTCATGACGAACCGCACCCCGGTGGTCGTGAACGAAGCCGAACTGACGCGCCTCGGCGGCGCGCGGTAGTCCCCGGGGCGCGTCGCGCCCCTCTTTCCTGCGGTGCCTTGTTCGTGGCGGTGCGCCGGAGCGCCGCAGGCGGTCAGCGGTTGTACACGTCCTCGAACCGGACGATGTCGTCCTCGCCCAGATAGCTGCCGGACTGGACCTCGATCAGTTGCAGGGGCACCAGGCCCGGGTTTTCCAGGCGGTGCTTCGCACCCAGGGGGATATAGGTGGACTGGTTTTCCGTGAGCAGGATTTCCTCGTCGCCCCGCACGACCTTCGCCGTGCCGCTCACCACGATCCAGTGCTCCGCGCGGTGGTGGTGCAGTTGCAGGGAGAGCTTCTGGCCCGGGTTCACGGTGAGTCGCTTCACCTGGTAGCGCCCGCCGGCATCGATGCCTTCGTAGGATCCCCAGGGGCGATAGACCAGTCGGTGCAGGGTGGACTCGCTCCGGCCCTGGGCCTTGAGCCGGTCGACGATCTGCTTGACGTCCTGGGCGGCCGAGCGCTTCGCCACGAGCACGGCATCGGCCGTCTCGACGATCACCAGGTCCTCCACCCCGACGGCGGCCACCAGACGCTGATCGGCCTTCACAAATGTGTTCGTGACGTTCTCGGCGACCACGTCCCCGTCGAACACGTTGCCGTCCGTGGTCTTGTCGCGGATGTCCCACAGGGCATCCCAGGACCCCACGTCGCTCCAGCCCATGTTTGCCGGAATCACGGCGCCGCGTCGGGTCTTTTCCATGACGGCGTAATCGATCGAAATGGAGGGGGCGGCGCCGAAGGCGGTCTTGTCGAGGCGGCAGAAGTCCAGGTCGGTCTTTGCGGAGGCCAGCGCATCCCGCACGGCCGCGACGATCTCGGGGGCGTGAAGCTGCAGTTCCTCGACGAAGGTGCCGGCCTCGAGCATGAACATGCCGCTGTTCCAGTAGTAATCGCCGGAATCGATCATCCGCTGGGCGGTGTGGGCGTCGGGCTTCTCGACGAACCGCTGGATGGCGAAGGCGCTCTCCAGCCGCGGCAGGGTCGCCCCGCGGTTGATGTAGCCGTATCCGGTTTCCGGCGCGTCCGGGATGATGCCGAAGGTGGTCAGCAGCCCCGTGCTTGCCGCACGGGCAGCCAGGCCGATCGCGCGATGGAACGAGGCCCGATCCTTGATCACGTGGTCCGAGGGCAGCACCAGCATGAGGGCCTTCGGGTCCTGGCGGGAGAGGGCGAGCGCTGCGGCGGCCACCGCCGGGGCGGTGTTGCGCCCGACGGGCTCGAGGATGAGCGACTCGGGACGGACATCGATCGCCCGCAGCTGCTCGGCGACGAGGAAACGGTGCGCCTCGCTGCAGATCACCACGGGCGGGGCCACATCGGGCAGGCCGGACATGCGCCGCAGGGTCTCCTGCAGCATCGTGAACTCGGACGAAAGGCGCAGAAATTGTTTGGGAAAGGCGCTGCGCGACAGGGGCCAAAGGCGTGTGCCGGACCCACCACAGAGAATGACTGGATGAATTTTCATGGGCTTGCGTCAGGTCTGGTACCGACCCCGGGCTGGAAAGCCCTGACTACTGCAAGGCCCATTCCCGGGCCCGGGGACACCCGTGTCCTCACTCGGGGGCGTCCCCCGGCCCGGACAGGTCGGCGATGAATCGGTAGAGGTCGTCGAGCCTGAAGGGCTTGCTGATGAAATCGTCCATGCCGGCCTCGAGGCAGTTTTCCCGGTCCGACGCGAAGGCACTGGCGGTGACGGCCACGATCCGCGGCTGCTTCGCCAGCGGCAGCGCCCGGATGATCCGTGTGGCCTCCAGGCCGTCCATCTCCGGCATCTGCACGTCCATGAACACGACGTCATAGTCACCCTGCCGGACCTTCGCCACGGCTTCCACGCCGGTTTCCGCGAGGTCGGGGCCGAGGCCGAGACGCTGCAGGAGGGCCTGGGCGAGTTTCTGGTTGACGAGGTTGTCGTCCACCACCAGCACGCGCATCGGCGCGATGGTCCTGCCTGTGAAGAGTGGCGAGCTGCGCACCGGTTCGGGCTCGCTGCCGGCCTCGAGCCGCAGTTCGACGTGGAAGCTGGTCCCCACACCCCGGGCTGTCCGTACCCGGATGTCCCCGCCCATCGCCCGCGCGAGCCGTGCGCTGATGGCGAGGCCCAGGCCGGTTCCGCCATAGCGCCGCGTGGTGGATGCGTCCCCCTGGGTGAAGGCGTCGAACAGTGCGTCCACACGGTCGTCGGGGATGCCGATGCCCGTGTCCGCCACCTCCAGTGCCAAGAGCACCCGGTCCGCGTCCCGCCGTGTCCGGCAGCGGACCGCCACGTTCCCGACGTGGGTGAACTTGATGGCGTTGGACAGGAGGTTGGACACGATCTGCCCGATCCGAACGCTGTCGCCCCGCAGGTACCGGATACCTGCGTCCGAGGTGTCGATGGTCATGCCGATGTGCCGGGCCGCGGCGACCGGGCGGTGCAGGGCCCCGATGGCCTGCAGCACCCGGGCGAGGTCGAAATCGCGGATCTCGAGTTCGAGCCGGTCGGCGTCGATCTTGGAGAAATCGAGGACGTCGTTGAGCACCACCAGGAGGGTGTCGCCACTGGCGCGGATGGCTTCGACGTACTCCTGCTGGGTGGTGTTCAGCGGGGAGGAGGTCAGCAGTTCCGTCATGGCCAGCACGCCGTGCAGCGGCGTGCGGATCTCGTGGCTCATCACCGCGAGGAAGTTGCTCTTCGCACGGGCCGCGGCCTCGGCGCGGTCCCGGGCATCGGCGAGTTCCCGGGTGCGCTCGCGCACCTGCTGCTCCAGTTGCTGGGCTGCCTCGCGCAGGCCTTCGTTGGCCTCGTAGAGTTCGCGGCTTTTCTGCTCCAGCATGCGCTCGGCCTGGGCGCGTGCTTCCCGCTCCCGGGCGAGGCGGCGCTCCAGGCGTGCGATCCGGTCGGCGGCGGCCTCGTCCGTCACCTCGTGGTCCGAAGGGTGAATTCGTCGCTGCCGTCGGGCATGGCCCGCCGCGCCACGCTGACGGGCTGTCCGTAGTGTTCGATGCAGCCCTCGATCAGCCCGGCCGCCAGGTCGCCCATCCTGCGGGGCGAACGATAGACCATGACCATGCTGCCGTCCGCGCCGCGGGTGATGTCGAACCGTGGCAACTGCGCGTCCGGGTACAGCTTGAGGACTTCCACGTGGATCACGCGTTCGATGCGTTCCAGGAAGTCCAGCGCGGTGTCCACGCCCCCGAAGAAGTGCGGGTACAGGTGGAAGAAGCGGCCGAACATGTGGTGCCCGAAGGTTTGCACCAGCAGGTGCACGGGGGCGCCGGTGCGGTCGGACAGGGCCTGGACCATGGCGACCATCTCGGAGTGGTCGTAGGTCCCCACGGTCGTGTAGGCACCGCCGGACGGGAGGTCGGCGGCCTCGATGATGTCGTCGACCATGTCCTCGGAGAACTTCTCCGAAACCATGTCCAGGAACTCGCAGAACACGATGCCTTTCAAGGTGGACTCCTCCCGTGGCGGGCCGGAACTGCCGCGCCTGCGGCCGACATGGTGCCACGAAACGGCGGTCCGCAGCCCCGCGGGGGGGGCCTCAGCCGAGGGCGTGCCAGCCGGCCGCTTCGGCAGCGGCCGGCCCGTCGTCCGACAGGACGGCGGCATCCTCCAGGGGCGAACCCTCCAGCCAGGGCAGGGTGGAATGGCTGATGGACCAGTGTCCGCAGGCATCCACTCGGGCCAGGCTGATCTCGAAATCCAGCCGGTCGCGCATCTCGTCCAGGTCGAGGTGGGCGCACCAGGCCGCGAGGCTCGAGGCGGGGCCGAGCAGCCCGGCGCGAGGCCGGACACGCATGGCGAAGTCGCCGCTGCGCAGCAGCCATGTGCCAGGGGGGTCACCCTGGCGCAGGGCTGCCCACGGACCGACGCTGCCCGGAAGGCGCTCCCAGATCTCGAAGTAGTCCTGCTGCACGCCGTACTCGAGCAGGCGGTCGCCCGACTCGAATTCGAGGCGTCCCACGTCCTCGAAGCCGGAGGGCGGCTGGTAGTCCACGTGGCGGTGCCACCGGCAGAGATCGCCCTCGACCGTCGTGACGCCCGCGAACCCCTGCTGGGACGCGAGCGACAGCAGGGCACCCCGCCCGAGTTCCGCCAGCGACCGGGCCCCGGACAGCGGCGGCCGGTCCGCGGGAATGCGCAGGTCGGCGTGCCACCGCGGCGTCTGCAGCCAGAAGACCTGGGAGGTCGTGTCCTCGGATTCCGGGGTGCGCAGCAGGGCTCGCCTCCAGACGCCGAGGCAGGTGTCCGGCACGGAGGCGGTGGTCATCTTTTCAGCAAGGCATCGATGAAGCGGGTGCTCATGGTGTCCTCGCACTTCGGCAGCCTCGGGATCTGGTCCTTCGCCCTGAGGATATCCGCGATCGCCGCGCAGGCGGTGTAGAAGGATTCCGGCCTCGGCGAGCGCGTGAATGCCTGGAGCATCTCCGGCAGGCTGAGCGCGTGGATGGTCTGCTGCTGCGCCAGCACCTCGGCATCCGTGATGCCGAGTGCCTTGCCGATGATCTTCGCGGCCTCGGCCGGTCGGGTGCGGATCATTTCCAGGCCATCGAGATAGCCCTGCATCACCGCCTGGATCAGTTCCGGCCGGGCCTTCATGCCCTTGTCGGTAAACACGAGCACGTCCGACAGCAGGCCGGGGGACTGCTTCGACGAGTAGATCACGTGGAACCGTTTGCCGCCGTCCATGGCCGTGATCTGGGACACCATCGGTTCGTAGGTGACACCGATCCTCACCTGGCCGGAGGCCATGGCGGCCGGCACGGCCTCGGGCCCGGCGCCCACGGGCTGGATGTCGCCATCCTTCAGGCCGTGCTTGCGCAGCGCGAAGGCGAGCAGGAAGTCCGACGGCGACAGGGGCGCGAAGGCGACCTTCTGACCCTTCAGGGCAGGGATGCCCCTGATGTCGGTGGTGGCGACCACCGCATCACCGCCGTCCGAGAAATCGAGCGGCATCACGGCGCGCATGGTGTCCCCCTTGGCCACCTGCCCGACCAGCTGGTCGTAGGTGATGAAGCCGCCGTCCAGGGCGCCGCCCATGATGGCGCCGGGGAGCAGCGCGGGGTCGGTGAAGTTCTGCAGGGTGACCTTGAGGCCGTACTTTTTCCACAGATCCAGGGACTCGGCGATGTAGAGGGGGCCGTAGCCGATCCAGGTGACCACGCCCAGCTTCACGGGCTTCTGCGTGGCGGCGGTGGCGGTCAGTGGCGCCAGCAGGGAAAGGCTGACGAGGGCGCCGACGGCGGCACGGCGGAGGTGATTCAGTGCGGACATGGGATCTCCCGGGGATGCGCAATCGATGGGGCGGGGGCTGTCTCAGTGCCATTCCCGGACGGCGATGGTGCCGCCCCAGAAGGCGAGATCGTGGTTGGGCCAGAGGCTCGCACCGGTGTCCTTCGCCAGGGCCTTGAGCTTGCGGATGCTCCCCAGGGCGAGGTCCTCGCGGTCGCGCCAGCACAGCCCCGGAGCGACTTCGTGCTCCAGATTCTCGGTGAGGTCCGCGGCGTCGCCGCACAGCAGGACGGGAGCCCCCTTTTCCCGTTCGATCCAGAGGGACATGTGCCCCGCCGTGTGGCCGGGCGTCGCGATGGCGCGCACGCCCGGGGCCACGTCGTACTCGCCCTGCATTTCGCGGAACCGGTGGTTCCCTGCGAAATCGTCGGGGAAGTAGCCCGCGTCCTCCCGGGCGCGCGCGGCTGCCAGTTCGTCCGCCTGCACGTGGATCTCGCATCCGGGCACGTCGCAGAGTCCGCCGGCGTGGTCGAAATGGAGATGGCCGAGGAAGACGACGTCGAGGTCCGCCGCCGTGAGCCCGAGCCGGGCGAAGTGCGCGGGCAGGCGCTGGGACGGCTCCATGTCGGGGGCGCCGTAGTCGAAGACCTCCGGCGCGTAGTAGCGGGCGCGCTTCTCCGGGTCGGCGATCTTCGAGTAGTCGCAGCCCACGTCGTAGAGGATGCGCCCGTTGGGGGTCTCGACCAGATAGGCCAGGATCGGCGCCTGCACCACCACGCCGGCGCCGCGGTTGCGGGTCGACAGGGTCTTCTCGTACCGGTGTGTCCCGGTGAGCAGGGCCGTGAGCCGGATGCCGCGCATCAGCCCTCCTCCAGGACACGCACCAGGTCGTCCACGGCCGCCACGGCGCCGAAGACGCCGCCTTCGACCCCGATCATGCGCAGCGCCGCATCGTGGAGATCGGGGTAGGCGGAGGCACAGGCATCGGCCAGGGTGATGCAGCGGAAGCCGCGGTCGATGGCCGTGCGCAGCGTCGAACTCACGCATACCTCGGTGGTGATGCCGCAGAGGATCAGCGTGCGGATGCCGCGGGCGAGGAGCATCGAGCCCAGCGCCGTACCCTCGAACGCGGAGAATCCGGGCTTGTCGATGGCGATCTCCCCGGTTCGGGGCGCCAGTTCGTCGATGATCCCCGCCCCGGGTTCCCCGCGGATCAGCAGCCTCCCGAGCGGTCCGTCGCTGCCGACGGGGGCGCCGGTGCGCGCGGTGGCATCCCGGAAGGCGGGCGGCACGTCCGAGAGGTCCGGCGCGTTGGCCTCGCGGGTGTGCACGATCACGATGCCGGCTTCCCGGGCCGCCTTCAGGATTCGCGCGACGCCGGGGATCGCCCGCCGCAGCAGTGTGATGTCGAGTCCGGCCTTCGCAGCGTACCCGCGGGGGTCGAGGAAGTCGCGCTGCATGTCGATGACGATGAGCGCGGTGCTCTGCCAGTCGAGGTTCATGGTGGGCTCCGTGGTGGCTCTCTTCGGTGGTCAGTCGAACTCCCGGCGCACCGCGTGGGCGATCTGTTCCGTGAGTTCATCCACCATCAGGTCTCCCTTCTCCCGCGACGCCGCCCGGGCCGACGACAGCACGCCGGAGGGGGGCACCAGTTCCGTCTGTGGCGGGTACATCTCGTAGGGCGGGAAGTTCGCGGGGCCGTCGTCGGGGATGAGGTCGAGCCGGACGAGGTCGGGGTGGTAGTGCAGCATCATGGAGGTCTCCAGCACCGCCGCGTGTTCCAGCGCGTAGCCGGGGAAGCCCTCGGGAAAGATCTTCGAGAGGGTCGGGGCGGTGAAGAAGTCCCAGTAGTCCATGCGCATGATGGACAGGGGTGGCGTGGCGCCGAATTCGCGCATGGCGAGATCGATGCCTTCGATGAGGAACCACTGATTCTCGTAGTGGCCGTTGCACAGCACCAGTTTCTTCACGCCGTGGCGGGCGAATTCCCGGACGGTGTCGCGGACCTGTGCCACGAGCGTGGCACCGTCCAGACTGGTGGTACCGCAGAAGTGCTGCCCGCCGCCGCACTTGGGCTGGGACTTGAAGCCGTAGGCCAGCGGCGGGGCGACGATGCCCGACACGGCCGAGGCGACGCTCTGGGCCACGGCCGTGGCGAGGAGGTGGTCGGTGCCGAGGGGAAGGTGGGGGCCGTGCTGCTCGGTGGCGCCGCAGGGCAGGAACACCACCGGCTCGTCCCGCTGGACGCGGTCTCGGTAGTCGGTCCAGCTCATGCGGTTCATCAGGACTTCTTTCGTGCTCATGGCGACCTCGTGGTTCGTGGGAGAGTGGTGTCGGCGGGTGGGGGCGGGTCGACGGAGAACGCTTCCAGCAGTGCGGCGGACGTGATGAGGGCGGCCCCGGCCCACCCGCCGGCGTCCAGCCGCTCGCCGGAGATCAGCATGGCCGAGGCCACGGCTGTCAGCAGTTCGAAGATGACCAGCACGGCGGCGCGTCCCGCCTCGAGATTGGAGACGCCGTAGGTCTGGGTGCCCATGGCGGCCGTCAACCACAGGCCGGCGAACGCCGCCAGGCCTGCAGCAAGCCCGGCGGAGATGGGGGGCAGGCCGTGGCGTGCCACGGGAATCAGGGCGGCCCCCACCACGGCGCACCCGACGAAGGCGATGAGGGTCTTGGGCAGCACCGGCACGCGGTCGGAGGCCCGGGCGCAGATGTTCTGGGACGCGTAGAACAGGCCGGCCCCCACCGCCGCGAGATCGAGCAGGCCGGGGGGTTGCGCCAGGATGGCCGGGCCGCCCAGCACCAGAAAGGCCCCGGCGATGGCCAGCACCGCACCGGCGGCCCGCAGTCTGGTGATGCGCTCGCCCAGGAACAGGCGCCCGCCCAGCACGCCCCACACGGGCACGAGGTAGAAAAGCAGCATGGACCGGGCGACCTCGCCGAACATGACGGCGGTGGTGAAGCACGCATTGGCGAGCCCGCAGAAGGCGGCTGCCCCGGCCACCAGCCGCCACTGCGGCAGCCACTGGAGCCGCAGGCGGAAGATCCACGGCAGCGCCACGACACCCACCAGCCCGTAAGTGCAGAGCGTCATGGTGAGGCCCGTGAGCCCCTGGGACGCGAAGTGCTTGAGGGGGATCCAGGCGGTCCCCCACAGGACGCCGCTCAGCAGCAGCGACAGGACGGCGAGACCCGGTGCCCCCGCGCCGGTCACGTCAGACGACCGTCAGGAACGACACGCCGTGCGCGCCCATGAAGCCGTCGGCGCGCCGGGGGCCGGCGCGGACGCTGCCGTAGTCCTCTCCGAGCACCCGGTTGACGCGGTTGCGGTGGAACGTGCGCAGCAATTCCCGCAGGGGCAACAGACAGGGCGTGGCATCGCCGTAGAGTTCGCGGTGCAGGGCGGGCAGGCGGTACCAGGGTACCGACGCGCGCTCGTGGTGGGCGTTGTGGTAGCCGAAGTTGAGCGTGAGGAGGTTCAGCACAGGGTGGCGGGTGGACACCACGTTGGAGTAGGTGTTGGCCTGCTCGAAGGCGCGGTCCCGGCCGTTCATGGGCACCTCGACGTTCTCGTCGCTGGTGAAGTACTGGTCGAAGGTGTGGTGGAAGGCGTCGAAGAAATTGAGCGTGGTGAGCAGCAGCCAGTAGGCCGCGGCGTAGCCGGCGAGTGCCCAGGGCGAGACGACCCAGAGCGCCGCGAACAGGGCGAGACGGCTGATCAGGACCGCCAGCACCCGGCCGCGCCGGTCCCGCTCCCGGGCGTGGGTGAACGGCCGCCAGAGCAGCTGGGCGTGCATGAGCATTTCGACGGCGGGCACGTGGGCCCACTCGAGGGTGCGCACCAGCCGGCGCAGCGCGGGGTGACGCTGCAGCAGAGCCTTGTAGTCGAACACGGTGACGTCCGCGCGGTCCCGGTGGTGGCGCAGGTGCATGTGACGGATGCGCTCGAAGGACGCGTAGGCCGCCCCGCAGATCCAGCCGGCGAGCTCGCCCGTCAGGCGGTTGTGCCGGGGGTCGCGGAACAGGGTGAAGTGCGCCGCTTCGTGAATGAGATACGCAGCGATGACCATGGTGTGGGCGCACAGCAATATCCCGGCCATCACCGGCAGCACGGACGGGCGGGTCAGCAGGATCAGGGCGAGCAGGTGGCCGAGGGTGACGTAGCCGATCGCCAGCGAATTGGGCAGGACGCCTTCGCGTTCGCGCATCAGACCCCGATAGGGCATGTCCCGGGTTGCTTGTGGCATGGGCGGACTCCACTGGATTGCGGGGGCGGTCGCAAAGCGCTACCGTTGCGTGATGAGTACAAATGTAGCATTAAAAATAGGCGCATTTATCGTTCCTGCCAACCTGTGTACCGGGCGGGCGGCGGGATGAGCGAGGGCAGACGCAACGCGTCCTCGGGGCGGGCGCGGGTCTCCGCCGGAGAGGCGGCCGGGGGCGTGGGCAAGGCTGGTGCAGGCAGGGCCGGCGCGCGTTCCGTCGCGGTGCGTGAAGTCGGCCGGCGGACCCGCTTTCTTCGTGGCCTGAGGGAACTGGACACGGCCTGGGTCGAGTCCTTTCACGAGACCGGCCTGTCGGATGTCTATTTCTCCCGCCTGTTCACGGAACTGTGGCTGCGCGGGGACATGCCGGTTCCGAAGACCGATGCCTACAGCTACGTGAAGGGCGTCGGGGTGCAGACCGCCATGAAGTACGTGAAGCGCGCGATCGACCAGGGCTACCTGGAGGAACTCGACAACCCCGCCGACGGCCGGTCCCGGCTGATCCGGATGACTCCCCGGTTGCGGACCGCTTTCGAGTCGGTCATCGACCGCGCGGCGGCAGCCTTCGGCCTCTGAGACCTCCCGGGGCCGTCCGGCCTGCCTCCGCCGGTACGGCGGATTGGTCTGGACGGCTCATCGGGGGCACCGTATGGCTGTCATGGGCGGCTGATCAATCCGTGCCAAAGGTCTCTCCGGCGCGGCGCCGGGGAGCGCATGCCGCCGGGGGCTGGCCGAAGAGCACCGATCCGCCGCGATCCGTTCACTCGACATTCCTGGAGACAAGCATGTTCAATCGTTCCATTCTCGCGACCGCCGTCGTGGCCGCCCTGGCGTCCATGGCGGGACAGGCGGCCCACGCTGCCACCGGACCCAGCAGTTCCCAGACGCCCTACATCACCCCGACTGCCGCCGGCTGGTCGGTGACCTCGATCCTGACGGTGGGCGATTCCGTCAACAACAAGCCCGATGGCACGCCGTACAGGATGGTGGGCATCCCCGATGGCCTCGGTGCCTATGACAGCGGAGTGAAGAGCTTCGGTGGCGTCGACTACGACACGGTCACGGTGCTGATGGCTCACGAACTCGGGAGCTCCTCCGGCATCACCCGGGCGCACGGGGCGGCAGGCGCCTTCGTCTCCGAGTGGGTGATCAGCAAGAGCGATTTCCGGGTCCTGAACGGTAGCGACCTGATCACCTCGCATCAGGTCGCGACCGGGTCGGGTACCTGGGGCGCCGCATCCGGGGCCGCCAACAGTTTCAATCGCTTCTGCTCTGCGGACCTGCCCGCCGTGTCCGCCCTCTACAACGCGGCGACCGGCCTCGGCACCCAGGCCCGAATCTTCATGAACGGCGAGGAAGCTGGCGCCGAAGGTCGCGCCTACGGCATCGTCGCGACCGGCTCCGACAAGGGCAAGGCCTACCAGCTGCCGAGCCTCGGGCGCTTTTCCTGGGAGAACTCGCTTGCCAACCCCTATTCCGGAAACCGCACCGTGGTGATCGGCACGGATGACAGCTCTCCCGGTCAGGTGTACCTGTACGTGGGCAACAAGAGCAACACCGGCAACGAGATCCAGAAGGCGGGCCTCGACGGGGGGTCCCTCTACGGTATCGCGGTGGCCGGCAAGCCCACCGAGACGAACAACGCGATCCCCGCCACGGGGTCGTTCACGGCGGTCGCCCTGAGCAACAACCAGTGGAACAGCACGGGAGCCAGTCTGCAGACCGAGAGCACCACCAAGGGCGTCACCGAGTTTGCTCGTCCCGAGGACGGCCACTGGGCAGACGAGAAGACCTTCTACTTCGTCACCACGGGGCGCAGCACGGTGCAGGGCAAGCTCTACAAGATGGACTTCAATGCCACCCTCGGCGACGGCTCGGTGGATTACACGCAGGGCGCAATCTCCGTGATTCTCGACTCCACCAATGTCACCGGCAAGGATGGGGCCAAGGTAACCATCGCCGGCTTCGACAACATGACGGTGACCAACGACGGGAAGATCATCATCCAGGACGATCCCGGCAACAACGCCTACAACGCGAAGACCTGGCTGGTGGACCCGAGTACCGGTGCCTACGAGCAGATCTTCGAGTCCGATCGGACGCGGTTCGGGACGTCCCAGGCGGGTAATGCGCTCCCGGCAACGGCACCCTTCAGCACCGATGAGGAAAACTCGGGCGTGATCGAGGTCACGGACGTGCTGAACCGCAACGACGGCAACCGCTATTTCCTGGGCGTGATGCAGGCCCACTACGGGATCAGCGGCGAACTCGTGGAGGGCGGCCAGCTTTACGTGATGGCCGTGCCGGAACCGGAAACCTACGCCCTGATGGGGGCCGGTCTCGGCCTGCTGGGTGTTGTCGCCCGGCGTCGCCGGAAGGCCTGACGTCTCCGCGGTTGCAGAGCGGCGGGGGACGTCCACGGGCGTTCCCCGTTTTTCATGCCACGCGTTTCGACGGAACGAAGTTAGTGCATCAGCTCGCCGTTGCTCGCGACCAGCGACTGGCCGGTGATGGCCCTCGCGTCGTCCGAGGCGAGGAACAGGTAGACGCCGGCGATGTCCGCGGGCTCGAGCAGGGTCGGGAAGGCCTGCGACGCGAGGATTTCCTGCAGCAGGACGTCTTCGGACACGCCGCGCTCCCCGGCCATGGCCGCGAGCGAGCGCATCGAGGCCTCGGTGCGCACCCAGCCGGGACAGACCGCGTTGACCCGAATGCCGCGCGGCGCGAGTTCCCGTGCGAGGGATCGGGTGAGGCCCAGGACCGCGTGCTTGCTGGCCACGTAGGCGGAGAATCCGCCCACGGCCGTGTGGCCCCAGATCGAGGACTGATTGATGATGCTGCCGCCTGGTCGCAGGTGCGGCAGCAGCGCGCGGGTGATTCGCAGCATCGAGGTCACGTTGTTGTCCATCAGCCACTGCCAGCGGTCCATGGCCTCGGGGCGGGAGTCGTCCACGGGCGTGGGGTATTCGGTGCCCGCGTTGTTGACGAGCACGCCCACGTGGCCGAGTGCCTGCGCGATGTCCGCCTGGACCCGCCGGACGTCGGCGTCGGTGTTGAGATCGGCGCTGAAGCCGTGGACCTCGGCCTGCCCGGACAGCGCGCGGGCCGCGTCGGCCACCCGGCTGGCGTCCCGATCCAAGAGGGCGAGGCGGGCGCCCTGTGCCGCGAAGGCCGTGGCGATGCCCCGGCCGATGCCTGTCGCCGCCCCGGTGATGACTACCGGGACATTGTCGAGGCCGTAGCGGGGGGAGGTGGACACGACGCCGTGCGCCTCAGACCGCCGTGAGGAACGAGACGCCTACCGCGCCGAGGAAGCGATCGGCCTTGCCCGGCCCGTCGCCCACCTCGCCGTAGTCGCTTGCCAGGACCCGGCGTACGCGGTCGCGGTGGTATCCGCGCAGCAGTTCCCGCATGGGAATCACCTGCCGGTACGCGCCGGGGAACAGCTGCTCGTGCAGCGCCGGCAACTCGTGCCACGCGGCAATGGGGCGTTCGTGGTGGGCGTTGTGGTAGGAGAAATTGAGCAGCAGCAGGTTGAGCCACGGGTGGCCCGCGGAGACGAGGTTCGAGTAGGTGTTGGCCTGCTCGTAGGCGCGGTCCCGCACCTTGTCGCCGGGGATTTCGCTGCCCTCGGGACCCGCGAAGGCGTCGTAGGTGTGCTGGTAGGCGTCGGCGAAGCGCAGCGCGTGCAGCATGAGGAGATAGGCCACGCCGTACAGCACGAGGGCCCGCGGGCTCAGCCAGGCCAGGGCGGCGAACGCGGCAATCCGCACGGCCAGCACCAGCACCACGCGCAGGCGGCCGTCACGGTGACCGGGGTCCAGGAAAGGCAGCGCGATCACGTAGCCGTGCATGAGGAACTCGACGGCAGGAATCCACGCCCACTCCAGGGCGAGCACCAGCCTGCGCAGCCACGCGGGCCAGCCATTCAGCACCTGACGGTATTCGACGGACACCACGTCCGCCCGGTCCAGGTGGTGGCGCATGTGCTTGCGCCGCAGGTTCGCGAAGCTGGCATAGGCGCTCCCGGTGACCCAGGTCATGAGGGTGCCCCACCGGTTGTTCGCCCCGGCCGTGCGGAACACCGACTGGTGGGCGAACTCGTGCAGGAAATACGCGGCGTAGACGAGGGTGTGGGCCGTCAGGAGCACGCCGAGCGCGTTCCAGCCCCAGTGGTCCGCCACGAGCAGGCACACGCCCGCGGCATAGCCCGCCAGCGTGTAGGCCAGGGCAACGGTGTTGGGCAGCGCGCCCGTGTCGGATCGGAAAATCTTCATCTCGCCCTGTCTCGCGGAAGGAATGACTGCGCCTTTCGACGCGCCGGCGGGCTTGGTGTTCCCGCGCCGCCGGCGCACCCGTGTCACCGGGCGGTCACTTCGCCATCGTGGCGGCGATGCTGCCGTCCATCGTGTCCTCGGTCTTCGGGATCGCCTTGATCTCGCCCTTGGCCTTGAGAATCTTCGAGATCACGGCACCACTGCCGAACAGGGACGTGGTCTCGGCACTCTTGGCGAAGACCTTCGGAAACTCCTGCGGGGTCAGGTTGTACACGCCGGACAGCTGCTCGAGGACTTCCTTGTCGCTGATCCCCATCACCTTGCCGATCAGCTTGGCGGCCTCGGCGGGGCTCTTCTTCATGTACTCCAGCCCGTCGATGTAGCCCTGGATGAGCGCCTTGACCGCGGCCGGGTTCTTCTTGATGTACTCGCTCTTGAACACGAGCACGTCGGTGATGAGCCCGGGGGCATCCTTGGAGGAGAAGACCACGTGGAATTTCTTGCCGCCGTCCATGGCCACGATCTCGGAGACGCTGGGCTCGTACGTCACGCCGATCTTGACGCCACCGGAGGCGAGACCTGCCGGCACGCCCTCGGGCGGCATGTTCACGGGCTTGATGTCCGACTCGGACAGCTTGTTGGTCTGCAGGGCGTAGGACAGCAGGAAGTCGGAGGGCGACAGGGGGTTGTAGGCGATCTTCTGCCCCTTGAACTGGGCCACGGAGGTGATGTCCTTGGTGGCCACGATGGCGTCGCCGCCGTTGGAGTAGTCGATGGGCATGACCACCTTCATGGAAGAGCCCTTGGCCACGGAACTGACCACCTGGTCGTAGGTGATCATGCCGCCGTCCACGGAACCGCCGGTCACGGCGGGCGGGATGAGGGCGGGGTCGTTGAAGATCTGCATGGTGACCTTCACGCCCGATTTCTTGAAGAGATCCAGCTGGTCGGCCACATAGAACGGGCCGTAGCCGATCCAGATCACGGTGCCCACCTTGATCGGGGTCGCCGCAAAGGCGGCGGCGGACAGCACAGACCCGGCAAGGCAGGCAAGAGCCAGCCCGGTCCGGCGCAGCAGGGAAGACGAAGTCAGCATGATGGAGCTCCTGGGTTGGGAAACATGGCACGGGAGCCGTCTCGCTCTCCCGGGCTTTTATCCCTCCGTGGAGCTCCGTGAACCCGGAGCCGGGCCGCTCTCGGACCAGACGCCCTCGCTCAGCGCGATGGCCGGAACCCTAGCTGCCCTCGACGATGTCCCGCGGGTGGCCACGAGACGACTTGCCGTTCGATCCCTCTTTCGCAAACCCGGTGCCAAGGGCGCCGGAGGGCGTGACCGGCCCGCGGTCTCCTAGGAAAACGGGCCGTCCCGCCACGATGCGGGCCCGAAGGACGCGTGCCCGAAAAAGGTGCGACCGCGTCTCTCGCGTGCACTCATTCCGGGCGCCATCCCGCGGGCGTGGGGGCCGGACTGGGCACGGCGCGGTGGGTGTCTCCGTGCTCCGGTTCCCGAACGTCCGCATCCGATGCCTGCAAGGCGTCTCCCGTCGGGTCCGCGGCAGGCGATGCGTTCCCGCCAGGGGTGGCACACCGGTTGCAACATCCGGAGCAAGAGAGGAGCGCACGACTGTGGCTCTTGTCGTTGTCGGCTAGGGTTCCGGGCGCGTCGAGCGCTGGCTGGTCCGAGAGCCGACGGTCCCGCCGTTCACCGCGGGGCTCCACGGAGGGATAAAAGCCCGGGAGGCCGAGTCGTTCGTCTGGTCCTCTCCCCTTTTTCCGTTTCCACAGTGGAGTCCGCGATGTCCGCACGCCGCAGCCCCCGTCGTCCTTCCCCCGCCCCGCGGGCTTTCCTTGCCGCCTCCGGCGCGGCCTGAAGGGAGGACCGACGCCATGTCGAACCCTGCCTCCTCCGCCCGCCCGGGCCTGTGGTCCATCCGCGGACCCATGAGCCAGCGGCGCTACTGGGTGCTGGCCGCCGTGGGCCTCATCCTGCCGATGGTCGCCTGGTGGCTGGTGGCCAACTCGGGGTGGGTCGAGAAGGTCTTCATGCCTGCCCCGGATGCGGTCTGGTCCCGGACCGTCCTGTGGTTCGACGAGGACCATCTCATGGCGGACATGGCGATCAGCATCTACCGGGTCACGGCCGGATGGGCGCTCTCCGCGGTGATCGCGCTGCCCCTGGGGCTGCTCATCGGAACCTTCCGGCCGGTCCAGGCGCTGCTCGAGCCGCTCACGGATTTCGTCCGCTACATGCCGGCGGTGGCGTTCATCCCGCTGGTCATGCTCTGGGTGGGGATCGACGAGGGGTCGAAGATCACCATCATCTTCATCGGCACCTTCTTCCAGATGGTGCTGATGGTGGCCGAGGACGTGCGTCGCGTGCCCACGCCGCAGATCGAGGCCGCGCAGACCATGGGAGCCACCCGGTCCGAGATCATCCAGCTCGTGCTGCTGCCGTCCGCCAAGCCGGCTCTGGTCGACACGATGCGGGTGACGATGGGCTGGGCGTGGACCTACCTGGTGGTGGCGGAACTCGTGGCCGCGAACTCCGGGCTTGGCTACGCCATCCTCAAGGCGCAGCGCTTCCTCCAGACCGACAAGATCTTTGCGGGCATCATCCTGATCGGCCTGATCGGCCTGGTGACCGATCAGCTCTTCCGCTTCTGCCACCGTAAGGCGTTTCCATGGATGCATCTCAAGTCGTGAGCCCCGATCCGAAGATCCGCATCCGCGGCCTCGGCAAGACCTTCGAGGGCGCCCAGAAGGTCGTGGCCCTGGACAACATCGACCTCGATGTCCGGGAGAACGAATTCGTGACCCTCGTGGGCGCCTCGGGCTGCGGCAAGTCCACGCTGCTGCGGATCATCGGCGGGCTCGAGTATCACACCGCCGGCAGCGTGGTGGCGGGCGGCCGGACCGTCTCGGGGGCGGGCGCGGATCGCGCGATGGTGTTCCAGCACTACAGCCTGTATCCGTGGCTCGACGTGATGGACAACATCCGCTTCTCCCGCCGGCTGCGCGTCAATCGCGAGAACCTCACCTCGGCCGACGTCGAGCGCGCGAGCGGCCGGGCGGAGGCGCTGCTGAACCTCATGGGCCTGTCGTCCATGGCGCGCGCGTTCCCGAGCCAGCTGTCCGGGGGGATGCAGCAGCGCGTGGCCATTGCCCGGGCCCTCATGCCGCGGCCGGAGATCCTCCTCATGGACGAGCCCTTCGGGGCCCTCGACGCGCAGACGCGGGAGGTCATGCACGACCTCATCCTGCACGTGTTCAAGCTCGAGCGGGCCACGATCGTGTTCGTGACCCACGATGTGGAAGAGGCCATCTACCTCGGGCAGCGGGTGGTGCTGCTGGCGCCGCGGCCGGGCCGCATCGACACGATCTACGAGCCGCCCCTGAAGGGTCCTCGGCACCAGGACATGAAGCACTCGCGCGAGTTTCTCGACATGAAGAAGGAGATCCTCGAGCGGATCCGCGAGACCTCGGGCATGAAGACCGACTCGGGCCTGCTCGCCCAGATGTCCCGCTCCGCCGGCCACGACGGCGCCTGAACGCAACCCGGAACACCCAGGAGAACCCGTGATGACCGACGACAACGACAGCCCTCCGGGTGCCGTGCTCTGGGAGGAAACCATTCCCGGCGGCGCTCACTGGTCGGGCGTGGTCCGGCGCGGTGTGGCGCTTCGCCTGACCGACCTGCGCGGTCGCGCGAACGCGGCCATGCTGATCTTCAACCACGAGGAGCGGTTCGAGCGCTACAACATGCCCGATACCCTCAAGTCCCAGCACACCGCGTTCCTCACCCGCGGCAACGTGCTGCACTCGGACATGGGCCGCGCCATGGCGTCGGTGATCGCGGACACCTGCGGCTGGCACGACACGATCTGCGGGGTGATGGATGACGCGACGCTCGCGGGACGCTACGGGGCGAGGCGCTACCAGGAACACCGCAACGGCATGACCCGCAGCGGCCGGGAGGGCTTCCTCAAGGAACTGGCGCGTTCGGGTCTGGGCGGGCGGGACCTGCACGCCAACGTCAACTGGTTCAGCAAGCTCGTGGCGGATGCCGACGGCGCGCTGCATTTCGACACCGGGCACCGGGCTCCCGGGCAGTACGTGGACCTGCGCTTCGACATGGATGCGCTGGTGGTGATCTCCACCTGCCCGCACCCCCTCGATCCCGCGACGGTCTGGGACCCCGCGCCAGTGGGCATGGCGGCCTGGCGCTGCGGGCTCCCCGGCGCGGACGATTCATGCCGCCTGCACCGGCCGGAGAACGGCCGGGCCCTCACGAACACCGAGCGGTACTTCGCGCACTGAACGCAGGCGGTGGCCGGGCGCTGCCCGGCCACGCTTCGAGCCAAGGGAGGACATCATGCTGATCGAGAGCACTCGCGACCCCGCCGGGGCGGTCGTGGACGAGATCTGTGCGGCGGGCGAGCCGTGGATGCGCGTGATCCGGAAGGGTCAGGTGTTCCGCATCCTCGACCTGGAGGGAAACCAGGCGGTGGACACGCTGTTCTACAGCGCCGCGGACCGGGAGGACCGCTACAGCGCCGTGGACACCATCCAGCGCAACGGCAACCTCTACCTCACGGCCGGGACCCGGCTCTATTCCACATCGGGAGCGGTGATGCTCACGATCGTGGCCGACACCTGCGGCCGTCACGACACCCTGGGCGGGGCGTGTTCGCAGGAGAGCAACACGGTGCGCTACGCACTCGACAAGCGCTTCATGCACGCCTGTCGGGACAATTTCATGTCCGCCATCTGTCACCACCCCGAGCACGGGCTGGAGAAGCGGGACATCACCCACAACATCAACTTCTTCATGAACGTGCCGGTGACGCCGACGGGCGGGCTCACCTTCGAGGATGGGATCTCGGCACCCGGCAAGTACGTGGAGATGCGCGCGGAGATGGACGTCGTGTGCCTCATCTCCAACTGCCCCCAGCTCAACAATCCCTGCAACGCCTACAACCCGACCCCGATCCGGCTGCTCGTCTGGAACGGCTGAGCCCACCGCCCGGCCGTCCCCCGCCCCTCCGCCATGTTCACGAAAGTCCTCATCGCCAACCGCGGCGCGATCGCGTGCCGCATCATCCGCACCCTGCGGTCCATGGGAATCGCCTCCGTGGCGGTCTACTCCGAGGCCGACCGTGCCTCACGCCACGTGTCCGAGGCGGACGAGGCCGTCTGCCTGGGGCCGGCGCCGGCCGCGCAGAGCTATCTCCGGGTGGACCGCATTCTCGAGGCCGCCCGGTCGACGGGCGCCCAGGCCATCCACCCCGGTTACGGATTCCTGTCCGAGAACGCCGACTTCGCCCAGGCCTGCGCCGACGCGGGGCTGGTGTTCATCGGCCCGGCTCCGGCCCACATGCGGGCCTTCGGACTGAAGCACGAGGCGCGCGCCCTGGCGCAGGCCAGCGGGGTGCCGCTGCTGCCCGGTTCGGGGCTGCTGGCGGATCCGGGCAACGCCCGCGCCGAGGCACGCCGCATCGGCTATCCGGTCATGCTCAAGAGCACGGGCGGTGGCGGCGGCATCGGCATGCGGCTGGTATGGAGCGAGGACGAACTCGGCGAGGCCTTCGAGTCGGTGGCGCGGCTCGCCCGCGCGAACTTCAAGGACGCCGGCATGTTCCTCGAGAAGTTCGTGGCGCAGGCCCGGCACATCGAGGTGCAGATCTTCGGCGATGGTCGTGGTCACGTGGTGGCCCTGGGCGAGCGCGACTGCTCCGTGCAGCGGCGCAACCAGAAGGTGATCGAGGAAACGCCCGCCCCGGGCCTCGCGGCGGATACGCGGGAGCGCCTGCTGGCCACGGCAGTGGCGCTGGGATCCGCGGTGGGGTACGCGTCGGCGGGAACGGTCGAGTTCGTGCTCGATGCCGAGACCGGCGAGTTCCACTTCCTCGAGGTCAACACGCGGCTGCAGGTGGAGCACGGGGTCACCGAGGAGGTGACCGGCATCGATCTGGTGGAGTGGATGGTGCGTCAGGCCGCGGGGGAGCTCGACCTGTCGGACTTTCGCGCCGCGCCGGCGGGGGCGTCGATCCAGGTGCGCCTGTACGCCGAGGATCCCGCGAAGAACTTCCAGCCCTCGAGCGGGGTGCTCACCGCGGCGGAGTTTCCGCCCGGGGTACGGGTGGAGACCTGGGTCCAGCGGGGCACCGAGGTGCCGCCGAACTACGACCCGATGATCGCCAAGGTTCTGGTGCGCGCCCCCGACCGCGCGGCCGCCATCGCCGCGATGGGCGCAGCGCTGGACGGCACGGCCGTGGCCGGCATCGAGACCAACCTGGAGTACCTGCGCCAGGTGATCGCGTCGCCCACCTTCCGCGAGGGTCGCCAGACCACCCGCTTTCTCGGGAGCTTCCACTACCGGCCTGCCACCATCGACGTGCTCGAGCCGGGCGTGCAGACCACGGTGCAGGACTGGCCCGGGCGGGTGGGGTACTGGGCAGTGGGGGTGCCGCCCTCGGGACCCATGGACAGTCTCGCCCTGAGGCTGGCCAACCGGCTGCTGGGCAATGCCGAGGGCGCAGCCGCCCTCGAATGCACGGCGAGCGGGCCCACGCTGCGCTTCCAGCAGGACACGGTGATCGCGCTCTGCGGCGCGGCCATGTCCGCCGAACTCGACGGCGAGCCGGTGCCGCTCTGGCGCACCCGCGCGGTGGCGGCCGGCAGCGTGCTGCGGCTGGGCCGGATCGAGGGGGCGGGGCTGCGGACCTACCTCGCGGTGGCGGGCGGGTTCGCGGTGCCCGACTATCTCGGCTCGAAGTCCACCTTCACCCTGGGCCAGTTCGGCGGCCACGCCGGGCGCACGCTGCGGGCGGGTGACGTGCTGCCGCTCGTGAAGGGGCAGGCGCTTCCGGCGCGGAATGTCCTGCGCCCGGACCTGGTGCCCGTTTATTCGCACCGCTGGGAGATCGGTGTCCTCTACGGCCCCCACGGCGCACCGGATTTCTTCACGCCAGCGGACATCGACATGTTCTTCGGCACGGACTGGGAGGTGCACTACAACTCCAGCCGTACCGGGGTGCGCCTCATCGGGCCGCGCCCGCAGTGGGCGCGCAGCGACGGCGGCGAGGCGGGACTGCATCCGTCCAACATCCACGACAACGCCTACGCAATCGGGGCCATCGATTTCACCGGCGACATGCCGGTGATCCTCGGTCCGGATGGTCCCAGCCTGGGGGGCTTCGTCTGCCCTGCCGTCATCGCCGATACGGAGCTCTGGAAGGTCGGGCAGCTGCGGCCCGGGGACTCGGTGCGGTTCGTCCGGGTCGGGCAGGCCTGGGCGGCGCGCCAGGAGGCCGTGGCGGAGAGGACCCTGGCGCGGTTGCGCCGGCCCGCGAGCGAGCCGCGCCCGGCGGCGGAGCGCCTGCCTTCGCCCGTGCTGCACCGGGTCGAAGCGTCCGGGTCCCGACCGGCGGTGGTGTACCGGCAGTCCGGCGACAAGTGGCTGCTGGTCGAATACGGCGACCTGACCCTGGACATCGCGCTGCGCTTCCGGGTCCACTCCCTGATGACGTGGCTCGAGGCCCGCCAGGTACCGGAGATCGTGGATCTCACGCCGGGCATCCGGTCCCTGCAGGTGCACTTCGACAACCGGCGCCTGCCGCTCGAGCGCCTGCTGCGGCTGCTGGAGGCGGCGGAGCAGGAACTTCCGGACGTGGATGATCTGGTGGTGCCCGCCCGCACGGTCCACCTGCCCTTGTCCTGGGACGACCCGGCGACCCGGCTCGCCATCGAGAAATACACTCAGTCCGTGCGGCGGGACGCTCCCTGGTGCCCGAGCAACATCGAGTTCATCCGTCGCATCAACGGCCTCGACAGCATCGACGAAGTACGGCGCATCGTCTTCGACGCCTCGTACCTGGTGCTCGGCCTGGGCGATGTCTACCTCGGGGCGCCGGTCGCGACGCCCGTCGACCCGCGGCATCGGCTGGTGACCACCAAGTACAACCCGGCGCGCACCTGGACGCCGGAGAATGCCGTGGGCATCGGCGGGGCCTACCTGTGCGTCTACGGCATGGAAGGGCCGGGCGGCTACCAGTTCGTCGGGCGCACGGTGCAGATGTGGAACCGCCACCGCCAGACAGCCGATTTCCGCGACGGCAGGCCCTGGCTGCTGCGGTTCTTCGACCGCATCCGCTTCTTTCCCGTGACGGAGCAGGAGCTCCTGGAGATGCGGGAGGCCTTTCCCCTGGGCCGCTACCGCCTCCGGGTGGAGGAAGGGGAATTCCGACTCGGCGACTACCAGCGTTTCCTGAGCGACAATGCGTCTGCCATCGGCGCCTTCAAGGCCCGTCAGCAGGCGGCCTTCGAGGCCGAGCGGGAGCGCTGGCGGGTGTCTGGCCAGGCGGACCTTGCCACCGACGTGCAGGTGGCCCAGGCCGCGCCCGATGCCGAACTCGACCTGCCGCCGGGATGCCGGGCGGTGGCGACGCACGTGGCCGGCAATGTCTGGCGCGTGCCCGTGAAGGAGGGCGATCGCGTCCACGCCGGCGACCCGCTGGTGATCGTCGAATCCATGAAGATGGAGATCGGCCTGACCGCCCCGGTGGCGGGCACCGTGGCACGGCTCTTCTGCCAGGAGGGCAGTCAGGTCGCGGCCGGGCAGGATCTGCTCGTGCTGCGCGAGGAATGAACATGACGGGGGTGCGCTGCGCGGCCCCGGCCCACAGGATGATCGGAACGCACCCATGACCGACGCGCTTGACCTCACCCTTTCCACCTTGTCCGCCCGGTACCGCGCAGGCGAACTCACGCCGGTCGCCCTGGTGGAATCCCTGGCGGCGCGGCTGGAGACGCCCGACGCCCACTGCGCGTGGATCCACCGCCTGCCCCGGGCCCGTCTGCTGGCCTTCGCCCAGGCGCTCGAGGGGCGCGATCCAGCATCCCTGCCGCTCTACGGGATTCCCTTTGCGGTCAAGGACAACATCGACCTCGAGGGCGTGCCGACCACCGCGGCGTGCCCTGGTTACGAGTACGTGCCCCAGGCGAGCGCGACCGTCGTCCAGCGACTCGTCGACGCGGGGGCGATTCCCCTGGGCAAGACCAACCTGGACCAGTTCGCCACGGGTCTCGTGGGCACCCGCTCTCCCTACGGCGCCTGCCGCAACAGTTTCGATCCGGACTACGTCTCCGGCGGGTCGAGTGCGGGGTCGGCGGTGGTGGTGGCGCTCGGGCTGGCCAGCTTCAGCCTGGGTACGGACACCGCCGGCTCGGGCCGGGTGCCTGCCGCCTTCAACAACCTGGTCGGACACAAGCCCACGCGCGGCCTGCTTCCGGCGGGCGGGGTGGTGCCGGCCTGCCGGTCGCTCGACACGGTGTCGGTGTTCGCCCTGACGGCGGAGGATGCGGCCCGGGTCATGGCGGTGGCCACGGCCTTCGATCCGGCCGACGGGTTTTCCCGCCCTGCCGAGCCCTGCGGGCCCCGCTTCGGGCCGGGATTCCGCTTCGGTGTCCCCCGGGAGGCCGAACTCGAATATTTCGGCAACGGGGACTACGCGCGGCTGTTCCGCGAGACCGTCGCGAGCCTCGAGGCCCTGGGCGGCAAGGCCGTGGAAGTCGACATCCGGCCAATGCTCGAGGCGGCGCGCCTGCTGTACGACGGGCCCTGGGTGGCCGAACGCTACGCGGCGATCCGCCCCTTCTTCGACGCGCACGCCGCCGAACTGCACCCGGTGACGCGCCAGATCCTGGACAGGAGCCGGGCGTGGCTGGCGGCGGACGCCTACGACGCGCTCTATCGCCTCAATGCCCTGCGGCGGACGGCCGACCGGGCCTGGGCCCATGTGGACCTGATCGTGACGCCCACGGCGGGATCCCACTACCGCATCGACGCGGTGGACGCGGACCCCATCCGGCTCAACGCCAACCTGGGGTACTACACGAACTTCATGAACCTGCTGGACTACGCTGCCACCGCCGTTCCCGCCGGCTTCACGCCGGCCGGCCTGCCCTTCGGCGTGACCGTCTTCGCCCCGGCGCACCGTGATCTCCCGCTGCTGGAGCTGGCGGGCCGGTTGCAGCGGGCCCGGGTGGGCACGCTGGGCGCGACGGGCCTGCCCTTGCCCCCGGCCGAGTCGCTGGAAGCCGCCGTCGCCGCCGCCTCCGGGCTGGTGCGGGTGGCGGTGTGCGGGGCGCACATGTCCGGCCTGCCGCTGAATCCGCAGCTGACGTCCCGGGGCGGGCGCCAGGTCGCGACGGTACGCAGCGCGCCCTGTTACCGGTTCTACGCGCTGCCGGGCGGTCCTCCCCGGCGACCGGGGATGGTCCGGGTGGCCGGCGGTGGCGGGGCCGTGGAGATGGAGATCTGGACGTTGCCGGCCCGGGAGTTCGGCAGCTTCGTGGCGGGCATTCCGGCGCCGCTGGGCATCGGCACGGTGCTGCTGGAGGACGGCGGGTCCGTGCAGGGGTTCGTGTGCGAGGCCGCTGCCGCCGAGGGCGCCGAGGACATCACGACGCTCGGGGGCTGGCGCGCCTACCTGGCGCGGGCCTGACCCGGCGGGTCCAGCGCGAAAGCGGGCGGCCGCCCCTGACTTTCGTCGGGTCGACGGGGGCGGTTACGCGGTAGCATGCGCGCTCCGGAAGGGGGTGGCATGACGGGCCAACGCGACAGCTGGACAGGACGGGCAGGTTTCATCGCCGCCACGATCGGTTCGGCCGTCGGGCTGGGCAGCATCTGGAAGTTTCCCTACGAGGTCGGGGCCAACGGTGGCAGCGCCTTCCTGCTCTTCTACGGGCTGGGACTGGTGCTCATCGTGGTGCCGCTGCTGTTCGCCGAGTTCGCCATCGGGCGCCGCGGGCAGGGCGATCCGGCCGTCAGCATCGGCGCCATTGCCGCCGCGCGGGGGGCCGGGCGCGGCTGGGCCCTGGCCGGCACGGCCGGCGTGGTCACCGGGTTTCTCATCCTCAGCTATTACGCGGTGATCGGGGGCTGGACGCTGGGCTATGTGTTCGACACCGTGCGCAGCGGGCTCCCCGACGCGGTGCCGGGCGCTGCGCAGCGGCGGTTCGACGCCTTCCTGGCGTCGCCCTGGCGGCTCGGCGTCTTCCATGCGATCTTCCTGATCGCGACGGCCCTGGTCGTTGCCCGGGGCGTGGTCGCGGGCATCGAGAAGGCCTCGAAGGTCCTGATGCCCCTGCTCGCGGTCCTGATGGTGCTGCTGGCCGTCTACGCGATGGCGGTGGGCGACCTGCGGCGTACCGCCGACTTCCTGCTGCGGCTGGACCCGGCTCACCTCACGGCCCGGGCCGCGCTCGACGCGCTGGGCCTCGGGTTCTTCTCCATAGGCGTCGGACTTGGTCTCATGATCACCTATGCGGCCTACGGGGGCGCTTCGATCGACCTGAAGCAGGTGGCCCTCGTCTCGGTCGCCGGCGACACGGCGATCTCCCTGCTGGCGGGGCTCGCGGTGTTCCCGATCGTGTTCGCCAATGGGCTCGATCCGGCTGGCGGTCCGGGTCTCGTGTTCGTGACGCTGCCCCTTGCCTTTGCCCGGATGCCCCTGGGCTCCGTGGCGGCTGTCGCCTTTTTCCTGCTGCTGTTCGTCGCGGCCCTGGCGTCGGCCATCTCCATGCTGGAACTTGCCGTGGCGCTCGTCACGCGCCGCCTGGGCTGGTCCCGGGGGCGGGCCAGCGCGGTCGTGGCGGTGGTCTGCTTCGTGGCGGGTGTGGCGTCGAACCTGTCCTTCAACCTCTGGGCCCACTGGCACCCGCTGGGCGCCGTGACCGCCTTCCGCGACGCGACCGTCTTCGACCTGCTGGACTTCGCCACATCCGATGTCCTGCTCCCCGCCTGCGGCTTCGCCCTCGCCCTGTTCGCCGGCTGGGTGATGCCGCTCGAGGCGCTGGCCGGCGAGCTCCGGCTCGGTCCCGTCGCTGCTCGCGTGCTGCAGACCGGCCTGCGCTATCTCGTTCCGGGCGCCATCGCCGCGACGGCGCTGGCGCCGCTCGTGGCATGAATTCCGTCGGCATCAGTCCGCGGGCCGGGTTCGATCTCGCCTGCCATCCCACCACCCCGCTGCCGGCCGTGCGCAGCCTGCGGGTGAGCCCGGTCCTGTCCGCGGACGGCGTGCTGCGGCTCGACTACCACCTGGCCGGCGATTTGCCGGCCCTGCGTATCCCGCCGGCCGCCGCGGCCCGGGCAGCCGATGGGCTCTGGCGGCACACCTGCTTCGAGGCCTTTCTGCTCCCGCAGGACGGGCCCGGGTACGTGGAACTGAATCTTTCGCCGTCCGGCGAATGGGCGGTCTACGCCTTCGACGCGTACAGGGTCCGCACTGACTGGCAGGCGGAACAGGGGCCAGCCATCGAGCCATCCCTGGCGGCGGACGCGCTGCGTCTGTCGGCGCGCGTGCGTCCGGATGCCCTGCCTCCGTCGTGCCGGGTGCCGCGCCTGCGGCTTGCGGTGGCCGCCGTGGTCGAGGCCGCCAGCGGCGCGCTGTCGTACTGGGCACTGCGCCACCCCGGGGCAGCGCCGGACTTCCACCATCCGGCGTCCTTCGTGCTCGATCTCGATCGGGCAGGGGACGCCCGACTCACCACAGGACATTCCCCTTGAGATTCGGCATCGATCGCTTGCTCGAAGACCGGACCCTGCGCCGGGCCCTGCAGGGCCGGGCCGTGGGCCTGCTCGCCCACCCCGCCTCCGTCACGCGCGAACTCGTCCACTCGCTGGACGCGCTCGCCGCCCTCGGGGACGTGCGCCTCACCGCGGCGTTCGGTCCCCAGCACGGCCTGCGCGGCGACAAGCAGGACAACATGGTGGAGTCGCCCGATTTCGTCGACCCCGTCCACGGCATCCCCGTCTTCAGCCTCTACGGCGAGGTGCGTCGGCCCACGCCGGCCATGATGGATGCGTGCGACGTCCTGCTCGTGGACCTGCAGGACCTCGGCTGCCGCATCTACACCTTCGTGACCACCCTGCGCTATGTCCTCGAGGCTGCTGCCGCCCGCGGCCGCAGCGTGTGGGTGCTGGACCGGCCCAATCCTGCCGGTCGGCCCGTGGAGGGGCTGCGCCTGCGGCCGGGCTGGGAGAGTTTCGTGGGGGCCGGTCCGATGCCCATGCGGCACGGTCTCACCATGGGCGAGCTGGCCCTGTGGTTTGTCCGCACCCTGAAGCTCGACGTGGATTGCCGGGTGGTGGAGATGGACGGTTGGGACCCCGCCGCCGCGCCGGGCCACGGCTGGCCTCTGGGCGAGCGGACGTGGGTCAACCCGAGCCCGAACGCGCCCAATCTCTGGATGGCCAGGTGCTATGCCGGCACCGTGATGCTGGAGGGCACCACGCTGTCCGAGGGGCGGGGCACGACCCGGCCCCTCGAGCTGTTCGGCGCCCCGGGCCTGGATGCGCGGGCGTGGATCGCGGCCATGGGGGACCTGGCGCCATCCTGGCTCGCGGGCTGCCGGTTGCGCGAGATCTGGTTCGAGCCCACCTTCCACAAGCACTCGGGCGAACTGTGCGCGGGCGTGCAGATCCACGTGGAGGACGGCGCTTACGACCACTTGGCCTTCCGGCCCTGGCGCCTGCAGGCCGCCGCCTTCAAGGCCCTGCGCCGGCTGCGGCCCGACTATCCCCTCTGGCGGGATTTTCCCTACGAATACGAGCGCGACCGCCTGGCCATCGACCTCATCAACGGCAGCGAACTCCTGCGCCAGTGGGTCGATGATCCGGAGGCCACGGCCGCAGACCTCGATGCCCTCGCGCGCTCCGACGAGGCGGCGTGGGACGCCGAGCGTCGCGAGGTGCTGCTCTATCCCGGCTCCGGGGGCGGCTGACACCGGGAGTCGGGGGGGGGGGCGCGCGCCGGAGCGTGTCACGAAACCGTGACCTGACTGCAACACGGCTGACGTATCGGCTGCGCATCATCCGGGCGGTTCTTCCCCCGGTGAATGTCGCTTGTCGGACGAAAGTCTCCCAACCCTGCGGTTCCGGTCCATCTGGATCTCGGATGTGCACCTCGGCACGGCGACGTGCCAGGCGGGGCGCCTGCTCGATTTCCTGAAGCACACGGAATCCACCTTCCTCTACCTGGTGGGGGACATCATCGACGGCTGGCAGCTGCGCCGCCGCTGGTACTGGCCCCAGCCCCACAACGACGTGGTACAGAAGGTCCTGCGAAAGTCGCGCAAGGGCACCCAGGTCACCTACGTGGCGGGCAACCATGACGAAGTCATGCGGCACTTCCTGGGGCTCGCTTTCGGCGGCATCGACGTGTGCGACGAGAAGGTCCACGTCACGGCCGACGGGCGCCGCCTGCTGGTGATCCATGGCGACCTGTTCGACGCGGTGGTGCAGCGCGCGCGCTGGCTCGCGTTCGTCGGGGATCAGCTCTACCTCTTCACGCTCAAGCTCAACCAGTGGATGAACGGCGTCCGCGGCAGGCTCGGGCTGCCCTACTGGTCCCTGTCGCAGTTCCTGAAGCACAAGGTGAAGAACGCGGTGAGCTACATCTCCGACTTCGAGGGGGCGGTGGCCCACGAGGCGAAGCGGCGCGACTTCCAGGGTGTGGTGTGCGGGCACATCCACCGGGCCGAGATGCGCGAGATCGACGGCATCCTCTACTGCAATGACGGCGACTGGGTGGAGAGCCTCACGGCCCTGGTGGAGCTGGAAAGCGGCGAGCTGCGGCTGATCGACTGGAAGGCGATCGAGGCGCTGCGCAACGGTGATCACGCCCCCTTTCACGGAGTCCCCGTTGCGTATCTTGCTGGCGACTGACGCCTGGGCGCCCCAGGTCAACGGGGTGGTGAACACCCTGCGCAACACCGTGGACTGGCTGGGACGATTCGGCCACGAGGTGGAGGTGATCACGCCCCGGCAGTTCCGCACCGTGCCGATGCCCACGTACCCGGAGATCCGGCTCGCGGTGGCTCCCGGTTCGGTGATCCGGCAACGCATCGAGGCGTTTGCCCCCGACGCGGTCCACATCTCCACCGAGGGGCCCATCGGACTCGCGGCCCGGCGCTGCTGCCTCGCGCGTGGACTGCGGTTCTCCACCGCCTACCACACGCGTTTTCCCGAATACATCAGCGCCCGGACCGGCCTGCCTCCGGGCGCTTTCTATCCCCTGATGCGCTGGTTCCATGGTGCGTCCAGTTCGGTGATGGTGGGCACGCCCGCGCTGCGGGACGAACTGGAGCAGCGCGGCCTGCGGCGCCTGCGGGACTGGTCCCGCGGGGTGGACACGAGCCGCTTCCACCCCGCGAAGGACCGGCGGGCGGAGCCGGGCGGCCCCGTGTTCCTGTACGCGGGCCGCGTCGCCGTGGAGAAGAACATCGAGACCTTCCTGGCACTGGACCTGCCCGGTCGCAAGGTGGTCGTGGGGGATGGCCCCGCGCGCGAGTCGCTGCAGCGGAAGTTCCCGGCGGTGGAGTTCGCGGGGATGAAGACGGGCGACGAACTCGTGGCTTTCTACCAGCGGGCGGACGTGTTCGTCTTTCCGAGCCTGACCGACACTTTCGGGCTCGTGATGCTCGAGGCGCTGGCCTGCGGCACGCCGGTGGCGGCCTTTCCGGTGAGCGGGCCCATCGACGTGATCAAGGACCCCGCGGCCGGCGTGCTGGACGCGGACCTGCGGACCGCCTGCCTGGCCGCGCTGCAACGGGACCGCGGGGCGGCGCGGGCCTATGCCGAGCGTTTCTCCTGGGAGCGGTGCTCCCGGCAGTTCGAGTCGAACCTCGTGGCGTCGCGGGGGCACTGGCAGCAGGTGGCCGTTGCCGGAGCCTGAGCCCGCGCCCGAGAGCCCGTTCAAGGGTCGCTCGGGTGTCGCCCGGATCGTCCAGGCATTCTTCAACTCCCTGGCCGGTCTCCAGGACGCCTGGCGGCACGAGAGCGCCTTCCGTCAGGAGTCATTCCTGGCGGCGGCTCTGGTCACCGTGGCGGCTCTCCTGCCCGTGACCCCGGTCGAGCGGGCGCTGCTGCTCGCCACGCCGTTGCTGGTGCTGGTGGTGGAGTTGCTCAATTCCGGCGTCGAGGCGGCCATCGACCGGATCGGCCTCGACCGGCACGACCTGTCCCGCCGCGCAAAGGACCTGGGCAGCGCCGCCGTCCTCGTGACCCTGCTGCTGCTCGCGCTCGTCTGGGGTGTCATCCTGCTGCCGCACGCCATCGCCCTCGCGGGCGACTGACGGTCCCGACGCCTCGAGCCGGGGTGTCGCCAGGCCGCGGGAGGCCGGCGGGGAGCGGCGGGCGCCGCCGTGGGATGGGCCGTCAGGCGGGCCCGCCGGGCCTGCGCACCGGTCGCGGACCCCTGCCCGGCAACCGCCGCACCTCAGCTTCCCGGAAGGGTGCCCACGCCCTGGTGCCCATCGATCGCCACTCGGCGGCGAGCCGGGGGCCTGCGGTACACTCGTCCGGTCGCATTCTTCGGGTGCATCGACGGCCGCCGGCCGGGCCAGGGTGGTGCGCGCGTGGTCGTGATCAACGCCGGTTTCCCCGCGGCCAGGCGGTCCCGGCGGTGGTCTGTTCCTTGCGGGTCCACCGGGGTCACACACCCGGATCGAATCGGGTCCGGGCGAGGGATTCAGGGGGACACCCGCCCGCGGAGAAACAGGGAGAGAAGCCATGGCCATCCTTCACACCGGCGCCGGCGCGCGGGAGTACGTCGCGTCGGGGCTCGAGGCGCGGGCAGTGCCCTTCACGGACATTCCCGTCATCGATTTCGGGCCCATGGCGGGCCCGGATGCGACCGCGCGGGCCGCTGTTGGAGACGCCGTGCGCGAGGCGTGCGTCCGCGTCGGCTTCTTCTACGCCCGGAATCACACGATTCCGGCCCCCGTGATCGACGCGGCCTTCCAGGCCGCGCATGCCTTCTTCGACCTGCCGCTGGAAGAAAAGCTCGCGGTCGACATCGGCCAGTCCCCGAACCTGCGGGGCTACACGCGGCTGCTGGCCGAGAACACCGATCCGACGGCGCGGGGCGACCTGCACGAAGGTTTCGACATCGCGCTCGACCTGCCCGCGGACGATCCCGACGTGCAGGCAGGCGTCTTCGGCTACGGGCCCAACCAGTGGTCCGCGCGCCCGGCCGGCCTGCGCGAGGCGCTCACTGGCTATCACACCGCCGCGCTGTCGTTCGGGCGCTGCATCTTTTCCGCGTTTGCGCTGGCCCTCGGGCTGGACGAGCAGTTCTTCGCTCCGCTCACCCGCAAGCCCATGGCGCACATGCGCGTGCTGCACTACCCCAGTCAGGACGGCCCGGTCGACGATCGGCAGATCGGCATCGGTGCCCATTCGGACTATGAATGCTTCACCATGCTCTGCACGGACGACGTCCCGGCCCTGCAGGTGCTGAACAGCGCGGGCCACTGGATCGAGGCGCCGCCGCTGCCCGGATGCCTCATCGTCAACGTCGGGGACCTGATGGCCCGCTGGACCAACGGCCTGTTCGCATCCACGGTCCACCGGGCCATCAACCGCTCCGGGCGCCGGCGCTATTCGATACCGTTCTTCTTCGGGACCGACGCGACCGCCCGCATCGACGTGCTCCCGACCTGTCGCTCCGACGCGCATCCGGCCCGGTTTCCGCCGATCCTCGCCTCCGACTACATCCGCTCGCGGTTCGACGACACCTATTCCCATCGCCAGTCCGGGGACGCGGCCCCATGACGCACGCGTCAACCCCCCGATTTTCCGACCACCCAAGACGGATCGCCCACATGCTCCCAGCCCTCGCCCGTGCCCGCTTCCTCGTCCTGCTGTTCGCCTGCCTGCTCGGGGTGTTGCCGCCTGATGGCGAGGCGGCGCCCTTCAAGCTCGGTGGCAAACCGAAGATCGCCTTCATCTACGCGGCCAGCACCCGGGACGGTGGCTGGAACGAGTCGATCGACAACGCCCGCAAGCTCGTGGAGAAGGAACTGGGGATGCCCATCGCCATCGCGGAGAGCATCCCCGAGGAGGCGACCGCGCTCAGGAACGCGATCGACCTCTTCGTGAAGAGGGGGTTCAACATCATCGTGACCACCAGCTACGGTTATTCGGACGGCGTGCTCGAGGCCGCGAAGAAGTACCCCGGGGTGGCGTTCCTGGCCGCATCGGGCACGACCAACGCGGCGAATCTGGAGAGTTTCTACACGCGGACCTACCAGGGCTGGTACCTGGCGGGCATGGCGGCGGCGTCGGTGAGCAAGACGAAGAAGCTCGGCATGCTCGGCGGTTTCCCGGTCAGCGTGGTCAACTGGGACATGAACGCCTTCGCCCGCGGTGCGCAGGCCGTCGACCCGGCCAGCCAGACCATCGTGATCTATACCAACTCGTGGTGGGATCCGGTCAAGGAGGGACAGGTGGCGAAGGCCATGCTCGACCAGGGCGCTGACGTCATCGCGAACAATCTCTCCTCCGCAGGCCCTTTCACCGTCGCCGAGAAGAACGGCAGAAGCTCGGTGGGCTTCCAGCTCGACATGTCGAAGCACGCGCCGAAGGGGCACCTGACATCGGTCGTCTTCCACTGGGAGAAGCACCTGGTGCCCACGTTCCGCCGCATCATCGCCGGCACCTGGACCCCGTCGGAGTATGGCGCGTTCCCGGGGATCGACCAGGGCGTGGTGGACATCACGCCGCTCGGGTCCCGGGTGCCACCCGCCGTCGCGACCCGCATCCGCGAGGTTCGCGCGCGCATGATCGCCGGAAAGTTCTCGCCCTTCGAGGGCCCCGTGGTCCGGCAGGATGGCAGTACGGCAGTGGCGGCCGGCACGGCTCTGGCCGACGAGGCACTCTGGGCGATGGATTATCTGGTCAAGGGTACGATCGGCACCATGCCCGCCGCGAAGTGACGGGCGCAGCCCCGGAGGGGGCGCCTCCCCTGCTGTCGATGAGGGGGATCGTCAAGCGGTTCGACGGGCGCGTCGTGCTCGACGGGGCGGGACTCGACCTGGCGGCCGGCGAGGTGCACGCCCTGCTCGGCGAGAACGGCGCGGGCAAGTCCACGCTGATGAACGTGCTCACGGGTGTCTACCGGGCGGACGCCGGGGACCTGCGCCTGGGCGGCCAGCGGCTCCAGATGCGGGGGCCGCGCGATGCCATCGCCGCGGGCATCGGGATGGTCCATCAGCACTTCCGCCTCGTGCCGCGATTCACGGTGGCGGAAAACCTCGTGCTCGCCGCGGCCGGTCGGGCGGGTATCCGCAATCGATCCACGGCAGCCCGCCGGCTGGAGGAGGTGGCGACAGGGCTGGGTTTCGCCGTGGATCCCGACGCCGAGGTGGCGGGGCTGTCGGTGGCCGAGCGGCAGAGGGTCGAGGTGTGCAAGGTGCTCGCCCTGGGCGCGCGCATCGTGGTGCTCGACGAGCCCACCGCGGTGCTGGCCGACGCGGAGGCCGCATCGCTGCTGGCAGCCGTGCGGCGCATGGCCGACGACGGTCGCAGCGTGATCCTCATCACGCACCGCCTGCGCGATGTCGCCGGGCACAGTGACCGCGTCACGGTGATGCGCGGTGGCGCAACGGTGGCGGCGAACCTCCCCGCCCGCGACGCCACGACGGCGGAGCTTGCCCGCTGGATGGTGGGCGACGCCGGGGTGTCTCCGACACCCCGGCGCGTCGATCCATCGGGGCCGGTGCGGCTGGCGATCCGCGGGCTGCGCGTGCCGGGCGAGGGTGGCGGGGTCGGTCTCGAGGGGATCGACCTGGCCGTCCGGGGCGGGGAGATTCTCGGCGTGGCCGGGGTTGGCGGCAACGGGCAGCAGCCGCTCGTCGACGTGCTCACGGGACTCGCGCCGGCGACCGGGGGCGTGGTGGAACTGGACGGTTGCGCCGTGGTGACCGCCTCGGTCGCGCAGCGTCGCGACCTGGGCCTGCGGGTCATTCCCGCCAGCCGCATGGCCAGCGGGCTGGTGGGCGCACTGGGCGCAGCGGCCAATCTCGCCCTGACCCGGGTGCGGGGAGGCGATTTCGGCCACTTCTGGCTCGATCGGCGGCGGATGCGCGAGTTCAGTGAAGCGACCATCGCGTCCCACGCGATCCACGGGGCGGGGGCCGACCGGCCGGTCAGGCTGCTCTCGGGCGGCAACGCGCAGAAACTGCTGCTCGCCCGCGAACTTGCCCCGGGGGCCGCGGTGGTGGTGGCGCACTCGCCCACGCGCGGCCTCGACATCCAGGCCTGTGGTCTCGTCCACGGCGCACTGCGCCGCGCCGCGGACGCGGGCGCCGCCTGCCTGCTGATCAGCGAGGACATCGAGGAGATCCTCGCCCTGTCCAGCCGGATCCTGGTCATGAGCCGGGGTCGCATCGCCGGGGAGTTGCCCGGAGGCAGCCCAGCGAGCCGCATCGGCGCGCTCATGCTCGGCCATGCTTGACCGGTTTGCGCTCGAGCGCCGCCAGCAGCGCCAGCCCCTGCTCGATGGCCTGAGCTATGCCGGAGGGCTGCTGAGCGGCGTGGGGCTGTGCGTGATCGTGCTGGTGGCCGCCGGCGTGCCGCCCGGGTCGATCGTGTCGGAGCTCTTCGGGCAGGTGTTTCTCGACCCCGACGGCCTTGCCCAGACGCTGACCATCGCCGTCCCGCTGGTGCTGGTGGGCCTGGCCTCCGCGGTGGCGATGCGGATCCGGTTCTGGAACATCGGGATCGAGGGTCAGTTCTGGCTCGGGGCGATCGGGGCCAGCGGCATCGCGATCCACGATGCAGGGCCGGAGGGCATTCGCGTCGCGCTCATGCTCGTGGCTTCCGCCGTGGCCGGCGCGCTCTGGATCGCCGGGCCGCTGTGGTTGCGGCTGCGGTTCCGGGTAAGCGAGACGGTGGTCACCCTGCTGCTGTCGAATGTGGCCTACCTGTGGCTGCAGCACCTGCTCTTCGGCGCCTGGCGCGACCCGGCGAACAGTTTTCCGGTATCGCCGGAGTTCGGGCCGGCCGAGCAACTCGCGCGCCTCGGCTTCGGGGACCTGCATTCCGGCGTGTGGATCGCGCTCGCTGCCACCGTCCTGACGGGCATTCTCGTGGATCGTACCCGCACCGGCTTCCATGCCACGGCCATCGGCCACAACCCGCTGGCCGCGCGCGCCACGGGTCTTCCGGTGACGACCACCACGGCGGTGATGGTCGCGCTCTCCGGCGCGCTCGCCGGGCTGGCTGGCGGCGTGGTGGTGGCCGGGTCGGAACACCGGCTCACCCAGTTCATCGGCATCAATGCCACGTTCAGCGCCATCGTGGTGGCCTTCGTGGCGCGGTTCCGGCCCGGAGGCGTTCTCCTGGCGGCCTGCGTTCTTGCCGGCGTGTACAACGCGGGCAGCACCTTGAAGGTGTTCTACTCCCTCTCCGAGGCGATCGTCGTGCTGATGCAGAGCCTGGTGCTGTTCAGCCTGCTGGTGGCGGAGTTCTTCGCGGCCTATCGCGTGCACCTCAGTCCGGCGACGGGGCGTTGATGGTGGAGTTTCTCACCGCCTGGCTGGCGATGGTTCCGGTGTTCGCGACACCGTTCCTTCTGGCGAGCCTCGGGCTCATCCTGTCGGAACGCGCCGGCGTGGTGAGTCTGGGCGCGGAAGGGTACCTGGCCACGGGAGCGATGGTTGCCGCTGCCGCGGTGATCCTGGGCGGGGCCCATCCTTTCCTCGCCCTGGCGGCCGGCGCCGGTGCCGCCGCGGTGCAGGCGCTCGGCTTCGGGATTGTCGTGGTGCTGTTCCGGGCCGATCAGGTGCTGGCGGGGCTCGCGACGGTGGCGCTGGGTCTGGGGTTCACCGGCCTGGTGGGGCGAGGGTTCGTCCATGAGACCTTTGCCGGGCTGGAGCCGATCGAGCTTGCGCCGTGGTCGGCGCTGCCGCTGGTCGGGCCTTTCCTGTTTCGCCAGGACCCGCTCGCCTGGGGTGCGGTGGGCCTGGCACTCGGCTGCTGGTGGCTGCTGCGCCACACCGGACTCGGGCTCCGGTTGCGCGCGGTCGGGGAAGACCCCGCCACGGCGGACCTGTCGGGCGTGTCGGTCCAGGGCCTGCGTCTCGCGGCGGTGGCGGCGGGCGGGGCGCTGTGCGGGCTCGGCGGGGCCTATCTGTCCGTTGCCGTGAGCAACGTCTGGGTCGAGGGCATGGTGTCGGGTCGCGGGTGGATCGCGCTGGCGCTGGTGATCTTCGCCAGGTGGGACCCGCTGCGCGCGATTGCCGGGGCCATGCTCTTCGGGGGGGTCGAGGCCCTGCTCCCGCGGCTGCAGGCTGCAGGTGTCGATCTCCCCGTGTACCTGACGGCGATGCTGCCCTACCTGCTCACGATCCTCGTGCTGGTGCTGGTGAGCCTGCGGCCGGGGCGCTCTTCCGGTGAACCGGCCGCCCTGGGACTGCCCTATGTCCGGCAGGACCGGCACTGAAGCCGACAGCCGTTGCCGGCCTGCGGGATCGGGGTGTTCCGGATGGCCCCGGCCCCGTCTCTGACCCGGTCGCGCGATGCGGGGCGCCGATGGGCACTGGCAGCAGGTGGCCGTTGCCGGGGCCTGAGCCCGTGCCCGGACCGGCGACCCGCCGGTGGTGGGAGCTACTGTGCCCGGGCCTCGGGACGCCCTGGCGGCAGCGTTCCGTCCGCCCGACCCCTGAGGTAGCCGTACAGGTCCAGAACCCGGGCGCGGATCTCGGGGGTCGCCTGCCACGCAGGCATGACCGCCGTGCCACCGTGGCTGCGCGCCCGGGCATCGGTCTCGGCCAGCACCGACTGCCGGGCGCGGTCGGAGAACAGGGATTCCGTCAGCCCGATGGCGACGCGATACCGGGTGAGCACGGTCTTCTCGAAATCCGCCTGGGTCATGGTGCGCAGGATCGGCCTCAGATCGGGTGCCAGGCCCACCGGCTCGGCATCCTGGCCATGACAGCTGCTGCAGGCGATGTGGTAGGTGATCCACCCGCGGTCCACGCGGGGATCGCCTGTCGTCTGGGACTGTGCGCTGCCGAGAACCATCGAACCTGCGACCAGCAGGCATGCTTGCGGGAACCGGAGGTGGGGGCGGGGCATGGGAGCGATCCTCGTGCGGGGTGACGGCGGCAGCGTAATCCGCCGGCCGGCCCGGGACTTGACCTGCATCAACGTCGGGCGCGCACGTGAGGCGCGCGCTCGCCCTGTCCCGCGAAGTGGCGAACGCGCCGTCGGTGGCGTGGGGCCGCGTCGTCCTCCCGGACATCCCTTTCCGGCCGGTCGACCAGGCAGCCGGTACGGGCCCGGAGCGGCGAGCGGTACCGTGCGCTGCATCCCCGGGGCGGCTCGGCGCGGTCAGTTCCGACATGGGAACAGGCCCTAGCCCGTTGGGCGCGCAGCGCCTGCCGGCAGCCTTCTACCGCCGCCCCGGTCCCGTCGTCGCCCGCGATCTCCTGGGCCGGATCCTGTGCCGTCGGTTACCGGACGGGACCGTGCTGCGGGGCCGGGTGGTGGAGGTCGAGGCCTACGACGGTCCCGCCGATCGCGCGAGCCACGCCTTCCGCGGCCTCACGCCCCGCAACCGCTCCATGTTCGAGGCGGGCGGACTGGCCTATGTCTACCTGATCTACGGACTGCACCACTGCCTGAACGTGGTGACGGGCGAGGCAGGACACCCGTCGGCCGTCCTGCTGCGGGCGACCACGCCACCGGGCGCGGTCCCGGCATCGGGGCCGGGTCGGCTGGCGCAGGCCTTCCGGGTGGACCGCAGCCTGGATGGCGCGTCGTTCCTGCCGGGCCCCCTGTGGCTGGAGGCCGGAGCCCCGGTGGCGGACCCGGCGGTCCGGCGTACCCGCCGGATCGGCGTGGAGTCTGCCGGGCCCTGGTGGGCGGCGCGCCGACTGCGGTTCGTGATCGCCGGTCACCCGGACGTGTCGGGCCCGCGCGCCTTGCGCTGAGCCCGTGGCCCCGCGTCAGGCGTCCCCGGAGTCCATCCGTTCCAGGAAGCCGGTGATCAGGCCATCCGGCGCGTTGACCACGTGTTCCGGACCGGGGAACCCTCCGGAGCGCACGTCCGCGATGAAATCGCGGAATCCGGCGATCCGTTCGGCCTGCATCGCTTCGCGCAGGCGGTAGAGCTCCCGGTACTGCCTGGAGTGGCGGGGATAGGGTGGGCGGTTGTTGCCGAGGATGTCCTCGGCAAACAGGAACTGGATGTCGCCGCCGCCGCCCGCACCGATCGACGAGGTGAGCAACGTGGTGCGGCGGGAGATCTCCGCGAGCAGGGGGGCGGGAATGACCTCGACCTCGACGGCCCAGGCGCCGGCGTCCTCCAGGCGCTTGATCTCCCGATAGATCCACAGGGCCTCGTCGACCGTCTTGCCGACGGCGCGCAGGCCGCCGGTCCAGGTGCTCTTGCGGGGAATGAGGCCGGCGTGGCCCTGCACGGGTACCCCCGCCTCGGCGGCGGCGCTGATGAACCGCGGCGACCACTGGCACATGATGGCGTCGGCGCCCAGTTCCATGGCCGTGTAGGCGAGGCGGACGGCTTCCGCCTCGGTGGCAGCCGCCACGAGGGGCACCGAGAAGGACATGAAGGTGTGGGGCGCCGCCTTGCGGATCTCGGCGGCCACGTCGGGGCGTTTCGGATCGAAGCGCACCTTCATGGTGTCGATGCCCGCCTCCTCGGCCGCGGCGGCTTCCTCGGGGGTGAAGGGGAGGGTCTCGACGAGCACCCGCCTGCCCTTCTGGTCGCGCAGGTCCTTCACCGTGTAGTTGCGGGTGCCGTAGGCCCCGCCCAGCGTCATGATCCGCTTGAGGCCGCGCTGTTGCGCGTCCCGCGGGGGAATGCCCCCGTCGCCCGTCGAGTGGCTAGCCATGCTGTGTGTCCTCCCCGTGAAAATCGTGGATGTTGTCGGGAAAGGGCGGAAGCATCGCGGCGCGGGGGCCGGGGTGCCCGGCCCGGCGGGGCCGCCCTTCCCGGCGGGATTCTAACGCCCGGGCTCCGGCTGGCGGGGCTCAGCCCGGCAGGGCCTGCCGGATGAGGGCCATCAGGTGGTCGTATTCGTCGACCGCGTGGAACTGGGGGAACTGCTGGCGGACGTTCTCGGGCGCGTGGAACAGGAAGCCTGCGTCCGCCTCGATCAGCATGGCCGTGTCGTTGTAGGAGTCCCCCGCGGCAATCACCCGGTAGTTGAGTTTCCGGAAGGCCGCCACCGCCTCGCGCTTCTGGTCCGGCAGGCGCAGGCGGTAGTCGACGATGCGGTCGTTTTCCACCACCAGCCGATGACACAGCAGCGTGGGCATGCCCAGATGGCGCATCAGCGGCGCGGCGAACTGCTCGAAGGTGTCGGACAGGATCAGCAGCTGGGTGAAGCTCCGCAACTCGTCGAGGAAGGCCCGCGCACCGGGCAAGGGTTCCAGCGTGCCGATGACTTCCTGGATCTGCGGCAGCGTAAGGCCGTGCCGGTCGAGGATGGCGAGGCGGCCGCGCATCAGCCGGTCGTAGTCCGGTTCGTCGCGTGTGGTGCGCCGCAGTTCGTCGATGCCGGTCCTCTCGGCCACGGCGATCCAGATCTCGGGGGTCAGGACCCCCTCCATGTCCAGGGTTACGATGGTCTGTTTCACGATGCGCCGCCGGGGCGGTGGGGAGTCCGGGAAGCCCCGGAGTGTATCCCGCCCGAGTGTGATTTTCTCGACTGGGCCGACTTCATGCGTCCCCGGCCTGTGCAACGCGGGCCGCGGTGCCGGGCAGCGCGTCGCGGCCAGCCCCGGAGCAGGGCGCCCGACGGCAGCCCATGGTCATCGCACGGGGCTGCCCGATGGAGCGCTCAGGGTTGCGCCCGGGGCACGGCTACCCAGTGCGCGCCGGCAAACTCGGCGTGACCGAATTCCACGCGGCCGCCGACCGCGCCGCCGCCAGGCCGCAGCAGGGCCGGGTCGAACCGGCAGGTCAGTGTGACGGTGCCCACATCGCCGTCCTGGCCCGAGCGCACCGTGCGGTCGTCCGGCGCACAGGCGAGCGCGTGCCCGTCCGCCTCCAGTGCCAGGGATGCAGTGCTGTCGTCGTGAAAGCCGTCCATCAGCACTTCCACACGGGCATGGTCCGTCCCGCTGCCGGAGACGCTGCACTCGATGTCCGCCGAGACCGCCGTCACGTTGCGGGCGCTGCACGGCTGCGCGTCCGACGCGGACAACGGCGGGACGATGACACTCAGCGCGACGGCGAGCACGACCCGCCCGCTGCCGGAGGTCGTCCGCGCCCGCCGTCGCTCAGCGGGCATGGGTCGCCTGCAATGCCTGCAACGCCGCAGCCGCCTCGGGACGGGCCGGCGCGGCCTGGCGAAGCGCCTGCAGGAGAGCGGTCGCGTCGGCCGGCGCCTCGTCCGACAGCGCCCCGGCCATCCTGAGCAGAGGATCGTAGGCCGGACGGAAGTCGGGCGACAGGCGCAGCACGTCGAGCAGAGGTTCGCGCACCTGGCGCAACATGGCCCTGGCGTCGCCGGCCGGATGCACGCCGACCCCGACCTCGAGGAACCGCTCCCGGGCTTTCCAGTACTGCTCCAGCCGCGAGGGCAGTCCGTCCGGGCTGCCGGTCCCGTTCGGCGTGGCCAGCAACTCTGCGGGATCGATGCGGACTTCCCGCACGAGGGCGATGAGGCGCTCCGCGGGCGTGGAATCGGGTGTGTAGGTGATCCGGGGCGCCCGGTACGCCACCACGGGATGGTCGTCGGTATTGGGTGGCATGTCGGCGGCGAATTGCGCGAGCGCTCCGGGACCCGCCACGAAGGTGCCGAGCAGCGCCACGTCGTCCGGCACGCCGAACGCTCCGGCACCGCCCGCGATGTGCATGGTGCTGATCCGCTCGCGCAGCGTGGCCGGTTCGAAACGTTCGCCGTCGCGCCGCGCCACGAGACCGATGACCGGGGTCTCGAGGCTGTAGGTGGCCAGCAGGGCCCAGGCGTGGGGGTACACGGACCGGAAGGACGCCACGATGCTGCGCAGCGTGTCCAGGTCCATCTGGTGCAGTGGCAGCCACTGGCAGAACACGCCGCCGGGCGCGAGCCGGGCCTGTACGGCCGCGAAGTGTTCCACCGTGTAGAGCGCAGCCGATCCGCTGCGGGCGGGATGGAAGTTGTCGGAGACGATGACGTCGTAGCGGGCTTCACCGGACCGGATGAAGCGACGCGCGTCGGCATTCACTACGGCGGGCCGCGGGCCCGGCAGGCGCTGATCCAGCCGGTCGAGGAACAGTCCCGATGCGCGGATCACTTCGGGCAGCAGTTCCACGACCTCGACCCGAAGACCGGTTTCCCTCGCAGCCACCGCCGCAGTGGCCCCCGTGCCGAGGCCCAGGAAGAGCGCGTTTGCCGGCGCGGGGTGAAGCAGCAGGGGAAGCACCGCCTGTCGCGCGTCCGCCAGCAGCGTGGCGGTGCTGCCTTCCTGCTGGCGGTTGTCGATGTGCAGCGTCGCCGTGCCCCCGGCGTCCTCGACCACGCTCACGGTCGACAGGACGCCTTGCACGTGGCTGAGGAGGCGCCCGCCCGCCGGGATGTGGACGATCACCAGTGCCGGGCCAGCCACCGCCACGGCCGCGACGGTCGCGGCCGCCACGCCCGTGGCGGGCCGAGTCCAGGAACGCCTCGCGAGCAGCAGCAGGTAGCCCGCCGCCACCGCCAGCAGGGCGAATTTCGCGGACATCGCCGGGGCCAGGATGACGCCGAACAGCGCCGGGGCGACGGCGGCGCCGATGGCGTTCACGCCGACCGCACGGCCGACGCCGGTGCCCGCCGCGCGGGCCATGCCGGTGAGCAGACTGAACAGCGCGCCCATGAGCAGCGCCGGCAGCAGGAGTGCCGATGCGGCCACCGCAGCCTCGGCACCGAGCGCGGCGCCCGCGCCGGTACCGAGAACCTGCGCGACGCGATGGTGGCTCTCGGGAGCCAGGGCGAGCGCGGCGGTGCCCGCGGCGCAGGCCGCCGCGAGCGCCAGCAGCAGCCCGTCGCGCTGGGTCCGGGCGTCGGCGCGGGACGCGAACCACCGGCCGAAGCCAGCCGCTCCGGCCGCGGTGGCGACGAGGTAGACCGCCAGCACGATGGCGAACGTGTAGACGGTGTTTTCGGTGACCTGCGTCAGGACGCGGACGACGAGCACCTCGTAGCCGATGCCCAGGAGCCCGGTGAGGAAGAGGGTCATCAGGATGCCGCGGCCGTGGACCCCGGGCGGCGTCGGCGTCGCGTCCGGCACCGGACGGCGGACGGCCAGGGTGCCTGCGACGGCGGCACACAGCAGGTTCAGGACGGCGCACAGCAGGGCCGTGCGCAGCAGCCCCATCCCGGGAACGAGCGCGAAGGCGGTTGCCAGCACGCCCGCCACGGCGCCTGCCGTGTTGCAGGCGTAGAGCAGCGCGAGGGTGCGGCCGCCGTCGCGCCGGCGCCCCAGGGCGTTCTCCAGTGCCGGCAGGGTCGCGCCCATGGCCACGGTCGCCGGCAGGAGCAGCGTCAGGGTACCGAGCAGCGCCACGCCCAGATGACGCAGCGGCGACGGCGTCGGTCCGATCCAGGCCAGCAGGGCGCGGGTCGCCGGGTCGAGGAGGGCAGTCAGGGCGAGGGCCCACAGTGCGATCACCAGTTCGCATCCCGCATACCAGCGCCAGGGTGCGGGGCTGCGCTCGATGCGGCCGGACAGGGCCAGTGCACCCAGGGACAACCCGCCGAAAAAGGCGCCGAGGACCGCGAACACCCCCGCGGCCTCGTGCCCGAGCCAGAGGGAGGCCTGCTGCGTCCAGACGATCTGGTAGCCCAGCGCTGCAAACCCGGACGCCGTCATGAGCAGGGCGGCGCGCCAGGTGTCCCGGGGACGCGCCGCAGGGATCGCCCGGGCCGCGCGCGCGACGACGCGGGACGCGAGCACGTCAGCCGCTGAAGCCGATCCGGTAACCCCAGGAATCCAGGGACCGCGGGATCGCGTTGAAGGCAAGGGTGATGCGCGGCTCGCCCGGGTTGCCGGGCACCGCGTGCATCAGGTAGCTGGGAAACAGCACCACGTCGCCCGGTTCCGGCGCGGGGCTCACCCACTTCTCGGCGTTGTAGGGCCCTGTGACCACTCCCGCATGGTCGTTCTTGAAGGAAAACTCCACGCCGCCCGGCGATTTCATGAAGACGGTGCGCGCATCCGGGTGGGTCCGGGTGAGGTAGATCACACCGGAGATGAAGCTGTTGGCGTGGTTGTGCATCGCCTGCCGCCCACCCGTTTCCATGACGTTGACCCACATCTCCTTGAGCGACCAGCCCATGCGCTCTCCGAACATGAGCGCGCCGAACTCCGACAGCAGCGGCGTGATGCCCGCCGCGAGTTCCACCAGCAGCGGACTGTCGCCCGGCTGGAGCAGGGCCGTGTGGGTGAGATTGGGCGACGCGTTGTTTTCCTGGCTGGCAACGGCGCTGAAATGCCCGGTCAGCCCCGCGACCAGCGCCGGCGGAACCGCCCTGGGGCAGCGCATGAACGGAATGGGGAACAGGCCGATGACTTCGGACATGGAGGTGCGGCAACGAGTGGGGGGCGACCGGGCCGGAGCGGCTCGAACACGAGAGCCGGAGGGTAGACGCTGCATCGTGGCGCGATGATGACCAGTTTGTGGTTCTTTCGGCTCATGACCATCACCCGATGGGCGCCGAAGGTCGTCCGGCTGCATCCCGGTGCTGTCCCTGTGCCAAAGGGACCATGGGCGTTTCATTTCCCTGTCTCCTCCGGGTGACATCCTCCATGCCAACCATCGAAACGTTTCGTTCTTTGGTTGTGGCGGCCCTCCCGCCTCCCCGGGACAACACCTATTCAAAAAGGTCAGACCAATGCGCGCAGAGTTCAGAGAGAACCGGATTGCCATCGCCGTTGCCACCGTGCTCAGCACGGCCGCGGTTACGGCGGCGATCCCGGCGGCCCACGCCGCCAAGCCCGCCGGCAATTACCTCGCCGGCGATTTCCACAATCACTCCACCTGCTCGGACGGCTCCATCTCCGTCCAGAAGAAGGTCAAGAAGTCCATGGACACCACGGACACGCCGTGGGGACTCGACTGGTTCATCCAGGCCGGTCACGGCGGCAATGGCAACCGCAACTGCATGCTCGTGGAGGATGCTACGTTGTCGACGCCCGCCTACCCGTTCGTCTCGGGGAAGGGCCCCACGACCACCTGGGCCAACAGCATCGGGGCGGCGGCCGTCAAGGGCGTGACCGCCTCCACCGCGGCCACGTCGACCACGCTGCTTTCCAGCACGGCCAGTCCCTCCATGTGGCGGTGGCAGTCCATCCAGGAGTTCCAGTACCCGCTGCTGGAATACCTCGCCGCGCTGCGCAACCAGCCGATCTTCAGCGGGCTCGAGTCCGTCGTGGCCGGCCATGAGCACAGTTCCATGGCCGTGGTCACCGGCCAGCTGCCGTCGAGCCTCGACAGCGCCGTCCTGCCCAGCGCGCCGCCCTACGCGGCCGCGGGCAGCGCGGCGGCCGTCGCGCAATGGAGCTACTGTTTCGACCGGGGCGACACCGACAACAGCCGTGGCGGCGGACAGGGCTGGGACTGCTCCGTGCCCGGCAGTGCGAACAGCGCCAACTCGGACTGGAACGCCACCGCCATGAAGCTCGTCCCCCTCACCGGCGGCAGCCTGACGGCCACCGTCGGCGATCGCGGCCACCTGAAGACCGTCGAGGCCGTCAAGTGGATGAAGGCCTTCCATCCGGGCGCCAGCTACTACGTGCCGGCGCACCTGGAGCGGGCCGGCCCCTTCAACCCCGCCGGCAACAACGGCTACAACGTCGAGCATCTCCGCAACTTCAACAACGCCGGCCCGGACATCGCCTTCGGTTTCGAGACCCAGCCCGGTCACGGCGCGTCGAACGCTCGTGGCGAGTACTATCCCAAGCGCAATGGCGGCTTCGTGGGTGTCACCGGTAACCTGGATTCCGTCGGCGGGACCACATACGGCGGCACGGGCATCTACGGCGCCCAGGTCGGCGGCGTCTGGGACGCGCTGCTCGGAGAGGGGCGCGGCTTCTGGTTCTTCGCGAGTTCCGACTGGCATAACCGCGGGTCCTTCCCGGCGGACGACCGTCGCAGCACGCAGGACTTCTATCCCGGGGAATACCAGCGTAACTACACGATGATCCGCAAGGGCACCAGTGCGAAGGTGCGCCCCCAGCACATCGTCGACGGCCTGCGCACCGGCAACACCTTCGCTTCATCGGGGCAGATCATCGACCGGCTCGGGTTCGTGGCCTGCGCGTCGTATCCCGGCGCGGCCCGCCGCGCCAACAGCACCGTGGAGGCCCTGGCCCTCAGTGCGGCGCGCAACAACACGGATACGGACGTGGCGGGTTGCGCTGCCATGGGCGAGAAGCTGAAGGTTCGCCCGGGTGCGGAAATCGTCGTGGCGATCGTCGTGCGCGACCCGTCGGGCGCGAACTTCTCGCCGTACAGCTTCGCCAACCCTTCGCTGATGCAGATGGGCATCGAGCAGCCGCTCGACCGTCCGGTGCTCGACCACGTCGACGTGATCCGCGGCCTCGTGACGGGCTACAAGGCGCCGGGCTCCGCGGATTATGCCGGCGAGTGGCCGAGGGGCTGGCTGGACGGGTATCAGAACGGGGGCACGCCTTCTCTCGCCAGCGTTCCTGCCGCGGCGAAGAACACCTCGGCCGCCCAGATCCAGTTCTTCAACAAGAACAACTGGGCGACGGACCCGCAGGATCGGGACTACAAGGTGATGAGCTTCCGCATCCCTGCCGTCCAGCAATCCCAGTACGTGCGGCTGCGGGGAACCAACCTGCCGCGGGGCACGACCTGGGAGACCGACGCCGACGGCAATCCTCTGCCCGACCTGTACACCAATCAGACCGCGTACGCGGGTTCGGCCGCCGGTGCCAACCTGAAGATCGTATGCACGGCCGCGGGCACGAACGTGCCGGCCAGCGGGACGGTGTACACCAGCACCGGCATCGACGGCTGCCCTGGCCATCTGCCCGTCATCAATGGCCAGAAGTACGTGGCGTACGACGTGGCGGCCTGGGCGGACCTCTGGTTCTACAGCAACCCGATCTTCGTCGAGGTGGCCGGCTCCACGGTCGTCGCCGGCGTGAAGTAACCGACTCCGGGCCTCGTCCGCGAACCCTGCGTGGTTTGCGGACGCCGGGGCCGGGCTTCAGCAGAATTTCACTTGATTGGAACCGACAATGAAACTTCATCCTGCTTCTGCCGCCCTCCTGGGTGGCCTGATCCTCGCCGGCTCGGCACACGCCGCGCCGGTGGTCGTTGACTTCGAAACCCCGAACAGCTTCGCCTCGATCGCCGAGCACTACAACGGCGGTACCGACAGCCTTGGCCTGGCGGGCGTGAACCTCGGCGTGTCCTTCGGCCTGGACGCGCTGGCTCTTCGCAACGATGAGCTGGGGCCGTATTTCAGCAACGCCGAAGGCCTCGGCGTGCTGAGCGCGGTGGGCGCAGAGTCGACGATGAACGTGGCAGCGGGCTTCACGGGCGTCGCGTCCGTGCTGTACGCGGGCAATGCCGTGGCCAACGTGGGGATCTGGTCCGGCCTGAACGGTACCGGCACCCGGCTGGGTCAATTCGAACTGTCCGCGAATTCGGCGGGGTGCGCTGTTAACACGCCCCTGTGCGTGTTCACGACGGCGTCGTTCGACCTGGGCGCCGGCGTGGCGAAGTCCATCACCTTCGGCGAATCCGTGTCCGGCGAATCGGCCGTGGTGTTCGACAAGGTGACGGTGGCTGCCGTGCCGGAGCCGGGCACCTACGCCCTGATGGGCCTGGGCCTCGTGGGCATCGCCGGCGTGGCTCGTCGCCGGGCACGCAACGCCGCCTGACGCCGCGCGCACCGTACTGCGTTACCCCGGGGGCAGGGTGCCGAGGCACCCTGCCCCGTTTTGGTTTGTCCAGTCATTCGAAGAGGCCAGCCGTCATGCCCGCCAGTCTTTCCGCCGACGCCTCCCCCGGCGCCCCCGCTTCCTTCCCGCCCGCCCCCGCGACTTCCGCCAGCCCATCCTGGTTGCGGGAACCGCTGCTGCACTTCCTGATCCTCGGCCTTTGCATCTTCGGCATCGACCGTGTCGTGGCCGGCCGCGCCGACGATCCGCGCGTCATCGTGATCGATGCGGCCGTCGACGCCGAAGTCCGCAAGGTGTTCGCCGAGGCCCGCAGCCGCGATCCCGACGCGAAGGAGCTGGACGCGCTCCGCCGCGTCTGGCTCGACAACGAGGTGCTCTACCGCGAGGGGCTGGCGCTCCAGGTGGACAAGGGCGACCCGACCATTCGCGACCGGGTCATCTTCAAGACACTGAACGTCATCGAAGCCGGCCTGAAACTGCCTGCCATCGACGATGCCGGATTGCGCGCCTGGTTCGAGCGCAACCGCGCGCGCTACGACGAGCCGGTGCGCATCGATTTCCAGGAGGCGGTTGTGCCCGGCGATACGCCGGAGACCGCCCTGCGATCCCTCGCGGCCACCCTGAATGCCGGGAATCCGGGAGATGCCCGGGCCTCGCTCAATGCCTACCGGGGACGCCCCTATCCGACAATCGTGCAGAGCTACGGCGAGGCGTTCGCCCGTGCGCTGGAGATCTCGCCGCCCGGTGAGTGGCGGGTGTTGCCCGGCAAGGACCGCCCCCGGCTGATGCGGCTCGAGTCCGTCACACCCGCCCGCCCGGCAGAGTTCGAGGCCCTGCGCGGCGCGGTGATGCAGGACTGGGTCGACGCCACCATGGCCGAGATGCGTTCTGCGGCGGTGAAGGCCATGACGGCCAAGTACACCCTGCGCCACGCCGCGGCGGACCGGCCGTGAGCGCCCTCCGGGCGTTGCTGTACGCGTGGCTGCTGGCCTGGGCAGGCACTGCGGCCGCGCACGAACTCACCATGGCCGAAGTGGACGTGCGCGAGACGGCGCGCGGAGATTTCCTGTGGCAGTGGCTCGCGAGCGGCACGAAGCCGGCAGCGGACGAATTGCGGATGGTCTGGCCCGCCCAATGCCGCGTCGCGGCGAGCACGTTGCGCTGCGGCGAGCGGGGACTCACGGGCACGCTGGAGGTGGAGGGTGTGGGCCAGAGCTACTCGGCGGTGCTGGTGAAGGTGACCTGGGTCGATGGCCAGAAGCGGATCTACACGCTCACCAAGGCACAGCGCACCGTGCGGCTCTTCGGCTCCGCCGACGATCGGCGCGGCACGGGTGAGATCGCCGCGGCCTACAGTGCTCTGGGCGTGGAACACATCCTCACCGGTTTCGATCACCTCCTGTTCGTGGTGGCGCTGCTGTTCCTCGTGGGCTTCGGTCGGCGCCTGTTGTGGACCATCACCGCGTTCACGGCGGCGCACAGCCTCACGCTCGGTCTGAGCGCCCTGGGCTGGCTGGCGCTGCGGCGGCCGCCGGTGGAAGCGGCCATCGCCCTGTCGATCGTTCTGGTGGCCGCGGAGGCGCTGCACACACGCCAGACACTCTCGCGCCGCTGGCCCGCGCTGGTGGCGTTCCTGTTCGGGCTCGTCCACGGGCTCGGCTTTGCGGGCGCCCTCGAGGAGATCGGGTTGCCGCAGCACCACCTGCTCGTCGCGCTCCTGACCTTCAACCTGGGCGTGGAGGCGGGACAGTTGCTGGTGGTCCTGCTGGCCTGGGGGATCCACCGCCTGGCGAAAAGCCGGCCCCAGTGGCTTCCGGCCCGCGTCGCGGCGCTGTACGCGATCGGTGCGGTCGCATCGTACTGGTCGGTGGAGCGCATGGTGGCGATCTTCGGCTAGCCCGGACATCGGGCGAGGGGGCGGACGGCCGCGGGTACTCGGGTTTCTTTTCCCCGCATCTGCGGACCAGGCGAACCGGCCCTATCGTGTCGCCGCAAGTCGGCCGTCGATCGGCGAGGCGGCGGAGATGGCCGCCCGTGCGGTCGGTGCCGGGATGTCTGTCGGCGGCTGCGCGGGCGTGGCGAGGGCGAGGGCGACGGCGAACGGGACGCCCAGGCGGTGCCCGCGACGGCGTCGCTGCCGGAAGAGCACGGAAGGGCGGGTCATCGGGTCGAGGGGCACGGGAATCTCCTTTTGGGCGAGCGGGGCGCTGCAGGGCTTTACGGTTCGCCTGCCGGTCGGGTTGAGCCACGCGAGAGCTTGACGTGCGTCAAGGACAGCAGGGCTCCCGGGGCGGACGCTGACGTCCCTGCGCGCGGGCACCGGGTCTGCGCCGATCCTGCGGGAGCCATGACATGGGGATGCGCGGAACTGTGGGTGCGGCGGGTGCCGCGCTGCTGGTGGCGGCGGCGCCTGCCGTCGCGGTCACGACGGTGGGCTCGCTCAGCAATTTCGACGCGGTGAACGATACGGGGACCGCGACGCTGGGCTTCGAGATCGAACTGGACGGGCTCACGAGTGCTGATGTGGTCTACGCGTTCGGCGGTTCCTACAGTCGCTACGGCGATCCGGTCCGCGTGCCCACGCCCGGCGGGGTCATCGTGCGCTGGGCGGCGTCCTGGGATGCGGGGGCGGGGCGGTTCACCACGGCCACGCCCGTGGCGGCGGCAGGATTCAGCCCGGCCGGTCACGACTGCTACAACGGCGGCCCGGTGGGCAACTATCTGGCGAGCGGGTGCGAACACTTCGGCGTGAGCCTGCAACGGTCCCAGGGCAATACGACCTATCGCTGGCTGATGGCGGACCCGTTGGCGCCGGGCCAGCTGATCGGGGGCAGCAATGTTCGCATCCCCGCGCCGGTGTTCAGCGTCGTTCCTGCACCCGCGCCGGGGCAGGCTCCTATCGTCCAGGCGGTGATTCCGGCGCCCGTTCCCGAGAACGAGGTGCCGGAGCCGGGCCGGTTCAGCGACGCGGTCTGGATGAAACGCATCAAGACTCACGTCGAGTCGGAGCGCGAGATACGCCTGGAGGATCTCGTGAATCGCAATGATGCCGGTGCCCTGTTCGATCTCGAGGTGGAGACGGAGTACGAGTGGTACCTGCTCCAGAGTCGTGGCGGCGTTGCGGACTCGGGCGAGCACGCCATGGAGATCCGTCCGGCCGGTCCCGCGAAGAACGTCGCGATCCGCTACGAGTTTCACGAGTTTGCCGGTACCTACGATGTCGAAAGCCACGAAGCCTGGTGCCGGGACGGCCCCGACTGCGAGAACCTCGGGGTGGGTGGCGCGAACATGACGGACGCGGATGTGGCCCCCTATCGCGGGGCTTATCTCGGGGCGCAGATGGCGGCGGTCAATCTGGTCCCGGAGCCCGGTACCTGGGCGCTCTTCGCGCTGGGGGCGATGGCGCTCGCCTGCCGGCTGCGCCGAGCGCGTCCGGCCTGAGCGGGCGGGTGCCGTGTCCGCCCTGATGGGTACGGCGCTCCCGGTTCTGGTCATGGCGGCCATGGTGGTCGTGGGGCTGGAACTGACCCCCGCGGATCTTGCCCGCGTGCTGCGCTATCCGGCGCAGGTGGTCGTCGGGTTGCTGGCGCAGGTGCTGGTGCTGCCCCTCATCGGAGCCGCCCTCGTGATGCTGCTGCGGCCTGATCCCGCCGTCGCGGGCGGGCTCCTGCTGGTGGCGGTGGCGCCCCAGGCCACCGCGTCGAACCTCTACTGCCTCGTGGCGCGGGCCGACATTGCGCTGACGGTGACCCTCACGGCCGTGTCGAGTGCCGTGGCCCTGCTGTCGACGCCCGTGCTCGCCGCGATGCTGTTCCGTCTTCTGCTGGATCCCGCGGCCGGCATCCGGCTGCCGGTGGGCCCGGTCGCCTGGCAGGCGCTGTCCGGGTTGCTGATGCCCATTGCGCTGGGCATGGCGCTGCGGGCGCGGGCGCCCCGGTTCGTGGCCCGGTGGCGGGGTCCTGTCCGATGGGCGAGCCTGGGCGCGCTGGGCCTCCTGCTGGTGGTGCTCCTCGTGGGGGCGCGGGCGCCGATTGCACGGCACTTCCGGGTCATCGTGCTCGCCGCGACCCTGTTTACCGTGGCGGCGGCCGGGGCGGGGTTTCTCCTGTCCCGCGCCCTGTCGTGGCCACGGGACAGCGCGGTCACGATGGTGGCGGCCTTTCCGGCGCGCAGCCTGAGCCTCGCCACGCTCGTGGCCGTCAACGTGCTGGGGCGCGTGGATTTCCTGTCGTTCGCGGTGGTGTTCCTGGTGGTCCAGACCGCATTGCTGCTGCCCGTGATGCTGCTGGCCAGGTCCCCGGTCGGGGAGGTCAGGTCCCGATGATGCCGCCGTCGTCGCGGCGGATGACCAGCGTCGCGGAGCGCGGGCGGCCTCCGGCGGGCCCGTCCGGCCAGGCGCTGATCGCCATGGGGTGTTCGGGATCGCTGCGCTCGCCCGGGGTCTCGCCCGGATGCTGGATGTTGACGAACATGGTGCGCTGGTCGGGGGTCTGGATCACGCCGGTGACCTCGCAACCGCGCGGGCCGGTCAGGAAGCGTCGCACCTCGCCGCTGACCGGGTCGGCACAGAGCATGGCGTTGTTGCCCAGCGGGGCGTAGTCACCCTTGTACATCGACGTGGGCGAGATGTCCGTCTCGATCCAGAGCCGTCCGCCCGGATCGATCAACAGTCCGTCCGGGCTGCCGAAGGCATCGCCCCGCACCGTGCCCCGGCGGGCGGGGTCGGGGTGGGCAGGGTCGCCGGCCTGGATGAAGATGTCCCAGTCGAAGCGCGTGGCGCCCGCGTCGCCGCCGGCCTCCCGCCAGCGGATGATGTGGCCGAAGATGTTGTCGGCCCGGGGGTTGGCGGCGTCCACCGGCGGATTCGCGCTGGCCACGGTGGTGCTGCCGTCGGGCGCGTTGCGCGTGGTGCCGCCGCGGCGGTTGTTGTTGGTGAGGGACGCGTAGACCTCGCCGGTATGCGGATGGACGGTCATCCACTCGGGCCGGTCCATCATGGTGGCGCCCACCCGGTCGGCCGCCTGGCGGCACCGGATCAGCACATCCGCCTGGCTGTGGAAGCCATTCTCCGGAGTCAGGGCGCCACGCCCGAAGACGAGTTCCAGCCAGTGGCCGGCGCCGTCGGCGTCGAAACGGGCCACATGAAGGGTGCCGTGGTCGAGCAGGTCCCGGTTGCGGGCCGGTCGGGCCGGGTCGAAGACGTCCCGGGAAACGAACTTGTAGATGTATTCGTTGCGCTGGTCGTCCCCGCAGTACACCACGACGCGTCCGTCGCGGGCGAGCGCATGCACGGCGCCCTCGTGACTGAAGCGGCCCAGCGAGGTGCGCTTGACCGGCACGGAGGCCGGATCGGACGGATCGATCTCCACGACCCACCCGAAGCGGTTGATCTCGTTCGGATGGGCCTGGGCGTCGAAGCGGGGGTCGTGCTCGTGCCACCGGTAGCCGAACCCGCGGTCGCTCACCCCATAGCGCCGCTGGTCGGCGGGAATCTCGCCGCGGTGGACGAAGTACCCGTGGAAGTTCTCCTCGCAGGTGAGGTAGGTGCCCCAGGGGGTGAAGCCGTTGGCGCAGTTGTTGAGCGTGCCCAGCACGAGCGTGCCGGACGGGTCTGCCGCCGTCTGCAGCAGGGGGTGACCCGCGGCCGGTCCGGACAGGCGCATGGGCGTTTTTGCGGTGATGCGCCGCGCCAGTGCCGAGGGCCGGACGACGGACCAGCGGCCGTCCCCGGCCTGCCGGACCTCGATGATCGACACGCCGTGCGCGGCCTGGCACTTGAGGACCTTGTCCGCCGACCAGGTCCGCATGCCGTCGGGGTGCAGGAGGCCGTCGTCGGCGTACTCGTGGTTGATCGCGAGGAGTCCCCGGTTCAGATCCCCGGAGCCCGCCGTCCGCGGGAAGAAATGCATGCCGTCGTGGTGCATGCCGGCCTGGAGCGCCTGGTCGGCGGCGGAGCCGGACGCATCCTTCTGGAACGGAGGGCCGTCGGAGACGGGGTCGCCCCAGGCGTAGAGCACGTCGGCCCGATAGCCCGGAGGCACATGGACCCTGTCGTCGGCAGCGACCGGGACTCCTGCGAACCCGATCACTGGTCGCGGCGCGGCCGCTCGGGCGACCGGCGAGGCTGCCGCGCCCGCGAAGGCGAGAAACGCGGCTGCCCCGCCCTGCATCAGGCGGCGGCGCCGCAGATTGATCTCCAGCACCGTGGCGAAGGGCGGGTTGCCGGAGTCGTTGGTCGAAAGGTCGTCTGGGTCGTGCATGGTGGTGTCCGGGGTCGTGGGCAGTCTGGAGTCAGTGGCTCAGAACGTCGCCGAAGACGGTGCGATCGATGTTTCCGCCGCAGAGGATCGTGGCGGCCGTGCGGCCCGCGATCCGTTCCCGGTCCTTCAGGGCCGCGGCCGTTCCCGCGGCGCCCGCCCCTTCCGCGGCATTGTGGGTCGATGAAAAGATGATGCGCATGGCGTTCGCGATTTCCACGTCGGTCACCTCGATGATCCGCTCCACGTGCTGCAAGATGGTTTCGAGCGCCGACGGCTCCGGGATGCGGCAGGCCAGCCCGTCGGCGAGCCGGGTCGTGACCGGGCGCTCGACGACCTGCCGGGCTTCGAAGGACCGGGCATAGGCGGGCGCGGCGGCCGAGCAGACGCCCACGATCTCGATCGTGCGTCCGAGCGCTTCGCGGGCGGCGATCGCACCGCAGATCCCGGAACCGAGCCCGATGGGCACGTAGAGGACGTCGAGGTTCGGGACGGCGAGCATGAGCTCCAGTGAATAGCTCGCCACACCCATCACCAGGTAGGGATGGAAGGAGGGCACCATGTGCAGGCCCTCGGCCTCGGCGCGCTCGATGGCGTGCTCGCGCGCAGCCTGGAAGTCATCTCCGTGCTCGATCAGCCGCGCGCCGAGCGCCCGCATCGCCTCGTTCTTTTCACGGCTGTTGCCGGTGGGCACCACGATCGTGACGGGAATGTTGTGCTGCCGGGCGGCGAAGGCGATGGACTGACCGTGATTGCCCCGCGTGGCGCTGATCACCCCCCGCGGGCGACTGCCCGACGCGGCCAGTTCGTGGAAGTACACGAGTCCGCCGCGGATCTTGAACGCGCCCAGGGGCGTGTGGTTCTCGTGTTTCAGCCAGAGGCGGGTACCCACCCGTGCATCCAGCATCGGCCAGGCGTACTGGGGTGTGGCGGACATGGACCGGTAGACCACGTCCGCGGCGTTCTGGAGCTGCTCGAGCGTTGGCAGGCGCATGGAATTCCTGTGTTACGGGGCGCGCGTTGCCCCCGTCGGGGGGCGGCGCGCGGGGGTGGCGGGATGGCCCGTGGGGCACGGGTCCCGGCGGAGGGGCTCAGCGCGCATTCCGGCGCCGACGCAGGGCGGCGTCGGACACGTAGGGGTTGCTGCGGCGCTCCTCGCCGAAGGTCGATGTCGGGCCGTGACCCGGCACGAAGGTGACGTCGTCGCCCAGGGGCCAGAGTTGCGTCTCGATGGCTTCGAGCAGCGTGTCGAGATCGCCGCGCGGGAAATCGGTGCGGCCGATGGAGCCCTGGAAGAGCACGTCGCCCACCAGGGCCACGCGGGCGTCGCGATGGAAGAACACCACGTGTCCCGGCGTGTGGCCCGGACAGTAACGTACCTCCAGGGTCTGGTCGCCGAAGCGCACGGTGTCGCCGCCTTCCAGCCAGCGATCGGGCGTGAAGGCCGCCAGTTCGGGGAAGCCGAACATGCGGCCCTGCTGGGGCAGCTGGTCGATCCAGAACGCGTCCTCCCGCTGCGGGCCCTCCACGGGCAGCGACAGCCGCCGCGCGAGTTCGGCCGTGCCGCCGCAGTGATCGATGTGGCCATGGGTGAGGAAGATCTTCTCCGGCCTGGCGCCGAGGGATTCCAGCGTGTCCACGATGCGGTCGAGATCGCCGCCGGGATCGACGATCGCGGCCTGGCCGGTGCGTTCGCACACCAGGACGGAGCAGTTCTGCTCGAAGGGGGTGACGGGGACGATGGCGAGTTTCATGGGCGGATATGCCGGGTCAGATCAGGCCCCGGTTCACGAGTTCGTGCTTGAGGTAGGCGTAATAGATCGGCGCGGCAATCAGGCCGCCGATGCCGAAGGCGGCTTCCATGACCAGCATCGCGGTGAGCAGTTCCCAGGCACGGGCCTGGATCTGGGAGCCCACGATGCGGGCGTTCACGAAGTACTCGAGCTTGTGGATGACCACGAGGAAGGCCAGGGACCCCGTCGCCACGCTGAGGGAGTGGGACATGCTCACGGTCACGATCACCGTGTTGGAGATGAGGTTGCCGATGACGGGCATCAGACCCACGAAGAAGGTGACCGCGATCATGGTCTTGGTGAGGGGCAGGTGCACGCCCAGCGCCGGCAGGAGCAGGGCGAGGTAGATGGCGGTCAGCGTCGTGTTGAGGGCGGAGATGCGGATCTGCGCGAACACGATCCGGCGGAAGGCGTCACCCAGGCGCGTGACCCGTTCCGCCAGGGCCGTGGCGAGCGGGCCCGGCGAAAGATCGTGGCGGAACTCGCGCAGGCCGACGAGCCCGCCGATGATGAGCCCGACCAGGATCTGGGTGAGGGTGATGCCCACCTGCTTGCCCGTGGTCTGCACGAATTCGGCGTGTGTGCGCAGCCATTCCGCGGAGGCCACCCGCAGCGCCTCGGCGTCTTCCGGCAGGCGGCCGGCGATCCAGTCCGGGAGTTTCTCGCGGGCCTGGTCGACGATGTCGGCCATCCTCGCCAGCAGGGTCGACAGGCTGCCCGCGTCGCTGCGGAAGAACCCGACGAGGCCGAGAACCGCGATCGTGATGGCGCCGCCGATGAGGATGGCGAGCAGGGCCACGGCCACCAGGCGCCCGCGGACGTGGCCGATGCGGAAGATCTGCAGGCGGGGGGCGATGACGTGCACCAGTTCCGCCACGAGCAGGCCCGCGAGCAGCGCCGGCAGGAGTTGCAGCCTCAGCACGAGCAGCAGGGCCGCCCCCGCCAGCACCCAGGCGGCGACGTCGTATCGGGTCGCGGGGCGCTGGTGCGGGCTCATCCCGTCACGCCGCCCGCGAGGCCGCGCGCGAGCCGGTCCAGGCCGTCGTCGAGGCGCGCCGGCTCGGCGGCGAAGCACCACCGCACGAATCCCTCGCCCTCCGGTCCGAAGGCGATGCCCGGCGCCAGCCCGAGACCCTGTTCCGCCACGAGCCGCTTGCAGAATCCGAGGCTGTCGGTCATGCCCGCCACCGCGAAGAACGCGTACATCGCGCCCTCGGGCAGCGCCACCTGGATGCCCGGCAGGGACCGCAGGCCGGCCACGAGATGATCCCGCGCGCGCTGGAAACGGGCCCGGGTCCGCGCGATGACCGGTTCGCCGTCCCGGACGGCAACCAGGCCGGCGCGCTGGATGAAGCCCGGGGCGCAGGAGGTGTTGTACTCGATCAGCTTGGCAATCTGCTCGATCAAGTCAGGCGGGGCGACGATCCAGCCGAGCCGGAAGCCGGTCATCAGCCACGACTTGGAGAAGGTGTTCGTGCTCACGACGCGGTCGTCCGGCCCGGCGATGTCGAGGAACGAAGGGGCGGCGGCATCCCCGGGGCGGTAGTGCAGGCGCTCGTAGGCGTCGTCCGACAGGATCCAGATGCCGTGTTGCCGGCAGTGCGCGAGGATGGCCTGCTGGGCCGCTCTGTCGATCGTCCAGCCCGTGGGGTTTCCGGGTGAATTCAGGTAGAGCAGCCGGGTTCCGGGCGTGAGTTGCCCGAGCAGTGCATCCAGATCGAGGGTCCAGCCGTCCGGCGAGAAGCGTAGCGGCACGGTGACGGCATCGGCTCCCATGATCTTCGGGATTTCCACCAGATTGGGCCACATGGGGGTCACGATGACGGTTCGATCCCCGGGGCCGACGAGGGCCTCGGTCACCAGCATGAGCGCGGACATGCCCGAGTTCGTGACGGCAATCTCGCCGGCGCGGGTGGGCCGGTGCAGGCGCGAAAGATAGGCCGCAAGGACATCGCGCAGTTCCGGGAGGCCGAGATTCTGGGTGTAGAAGGTCTCCCCGGCCTCCAGGGAATAGATCGCCGCCCGGCGGATGAATTCCGGGGTGACTTCATCGGGTTCGCCGAACCAGAAGGGCAGGACATCCGCGCGACCCATGCCGGCATTGGCCACTTCGCGGATCCTGGAACTGCGCAGGGCAAGCACACCGGGTCGGGCGGTGAGGGGAAGGCTCATGGGAAGGCCAGGGGAAGACGACTGGCCGCAGATTGTCGCACGAGGGAGGGGCAGCCGCGCCGGTGGGCGCCACCGCTTTGCGATAGCATCCGGCCTTCCCAGGAGGAGAGCCAAACCATGAGCATTCCGCAGTTTTCCAATCTCATCGCCGGCGAGTGGGTTGCCGGCGCCACCAGCACCCGGGACATCAATCCCTCGAACACCGATGACGTGGTCGGTGAATACGCCCAGGCGGACGCCGCCCAGACCACCCGCGCGATCGAGGCTGCACGCGCGGCGCACCCCGGCTGGGCGGCCTTCAACACGCAGGCGCGGGCCGACCTCCTCGAGAAGGCCGGCCTCGAGATCATCGCCCGCAAGGATGAACTCGGGACGCTGCTGTCCCGGGAGGAGGGCAAGACCCTGCCCGAGGGCATCGGCGAGGTGGTGCGGGCGGGCAACATCTTCAAGTTCTTCGCGGGCGAGATCCTGCGCCGGTCAGGCGAGTTGCTGCCCTCGGTGCGGCCGGGCATCGACGTGGAGATCACCCGGGAGCCCGTGGGCGTGGTGGGCATCATCGCACCCTGGAACTTCCCGTCGGCAATCCCGGCCTGGAAGATCGCCCCGGCGCTCGCCCATGGCAACTGCGTGGTGTTCAAGCCGGCCGACCTGGTGCCGGGCTCGTCCTGGGCCATTGCGGACATCCTGCACCGCGCGGGGTTCCCGCCCGGCGTGTTCAACCTGTGCATGGGGCGTGGTTCGGTGGTCGGGGAGACCATCCTCTCCCATCCCGGCGTCGATGCGATCACCTTCACCGGATCGGTCGAGACCGGACGCAAGGTGGCCCAGAAGGCGATCGCCGGCATGAAGAAATTCCAGCTGGAGATGGGCGGCAAGAACCCCCTCGTGGTCCTGGATGACGCCGATCTCAAGACCGCCGTGGAGTGCGCGGTGAACGGAGCCTTCTTCTCGACGGGCCAGCGCTGCACCGCCTCGTCTCGGCTCATCGTGACCCGGGGCATCCACGACCGCTTCGTCGAGGCGCTGGTGGAGCGCATGCGGGGGCTAGTGGTCGACAATGCCCTCAAGCCCGGGGTGCACGTGGGCCCGGTGGTCGACCAGAACCAGCTCGACCAGGACCTCTTCTACATCGAGGAGGGCCGCAAGGGCGGGGCCCGGCTCGCCTTCGGCGGCAACCTGCTCAAGCGGGACACACCCGGGTTCTACCTGGAGCCAGCCCTGTTCACCGAGACCGACAACTCGATGCGCATCAACCGCGAGGAGGTCTTCGGTCCCGTGGCCGCCGTCATTGCGGCGAAGGATTACGAGGAGGCGCTCGCGCTGGCCAACGACACGCCGTTCGGACTCGCCGCGGGTGTCTGCACGTCGTCCCTCAAGCACGCCGCGCACTTCCGGAAGAACAGCCAGGCCGGCATGGTCATGGTCAATCTCGCCACCGCGGGCGTCGATTACCACGTGCCCTTCGGGGGGCGGAAAGGGTCCAGCTACGGTCCCCGGGAACAGGGGCGCTACGCCCAGGAGTTCTTCACCACCGTCAAGACCGCCTACGTGGCGGCGATGATCTGAGCCCCCACAGTCCCGGGTCCCCTCTTCGGGGCCCGGGGCGGGGTGGAACAATCCTGCTCGGAAGCGTAGCATTCCGCCGGAAGTTGACGCGGGGGGGAGAATTTGATGCGGTTTTGTGATAATCAGGTCCGGGCAGTGCTGCTCGCCGGTCTGGTGGCGACAGGGGCGGCCAAAGCCGAAACTGTCCTGTACTTCAATGACTTCCAGACCTCCAAGGGCTCGGAGTGGTCGTCGACATCTCCCTATTCCTGGTCCCTCCAGAGCACCCCGATTCCCCTCAACGACACCCGCAAGTTTCTCGGATACTTCGGGGGCAACGACATCACGACGCTGTCCGTCACCCAGATTCCCTCTGCGGTGACCCGCCTGCGTGTGGAGTTCGACGCCTACCTCATGTGGTCTTGGGACGGATTGGACGCCCGTCCCATCAATGGCGTGGCGCGCGGCCCCGACACCTTCGGCTTCCGCTACGGCGCAGGCGGCACGACCGCGACCGAATCCTCCTGGACCTTCAGCCACGGCAGCCCCGACCTGAGCAAGCAGACCTACTGTGACGGCCTGGCGAGCCCCTGTCTGCCCACGACGGGTGCAGTCGAACGCTACACGCTGGGGTACCGGTTCGAGATCGTCCCCACCCCGGAGGATGTGCCCTCGACCACGGCTGCTCCGATGGATTCGGTGTACCGCTTCGTCCGGGAGTTCGACCACACCGGATCCACGGCTTCCTTCAGTTTCTTCAGCCAGGGCCTCCAGGTCCGGACTGACCTGGCATTTCCGTATCTGGACGAGGCCTGGGGTCTGGACAACGTCCGCATCACTGCCAACATCCCCGAGCCGGGCTCGATGGCGCTGCTCGGCGGCGGGCTGATCGCCCTGCTGGGCTGGAGGGTGCGTCGGCGCGTGGCCTGAGGCACGCCCGGACTGCAGGCTTAACGTTGCCACAAGCTGCACAGATGCGCCGACCGGCCCGGTCGGAGAATCCTCCGGCCGAAGGTCTTGCCTGGCCCCAGGTCGTGGTCGTGGTCGCCTACCTCGTGGTGGCGGTCTGGTACCTGGGCTGGCGGCCGTCCACGTTCAATCACGACGCCCCGGTGTTCTCGTGGACGGTCTACGGGGCTGAGCTGTTCGGTTGTCTGATCGCCCTGCTGAATCTGTTCATGGTGTGGCGCCTGTCTGTGCGCGAACCGCCACCCGCGGAGTCCGGACACCTGGTGGACGTGTTCGTGACCACGTACAACGAGCCGGTGGAGATGCTCCGCCGGACCCTCGTCGCCGCAACGCGGATCGAGTATCCCCACCAGACGTGGCTTCTCGACGACGGCAATCGCCCGGAGATGCGCGCGCTCGCCGGTGAGCTGGAGGTGAACTATCTTGCCCGGACGGACAATCTCCACGCCAAGGCTGGCAACCTCAACAATGCGCTCAGCCACGCGCGGGGCGAGTTCGTGGCCGTGTTCGATGCCGACCACGTACCCTCCAGACATTTCCTGAACCGCACCCTCGGCTATTTCCGAGATGCAGACGTCGCCTGCGTCTCCACTCCGCAGGACTTCTACAACGTCGATTCGTTCCAGCACCGGTCCCGGCCGGACAGCCGCCTGGTCTGGAACGAACAGTCGCTGTTCTTTCGCGTGATCCAGCGGGGCAAGGATGCCCACAATGCCGCCTTCTTCTGTGGCACCTGCGGCGTCCTGCGCCGCGAGGCGCTGGATGAGATCGGCGGGTTCGCCGTGGATACCGTGACGGAGGATCTCGATACCTCGCTGCGCATCCATCAGCGCGGCTGGCGTACGGTCTATCACGCCGAGTCCCTCGCCTTCGGTCTTGCGCCTGCGGACATCGTGCCGTTCATCAAGCAGCGGATGCGCTGGGGACAGGGCGCCATGCAGGTGATGCGGCGTCACGGCTTCATCGTGTTCGCCCGCGGGCTCACACTGGCCCAGAAGCTGAGTTACCTGGGCAGCACCATCACCTACCTGGAGGGCTGGCAGAAGCTGGTCTTCTACGCCGCGCCGGTGATCGTGCTGCTCACCGGGACCATGCCGGTCGATTACGTGTCGTGGGATTTCCTGTTGCGTTTCATTCCCTACTACCTGCTCACGTTCTGGATGTTCGAGGAGACGAGCCGAGGTTACGGGCGGTCCCTACAGGTGGAGAGCTACAACATGGCGCGCTACGCGGCGTTCATGTGGGCGACGACCGCGATCTTCCGCGAGAAGCTCCGCTTCAAGGTCACCCAGAAAACCCGCTCGCGCCAGACGCCTCAGGCCTCGCGGCGCTTCATGCTGCCCCAGACCCTCGTCTTCGGGTTGAACGCTGTCGCGGTGCCTGTGGGGTTGCTGCTGTACGCAATGGGTCGGTCGGACCTGCCCGCTGGTGCGGTGTTTGCCAATGTCTTCTGGGCCTGCGTCAATGCGAGCCTGGCCAGCGTAGTGATCGGTTTCGCGCGAAGAATCGGTTCGTTCCGGCGGCGGGAGTACCGGTTCCCGATTCCCCTGCCCGCGATTCTCGACGGGGAGGGTTCCCATCCCCAGGCGGGCATCCTGGATGATGTCTCCGGCGACGGGTTCAAATATTACGGCGTCTTTCCCGACGGCCTGACGGTCGGAGACACGATCCGGGGAGAGATCGCGCTGCCGTCCGGGCCGCTCCGGTTCCGCGCCCGCGTGCGCGCCCTCTTCGGCAGCGACAAGGATCAGGACACCCGGGCCCTCGGGTGCGAATTCGACTGGGAGAAGCCCGGGGACGGCGACGAGCTGCTCGCATTCCTGTATGGGTCGGATCTCCAGTGGAAGCTCAACGATTTCGCGGAACGCGCACGCACCCCGCTGGACCGGCTGGGGCGCTGGTTCGGTGGCCGATCCACCGAGGAGGCGGGGCAACCGAGCCGCTGGGCGTCGGTGCTGATTCGTACCCTGGACGGGCAGGGCGAGGCCCGGGTAGGCGTGCTGTCCGTAGCGGGGGATCCGGCGCAGCCCCGGACACTCGTCGCCTTCCGCCGGATCGGAGCCAGGGAGCAGCTCCACATGTTCGTGAGCACCCGTGCTGGAACCCGGGACTTGAGCGGTTCGGCAGTGCTCTTCGATGCCGTGGTGTCCAATGGCACCCCGCTCTACCTGTACCGGTTCCAGACTGCGGAATCCCCCCGGACCAGCGGGCTCGTCGTCGCGTGAGGCGATCACATCCCTGGTGGTGGTCCGCCGCCTGCGCAGCCTGGCTGGTCTGGATATCTCCGACAAGTTTCGCCGGAGATCGGTTGTTCCTGACGGGGACCGAGTTGCGGGGCAGTGGCGAGCGCTATCTCTACGCTGGTGCGCTGATTCCGTTGCCGGGCGACAACCGGCTGGGGAGCGGGTGGGTGCAGCGGTACTGGCTGGATGGCAATCGCTACGGCTACGACGTGGCCAACCGGAGCCTCTACGGTGTGGATTCCCAACGCATCCAGGCGACCGCCCTCGGCATGGAGGCTGCCCTTGGCTACCATGTCACCCGCGGCGACCTTCTCGTGGCCGGCTACGCGGGGGTTCGTCATACCAACACGGATCTCTCCCCGGACGATCCCGGCTCCCGGGTGCGGGGTGCCAAGCTCTGGCCGAAGCTGCAGTTCGAACTCTCCACGCCCGTGGGCCCGCGCTGGGAGAGCCGCAACATTGCGGCGTGGGTGTTCGGCCTGCAGGGGTACTGGGCCCGCAGCCGGCTCGTCTACCGGACCGATGCAGGACTCGAAGTCGGCCCGGAGTTGGTCGTGGCGGGCGACCGGGACTTCAAGGCTCTCAAGACGGGTTTCGTCGTCGGTGCGCTGCAGCCGCTGCCGTCCGTGACCCTGAGCCTGCGCGCCGGTTATCACTTCCAGTCGGCCGCCAATTCCGCTTACCTCGGCGCGGATCTCTCGATTCCCTTCTGACGCCGGCCGAGCGGTCTGCTGCCCCGGTCTTGGTCTGCCCCGTGCCGGGTGGAAGCGTTGTCCTTGCGCTCCCATCATCCCGACGTTGCTCCAGGAGCGGGTGTGTCGGCCACACCCGTGCTCTTGCCGAAAGAAGCGTGTCATCACACGCACGAGTAATGGGCTGAACGGATCATGCCGTTCCCGCAAGCGCCCTGCGCCATGGTCACCTTGCCGGCGCATCCTGCGTCGGCGCGCAACGACAGGGCATACGCGAATCATGGATAACGTGAGACAGACGATCGGCGGCTACACTTACGATACCTCCGAGGCGGAGTTCGTGGCCTCCGCGGCAGGCAGCGACGAGGATGGCTTCCACGTGGACGCCGCGCTCTACCGGACGGTGGACGCCCGCTGGTTCCTGGTGATGAGCAGCGACACCTTCACCCGCGCCCTGTCCCAACCCATGACGCCTGCGCAGGCCCGTCAATGGTGTGAGCGTCACGGCGTGGACGCCCGGATCGTCCGGTTCTATTTCGACCGGCGTCCCGGATTTTGCACCGACGAAGCGGAGGCTGCGCTGCTGCCGATCTGAGGGCGCCGCCGGTTTCCCGAGCCTCGCCGGGGCCACGACCGAAGCGCTCTCCAGGTCATTGGGGGGGTTGGCAAAGAATCGCGTCGGCACTGGGATCGACCCAGGCGGCACCGGATCGAAGTTCGCTCGATTCGTTTTGCGAACGTCGAGGTCAGGTTTGAATGACTGCATGATCGACCGTTCAGATATGCATTTATGCAGGCCTGACCCCATTTTTCCCATTCTTCTATGCGGGCCGAGTTCGACGCGCTCGAGGAAGGCTTCTTCGGCGAAGGAGCGCGCGT
>JBAXBV010000013.1:0-80587 GCA_037141795.1 Betaproteobacteria bacterium
CTGCCGGATCTGCTCCGGCGCCATGTCGGTCGTGCCCTTGAGGCCCATCTGGATGAGGCCCGCTCTCAGCATCGCCATCTCGTTCGCTCCGCTCCCGGTGACCCGATCGGACAACCAAACGCCCCCGCGCCGGCGACCCGCAGCCGGGTCAGGGATCACCGGCCGCGGGGCGTCACCCCGTCATTTCTGTGACAGTTCCCACACCTTGTGGGTCCACGCCCCCGCGGGCTTCTTCGTGATCACGGGGTCGGACTTGCCGGAAAGCAGCGTGGCGACCGTGCGGTCGTAGGACTTGGGCTCGAGGAAGCCGGTCTTGCCACCCTCGACCAGCTTGGCGACTTCCTGCATCTGCGTGGTCTGATGCTGCTTGGTCTGGGCGCCCGAGGCATCGTTGTCCAGCACGATCTGCACGGCCTCGGCCTGGTTCTTGATCGCGTACTCCCAGCCCTTGAACGACGCCTTGAGGAAGCGCGCCAGCTTGTCGGCCATCTTGGGATCGGCGAGGGACTTCTCGGTGGCGTACAGGCCGTCCTCGAGGGTGGCCACGCCCTGGTCCTCGTACTTGAACACGAGCAGCTGGTCGGCCTTCATGCCGGCCTCGATCAGTTGCCAGTATTCGTTGTACGTCATCGTCGAGATGCAGTCCGCCTGCTTCTGGAGCAGCGGATCGACATTGAAGCCCTGCTTGAGGACCTTGACCGCATCCCCGCCGCCGCTGGTCTTGTAGCCGAGCTTGTCCATCCAGGAGAGGAACGGATACTCGTTGCCGTAGAACCAGACGCCGAGCGTGCGGCCCTTGAAGTCCTGCGGCGTCCTGACGCCGGAGTCCTTGCGGCACGTGAGCTGCATGCCGGAGCGCTTGAACACCTGGGCGATGTTGACGAGGGGCACGCCCTTTTCGCGGGTCGCGAGGGCCGAGGGCATCCAGTCGACGATGACGTCGGCACCGCCGCCCGCGATGACCTGGCTCGGGTTGATGTCCGGCCCGCCGGCCTTGACCGTCACGTCGAGCCCGACGTCCTTGTAGAAGCCCTTGTCCTTCGCGACGTAGTAGCCGGCGAACTGGGCCTGCGTCACCCACTTGAGCTGGAGTGTCAGCTTGTCCTGCGCAGTGGCCGCGGTTGCCGCGAGCGCGGCCACCACGCCCGCCGCCCGGATCCATTTCTTCAGTTGCATCGCGCTTCTCCTTCGAGGTCGTTGAGGAAATTGCAGCTCATGCCCGGTAGGACGGATGCCAGAACGTGAGGCTCCGTTCCACCGCGGCAATCACACCGTAGAAGGCCGACCCGGCGAGCGCGGAGATGGCAATCGCCGCCCAGACCACGTCGACATTGAGCCGTGCCACTTCAGCGCTGATGCGGAACCCCAGCCCAAGGATTGGCGACCCGAAGAACTCTGCCACGATGGCCGAGATGAGCGCAAGGGTGGAATTGATCTTGAGCGCGTTGAAGATGAACGGCAGCGCGGTGGGCAGGCGCAGCCTGAGCAGCGTCTGGCCGTGGCTGGCCGCGTAGGAGCGCATGAGGTCCAGATGCATCGAATCGGCCGCGGCGAGGCCGGCCAGGGTGTTCACCAGCATGGGAAAGAAGGTGACCACGACGACCACCGCCGCCTTGGATTCCCAGTCGAAGCCGAACCACATCACCATGATGGGCGCAATCCCCACGATCGGCACGGCGCTGGCGAGGCCGGACAGGGGCAGCAGCCCGCGCTTCAGGAAGGCGAACCGGTCGGCCACGAGCGCGACCGCCAGGCCGAGCGCGCACCCTGCGCCATAGCCGGAGAGCACCGACTTGAAGAAGGTCTGCTGGAAGTCCGGCCACAACACATCGAGCTTTCCCGCCAGCGCCTGGCCGACCCGGTGCGGCGCGGGCAGCAGCACCTGGGGAACGTCGAACCCGACCACGAGCACTTCCCACAGGTAGAGCAGGCCTGCGCCGAACAGGGCGGGCGCCGCGAATCTCCCCCACGCCGGACCCCGCGGTGCCGAGAGCGCGCTCAGGCGGGTCCACAGGAAGATGGTCCACCCGAGAACCACCCACCACAGGCCGGACGCCTCGGCACCGAAGGGGCCCTCCCCCCGCAGCAGCAGGAAGGGCGCCGCCGCGCCCGGCAGCAGTGCCGCCCCTGAGAGCAGGATCTCCTCGGCCGGGGCGCGGGCCCGGAGACAGAACGCGGCCGACGCGATGGCCAGGATCGCGCCGGCGAGGGCCGCGCCGTCCGCCATCCAGCCCGCCGGTCCCGCCGGCAGGAACAGGCCAGCCACCATGCACCCGACCGCGGCGAGGATGCCGATGCGCTGCTTCATGCCGGTGCATCGCCCATGAGCCTGCGCGTCAGCCGCTCCACGAGCGAGACGGCAAACACGAGGACGACGCCCACGAGCGAGGCCATGAGCAGCGCGGCCCAGATCTGCACGGTCTGGCCGTAGTAGGAGCCGGACAGCAGCCGGGCGCCGAGCCCGGCCTGGGCGCCGGTGGGAAGCTCGCCGACGATGGCGCCGATCAGGCTCGTGGCCACGGCGACCTTCAGACTGGTGAACAGGAAGGGCACCGAAGCCGGCAGCCGCAGGCGCCAGAACGTCTGCGCCGCGCTCGCGCTGTAGGTGCGCATCAGGTCCATCTGCAGCGGGTCGGGCGAACGCAGGCCCTTGACCATGCCGATGGCCACGGGGAAGAAACACAGATAGGCCGAGATCAGCGCCTTCGGCAGCAGGCCCGGAAAGCCGAGGTTGCCGAGCACCACCACGACCATCGGCGCGATGGCGAGGATCGGGACCATCTGGGAGGCAATGATCCACGGCAGCAGGCTGCGGTCGAGCACCGGCAGGTGCACGATGCCCACGGCGAGCGCAATGCCGAGCAGGCTGCCGAGCGCGAACCCGAAGAGGGCCGCGGAGACGGTCACGCCCGCGTGGAACACCAGGCTGCGCTTGCTCGAGACCTTGGTCTCGACGACAGTCTCGTGGAAGTTGCGGGCGATCTGGTGGGGCGCGGGCAGGACCGGCCGTTCCATCGACCATGTCGCCGCCGCCACCTCGCGCCAGCCCGGGACGGCACCGTCCTGGGCGAACCGGTCGAGGACCTGCGGCGAGTTCAGGTGCACGGCCAGCCCGTACCAGGCCACGAGGATCGCAGCCACGACCACCGCCACAGGCGCGGCGTGGTGGAGCAGGCGCGGCAGCCACGGCACTGCGGGCGGCCCGAGGCCGGCGACCTCAGTCGTCGTCATAGCTGTGCCCCGCCCGGAGCGCCACCCGCACCCGGTGGGCCACCTCGAGAAAGCCGGGCGTCTCGCGGACATCCAGTGTCCGGTCCCGCGGGAGGTCGTTCTCGATCACCTCGAGGATCCGCCCGGGGCGCGGGCTCATCACGACAATGCGGCTGGAGAGATACACGGCCTCGGAGATCGAGTGCGTGACGAAGATCACGGTCTTGCCCATCCGGTCCCACAGGCGCAGGAGATGCTCGTTCAGGCGATCCCGGGTGATCTCGTCGAGCGCGCCGAAAGGCTCGTCCATCAGCAGGAGCTGCGGCTCCAGCGCCAGCGCCCGGGCGATCGACACCCGCTGCTGCATGCCCCCGGAAAGCTGCCAGGGAAACTTCCGCTCGAAACCCTCGAGACCGACCATCCCGAGATAGCGGGCCGCCCGGGCCTGCCGCTCCGCCGCCGGGACGCCCATGATCTCCAGCGGCAGCATCACGTTGCGCCGGACCGTCCGCCAGGCAAACAGCGCGGGCGCCTGGAAGACGTAGCCGTACGCGCGTGCCTGCCGGGCCTGCGGGGGACTCACGCCGTTGACCGTCACCGTGCCGGACGTGGGTTGCACGAGATCCGCGATGACCCGCATCAGGGTGGTCTTGCCGCACCCCGAAGGCCCGATGAACGACACGAAGTCGCCGCGGCGAATGGACAGATCGACATGGGACAGGGCGGTGACCGGCTGGTCGGCGGTCGGAAACACGAGCGAGAGATCGCGGATGGAAATCGCGTCGGCCTCGGGCGCTGCGGAGGCCGTGGAGACAGGCACCTCGGCGGGCTCGGGAACGGATTGAACGGGCGGCTCCAGCATCGGTCCAGGCTCGTCGTTTGGGCTTCGGTCGTCTCGTGCCGGGCGCCGCTGCTGCCGCGCTTTTCTCGTGGCGGTGGCGCTTTCGCAACCTCACCGGAGGATAGCACGCACGCTCCGTTCCAGTCCCGCAACGTACCCGGGCCGGGCGGGCCACGATCCGTCATCCATGACCGACCCCGCCCTGGAAACGCGTGGCATCGGCAAGGCTCTGCCAGGCACGGTCGACCACGTCCCGCAGGAGGTGCTCCTGCATCGCCCGCCGGGCCGGGAGCATGCTGGCACGCAGGGCCAGCGCCATGGCCAGCGCTTGCAGGACATCCCCGTTGGCGGCCGGCTCCCGGCCCTCGATCTGGCCATCGATCGCCGCCAGGACCCCGGTGACCAGCTCCCCCACGCGCTCCGGCGAAACCGTCTCGGGGTGCAGGTCGAAGCGCACCTCCGTCACCGCGCCGGAGGAGGTTACGGCCCGGTAGGGCAGGGTTTTCATCGGGTACCTCGCGAGCAAGAGGGAGAGTGGGGAGGACACCCCGGCGCCCGAAGCGTTCACGGGCGGCACTTTCCGGGCGGCACCCGCGCGCCGCCGAAGCGGGGCACGCAGTCGCCAGGCAGGCGGAACGGGATCGTCCACGGCAGCGTCCATTGCGGGACGGCTGAGGAATCCCCTGGTCAGCCTGCCCGTGGACGAGCGGGTCGATTTCGATAAGACTTGGCGGAGTCCGCGAGGTTGCGGCACGAGGGATTCACCAAGACCCCACAGGAGGGAGCAGGATGGCCAACTGGCTAGAGAAGTCGATCATGCACACGCGCGGGGTGGCCGGCGGCCGCGTCGGGCAGACCCACAGCCTCACCGAGGCGCGCCAAGGCAAGTACCACTACACGATGGGGCCGTACTCCGAACCGGTGATGAGCATCCGGCCGGGCGACCGTGTGGTCGTGGAGACCCGCGACGCCTTCGAGGGCGCGATCAAGACCGAGCAGGACCTCCCGTCCAAGGTGCTGCGCATGCCGTTCCTGAACCCGCAGAACGGCCCGATCATGATCGAGGGCGCGGAGAAGGGGGACGCCATCGCCGTCTACATCGAGTCGATGGTGCCCCGCGGCACCAACCCCATGGGCACCTGCTGCATGGTGCCGGAGTTCGGCGCCCTCACCGGCACCTACTACACCGCAACCCTGAACGATCCGTTGCCGGAGATCGTCCGGAAGATCAACGTCGACGAGCAGCACGTCTACTGGAGCAAGCGGGTGACGCTGCCCTACAAGCCGCACATCGGCACCCTGAGCACCTCGCCCGAGATCGACTCCATCAACTCCCTGACGCCCGACAATCACGGCGGCAACATGGACCTGCCCGACATGGGTCCGGGCAGCATCACCTACCTTCCGGTGCGCACTCCTGGTGCACGCCTGTTCATTGGTGATGCACACGCCTGCCAGGGCGACGGTGAGGTCTGCGGGGTGGCCGTGGAATATCCGACGACGACCACCATCCATGTGGAGCTCATCAAGGGCTGGACCATCGAGTGGCCGCGCCTCGAGAACGAGGAAGTGATCATGGCCATCGGCAGCACGCGTCCGCTCGAGGATGCCACGCGCATCGCCTACCGCGAGCTGGTGCGCTGGATGGAGAAGGACTACGGCTTCGACAAGTGGGACGCCTACATGATGCTGAGCCAGTGCGGCAAGGTTCGGCTGGGCAACTTCGTCGATCCGAAATACACGGTGGGAGCGGCCATCAGCCGCAAGTACCTCGAGATGCCCTGAGGGTCCGCGGGCCCCGGGGGCGCATCGTTCCCCGGGGTGGCCGCATTCTTGCAAGACGCGTTGAGCGGCTCCCGCGGACCATTCGCCATGGTTGTGGTGAAGGAACTCCGGGAATAGACTGCGGCCGACTTTGATGTTCGCCGCAACCCGTCCGCAGGAGACCAGCAGCATGAGCCGCAGTGATCTTCATTACCTCGAACTACTCGACATCGGCCGGCAGATCCAGTCCGGCGAACTGAGTTCCGTGGAGGCCACTCAGGCCCAGCTGGACCGCATCGCGGCTCTGGACGGAAAGCTCCTGAGCTATGCCACGCTGATGGCTGACTCCGCGCTGGACGATGCACGCCGCGCCGACGCCGAGATCGCGCGGGGCGAGCACCGTGGACCGCTGCACGGAGTCCCCATAGCCGTGAAGGACCTGTGCTGGACCAAGGGTGTGCCCACGGCCGCGGGCATGACCATCCACAAGGATTTCCGGCCCGACCGGGACGGCACGGTGGTGCACAAGCTGCGGGACGCCGGCTCCGTCATCCTGGGCAAACTGCAACTCACGGAAGGCGCCTACGCCGACCACCACCCGACCGTCACGCCCCCTGTCAATCCGTGGAACGCGGCCCACTGGTCGGGTGCATCGTCCAGCGGTTCCGGCGTTGCCACCGCCGCCGGCCTCTGCTACGGCTCCCTCGGGAGCGACACGGGAGGGTCCATCCGCTTCCCGTCCGCCGCGAACGGCTGCACCGGCATCAAGCCCACCTGGGGTCGGGTCAGCCGCTACGGCGTCTTCGAGCTGGCGGCGACCCTGGACCACGTCGGTCCGATGACCCGCAGTGCCGCGGATGCGGGCGCCATGCTGGGCGTCATCGCCGGCGCCGACCCGAACGATCCGACCGCCAGCCAGGAACCGGTTCCCAATTACCTCGCCGGCATGACTCGCGGACTGCGCGGGCTGCGCATCGGCGTGGACACGGGCTGGAACACCAACAAGGTCGAGGATTCCGTCAAGCAGATGCTGGCCGAGGTCCTGAAGGCCGTCTCCGATCTCGGGGGCGACATCCGCGAGGTGAAATTCCCGGATCCGGAGGCCGCCATCGCCGACTGGTTCCCCCTCTGCGGGATGGAAACCGCGGTCGCGCATGAAGCCACCTACCCCTCGCGCAAGGACGAATACGGCCCCGGTCTGGCCGGTCTCATCGAACTCGGCCGCAGCCAGTCCGGGCTCGACTACCAGAAGATCATGCTGCGCCGGCACGACTTCCGCGGCCGGGTCGCCAGCCTGTTCGAAGGCCTCGATCTCCTCCTCGTGCCCGCCATGGGCATTGCGTCTCCCACCCGTGCCCAGATGGCGCGGCTGGCCGAGGATGCCGACCTGATTTCCGGATTGCTGCGGTACACCTGCCCGTTCGACATGACGGGCAGCCCCACCATCACGCTGCCGTCGGGCTTCACTGCCCAGGGCGCACCGATGGCGTTCCAGTTCGTCTCGCCCCACTTCCGGGAAGACCTCCTCGTGCGTGCGGGGTGGGCCTACCAGCAGGCGACCGACTGGCACCGCAGGCACCCGGGTCTCTGAGCGCCGGCGCCTGGCGCCGGCACGAGGAAAACGCGTCTTCGCCGCGACAGCCCTGGCCGGGAGGGCCGGGGCGCGGAGGAAGTCTCTGGCTTGACAACACACAATGGAGCAAACGATGAAATTGAAGAAGAGTTTTCTGGCCTTGGCCGGCGCCCTGTGCGCGGCCTCCCTGGTAAGCGGTGCCGCAGTCGCAGCGGATCCCATCAAGATCGGCCTGCTCGAGGACGTCTCGGGTGACCTCGGGCTGCTGGGAAAGCCCAAACTCAATGGCTCCCTCCTGGCCGTCGAGGAAATCAACAAGGCCGGCGGCATCATGGGCCGCCAGATCGAACTGATCCACCTCGACCCCCAGGGCGACAACGCCCGCTATCAGGAATTCGCCCGTCGCCTGCTGAACAAGGACAAGGTCGACGTGCTCATCGGCGGCATCACCTCCGCATCGCGGGAGGCCGTGCGCCCGATCGTCAACCGCACCAACACCCCGTACTTCTACACCAACCAGTACGAAGGCGGTGTCTGTGACGCGAGCATGGTGAGCATCGGCGCCGTGCCGGAGCAGCAGTTCTCCACCATGATCCCCTACATGATGGAGAAGTTCGGCAAGAAGGTTTACGTGATCGCCGCCGACTACAACTTCGGCCAGATTTCCGCCGAGTGGAACCGCATGCTGGTGAAGGAGCTCGGTGGCACGGTGGTGGGAGAGGAGTTCATTCCCCTCGGTGTGTCCCAGTTCGCGCAGACCATCCAGAACATTCAGAAAGCCAAGCCGGACTGGATCCTGACCATCAACGTCGGCGCCGCTCAGGACTCCTTCTTCGAGCAGGCCGCAGCGGCCAAGCTGAACCTGCCGATGGGTTCTTCCATCAAGGTCATGCTGGGCTTCGAGCACAAGCGCTTCGCCCCTCCGGCCCTGAACAACATGAACGCCGTCGCCAACTGGTTCGAGGAGATCGACACCCCGGAGGCCGAGGACTTCAAGAAGCGCTGGCACGCCAAGTTCCCGAACGAGACCTACATCAACGACATGGGATACAACGCCTACACGGCGGTCTACATGTACAAGAAGCTCGTCGAGGACGCGAAGTCGACCAAGAAGGCCGACCTGCGCAAGGTCATCGCCACCGGCAAGGCCTGCATCAACGCGCCTGAAGGCGAGATCTGCATCGATCCGAAGAGCCAGCACACCTCCCACCGCATGCGTCTCATCACGGTCGATGCCAAGCACAATGTGAAGGTCGTGAAGGACTACGGCGTGATCCAGCCCTACTGGCTCGCCAAGATCGGCTGCGACCTGACCAAGAAGGACGACAAGAAGCAGTACACGCCGACCGACCTGCCCAAGAAGTAATCACGGGCATGGCATGGCCCGGGGCCACCCTCGCGGTGGCTCCGGGGTAGCAACGAGCCAGGACCAGCCCAAGCGGGGTGCATCATCATCGCCGAGATCTTTTCCATCCTGTACCAGTTCGCGGATGTCTTCGCGTTCCTGATCCTGTCCGCCGCCGGACTCGCCATCGTCTTCGGGATGATGGGCGTGATCAACATGGCACACGGGGAATTCATCATGTGCGGCGCCTACGTCTCGGTCGGCCTGGTGCACGCGGGGGTTCCGCTGGTCCTCGCTCAGGTGGGCGGGACGATCGCGGCCGCGGTCATCGGCGTCATCGTGGAGGTGCTGGTGGTGCGCAGGTTCTACAGCCGGCCGCTCGACTCGCTCCTGGCCACCTGGGGTCTCAGTCTCGTGGTCACCCAGGGCATGCTCATCGTGTTCGGTTCCTCCCTGACCAGCGTGGGCACACCCGAAGGAAGCTTCATGGTGGGCGAATACTCGTTCTCCGTCTATCGCCTTGTCCTGTTCGGCGGTGCGCTGCTGGCCCTGGGGTTCATCTACTTCGTGTTCATGCGCACCCGTTTCGGCGTGCACGCCCGCGCCACCATGCAGAACCCTCGCATGGCCCAGGCACTGGGGGTGCGGGTTGGTCGTGTGTATGCGCTCAGCTTCGGCATCGGCGCCGGGCTGGCGGGCCTGTGCGGTGCCCTCTACGCGCCGACCATGACACTGATTCCGACCATGGGCGCCACCTTCATCGTCGAGAGCTTCGTCACCGTGGTGGTGGGGGGCACGAACGTCCTGCTGGGTACCACACCGGCGGGCGTGCTGCTGGCGGCAGTGCGCACCTCGCTGAACGCCTGGGCAGGCCAGATCGTCGGCCAGATCGGCATGCTCATCGCAGTCATCATCATCATTCGCCTGTTGCCTGAGGGTGTGTCGGGGTTCCTGACCCGCCGCAGCCGCTGAATCCGGGGAAGACGCATCATGTTCAGGCTCGTCAATGGCCCCCAGACCGTCGGCAACGGCCCGGCGTTCTGGATCTCCTTCCTGGTCATCCTGGCCGGGGCAGTCGCATATCCCATGGTTGCCGACCCCTACGATGTCGGCAACTTCGCCTACTTCCTCCTGTGGGTATTCATGGCCCTCGGGCTGTGCCTCATGTGGGGCTACTGCGGCATGCTGTCCTTCGGCCAGACATTCTTCTTTGGCATTGCCGGGTATTCGTACGGCGTCCTGGCGATCAATCTCGGTGGCGGCACCATGACCCTGCTCGCGCTGGCCATTGCCGTCCTGCTGGCGGCGCTCGCGGCCGTTGTGCTGGGTTACTTCATGATCTGGGGACGTGTCGGCGGCGTGTTCTTCGGCATCGTCACGCTGTCCGCCACCCTGGTGCTCGCGTTCTTCCTGGGACAGACGGCCGGGCCGGAGTGGCACATCGGCGAGGCGCGCCTGAACGGCTTCAACGGCATGAAGGGCATGGATCCGCTCAACATCCCGTGGTTCGACGACGAGACCCTGTACTTCGAAGGGCCCAGCCTCTATTACCTCTCGATCGGGATGATCCTGATCGTCTATCTCGGCCTGCGCATGCTCCTGAACTCCCGGTTCGGCAACGTCATCGTCGCCATCCGCGAGGACCCGCAGCGCGCTGAACTGCTCGGCTATGACGTCCGCAAGTATCAGCTTGTGACGTTCGTCATCGGGTCTGCCCTGGCGGGTCTGAGCGGCGTTCTCTACACCTCCTGGGGACAGTTCATCACGCCCTCCAGCATCGGGCTGCCGGCGGCCGCCATGCCCATCGTCTGGGTGGCCTTCTCGGGACGGGGCGACATCACCGCCACGATGGTCGGCAGCTTCCTCATCCTCGTCGCCTTCCAGACGATCATCGTCCACAGCCAGCAGGCGGCGCTGATCCTCATGGGCGCGATGCTGCTCGCCACCGTCATGGTTGCGCCGCAGGGTTTCGTGATCGGCGTCGCGCGCGTGGTGGGGCGTCTGGTCCGTCGCAAGATCCGCAACCGGGTGGAGGGCTGAGCGTGGAAGAAATTCTCCAGACCCGTGGACTTGGCAAGACCTTCGGCGGCCTCAACGCCGTGTCCGACGTCGACCTCTCGGTCGCGGGAGGCGAGATCCACTGCCTCATCGGCCCGAACGGGGCGGGCAAGAGCACGCTGTTCAAGCTGGTCGTCGGAACCTACGCACCGACCCACGGACAGATCCTGTTCCGGGGCCGGGACGTCACGGGACAGCGCCCCTTCCAGCGAGTGAAGGAGGGCATGAGCATCAAGATGCAGACGCCCAGCGTCTTCCGCGAACTCCCGGTGCGGCAGAATCTCCATGTCGCCCTGCAGCATCATGTGGAGCGCCACGCGCTGGACCAGGAGGAGCATCGGTTGCTCGACCTGCTGGACCTGTCGGCCGATGCTGACAAGCCGGCTGGAGCGTTGTCCCACGGGCAGCAGCAATGGCTGGAGATCGGCATGGCCCTGGCGCTCAAGCCGGCGCTGCTGCTGCTGGACGAGCCCACGGCAGGCATGTCTCCCGAGGAGACGTTCCGCACCGGTGAACTGATCAAGCAACTCAACGGCACCGGCATGACGGTCCTGGTGGTGGAGCACGACATGACTTTCGTGCGCCAGATCGCCCAGCGGGTGACGGTACTGCACTTCGGCAAGGTGTTCGCGCGGGGCTCCATCGAGGAGATCCTCGCCGACAAGCGTGTCGAGGAGATCTATCTCGGGAAGCCGCATGAGCACTGAACCACTTCTGTCCGTCAGCGGCCTGTGGGCCAACTACGGCGCGACGCCCATCCTCCAGGGCGTGGACCTTCAGGTCTCCAAGGGAGAGATCGTGGGACTCATCGGCCGTAACGGTGTTGGCAAGACGACAACCCAGCGATGCCTCATCGGCCAGCTGCCAGCGACCCGCGGCAGCATACGCATCCTGGGCCAGGACATGACCGGCCAGCCGAGCGACGCGTTTGCCCGGCTGGGCGTCGGCTACATCCCGCAGGGGCGGGACGTCTTCCCGCGCATGACCGTCGAGGAGAACCTCGCGGTTGGGGAATTGATCGGGGGAAGCAAGGGCCGAAAGCTCAACGACCTCGTCTACCAGTACTTTCCCCGCCTCAAGGAGCGTCGCCGCCAGATGGCTGGCACCATGTCGGGCGGGGAACAGCAACAGCTGGCCATCGGTCGCGCGCTGGTCGGCAACCCGGCCCTGATGCTGCTGGACGAGCCCTCAGAGGGTATTCAGCCCTCCATCGTCCAGATGATCTGCGACGCACTCGTCTCCATCCGCAACGAACTGGGCACCACCATCCTCTTCGTCGAGCAGAACCTCGACACCATCCTGGCCATCAGCGAGCGCTGCTATGTGATGGACAAGGGCCGCATCGTGGCCGAGATCCCCCGCGGCGAGGTCAGCTCGGACGCGGTACGACGCCATCTGTCGATCTGAGGACGATGACATCGGGCCCGGGGCCCGGGGCGGGTCGCGAGGAAGCCGCTGCCGGAGATGGCATTCGAGGCGGGGCCCTGCGCCTGCGCGTGGTGGATTCGATCACGGAGCTGGGTCAGACAGATGCCGGCAGTGTGGCGGTGAGCGGCTCCCACGGCGGCGTGAGTTCGGCCCGCTATGCCATCGCGGCGCGTCCACTGCTCAGCGTCTTCAATGATGCCGGCGTGGGAAAGGACAGTGCGGGCATCGCAGCGCTCGATCTGTTGCAGGCGGCCGGTCTTGCGGCCTGCACGGTCGGGCACCAGAGTGCCCGGATTGGCTTCGCCGCGAGCACGCTGAACGACGGCCTGGTGACTCACGTCAATGCTCTCGCGTCGGCGCTGGGAGTGATCGTCGGCGTCGGCCTGCTCGAGCAGGACATCGTTCAGCGGGCGGTCCGTGGCACCTGAAGTGCAGAGTCCCGGCACATCGCAGGACGAACGTCGCCCGAGCAGCGGGCACCCGATCTAGGAGACACGGATGCATCCCGAAGCGCGTTACCTGTTCATCGCCAGCATGGACATCGACCCGGCCAAGGAGGACCTGTTCAACGAGGTCTACGACACCGAGCACGTGCCCCTTCTGATGAAGGTCCCTGGTGTGCTGTCGGTGATGCGCAGCACCCGCGAGCCCCTGAGGCTGGCCATCGCCGGCGGGATCAAGACCGTGACCGCGGAAGGCGAGCCCAAGTACAGCGCCATCTACGAACTGGAGAGTCCCGATGTGCTCACCAGCGAAGCCTGGGCACGGGCTGTCGACCAGGGGCGCTGGCCGACGGAGATACGCCCGCACCTGAGCAATCATCGCCATGTCCTTCGCAGAATCCTGCGGGAAGACTGACGACCCGGCACGGAGCGCCGCCAGTCATTGACGGAGACCCGGACAGCTTCGCACCCGCCCAACCACGTCATCGGATGATGATCCGGGATGCGGCCATCTTCGACGAGGATATCCTGCGACCCGCAAGCCCGGACTGCTGCGCAGTGCTCACCTGTCGCCGGGACAGCGTAACCTGATCCTCTGGCGGCGAAGACCGCGATCACCTGACAGACCGTGCCCGCGACGCCCCTTCGACCTTTCCGCGGGCCACGGGGGTGCGACGCGAACACGGACCGCGGGATCAGTCTCCCGGTGAGCACGGAGCGGGTTCCGGGTCTTTTCTGTCTGGAACCCGCACTCTTTCAGGCGCGGCCGCGGATCTCGCGGGCGGCGCGCTGGCCGCTTTCGACGGCACCGTTGAGGAAACCCTGCCAGCGTGTGGACGTGTGCTCACCGGCGAAATGCACGGGGCCCTCAGGTTCGGCTTCGATTCCGAGCAGGCTGGTGACATACCCCGGCGGATAGTAGGCATAGCAACCGCGGGGAGCGGCGTTGCTGTCCCAGACGGTACGGCTGACGCGGCCGTTCCAGCGCTCGGCCAGGCCCGGCATCAGGCGCTCCAGCACCGAGACCGCCTCGCGCGCCTGATCGGCGTCGCTGCCGGCCGCGACGGCGCTGGCGCGCTGCCCGATGGTCCAGAAATTGAGGATGCCACCCGCTCCGTCCTGGGCCCGGGTGACCTCCCAGGTGCTGAGGAAATGCCCGTCGAGCATGACATAGCCATTGTTGCCCGCTTCCCGCCAGGGGCGCCGGGAGAACTGCAGCTGCAGCTTCGTCGCGGCCGCCATGGGAAGCTCGCGGATGGCGCGGATCTTGAGCGCCCGGAAGCCCGCACGGCTGAGGTCGACCTCCCGCAGGTTGGCAAACGGCAGTGCGAGAACGACGCGGTGGTACCGGCGGGTGAGGCTGCCCGACCCCTGGCCGATGGTGATGTCACAGCGCCCATCCTTGCGCCGGGCCACGGCGAGCAGCGGGCTGTCGAGGTTCGGCGGCCGCGGCAGCGCCCTCGCGAGGGCGCTCACCAGGGCGTCATTGCCGCCACGAATGTGGAAGCGCTGATCCGACCCGCCATAGGCATCCAGTTTGTCCGGCCCGGAATCCTCCAGAGTACCCAGCGCCACCAGCGCGGAGAGCCGGTCCGCCTCGACGGCGAAGTTGTCCTCCAGGGCGCACCGCAGATACCGCCCCAGCGGCGACGTCAGGCCGCCGGGGATGTGGTTGCCGATCCAGTCGGCCGCGCTGAGCGCGTCGAGCTGCCGCGCCGTGGCGGTCGGGCGCCGATAGCCGGGCGTGCCGACGGCCTTCAGCTGGCGGCGAAGGACGGGCAGGACCGGCGCGAAATCGCCTGCAGCTTCCGCGAGGGAATAGGGCGCACCATCGAAGGTGATCAGGCTGGCGGTGCCGGGCGCCTCCGCCTGGAGGACGTCATCGATGGCGAGCCCGAGCCTCCGGGCAAGCCGTAGCAGGTGCACGTGGCTGGTGTCGAGGAGTTCGCCTCCCCGTTCCGCCACCTGTCCCTGTTCGAAGGTGTCGCGATCCGACCAGCATCGACCGCCGAGACGGTGGCCTGCCTCGAAGAGGTCGGCCTGAATGCCGGCTTGCGCGAGTGCATGCGCGGCCGACAGTCCGGCCAGACCCCCGCCAATGATGGCGACGGGGGATGTGTCGCCCGGCCTGGTCGCGGCAGAGGCTGCGGGCAGCGGTGTCGCCACCAGCGAAGTCCCGGCCTGCAGAAGGCGCCGCCGGCGAGCCGCGGCCGAGTGATCGAGGGAGGCGGGGTCGGCGGGGACTTCGTGGTGGCTGCGACCTGCGGCCTGAACCAGCTGGCGCAGCAAGGTTGAGCGGAGGAATCTCACGGTGTATGCCTCAGGGTCTTGGCCCCTTTTCGACCGCGTTCGGATCGGGCGCCTTCCACCGCGCCGCGGGCAGACGGGCACAACCGAGAAACTACGATCGTGGGGCGTGTTGTTCATTCCGCAGGCAGGGCGCGGCGGGGCCTGTCTGCACGGCGGAGTATAGACCCGGTGTCCCGCCCTTTTGGTCGTCGGGTTGGCGGTCACCCGCGCGTCCCGGGCAAACACAGGCGACCGCGCGGGTCTGCGGGTCAGGCCGTGACCGTAGTCACCAGGGCGCCTTGCCATGCTTCTTCGCTCATTGGCCTGCGCGGGGTGGCCGGACTCACACCGCAGACCGCGCCTGCGGCCGCAGAGGGCCCGCCATCGCGCCGGGGTCGCGGAACGGGAAGAACCCTTCGACGCGGCTCCGCCTGCCCGCTTCGACGCGCGACTGCGCGACGCGCGGGCCCCGACCGGCGGGGATCGGCACGCGCGATAATCGCGCATGACCAGACCTTCACAGTTGCTGCACCCTTCCCGTACGCCCGTCACGCCGCGCCCCGCTGCGACCGTCCTCCTGCTGCGCGACGGTCCGCAGGGCGTGGAAGTCCTCATGACCCGGCGCTCCATGACCGCGAGTTTCGCGCCTGGCGCGTACGTGTTTCCCGGAGGCGGCATCGACGACGCCGACGCTTCGGTCGACACCCATGCCCTGGCCCGCAGGCGCCCCTCCCAGGACGACCGCCTGCTCACCCAGGCCATTGCGGCGATCCGCGAGAGTTTCGAGGAGCTCGGGGTTCTGCTGGCCCGGCATCCCGACGGCCGCAGTGCCTCGGCTGCCGACGTCGCCTCGCTCGACCGGCACACGTCGCTGGCCGCCCAGTGCGGTCGGCGCGGTCTCGCTCTGGCCGCGGACGAGGTCTTCGTGCTCGCGCACTGGATCACCGACCGCGACCTGTCGCGGCGCTTCGACGTGCCCTTTCTCGTGGCGCGCATGCCCGACGGCCAGGAACCGGTGGCCGACGAGAAGGAACAGTTCGAACCCGTGTGGGTGCGCCCCGCGGACGCCCTGGAGCGGCATCGCGCCGGGCAGTTCTTCCTCATCTTCCCGACGATCCGCACCCTGGAACGGATGAGGCCGTTTCCGTGCGTGGACGACGTGCTCGCCAGTTGCCGCGACGAGAAACCCTGGTTCGTAAGCTGTCCGCGCGCAGGCTTCCTGGCCGGAAGGGAACAGCGCTACATGGAGCACGAGCCGCCGTTCGGTGAACTCGCGCTCGTCTGCCCCGAGGGGCAGGTGGTCCACCACCTGGACTGGCAGCCGGACCGGGTCGTCCCCCTGCTGCGCAACGTGCAGCGGGTGACGTGCGGGAATCCCGGCGTGATGACCGGCCCTGGCACCAACAGCTACGTCGTCGGGGATCCGGACACGGGGTTCGTCGTGATCGACCCCGGCCCCGAGGACCCGGAACACCAGGAGCGCCTGTGGCGCGCCGCGGGCGGCGACGTCCGCCACATCGTGTGCACCCACTCCCATCCGGATCACTCGCCAGGCGCCCGTCCGCTCCAGGCGCTGTGCGAGCGCCACGGCCACCGCCCGGACATCCTCGGTCTTGGCGCGAGGCCCACCGCGCGGGCCTCGAGCCGGTTCACGCCCGACCGGGAGCTCACGGACGGGGAGCGCATCATCCTGGGCGACGGGACACTCCGCCACACCCTGCGCGTTCTCCACACACCCGGTCACGCCGCGAATCACGTGTGCCTGGTGCTCGAAGAGGACCGCCTGCTCTTCAGCGGCGACCACGTGCTGAACGGGAGCACGACCGTCATCGATCCGCCGGACGGCCGCATGTCCGATTACCTGGAGTCGCTGGACCGGCTCCTCGAGGCGTGCGAACGGGCCGGCATCGGATTCATCCTGCCCGCCCACGGCTACGTGCTCGGCAATGCCTTCGGGGAACAGCACGACGCGCCGGATGTCATCCGCCGGCTGCGTACCCACCGCCTGCAGCGGGAGGCGAAGATCCTCGCCGTGATGCGCGCTCTCCCGGACGGCACGATGCAGGATTGGGTGGAGCGCGCCTACGACGATGTGCCGTCCCGCATGTGGCCCGTGGCGATGCGTTCGCTGCTCGCGCACGTGGAACGCATCCGGGAATCGGCGCAGGGTCAGGCCTGATCCACGGACCAACGGAGGCATCCGCCCGCGGGCACTACGCCAATCACCAACTTGCTATTCCGCGGCGGTCCCGCAAAGACCGCCGAAATCCGCCCCGACCGTCAGACGTTGAAGCGGAAGTGCATCACATCCCCGTCGCGCACGACGTAATCCTTGCCCTCGAGCCGCATCTTGCCAGCCTCCTTGGCGCCCTGCTCCCCCTTGAGAGCCACGTAGTCGTCGTAGGCGATGACCTCGGCGCGGATGAAGCCGCGCTCGAAGTCGGTGTGGATGACGCCCGCAGCCTGCGGGGCCGTGTCGCCCCGGTGGATGGTCCAGGCGCGCACTTCCTTTTCGCCTGCCGTGAAGTAGGTCTGCAGACCCAGCAACTGGTAGGCGGCCCGGATGACACGATTGAGGCCGGGCTCCTCCAGTCCCATGTCGGCGAGGAAGAGGGCCTTGTCCTCGTCGGAGAGGTCGGACATCTGGGCTTCCATGGCTGCACAGATGACCACCACGGGAGCGCCCTCCTTCGCTGCGTGCTCGCGCACGCGGTCGAGCATGGGGTTGTTCTCGAAGCCGCCCTCGGCCACGTTGGCCACGTACATGGTGGGCTTCATGGTGAGGAAGAAGAACTGCCTGATGACCGCCAGTTCCTCCCGGGCGAGGTCGAGGGTTCGGGCCGGGCGGGCCTGGTCCAGCACGACCTGCAGCTTCTCCAGCACCGCCACCACCCGCTGCGCCTCCTTGTCGCCGCCGGCCTTCGCCGCCTTGGCGTACTTGGCGAGCTGTTTCTCGACGCCGGCCAGGTCGGCGAGCGCGAGTTCGGTGTTGATGACTTCGATGTCGGACACGGGATCCACCTTGCCGGCCACGTGAATGACGTTGGGATCGTCGAAACAGCGCACCACGTGGGCGATGGCGTCGGTCTCGCGGATGTTGGCAAGGAACTGGTTGCCCAGCCCTTCGCCCTTCGACGCCCCGGCCACGAGGCCCGCGATATCCACGAATTCGACCGTGGCGGGAAGAACCTTCTGCGGCCGGGCGATCGCGGCCAGCTTGTCCAGCCGGGGGTCGGGCATCTCGACGATGCCCACATTGGGCTCGATGGTGCAGAAGGGATAGTTTTCCGCGGCGATGCCGGCCTTGGTCAGGGCGTTGAAAAGGGTCGACTTGCCCACATTGGGCAGTCCGACGATTCCGCATTTGAGGCTCATGGGTTCCGTGATCCGTGAAAGGTATTCTGAGAAGGGATGGCGGGGATCGGCCTGGCAACCGGCATGCTACCGGCCCGGCCTGTGCTGGTCGCGGCGGAAGCGAATGACGCGCAGCGTGCGTGGACCCCGAGCCTTCCGAGGGTGCGCATCGCTCTACGCCCGGGTATGAAGTTGCAACATCGCAGCCTCTGTCTGGTCGTCCCAGAGCTTGGGCCAGATCTCGAGGCTTCGATCGATGGCAGATTCGATCTCGCGCATCTCCTCGAGCCGCGGCGCCTGCAGGACGTAGTGGATGACCTGGCTGCGATCGCCCGGATGGCCGATACCGAGCCGCAGTCGCCAGAAGTCCTGGCCCAGGTGGGCGATGATGTCCTTGAGCCCGTTGTGCCCCGCAGCCCCGCCACCGCGCTTGAGCTTGGCACCGCCGGGCGGCAGGTCGAGTTCGTCGTGAACCACGAGGATTTCCTGTGGGTCGATCCGGTAGAACCGCGCAAGCGCCCCGACGGCACGACCACTGGCGTTCATGAAGGTGGCGGGCTCGAGCAGCCAGCATTCGCGGCCGCGCCCGCCGATGCGCGCCACGGCGCCGTGAAAGCGGGATTCCACCCGCAGGGAAGCTCCGGACTGGCGGGCAAGGGCGTCCACGAACCAGAAACCGGCATTGTGGCGAGTCGCCTCATAGTCGCGGCCGGGATTGCCCAGCCCCACCACCAGTCGCATGGGTTGTTCGCTTCCTGCTTGAAGATGCCCGGAACGCCGTGCTCACGGGCGTTCGCCAGCCCGACAGCCCGCACACGATACCAGAGCAGACAAACGAAAAAGGCCCGCGGCGGGCGCCGGCACCCGTGCGGGCCTCGATGGGCTCGACCGAACCCTACTTCTTGTTTTCCTTCTGCGCGCTGGCTGGCACCGTGGACACGGGCGGGGCGGCAGCCTCCTCGGCAGCCGCGCCGAGTACCTGAATGGTGGCCACCACGGCGTTGTCACCGCGCTTGTACTGGATGGACTCGACGCCCTCCGGGAACTTGAGGTCGGCCAGGTGGACCGATTGCCCCAGCTGGAGCTCGCCGAGGTCGACCGTGATGAACTCGGGAAGGTTGTCGGGAAGACACTGGACGTCGATCTCGTTCAGCACATGGTTGATGATGCCGTGGCCCAGCTTGACGCCGGGTGCGATCTCGCTGTTGATGAAGTGCAGCGGCACCTTGACGTGGATGAGCTGGTCGGCGGCGACACGCTGGAAATCCACGTGCAGCACCTCCAGGCGGTAGGGGTGCATCTGCACGTCCCGCAGCAGCACGCGCTCGGTGTCGGCACCCACCTTCATCGTGAGCACGGACGCGTGGAAGGCCTCGTGCTTGAGACGCAGGCTGAGGGCCTTGTGGTCAAGCTCGATGGATTGCGGCGCCTTGCCGCCGCCATAGACGATTCCGGGTACCAGGCCCTTGCGGCGCAGGCGGCGGCTCGCACCCGTTCCCTGCAGAGACCGCGGGCTCGCGATCACTTCCATTTCCATGATGTTGCTCCTGTATCGGGCACCGGCCGCGACCAGCCGGCGCCAGCTCGTGAACGGGCCGGGAGTCGCCCGGAGGCGACGAACCACGGCCCACGTTGCCTCTGGCCCGCCGGCGACGCCGCCGGACCTTCGGGTACTGCGGTGGCCCCGCCCGGTCAGGCCGGAGGAGGATCACCCTGGGCAGGCACGATGGCCTACTCCATGAACAGGGAAGAGACCGAGTCCTCGTTGCTGATCCGCCGCACGGTCTCCGCCAGGAGACCCGCCACGCCCAGTTGCCGGATCCGCGGACAGGCCCGCGCGTCCTCGCGCAGGGGAATGGTGTCGGTCACCACCAGTTCGTCGAGAGCGGAACCGGAAATCCGCTCGACGGCCTTGCCGGACAGGACCGGGTGGATGCAGTAGGCGAGCACCTTGGCGGCACCTTTTTCCTTGAGGGCCCGTGCCGCCTCGCACAAGGTGTTGGCGGTGTCGACCATGTCATCCATGATGAGGCAGGCGCGCCCGGAGACGTCGCCGATGATGTTCATGACCGTCGCCACGTTGGGCCGCGGGCGACGCTTGTCGATGATGGCGAGATCGGACTCGAGCCGCTTGGCGAGGGCGCGAGCGCGGACCACGCCGCCCACGTCCGGGGAAACCACGATCAGATCCTGGAAACCCTGCTTCCAGACGTCACCGAGCAGGATCGGAGCCGCATAGATGTTGTCCACCGGAACGTCGAAGAAGCCCTGGATCTGGTCGGCGTGAAGATCCATGGTGAGCAGCCGGTCGACCCCCACGGACTGCATCATGTTGGCGACCACCTTCGCGCTGATGGCGACCCGCGCGGAACGGGGGCGGCGATCCTGCCGCGCGTACCCGAAGTAGGGAATTGCCGCGGTGATGCGTCCGGCGGAAGACCGCTTCAGCGCATCGACCATCAGCAGCACTTCCATCAGGCTGTCGTTGGTCGGCATGCAGGTCGACTGGAGAACGAAGCAGTCCTTGCCCCGGACGTTCTCGAGGAGTTCGACCATCACCTCGCCGTCACTGAAGCGACCGACGGTGGCCTTGCCGAGCTGGATATTGAGATGCTTGCAGACGTCCTCGGCCAGCCGCGGGTTCGCGTTGCCGGTGAAGACCATGAGACTGTCGTAGGCCATGAACGGTCAGATACTCACGGAGTGAGGGCTGGGGAGGAAGGATTCGAACCTTCGCATGCCGGAATCAAAATCCGGTGCCTTAACCAACTTGGCGACTCCCCAAGAACTGTCTACGGCCTGCCCAGAGCCAGGAGAGGATGCTGATCCAACCCCTGGGTGACGAACCCCTGGAACCTGCCGGGCTTCTGGTCCCACACCGCGAACGCCTGTTCGCGCGATGGGAACCCGCAAAAAACGCTTGCACCCGAACCAGTCATCCGGGCATCTCCGAAGGCTGACAACCACTGCAACGCCTCCGCAACTTCCGGGTGCTGACGACAAACGATCGCCTGCAGATCGTTTCGCGTGACGCCCGAAAAAAAGGCGCTCATTCTGATTGGATCACTGGAGCGTGTCAATTCCGGATGGCCGAACACGGCTGCGGTCGAGACCTCCACCGCTGGTGTCAGGACCACGTACCAGGCGGGCGGCAGTTCGATGGGGGTCAAGGCCTCCCCCACGCCCTCGGCGAAGGCGTTGCGCCCGAACACGAAGACGGGCACGTCGGCCCCCAGGCGCAGGCCGATCGCCTGGAGCCGGGCCCGGTCCAGCCCGCCCCCCCACAGCTCATTGAGCACGAGGAGGGTCGTGGCGGCGTCGGAGCTTCCTCCCCCGAGTCCGCTGCCGAAGGGCAGTCGCTTGTCGAGGTGAATGTCGACGCCGGCACGAATGCCCGCCTCGGCCTGCAGCGCCCGGGCAGCCCGCACGACGAGGTCGGCATCCTCGGGCACGGCCGACGGACCCGTGACCCGGCGCACGCGACCGTCCGATCGCAACTCGAACCGCAGAAAATCCCCGTGGTCGAGGAAACGGAAAACGGTCTGCAGGAGGTGGTAACCATCCGGCCGGCGGCCGGTGACGTGCAGGAAAAGATTGAGCTTGGCTGGTGCCGGCCAGGCGGAATCGCTCATGACGGCGAGGCGACCATCTCGGCCCAGCGGGAGATGATGAGCTTCACCCGAAGCCCGGGGCGCTCAAGATCCAGGCGACTGGGCAGGACTGCGGACTGGTCTTCCATGTAGGCGCGATAGCTGACGACCCAGCCCGTCTGGACGAGCCGCGCCGGGCGCCCCCCGGTGTCGATGTCCACGCGGGCGGGCGGACCACCGGGCGCCGACCGGCCGAACACCCAGTGCGGCAGCTGCTCGAGCGGCAGTTCCCAGCCGAGAACCCGGCGGGACAGGGCGCCGGTGTCGGGCTCGTCGAAACGTTTGCCGTCGGCGGTTTCCATCACCGCGCCTGACTGATCCCGGCGCAGACGGGCGTAGAGGGTCCCCACCGGGGCATAGAGTTCGACCAGATCGGACGACATCCCGTGGAGCCACCGAAGCGTTCCGGTGTAGCCGTCACCGTCGTACTGGACGGCGATGCGACCGGAGAGCTCGAAGCCGTCGGAGGTGGGCCGCCCGACGACCCCCTGCCTGCGACCCGGACCGGCGCAACCTGTCAGCCCCAGGGCGGCACCCAGAACGACGCGCCCGAACCACCGGCGATCCGCGCCGGCCAAGCAAGCCCCTACCCGGCCAACCCGGGTCAGGCAATCGGCGTTCAGCACGGCAGGGGCATATCGCCCGAAACGGACCCTGCTCGCCGGCTCACTGCTTGAGAAATTTGCGAATCACGACCTGCAACTCGTCGTTGGCGGGATGCTCCTGCAGGGCAGTGCGCCACAGGGCCTCCGCATCGGCTCGCTGGCCCTTCGCCCAAAGCACCTCTCCGAGGTGGGCGGCAATCTCGGGATCGGGACGCCGTGTGTAGGCGCGCCGGAGCAGACCCAGGCCTTCGTCCAGATTCCCCTGACGGTAGTGGACCCAGCCCAGGCTGTCGAGGATGAAGGCGTCATCCGGGAGCAGAGACAGCGCCTTTTCGATGTAGCCCCTGGCCTCGTCGAGGCGCAGCCCGCGATCGGCCAGGGTGTAACCCAGCGCGTTGTAAGCCTGCGCGTGATCGGGCCGGAGTTCGATGACCCGCCGGAGGCGCGACTCGAGCACGTCGATGCGGTCCACTTTCTCGGCCGCCATGGCCGTGTCGTAGAGCAGGTCGACGTTGTCGGGCTGACCGTCGAGGGCCGTGCTGATGACGTCGAAGGCCTCCTGATACTGCCGTGCCTCCCGCAGGACCTGCGCTTCGGCCTGGGCGAGAAGTGCCTTGTGGGGATCGGTCTGTGCCTCCACCTCCTGCAGGCGGGCACGGGCCTCGGCCACCCGGCCCTGGCGCGACAGGAGCATGGCGTGCCGGGCGGCCGCGGGCACGGCCTGCTCACCGGCGCGGACCTGCGAATAGTGGCCGAGAGCCTCCTCCGGCCGCTGACCTTCCTCGGCCAGCTGGCCGAGGTAGAAACGGAGGGTGTCCGGGTCGCGGTAGTTGAGTTCGAGCGCCTTCTTGAGCTTGGCCTCGGCGGCGGGAAGGTCCTGCAACTGCATCGAGAGCAGGCCGATCATCACCAGCACTTCAGGGTTGCCGGGTGCCTCGTTGTCGATGGCCTGGAACTCCTGGCGCGCCTCCTGGGGCCGGTGGTCGGCCGCCAGCAGCCGGGCATAGAAGAGCCTGGCATCCCTTGCCCTGGGGTTCGCAGAAACGAACTTCTTCAGGTAGGCAGCCGCCTCCGGCACCGACGACCTCTGGAGCAGGTGGGCCCGGAACAGGGCGGCAGGCTCGAAGTCCACCTTGAGCGCGAGGGCCTCCCCAACCTCGGATTCGGCCAGAGCGAAATCTTCTGCGCCCGCTGCGGCCTGGGCGATCGCGAGGTGCGCATCGGGCAGGCGCGGGTAGGGCTGCGCGAGATCCTGAACGAGCTTGAGGGCCGCCTTCCGGTCCGGATGCCTGCTCAGGAGAGGGTTCAGCTGCTGAAACAGCGCACCAGTCCTGACCTTGTCCGCCGCCAGCAATTTCTGCAACAGGGGTTTGGCCTCGGAGAGCTTGTTGCCCCCCAGCATGGTGGCCATGAGTGTCTGCTTCGCTGGCTGCGAGTCCGGCTCGATCTCGAGCCAGACGCTTGCGGCCTCGGCGGCGATGTCGCCGAAGCGCCCGTACATCGCCACCTCCGTGGCGCGTTTGGCGAAACGGGGATCGCGCGTGGATTGCGCCAGTTCGAGGTAGGCGCGCGAAGCGAGCCGCACATTGCCCCGCTGCCCGGCGATCTCGGCCAGAAGGAATTTGTAGAGGATCTCACGGGTCAGCGGCAGCGTCGGGTAGCGCACGGCCTCCGAAGGGGCCTGCGACTGCGCCACGCGCACCTCGGCAGGATCGCTGCCCTCGGTCTGCGCGAGCAACTGCGGGCCCCGGGCATGGTAGCCCGCGCCTTGACCCGGGACAGCGCCGGACGCGACAAACGGCGATACACCCTGCTGGGCGCAGGCGGGCAGGGAAAGGCTGAGTGCTGCGAAGACGACGGAGAGGCGCATGGGCATGGCTTGATCTTCGGTTTGGGAGCAAGGACTGCAAAAGACCGGCCCAGCAGGCCGGCAGGACTCGAACGCGAGGTTAGAGGGACCCGGCCCGCCTTAGTTCTGGAAAATTGCGGAAGGTACCGGAACCGGCAGCGGCTCAGGACCCGCCTGACCACACCCGAACCTGGCCGGACCGGGTGCCCGATCGGCCCGCACGACCGTGTTGTCCTTGGACCTTCCGTCGAGTTTAGGTATATTCAGTGGCTCTCACAAGCCGCCGCGCGTCACGATCTGCGCTGCGCGGTTTCCAATCCTTCAGTCTTTGAAAGCTGCCGTGGAATCCGGACCTGCTCCGACCCTTTCTGCCATGCACCTCGTGCGGGACTTCGGCCCGCGCCACGCGGTGCAGGACGTGTCCCTCAGCCTCAACCGGGGCGAGGTGCTCGGACTGCTCGGGCCCAACGGTGCCGGCAAGACCACGACGCTCCAGATGATCACCGGGAATCTGGCGCCAACCTCGGGTACCGTCAGCATCTGCGGCATCGATCTCATCCAGCAGCCCTCCCGTGCCAAGGAAAGGATCGGGTACCTGCCGGAGACTCCGCCCCTGTACCGTGATTTTTCGGTGGACGAGTACCTGCGCACGGCGGCCCGCCTGCATCGTGTCCCCCGGGCAGGCATCCGGGAAGCGGCGGAGCGGGCCAAGCGGAGGTGCGGCCTCGCAGACATGGGGACACGCCTGATCGGTACCCTTTCCAAGGGCTACCAGCAGAGGGTCGGAATCGCCCAGGCCATCGTCCACGACCCGGACCTCGTGGTACTGGACGAACCGACGGTCGGGCTCGATCCGAACCAGATCCGGGACATCCGTGCGCTGATCCGGCAACTGGCGGAAAACCACAGCGTCATCCTGTCCACCCACATCCTCCCCGAAGTGGAGACGGTGTGCGACCGGGTCCAGATTCTGAATGCGGGGCGCGTCGTCTACGCGGACACCATCGGCGCGCTCAAGCAGCACCGCGGCGGCCACGCCATAACGATCGGCCTGCGCCGGCCGCCACCGCAGGAGGCGCTCGAGTGCATCGCCGGCGTGAAGGCCGTCGAGCCACTCGGGGGCACGCGCTTCCGCCTGTTTCACGAACCGGAGGTGGACCCGGTGGAAGCTCTCGTGCGTCGAAGCGTGGAGTCCGACTGGGGACTCGAGGAACTCGCGCCTCTGGAAACTTCTCTCGAGGAAGTCTTCGTCAACCTGACCCAGCGCGAGGACGCCGCCGTTGCGGCAGCGTCCGGGGAGATTCCGTGATCGGGGCCATCGCCGCCAAGGAACTGCGCAGCCTCTTCGGGTCGCCGCTCGCGTGGGTGGTGCTCGCGGTACTTCAGATCCTCTTCGGCTACAGCTTTCTTGTGGGTCTGGATCGGTTCCTCGAGGTCCAGCCGCAGCTTTCCCAGTACCCTAACCCGCCGGGCGCGACCGAGATCATCGTGAGCCCGACCTGCGGCCTCGCGGCCGTGGTGCTGCTGATGGTGGTGCCGCTCCTGTCCATGCGGCTCATCGCCGAGGAGCGGCGCAACCAGACCCTCACCTTCCTGCTGTCGGCGCCAGTCAGCCTCACCCAGATCGTGCTTGGCAAGTTCCTGGGTCTGCTGGTCTTTCTGGCCGCGGCCTGCGGGCTGCTCCTGCTGATGGCACTCTCCCTTTACGCCGGCGGCCGGATCGACCTCGGCCTCGTGGGCACCAACATCCTCGGGCTGGTCCTGCTTTGCTCGGCGTTTGCGTCCGTCGGGCTTTACCTGTCATCGCTCACGAGCCAGCCTGTCGTCGCCGCCGTGTCCGCCTTCGCAGCCCTTCTCGCCCTCTGGATCATCAACATGGGGACCTCGGACCCGGGCAGTCCGCTTCACCTGCTGTCGCTGCTCAAGCACTACGAGAGCTTCGCCAAGGGCACGTTCCACACGGGCGACGTCGCCTATTTCGTGCTGCTCACGGCCCTGTTCCTGGCGCTTGCGGTTCGCCGCATGGACCGTGACCGGCTGGCGGGTTAGGCACCATGTCCGCGTCCACCCGCACCCGCCTCGCCCACGTCGTCCAGAACAGCGTGTTCGCTGCGCTGCTGGTGGCCGCCGCGCTGCTGGTGGCACAACTGGCACAGCAGCATTTCCGCGAATGGGACATCACCCAGAACTCGCGCAACAGCCTGAGCGAGGGCAGCGTCCAGACCCTCGGGACGCTCAAGGGTCCGGTGAAGATCACCGGCTACGCGACAGAGCAGAACCCGACGCTGGGGAACCTGCGCCAGAAGATCGCCGATTTCCTGACGCGATACCAACGCGTGAAGCCCGACATCTCCATCACGTTCATCGACCCCCGGGAGCAGCCGAAGGCCGTTGCCGCGGCGAATGTCCGGGTGGACGGCGAGATGGTGGTCGAATACGACGGCCGCAGCGAACACCTGACCAGCCTCGACGAGCAGTCGCTCACGAATCTGCTCGCGAGACTCGCCCGCCGCAATGAGCGGCTCGTGATGTTTCTGGATGGGCACGGGGAGCGCAAACCTTCCGGCATCGCGAACCACGACCTCGGCGAGTTCGGCAAGCGCCTCGAGGCGAAGGGCTTCCGGGTCGGAAGCCTGAACCTCGCCGCTGCCCAGGAGGTTCCCGCAAACACGGCGGTCCTGGTGATCGCGAACCCGCGGGTGGACCTCCTTCCCATGGAGGTCGAGAAGCTCCGCGGCTGGATCGAGCGGGGTGGCCGCCTGTTCTGGCTGATCGATCAGGAGCCCCTGCACGGCCTGCAGCCGCTTGCCGACCTGCTGGGTCTGCAACTCGGTCCGGGAGTCGCCGTGGACCCGGCTGCAAATGCCCTCAAGGCCTCCGCCACCCTGTCCATCGCGTTTGCCTACGGCAACCACCCGTCGACGCGCAACTTCTCGCTCAACACGGCGTTTCCCAGTGCGCGACGCATCGCCATCGCGCCGGATGACCGCACGTGGCGCTTCACGCCGCTGGTGGACACGGCACAGGCGGGCTGGGTCGAGACCGGTGCGCTGGAGGGCGACGTCGCCTTCGACCCGGCGAAGGACAGCAAGGGTCCGGTCACGGTTGCGGCCGCACTGGAGCGGGAAGTCTCCGGCAAGCCCCAGCGCATCGTGGTGACGGGAAGCGGGCACTTTCTCGCGAACACCTACGCAGGCCTGCTGGGCAACCTCGACCTCGGCATCAATATGGTCAACTGGCTCGCCGGCGACGAGGACCTCATCACGCTCCAGCCGCGCGCCCTCGTGGACGGGTCGCTCGCCCTGTCCCGGTCCTGGGTCACGTTCATCGCGCTGAGCTTCCTGGTGGCGCTCCCTGGCGCCTTCCTCTTCACGGGCGGGATGATCTGGTGGCGTCGTCGCCGGACCTGAAGCGCGAGCACGGGCCGTGAAGCGCTCTCTGCTGGTGAATGTGGTGCTCGCGCTGTTCGTGGCGGCGCTCGGTACCTGGATGACGCTGAAACCCGGGGACACGCCGAAAGAGGAGTTCCGGCTGTCCAGTCTCAAGCGGGGCGACGTCCGAACGATTCGGATCTCGCGAAAGGACCTTCCGGAATTCGTGCTCGAGCGCCAGGGGAAGGACTGGGTCCAGACCGCACCCTTCAAGGCCCGTACGGATTCATCCCAGACGGGGCGGCTGCTCGATCTGGCTGTCGCCACCTCCAGGCGAAAGCTTCCGGCGCAGGATCTCGCACGCTTCGAACTCGATGCCCCCTTCGCCCGTTTGACTCTCGACACGACCACCTTCGCCTTCGGCACGGTGAACTCCCTCACCAACGAGCAGTACGTGCTCGCAGGAGACGGGGTGTTCCTGATCTCACCCGCCTTCGGCTTCGGTCTGCCGACACGACGGGATTCGCTTGCCTCCCATATGCTGCTCGGTGAAGGGGAGGTTCCAGCGGGCATCGAAACGCCGCAGGTGTCGGTTGTCACGCGGGATGGCCGACTGGCACTGTCTCCAGCCCCACCGGAAGCGGAACGACCGTCCCAGGACGACCTCCAGCACTGGGTGGAGCAGTGGCGGTTCGCATCGAGCCTGGTGACCCAGGAGGCCCCCGCGCCGGTCAACGGGGAAAGCGTCAAGGTGATCCTCAAGGGCGGCCGGGTGATCGAGTTCGTCATTACGCAGCGGCAACCCCAGCTGCTGCTGGTGCGCCGGGACGAAAATCTCCAGTACGCCTTTCCGGCCGACCAGGCGGCACGTCTGCTCGCGCCCGCGCCGAGACCCTGAGGCATGCCCGAACTGCCCGAGGTCGAGACCACGCGGCGTTCTCTCGAGCCCGACCTGCTGGGCCGGCGCATCATGCACGTGGCGGTGCGGGAACGGCGGCTGCGCTGGCCGGTCCCGGACGAGTTCGAGAGGGAGCTGACCGGGGCGAATGTGATCTCGCTCGGCAGGCGGGCGAAGTACCTTCTCATGACCACGGACCGGGGTACGGCCATCGTTCATCTTGGCATGTCGGGGAGCCTCACGCTGACCCGCACCGCGCGGCCCCCTCTGAAACACGATCATGTGGACATCATCCTCGACAACGGCGGGATGCTGCGGTACCACGATCCGCGACGCTTCGGCAGCATCCACTGGTGCCGTTCATTCCCCGAGAACCACATGCTGCTGGCGGGGCTCGCGCCGGAACCACTTTCGGAGGCGTTCGACGGGCCCTATCTGCACGGGATCACACGACGACGCAGTGCGGCGATCAAGCAGGTCATCATGAATGGCAGTCTCGTCACGGGCGTGGGCAACATCTACGCATCGGAGGCCCTGCACCATGCAGGAATCAATCCGCGCACACCGGCACGCCGCCTCTCCCTGGCACGCTGCACGCGACTGGTGGCGTCAGTCCGGCACACGCTGGCGCGGGCGATTGCTGCGGGCGGATCAACCTTGCGCGACTACGTGGACGGGTCCGGAAACCCCGGGTATTTCCAGATGGAATCGGCTGTGTATGGTCGGAACGGGCAAGGTTGCCCGCGCTGCGGCACGACGGTCCGGATGATCCGCCAGGGGCAGCGCGCCACCTATTTTTGCCCGGGCTGCCAGCACTGAAGACTGCCCCCGGACCCGCTCCGGGACCAGGGCTCAGGCCAGATTGCGGCGCGGAAGAAGGTCCTCGAGGAAGTCGTCGTCCAGTAGCGTACCCCCCCCCTGAAGCGCGTTGTCCCGGCGATCCCGCGCGCGACGCACCACCTCGGCAATCCCGTCCCGGGTGATCGGTTTCGAAAGATAGTCGTCCATGCCCGCGGCCAGGCACAATTCCCGGTCACCCTTGATGGCGTTGGCGGTAAGGGCAACCACGAACGTGCGGGCAGGTTTCAGGGGCCCGGGTGGAGCGTCCAGTTCCCGCTTGCGCAGGAGTCGGGTCGCAGTAAAGCCGTCCATGACCGGCATCTGGCAATCCATCAGAACCAGGTCGTAGTCGTTGGCTTCCAGCAACGTCAACGCTCGCTCGCCATCGTTCGCCACGTCGAACTCGCACCCGAGTTTGCGGAGCATGGCGCAGGCGATCTTCTGGTTGACCGGATTGTCCTCGACCACCAGCGCCCGCAAACCCTCTCCCACCAGCGCAGCCCGTTCCACGGACGGCTCGCCCGCCAGTTGCTCCGGCCCGACCCGGTCCGCGAGGGCGGTCTGCAGGCTCTGGAGCAGTTGAGTCAGCCGAATCGGCTTGATCACGTACCCGTCGACCGCCTTCAACCTCGGGACCTCCATCGCCACCTGGGAAACCGACATCACCCACAAAAGCCGGGGCTTCGGTCCATGGGGAAGATCGTGTAGATGGTCAAGGAACCTGGACGCCGCCTCGGATTCCGGCAGTGCGGCGAGAACGGCCGAGAACCCTGCTCCCCCTTCCGCCGCGGTCCCCACGAGACGCAGGGCCTCGTCCACATCCCGGGCCTGCTGGACTTCCGCACCGAGTTCCGCAAGGTCGTCCGCCAGCGCTTCCCTCGTGGCATCCCTAGACTCCATGACCAGAAACCGTCTGCCCTGAGCAATGCTCCGCCCCTGCGGGTCAGCCTGCCCGTGGTCCGGGGAAAGCGGCAGATTCGCCGTGAACCAGAACTTCGACCCCTTCCCCGCCATGCTCTCCGCGCCGGCGTCGCCGCCCATGAGCGAAGCGAGCCGCTTCACGATGGCAAGCCCGAGCCCGGTACCACCGTACTGGCGCGTGGTGGACAGGTCCGCCTGCGAGAATGCCTCGAAAATGGTGCTCAGCTTGTCCGCCGGGATTCCGATACCGGTGTCCTCGATCTCGAACCGCAGGCCGTCACGATCGCCGGGTCCGGTTTCCTGCAGCATCCGGATCGTGATCGTGCCCCGCTCGGTGAACTTGATGGCGTTGCTCACGAGATTGCTCAGCACCTGGCGCAGGCGCCCGGGGTCACCGATGACCACGCGCGGGGAAGCGGGTACCCGGCAGACCAGTTCGAGTCCCTTGACGTCAGCGCGTTCGGCGAGCAGCTCGGTGACATCCTCGATGACTGTCCGGGGGTCGAAGGGCACCGACTCGAGCTCCATGCGGCCGGCCTCGATCTTCGAGAAATCCAGAATGTCGTTGATAACCACCAGTAGGGACTGCCCGGAGCGGACAATGGTGTCGACGAGGCTGCGCTGGCCGCCCCGCAGTTCCGTATCCAGGAGAAGTTCGGCCGCGCCGAGCACCCCGTTCATCGGGGTGCGGATCTCGTGGCTCATGACGGCCAGGAAATCGCTCTTCGCCAGATTCGCCCGCTCCGCGGTTTCGCGCGCTTCCCGCGCCTGATCGATGGCCAGACCGAGTTCCCGGTTGATGGTCGCCATCTGCTCGGTTCGCGCGCTGACGTCGCGCACCATCGCGTTGAAGGCATCGCCCAGTTGCCGGATCTCACCGACACCCGTGAGGGCCAAGGGGGTCGGTACCCGTCCGCCGCCCAGCGCGCGCGAGGCCTCGCTCATGCGGCGCAGGGGTTCCGCGATGCGGGCGCTCAGCCATAACGTGAGAAGCGCTGGCACCAGCAGCGCGGCCACGGCGGCCAGCATGATGATCGCCAGGCTCCGGCTTCGCAGCCCGTCCAGTTCCCGCTCCGCCTGGGCGGTCAACTGCTCTGCCTTGCCGCCGATTTCCTCGTTGGTGGCCAGAATCTCCAGGGTCACCTCCAGAAAGACCGCGGTCTTGACGCTCACAGCCGTCTCGAGGGCCATGAGCCGGGTATGTCGCTCAACGTAATGCTCCAGCCTGCGCGCCTGTTCCGGGGTCGAGAGCGGATTCAGCCGCAGCGATTCGACGATGATGCGGGCCTGGTCGAAGAACTCCTGCCGGCGAAAGGCGAGATAGCTCTGCAACGCGGGAAGCAGTTGCTGCGCAGTCTGGCGGTACGGCGCGCTGCGAGTCCGGTCCGCAGCCGCGATGATCTCGCGGGCGGTCAGCCGCAGTTCTGATTCGAGACCGCCGTCGGCCGCGAGCGTGGTGATGTCGCCCATCACGTCCTCGAAGCTTCGCTCGTAGGCGTCGAAGAGGGCTTCGAGCTTGGTAACGGACGCGGCGAGATCAGCGGTTCTGGAAAGGGTTGCCCGGTGCCGCAGGTAGTCCAGATGACTCCGCGCGAGGCCCAGGTGCTTCCTCAGCAGGCCGACGTTATCCTCGGTTGACGCCTGCAACCCGATACGCCGCCAGTCACCGAGAAAGGCCTGCTCGGATACGCGAGCGAGCAGAAACTCCTTCTGAACCCTCAGGGTCGCCTCGCGCAGCGCGGCCGTCCGGACCAGCAGATCCTCGAGATCCTGCTGAAGTCCGCGCAGGGTCAGGTAGCCGGTCAATGCGATCACCGCGCCCACAAAGACGAAGACCCCCAGGGCTCCGAAGAGCTGGGCGCGCAGCGTGACCGATCCGAACCGTGCCGCGAGCCGCGGGAACCACCGGCCAATCATTGCGCCAGCGCTCCGGGCGCCTGGCGGTGGGCGAGGACTGCCGCCCAGGCCTCGGCAAAGTGGGACTCGGCACTCGTTCCAATGTCCTCGAGCGGAAACATGCGCCGGCGCAGCCGATCGGACATGCTCAGGCTGGCCCGGATGGGCTCGGGCAGAAGGGCTTGTGCAGCCAGGTTCGGCGTCGGGTAGCGAAGCTTGCTGGCGAGCAGTGCTCCGTTCTCGGGCTCGAGGATGAAGTTGATGAAGCGCTCCGCGAGGGCCTTGTTTCGGGAAGCCCGGGGAATGCACATGCTGTCCGATGCGATGAGGGATCCTTGCGAGGGAACCACCCGGCGGAACTCGGGACGTCTCGCCTGGAGGGCCGCCATGTCGCCGTCCCACTCGAGGGCGATGTCCACCTCTCCCGCCTCGAGGAGACGATCCCCTCCATCGGGTGAGAAGGAATGGATCTGGCTGGCATGGGCAATCAGAAAATCCCGGGCCTGGCCGAGTTCGAAAACATCGGTCGAATTGGGACTGTGGCCCAGCAGGAGCAGAACGATGCCGAGCGTCTCCCTCGCGTCGGCAAGAAGGGCCACTCGCCCGCGGTATCGCGGATCGAAGATGTCCGCCCAGGACCGGATGGGCTTCCGGACCTTGCGCGAGTCATACCCGACAACCAGCTTGGACCAGAGGTAAGTCACGCAGTGGCGGCCACCCGGGTCGTGGGTGGGGCTCATGAACTGGACGTCGAGATTGCGCAGGTTGGGGATGTTCGTCTTGTCGAGTTCCGAGAGCATCCCCAGGCTCCGCAGGAACGCGACATGGTAGTTCGTGGGAATGATGACGTCGAACCGACCAGGTTCCCGAACAAGGGACCGCGTGAGCTCGTCGTTCGAGCCAAAGGTACGATGGTCGACTCGGACCTTGTTGGCCGCTTCGAATTTCGCCAGCAGGCTCGGAACGATGTAGGACTCCCAGTTGTAGATCGAGAGAACAGGCGAGCCGGGTTCCCACCCTCCGGGGTCGGCAGCGACCGATTCCAGCGCATACTGGCAGATCAGGACGACAGCACCCCCAAGACCGAGGATACGCCGAAAGGTGCCCTTCATGCAGGGTTCCCCTCGCCCTCCTGGGCACAACCGCTCCGACCTCCGGTCCGGCACGATCCAACAACAGGCACAGCCATGGCGCTCCCTCTTATCCCGGCGCTGCCGCACGACCCACAGCCGCCAATCCCATGGGATGATCGGTCAATCGGGGGCATTCTTTAACGACGCGGCCGCGGCAGGTTCCGGATGGCTCGGCAGGTCCGCTCAACTCGAACAGGAAAAACCCGCATGAACCGGAGGTTGGGGATACTGCGTAACGGGGTGATCGCGCTGGGCGTGGTCCTCTTGTCCTTGGCGCACGCAAGCCGCGCTGCTGACCGGATGAACATTTGCCTCAACTGGGCACCGGGAGCCGATCACGCGCCGTTGTATTTCGCACGATCACAGGGCTGGTTTGCCGACATCGGCCTGGCCACGACGCTGCAGGCCGGGGGCGGCTCAGCCGACGCCCTGCGCAAGTTGTCGGACGGAGAATGCGATGCCGCGATTGCAGACTTCAACGCCTTCCCGGCAGGCTCGCCGCGACCCCCGCTGGCCGTGTTCGCCATCTTTCTTGACTCGCCCCTCGCCTTCTATGCGATCGCACCGCGGAAACTGGACTCCCTGGCGGACCTGCGGAACGTGAGCATCGGTGCCGATCCCCGGGAACTTGCGAGGCGTCTCTGGCCGACGCTCACCGCCCGTGACCCGTCGGCAGGGCAAGAAGTGCGCTGGGTGGAACTTCCCAACAACGCAAAGGTGGACGCTCTCGCCAGCGGTCTGGCCGACATCGTGGCGAACAGTTTCTATCACCATGCGGTGGAGTTCGCGCGAACCTTCGGCCCCACCCTGCAGGTGATGCACTGGCGGGATCATGGGGTGAACCCATATTCGAACGTGTTGGCCGTTTCCGTCGACACCGCGGTTGCGTCCCCGGACATGACCGGGAGACTGGTTCAAGTCGTGCAGCGGGCCTATCGGGCCTGTGTGCGGGAGGTGCGGCCTTGCCTGGATGCCCTCATGGCGGCCAATCCCCATCTCGACCGGGATGCGGAAAGCGCCAAGTGGGAGGTGGCAGCCCCTCTGGTGGCACCTTCCCGTCTGTCTGGACAAATCATCGGTTTCTTCGACCCTGGCCGCATTGAAGGCGGGGCTGCGGGCCCCAACCCACGTTACAGCAACCAGTTCCTGGCTCCAGTCTGGCAGGTGCCCTGAGACGTCCTGACAAACAGCAGCCAGGCCCGGTGGTCCCTCAGGCGACAGGAACCTTTCCGGTCAACTGCAGATACTTGGCCTCGAGTTGCTCGCGGGTCTCGACAACCAGGGGATCCGGCAGGATGCAGTCCACCGGGCAGACCTCGACACACTGGGGTTGCGCAAAGTGGCCGACACACTCCGTGCATTTGCCCGAATGGATGTGGTAGTAGTCCTCGCCCATGGCAATGGCCCCGTTGGGGCACTCGGGCTCGCAGACATCGCAGTTGATGCATTCATCGGTGATCAGCAGTGCCATCCTTCCTCCCGTGCCCGGCGAGGCCGGGGACTGTCGCGCGGGACCGGCCCGTCAGGGATTGCCAGCACGGGCCCGCAACCGGGATACCAGCAGGGGGTTCACAAAAGGGGACACGTCGCCACCCAGTGTCGCGATCTCCCGCACCATCGTGGCGGAGATGAACTGGTGCTGTTCCGCCGGAGTCAGGAACAGGGTCTCCACGTCCGGGGAGAGAATCCGGTTCATCCCGGCCATCTGGAACTCGTATTCGAAATCCGAGACTGCGCGCAGCCCCCTCAGGATGATCCGGCCATCTACCTCGCGTAGAAAAGCCATGAGCAACCCGGAGAATCCCCGTACCTCCACATTCGGGTAAGGGGCCAGCACCTCCCGGGCCATCACGACCCTGTCCTCCAGGGGAAAGAAGGGTTTCTTGAGGCGGCTCTCCGCGATGGCCACGATGACATGCTCGAAGAGGTCCGAGGCACGCCTGACCAGGTCTTCGTGACCTCGGGTGATGGGATCGAAGGTTCCAGGGTAGACAGCAAGTTTCATCGGTTCTTCTGCATGAGGTGAGCGTGCACGTTTCCGGCCCTGAGGCGATGCCGGACTGTCCATTCCTCTGACTCTTCCACGGGCGCCGGGGCCTCCAGATACAGGAAACCGTCGGGTGCCAGCCGAGGGAACACCACCCCCAGAAGTTCAGGTGGATTTGCCTTCGCGTAGGGCGGATCGGCAAAGACCACGTCGAACGGTATCTGGACGGTCTGCAGAAATTCTAGCGCATCCGCTCTCACAACCTTCACCTTGTCGAGTTGAAGCAACCGGACGTTGGCGCGAAGGCCATCGAGGGTGATGCCGTCGAGGTCCACCAGCACCACCTCGGCAGCCCCCCTCGAGGCCGCCTCCAGCCCGAGCGCTCCGCTACCGGCGTAAAGATCGAGCACCCGCCTCCCCGTAAGATCCTGCCCAAGCCAGTTGAAGAGCGTCTCCCGGACCCGGTCGGGAGTTGGCCGGAGGCCCGGACGATCCGGAAACCGCAGCACGCGGCTCCGGTGGACCCCGCCGATGATGCGAACGCGATTGGCGGTCACTGGGCTGCGGGCGCTCCGCCGACAATCACCGTCACCATCCGCTCCGGATCCACCCTCCGCCTGAAGGCATCACGCACGCGAAGGACGGTGACCGCGTCGATTTCCCTGACGAAGAGATCGAGATAATCCAGCGGGAGCCGGTAGAAACCGATGAGCGCGAGGTAATCGTGGATCTTCTTGTTGGAATCGATGCGCAGCGGAAACCCCCCGATGAGGTTCTGTTTCGCCGCGGCCAGTTCCTGTTCGGTAGGCCCGTCCACCACATACTTCCTGAGCGTATTGCGGACCACCTCGAGGGCCTGGTCGGCCTGTTCCTTCTTGGTCTGCAGACCCACCTGGAACACTCCCTTCTCAGCCAGGGCAGAGAAGAAGCTGTAGGAACTGTAGGCGAGTCCACGCTTCTGGCGAACTTCGTCCACCAGGCGCGAGGCAAACCCTCCCCCGCCCAGGACGTAGTTGCCCACGAAAAGTGGGAAGTAGTCCGGATCGTTGCGCGTCATGCCGGGTTGCCCCATCAGCAGGTGGCTCTGCGCCGCGGGGTGGGCAATCCGCCGCTCGATCGGCCCCTCCAGGGGTACCACCGCCGGAAGAGGCGGAACACTCGCTGCGGACCTTGGAAGCCGGGCCGTGACCCGGCGAGCCATCTCGTCCGCCTGCTCGCGGGAAACGTCCCCCATGATGGCCACCACCGCCCAGTCGGCGCGGAACCACTTCGCATAGAAGCTCCGGAGATCAGCCACGCCCACCGCGCCGACGGTAGCGATCTCGCCGGAACCGCGCTGTCCATAGGGGTGCGTTCCGTAAAGCGATCCGTAGAATGCACGCTCGGCAATCGACTCGGGCTTGGAGTTCGCCTCCGTCAGACCAGCGATCAGGCGCGCCTTCTCCCGTTCGAGAACCTCTGCGGGGAAAGCGGGATCCTGCACAATGGCAGCAAGCAGTTGCAGGCCTTCGCCGAGTTCCTCCGCGCTCGAAAGACTGCGCAGGGAGTAACCTGCCCTGTCGGCGTCGAACCGCGAGCCGATCTGTCCCCCCACGTCCGCCAGGCGCGAGGCGATGCCGCTTTCGTCGATACCGCCAGCGCCGAGCCGCATCATTCCAAGAGTCATGCTCGCGACGCCGGTCCGGTCGGGTTCGTCGCGCGAGGACCCGGCGGGAAAGTCGATGCTGATATCCACGATCGGCAGGGCCCGGTTCTCGACGAACAGGACCCTGGCTCCGTTGGGGAGCGTCCATGACTGGATGGGCAGAGTGGCGCGAGCCGTGGAGGCTGCCGACAGTGCGGCCAGCAGGACAACTCCCCGGGCAAGGGCAGCGATGCCGCTGCGAAGGAAAACTGCGGTCATGTTTCAGGCTCCGGGTCGGATCTTTTCAGTTTCGGGGCCGCGCGGGCGTTTGCGCCGCGCCGCTCAGTGATTGCGGCTCGAGGATGGCGATCGTCAGCCCGTCGTCGACCAGATACCGGCGGGCCACCTCGCGCACTTGATCGGCCGTCACGGCCCGGACCCTGTCGACCTGAAGCGAGGCCGAGTCGGGCGGAAGACCGGCATTGTCGAGCACACCCATCTGCATGGCCTGATAGAACATGGAATCGCGCTGGTATACCTGCTGGGCAATGACCTGCGCCTTGATCCGTTTGAGTTCCTCCTCGCTGACGCCAGCGTCCACGATGCGGCGGATCTCCCGGCGCAGGGCTGCCTCCACGTCGGCCACAGTCTTTCCGGCCGCGGGCACGGCATCCAGGAAGAACATGCCCGGTCCACGGTTGACGCTGTCGAAACTCGCCCCTGCCGAGACGGCGATACGTTCCTCCCGCACAAGGGTGCGATCGAGGCGCGCGGCCTCGCTCCCGTCGAGAATGCCAACCAGCACCTCCAGGGCATAGGGCTCCCAATCCTTCGAGACGTCACGGACGACCGGCGCGTGCCATCCCATCAGAAGGTAGGGGAGTTCGCCCGGGGCCTTGACCACGAGCCGCTTCGTTCCCCGCTGTGGTGGCTCGATCTGGGGTTTGCGTGCCGGGAGTGCCCGGGCGGGGATCGGGCCAAAGTTCGCCTCGGCCAGGCGGAAGACATCTTCCGCCTCGACATCCCCAACCACCACCAGGAGGGCGTTGTTGGGCGCGTACCAGGTCTGATACCAGTTGCGCGCGTCCTCGCCGGTCATGTTCTCGAGATCGTTCATCCAGCCGATGATCGGCCACTTGTACGGACTTACGGTGTAGGCGGCGGACATCAGCTGCTCGTAGAGCAAGGATCGCGGCTGGTCATCGGTGCGCATCCGGCGCTCTTCCATGACGACCCGGATTTCCTTGGAGAACTCGGTGTCGGAAATCACGAGGTTCTGCATCCTGTCCGCCTCCAGGGACAGGGCCACCGGAAGCCGTGACTTGTGAAGCTGCTGGAAGTAGGCGGTGTAATCCTTGTTGGTGAAGGCATTCTCCTTCCCGCCGGCGGCCGCGATGGTTTTCGAGAACCGGTCCCCGGGATTGTCCTTCGTGCCCTTGAACATCATGTGCTCGAGCACGTGCGCGACACCCGTGGTTCCGCTAGTCTCATCCATGCTCCCTGCCCGGTACCAGACCATCGAGGCGACGGTGGGCGCGCGATGATCCTCCATCACGATGAGCTTCATGCCATTGGCAAGCATCCGCTGATGAATCTGCCCCTGATCGGCAAAGGCGGAGGGAATGTGGAACACCAACGCCACTGCCGTTGCCAGGATCGCGCCGGCACCCAGCATCTTGAAATGAGTCATGGAAGGGTAGAGCAAGGGAAAGACGATAGTAGAATCGGCGGCTTGGGCATCCACTTCGCGCCCTTAACCACCACGCTTCGTCGCGTGTCCCGACTTCGGGATCCGGCGAACGGCTCGTGTGACACTCGATCCCATGCTGAGTTTCCTGAAAGGCAAGGACAAGGACCGGAAAGACGCGGAAGCGGTCGCTTCGCGTTCCTGGGGCCAGCGCCTGCGGGATGGACTGGCGGCTACCCGGGAGAAGCTTGGGGGCCAACTCCGGGATCTGTTCGCTTCGGGCGGAAAGATCGACGAGAGCTTCTTCGAGGAGCTCGAGTCCATCCTCATTTCCTGCGATGTGGGGGTTGCCGCCACGGAGTACCTCATTCAGACAACCCGGGCTCGCGTGCGCAGGAGCGGAACGACGAACCCCGAAGAGGTGCGAGGCGAACTCAGGACGGCCCTCGCCGACCTGATCGCGCCCCTCGAGCGTCCCCTGGTGATCGGACCCCAGCGCCCCTTCGTCATTCTCCTGTGCGGCGTGAACGGCGCGGGCAAGACCACATCCATCGGCAAGCTGGCCCACCTTTTCCAGGCCCAGGGCCATTCCATTCTGCTGGCCGCCGGCGACACATTCCGCGCGGGAGCGCGCGAACAGCTTGCCGAATGGGGCAGCAGAAACAACGTGACGGTGGTGTCGCAGGTTTCGGGTGATCCCGGCGCGGTGGTGTTCGACGCAGTCCACTCCGCGTCGGCCCGGGGTGTTTCGGTCGTGCTGGCGGATACGGCCGGGCGGCTTCCGACCCAGGCTCATCTGATGGAAGAGCTGCGAAAAGTCCGACGGGTAACCGACAAGGCTCTGCCTGGCGCCCCCCACGAGACGCTCCTCGTCCTCGATGCCAATACCGGTCAGAACGCCGTAGCGCAGGTCAAGGCGTTCGACGACGCGATCGGCCTGACCGGGCTCGTACTCACCAAGCTGGATGGCACTGCGAAGGGCGGCGTGATAGCCGCCATTGCCCGCGAGCGCCCCGTGCCGGTGAGATTCATCGGTATCGGCGAAGGCATGGACGACCTTCGCCCCTTCGAGGCGCGCGCATTCGTCGACGCCATGCTCGAATGAACCGGGACTCTCCTGCCTTGCGGGGAAACTCGCGATGATCAGGATTCGGGAGGCAACCAAGAGATATCCGGGGGGCCAGGAGGCTCTCCGCGGCATATCCCTGCAGGTCGGGAAGGGAGAGTTCATCCTCCTGACGGGGCATTCGGGTGCGGGCAAGAGCACCCTCCTGAAGCTGATTGCTGCCCTCGAACGCCCCTCATCCGGGACGGTCGAGGTCAACGGCCACAACCTCGGCGGGTTACGACCGGGCGCTGTGCCCTACTTCCGGCGCAATCTCGGCCTGGTGTTCCAGGACCACAAGCTTCTCCATGACCGCAGTCTGTTCGACAACGTCGCGCTACCCCTGCGGATCAACGGTTTCGACGGGCGGGACATAGCGCGACGCGTGCGTGCCGCACTCGACAGGGTCGGGCTCCTCGGCCGGGAGCGGGCCCTGCCGGTCGCCCTGTCGGGTGGGGAACAGCAACGTGCCTGCATCGCGAGAGCGGTGGTGCACCGACCGGCCATCATGCTCGTGGACGAACCCACCGCGAATCTCGATGACGACTATGCGCGGGAAATCGTCGCGCTGTTCCAGGCGCTCAACCAGGTGGGCGTGACGTTGCTGGTATCGACCCACTCGCCAACAGCGTTCCCAAGCGCGTCGGTACGAACGATCCGGCTCAGGAACGGAGTACTCGAGCCATGAGAGCGTGGGGGCGTGAGCATGGGCTCGCTTTTCTGGAAAGTGTTTCCAGACTTGGTCGGTTCTGGGTGGCCACTCTCCTCAATGTACTTGTCTTCGGAGTGTCGCTGTCCTTGCCGGCGGCTTTTCTCGTCGTCCTCAAGAACGTGGAGCAATTGTCCCCGGGAAGCTCCGCGGAACCGCAGCTCACCCTTTTTCTCCAGCCAACCGCGACTCCTTCAGAAACCGGATCGATCGCAACCCGACTGCGTGCCCATCCTGCTGCGGCCAGAGTGGAGTTCGTCCCGAAAGACAAGGCGCTGGACGGACTGAAGGAATCTGCCGGCCTCACGGGTGTTCTCGAGGAACTCGGCAGCAATCCGCTCCCTGATTCCTTCGTTGTCAGCGGACGCCAGGGCAACCTGTCGGGCCTCGAGGCATTGAAGGCTGAATCTGCCCGCTGGTCCGGGGTCGAGCATGTCCAGCTTGACAGCCTCTGGGCGCGCCAACTCGACGCAATCGTTCGAACGGGCCGGATACTCACGGGAATCGTGGCACTGATTCTGGGCGTTGCGTTGCTGGCCGTTACCTTCAATACGATCCGGTTGCAGATTCTCGGTCGACGCGAGGAAATCGAGGTGTCCAAGCTCATCGGCGCGACGAATGCCTTCATCCGCCGCCCCTTCCTCTATTCCGGCGCCCTCCAGGGGTTGCTGGGAGCCCTGCTCTGCGTGGCGCTGGTGCGGGGCACCTGTGAAGTCCTCCAGACCCAACTCGGCGCGGCGCTGACGCTGGTCGCACCAGCAGGATCCATTTCAACGCTGTCCTGGCTGGAATCGCTGATCGTCAGCGTAGTATCCGCCGCGATCGGCTGGTCGGCCGCCTGGCTTTCTGTCGCGTTCTTTCTTCGGCGGCTCGATCCCTGAGCGATTGACCGATATCAAGATTCAAGCAAAAAACCTCCATAGGCGGGAACAGAACCCGTATATTGGCACTCACAGTCATCGAGTGCTAACATCGCCTTGAGGAGGTTTTCGATCCCTATGTCTTCAGTCCTGACTCTTTCCGATCCTGTTCCGTCGCTCGCATCCATAGACAGCTACATCCAGGCTGTCGGCCGGTTCCCGCTTCTGTCCCAAGAAGAGGAAATGGAGTTTGCACGCCAGTATCGTAACGACAACGACCTGGAGGCGGCGCGCCGCCTGGTGTTGTCGCACCTGCGTCTCGTCGTGGCATTGGCCCGGGGTTACATGGGTTATGGTCTTTCGCAGGCCGACCTTATTCAGGAAGGAAACATCGGGCTCATGAAGGCCGTCAAGCGTTTCGATCCGGAACGCGGCGTTCGCCTCGTGTCATTCGCGGTTCACTGGATTCGGGCCGAAATGCACGAGTTCATTCTCCGGAACTGGCGGATCGTGAAGATCGCCACCACGAAGGCACAGCGCAAGCTGTTCTTCAACCTGCGCAGCATGAAGGCGGGATTCAACACCCTTTCTCCGGAAGAAGTGGACAGGATGGCGGAACAGCTCCGCGTGAAACCGGAGGAAGTCGTCGAGATGGAGAAACGTCTGGGTGGCGGCGACATGCCCCTGGAGCCGGGATCCGACGATGACGACGACACCTTCAGCCCGATCGCCTATCTGTCTGACCCGGAAGACGAGCCGGGACGCATTCTCGAGCATGCTGAAACCGAGCTCGGTCGCACGGAAGGTCTCGCTCAGGCGCTGGGAGCTCTTGACCCACGCAGTCGCCGGATCATCGAAGCACGCTGGCTCCAGGAGGCGGAGACCGCCACACTGCAGCAACTGGCCGACGAATACGGGGTTTCGGCGGAACGCATCCGACAGATCGAGGTTCAGGCGATGAAGAAACTGAAGGCCTCCCTGGCCGAACTGGCCTGACCAGTCCAGCGGTTCCTGACGTCGATGCGGGGCTCCCTCAGGGGAGCCCTTTTCTGCGTACGCTATCTTCGACGCGGTCCGGTCAGTGCCCGTCCAGAAGCAGGGACAGATCCGCCGCAATGGATTCGGCCTTCTGCCCCCCTGAAATGAAGAGCCTGACCCGGCCCTTCTGGTCAAAGACGTACATGCCCGCGGAGTGATCGAGCGTGTAGTTGCCCAGTTGTGCCTTTTCCTCTTTCGATTCGTCGGAAAGCAGTCTCCGTTCGGAGATGACCCGGAACTCCTTGGCTGTTCGGGCGACGTCTTCCGGGCTCCCGGTCAGACCGAGGAAGGATGGATGAAATGCCGTCGTATAACTTCTGAGAAGCTGGGGACCATCGCGCTCCGGATCGAGGGTAACCAGAAGGACCTGAACATCGGAGGCCCGGTCTGCCATCAGGCGCATGACCGCCGTGAGGCGCGCCAGGGTGGTGGGACAGACATCCGGACAATGGGTGAAGCCAAAGAACACCACAACGGCCTTCCCGCTGAAGTCTCGGATGGAGCGTGGCGTTCCGTTGTGGTCCGTGAGGCGGAAATCACGGGCAAAGTCTGCACCCGTGATGTCGGTCGAGTGGAACTGTACAGGGGTACCGCCATTGCAACCGTTCAGAAGTCCCGACAGGCCAACCGAAACTGGTGCGAGGATGGCCAGACGCCGCAACCGGTTCATCACCAGCGTACGTAGTGGTCCAGCAGCAGGATCGCGAACAGGGCTGTGAGGTAGACGATCGAATAGCGGAAGGTCTTCTGAGCCAGCGCATCGCTGTAGTTCACGTAGATGCGCCATGCGTAGAGCAGAAAGACCGCGTCGAGGATCAGCGTCCCCACGAGATACACAAGCCCGCACATTCTGGTGGCAAACGGAAGGAGGGTCGTCGCCACGAGGATGACGGTATACAGCAATACGTGCAGGCGAGTGAACTGCGAGCCGTGGGTTACGGGCAACATCGGCAAGCCCGCTTTCTCGTACTCCTTGTGGCGATAGAGCGCCAGAGCCCAGAAATGGGGCGGGGTCCATGCGAAGATGATCAGGAACAGCAGCAGGGCCTCGTGAGTGACTTGTCCCGTGATCGCCGCCCAGCCCAGAACCGGGGGCATGGCGCCTGACGCACCACCAATCACGATGTTCTGGGGAGTCGCGGGCTTGAGCAGCACCGTGTAGATCACCGCGTAGCCGACAAAGGTGGCGAAGGTGAGCCACATCGTCAGGGGATTGACCAGCGAGTGAAGGACCCACAGTCCGAACCCGCCGATCAGCACGGCGAACACGAAGGCTTGCAGGGAGGTGAGTTGCCCCATCGGCAGCGGCCGTGCCCGTGTGCGCGCCATGAGGGCGTCGAGTTTCTGTTCAACGAGGCAATTGATCACCGCCGCGGCCCCCGCAACCAAGGCGATTCCGATAGTGCCGGCAATGAGCGGCTGCAACGGCACCCAGCCCGGAGTCGCCAGCACCATGCCGATCACTGCGGTAAAAACGATCAGCGAAACAACCCTGGGCTTGGTGAGCCGATAGAACTGGTGAACGCGTGCCCCGAGAACGGGCATGGTCAGGCCAACCGACATCGTGATCTCCACGGTGCTTCCGGAACAGCCTGCGAGTTTAGCATCGGAGGCTCGCGAAAAGGGTGCTGTCGAAAGAGAAGGGAAACCATGTCCCCTACCCGATCCGCGATACTTTCAGGAGGTGAGAAATGTCCCTCTTCACCCGATTCAGGTCGGGGTTGGCGGGGAACTTCATCATGAGGTTTCCCAGAGGATCGATAACGAAGATGTGGTTCCTGGAGGCCTCGGCGCCCAGCCGTTCGTACAGCCCGGCCGCGTCCTGTTTCCTCAGCACGACGGTGCCCTCATAGTCTTTGAGCACGCCTTGATCGGGGGTTGCATCGTCGTCGACGAGCCAGGCCCGCGTGATGCGATCCATTTCCTTGCCCTGCGTCAGGCGTAGCTGGCGAATCTGCCAGAGGTGTGCCTTGCACAGTGCACCGCATGCCCCTCCATCCGTCACGAGCAGCACCCATTTCCCCTTCAGGGATGCGTAGGCGGGCGTTCGCCCGGAGACGATTTCCGGGACAGGGACCAGCGCAATGAGCTCGCCGTAGTTGCGGGCGGCAGCAGGCCGAAAAAAGAAATAAAGCGTGTACGACGCGACGATCGGCGCGATGCACAGCAGAGCAAGCGTGAGCAGTTTAAGGCGTCCGCGGGTCGGCGCGAGAACGGAATCGGTAGAGGACATTGAAAACCACGATAAGGATCGCCAGTGCTCCCCACTGGAAGGCATAACCGTAATGTTTGGACGAGGGGCTGACCGCCTTTGGCCAGGCTCGGTCGAGTCCGTCGCCGAGTGTGGTGTGCTGCTCGAGAATCAGTGGTTCGAACTCGAGGCCGAAGCGCTCTTCGAATCGCGCCACGGTGACGTTCTGCCACACCTGGCCCGTCAGGGGGGCGGCGCCCAGTTCGAAGAATCTCGGAGCAGGGGACAGCGCGATCCCGGTGAGGCCCACCACACCCGCAGGGGTGGGTACGGCGGGCGGTTCCCGGGTGACCGGATCTCCCGCGACCCATCCCCGCTTCACCAGAACATGGCGCCCATTCGACAGTCGCAGGGCGCTGAAGACGAGATAGCCGGGTCTACCTTCCCGGACCTGGTTGTCTGTGAAGACCGTCGCCGCGGCCACGAACACCCCGTTCGCGATGACCCTGCGGTACAGGAACGCCTGGCCTGCGGATCGTGCCAGCGGCAATTCGAGAGGGGCGGCACGAGCGGCCCGGTCCGCCTGTTCGGCAAGCCGATCCTTCTCGACGCCACGCCCCCACTGCCAGGCGCAGGCGGCCACGGCGACACCGATCCCCAACAGGCTCGCGACAGTGCCCAGCCACCACTTGGGGGATGGGCTCACGGCGTAGGCCCGCCTTCGGTTGCCCGTGCGCCCCCCATAACGTTCGCTGCACCGATGCGTGGAACGGAACGCACGGCTCGGGTGTCGATCAGGTTCCAGTACACTCGGACCTTCTCCGGAGATCGCGCATGAAGATTGTCGTCATCATTGTTCTGTTGCTCATCATTGCCAGTCTTGGGTCGGCGATGTTCTTCCTCGTGCGCGACAAGGGAAGCGCCGATCGCACTGTAAGAGCACTCACGGTCCGGGTAGTTCTTTCGGTGACCCTGTTTCTGCTTCTGATGGGGGGCTACTACTTCGGGTGGATCCCTGATCACAAGCTGTAGGACTCGGTATCAGAAAAAAAAACGCCGCACGGTCACCGTGCGGCGTTCTCCTGCTCTCCCTCTTTGGAGAGAGCTTTATCCCCCCACCTTCATCGCCAGGGCTGCTGGCCGGCGTTAACGTGAAGCAGCAGCCGGCCCCGTGCCCGGAACAGCCTACAACCAGTAAACCAGAACGAACAGGAGCAGCCAGACCACATCCACGAAGTGCCAGTACCAGGACACTGCCTCGAAGGCGAAGTGGTTTTCCGGCTTGAAGTGCCCCTTGAGGCAACGGAAAAGGATCACGATCAGCATGAGCGTACCCATCGTCACATGAAACCCATGGAACCCGGTGAGCATGTAGAAGGTGGCCCCGTAGGCACCCATCGAAAGACTCAGGTTCAGTTCGTGAAAGGCATGCACGTACTCATAGACCTGAAGGCACAAAAAGGCGATGCCAAGGGCAATCGTGAGCGCGAGGCCAAGGTTGAGTTGTCCCCTGTTGTTCTTCTGGAGACCCCAGTGGGCCCAGGTCACGGTGATGCCGGATGTGAGGAGCAGGAAGGTGTTGATCGCAGGAACACCCCATGCCCCCATGGGCGTGAACTTCTCCTCGATCCCGGGCCCTGAAACAGGCCAACCCGCCTTGAACTCCGGCCAGAGGAATGTACCCGTGTTCACATCACCAAGGCCGGGGACCGACAGGACCCGCATGTAGAACAGAGCACCGAAGAACGCGGCGAAGAACATCACTTCCGAGAAGATGAACCAGCTCATGCTCCACCGGAAGGAGACATCCACCTGACGGTTGTAGCTGCCGGTTTCGCTCTCGCGAGCCACGGTACCAAACCAGCCGAACATCATCCACGCAAGAATGAGAAACCCGATCGTCAGGATCCAGGGACCCGCGCCCACATCGTTCATGACGAACGCCGCGCCAAACCCCATGAACGTGAGCGCGACGGAGCCCGTGATGGGCCAGTGCGACGGGCTGGGAATGAAGTAACTGTGAGCGGCTTGCATCTTGTGACTCCCCTGTCGGTAACTGTTTTTGAATGCTAGACCGGGCCGCGTTTGCCGGTACCAGCCGACGACGGCCCTGCCGGGCCTTCGACTCGGAAAAAGGTGTATGAGAGGGTAATCGTGTTCACGTCCCCGGGCAGATCAGGGTGGATCACGAAAACCACCGGCATCTGACGCACTTCCCTCGGCTTGAGCACCTGGGTCGAAAAACAGAAGCAGTCCAGTTTCCGGAAGTACTGCCCCGCGATCTGCGGGCCGTATGAGGGAATCGCCTGACCCGTCACGGCCACGTCGGATTCGTTACGCACTTCGTACATGACCTGCACCAGTTGCCCCGGGTGCACCTTCACGCTCGACTGCGCCGCCTTGAATTTCCACGGAAGATCGTTGCGCAGGTTCGCGTCCAGTTCGAGCGTCAGCGTGCGCGCCTGGTCAACCTGAGTGTTCGTGACGGAATCTGCCTGCTGCAGGTTGTTGATACCCGTGACTTCGCAGATCTTCTTGTAGAACGGCACCAGCGCGAAGCCGAAGCCGAACATCGCAACGGCCACGACAAACAATTTGGAGAAAGTGTTCCTGTTTTCGGTGCCTACGACCATATCAGACGCCGAATGATCGAACCGACAAAAAAGAGGGCGACGATTCCAAGAAGGATGAACAGGGTTCGGTAACGGCCTGTTCCCCGAAACTCATCGCCCGCGTCTGCCATGCCAAACCCCGGCCCGTCACTTCACGACAGGAGGAGTCTCGAAGCTGTGATAGGGGGCTGGCGAGGGCAGAGTCCACTCCAGCGTGTCGGCGCCCTCCCACGGCTTTGCAGGGGCTTTTTTGCCGCCCCGGATGCACTTGATCACCGCGGCAAGGAAGATCAGCTGGCTGAAGCCAAACCCGAATGCCCCGATCGAGGCAATCATGTTGAAGTCGGCAAACTGGGTGCTGTAGTCGGGGATGCGCCGCGGCATTCCTGCGAGGCCGAGGAAGTGCATCACGAAGAAGGTGAGGTTGAAGAAGATCAGCGACAGCCAGAAGTGCAGCTTGCCGAGCGTCTCGTCGTACATGTGTCCGGTCCACTTCGGCAACCAGAAGTAGGTGCCGGCAAAGAGGGCAAACAGGGAACCCGCCACCAGAACATAGTGGAAGTGCGCCACAACGTAGTACGTGTCCTGCAACTGGATATCCACAGGGGTGATCGCCAGGATCAGGCCTGTGAACCCTCCCATGGAGAAGACGAAGAGGAAGCCGACCGAAAACAGCATGGGGGTCTCGAAAGTCATCGAGCCCTTCCACATCGTCGCCACCCAGTTGAACACCTTTACGCCGGTCGGAACAGCGATCAGCATCGTCGCGTACATGAAGAACAGTTGTCCGGCCGCCGGCATGCCCACCACGAACATGTGGTGAGCCCATACTATGAAGGACAGGATCGCGATCGACGCGGTGGCGTACACCATGGATGCGTAGCCGAACAGAGGCTTGCGGGCGAACGCGGGGATCACCTGCGACACGATCCCGAATGCCGGCAGGATCATGATGTAGACCTCGGGGTGCCCGAAGAACCAGAATACGTGCTGGTAAAGAACGGGATCACCACCACCAGCGGCGTTGAAAAAGTGGGTGTCGAAGTGACGGTCGGTCAGGAGCATGGTCACCGCACCTGCCAGGACCGGCATCACGGCGATCAGGAGATAGGCGGTGATCAGCCAGGTCCACACGAACAACGGCATCTTCATCATCGTCATGCCGGGAGCACGCATGTTGAGGATGGTGGTCACGATGTTGATCGAACCCATGATGGACGAGGCACCCATGATATGGATCGCGAAGATCGCCAGGTCCATCCCCATCCCCTGTTGCACGGACAGAGGTGCATAGAGCGTCCAGCCCGCCCCGGTTGCCCCGCCGGGCACGAAGAAAGACACGGTCAGAAGAGCGGCGGCCGGGGGAAGCAGCCAGAAACTGAAATTGTTCATGCGGGCGAACGCCATGTCCGGCGCGCCGATCATCATCGGGATCTGCCAGTTCGCGAATCCGACGAAGGCCGGCATGATGGCCCCGAACACCATGATCAACCCGTGCATGGTGGTGAGCTGGTTGAAGAAGTCGGGCCGCCACAACTGCAGACCGGGCTGGAACAGCTCGGCGCGGATGCCGAGTGCAAGCAGCCCACCCGTGATGAACATGGCAAAACTGAACCACAGGTAGAGGGTACCGATATCCTTGTGGTTGGTCGTCGTGAGCCAACGCATCACGCCACTCGGGTGATGATGTTCATCGTGGGCGTGATCGTGTCCGTGAACGGCTTCCATGCTCGCTCTCCTGCTGAGGTGTTTCTGTGTTTCCGGATACTGTCGTTCTTGCCGGCCAAGTGCTAGCGGGACAGACCCACCATATGGGTCACGGCCGCCTTGACTTCCGCATCGGACAAGGCTGGATTACCGCCTTTCGCGGGCATCATGCGGATGCCCTTGATGGCGTGCTCGTGCAGCGTCCCCTCGCCCTGCGCGATCCGTGCGGACCACGCGGACTTGTCTCCGACCTTCGGAGCGCCCGCCACGCCCGCCATGTGGCAGGCTGCACAGAGCCCTTCGTAGGTCTTCTTCCCGTCCACCGCGCCCGTCGGAGCGGCATCGGCCACCATGGCCGCCGTACCGGCATCGGATGCTGGGGCAGCAGTCGCGGCCTTCTGTTTCGCGGCCCAATCCTTGAATTCCTGCTCCTCGACCGCCCGCACGACGATCGGCATGAAGCCGTGCTCCTTGCCGCAGAGTTCCGCGCACTGCCCGCGGTAGACCCCGGCCTTCTCGACCTTGAACCAAGTGTCGCGGATGAAACCGGGGATCGCATCCTGCTTGACGCCGAACGCCGGCACCCAGAAAGCGTGAATGACGTCGTTGGCCGTGGTCAGGATCCGGACCTTACGGTTGATGGGGACCACCAGCTCATGGTCGACCTCGAGCAGGTAATTCGGGTTCTTGGGTACGTTCTTGTCGTAGATCTGATCCATGGGCGTTGCGAGACTCGAGTAGATCGAGATGCCGTCGCTCAAGCCCTTGAGGTCGCCTTCACCCTTGATGTACTCGTAGCCCCATTTCCACTGGTATCCCGTCGCCTTGATCGTGAGATCGGGGTTGCTCGTGTCCTTCATTTCGATGATCGTGCGGGTAGCCGGATAGGCCATCCCCATGAGGATCAGGAAGGGCACGATGGTCCAGACGATCTCGACCGTGGTGCTCTCGTGGAACTGGGCCGCCTGGTGGCCCACTGACTTCCTGTGCTTCAGGATCGCGATGAACATCATCCCGAAGACGACCACGAAGATCGCGACACAGATCCAGAGCAGCATGGTGTGAAGGGAATAGATATCCCGGGCAATCGGCGTCTCGGGATCCTGCAGCCCGAACCTCGCGAGCGCGATCGAAGACTGCGCGAGGCCTGCCGCAGCGAGCCCCACGAATGACAGCACCTTTCCCATGCTTCCCCCAGAATCCGTAATCATTGTTGCCTGAGCCTCCTGCGGAGTTCGCCAGCGAGTTCAACCCGCTGTTCATCCGTCAGGAAATCCCCCACCCCCACTTCCTTGCCGTGCGACCGCACCGCTATGGCGACCCTGCCGCCCACTCCTTCGCGCCGGATCACCAGGGTGGCCCACGGAACATTCAGTTCGTGCCGCACGACCCGACCGCGCTCGCTTCTCTCGACGGTCAGCCGATCTCCGATGATGACGATCTTTTCGAAATCACCCGAGTGCCGCTCGATGATCCGCAGCGCGACGTAGAGGACTGCAAGTTCAAGCAATGCAAACGGAATGATCGCCCAGGCACCGCGAATCGCCCAGCCGACCGCGATGCCCAGCGATACGATCACCATCGAAATGAAGAATGCCTTCCGCCCTCGCGCGGTCAGCGAATCATTCCGTCGGGCCACCAGGTGAAATGTGGAGTCGTCCGTCTCAGAGAACCGCACATTCCGCTCCTGCCAACCACATCATCGCCTGAAAACTATCCATACCCCTGACGTTATCGCGCCGGACTCTAGCACGGTGGTCTTGGACGAGGCAAGGATAAACACCGGTCCACGCGAGGCGAAATCAAATCGCGCGTCTCGCGCCAAGCCCATGAATCCGAACGATATCCAAACCATCCCGGGTACGCACCGGCCCGGAATCCGGCCACCAGGCGTGCCCATAGACCACTTCGACAGTCATGTTCAGCTTCTCGTCAGGGCCCCGCGGCTCCAGAACATCCGCAATGCGCCCCCAGGCCCCTCTGCCTAGAAGACCCCGGGGCCGGCCAGCCAGAACGTTGGTGGCCCCCTGATTGCGCAGGTCATCGACCAGATCGGAAATGCGGCGATACGCCACCGTGATCTTGTCCATGTCCATGACGGGCGCAGCGAATCCCGCGCGCACGAGGGCGTCCCCCACGTTGTGCATGTCTGCAAAGGGCAGCGTCGGGGATGGTCGCCCGGAGAGTCTCCAGGCACCCCGCAGTTCCCTGAGAGTGTCCGGTCCCAGCAGGGAGAACATCAGCAGCCCACCGGGCCGAAGCACCGAGCCGATCTCGCGCCACGCTGCCTCCGGTTCCGCCAGCCAGTGAAGGACCAGGTTCGACCAGACCATCGCGAACGAACCCGCCCTGAAGGGCAGCCGCCCCAGGTCCGCGCTCACATGACGCAGGGAAGCCCGTCGCAGCGAGTCCCACCAACCGCGGCGCTCCCGTGCCCCGTCCCGGGCGATGGCCGCAAGAGCAGGGGCCGGATCGAGCGCGACGATGCTTCTCCCGGGATACTGCGCCTCGAGACGCCTCGTCCATGCGCCGGTGGCACACCCCAGGTCGAGAATGGGGCCGTCCGGCAACCTCACCACGGGAAGGCGATCGAACATTCGGGTTCCGGACTCCTGCAGGAGGAAGCCAGCTTCGCCGAAGCGGCTCGCGGATCGCTGCCGGTTGCGCCGGAACGCGCAATTGTCTATTGCAAACTGGTCGGAAGTCGTTGACATTTGGGAAGTATCCCGGACCCACTCAAAGTTTGGTGAAATCGTTTGCCCGTTCCGCTGCCGACGCTCTGCGCAGAATTTGCGGGGAGCGCTGTGCTGCCTGCGGAGGCCGGGAACCCTCGGAAGGACTGTGCGAGGGATGCCGGCTCGATCTGCCGGGACTGACGCGGGACTGCTGTCCCGTGTGCGCACTTCCGGCGGGCACGCGGGAAGTTTGCGCGGATTGCCTGAAACACCCGCCGCAGTTCGACTCCGTGCTGGCGGCGGCAGTATATGAGTATCCCCTGGATTCGATGATTCAGGCCTTCAAGTACGGCGGCGACATCACTCTGGCGCGCCCCCTGGCTGCAATTCTTGCCGAACGCATTCAGTGCGACCGATTGCCCGATGTGATCATGCCGATGCCGCTATCGCTGAAGAAAGAAAGGGATCGCGGTTTCAATCAGGCCATGGAAATCGCTCGCCAGTTACCCGAAGCCCTGCGCCGCCTGGTTCGGGCAGACCTCGAACGAGTCATTCACACGCCGGCGCAGGCGGGTCTGCCGCTCGAGGAACGACGGCGCAATGTGAGCAGGGCGTTCAGGAGCCGGGAAACCGTACGGGGAAAGCGGGTCGCCATCCTGGACGATGTGATGACCAGCGGGGCCACCCTCGACGCTGCCGCCGGAGCGCTCAAGGCTGCAGGAGCCGTCGAGGTGCACGGCTGGATCATCGCCCGCGCCCTTCGGCCGGGACGGTACCGAGCACCGGTCAGCCAGCGCCCGAGAGCAGGTTGATCTGGCGCACCAGATAGGCACGGACATCGGGGGAAAGCGCTCCGGTTTCCAGGGCCTGCCGGAAAGCCGCGCGGGCTTCGGACGTACGCCCGGATTCACGCAGTGATATGGCTCTACCCATGAACCAAACGGGCCGGGGATCGCCAAGTGCGATGGCTGCAGAATACTTCTGCACGGCCTCCGCGTGCCGCCCCGTCCTTTGCAGCAGGGCTGCGTGCAGCGCCAGGTACTCTGCATGGCGTGCGCCCGCCTGCTCGAACATGTCGAGCGTGGCAATCGCCAGACCCAGGTCACCGCGGTCGGACTGCAGGCGGGCAGCGACGACCGCGAATGGCACATGCTGCGCATCATTCTGCAAACCTGCCAGCGCGGTGCCCTCGGCCAGGTCAAGGCGGCCCGTCTCCACCAGCAGGTCGACCAGCGCCTTGCGCGCTGGAACGTGCCCCGGAGACAGTTGGAGCGCTTCCGTCCAGAGCGCCTCGGCCTCTCGAGTCCGCCCCGCCATCTGGGCGGCCCGGCCGTCGGTGAAGGCGGTCTCCGCCCGATCGGTGGGCGAAGGGACAGCGCCCGGTGCTCCGCCGGTAACGGCACCATCCGATGAGTTGCCGGCCTTCACGGGAGGTGCGGCATCAGGAAGAATTGATGCCGGGACAGTAGCCGCGGCGGCCGTGGCCGCAGTCACGGAAGTCGGCCGGGGCGGGCCTGCCGGCGAGCTCGCGCCGCCACCTACCGGCTCTCCCCAGATGGCGTCGGGTTTGGGCAAAGTCCCCGCGACCGGCGCCGCGGCGGGTGTTTCGGCACTCGCAGTGACCGCGGGGGACGGCCACATGCCGGCGACAGCGAAGAGCGCACCGCCCAGACCAACCGCGCACACCCCGGCCACTACCAGGGCCCGGCGGGAAGGCATGCGGGAAGGTACGGCACGTACCGGCCCCGCATTCGAACCAGCCCCGAGGCTGGCATTCCGTTTTTCGAGGTCCCGGAGAACCTTGTTGATGACGCTCATACGAGCCACGGACTCAGTACGTTCCGAGCCGACGCCGTGTCCCGCGCCGCCGCAATGACGTGACGTGCACCCACCCTGTCCTCTCCTTCCGCATAAACCAAAAGCATCGCCTTGTGGGCGAGAATGTTGACCAACCTGGGCACTCCCCCGGTTGCACGGCGCAGGAGCCACAGGGCGAGAGGCGAGAACAGTTCCCCTCCGCGGTAGCCCGCCACGCCGAGCCTGTGACCCACGTAGTGCCTCAGTTCCGAGCGACCCAGCGTACGGAGCGCGTACTGGAAAGTGATGCGTTGCTTCAACTGGCGCACGGACGGGTGCTCCAGATTCCGGTCGAGTTCCGGCTGGCCGAGCAGCACAACCTGCAGCAACTTGCGTTTCTCCGTCTCCAGATTGGAGAGCAGCCGGAGCGTTTCGAGGGTCGCGAGAGGCATCGCCTGCGCCTCGTCGATGATGACGACCGTCCGCCGCCCCTCCGCCGCGAAGGAGATCATGGCCTCGTTCAGGCTGTGGAGCAGATGGAGCGGGTCATCCCGCGGGTTCAGGTCGAGGCCCAGTTCCACACCGATCGCAGCCATCAGGCCGCGCGGTTCGAGAAGCGGGTTGGGCATGTAGGCGGTGCAGTAGCGCTCGTCGAGATTCGCGAGGACCCTTCGGCAAAGGAGCGTCTTCCCCGTGCCCACGTCCCCGGTGATCTTGATGAATCCCTCACCGGCGTCGAGTGCCACCATGGTCACGTTCAAGGCTTCCTGGTGCGCCCGGCAGTCGTAGGCAAAGGAAGTGTCCGGCGTGATGCCGAAAGGAGGCTCCCGCAAACCGAAATGACGCTGATACATGGCTTCAGGTATCACATCTCGCTCCTGGTCCTCGGATCCGTCGGGGCGCGATCAGCCCCCGGCCCGGTCGGCTGCGCCGCCCCCCACCCTGGCCCCGGGGCGGCTGCCAGACGCCCGTGACAGTGTGGCTCATGTCGTCGGGATGGGCAAATCTACGGCCGAACGCGGGACAACTTGACACCCTGTCCCGCGCCTCGGATGCTGGTCGGCCTGGAGCGAAGGTCCGGCAGATCGGCGAGGCGCCGGGCCGGGCGAGTGCCGCCACTCCTTTTCCGGAAGACCATGATCGAAGTCGTGCTGTATCAACCCGAGATTCCCCCGAACACGGGGAATGTCATCCGCCTCTGCGCGAACACCGGGGCCCGTCTCCACCTCATCGAGCCCCTCGGCTTCCGGATCGGACACCGGGAGGTTCAGCGGGCCGGGCTCGACTATCACGAAATGGCCAACGTCACCGTCCATCCGGACCTTCCCGCCTGCCTGGCCCTCTTCCAGGAACGGCGTCTGTTCGCGCTGAGCAGCAAGGCAACGGTTCGGGTGCACGCCACGACCTTCAGGCATGACGACGTGCTGCTGTTCGGACCCGAAACCCGCGGTTTGCCACCCGAGATCCTTGGGAGTGTGCCGGCCGCCCAGCGCCTGCGGCTTCCGATGATGCCGGATAACCGCAGCCTCAACCTGTCCAACGCAGTGGCGGTCACGGTCTACGAAGCGTGGCGACAATTGGGCTTTCCCGGCGCCAGAGCCGACTGAACAGAGCCGGTTCCCGGACCGGCGGCTGCCAGTCGGCCAGAAAGCGACAGCTTCTGACACCAGGGGACATCATGTTCCAGCGAGGTCAGTCCGGTTCGGCTCTCGCGTCCCGCCGCATGAGCGCCTCCACCGCATCACCGGGATGGATCTCGCCATCCATGAGTTGGCAAACCGCTGCGGTGATGGGCATTTCCACCCCCACGCGCGCGGCAAGACACTGCACCTCCCGAGCCGTCCCGACGCCCTCCGCAACATGTCCGAGGCTTGCCGTGATGTCAGCAATCGACTCGCCCCGCGCGAGGGCCAGCCCGACGCGGCGATTCCTGGACAGATCACCGGTGCAGGTGAGAATGAGATCACCCGCTCCGGAAAGTCCGAGGAAAGTCTCCAGCCTCCCGCCAAGACGCATGCCCAGACGCGTGATCTCCGCCAGCCCGCGGGTCATCAGGGCCGCCCGGGCCGAGAGGCCGAAGCCCATTCCATCGCAGACACCGGCGGCGATGGCCATGACATTCTTGACGGCGCCACCAACCTCGACGCCGATGACATCCGTGCTCGAATAGATCCGCAACCGTGAGCCGTGGAGTTCCCGCGCCACCCGGTCCGCGAACGCCGCATCTGCGGAGGCCAGCGTGATGGCGGCAGGCAGCCCGCGTGCCACCTCTTCCGCAAAGCTCGGACCGGACAGAACCCCGCGCGACACGGAATCCGGCAGGGTCTCCTCGGCGACCTGGTGGGGAAACTTCGCCGATCCGGGTTCGAATCCCTTGCAGAGCCAGATGACGGGAGGAATCGACGATACCGCCACCAGCATCGCGAGCACGGCGCGCAGCGCAGCAACGGGCGTCGCCACGATGACGAGATCGGCCTGGCGCACGGCGCTCGGCAGATCGTCGGTCACACCGATCGAGGACGGCAGGGGAAAACCCGGCAGGAAAGCATTGTCTCGAGTCGATCGCAGCGTCTCGGCATGTTCACGCTGCCAGGTCCAGAGGGTGCAGTCGTGCCGGGCCTGGAGTGCAAGCGCGAAGGATGTACCCCAGGCGCCCGCTCCGAGAACGGCAAGCCTCACAGGCCCCAGACCTCGGACACGCGAACGAAACCTTCCAGACCGTCGCGATGCCGCACCCTGGCCCAGGAGCCGGAAACGTCCACGAGTTCGAGAATGACTCCTCGCAGTGCCTCGAACACCGGCGCCGCCCCCTCGCTGCCCGCCGCCATCACCGTGGCCCGCTGCGGCGCGGAGACCACCACCGCCCTGCGCGCCACCAGTCCGGTCGCCTCGATCCAGCCAAGGCGTCCTCCCCAATCCCTGACCTTGACCCAGCCGTCCAAGGAAGACACCACTTCAACCGGCGAACCTGCACCGATCAGCAGGGTGGGCGTCGCCTTCGAAGACGGAGCGTCGTAGACAACAGCGGCCGCCGGCCCCACAACGCGGTAGTCGAGCGCACCGGCGACCCCTGCCTGCAGCAGAAGACCTGCTATGAGGGTTGCGGCTCTCAGTGCGTAAGCTCCGAGGGCGGGCGGGATGTCGACGGATCTCCCTCCTGTCTCTGGCGAAACAGCGCCTCGAAGTTCATCGGGGCAAGAAAGACCGGCGGGAAACCCGCGCGGACAGCCATGTCGGAGATCGTCTCCCGCAGATAGGGAAGAAGAATGGTCGGACACGTGATCCCGTAGACCATCTCCATGTCACCCTCGGGTACACCGCGGACCAGGAAGATCCCGCCCTGGCTGGCCTCGATCAGGAACACCGTCTTGTCCTGCTCCTTCAACTTGGCCGTGACGGTCGCCGTGAGGGCGACCTCGTGGTAATCGTTGCCGATCGACTGTCCCTCGGTGCGGAAGGAGAACTCCAGCTCCGGTGTCGCACGCTCCAGAAAGATCTGGGGCGCATTGGGGATCTCCAGAGAAGCGTCCTTGACGTAGATTTTCTCGATGGTGAACTGTGGTTGGGGTGCCTGCTGAGGCTCGGCCATGGAAACTCCGGAGGTGGGAAGAACATATCGAGACCGTAGTGTAACGCAGGCTCATTTCCGCCCCGAAGTGCCGTTCAGATGTGCTGATCCAACCACCCCTGCAGGGACCGCGCATCGAGCGCCCCCGAGACTCGAGCCTGTTCGAGGCCGCCTCGGAACAGGATGAGCGTGGGAATGCTCCGGATCCCGAAGCGCCCGGCGATCGCGCTCTCCGCGTCCGTATCGACCTTGCCGAACACCGCCTTCTCCGCATTTTCCCGGGCGATCCGGGCAAAGGCGGGCGCCATCGACCGGCACGGCCCACACCAGGTCGCCCAGAAATCCACCAGAACGGGGAGATCGCTTCGCCCGAGAAAGCGATCGAACCCCACCCCCGAGAGGGTGATGGGCTCCCCAGGCAGAACGGGGCTGGAACACTTGCCGCACCGGGGACGATCGGCAAGCCGGTCTTCGGGAATGCGATTCACCGATAGGCAATGGGGGCAAACGAGGTGCATGGCTGCTCTGGCTCCGGTAGGGAATGGCTCCCTCCGGCCATGCCACACGCCGCAACGGGAGACATCCCGGGAGATCGAGGCTCAGAGCCCGGAAAGCAAGGGCTGCAGCCCTCCCTCGCGATCCAGGGCGGCGAGGTCGTCGAATCCGCCGACGTGGCGCTCGCCGATGTATATCTGAGGAACCGTCCGGCGCCCGGTTCGTTCGATCATTTCCACCCGCCGTTCCGGCTCCGAGTCCACCCGGATCTTGGTGATCTCGGCCACACCCCGCATCCGCAGCAATCTCTCGGCCGCCACGCAATAGGGACAGAGTGCCGTGCAGTACATCATGACCTGCGGCATGTCTATTTCTCCAGAGGCAGACCCGCCTGTGTCCAGGCTGCCACGCCACCCTGCAGATTGAACACTTCCTGAAAACCGGCGCCCTTCAGCAACGTGGCTGCCGACTGCGAGCGGCTACCTGTCCCGCAGTGCACCACCACTGGCCTCGTCTTGAACTTGTCGAGTTCCGCGAGGCGCGCCTTGAAATCGGCGAGAGGAATGTTTCTGGCATGGGCAATGTGTCCGGCCGAGAATTCCGCGGGCGACCGGATATCCACCACCAGCGCATCACGACGGTTGATCAGGCTGACGGCCTGACCCACCCCTGTCTGGGGAATGCCCGACATCATTGTTGCCAGCACCGGCAGGAAGACACCGAAGGCGCTTGCCGCGACCAACAGGAACAACCACCAGTTATCCTGGACGAAACTCACGAAATCCTCTCTGTGTTCAACTTGCATGTGCCGCACCGACCCGCCAACCCGGCGACAGCATGGAGGCCATCCGGCAGGGAGGGAACCTTCGATTCTCCGCCAAGCCCTCGCGCCCGTCGAGATGGCCAGGATATTGCGCCGCGCAACGCAGCCGCGAAGGATACCCGACGGCGGCATCCCGCGCGACTGGGCTGCGGGCGGCTGTCCGCGACGCGGGCGGCGGAAAAGATAGAATCGGCGCTTGCCAGGGTCGCCGGCGGCGGCAGGGTGTTGTTCCCCGGGCCCCGCAAGCGTCCGGCCGCGGCGGCCACCCGGAGCGAAGAAGGAATCACGATGACACACAAGATCGTCCTGTTGCGGCATGGGGAAAGTATCTGGAACCGCGAAAACCGGTTCACCGGCTGGACCGATGTCGACCTCTCCGAGCAGGGGCGAACCGAGGCCCGCGATGCGGGCCGACTGCTCAAGTCCCTGGGCTACGGGTTCGACACGGCGCACGTCTCGGTGCTGAAGCGCGCGATCCGGACACTCTGGCTCGCCCTGGACGAGATGGATCTGATGTGGCTCCCCGTCCAGCACTCGTGGCGCCTCAACGAGCGTCACTACGGCGACCTTCAGGGACTCAACAAGGCGGAGACGGCCGCCCGCTTCGGCGAGGAACAGGTCCTTGTCTGGCGGCGCAGTTACGACACGCCCCCGCCGGCTCTCGACGCGGCGGACCCCCGCTGCCCCGGCAACGATCCCCGCTATGCCGGCCTTTCCCCGTCCGAGCTTCCCCGCACGGAGTGCCTCCGGGATACCGTCGACCGCGTCGTTCCCTACTGGGAACAGGTCATCGCTCCCCAGATCCGGGCCGGCAGGCGATTGCTGATCGCCGCCCACGGCAATTCCATCCGCGCTCTGGTCAAGTACCTGGATGGCGTCTCCGACCGGGACATTCTCGGCCTCAACATTCCGACCGCAACGCCCCTCGTGTATGAACTCGACGCGGCGCTTCGTCCGCTGAATCACCACTATCTGGGCGACGCGGCGGCCATCGAGGCCAAGGTCAGCGCCGTGGCGGCGCAAGGCAAGGCCGGATAGGTCTTCCGCCAAATCACGTGAACGTCCGCCGGGTCTGCGCCCTCCTCATCGCGCTGGGATCGTGCATCGCGTCCGCCGCGCCCCGGCAGGATCTCGACAAGGTCCGGGGCCGGCTCGAGGTTCTGCAGAACGAGTTGCGCGAAACCGAGGAAAGCCGCGCGGCCGCCGCTCGCCAGCTGCGGAAATCGGAAAAGGCCATCAGCGAGACCAATCGCAGGCTCCAGGATCTCGCCCGCCAGCGGGAAACCCTGGAGGAGCAACTCGCGGACCTGCAGGCCCGCAGGCAGGACACCGAGACGCGGATCGAGGGACAGCGGTCGGAGATCGGCAGAATGCTGCGTCACCAGCACGCGATCGGGCGGAGCGAACCACTTCGCCTCGCACTGTCCCGCCAGGATGCCAACCGGAAAGCCCGCGACCTGCGCTACCTCACCTACATTTCCCGCGCACGTACCGATGTCATGACGGGGCTCAGGGTGAATCTTCGAAACCTCGAGGAGCTCGAGTCCCGGACGCAGGAGCAGACGACACAACTCGCGGATGTGGTTCGTGCCCAGGGCGAGCAGAAACGCGCACTGGAAACCGAGCAGCAGAACAGGCGCAAGGCCCTCGCCACGGCATCCGCCGAACTCGCGCGGCAGCGCCGGGAGTACGCAACCCTCAAGAAGGACGAGGAGCGACTCACGCAACTGGTGGAGAAGCTCGCCCGCGCCCTGGCGAAGCCCAAGACGCGGTCGGGATCGAAGAAAGCGCCCGTGTCCGGGCTGGGTGCTCCGGGACCGGCGGCCGACGGGACCGAGTTCGGCACGCTCAAGGGTAACCTCCGATTACCGGTGACCGGGGAACTCGGCAGCAGGTTCGGGAGTCCACGGGGGGACGACAAGTTCTCGCGCAAGGGCATTTTCATTCGCGCGGCGGCAGGTCAGGAAGTGAAGGCGGTGGCCGCGGGCCGAGTAGTGTTCGCGGACTGGCTTCGGGGCTTCGGCAATCTCCTCATCGTCGATCACGGCAGTGGATACATGACCCTCTATGGCAACAACGAGACACTGCGTCGCCAGCCGGGAGATTCCGTGCGGGCGGGGGATGTCATCGCGTCGGTAGGGTCGAGCGGTGGGCAGGAAGAGACGGGGCTATACTTTGAAATGAGATGGCAGGGGAAACCGTTCGATCCCCTGCCCTGGGCTCCGCCGCGCTAGACCAGGCAGGTAGGGAACACAAGTCGGACAGGCAGCGGTGCGGCATCCTGCATCGTTCTTGCATCATCAACGAATGAGTCGCTTTTCGGAGAGCCGCATGGTCACACGTCTCAAGCACGCAGGTCTGATTCTGATCGGCGCCGTCCTCGGCGTCATGGTCAGCCTGCATTTCTCGGCCGTCGCCCAGAAGGAGCCCGGCCCGCTGCCGGTGGAAGACCTTCGGGCCTTCACGGAGGTCTTCGGGCGGATCAAGGCCGATTACGTCGAACCCGTGGAGGACAAGAAACTCATCGGCGAGGCGATCAACGGCATGCTCTCGGGTCTCGACCCGCATTCCGCCTACCTGGACGCGGAGGCCTTCAAGGAGTTGCAGGTCGGCACTCAGGGCGAATTCGGCGGACTGGGCATCGAGGTCGGTTTGGAGGACGGTTTCGTCAAGGTGGTGTCCCCCATCGAGGACACTCCCGCCTTCCGCGCCGGCATCAAGGCCGGCGACCTGATCATCAAGCTCGACGACACCAACGTGAAGGGCATGTCCCTGAACGACGCCGTGAAGCGCATGCGGGGCAAGCCGAACACGCCGATCACGCTCACGATCGTGCGCAAGGGAGACAGCAAGCCGAGAATCATCACGCTGAATCGCGCCGTCATCCAGATCCAGTCGGTGAAGGCGAAGCTGATCGAACCTGGTGTGGGTTATTTCCGCGTGACGCAATTCCAGGAGCACACGGGCGAACTCCTCGCGAAGAACATCGATACCGTCTTCAAGCAGGGGAACGGCAACATGAAGGGGATCGTTCTTGACCTCCGGAACGACCCGGGCGGCCTCCTGAATGCGGCAGTCGCCGTCTCGGCAGCCTTCCTTCCGCCAGGTGCCCTGGTTACCTACACCGAAGGTCGCACCGAGGATGCCCGGATGAAGCTCACGGCGGTTCCCGAGTTCTATCTGCGGGGCAGCAAGGACGACTACCTCAAGAAACTCCCGGCGGACATCCGGAAGCTGCCCATGGTGGTGCTCGTGAACGGCGGCTCGGCGTCGGCATCGGAGATCGTAGCGGGCGCCCTGCAGGATCACAAGCGTGCCGTCGTCATGGGTACGCAGAGCTTCGGCAAGGGTTCGGTCCAGACCATCCTTCCGCTGGGCAATGGGTCCGCCATCAAGCTCACCACGGCGCGGTACTTCACGCCTGCCGGCCGCTCGATTCAGGGGAAGGGCATCACCCCCGACATCGTCGTGGAAGAGGCCACGATCAAGGAGACGGAAGACCAGGGGCTGAAGATCCGCGAAGCCGATTACGGCCGTCGGCTGTCCAACCCGCAGGACAAGGACGGCGCAAAGGAAGACCCGGCCAAGGCCGGGGCCAAGCCGGCCGAGGAAAGCAAGACTGAAGCGCCGGATGTCGTTTCCAAGGCGGATTACCAGCTGAACGAAGCCGTCAATCTGCTCAAGGCACTGAGCATCGTATCCAAGAAGTAATAACCCCTGCAGCCGTCCGAGCCGGGAGCGGGCTCCTCGATGCCGTCCCCTCCCGGTTCCCGGTTGCCTGAACGAGGCGACCTGGAGGGGAACCGTGGCTCGGGGAGCCGCGACACAGCGCGTTGAACGACAACCAGCTACTTCGTTACAGCCGACACATCCTCCTGGAGGAGGTCGGCATCGACGTCCAGCAGACGTGGCTGGACAGCCACGCGCTGGTGATCGGCGCTGGGGGCCTGGGCTCCCCTGTCTCGCTGTATCTCGCTGCAGCTGGCGTCGGTCGGATCTCGGTCTGCGATCCGGACACGGTGGATCTCACGAACCTGCAGCGTCAGATCATTCACCAGACCGACTCCGTCGGGCGCCCCAAGGTGGACTCGGCGCGGGATACCCTCGCGCGCATCAACCCCGAGTCCCGCGTCATCCCGATCCCCGAAAAGGTGTCGGGCGAGCGTCTCGAATCTCTTGTGGCTGACGCAGACATCGTCGTCGACTGCTGTGACAACTTCGCCACACGGCATGCCGTGAACCGGGCCTGCGTCAAGCACCGCAAGCCCCTCGTGTCGGGGGCAGGCGTCCGGTTCGACGGACAGGTGGCAGTGTTCGATGCCCGGTCCGGCGATGGCCCATGCTATCACTGCCTGTTTCCGGAAACAGGCGACCCGGGCGAAATGCGCTGCGCCGTCATGGGAGTCTTCGCGCCCGTCGTCGGAATCATCGGTTCGATCCAGGCCGCCGAGGCGCTGAAGGTTCTCGGCGGGTTGGGAGAGCCGCTTGCGGGACGTCTGCTCATCCTCGACGCTCTCGCGATGCAGTGGCGTCAGGTCAGAGTACCGAGGGATCCCGCCTGCGCAGTCTGTTCGGGGGACGTCTCGGCGCTGACCGCCGACACCGCCGCAGACTGCCGGAGTTGACGAGGGCTCACCGGGTCAGCGGGTCGGAACCGCAAAGCACAACGGGCCGTGGCATCTGCGCACCCTCTGGAAGGAGTAGCCGGTCAGCAGGGTTTCATCCGGTTCCCACCGGGGTGATTGTTCCGGTCCTCCGGCGGGCGCCCTGGACGCCCGCGCACTCAGCAACAGATCCATCACCGGCAGCGACAGACTGAAGGCATAGTGCCCGGCTTCGCGGCGCGCGACGAGCGAAGAAGCCCTTGCCTCGAGGCGCCAGCGTGACGACTCGAGGCCAGCAGCCAGCCCTGCGAGTTCCCCGTGGGCCAGCGCGCTCAGGTCCTCCGGACGCCGGACCAGCAGGTCATCGATGCGATCGACGTCGTAACCACGGGCCTCCAGGCGAGTCAGCAGGTCGGCGAAAACCCGTGCCACATGGCGCACCAGATCCTGGCGGAGGTTGTCGAGAACCAGAGCCTGGAATCTCCCGGGGAACGCGATATCGTCGGCGTGACCCGCGAACAGCGGTCGCAGGGCCCCTGGATGATCCTCGTAGACATCGAGAAATGCGGCCTTCCTGAAGGAATCCTCGCCCAGGACCAAGGAGAACCGGGCAGCCTCCTCAAGGGGATCGGGTTGCAGCGGGACCGACGGCGTCGGCGCGTGACGGGGAGCCTCCCGCAAGGCCTCCAGGAGATCATTCGCGGTTTCAGGGGGAGTTTCGGTGACCAGTTCCTGTGGCTGGCGCACGGGGGCGGGCGCTCTGGGACGGGATGCCGCATTCCGCAACCGCTGGAACCGGTCCGACCCCGCAAGCACGCTGGAGATCACGAGTTCGTCCGACTCGAAGACAAGTGGATCCGCACCCTGGCGGGCCTCCGATCCCCGGGCGAGGGCCCTGGCGAGCACTTGCCTGTCCAGGCGCCGTTCCCCGCCAGCCATGCGCATGGCAGCAAGAATCTCGCGCTCGCGGGCGAGGTCGGCGGGCGGCAGGTTCCCGGCCAGGGCCCTCGCCAGCCGCGACTGAACGGCATCCCTTCCGCAGACGCGCCGGGGCACCACCTCCCGGTGGCGCTCCGCCAGGGCGTGAGGGTGATCTGCCATCCCGGCTTCAACACGCACGAAAACCAGCGCCGCGATCACCCCAGGCATCATCGCCATCACCACGCCGCGTCGTCGAACCACTCGCCTCGCCGCGGCCAGCGGGGCAGCGCTCCCGGAAATCACCCCAGCAGCAGGAGCGCCTGGGCATCCAGGTGCTCCGTGGGATTGCGCTTGAAGCGGCTCTTGGCGTACTGGTGCCATCGCCCCGTGACGAAGGCCATCACCGCATTGGCCTGGGCTGCCACATCGCGACTGTCCGGAAGATCTCCCTGTGTCATGGCGAACCGGAGGGACTGCCGGATCTGCGCTTCGAGCCGGTCGTGCAACTGGTTGATCCGGGATTGCAGTCGATCGTTTTCGTGTACCAGGGCGTCACCGATCAGGACACGTGTCATTCCCGGGTTCTTCACGGCGAACCCGAGCAGCATCGAGACAATGGACTCCGCCTGCCTGCGGCCCGCAGCCTCCTCGGAAGTGATCTTGTTCACCAGCCCGAAGAGGGTCTGCTCGATGAATTCGATGAGTCCCTCGTACATCTGCGCCTTGCTCGCGAAGTGCCGGTAAAGGGCGGCCTCGGAGACCTCGAGCCGGGCGGCGAGCGCCGCAGTAGTGATCTTCTCGCCTGCCGGGTCCTGGAGCATGCCCGCCAGGGTCTGCAGTATCTGGAGCTTCCGCTCGCCCCGCTTGAGTGACATTTCCTGCCCCCGGAAACCCCGTTATCGAGGCGATCAAGTTAGCACCCGCTCCGCCAGAAAGCCAGTGGAACGGCGATCCCGCATGCCGTGTTCCCTTCCCGGGGCGTCGATGTGCGCTACGATCCCTCCCTTTGGAAAGCCCCGCCAACAGGAGCGCCGCAATGGGCAGTCATGAAATCATCGTGATCGTGGGCGGGGGGCATGCTGCCGCCCAGTTGTGTGCCGGCCTTGCGGAAGCAGGGTGCGGCGCGCGCGTGCATGTCATCTGCGACGAGCCGCACGTGCCCTATCACCGACCACCGTTGTCCAAGAGTTTCCTGAAGAACGAGGCGGAGACCGTGCAGAGTCTGCGACCGGCTGCCTGGTATGCCGAAGCCGGAATCACCGTGCACGGCGCGGATGCGGCCATCGCCATCGACCGACCACGGAAGCAGGTTCGCCTGCGCTCGGGTGCGACGATCGCCTACGGTCAGCTTGTACTGGCCACGGGGGCCCGCGCACGCCCCCTGCCAGGACTGCCGGAAACTCTGGAGAATCTCGCGCTGCTTCGCAGTGCGACCGACGCTACCCGCCTGCGCCGCCTGCTGGGTCAGGCGGGAAAGGTGACGGTGCTGGGTGGCGGTTTCATCGGGCTCGAGGTGGCCGCGACGGCAGCTGCCCTTGGCAAGTCAGTGACCGTGCTCGAAGCTGCTCCCCGCCTTCTGATGCGGTCGGTCTCCACAGGATTGTCCGCCCACGTACTCGAGACCCACCGGGCAGCCGGTATCGACGTGCGTCTGGGTGTGACCGCCAGCGCCTTCGACGTGCAGCAGGACCGTCTTGTTTCGCTGACGGTGGACGGACAGGCCGAGCCGGTCGACCTGCTTCTGGGTGGCATCGGCGCCGCGCCAGAACACTCGCTCGCAATGGAAGCGGGTCTGCCCTGTGACAATGGCATCCTGGTGGACGCGTGTCTGCGCACGGTCGATCCGGCCATCCTTGCAATCGGGGACTGCGCGAACTTTCCCGAGCACGGCACCGGCCGGAGACTCCGGCTCGAATCCGTGCAGAACGCCAATGACCAGGCGCGAACAGCCGTCGCGACGCTACTCGGCAGGGAGGACCCTTACCGCGCCCTGCCCTGGTTCTGGTCCGAGCAGGGCGCGATGCGGCTGCAGATGGCCGGGCTGCTGCCCCCGGGAGCCACCACGCACCGCCGCCCGGGCGCCGCTCCCGCGAGCTTTTCCCTGCTCCACTACGATGGAGACCGCCTCGCCTGCGTGGAATCGGTCAACGCGCCGATGGACCACCTTGCGGCGCGGAAACTGCTCGAGGCCGGGCGCAGCCCCGCACCCGCCACCGCCTGCGATCCCGCAACGCCGCTGAAGTCGCTCATTTGACCGGAAGCGGGTCCGCGCCGCTCAGGTGCCGACACGGTAGCCTACGCGGGGAAAGTGAACGCACGCGCGCCCCACCTCAGGGTCATCCCGCAGGATCGCGATGCGCTCCCAGTCCACGTGCCGGATGACGCCAACCACGGGGGTCTCACCACTGTCGGCATCCGGCACCACGCTCACGGTCTGCCCCGGAACCAGCCCCTGGGGATCCCGCGGATCGGCGTGCTCCGCTGTCATCGGGACCGCGGCCCGCGCAATGTCCAGAGCCTCGACCGGGGTCATCTCGCGGGGCCGGCCGTGTCCGATGTCCCGCACACGGAACTCCCAGCCTTCCATCGACGGAAACTCCGACAGCAGGGCCGCCCCACCGGCCCAGCGCGCCCGCACGAACCAGACGAGGTAGTAGCAGGCCGCGTCCGACACGCTGGGGGCATCCCCCAGGAGGAACCGACGCCCTCCGGCGAGGCGCTCCTGAATCCAGGCGAACTGGCCGCGGAGCTGCGCCGCGAAATGCAGCAGGTCGCCCTTCAACGCAGCGGGATCGCCATCGGGCCCCAGGAACAGGCGCGCGCGGTCCCGCGCGAAGTCTGGAGGAAGCTGGTCCGCATTGGCGCCGATGGACAGGCGCACCGCCGTTTCGAAGACATGGTCCGCCCACCGGTTCACGGCCCACGGCAGACCGTCCGAGCCGCCGGGCGTGAGGGACGGATCCGGATGCCGGCGCTGAAGCTCGCGCAGGATCAGGTGGCTGTCGCAATAGATGTCGGCACCGATCTGCATCACCGGCGTGCGCCGGTAACCGCCCGTCAGGGGCATCACCATCGGCTTGGGCGGCACCCGCGGGATCTCCACCGAACGCCAGCCGAGGCCCTTGATTCCCAGGGCGACGCGAACCTTCTCGGAGACCGGCGAAGGCGGGTAGTGATGCAGGATGATTTCGTTCATGTCATGGCCTCGCAGGCAGGTTGGCGGTGAAAATGAAAAGGGGCATGGGATCGAGGTCCGCGGGCCGGGTGGGCCGTCAGAGGTGCCGCAGCAATCCGGGCAATCGGGTGACGGACGCCACCACATGATCCACGCCCAGGGGTCGCCGCGCCACCGGAGACACCAGGATCGTGCGCATGCCCAGCCGCTTGGCGGTGATCAGGTTCTCCAGATTGTCTTCCACCATCACGCACTGGCGCGCGTGCAGCCCATGGCGCCGCAGAAGGTGGTGAAAGCCCCGGCGGTCAGGCTTCGGGCGGAAGCGCGTGTGCTCGATGGTGAATACCCCCTCGAAGAGATCGAGCACCCGCAGGGCGCGCAGCACGGCCCGGCAATAGTGCTCGGGCGAGTTGGAAAAGACGATCCTCCGCCCCGGCAGTCGCAGCAACGCGCCGCGCAGGGCGGGGTGCCCCAGGACGATGGCGTCGATGTCGGGAAACTGGTGCGTGTGCCAGAGAAAGTGGTGGGGGTCGGTGCCATGGTGACGCATCAGGCCCAGCAGCGTCGCGCCGTAGCGGCGCCAGTAGCGCACCCGCAGATCGTTGGCCTCGTCCTCGTCCACACCCAGGTGACGGGCGACATAGTCCGTCATCGCGCGATTCATCCGCGGAAAGATGCCGGGCGAGGCATCGTGCAGCGTGTTGTCCAGATCGAAGATCCAGACGGGCGAAGTAGAAGACAGGACGCGCGGGCAGGTCATCCGGGAATCGCAAGATCGAGGCGCGCCGTCCGGGCGCGCGAAGCCGCGGAGCATACCCCAGCAGGTCCCCGCGTGTGCTGCCGAAAGCTCCGTTGACCTTTGTCGCCTTCGAGCCCTCGGAACGACGCTACCGTCAGCCTGTACGGGTCAAGCCGTGCCCGCCATCGGTTCGCCTTCGAGGAATTCCGGACATGATCAGGAACCCCCGTTTCATCCTGCCCGCGCTTCTGTCCGGACTCATGACCGGCATGGCCGGCGCCGCCCCCATCCTCCTGGTGGATCCCTTCTCCGGCAAGCTCGTGGGCGCGCAGGATGTGTCCATCGAGGGGAACAATTACGACGTCACCTTCGTCTTCAACACCTGTGATGCCCTGTTTGCCGCCTGCGCCGGGCCGAATGAAGGTGACCCGGCCTACGATCCTGCCGCAGACCGCGCACCTTTCCCGGGACCCCTCAGCGGCGGCGGGGACCCGGCCGCGACCGCCCTTCGGGACCAGGTGTTCCTCGACGGCGCGGCCCCCGGCGCCGCGAAGTTCGACACGGATCCGTCCCTGACAAGTTGTCCGCCCGGCAAGCCGGTGGGCGACTGCTACGTGCACAGCCCCGCTTTCTGGGCCCCGAAGGAATTCGGGACCTCAGTCTTCAGCGCGGTCTTTGCCAACGGCGTCGCGGAGGCCGATGACTTCATCTTCACGGAGCATCGCCGCGAAGATGATCCGCTGCTCTACGCCGTCTGGAACACCGCTCCCGGACAGGCCGTCCTGCAGGTGGATTCCCTGACGGGCAGACTGATCGGTGCCCGCAACATCCCGGTCGCGGGAGACCTCTATGACGTCCGGTTTCTCTTCGGGTCCTGCAACGATCTCTTCGCCTATTGCGCCGCCTATCCCGACAAATCCCAGAACGACGACGGAAGCCTTCCCCCGCGGCCGTCCGGGCCGGGATTTCCAACGCCAGGCGGTCCGACAGAGGCCATGGAAGCTTTGCGCGACTACGTCTTCGTGGACGGAACTTCGCCGGGTGCGGCGAGGTTCGATTCCGACCCGTCGCTGGGGCCCGTCAAGGTCTATTCTCCCTGGGGAGAGCCCCAGCCGAGGGGAACGCCTTTCGATGTCTTCAATGCCTACTTCGTCAACGGCCCAATCGACCAGGACGACGAGCTCTTCTGGCCCGAACACTTTGATCAGACGCGGCGGGTCACCTACGCGGTCTGGTCCCCGGCGGCCGTCCCCGAGCCGGACGTGGAGGCCTGCCTGGTGATCGCCGCGGCGCTAGGTCTGGTCACGCGTCGCCGACGCCCGGTCTGAGTCCCCCGTAGGCCTGGGCCGGATTGCGCGAGCCCGCCAGGCTGGCGGATCATGGCGCCCAGGCGCCATGATGGAAACACCGCACGATGACCCCACCCGACACCCTCGAGTCCCTGCGCGATGCCCTGCGCGCGTTCGCCGCAGAGCGCGACTGGGATCAGTTCCACGCCCCCAAGAATCTCGCCATGAGCGTGATGATCGAGGCCGCCGAACTCGGCGAGCACTTCCAGTGGTGCGCCACGGGGGCCGCGGGCGAGTTGCCGCCGGGGGAGACCGACCGCATCGCCCTGGAGATGGCCGACGTCCTGCTGTACCTCATCCGGCTGGCCGACAAGCTCGACATCGATCTGCCCGCCGCAGCGCGGCGCAAGCTCGGGCTCAACGCCGAAAAGTATCCCGTGGACAAGGCCCGGGGCCGGTCCGCCAGGTACACTGAACTCTGACCAAGTGCCAGACGAGCGGAGAACACCATGACTCGAGCGATCCTGCCCGACAGCCGTCTCCACCCCGCCATCCGGGAGCGCGTCGCGGCCCTCCACTCGGATGTCATCCATGAAGTGGAGGCGGCCATCGCCGCCAATCGGGTTGTCGTGGTGGGAATGGCGTTCAATCCCTTCCCGGCGAAGGCACGCCGCCTGCTCGACGACACGGGGGTGGTCCACCGGTACATCGAGTACGGAAGCTACCTGAGCCAGTGGAGACGCCGCAATGCACTGAAGATGTGGACCGGCTGGCCCACGTTTCCCATGGTCTTCGTGAAGGGGGTTCTCGTGGGCGGCTTCACCGACCTCGAGAAGCTCGCGCAGAGCGGGGAGTTGCACCGGATGATCGCGGCCGCCGACTGACGCCGCTGCCGCGGCGGATCAGGCGGCGGGCACTTCCTTCGCGACGAGCCTTCCGCCCTCGGCCACCAGGCTCAGGAGACGATCGATGTTCGGATGCTTGCCGGGGTGGACGCGTGCGTCGGCCGTGTGTTCCGCGTAGAGGTCCAGCCCCTCCTGAGCTGCCGCCGCATCGATGGCCCCGTGGAGGCGCACGAGGTGGTGGTAGACCGCCAGGGATCCGGCCTGACCGGGACGGTTCTCGATGCTCGCGACGGGCAGGGGATCGCCCTCCCGGAACAATTCCAGCCTGGCCAGATGCGCCACCGGCGGCAGAGACTTGAGGTTTTCAGCGAAGTTCGCCATGCCACGACCCGAGAGCTGTTGGAGAGCGGGAAGCATAATGCCGCCGCCCCGCTCGCGCCATGGCCGGGCACCGTCATGACGGCGCAGGGTCCTCCGCGAAGTGGCAGGCCACGCGCTGCCCGCCGCCCATTTCGCGAAGCTGCGGTTCTTCGGTCCCGCACCGGGCTTCGGCCCGCGGGCAGCGGGTCCGGAAGCGGCAGCCTGAGGGCGGATCGATCGGGCTCGGCAGGTCACCCGTGAGCCGGATGCGCCGGACCGCCGGCGCCCCGGGATCCGCGACCGGAATGGCGGAGATGAGCGCCTGGGTGTAGGGATGAAGCGGTCTCGTCCAGAGCGTGCGGCGATCCGCGAGTTCCACCAGCTTTCCCAGATACATGACGGCGATGCGGTCGGAGACGTGCTCCACCACCGACAGATCGTGCGAAATGAAAAGATAGGCGAGCCCGAGCTCGCGCTTCAGGTCCATCAGCAGGTTGATCACCTGGGCGCGCACCGATACGTCCAGCGCCGAGACCGGTTCGTCGCAGATCACCAGGCCCGGCTCGAGCGCGAGGGCACGGGCGATGCCGATGCGCTGGCGCTGCCCCCCGGAGAATTCGTGGGGGTAACGACTCGCCGCCTCGGGCCGCAGACCCACCTTGTCCATCAGCCAGCGCACCCGATCGGCCCGCTCCCTCGCGCTGCCGCGCCGGTGGACGACCAGCGGTTCCTCCAGAATGCTCCCCACCGTCATGCGCGGATTCAGCGAGGCATACGGGTCCTGGAAGATCATCTGCATCCGGGGACGCAGGGGACGCAGGGCAGCGCGGGACAGGCCCGAGATCTCGACTCCGTCCAGGTGGATGGCACCGCCCGTGGTCCGGGCAAGGCCCATGGCGCCTCGGCCGAGCGAACTCTTGCCGCATCCGGACTCTCCCACCAGGCCGACCGTCTCCCCAGGCATCACCGCGAACGAGACACCGTCCACGGCCTGGACGACCCCTCCGCGCGTGGGATAGTGGATGCGGGTGTCCGCGAAGCGAAGCAGCGGCTCAGACACCGGACGCTTCCTCCACAGCCGCGAAACACGCGACCGCGCGACCGGCGCCCTGCTGCTCCAGCTCGGGAACCTCCGCGCGGCACCGTGCCAGAGCCCGGGCACAGCGGGGCGCGAACGCGCATCCCGGCGGCATGTCGGTGAGGGACGGGACCAGGCCGGGAATCTCCGCGAGCCGCTCGGCGGCTGAATCCGCCCGGGGAATGGAGGCAAGGAGCCCCCGGGTATAGGGGTGGAGGGGGCGTGCGAACAGTTCGGCCGTGCTCCCCTGCTCCACCACCCGCCCCGCGTACATGACCGCCACGCGCTGGGCATGCTGGGCCACCACGCCGAGATCGTGGGTGATGAGCAGCACCGCCATGCCGGTGCGTGCCTTCAGGGTATCGAGCAGATCCAGTATCTGCGCCTGGATGGTGACGTCCAGCGCCGTCGTGGGCTCGTCAGCGATGAGAAGCGCCGGCTCGCAGGCCAGGGCCATCGCGATCATCACGCGCTGACGCATGCCGCCCGAGAGCCGGTGCGGGTACTCGTCAAGCCGGCGGCGCGGCTCGGGAATGCCCACGAGGTCCAGCAGTTCCAGGGCGCGCCCGGCGGCGGCGCGCCTCGAGACCCGCCGGTGCAGCACGATGGATTCGGCGATCTGGTCGCCCACGGTGAACACGGGATTGAGCGACGTCATCGGCTCCTGGAAGATCATGGCGATGCGGTCCCCGCGCACCGCGCGCATCTGCGCGTCGGTCAGCGTACGCAGGTCGCGCCCTTCGAAGAGGATCTCGCCACCCACGATGCGGCCGGGCGGGTCAGCCACCAGGCGAAGGATCGAGAAGGCCGTGACCGATTTGCCGCACCCGGACTCGCCCACCAGTGCCAGCGTCTCGCCCGCGTCGATGCCGAAGCTCACGCCGTCCACCGCCTTCGCGACGGTGCCGCGGCCGATGAAGTGCGTCTGGAGATTCCGGACCTCTAGCAGGGGCATGGCGCGGTCACCGGTTCCGCAGCCTGGGGTTGAGCGCGTCGTTCACGCCCTCCCCCACCAGGTTGATGGCGAGCACCGTGAGCAGAATGGCGACTCCCGGCAGGGCGCACACGTACCAGGCCGTGCGCAGTACCTCGCGCCCCGCTCCGATGATGGTGCCCCAGCTCATCACGTTCGGGTCCCCCAGGCCGAGGAAGGCAAGGCCCGCCTCGGTCAGGATGGCGGTGGCCACCATCAGCGACCCGGTCACCACGATGGGGGCCAGCGCATTCGGAAGGCAGTGGCGCACGATTATCCGCAGGTCTCCCATGCCCATGGCGATGCAGGCCTGCACGAACTCGCGGCTGCGCAGGCTCAGGAACTCGCCGCGGGTGAGGCGGGCGACCGGCGGCCAGGACACCACGCCGATGGCCAGCACGATGGTGGTCACGCCCGGCTGGAAGATCGCCACCAGGACGATGGCGAACAGAAAGGCGGGAATCGTCTGGAAGAGTTCGGTGAACCGCATCAGGGCGTCGTCGACCCAGCCGCCGAAATAGCCCGCGACGGCGCCGATCGACACGCCCAGCAGCAACGCGACGGCCGTGGCCACCAGGCCGATCACCAGGCTCACGCGCGCGCCGTGAAAGATCCCGGCCGCGAGATCCCTTCCCATCATGTCGGTCCCCAGCGGATACCCGGGATCGGCACCCGGCACCAGGAAGGGTTCGGCCACCATGTCCCAGGGATTGCCGGGGAACAGCATGGGGGCCAGCAGGGCCATGGCCACCACAGTCAGCAGGATGACGGCACCACCGACCGCCGGCACGTTGCGCGCATACCGCGCGGCGAAAGCCTTCACCGGAGCGATATCCGCGGGTCGAGCCGGGCGTAGACGAGGTCCACGACCACGTTCACCGCCACCACCAGCAGGGACGACACCAGAAGGATGCCGAGGAGCAGATTGTGGTCCCTCTGGAACACCGCCTCGAAGGCGAGCCGACCGAGCCCGGGCCAGCCGAACACGGTTTCCACCAGGACCGAACCACCCAGCAGGGAGCCCACCTGGAGTCCCAGCATGGTGATCATCGGCAACAGGGCATTCCGGAAGACGTGCCGATATGCCACGCGCCGCTCGTCCAGGCCCTTCGCCCGGGCGGTGGTCACGAAATCCTGGCCATACACCTCGAGCATCGAGGCGCGCATCAGGCGCGTATAGAGCGCCAGGTAGAACAGCGCCAGGGTCACCGTGGGCAGAACCATGTGGCGGGCGATGTCGGCGATCCGGTCCCACCCCGCGAGGTCCGCGCCGATGGTCACCATGCCACCCGACGGGAACCAGCCCAGGTTCACGGAGAAGAGCAGGATCATCATGAGTCCGATCCAGAAGATGGGCGTGGCATAGGCAAGCAGGGCGAACACCGAGATGATCGCGTCCGCGGGGCGCCGCACATGGCGCGCGGCCGTCACGCCCAGCACGACACCCGTCACGAACGCCAGCGCCACCGCCGCTCCCATGAGCAGCAGCGTGGCCGGGAGTCGGCCCGCGATGAGATCGGTGACGGCCATGTTGTGGCGGAACGAAAACCCGAGGTCGAGGTGGGCGATCTGGCCGAGGTAGCGCGCCAGCTGGACGTAGAGGGGCTGATCCAGCCCGAAGCGGGCCTTCAGGGTCGCGAGATATTCTGCCGAGGCCCCGCCCGCTTCCCCGGCCAGCACGTCCGCCGCATCGCCGGGCGCGAGGTGCAGCAGGAGAAAATTGAACACGGCGATGCCGATCACGATGGGCACCGCCTGCAGCAGGCGGCGGGCGAGGTAGACCGGCAGACGCGACATCGGCCCGCGGCCGCCCTACTTGCGAAGCCAGACGCTGGCGAAGGATCCGTAGACTCCCTCCGCCGAGCTGGTATGGTCCTGGACGCGCCGGTTGGCCAGCGTGAAGAACCGCACCTCGAAGAGGTCGAGGACCGGCAGGTCCTCCTGCGCCAGCGTCTGCAACCGGACGATGAGGTCCTTGCGCTTCCTGCGGTCGTGCTCCACCTGCGCCGACTCGATCACCTGGTCCATCTCCGGATTGCTGTACCCGGAGGCGTTCGAGAACGGAACACCCTTCTTGATGTTCTTCGTCCAGTAGATCCGCTGCACCCCGATCGTCGGATCGGGCAGGGCATAGAAGAAGTTGCTCGTGAGGTCGAAATCGACGTCGGTGTAGACCCGCTTCAGGAACGCGGCCGTATCCTGGCTGCGGATCTCCACGTCAATGCCGACCTTGCCCAGCGCCTGCTTCACGTACTCCGCCGTGCGCTGGTAATCGGCTCCGTAGGGAAGGAAATCGTGCATCAGGCGGAAACGCTTGCCGTCGGCTCCCCGCTTGAACCCCGCATCGTCGAGAAGTTGCTCCGCCTTCTTGAGATCGAAGGGGTACTGGGGTGCCCCGTCGGTGTGGAACTGGGTGAGCACCGAGGGCACCGGGCTGGTGGCAGGTTTGCCGAAGCCGAACCAGATGGTCCGCACCACGATGTCGCGATTGATGGCGTGCGCAATCGCCTGCCGCACACGGCGGTCCTGGAGAAACCGGTTCCGGAGGTTGAACTCGAGCAGGAACATCGGCGCCAGATACTCGTAGCCCCGCGTTTCGATGTCGAACTTCCCGGATGCCTCGAGCCGCTTGACGTCGCTCAGGGGAACCGGGCTGAAGCCGCCCAGCAGCACCTCGCCCGTATCGAAGGCCGCGGCCCTGGCTGCGGCATCCGGGATGACGCGCAGCACGATCCTGTCCAGATAGGGTCTGGCCTTGTCCCAGTAGGCGGAATTGCGCTCTAGAAGGATGAAATTGCCCTTCTGCCACTCCCTGAACACGAAGGGGCCCGTGCCCACCGGCTTGTTGTTGAAGGGGTTCTGCGCGATGTCGGTCCCGTCGTAGAGATGGCGCGGCAGCACCTGACCCTCGTAGCTCGACAGGGCCGACATCAGGTAGGGCGAGGCCTCGGACAGGCGGAAGATCGCCACGTGGGGCGAGGGTGTGTCCACCGCCGTGAGCTTGGCGAAGGTGGACCGGCCGCGCGGGTGCAGTTCCTTCCAGACCTTCATCGCGGAGAACTGGACGTCCGCGGAGGTGAAGTCCTTGCCATCGTGCCACTTCACGCCCTTGCGAAGATTGAAGGTGATGGTCTTGCCGTCCGCGCTCACCTTCCAGGTTTCGGCCAGCACGGGGCGGGGATTCATGTCGAAGTCATACGACAGCAGGCCCTCGAGGATTTTTGTGGACACCACGCCGATGGGGCCGGCCGAATTGAAGGCCGATACCAGCCCCGGCGGTTCCGGCTGCACCACCATGGTGAGGGTTCCACCCCGGGCGGGCTCCTGCGCACCGGCGAGGGGAAGCCCGAGCAACACGGCCACGGCGGCCGCCACGACTAACCTGGTGAGGGACATGCACACTTCTCCGTTGAATTTGCCCGGGCGCCGCCCGCACAAGACCCTGCTCGGGACCGCAGACCGCCGCCGCGCGGGACAGCCTGGAGCGCCGCAGTTTAGCAACAAGACTCTCCCTGATCGCAAACCCCGTTCCCGCGCTGGACGGTTGCAGCCGGGCCATCGTCCCGGAACACCCGGGCACCGAACCGGTCCAGCACGGACGCGGCACGGGAACCCCCGAGGGCAGCCACCTTCGTGAGGGCATCGGCCACCACGCAGGTGGTGGCGACCACCGTGACCCCGCTGGCGGCGACCCACCGGGTGCCGGTGGACGGTTCGATGATGCAGCCCGCTGGCTGCAGGAGCCGCCCGGCCCGCGGCGCCGGTGGGGCGGAAGTGGCTACCGCCCCGCAACGCAACTCCAGGAGCGGGCGCGGTCCGCTCCGGTCCCTCACCTCGATCGTGTTCCAGCGGTGCCCGAAACGGCGCAGGTCCCCGCCCGCGTTGACCACCGCCTCGACGCAACCGCCCGCGCGCAGGGCATGTACGGCCTGATCGACCGCAAACCCCTTGGCGATGCCGCCGAGATCGAGCAGCAGGGGCCGGCCGAAGCTGACGTCCCCGCCCAGACCGATCCGGACATCCCGCCACGAACCGCACTCGCGGGGCAGCGGCATGTGGGCCGGCAACTGGCCGAGGCGCACCAGCACAGGCGCCACCGAGGGATCGAACAGACCGTCGCTCGCGGCAGCGATGCGAAGCGCCCGCCGGAGCACGGCCAGCGTCCAGGGATGAACCGTCTGCGGCCCGCGGCACGCCTCGAGATTGAGGCGCGTGAGTTCGCTGTCCGGGTGGTGGAAACTCATGAGTCGTTCCACCGCGGTGATGGCGTCGAAGGCGGCACCCACCGCCCGGGCCGTCTCGTCGGCGGTGACGCCCCATGCGGAAATCTGTACCAGCGTGCCCAGCGCGGGGCGCGCCCGGCTGATCTCGCACCCCGCCACGCCCGCCCCTGCACCCCGCAACGGCATCATCCGGGCGGGACAGGCCCGCGCACCGGCCTGTGCGGCACGGCGCACCCGCGACGTCGCTCCGACGGGCCCCTTGCGCCGGATCCGACGGGGCGGATCAGCCCCGGCCGCGATAGGGCGCCACGTCCGGATCGGGAATCCACACGTTGACCGGCGGCTTGCCGGTCTGCCAGAACACGTCGATGGGGATCCCGCCGCGGGGATACCAGTAGCCGCCGATCCGCAGCCAGCGAGGGACCAGCAATTCCCGCAGCCGTTTGCCGATGGACAGCGTGCAGTCCTCGTGGAAGGCGCCGTGGTTGCGAAACGCGCCCAGGTACAGCTTGAGCGACTTGCTCTCCACCAGCCATCGGCCCGGAACATAGTCGATCACGAGGTGCGCGAAGTCGGGCTGCCCGGTGATGGGACAGAGCGAGGTGAACTCCGGGACGGCAAAGCGCGCCATGAAGCGCAGGTCGGGATGCAGGTTGGGGATCCGCTCGAGGATGGCGTCCTCCGGCGAGGCGGGAAGGGCGGTCATCTGGCCGAGCTGTGTCAGCGCGGGCTTTCGGGCTCTGGGGGTTCGGGGCGGCATGGCTGGGTCCGGGGAATCGGGCGGCGGCCTCAATCATACGCAATGCCCCGGGTCAGACGGGCGGGGGCAGTCTCCGTCCTGCCGCGAAGACGGCCGCAATGGCGCGGTCGTCGCCCAGGGTCTGCACCGCCCCGAGCCATTCGTCCAGGTCCGCGGCGCGCGCCGCGCGCCAGGCGAGCAGGGGCATGGGCGACGGATCGAGCACCACCACGTCGGCGTCCAGGCCCGACCTCAGGTTTCCGACACGGTCGCCGAGGCCCAGCGCGCCCGCGGCCCCGCCGGTGGCAAGCCACAGGGCCTGGACGGGGGTGACCGGATGCCCGCGCAGGCGGGACACCTCGTAGGCCGCGGCCATCGTGCGCAGCATCGACAGGGAGGTGCCTGCACCCACGTCCGTGGCAAGCCCCACCGCGATGGCCCGACCCGGCGCCTTCGCCGCCGCCAGGTCGAACAGCCCGCTGCCGAGGAACAGGTTGGAGGTGGGGCAGTGGGCCAGCGCCGTGCCGGTCTCGGCGATCCGTTCCCGCTCCCGCTCGCTCAGGTGGATGCCGTGGCCATGGATGGCTCGCGGCCCGAGCTGGCCGGCCTGGTCCAGAACGTCCACGTAATCCCGGCACCGCGGGTACAGGGACCGGATCCAGGCCACCTCATCGAGGGTCTCCGACAGGTGGGACTGCAGCCACAGGTCCGGAAACTCCCGGCGCAGCGCCACCACCGTCTCGTGCTGGGCCGGCGAGCTCGTCGCCGCGAAACGCGGCGTCACCGCGTACCCCAGGCGCCCGCGCCCGTGCCAGCGCTCGATCAGCCGGCGCGAGTCGTCGTAGCCCGACTGCGCGGTGTCGCGAAGCGCCTCCGGGGCCTGCCGGTCCATCAGCGACTTGCCCGCGATGATCCGCAGGCCGCTCCCGGCAGCCTCCTCGAACAGCGCATCCGTGGCACCGGCGTGCACGGTGCCGAATACCGCTGCCGTGGTGGTTCCGTACCGCGCGATCTCCCTCAGGAACAGCCGCGCCACCATCCGGGCATATGCCTCGTCCGCGAAACGCTGTTCCTCCGGAAAGGTGAAGCGGTCGAGCCAGTCGAGGAGCGACGGGCCGCAGACGCCGATGATGCCGAGCTGCGCGAAGTGCACATGGCAGTCGATGAACCCCGGCACCATCAGGCCGCCGGGAAAGCGGTCCACCGGCGTGCCGGGTGGCAGTTCCCGGAGGAGACGGTCCGCCGGACCGAAGCCGGCGATACGCCCCTCCCGGATCAGCAGCAGCGCATCGGTGTGGTGGACGACGGCTTCGGCCGGCGGCACGACAAAGGGATCGGCCACGAACCCGAGCCCGGCCCCCCGCAATGCCAGGAGCCCGCTCACGCCGGGACCAGGTCGCGGGTATGCCCGGCGATCATGAGTTCCTCGTCCGTGGGGATCACCCACGCCCGGACGCGACTCCCCGGCAGGCTGAGACAGGGTCCATGCCGGCGGTTTGCCGCCGCATCGAACCCGAGCCCCAGCCAGGCCGCCTGCCGGCACACCGCCTCGCGGACCCGGACGCTGTTCTCGCCAATGCCGGCGGTGAACACGAGGGCATCGAGCCCTCCAAGCGCCGCAGCGAGCGAACCCAGTTCCCGGGAAATCCGGTAGCAGTAGAAGTCGATGGCGAGCGCGGCCCGCGGGTCCGCGCTCGCCTCCAGCACGCGCATGTCGGAGGCCACCCCCGATACCCCGAGCAGCCCCGACTCGTGATACAGCATGTGTTCGATGGCCCGTGCGTCGAGCCCCTGCGCCATCAGGTAGAGCACGATCCCGGGGTCGATGCTGCCGCTGCGGGTGCCCATGGGCAGACCCTCGAGGGCGGTGAAACCCATCGTGGTGGCAACGCTGCGGCCTGCCGCCATCGCGCACATGCTCGCGCCGTTACCGAGGTGCAGGACCACGGTCCGCCCCCGGGACGCCGCCGCATCGACATCCGCGAGCCGCCGCGCCACGAACTCATAGGACAGGCCGTGAAACCCGTAGCGGTGCACCCCGCGGGCGGTGATCCGTTCGGGCAGCGCGTAGCGCTGGGCGAGATCAGGCTGCGTGCGGTGGAACGCGGTGTCGAAGCAGGCCACCTGCGGCAGCCCGGGATGACGCGCCGCGATCTCGCGCATCGGCGCCAGGTTGTGGGGCTGATGCAGGGGCGCGAGCGGCACCAGCGCATCGAGATCGGCCAGCACGGCGGCATCCACCCGCACCGGCGCGGCGTGGTGGCTGCCCCCGTGGACCACGCGGTGGCCGACCGCGCGCAGCGCGATGCCGTCGTGGTCGAGAAAACGGGCCAGCAGGAGAGCGGTCGCGCCCCCGTGCCCGAGGGGGGCGCCGAAGGCCCGGTCCTCCACACGGACACCGGCTGCGTCCGTGGCAACGAGGCGCGACTCGCCGAGGAGTTCCTCGACCCGGCCGTGCTGCCGCAGCAGAAGTGCATCCTCCTGCTCGGCGAACAACGAGAACTTGAGGCTGGAGGAACCGGCGTTGAGCACGAGCAGGCTCACGGGGCACGCTCCACTGGACGGCCGTGCGCCACGGCACCGATCACGGCACGGACTTTCCCTTGCCCAGACGGCGCGCCTGCGCCAGCAATGCCGCGATCGCGCACGCTGCCAGTCGCGAGATGGGCGGATCGGCCCGGCTCGTGAGCACCACCGGCACCCGGGCGCCCAGGACGATGCCGGCCGCGTCTGCATTTGCCAGGAAGGACAGGCTCTTGGCCAGCATGTTGCCGGCTTCCAGATCCGGCACGACGAGCACGTTGGCCCGGCCCGCCACGGGTGAGCGGATCGCCTTGATGCGCGCCGCGGCGAGGTCGATCGCGTTATCGAGGGCGAGCGGTCCGTCCACCAGCGCACCCGTGATCTGGCCGCGATCGGCCATCTTGCAGAGGGCCGCGGCCTCGATGGTGGACGGCACACCCGGGTTGACCGTCTCCATGGCCGAGAGAATCGCCACGCGCACCTCGCCGAACTCCAGCACCTGGGCCAGGTCGATGGCGTTCTGCACGATATCCGCCTTCTCCGCCAGCGTCGGGGCGATGTTGACCGCGGCGTCGGTGATGAGGAACGGCTCTTCGTGGTCCGGCACATCCAGGAGGAAGCAGTGGCTCACCCGCCGGGCCGTGCGCAGGCCCCGGTCGCGGTCGACCACCCCGGCCATCAGTTCGTCGGTGTGCAGACTCCCCTTCATCAGCGCTTCGGCGCGACCCTGCCGCACGAGATCGACCGCGGCCGCAGCCGACGCGTGGCTGTG
>JBAXBV010000014.1:0-79306 GCA_037141795.1 Betaproteobacteria bacterium
CCGGGAAGGTGGTCGCACCGTGGGTGCGGGTGTGGTCGCGAAGATCATCGAGTGACGAGGTACAGGCCAGTAGCTCAATTGGCAGAGCGTCGGTCTCCAAAACCGAAGGTTGGGGGTTCGAGACCCTCCTGGCCTGCCACTCCCACAGGGTGCAGAAGATCCTGCGGATCGTGGGGCGAAACAGGCGCTAGGTTCACTCATGGAAGATAAGCTCAAGCTCGCGGGTGCGCTCCTGTTGGTCGCAGCCGGCGTGGGCGCATACTATTACTGGTCAGACAGTCTCTTGTTCGTGCGTGTCCTCTGCGTCGTCGCGGGTGTTCTCGCGGCTGCTGTCGTAGCGTGGACATCGGCGCCGGGCAAGGTGTTCTATGCGTTCGCCCAGGAGTCGGTGGTAGAAACGCGGAAGGTCGTCTGGCCGACGCGCAAGGAAACCGTTCAGACGACCGGCATCGTGATGGCGTTCGTCGTCATCATGGCGGTGTTTCTGTGGATCGTGGACGGTTCGCTCGTCTGGCTGATTCGGGTGATGATGGGGCGAGGTGAATGATGTCCAAACGATGGTACGTTGTTCACGCGTATTCAGGTTTCGAGAAAAGCGTCCACAAGGCGCTCCTCGACCGCATCGAGCGTGCGGGCATGCAGGACAAGTTTGGCCAGATTCTCGTGCCTGTCGAAGAGGTGGTCGAGATGAAGGGTGGTCAGAAGAACATCTCGGAGCGGAAGTTCTTTCCGGGATATGTGCTGGTCGAAATGGAGATGACGGACGACTCCTGGCATCTGGTGAAGAACACCCCGAAGGTCACTGGCTTCGTAGGGGGGAGCGCGCACAAGCCGACGCCGATCTCCGACCGCGAGGTGCGCGCCATCCTGCAGCAGATTCAGGAAGGCGTGGAAAAGCCCAAGCCCAAAGTCCTGTTCGAGCCTGGCGAAGCGGTGCGGGTCAAGGATGGCCCCTTCACGGATTTTCACGGCACGGTGGAGGAAGTCAACTACGACAAGAGCAAGCTTCGTGTTTCGGTTTCCATCTTCGGCCGGGCAACCCCGGTGGAGCTGGAGTTCGGGCAAGTGGAAAAGGCCTGAAAGCCCCCCGGGGTCTGGAATGAACCTGAACGGCGCGTCGCAGCTCCAGCCGTTCAGGGTGATTTTGTTGAGCGAGCTGCGACAGGAACGGGGAGCCTGACCCCTGAGGTCAGGCGCGAGGACCCGCACAAGGAATCTTCATGGCCAAGAAAGTCATTGGTTACATCAAGCTGCAAGTGCCAGCCGGCAAGGCGAATCCCTCGCCTCCCATCGGCCCCGCGCTTGGTCAGCGCGGTCTGAACATCATGGAATTCTGCAAGGCATTCAACGCCCAGACGCAAGGTCTGGAGGTGGGTCTGCCGATTCCCGTTGTCATTACGGCTTTTGCGGACAAGAGCTTCACGTTCGTCATGAAGACCCCGCCGGCCACCGTGCTCATCAAGAAGGCCGCGGGCGTTGGGAAAGGCTCCCCCAAGCCCCACACCGACAAGGTTGGCAAGCTCACGCGCGACCAGGCGGAGCAGATCGCCAAGACCAAGATGCCCGACCTGACAGCCGCGGACCTCGAAGCTGCGGTACGGACCATCGCAGGAAGTGCCCGCAGCATGGGCGTCGTCGTGGAGGGACTCTGACATGGCCTACGTCTCGAAGCGTTCCCGCGCTCTCCGGGCTAATGTCGACCGTTCGAAGACGTATCCACTCGAGCAGGCCATCGACCTTGTGAAGGGCAACGCGACCGCCAAGTTCAACGAGTCGATCGACGTGGCGATCAACCTGGGTGTCGATGCGAAGAAGTCCGACCAGGTCGTGCGGGGCTCGGTGGTGTTGCCGCGCGGTATCGGCAAGACCGTCCGCGTGGCGGTATTCGCGCAGGGCGAGGCGGCGAAGGCGGCGCAGGCAGCGGGTGCCGATCTTGTTGGCATGGAGGACATTGCGGAGCAGGTCAAGGGGGGCAAGATCGACTTCGACGTTTGCATCGCAGCCCCTGATGCCATGCGCGTCGTGGGGCAGTTGGGCCAGATCCTTGGTCCGCGAGGTCTCATGCCCAATCCCAAGGTCGGGACGGTGACCCCCAACGTGGCGGAAGCCGTCCGGAACGCCAAGGCGGGTCAGGTGCAGTATCGGACCGACAAGGCGGGGATCATCCAGTGCTCGATCGGCCGCGCCTCCTTCGAGCCGGTCGCTCTGAGGGAAAACCTGGCCGCGTTGCTCGACGCCCTGAACAAGGCGCGTCCGGCGGCGGCAAAGGGGGTCTATCTGCGCAAGATCTCGCTCAGCAGCACGATGGGAGCAGGCGTTCGGGTGGACCAGGCCAGCTTGCAGCAGTCGCAACAGGGTTGACGTACCCGGCGCGCCTCGTCGCGCCGGCAGCAGAGCTTTCGGGTCGGTGCGACTCTGGTCGCGCCGGTTCGTCAGAGACCGTAGGAGTGCTGCGGCACTTAATGGTCACTCTTGAAGGGCGTGCTCCCGAATGATCGGCGCGTGCCCCGACAGATGGGCGTCCTACGCAGACGGTGTACCCGGACCGGGATGAGCATGCGACCCATTCCGCCCTCGTGGCAGGGTGGGCGTCGGAGGCAAGCCTGATCGAAGGTCGCCGTAACGGGGGAAGTCGGAGTCTGAATCCTGTCAGGGTTTCGGACACCCGGTTTCGTGTGACACGTGCAAGGAGGAAAGACCTTGGGTCTGAATCTGGAGCAGAAGAAAGCGGTGGTATCCGAAGTCAGCGCGAAGGTTGCGCAGGCGCAGGCTATCGTGCTCGCTGATTTCCGCGGCATCGGAGTGGGAGACATGACCAGATTGCGCGCCAAGGCGCGCGAGTCGGGCGTGTACCTGCGGGTGCTCAGGAACACGCTTGCGCGCCGTGCCGTGGCGGACACGCCATTCGCGAAGTTGACCGACCATATGGTCGGTCCGCTCGCGTATGCCATGTCCCCGGACCCGGTGGCGGTGGCGAAGGTGATGCACGATTACTCCAAGGCCAATGACAAGTTCGTGATTCGCGGTGGTGCGATGGCCAATCTGGTCATGGCGCCGAAGGACGTGGCCGCGTTGGCCGCGATGCCGAGCCGCGAGGAGTTGCTGGCCAAGCTGCTAGGGACCATGCAGGCGCCGATCGCGCAATTCGTCCGTACCTTGAACGAGGTGCCGGGGCGATTTGTCCGCACGGTGGCTGCGGTTCGCGATCAGCGTGCCGAGCAGGCAGCCTGACATCACGGAATACCGAACGACAACCATCAAGCCGGAATCCTCGACGCACGGGGGACGGCATTCGAATCAGGAGCGAAAACCATCATGGCCATTTCAAAAGCTGAAATCCTGGACGCCATTGCAGGCATGACTGTCCTGGAACTGTCCGAGCTCATCAAGGACATGGAAGAAAAGTTCGGCGTATCGGCGGCTGCGGCTGCCGTGGCCGTCGCGGCCCCGGCGGCGGGGGCGGGCGCGCCTGTCGTGGAAGAGCAGACAGAGTTCACAGTGATCCTGGCGAAGGTCGGGGAAAACAAGGTCAACGTCATCAAGGTGGTCCGCGAGCTTACGGGGCTTGGCCTCAAGGAAGCCAAGGATCTGGTCGATGGCGCGCCGAAGCCTGTCAAGGAGGCGGTGCCGAAGGCCGAGGCCGAGGCGGTGGCGAAGAAACTGACGGACGCTGGTGCCACTGCGGAAATCAAGTAAGGATTTCCCGCAGAGATGCGACTGGACGGGCTGGCGGGAAACTGCCGGCCTGTCCGGCCTTTCCGAGAGCAGCCGATATTGCACAGCAACGACCTGAACGACTCTGGACTGCGTATGCAGCCTGAGCGGCACGTTGCTGCGTCATGCCTGTTGTGCCTACACGGCTCCGCCGTGTCCCTCAACTCTCCAGTGGGGTGACCATGAGCTATACCTTCACCGAGAAGAAACGCATCCGGAAAAGCTTCGCCAAGCGCGAGGTCGTACAGGAGGTTCCCTACCTTCTGGCTACCCAGATCGAGTCTTACGCGCAGTTCCTGCAGGCCGACCTTGCCGCTGACAGTCGCCTCAACCAGGGTCTGCAGGCTGCGTTTACTTCGATTTTTCCGATCGCGTCCCACTCGGGAAACGCCAAGCTGGACTACGTGAGTTTCGCGCTGGGAACCCCTCCGTTCGACGTCAAGGAGTGCCAGCAGCGGGGCCTGACGTTTGCCGCACCGTTGCGAGCGAAAGTGCGTCTCACGATCATGGACCGGGAGGCACCCAAGCCCACGGTCAAGGAAGTGAAGGAACAGGAGGTCTACATGGGCGAGATACCGCTCATGACCGAGACCGGCTCCTTCATCATCAACGGCACCGAGCGCGTGATCGTTTCCCAGTTGCACAGGTCGCCCGGGGTGTTCTTCGAGCACGATCGCGGCAAGACGCACAGCTCGGGCAAGCTCCTGTTTTCGGCACGAATCATTCCGTACCGCGGGTCTTGGTTGGATTTCGAATTCGATCCGAAGGACTACCTGTACTTCCGGGTGGACCGTCGCCGGAAGATGCCGGTGACGATTCTTCTCAAGTCCATCGGGATGTCGCCCGAGCAGATCCTCAAGGAGTTCTTCGTCTTCGACACGTTTCAGCTTGTGGACGGTCACGTGGAATTCGAGCTTGTTCCAGACCGTCTGCGGGGCGAGATCGCGCGCTTTGATATCGCCACCCGCCAGGGCAAGGTCATCGTCCAGAAGGACAAGCGCATCACTGCGCGGCACGTGCGCGAGATGGAGCAGGCAAACCTGACGCGCGTCGTGGTAACGGACGACTTCGTGGCCGGGCGGGTGCTCGCCCGGGGTGTCGCCAATCCCGAAACCGGGGAGATCCTGGCGCAGGCCAACGAGGAACTTACCCCCGAAACCATTGTGAAGTTCCTCGCGAGCGGGGTTCAGTCCTTCCACACCATCTATACGAACGACCTCGATCAGGGCGCGTACATCTCCCAGACGCTCCGGATCGACGAGACCGTGGACCAGATGGGTGCCCAGGTAGCGATCTACCGGATGATGCGCCCCGGGGAGCCGCCCACCGAGGATGCCGTCCGCACCCTCTTCCACGGACTGTTCTACTCGGCGGACAGATACGATCTTTCTGCCGTTGGCCGGATGAAGTTCAACCGCCGCGTGGGCCGCGAGGAGCTTCTCGGCGCGGGCACGCTGTCGAACGACGACATCATCGCGGTCATCAAGATCCTCGTGGACCTGCGAAACGGTCGGGGCGAAATCGATGACATCGACCATCTCGGAAACCGCCGCGTGCGGTCCGTCGGGGAACTGGCCGAGAACCAGTTCCGCGCGGGACTGGTCCGGGTGGAGCGTGCGGTAAAGGAACGCCTCTCCCAGGCCGAGTCCGAGAATCTGATGCCTCACGATCTGATCAACGCAAAGCCCGTGAGCGCAGCAGTCAGGGAGTTTTTCGGGTCCAGCCAGCTGTCCCAGTTCATGGACCAGACCAATCCTCTGTCGGAAGTCACGCACAAGCGTCGGGTGTCGGCGCTCGGACCCGGGGGTCTGACCCGTGAACGGGCGGGCTTCGAGGTCCGGGACGTTCACCCGACCCACTACGGGCGGGTGTGCCCGATCGAGACGCCGGAGGGCCCGAACATCGGCCTCATCAACTCGCTCGCGCTCTATGCCCGCACCAACGAGTATGGCTTTCTCGAGACACCTTATCGGGTGGTCGGGGACCGGACCGTCACCGACGAAATCCATTTCCTCTCGGCGATCGAGGAAGGGCAGTACGTGATCGCGCAGGCGAATGCCTCGGTCGACGCCAATGGTCGGTTGATCGACGAACTCGTGTCCTGCCGGAATCACAACGAATTCGCTCTGGCAGCGCCGGAACGGGTGCAGTACATGGATGTCGCACCCTCGCAAATCGTGTCCGTGGCGGCATCCCTGATTCCGTTCCTTGAGCACGACGATGCAAACCGCGCCCTGATGGGTTCGAACATGCAACGCCAGGCGGTGCCCTGCCTTCGGGCTGAAAAGCCGCTCGTCGGCACGGGGATCGAGCGGACCGTCGCCGTGGATTCGGGCACTGCCGTACAGGCGCGTCGCGGAGGGGTGGTGGATTATGTCGATGCCAGCCGGATCGTCGTCCGTGTGCACGATGACGAGGCCCTTGCCGGCGAAGTCGGCGTGGACATCTACAACCTCACCAAGTACACCCGCTCGAACCAGAATACCAACATCAATCAACGCCCGGTCGTGCGCGCCGGCGAGGTTCTGGCCCGCGGCGACGTCATCGCGGACGGTGCCTCGACAGACATGGGCGAACTCGCCCTCGGCCAGAACCTTCTGGTGGCCTTCATGCCCTGGAACGGTTACAACTTCGAGGATTCGATCCTGATATCGGAACGGGTGGTGAGCGAGGACCGTTTCACTTCCATCCACATCGAGGAACTCTCGGTGGTGGCTCGGGACACGAAACTGGGCCCCGAGGAAATCACCCGCGACATCTCGAATCTGTCCGAAGCGCAACTCGGTCGCCTGGACGAATCCGGCATCGTCTACATCGGCGCCGAGGTGGAGGCCGGTGACGTACTGGTGGGCAAGGTCACCCCGAAAGGTGAAACGCAGCTTACACCGGAGGAAAAGCTGCTTCGCGCAATCTTCGGCGAGAAAGCGTCGGATGTGAAGGACACGAGTCTTCGTGTCCCGTCCGGCATGTCGGGCACCGTGATCGATGTCCAGGTGTTCACCCGCGAAGGGATCGAGCGGGACAAGCGCGCGCAACAGATCATCGACGACGAATTGCGCCGCTACAAGACCGACCTGCACGACCAGCTTCGCATCGTGGAAGGGGACAGCTTTGCAAGGATCGAGCGCCTTCTGATTGGCAAGGTCGCCAACGGCGGCCCGAAGAAACTCGCCAAGGGTACGAAGATTTCTGTCGAGTACCTGCGGGAGGTGGAGCGTCACAGCTGGTTCGACATCAGGCTTGCGGCAGACGACGCGCAGGCGCAGTTGGAACAGTTGAAGGACGGTTTGTCCCAGAAGCGTGCCGAATTCGACGCGGCCTTCGAGGAGAAGAAGCGCAAGCTCACCAGCGGAGACGAACTGCCTCCGGGGGTCCAGAAGATGGTGAAGGTCTATCTCGCCGTCAAACGCAGGCTGCAGCCGGGTGACAAGATGGCGGGCCGCCATGGCAACAAGGGGGTGATCTCGAAGATCGTCCCAATCGAGGACATGCCGCACATGGCGGACGGTACTCCCATGGATATCGTCCTGAATCCTCTGGGGGTCCCCTCCCGGATGAACGTGGGCCAGATTCTCGAGACCCACCTCGGCTGGGCGTCCAAGGGTCTGGGGCATCGGATTGGTGACATGCTCAAGACGCAGGCGAAGGTGGCGGATCTGCGAAAGGCACTCGACCTGGTCTACAACTCGAGCGGAAAACGCGAGGATCTGGAATCGATTTCCGACCGGGATATCGTCGAGCTCTGCGAAAACCTGTCCAAAGGCGTTCCCTTTGCCACGCCGGTTTTCGACGGTGCAACGGAAGCGGAGATCAAGACCATGCTTGGTCTTGCGGGTCTGCCGCAGTCGGGCCAAATCACCCTTTTTGACGGACGTACCGGCGAATCCTTCGAGCGCCAGGTGACGGTAGGCTACATGCACGTGCTCAAGCTTCATCACCTTGTCGACGACAAGATGCACGCCCGCTCCACCGGCCCCTATTCCCTGGTGACCCAACAGCCTCTCGGGGGAAAGGCCCAGTTCGGCGGCCAGCGGTTCGGGGAGATGGAGGTCTGGGCGCTCGAGGCGTACGGTGCCTCTTACACCCTGCAGGAAATGCTCACCGTCAAGTCGGATGACGTTACCGGCCGGACCAAGGTGTACGAAAACATCGTGAAGGGAGAACACAAGATCGACGCCGGGATGCCCGAGTCCTTCAACGTCCTGGTGAAGGAAATCCGGTCGCTGGCGATCGACATTGACCTGGATCGTTATTGATGTGACGCGACATGTGCCAGGTGCGGGGCTTCCCGGTTCCGCGCCCGGCCTGATGGGCGAGTTATCGATTTGAAAGGATTTGTCAGTGGCGGGTCGTTGCAGGGTGTCGTCGCTCCTGAAGACATCCCGCCCCCGGGGACTCATCCGCAACGCAGGAGTTGCTCATGAAAGCGCTACTCGATTTGTTCAAGCAGGTCACTCAGGAAGAAGAGTTCGATTCCATCAAGATCGGCCTGGCTTCTCCCGAGAAGATCCGGTCCTGGTCCTATGGCGAGGTCAAGAAACCCGAGACGATCAACTACCGCACCTTCAAGCCGGAACGGGATGGTTTGTTCTGCGCCAAGATTTTCGGGCCGGTCAAGGACTACGAATGCCTGTGCGGCAAGTACAAGCGCCTGAAGCATCGCGGGGTCATCTGCGAAAAGTGTGGTGTCGAGGTCACGCTGTCGAAGGTGCGGCGCGAGCGCATGGGTCATATCGAACTCGCGAGCCCCGTTGCCCACATCTGGTTCCTCAAGTCCCTTCCGTCGCGGCTCGGCATGGTTCTGGACATGACCCTGCGCGATATCGAAAGGGTCCTGTACTTCGAGGCGTATGTGGTGACTCATCCGGGGATGACGCCACTCCAGGCGGGACAGTTGCTCACGGAGGACGACTACCTCGCCAAGGTGGAGGAGTACGGGGATGAGTTTTCCGCGGCGATGGGCGCGGAAGGCGTCCGGGCGCTGCTGCGCAACCTTGATCTCAACCGGGAGGTCGATCGCCTTCGCAAGGACCTTGCGGCCACGGATTCCGAGACCAAGATCAAGAAGATCGCAAAGCGCCTGAAGGTGCTGGAGGGGTTCCAGAAGTCCGGGATCAAGCCTGACTGGATGGTGATGGAAGTTCTTCCGGTGCTCCCACCGGAGCTTCGTCCGCTCGTGCCCCTGGACGGCGGCAGGTTCGCCACGTCGGACCTCAACGATCTGTACCGGCGAGTCATCAACCGGAACAACCGCCTGAAGCGCCTCCTGGAATTGAAGGCGCCAGAGATCATTGTCCGCAATGAAAAGCGGATGCTTCAGGAGGCCGTGGATTCGCTCCTCGACAACGGGCGGCGCGGCAAGGCGATGACTGGTGCGAACAAGCGTCCCCTCAAATCCCTGGCCGACATGATCAAGGGCAAGGGTGGGCGCTTCCGCCAGAACCTGCTTGGAAAGCGGGTGGATTATTCGGGTCGTTCCGTTATCGTCGTTGGTCCGCAGCTGAAACTGCACCAGTGCGGCTTGCCGAAGAAGATGGCCCTGGAACTCTTCAAGCCGTTCATCTTCCACAAGCTCGAGATCCAGGGTCAGGCCACCACCATCAAGGCGGCGAAGCGGCTGGTGGAGGCCGAGGTACCCGAGGTCTGGGACATACTTGAGGAGGTGATCCGCGAGCATCCCGTGCTTCTGAACCGGGCTCCGACCCTGCATCGTCTCGGCATTCAGGCGTTCGAACCGGTCCTGATCGAGGGCAAGGCCATCCAGTTGCACCCGCTCGTGTGCGCGGCCTTCAACGCCGACTTCGACGGAGACCAGATGGCGGTGCACGTGCCGCTGTCCCTCGAGGCGCAGATGGAAGCCCGCACGCTGATGCTGTCCACCAACAACGTGCTGTCGCCTGCGAACGGGGACCCGATCATCGTTCCTTCCCAGGACATCGTGCTGGGCCTCTACTACGTCACCCGCGAACGCGTCAACGCGCGCGGCGAGGGCATGGTCTTCCGGGACGTGGCCGAAGTCACCAGGGCCTACGAGACGCGGCAGATCGACGTCAACGCCCGCATCCAGGTCCGGATCCGGGAGCAGGAGTACGCCGAGGACGGTTCCCTCCTGGACAAGCTCACCCGTTACGAGACGACGGTCGGCCGGTCCCTCCTGTCCGAGATCCTGCCTCCGGGTCTGCCGTTCAGCACCATCAACAAGACTCTCAAGAAAAAGGAGATCTCGCGCCTCATCAACAGCGCCTTCCGCCGCTGTGGACTGCGCGAGACGGTCATCTTCGCGGACAAGCTCATGTACACGGGATTTGCCATGGCGACCCGCGCCGGCGTTTCCATCTGCGTGGACGACATGCGCGTGCCACCCCAGAAGGACGAGATCATCGCGTCTGCGGAAAAGGAGGTTCAGGAGATCGAAGCGCAGTACACCTCGGGTCTGGTCACCCAGGGAGAGCGCTACAACAAGGTTGTCGACATCTGGGGGCGTGCAGGTGATCAGGTGGCCAAGGCCATGATGGAGCAACTCGGTTCCGAGCCGGTCATGGGTTCCGCCGAAGGTTCTAAAGAGGCAGTGCAGATCAAGGACGCAAAGGGCAACGCGCTGTTCCAGGAATCCTTCAACGCGATCTACATGATGGCGGACTCCGGTGCGCGGGGTTCCGCCGCCCAGATCCGCCAGCTTGCGGGAATGCGTGGCCTGATGGCGAAACCCGACGGGTCCATCATCGAGACGCCAATCACGACCAATTTCCGTGAGGGCCTGAATGTACTGCAGTACTTCATCTCGACCCACGGCGCCCGAAAGGGCCTGGCGGACACCGCACTCAAGACGGCGAACTCCGGTTATCTGACCCGTCGGCTGGTGGACGTGACCCAGGACCTCGTCGTGACCGAGATCGATTGCGGGACCGCGAACGGCGTGGCGATGAAGGCTCTCGTGGAAGGCGGTGAAGTGGTCGAGGCCCTCCGCGAGCGTATCCTCGGTCGGGTCGCTGCACTCGAGGTCCTCGTTCCCGAAACCGGAGCGGTTCTCGTGCCGGCGGGCGGACTGCTGGATGAGGATGCCGTGGATGCCATCGAGCAGATGGGCATCGACGAGGTGAAGGTCAGGACCCCGCTGACGTGTGACACCCGCTACGGGCTGTGCGCGAAATGCTACGGGCGTGACCTGGGCCGGGGAACGCTCGTCAATGTGGGAGAAGCGGTCGGTGTCATTGCTGCCCAGTCAATTGGCGAGCCAGGCACCCAGCTCACCATGCGGACGTTCCACATCGGCGGCGCCGCATCCCGCACGGCGGTGGCCAGCCAGATCGAGAGCAAGTCGAACGGTACGGCGCGGTTCTCGCAACTCATGAAATGTGTGACGAACGCCCGCAACGAGCAGGTGGCGATCTCGCGTTCGGGCGAGGTTCTGATCCTCGACGACCATGGTCGTGAACGCGAGCGCCACAAGGTGCCCTATGGTGCCACCGTTCTCGCTCAGGATGGCGGGAAGGTCAAGGCCGGGACGGTGCTGGCCACCTGGGACCCCCACACCCGACCGATCATCACCGAGTACGCGGGAAGAGTTCGTTTCGAGAATGTCGAAGAGGGCGTCACCGTCGCGAAGCAGATCGACGAAGTCACGGGCTTGTCGACGCTCGTGGTGATTGATCCCAAACGTCGCGGCAGCGCTCAGGCGAAGGGTGTTCGTCCGCAGGTGAAGCTGCTCGATGAGAACGGTCTCGAGATGAAGCTTCCCACGACCGACCAGTCAGTCATGTACACCTTCCAGATCCATTGCATCATCACGGTCAAGGATGGGCAGCAAGTGGGCGTGGGCGATGTCCTTGCGCGCATTCCCCAGGAAACTGCCAAGACAAAGGACATCACGGGTGGTCTGCCGAGGGTCGCGGAACTGTTCGAGGCCCGGTCCCCCAAGGACGCCTCCGTGCTGGCCGAGGTCACCGGCACGGTGTCCTTCGGCAAGGACACGAAAGGCAAGCAGCGCCTGGTCATCACGGACCTCGAGGGTGTTGCCCACGAGTTCCTCATACCCAAGGACAAGCACGTCCTCGTGCATGACGGGCAGGTAGTCAACAGGGGTGAGGAAATCGTCGAAGGCGATCCGGAGCCCCATGACATCCTCCGTTTGCGGGGCATGGAGGCGCTGGCGCGCTACATCACGGACGAGGTGCAGGAGGTTTACCGGCTGCAGGGGGTACGCATCAACGACAAGCACATCGAGGTGATCGTCCGCCAGATGTTGCGCCGAGTCCAGATCGTTGATGCGGGAGACACGCGATTCATCCTTGGGGAGCAGGTTGAGCGTGCCGACCTGCTGGATGAGAACGACCGCGTTGTCGCGGAAGGTCTCCAGCCGGCCACATTCGACTATGTCCTGCTCGGCATCACGAAGGCGTCGCTGTCCACGGATTCGTTCATCTCCGCCGCATCTTTCCAGGAAACGACGAGAGTGCTCACCGAAGCCGCGATCATGGGAAAGAAGGACGACCTGCGCGGCCTGAAGGAAAACGTCATCGTGGGTCGCCTCATTCCCGCAGGCACCGGCCTCGCCTACCACAATGCCCGGAAGAAGCGACCAGGACTTACCGAGGAGGAAGTCTTCATCACCGACACCTCTGGCCACGACGGACCTGTCTCCGAGGACAGCCAGCAGGTTGCTTGACGGAGGAAGGGTGCCGCCGTAAACTCCGCAGTCTTTTTCCCCAGGGGTCGGAACCGCCGGCTTCTGGCCACTCTGAAAGCTTCCGGGACGGCGGCCATCGCCGTCCCGGCTTTTTGGACTCCGAGAAATGCCGACAATCAGTCAGTTGGTGCGCAAGCCGCGCACTCGTCAGCCGTCCAAGAGCAAGGTTCCCGCCCTGGCCGGGTCGCCCCAGCGTCGCGGGGTCTGCACCCGCGTGTACACCACGACTCCGAAAAAGCCGAACTCGGCGCTTCGCAAGGTGGCCAAGGTGCGTCTCACGAACGGCTTCGAGGTGATCAGTTACATCGGTGGCGAGGGACACAACCTCCAGGAACACTCGGTCGTGCTGATCCGCGGGGGACGCGTCAAGGATCTCCCTGGTGTGCGCTACCACATCGTGCGCGGAAGCCTCGACACTTCCGGGGTCAAGGACCGCAAGCAGAGCCGCTCGAAGTACGGTGCGAAGCGCCCCAAGTAACTCTGTAGATTCCGAGAAAACACCAGCAATCAGGAGCACGTCATGCCCCGCCGTCGTGAAATTCAGCGCCGAGATATCCTGCCGGATCCCAAGTTCGGGAGTCAGGATGTGTCGAAATTCATCAACGTCCTGATGACCAGTGGCAAGAAGTCGGTGGCGGAGAGCATCATGTACGGTGCCCTCGAGCACATCCACAAGAAGACGGGCAAGGATGCCCTGGAGGTGTTCACCCAGGCGTTGCAGAACGTGCGGCCCGTTGTCGAGGTGAAGAGCCGCCGCGTCGGTGGAGCGAACTACCAGGTACCGGTCGAGGTGAGAACCGTGCGCCGCACGGCACTCGCGATGCGTTGGTTGCGCGAGGCTGCCCGCAAGCGTTCGGAGAAATCCATGGGTGCCCGCCTCGGTGGCGAACTCGCCGAGGCTTCGGAAGGCCGGGGCGGTGCCATGAAGAAACGCGATGAGGTTCACCGCATGGCCGAGGCCAACAAGGCATTTTCCCACTACCGATTCTAGAGAAGCAGTCCCGACCCATCCGTGGGCCGCTGCAGGCGGCCCCCGGGGGCGGGGCGTTGAGCAAGGTCTGATGCATGGCGCGCACCACCCCCATCGACAGGTATCGCAACATCGGCATCATGGCCCACATCGATGCGGGGAAAACCACGACCACCGAGCGCATCCTCTTCTATACCGGCGTTTCCCGGGCCATGGGCGAGGTGCACGACGGGGCCGCCACGATGGACTGGATGGACCAGGAGCGGGAGCGCGGAATCACGATCTCTGCTGCGTCGACCACCTGTTTCTGGGAGGGATTGTTCAAGCAGTTCCCCCAACACCGGATCAATCTGATCGATACGCCCGGGCACGTCGACTTCACGATCGAAGTGGAGCGCACTCTTCGGGTCATGGACGGGGCGTGTGTCGTGCTCTGCGCGGTCGCGGGTGTGCAACCACAGACCGAAACCGTCTGGCGCCAGGCCGATCGTTATGGTCTCCCGAGGCTCCTCTTCGTGAACAAGATGGACCGGCCGGGAGCCGACTTCAACCGCGCCTGTGAGCATGCCAGGGCGCGGCTGGGCGCCCATCCGTTGCCGGTTCAGGTCCCTATCGGTGCCGGCGAGACCTTCCGGGGGGTCGTCGACCTGTTGACGATGCAGGCCCTTGTCTGGGACAGGGATTCCCTGGGTGTCCATGTCGAGCGGCGGGCTCTTGCTCCCGAAATGTTGGCCGGTGTGCGCGAACGGCGGGAACGTCTCGTCGAGGCTGCCGCCGAGGCGAACGATGAACTGATGGCGCGCTATGTCGAGTCAGGTGACCTGTCCGCAGCCGATATCGCGGAGGGTGTACGTCTCAGGACGTTGCGCAACGAGATCTGTCCCATGCTTTGTGGTTCGGCGTTCCGGAACATGGGGGTTCAGGCTCTCCTCGACGCGGTGGTGGACTACCTGCCCGCGCCAGGGGATGGTGGTCCTGTTCAGGGGCTTCGCCCTGACGGGGGCGCTGCGGAACGATTGGCGACTGACGATGAGCCTTTCTCCGCCCTCGTGTTCAAGGTCGTGCCAGATGCCGAGACTGGTTCTCTTGCATTCTTTCGTGTCTACTCCGGAGTGCTCAGGGTCGGCGATTGGTTCATCAATCCCCGCACTGCAACGCGCGAACCCGTGACGCGTCTGGTTCAAGTCCACGCCAACGATCACCACGATGTCACCGAGGTGCGGGCGGGAGACATCGCCGCGGTCTGCGGGGCTCGGGGTGCGGTGACCGGGGACACGCTCTGCGACCCATCCCGGGTCCTCGTCTTCGAAAAGATGGTGGTGCCGGATCCCGTCATGCATCTCGCTGTCGAACCTTGTACAGACCATGACCACGAACGGATGGCGGGGGCTCTCGAGTCCCTGGTTCGGGAGGACCCTTCCCTCCGGGTGCGACGGGACCACGACTCCGGGCAGACCATAGTGTCCGGCATGGGCGAACTCCACCTCGAGATCGTGGTGGACCGCCTCAAGCGGGAATTCGGTGTGGATGCGTCGGTCGGGGCTCCGCAGGTGGCCTACCGAGAAGGTTTTTTCGGGACAGTGCACGGTGACGCCGAATTCGAGCACTGTTCGCGCGAGGGTTTGCGGCAGTACGCGTGCGTCTCACTGCGCATCGATGCCGGCCGTCAGGGTGAGGGTTTCGGATTCGGCAATGAGGCGGCGGAAACCGCTGTGCCCGCGGAATTCGTTCTCGCGGTGCGCCGGGGTGTGGAAGAAGTGTTACCCGAGGGTGTCGTCGCAGGGTATCCGATCGTGGATGTCAGGGTCACGCTGACAGGTGGTGCCTGGCATGAGGAGGACTCGAACGAGAACGCCTTCCGCCGCGCTGCCGCCGCCGCTTTCCGGAACGGCTTCCGAAAGGCGCCCCCGGTGCTGTTCGAACCGATGATGTCGGTCGACGTGGAATCCCCGGACGGGCATACGGGGGTTGTTGTCGGGGATCTCAAGTCCCGTCGCGGCCTCATCCGGGGTATCGAGGGAACGGTAGCGGGCATCAAGGTCATCAAGGCGGAAGTGCCGCTTTCCGGGATGTTCGGATTCTCGACGGGTTTGCGGTCTGCCACCCAGGGGCGCGCGAGTTATGCCATGGAGTTCAAGGGCTACTCTGCGGCGCCCGGGGATGTGGCGGACGCGGTGATCAACAGAAAATGATTTCGAAGCAGAGGACTCATCATGGCTAAGGGCAAGTTTGAGCGTACGAAGCCGCACGTGAACGTGGGGACGATTGGTCACGTGGACCATGGGAAGACGACGTTGACGGCGGCGATCACGACGGTGCTGTCGACGAAGTTCGGTGGGGAGGCGAAGAAGTACGACGAGATTGATGCGGCGCCGGAGGAGAAGGCGCGAGGGATCACGATCAACACGGCGCACGTGGAGTACGAGACGTCGAACCGTCACTATGCGCACGTGGACTGTCCTGGTCACGCTGACTACGTGAAGAACATGATCACGGGTGCGGCGCAGATGGACGGGGCGATACTGGTGGTGTCGGCGGCGGACGGTCCGATGCCGCAGACTCGGGAGCACATTTTGTTGGCGCGCCAGGTGGGTGTGCCGTACATCGTGGTGTTCATGAACAAGGCGGACATGGTGGACGACAAGGAGTTGCTCGAGCTGGTGGAGTTGGAGGTTCGGGAGCTGCTGTCGAAGTATGACTTTCCTGGTGACGACACGCCGATCGTGATTGGGTCGGCGCTGAAGGCGCTGGAGGGTGACAAGGGGGAGTTGGGCGAGGGGGCGATCATCAAGCTGGCGGAGGCGCTGGACAGCTACATTCCGGAGCCCAAGCGGGCGCTGGACGGGACGTTTCTGATGCCTGTGGAGGACGTGTTTTCGATATCTGGTCGCGGGACGGTGGTGACGGGGCGGATCGAGCGCGGGGTGGTGAAGGTTGGTGACGAGATCGAGATTGTGGGGTTGAAGGCGACGACGAAGACGACGTGCACGGGAGTGGAGATGTTCCGCAAGCTGCTGGATCAGGGGCAGGCTGGGGACAACGTCGGGGTGTTGTTGCGCGGGACGAAGCGGGAGGATGTGGAGCGTGGTCAGGTGCTGGCCAAGCCTGGGAGCATCACGCCGCACACGAAGTTCACGGCCGAGATCTACGTGTTGAGCAAGGAGGAGGGCGGTCGGCACACGCCGTTCTTCAACGGGTATCGGCCGCAGTTTTACTTTCGGACGACGGATGTGACGGGTGCGATCGAGTTGCCGTCTGGGACGGAGATGGTGATGCCCGGGGATAACGTGTCGATCGTGGTGAGCCTGATCCAGCCCATTGCGATGGAAGAGGGTTTGCGCTTCGCGATCCGGGAAGGTGGTCGCACCGTGGGTGCGGGTGTGGTCGCGAAGATCATCGAGTGATAGCCGATGGGTCGGATATTCGACCGGCCACGCACCTCGCCGTGTTGATGTTCAAGTTTGAGTTAATTCGGAAACGGACATGCAAAGCCAAAAAATTCGTATTCGCCTGAAGGCATTCGACTACCGACTGATCGACCAGTCCTCGATGGAGATAGTCGAGACTGCCAAGCGCACGGGGGCGGTTGTTCGTGGACCGGTGCCGCTGCCGACGCGAATCGAGCGGTTCGATGTCTTGCGTTCTCCGCACGTGAACAAGACCTCTCGGGATCAGTTCGAGATTCGCACGCATCTGCGTCTGATGGATATCGTCGATCCGACGGACAAGACCGTCGACGCACTCATGAAACTCGATCTGCCAGCGGGTGTGGATGTGGAAATCAAGTTGTAGGAATGGTGTTGGTGGTGGGTGGCGGAGAACCTCGATATTCGTCAGTTCCCTGGCGCTGAGGAAGTTTCGGCCACTCCTGTGCGGAAAAATCGCCGGCCAATTGAAGCCGGCCCCTTATCAAGAGGGCAATAATCATGAGTCTGGGTTTGCTCGGACGGAAGCTGGGCATGACGCGGATCTTCACCGATGAAGGCGATTCGGTGCCCGTCACTGTTCTGGACATGTCCAATAATCGTGTCACTCAGGTGAAGGTGGCTGCGACGGACGGCTACTCTTCCGTCCAGGTGGCCTTCGGAACACGACGCGCGTCGCGCGTGACGAAGGCAAGCGCGGGGCACTTCGCGAAGGCCGGCGTGCAGGCTGGTACCCTGTTGCGGGAGTTCCGCGTGAGCGAGGAGCAGGCTGGTGGCTTCGCCGCGGGCACTCACATTGGCGTGGACCTGTTCAAGGTGGGCACCCTGGTCGATGTTCAAGGCACCACGTCGGGCAAGGGTTTCAGTGGCGTCATCAAGCGACACAATTTCTCCTCCAACCGGGCGAGCCACGGCAACTCCGTATCGCACAACACGCCAGGGTCGATCTCGATGGCCCAGGATCCGGGGAGGGTGTTTCCCGGTAAGCGGATGGCGGGGCATCTCGGAGCGGTTACGCGTACCGCGCAAAATCTCGAGGTGATCAGGGTGGATGCGGATCGGCAATTGCTGCTGGTGAAGGGGTCGGTGCCGTCCGCCAAGGGCGGGCAGGTGATCGTGCGTCCTGCTGTGAAGGGGGGCGTGTGATGGAACTCAGAGTCATTGATTCCCAAGGCCAGGCGGCCGGCACATTGAGCGCTTCGGACGCGCTTTTTGGGCGCGACTACAACGAGCCATTGATCCACCAGATCGTGACCGGCTTTCTGGCCAACGCGCGGCAGGGTACCCGAGCGCAGAAAGGGCGAAGCGAGATCAACAAGAGCACCAAGAAGCCCTGGAAACAGAAGGGTACGGGACGTGCCCGGGCAGGTCGGGCCTCGAGTCCGCTCTGGCGCGGCGGCGGGAAGATCTTTCCGAACCTGCCCGAGGAGAATTTCGAGCACAAGATCAATCGCAAGATGTACCGGGCGGGAATGTGTTCCCTGTTCTCGCAACTGGTGCGGGACAACCGCCTCAGCGTGGTGGACGGGCTGTCAGTGGACGCACCGAAGACGAAACTGCTTGCCGAGAAAGTAAAAGGACTCGGGTTCGAGCGGGTGCTGATCATCACGGATGCGATCGATGACAACCTGTTTCTGTCCGCCCGGAACCTTCCGGACGTGCTGGTGGTGGAACCGAGGCACGCCGACCCGGTGAGCCTGCTACGTTTTGACCATACGGTGCTCACGCGTGCGGCCGTGGCCAAGCTTGAGGAGATGCTGTCATGACCTACACCGCTGAGAGACTGCTTCAGGTTCTTCTCGCCCCGCAGATTTCGGAGAAGAGCACGTTGCTTGCCGACAAGCACGATCAGGTGATCTTCAAGGTTGCGCGGGACGCCACGAAGCCCGAGGTCAAGGCGGCGGTCGAACTGCTCTTCAAGGTTGATGTGGAGGGCGTTCGCATTGCCAATGTAAAAGGCAAGACGAAGCGGTTCGGCCGTTTCATCGGACGACGGGATCACTGGAAGAAGGCGTATGTGTCCCTCAAGGCCGGGCAGGAAATCGACTTCGCTGGCGGGGAGGGCAAGTAAATGGCGCTCGTTAAAGTCAAACCCACCTCGCCGGGGCGACGCTCTGTCGTGAAGGTGGTCAACAAGGATCTCTGGAAGGGCAAGCCAGTTGCCCATCTGACGGAAAAGCAGAAACAGAACGCGGGGCGAAACAGCAAGGGTCACATCACGACTCGCCACAAGGGCGGTGGTCACAAGCATCACTATCGCATCGTCGATTTCCGTCGTAACAAGGATGGCATCGCGGCGGTGGTCGAGCGCATCGAATACGATCCGAACAGGAGCGCGCACCTTGCGTTGCTGTGTTATGCGGATGGTGAGCGGCGTTACATCATTGCCCCGAAGGGCGTTTCCAAGGGGGCGCAGCTGATGAGTGGCAGCGAGGCGCCGATCAAGGCTGGAAATACCCTGCCCCTCCGGAACATTCCGGTTGGCTCCACCGTGCATTGCGTCGAGATGCTTCCCGGGAAGGGAGCCCAGATCGCCCGGGCGGCTGGCACTTCGGTGCAGCTCCTCGCGAGGGAGGGTACCTACGCGCAGCTGAGGTTGCGTTCCGGTGAAATTCGCAGGGTGCACGTCGAATGCCGCGCAACGCTCGGCGAGGTGGGTAACGAAGAGAATAATCTCCGTTCCATCGGGAAGGCGGGCGCGCAGCGCTGGAGGGGTATCCGCCCGACGGTTCGCGGTGTCGCGATGAACCCGATCGACCATCCGCACGGCGGGGGAGAGGGCAAGACTGCGGCCGGTCGTGATCCGGTGAGTCCGTGGGGAACCCCCACAAAGGGTTACAAGACCCGTCGCAACAAGCGCACCAAGACGATGATCGTGCGCTCCCGGCAAAAGAAATAGGGGTAGGACATGGCGCGCTCAATCAAGAAGGGTCCGTTCGTGGACCAGCATCTTATCGACAAGATCGAGACGGCCCGGGCGGGCAACGACAAGCGACCCATCAAGACGTGGTCGCGTCGTTCGACGGTGTTGCCCGACTTCATCGGACTCACGATTGCCGTGCACAACGGGCGGCAGCACGTTCCGGTGTTCGTTTCGGAGAACATGGTCGGTCACAAGTTGGGGGAGTTTGCTCCGACCCGTACTTTCAAAGGCCATGCGGCGGACAAGAAAGCCGCCCCTGGCAAGAAGTGAGGTGACTCCATGAATGTCAAGGCTACATTGCGTGGTGTGCGGCTGTCCGCCCAGAAGGGGCGCCTGGTGGCCGACCAGATTCGGGGCCTCGCCGTCGACAGGGCATTGAACATCCTCGCCTTCAGTCCGAAAAAGGGAGCTTCCATCCTGAGGAAGGTGCTCGAGTCGGCCATCGCGAACGCGGAGCACAACGAGGGTGCTGACATCGATGAACTCAAGGTGACGAGTATTTCGGTGGAGCAGGGCCAGACTCTCAAGCGATTCACTGCGCGTGCGAAGGGTCGGGGGAACCGCATCTCGAAGCCGACCTGCCACATCTATCTGACCGTTGGCGACGAACCCCGTCGGTCCAGGGCCTAAAGGAAAACTCCATGGGACAGAAGATTCATCCGACTGGTTTTCGCCTCGTCGTCCAGCGTAACTGGGCGTCGAAATGGTACGCAAACAGCAAGAATTTCCCTGGGATGCTCAATGAGGATATCAAGGTCCGGGCCTTCCTCCGGAAGAAACTTGCACACGCGTCGGTGAGCCGGGTCGTCATCGAACGGCCCGCGAAGAATGCGCGGATCACGGTGTTCTCGGCCCGGCCGGGTGTGGTGATCGGCAAGAAGGGTGAGGATATCGAGAGCCTGCGTGCCCAGTTGCAGCGCCTGATGGGCGTTCCGGTTCATGTAAACATCGAAGAGGTCCGCAAACCCGAGATCGACGCCCAGTTGATCGCCGACTCGATTTCCTCGCAACTCGAGAAGCGGATCATGTTCAGGCGCGCCATGAAGCGGGCGATGCAGAACGCGATGAGGCTGGGTGCCCAGGGGATCAAGATCATGAGTTCTGGCCGACTCAACGGCATCGAGATTGCACGCCGGGAGTGGTATCGGGAGGGACGTGTTCCACTGCACACGTTGCGTGCCGACATCGATTATGGATTCTCCGAAGCCAAGACCACCTACGGCGTCATCGGTATCAAGGTCTGGGTGTTCAAGGGTGAAGTTCTTGGACGCGGAGAGCAGCCTGTTGCGCCTGCGGCGGTTGAACCCGAGCGCAAGGGCAGGAAACCAGGAGTGAAGAATGCTGCAGCCAGCTAGGACAAAATTCCGGAAGCAACAGAAGGGCCGGAATACCGGCATCGCGACCCGGGGAAACAAGGTGAGCTTTGGTGAATACGGGCTCAAGGCCATCGGTCGTGGTCGCCTGACTGCCCGGCAGATCGAGGCAGCCCGTCGCGCCATGACCCGGCACATCAAGCGCGGTGGCCGGATCTGGATCAGGATCTTCCCCGATAAGCCCATTTCCTCGAAGCCGGCCGAAGTGCGTATGGGTAACGGCAAGGGAAACCCGGAGTATTTCGTGGCGGAGATCCAGCCCGGAAAGGTGCTCTATGAGATGGACGGGATTGACGAGGCACTTGCGCGGGAAGCGTTCCGCCTCGCCGCCGCGAAGCTTCCCATTGCCACGACATTCGTCATTCGTCAGGTGGGATCATGAAGGCCAAGGATCTGAGGGCAAAGACGCCCATTGAACTCAAGCAGGAACTCGAGTCCCTGCTTCGGGCGCAATTCAGCCTCCGCATGAGGCACGCAACGCAACAACTGACGAACACCAGCGAGATCGGCAAGGTACGTCGGGATATCGCCCGAGTCCGGACGCTGATCGGTGAGGCGGCGAGGAAAGCATGAGCGAAACAAGCGCAAGTCGTAAGGTGGTGGGTCGCGTTGTCAGCGATCGCATGAACAAGACCGTGACGGTACTCGTCGAGCGCAGGGTGAAGCACCCGCTTTACGGGAAGGTGATGATCCGGTCCCAGAAGTATCACGCTCACGATGAGAACAACGAATTCCATCCTGGCGATCTGGTCGCGATCGAGGAATGCCGACCGTTGTCGAAGACCAAGACCTGGCGGGTCGTGTCACTGATCGAGAAAGCACGGGAATTGTCCTGAAACGGTTGCCTTACGTGGGCTCTCTGACCTAGAATCGAGGGCTTTTCAGCTGCCACCACCTCCGGTGGCAGTTCATCCCGAGCGGGATCCAAAACTGCCTTGAGGTTGTACGCGCCTCGGGGCAAGTTGGAGCGAGGAAAACTATGATACAGATGCAGTCCATTCTGGACGTGGCGGACAACACCGGTGCGCGTTCGGTCATGTGCATCAAGGTGCTTGGCGGCTCAAAGCGGCGCTATGCCGGGATTGGGGATGTGATCAAGGTCAGCATCAAGGATGCGGCGCCCCGCGGGCGTGTCAAGAAAGGAGAGGTGTACAGTGCGGTGGTGGTTCGAACGGCTAAGGGCGTTCGCAGGCCGGACGGTTCTCTCGTACGCTTCGACTCCAACGCGGCGGTGCTTCTGAACAACAAACTCGAACCCATCGGTACCCGTATCTTTGGGCCGGTGACGCGTGAGTTACGTACGGAGCGATTCATGAAGATCGTTTCCCTCGCGCCAGAAGTGATCTGAGGGAGCACGGCCATGCGGAAAATTCGTAAGGGTGACACCGTTCTGGTCACGACGGGCAAGGACAAGGGGAAGCGTGGACCGGTCCTGAGCGTGCTGGATCCGGAGCACGTGGTGGTGGAGGGTATCAACCGGGTCAAGAAACACCAGAAACCGAACCCGATGCGTAACCAGCCTGGCGGTATTGTCGAGATGGAGAAGGCAGTTCACGTGTCCAACGTCGCCATTCTTAATCCGGCGACGCAGAAGGGTGATCGTGTCGGGTTCAAGATACTCGAGGACGGACGCAAGGTGCGCGTGTTCAAGTCCAACGGCGAAATGATTGACGCGTAAGGGGCGAACATGGCGCGTTTACAAGAGTTCTATCGTCAGACCATCGTGCCGCAACTGATCACTCAGTTCGGCTACAAGTCAGTGATGCAAGTCCCGCGGATCGAGAAGATCGTTCTGAACATGGGGGTCGGAGAGGCGGTGGCCGACAAGAAAGTGATGGAAAGTGCCGTGGGGGACATGACGAAGCTCGCCGGTCAGAAGCCTGTGGTGACCAAGGCCCGCAAGGCGATTGCCGGTTTCAAGATCCGGCAGGGTTATCCGGTGGGGTGCTCGGTCACGTTGCGCCGGGCCCAGATGTACGAGTTTCTGGACCGCTTCGTTTCCATCGCGTTGCCTCGCGTCCGAGATTTCCGGGGTCTGTCGCCCAAGGGCTTCGACGGACGTGGCAACTTCAACATGGGAATCAAGGAACAGATCATCTTCCCCGAGATCGATTACGACAAGGTGGATGCCTTGCGCGGCATGAACCTTACTTTCACCACTACGGCGGCGACCGACGCCGAAGCCAAGGCGCTTCTCGTCGCGTTTCGTTTCCCCTTCAGGAGCTGAGCGGCAACATGGCAAAGATCGCATTGATCAATCGCGAAGAGAAGCGCCGTGCGCTGGTGAAAAAGTTCGCGGGAAAGCGGGCCGAACTGCTGGCCGTGATCCAGGACGGCAAGGCGAGCGACGACGACAAGGCGGCCGCCCGCGACAAGCTTCAAGCGCTTCCCCGCAATGCAAGTCCGGTTCGCCTCCGGAACCGGTGCGCCATGACGGGTCGCCCGCGTGGCTTCTACCGCAAGTTCGGGCTGGGCAGGAACAAGGTGCGCGAAATCGCAATGCGGGGCGAAATCCCCGGGCTCACGAAAGCCAGTTGGTGAGAGGAGGATCGAAATGAGCATGAGCGATCCCGTAGCGGACATGCTGACCAGAATTCGCAATGGTCAGGGGGCGGAAAAGCGTTCAGTAGTCATGCCTTCGAGCAAGCTCAAGGTGGCCATCGCCCGCGTGCTGAAGGACGAGGGCTACATTGATGACTTTGCCGTACGGGCCGAGGGCGGCAAGAGCTCCCTGGACATCAGCCTCAAGTACTACTCCGGGCGTCCGGTGATCGAGCGCATCGAGCGGGTGAGCCGCCCGGGGCTTCGTATCTACAGGGGCTCGAAGGATATTCCCGAGGTCATGAACGGGTTAGGTATCGCGATAGTTTCAACGTCGCACGGTGTCATGACTGACCGCAAGGCCCGCGCGGGGGGCATCGGTGGTGAAGTTCTCTGCATCGTAGCCTGAGGATCCAAGCATGTCTCGAATTGCAAAATATCCAGTTGCTGTTCCGTCGGGGGTGGAGGTCACCCTCGATGCAGGGAGCATCTCCGTGAAAGGGCCCCTCGGAACGTGCACGCAGGGATTGACCGGCGACGTGCATGTCACGCTGGAAAACGGATCCCTCGTGTTCGCTGCGGCCTCGGATTCGCAGCGGTCCCGGGCGATGTCGGGGACCGTCCGCGCCCTTGTGTCCAATCTCGTGGTCGGGGTGACCAAGGGGTTCGAGCGGAAGCTCACCCTGGTGGGCGTGGGATACCGCGCGCAGGCGCAGGGAGATGCCATCAACCTCGCCCTCGGCTTCTCGCATCCGGTCGTGCACAAGCTTCCTCTGGGCGTGAAGGCCGAAACGCCGACGCAGACCGAGATCGTGATCAAGGGTACCGACAAGCAGCAGGTTGGTCAGGTTGCCGCCGAGATTCGTGCCTATCGTCCCCCGGAACCCTACAAGGGCAAGGGTGTGCGATATGCCAATGAGGTTGTCGTGATCAAGGAAACCAAGAAGAAGTGATGAGGGCGCTGACATGATTGCGAAAAAAGAAGCACGGCTCCGCCGGGCGAGGCAAACCCGGGCAAAGATTGCCGAGCTTAAGGTGCTGCGTCTGAGCGTCCACAGATCGAATCTCCATATTTATGCACAGGTGATCGATGTGTCCGGGTCGAAAGTGCTCGCGGCTGCTTCGACGCTGGAGCCCGAGGTGCGTGCGCAGGTCGCACGCGGGTCGACTGTCGACGCCGCGAAGATCGTGGGCAAGAGGGTTGCCGAGAAAGCGCTTGCCTCCGGTGTGAGCGAGGTAGCGTTCGACCGTTCCGGGTTTCGGTTCCACGGTCGCGTCAAGGCTCTCGCCGACGCCGCGCGTGAAGCCGGTCTCAAGTTCTGAGGAGTTAGGCGGCAATGGCAAGGAACACTAGAAACGTTCAAGGCTCCGAGGATCGGGGAGATGGTCTGCGTGAAAAGATGGTGGCCGTCAACCGCGTGACCAAGGTGGTAAAGGGTGGTCGCATTCTCGGTTTCGCAGCCCTCACCGTCGTCGGTGATGGGGACGGTGGAATCGGAATGGGCAAGGGCAAGGCTCGGGAGGTTCCGGTTGCCGTGCAGAAGGCCATGGAGGAAGCGCGCCGCAGGATGGTCAAGGTAAGTCTCAAGAACGGAACGTTGCAGCACGCCGTCATCGGGCACCACGGAGCTTCGAGAGTCCTGATTCAACCCGCCTCCGAAGGCACCGGGATTATCGCTGGGGGTCCCATGCGGGCAATCTTCGAAGTGATGGGCATGACCAACGTTTTGGCAAAGTGCTTGGGTTCGACGAACCCTTACAACGTCGTGCGGGCCACCATCCAAGGGCTCACCGAGATGAATACCCCGGCGGAGATTGCTGCGAAGCGCGGCAAGTCCGTCGAAGAGATCCTGGGGTGACGCGATGACCGTTGAGCAAGCCAAGAAGACCGTCAAGGTCACGCTCGTCCGGAGCGTCATCGGGACCCGGGGGAGTCATCGCGCAACCGTCAAGGGCCTGGGGCTGCGCCGCATCGGTCATAGCCGGGTGCTGGAAGACACCCCGGCGGTAAGGGGGATGATCCACAAGGTGCGTTATCTGGTCGAGGCAGAGGGCTGACATGAAATTGAACGACATCAAGCCCGCTGCGGGTGCGAAGCACGCGAAACGTCGGGTCGGCCGCGGGATCGGAAGCGGTCTGGGAAAGACTGCCGGACGAGGCCACAAGGGGCAGAAGTCGCGTTCCGGTGGGTTCCACAAGGTCGGGTTCGAGGGCGGGCAGATGCCGTTGCAGCGGCGCCTCCCCAAGCGCGGCTTCACGTCCTTCGACGGTGACGACGTCGCGGAAGTGCGGCTGGATGCCGTCGCGCGTCTGGAGGTGGTCGCCATCGATCTCGAAAGCCTCAAGGCGGCCGGACTGGTTCCGCGCAGTTCCAGGGCAGCGAAGATCATCCTCGCCGGCTCCATTTCCCGTCCTATCACCGTGTCCGGTGTGAAACTGACAAAGGGCGCGCGAGGCGCGGTCGAAAGCGCTGGCGGGTCGGTGTCCGACGCCCAGGAAGGCTGATATTTTGGCTGCAGAGAACGCACGGCTGCCACGCGCCGGCAGGTTCGGTGACCTCAAGCGGAGACTCCTGTTTCTGCTTGGCGCCCTTGTCGTGTACCGGGTCGGTGCCCACGTTCCCGTGCCCGGAATTGACCCCGTGCAGCTTGCCGAGCTTTTCAAGAGTCAGCAGGGCGGGATTCTGGACATGTTCAACATGTTCTCCGGGGGCGCGCTTTCGAGGTTCACCATCTTTGCGCTGGGGATCATGCCGTACATTTCGGCATCGATCATCATGCAGTTGCTCACGGTGGTGTCTCCGCAACTCGAGGCCCTCAAGAAGGAAGGAGAGTCGGGACGCAGGAAGATCACGCAATACACTCGCTACGGAACGTTGCTGTTGGCGACCTTTCAGGGGCTAGGCATCGCCATCGCGCTGGAGGCTCAGCGGGGGCTCGTGATCGATCCAGGACTGGCGTTCCGATTCACCACGGTCGTGACCCTCGTGACGGGGACGATGTTTCTGATGTGGCTCGGAGAACAGATCACCGAACGCGGTATCGGCAACGGCATTTCGCTGATCATCTTTGCGGGGATCGCTGCGGGATTACCCAGGGCCATTGGGGGAACCCTCGAGTTGACCAGAACCGGGTCCTACTCGATACCCTTGGTGCTCTTCCTGTTTGCGATTGCGGTTCTCGTCACAGCTCTTGTGGTGTTCGTCGAGCGGGGACAGCGCAAGATCCTCGTGAATTACGCCAAGCGCCAGGTGGGGCGCAAGGTTTACGGCGGCCAGAGTTCGCACCTGCCGCTGAAACTCAACATGTCCGGTGTGATCCCGCCGATTTTCGCATCGAGCATCATCCTGTTTCCTGCGACCGTGGCGGGTTGGTTCGGCACCAACGAGAACATGACATGGCTGCGGGACATTGGCTCGACGCTGCACCCGGGGCAGCCGATATATGTACTGCTCTACGCGTCGGCGATCGTCTTTTTCTGTTTTTTCTACACGGCGCTGGTGTTCAACCCGAAGGAAACGGCGGAAAACCTGAAGAAGGGAGGTGCCTTTGTACCAGGGATCCGCCCGGGCGAGCAGACGGCGAGATACATCGAAAAAATCATCATGCGGCTCACGCTCGCGGGTGCAATCTACATCACGGTGGTATGTCTGTTGCCCGAGTTCCTGATCGTCCGCTGGAACGTACCCTTCTATTTTGGCGGGACCAGCCTCCTGATCATTGTCGTTGTGACGATGGACTTCATGGCTCAGGTGCAGGCGTACATGATGTCTCACCAGTACGAGAATCTCTTGAAGAAGGCAAACTTCAAGGGCGGTGCATTTCCGACGCGCTGACGGGAAGGGCAGGGCATGTCGAAGGAAGAGACGATCCAGATGCCGGGTGAGATTGTTGAAACCCTTCCCAACGCGACGTTTCGGGTGAAGCTTGAGAATGGCCATGTGGTTCTGGGGCACATCTCGGGAAAGATGAGGATGCACTACATCCGAATCCTTCCTGGGGACAAGGTAACGGTGGAACTCACGCCCTATGACCTGTCCCGTGCGAGGATCGTGTTCCGGGCAAAGTGAAACTGGCGACGCGCGCGCCCACGAGAGGGAATCATGAAGGTACAGGCATCGGTGAAGAAGATTTGTCGGAAATGCAAGATCATCCGGCGGAACAGGGTGGTTCGCGTGATCTGCGAGGATCCGCGGCACAAACAGCGTCAAGGGTAAGCCCGCCTCCTTTCGGGGCCAACCAGACAGACAACGGGTTAGAGCATGGCACGTATTGCTGGAGTCAATATTCCCAACCATCAGCACGCACGGATTGCGCTGACGGCCATCTATGGGATCGGGCGGACGCGCGCGGCAAAGATCTGCGCGGACGCGGGGGTGAACCCGTCGTCGAAGATCAAGGATTTGTCCGACGCGCAAATGGACAAGCTCCGTGAGCAGGTCGGGAGGTTCACCGTCGAGGGCGATCTGCGCCGGGAAGTGACGATGAGCATCAAGCGGCTGATGGATCTCGGCTGTTATCGGGGAATCCGCCATCGCAGGGGGCTGCCTGTCCGAGGGCAGCGCACCCGGACGAACGCGCGCACGCGGAAGGGCCCGCGCAAGGCGGTCCGGGCGTCGAAATGACAATGTACGAACGATTTGTTCAGAGGATTCGCTTAAATGGCTAAGGCTCAGACCCGGGTGCGAAAGAAGGTCAAGAAGAACGTGGCAGAGGGAATTGCCCACGTTCATGCGTCCTTCAACAACACGATCGTCACCATTACAGACCGCCAGGGGAACGCCCTTTCCTGGGCCACCGCGGGTGGTGCGGGGTTCAAGGGGTCCCGCAAGTCGACCCCGTTTGCTGCGCAGGTCGCAGCGGAAAACGCCGGCAAGGCAGCTCAGGAATGCGGCGTGAAGAATCTCGAGGTGCGGATCAAGGGGCCGGGCCCCGGGCGTGAGTCCGCCGTTCGGGCGCTCAACGGCGTGGGTTTCAAGATCACGAGCATTTCCGACGTGACTCCTGTACCGCACAACGGCTGCCGTCCTCCGAAGAAACGTCGTATATAGCCGGGCAGGAGCTATTCATGGCCAGAAATCTCGAACCGAAATGTCGTCAATGCCGCCGGGAAGGAGAGAAACTCTTTCTGAAGGGCGAAAAGTGTTTCACTGACAAGTGCTCCATCGAACGTAGAAGCTATCCGCCAGGGCAGCACGGGCAGAAGAGTGGGCGTCAGTCCGACTACGGAGTCCAGCTCCGGGAAAAACAGAAGGTACGTCGGATCTACGGGGTCCTCGAACGTGCCTTTCGCAAGGACTACAAGGAAGCGGACCGGCGCAAGGGCATTACGGGCGAGAACCTGCTGCAGATTCTCGAGAGCCGCCTGGATAATACCGTCTACAGGATGGGGTTCGGGTCCAGCCGCACGGAGGCTCGGCAGATCGTCAGGCACAACGGCATTCTCGTGAATGGCCGGCGGGTCAACATTCCCTCTTACCACCTCAGTGCCGGAGACGTGGTTGAGGTGGCCGAAAAAGCCAAGAATCAGTTGCGTATCAAGGGAGCAGCCGCTGCTGCTGAAGGGCGGGGTTTTCCCGAGTGGCTGGAGGTCGACGTGAAGTCACTCAAGGGTACTTACAAGAACAAACCGCAGCGGTCGGAGTTGCCTTCCACGATCAATGAGTCTCTCGTGGTTGAACTGTACTCCAAGTAATCGTTCCTCCTCCGGGGTGGTCCTGATCGGACATCCCGGGTTCGCAGCAATCCGTTTTCAAGGGAACAGCACATGGCCAGTAGCGCTTTGTTGAAGCCCCGTATCATCGATGTTCAACACGTTGGCGAGAGCCACGCGAAAGTCACGATGGAGCCGTTCGAGCGTGGCTATGGCTACACGCTCGGGAACGCGCTTCGGCGTATCCTGCTTTCATCGATGCCGGGCTTCGCACCTACCGAGGTGAAAATCGCCGGGGTCCTTCACGAGTACTCCACCATCGACGGTGTGCGAGAGGATGTGGTGGATATTCTCCTGAACCTCAAGGGGATCGTACTGAAACTTCACAACCGCGAGCAGGCGGTCCTCACCCTCAAGAAGCAGGGCGAAGGGCCTGTTCGCGCAGGTGACATCGAGGCATCCCACGACGTGGAGATCATCAATCCCGATCATGTCATTGCTCATCTGGCGGCAGGTGGCCAGATCGACATGCAGATCATGGTCGAGCACGGACGCGGCTACGTGCCCGCCAGCCAGCGGCCCATCGACCGGGAAACCCGCAGCATCGGAAGCATTCTGCTCGACGCCTCGTTCAGCTCGGTCCGTCGTGTGAGTTACGCGGTCGAGAGCGCACGCGTTGAGCAACGTACGGATCTGGACAAGCTCATCATGGACGTCGAGACCAACGGCGTCATCCAGCCAGAGGAAGCGATCCGCCTGGCGGCACGGATGCTGATGGACCAGCTCGAAACCTTCGCGCAGCTCGAGGGTACACCGACCAAGTCGGAGGGTCCGAGCAGGCCGCCCGTCGACCCTATCCTTGTGCGTCCGGTCGATGATCTGGAACTCACTGTTCGTTCGGCTAACTGCCTCAAGGCGGAGAACATCTACTACATCGGCGATCTCATTCAGCGGACAGAAACCGAACTTCTGAAGACGCCGAATCTGGGGCGCAAGTCTCTGAACGAGATCAAGGAAGTTCTCGCCTCCCGCGGACTCACCCTTGGTATGAAACTGGAAAACTGGCCGCCCGTCGGACTTGAGAAGGTCTGAGGAACGGTATCAACGACACAAAATCGAGGTGACACATGCGTCACGGGCTAGGATTACGAAAACTCAACCGGACCAGCGCTCATCGGCTCGCGATGCTGCGCAACCTTACCAACGCACTGCTTCAGCATGAGGTGATTCAGACGACGCTGCCCAAGGCCAAGGAGCTTCGGCGAGTGGCGGAGCCGATCATCACGCTTGGCAAGACCCCGACGCTTGCGAACCGGCGCCTCGCGTTCTCTCGCCTTCGGGATCGGGATCTGGTCACCAAGCTGTTCGCGGAGCTCGGGCCGCGGTACGCCGCCCGAAACGGGGGGTACCTGCGAATCCTGAAGAACGGCTTTCGCAAAGGGGACAATGCCCCGATGGCCTACGTCGAACTGCTCGACCGGCCAGACACTGCATCGGTGGCCTCAAGCTGACGCGGGGGGTCCGCCCGTGCCTGAAAGAAACCGGCCTCTCAGGCCGGTTTTTTTTCATGCGCGGCTTGCACCCGGTCAGCGTTCGCGGGATTCAGGCAGCAGTGCTGGCAAATCGCACATCCTCTTGGGCGATGAGCGCCGGGATGTCCCGGGCGGGAAGAGCCCTGCTGATGAGGAAGCCCTGAATGTACTCGCACTTCCGTTGACGCAGGAATTCGAGTTGTTCAGCGGTTTCCACACCTTCTGCCACGACCTCGAGGCGCAGGCTGTGCGCCATGGCCAGGATGGCTGACGTGATGGCGGCATCGTCTCCCATGAGGGGCGTATCCTTGATGAAGGATTTGTCCACCTTGAGGGAATCCACGGGGAATCTTCGCAGGTAACTCAACGACGAATAACCCGTTCCGAAGTCGTCGATAGAAAGGCGAACCCCCATCGCCTTCAGGTCCGCGAGGGTCGCGAGCGTGGAAGCCTGGTCATTCATCAGGATCGATTCCGTGACCTCGAGCTCCAGGCAGTCCGGGGGAAGTTGGGTTTGCCTGAGTACGTCCTCGACATACTGGGCGAAGCCGGACTGATGGAACTGCGAGCTGGCGATGTTCACCGCCACGCGCAGATGGTTCAGGCCGGCAAGGTGCCATCTGTGGGTTTGTGCTGCGGCTTCCCGAAGGACCCACTGCCCTATGGACACAATGAGACCGAGATCCTCGGCGAGAGGAATGAAATTGTCCGGGGCCACATACCCCATGTCCGGGTGGTGCCACCGGATGAGTGCCTCGACACCGACGATTCGCCCGTGGCGGATATCGAGTTTCGGCTGGTAGTGGAGCTCGAATTCCTGTCGCTCGATGGCCTTTCGGAGGCTCGATTCGAGCGCAAGTCGCTCGAGCGCCCGGGCATTCATGTCCTTGCCGTAGAACTGGAAGTTGTTCCGGCCCTGATTCTTTGCGAAATACATCGCAGCATCGGCATTTTTCATCAGGGTGTCAGCGTCCCGCCCTGCCTCGGGGTGCACTGCAATGCCCACTGATGTGGTGACGAACAGCTCGCGCCCTTCGACCTCGAGCGGTGCGCGCAGGCCGTCGAGGATCGAGCGGGCGACAGCGGAGGCGCTCTCGACCTGAACAGGGTCGCGAAGGAGGATGCAGAACTCGTCTCCGCCGAGGCGGGCCAGGATCGGTTCGTTCCGCCTGGTCACCAGCCTGCTGGCGCCACAGGACCTGAGTGTCACGCGCAGGCGGTCTGCAACGACCGTCAGGAACTGGTCTCCGAAGGCATGCCCGAAGGTGTCGTTGATTCTCTTGAACTGGTCCAGGTCGAGAGACAGGACTGCGACCCGGCGAAGGCCCGATTTCGCCTCATGGAGCGCAGAGGTCAGGTGGTCGCGGAACTGGTGCCGGTTCGGCAGCCCGGTCAGAGGATCAAAGAAAGCGAGGGCGTTGATGCGTTCCTGCGCCAGCTTGCTGTCCGTCACATCCTGGATTGCGCCAAACGCGTGGACGGGAACCCCGTTCTCGTCCATGGCTCCGTAGGTGTGGACTCTGACGTAACGGACTTCGTCCCGTCCGAGCAGGATGCGGCGGGTGTTTTCCTCTGCGCGGCCGGACTGGCGCAGGGCAGCGATGGAGGATTCCATGTCGCTTCGATCCTCGGGGTGAATGCGCGCGAGGAGGGACTCGACAGTGGGTTCGACCTGCCCGGGCTCGTAACCGAGAATACGGTAGGTTTCCTCCGACCACTGCGACTTTCCGTTCTCCAGATTCCATCTCCAGGATCCGAGGCGTGCCACGCGCTGGGCGCTGGCAAGAAGTGCCTGATTCTCGAGTGCGTCCGCGAAGGCGTCCGCAGCTCGCAGGATGTAGCGGATGCGATGTCCGAGGATCGCCCAGTTGATGGGTTTGCTGATGAAATCCGTTGCGCCGGCTTCGTAGGCACGATTGATCGAGTCGATGTCGTCGAGGCCGGTCAGCATGAGAATGGGGATGCTCCTGCCTCGTCCCGAGGCGCGGAGAGCCCGGGTGAAATCGTAACCGTCGATCCCGGGCATCAGGACATCGACCAGCACGATATCGGGCATTTGCCGCTGGCACGCCACCAGGCCGTTCTCGCCGTCCGCGAATGAGACGACCCGCACGCCTGAAGCCTCGAGAGTCCGCGTGGCGAGCAGTCGTATCGCCGGGTCGTCGTCGATGACCAGGGCAGTCTGTGGTGTGTCGGCGGGAAGAGCCATGAAGTTCGGTCCTGACGGAGATCGTACAGACGCGGCTACGTGACAAAACGACTTAACGTACATGCACCGACTGTCTTGAGCAGAAAATGCCGCATGCGGGAGTCCTGCACGACACATGGCGGGACATCATCCATGTCGCGAGGCGTGCCGTGCCTCCAGATACTTGCGCAGGTGCAGTCCCGTATGGCCCGCGCCCTGCTCGGCAATCAGTCGGGGACTCCCTGAAGCGAGGATCAAGCCACCCTCCTCCCCGCCCTCCGGTCCGAGATCGATGATCCAGTCAGCCGTCTTGACGACGTCGAGATTGTGCTCGATCACGAGCACCGTGTTCCCCCTGTCCCGCAGTCTCAGGAGAACGCGCAGCAGCATCTCCACGTCGTGAAAATGCAGGCCTGTGGTTGGTTCATCGAGGATGTAGAGCGTCTTCCCCGTATCTCGGCGGGACAGTTCAAGCGCCAGCTTCATCCGCTGAGCCTCCCCGCCCGATAGCGTGGTGGCGTTCTGACCCAGCGTGAGGTACCCGAGTCCGACCTCCTTGAGCATGTCGAGCCGGTTGCTGACGGCGGGGATGGCGTCGAACAGTCTCGTGGCGTCCTCGACGGTAAGGGCCAGGACATCGTGGATGGAATGTCCCTTGTACCGGACCTCCAGGGTTTCGCGGCCGTAGCGCCGGCCCTGGCAGACTTCGCAGGGGACGTGGATGTCGGGAAGGAAATGCATTTCGACCTTCCTGACCCCGTCACCCTCGCAGGCCTCGCACCGGCCGCCCCGGACGTTGAAGGAAAACCGCCCTGCGCCATAACCGCGTTCCCGCGCGAGCGGGACCGCGGCAAACAGCTCCCTTATCGGGGTAAGCAACCCCGTATAGGTGGCAGGGTTCGAGCGCGGAGTGCGGCCAATGGGACTCTGATCGACGATGACCACTTTATCGAGATGGGAAAGTCCCTCGATGCCGTCGTGGGGAGCCGCATCGTCCTGGCCCCCGTGCAGGCGCTGCGAAATGCCCCGCGCGAGTGTGTCGTTCACCAGCGTGGACTTGCCTGATCCGGAAACGCCGGTCACGCAGATGAACAGCCCGAGCGGAAACGACGCGTCGACATTCCTGAGGTTGTTGCCACGGGCGCCGCGAACGATCAGGCAGCGTTCAGGATCTGGTTCCAGTCGCGGGCTGGTCGACAGTATCGAGCGCGCTCCCGAGAGAAAGCGGCCCGTCTCGGACTCCGGGCAGCGAACGATATCCTCCGGACGGCCACTCGCGACGATTCGACCCCCTCTCGTTCCTGCCCCCGGGCCCATGTCGATGACGTGGTCCGCGCGGAGAATCGTGTCGAGGTCATGTTCGACCACGATGACGGAATTGCCCAGGTCCCTGAGTTTCTCGAGCGTCGACAGCAAACGGTCGTTGTCCCGCTGATGCAATCCGATCGAGGGCTCGTCAAGGACGTACATGACCCCGCTCAACCCGGTTCCGATCTGGCTGGCCAACCGGATCCGCTGAGCTTCTCCACCCGAAAGGCTGTCCGCTGACCGGTCCAGCGTCAGGTAACCCACGCCAACCCCGACGAGAAATCCCAGTCTCGCGCGTATCTCGTGAAGCACGCGTCCTCCGATCGCTTCCCGAGCGCCGCCGAGCGTCAGGTGCTCGAAGAACGCTGCGGAGTCCCTGAGCGACAGATGCTCGAGTTCCGGCAGATTGCGGCCATTCACGAGCACGTGTCGTGCTTCCCGCCGCAGCCGCGTGCCGCTGCAGGCTGCGCAGGGTGAACGGGTCTGGTACCGGGACAGTTCTTCCCTCACTGCGGCAGAGTCCGTCTCCAGATAACGGCGTCGCAGGTTCGGGATGACGCCCTCGAACACGTCCTGCCGCAGCTGCCGAGTCCCCCTGCTGTCCGGACGAGCGAACTGGATCCTCTCCTGGCCGGACCCATGAAGCACAAGGTGACGCGCCTGCTCCGGGAGGGATTCGAACGGCGTGTTCAGGTCGAAGCCGGCATGTGCGGCGAGGGCCTCGAGCACCTGGAAGCAGAACGGGTTGCGTGGATCCCATCCCTTGATCGCGCCGGCGGCGAGCGACAGGGCGGGGGCGGAAACCACACGCCTTTCGTCGAAGTCGCCGGTGGAGCCCACGCCGCCGCATTCCGGGCATGCGCCGGCCGGATTATTGAAGGAAAAAAGGCGGGGCTCCAGTTCGGGCAGGGAGTAATCGCAGAGGGGGCACGCGAAACGGGACGAGTAGGTGTACTCCGCGCCAGAGTCCATGTCGGCCAGAATGACGCGGCCGTTGGCCAGTCCCATGGCCGTTTCGATCGACTCGGCAAGCCGCTGGGCGCCATCCCTGCGAAGCCGCAGACGATCCACGACGACATCGAGACTGTGGAGCTGGTGTCCCGTCATCTGGGGCGGAGGATCGAGATCCAGGACCTTGCCGTCGACGCGAACCCGGACGAACCCGCGGGCGCGGAGGTCCTCGAACAACTCCCGGTGCTCGCCCTTGCGGCCGGACAGCACGGGAGCGAGCACCATGACCCGGGTTTCCGCCGGGAGGCCGAGTGCGGCGTCCACCACCTGGGAGACGGTCCTGGCCGCCAGCGATGCCCCGTGCTCCGGGCAATGGGGCTCCCCGACGCGCGCAAACAGCAGACGCAGATAGTCGTGGATCTCCGTCACCGTACCCACCGTCGATCTCGGATTGTGGCCCGATGGCCTTTGCTCGATGGCGATCGCCGGAGACAGACCCTCGATCAGGTCCACGTCGGGCTTCGCCATCAGGTGAAGGAACTGGCGCGCGTAGGCAGACAGGGATTCGACGTATCGGCGCTGGCCCTCGGCGTAGAGCGTGTCGAAGGCGAGGGAGGATTTGCCGGAACCGGATACGCCCGTGATCACGACGAACTGTCCTCGAGGCAGGTCGACATCCACATTCCGGAGGTTGTGCGTTCGGGCCCCGCGAACCCGAATGAAATCCATGAGCGTGAGGACCCGGATAGGAGCTAATCGGCTAATATACCCGGCTTCGTTTTGCCGTCCCAGTCCAACGTCCTTTCGTGACCGATACAGCCCAATCCGATCGCATGACCCCATTCGAATTGCGTTCCAGCCTCGCGCTGGCCAGCATTTCCGGTCTGCGTCTGCTCGGGATGTTCGTGATCCTCCCGGTCTTTTCCCTCTACGCGGAAACCCTTCCGGGGGGCGCGAACCACACCCTGATCGGGATCGCTCTCGGCGCCTATGGCCTCACGCAGGCCGTCCTTCAGATACCCTTCGGGTGGGCATCGGATCGCTGGGGCAGGAAGCCTGCGATCTACACCGGCCTTCTGCTTTTCGCGGCAGGGAGTTTCCTGGCGGCCTGGGCGCCGGATATCTACTGGGTGATCGCCGGTCGTGTCCTTCAGGGGGCTGGCGCCATTTCCGCGGCGGTGATCGCCCTGGCTGCAGATCTCACTCGTGAGGAGGTCCGGACCAAGGCCATGGCCATCATCGGCGTGACCATCGGCGTCACGTTTGCGTTATCGATGGTGGCGGGTCCCCTGCTCGATCGCTGGATCGGCGTCCCGGGAATCTTTGCACTGACCGGCGTACTGGCGCTGGCAGCCATGTTCATGGTGCGATTCGGGATCGCCGATCCTCCCTCTCTGGTGGCTGCGACCTCGGTTGTGCGGTTACCCCTGTCCGTCGTTCTCGGAGACCGAGCGCTGTTGCGCCTCAATGCAGGGGTCTTCGTGCTTCATGCCCTCCTCATGGCCGTGTTCGTGGTGGTTCCCTTCCAGCTGCGCGGGGCCGGCATGCGGTCCATCGAGCAGTGGATGATCTATCTGCCCGTGATGATCGGGTCCTTCGTCCTGATGGTACCGATGATCGCGGTCGCCGAGCGGCGCCAGAAGCAGAAGGTGGTGTTCCTCGGGTCGATTCTGCTGCTGGCGGGGGCTCTTGGCTTCCTGGCTTGGCCTGGGGCGTCGGTGGTCCTGCTGACGGCCGGGCTTCTGGTCTTCTTTGTCGCGTTCAATTACCTCGAGGCGAGCCTGCCGTCCCTGGTCTCCCGCACCGTGCCCGCGGCCTCGAAGGGCACCGCCACCGGCATGTACTCCAGCCTGCAGTTCCTCGGCACCTTTCTGGGGGCGGGCGCCGGAGGGTGGCTGTCCGAGCACCTGGGTCACGGAGCGGTGTTCGCCTTCTCGGGGTTCCTCGTCATTGCCTGGCTTGGTGTGGCGGCGGGCATGTCGATCCCCGTGATGCGCACCTATGCGGTGCCGCGGATGGATACCGACCGCGCGGCGGGACTCCTGCAGCGCCTGGGCAAGCTTCCCGGCGTCCGGGAGGCGCGCCTGATTCCATCCGGCGAGGCTGCGCAACTCAAGGTGGACACGGCCCGCTTCGATGAGGACAATGCATTGAGGTTAATTCACGGGGAGAACCAGCAATGGCTTCCGTCAACAAAGTGATTCTGGTCGGCAATCTCGGTCGCGATCCCGAGGTGCGTTATACCCCTGACAACAGCGCCATCACCAACATCAGTGTGGCCACAACCGACGTCTGGCGCGACAAGAGCGGCGAGAAGCAGGAACGCACGGAATGGCACCGGGTCGCGTTTTTCGGCAAGCTCGCCGAGGTGGCCGGGGAGTACCTCAAGAAGGGCAGCCAGGTCTATGTCGAAGGTCGTCTCCAGACCCGCAAGTGGCAGGACAAGGAAGGCCAGGACCGCTATACGACGGAGATCGTCGCCGACCGCATGCAGATGCTCGGTGCCCGCGGGGGCATGGGGGCGCCGGACACGTCCGACATGGACGCCTCGTCGCCACCGAGGGAGTCCTCCTCCCCGGGCAGGCGAGGGCCTGCGCCTTCGGGCAAGTCCGGATCCAAATTCGACGATCTCGAGGACGACATCCCGTTCTGATGCCTGATTCCGGTACCGGTGGTGCCGGTTTCCCGCGGCACGCAACCTGTGACTCCAGGGAAGTCCGTGCCTGTCGTCCTGGCCTGAAAGTCCCCGGCGTGAGTCACGGTGCGGGAGTGACCAGCCGTGCCGGGGAGTCGCCCCGCAAATCACAAACCGAGGAGTCCTGTTCTTGAAAGCCTATGAACTGCAGCCCGTCCGGAGCCTCGACAGCATCGTCCCTGTCCAGCGGGACGTTCCCCGCCCGGGGCCGGGGCAGGTTCTCGTCCGGATGAGTGCGTGGTCGTTGAATTTCCGGGATTCGCTCGTGGCGCGAGGGGCCTACGGTGGCCCGCCCAGAGCGGGTCTGATCCCCCTGTCGGACGGCGTTGGCTTCGTGGAGGAAGTCGGCGACGGTGTGGGGCGTGTCCAGGTCGGTGACCGGGTGGCGGGTTGCTTCATGCAGTCCTGGCTTGCGGGCGAGATCACGCCCGAGGGCGCCGCGTCGGCGCTTGGCGGAGCCCTGGACGGCATGCTCGCCGAGTACGTCGTCCTGTCCGAACAGGGGGTCGTCAGAGTACCCGCGCATCTCACGGACGAGGAGGCTGCCTGCCTGCCCTGTGCGGGCGTCACTGCCTGGAATGCGCTGGTCCGCGAGTCCCGCATCAAGGCTGGCGACACGGTCGTCCTGCTGGGTACGGGAGGGGTTTCCCTCATCGGGCTGGAACTGGCCAGGATGCACGGGGCCCGATGTCTCGTCACGTCCAGCAGCGATGACAAGCTGGCCGTCGCGCGGTCCCTGGGGGCCGAGGCTACAGTGAACTACCGGACGACTCCTGACTGGGAAAAGACGGTGCTGGAATTCACGGGTGGGCGGGGAGCAGACATCGTTCTGGAAGTCGGCGGTGCCGGCACATTCGATCGTTCGGCGGCGAGCCTCAGGCTTGGCGGTCATCTGTGCCTGATCGGCGTGCTGACCGGTGTTGCAGGTCCGATAAGCACAGCCACGCTTCTTCGACGCCATCTCCGCGTGCATGGCATCTATGTGGGGTCGCGGGAGATGTTCGAGGAAATGAACCGCGCGATCGACGCTACGGGAATGCGACCCCACATCGGCAGGACCTTCGGGTTCGACGAGGTGCGGGCAGCCTACGATCACCTCGTCAGCGCCGCTCACACGGGCAAGGTGACGATCCGTATCTGAGCAGGGTGGACGCGTGACGGGCAGCGGCGCCTGTTCAGGGCACTCCCTCATCCCAGAACGGTGTCGGGCCGAAGGTTTCCGCGCAATGGTCGATGAATGCCCGCAGTTTCGGGGCGGGCGGGCGCCCCGGCAGGTAGAGGGTGACCAGTGCGCTCTCCTCGAACGGTCGGTGTCCCGGCAGCACGGTACGCAGGGCGCCCGCCCGCAGGTCCGGCCCGGCAATGAATGTGGGCAGCACGGCGAGGCCAAGACCGGCGAGGACGGCGTCCCGGAGCGCGAGACTCGAATTGACGCGGAAGTTGCCGCGCGCGCGCGCAGTCAGCACTTCCTCCCCCCGGCGGAATCGCCACGCGCCCGCCTGCTGGAGTTCCGGGTAGACCAGACAGTTGTGCGTGGCAAGATCATCCACCGTGACCGGCGCGCCGTGGCGCGCCAGATAGTCCGGCGAGGCGCACAGGATCCAGCGAATCGGCGCGAGGCGCCGGGCAACGACATGATCGGAAGTGCCGGGCGCCAGCACGATGGCGGCGTCGAGACTGTCGGCGGCGAGATCCACGGAGACGCCATCCCGGCAGGTCAGATCCACCTCGACCTCCGGGTAGCGGCGCAGGAACGATGCGACCACAGGCCCCATGTGGAGCATGCCGAAGGTCCAGGGCGCGGAGACCCGCAGGCGCCCTCGGGGTCCGGACTGGAAGTGAGCGACAGCCACGTTCACCTCGTCGGCCTCGTGGGCAATCCGGGCACAGTGCTCGTAGACCGCCATGCCGACTTCCGTCACCGAGAGTCTTCGCGTGGTCCGGTTGAGCAAGCGGGCGCCGAGTTCCTTTTCCAGACGGGCGACCTGCCTGCTCACCATCGAGGGTGACAGGCCCAGTCTGCGGCCTGCTTCCGAGAAGTTCCGTGCCTCGACCACCCGGGCGAACACGACCAGTCCAGCCAGGTTTTCCATCATTGCCTCGCGTTCCGAAAAGGTCCTGTTCCCGGTTGAATGCCCGCCAGACCCCGGGACGCCCTACTATAGCCACTTCCGGGGCAGCGGATGCCTTGGCACAATCCGTATCTGATACAACGGCGTCCCGGAAGGGGCACGACTCGAGGGAAGTCTCATGGCACTGCTGAACGTCACCCTGGCTGACAAGTACCTTCTCGACAAGGGGCGAATCTTCATTACGGGCACCCAGGCGCTCGTGCGCCTGCCCCTGGTCCAGCAGCGCCGCGATGCCGTGGCCGGCCGCAATACTGCCTGTTACATCTCGGGCTATCGCGGTTCTCCGCTGGGAGGGTACGACCAGCAACTCACGGCGGCGTCGAAGTTCCTCAAGGAGCAAAACGTCCACTTCCAGCCGGGTGTCAATGAGGATCTTGCCGCCACGGCGTGCTGGGGCACCCAGCAGGTGCATCTTGATGGGGATTCCCGTTTCGATGGCGTGTTTGCCATCTGGTACGGGAAGGGGCCGGGTGTTGACCGCACGGGGGATGCCTTCCGTCACGGCAATCTGGCGGGAACGGCGCCGCTGGGTGGCGTGCTGGCCCTCATGGGGGACGATCACACGTGCGAATCGTCCACCACCGCGCACCAGAGCGAATTCGCGATGGTGGACGCCATGATCCCCATCCTGAATCCTGCCGGGGTTCAGGAACTTCTGGATTACGGCATCTACGGATGGGCGCTTTCCCGGTATTCCGGTTGCTGGGTGGGCCTCAAGAGCATGAAGGACACCATCGACGCGACCGCCTCGGTCGATGTGGATCCCGAGCGCGTGCAGATCCACCTCCCCGACGATTTCATCATGCCCGAGCAGGGCGTGCACATCCGGTTTCCGGACGTTCCCCTCGAGCAGGAGGCGAGGCTCCACAACGTGAAGATCGAAGCGGTCAAGGCCTTTGCCCGCGCGAACCGTCTCGACCGGGTCGTGGTCGATTCCCCCGGGGCCAGACTTGGCATCGTCACCTGCGGGAAGTCCTACATGGATGTGCGCCAGGCCCTGCAGTATCTCGGCATCGATGACATGGAGGCGCATCGCCTGGGGCTGCGGATCTACAAGGTCGGCATGACATGGCCGCTCGAGCCGCAGGGCATCCGCGATTTCGCGCAGGGGCTCTCGAAGATCATCGTGGTCGAGGAAAAGCGCGCGCTCGTCGAACCCCAGTTGAAGGACATCATCTACGGCATGGCGAATGCGCCGGTGGTCGTGGGCAAGCGTGATGAGCAGGGGGCCATGCTCTTCCAGAGCAACGCAGCCCTCGACCCTAATCAGATTGCCATCGCGATCGGTCGTCGGCTGCTCGACGCCCACGACGATCCCCAGTTGCGTGCCCGGGTGGCGGAGCAGGAACAGCTGGAAGGGCGGGTCGTGGAGAGGCCCGCGATGGATCGCACGCCTTACTTCTGTTCCGGGTGCCCCCACAATTCCGGCACGAAGGTGCCAGAGGGGAGCCGCGCGATGGCGGGGATCGGGTGCCACTTCATGTCCCAGTGGATGAACCGCAATACTGCGGGCTACACGCAGATGGGTGGCGAGGGGGCGAGCTGGATGGGCATGGCGCCCTTTGTCAGGACGGGACACATCTTCCAGAACATCGGTGACGGGACCTATTTTCACTCGGGGTCCCTCGCCGTTCGTGCCGCAGTCGCAAGCGGTGCCACCATGACCTACAAGATCCTGTACAACGACGCCGTGGCGATGACTGGCGGGCAGCATGTCGACGGCCAGCTGACGGTTCCACAGATCACGCAGCAAATGGCTGCCGAGAGCGTCAAGCGCATTGCCGTCGTCACCGACGAGCCTGAGAAGTACGGCTCGGCGGCGGGCTTCGCGCCTGGAGTCACCGTACATCACCGCGATGATTACGACGCCGTCCAGCGGGATTTCCGGACCGTTCCCGGAGTGTCGGTCATCGTCTACGACCAGACCTGCGCTGCGGAGAAGCGGCGACGGCGCAAGCGCGGTCAGTTTCCCGACCCACCCAAGCGGGCCTTCATCAACGATCTGGTCTGCGAGGGTTGTGGTGATTGCGGCGTCAAGTCGAACTGTGTATCCGTGACGCCACTCGAGACCGAATTCGGTCGCAAGCGGCTCATCGATCAGTCGGCCTGCAACAAGGACTTTTCCTGCGTGAAGGGTTTTTGCCCGAGTTTCGTCACCGTGCATGGTGGTTCGGTCCGCAAGGCACTGGCCAGGGCGGGCGGAGACGGGGCCGACACACCGTTTCCCGTCCTGCCGGAACCCGAACTGCCGGCGCTCGATGGTTCGTATGGCATCCTGGTAACCGGTGTCGGCGGCACCGGCGTGGTGACCATCGGTGCAATTGTCGGGATGGCGGCGCATCTGGAGGGCAAGGGGTTTGCCGGTCTCGACATGGCGGGCCTTGCGCAGAAGGGAGGCGCCGTCTACAGTCATCTGCAGATTGCCTCCCACCCGGACGACATCAAGACCGTCCGCCTCGGGTCCGGGGGAGCACGAGTTGTGCTTGGGTGTGATCTGGTAGTGTCCGCCAGTCAGAAAGCCATGGACACGACTCGTCCGGGTACGCGCATGGTGGTGAACCGGCACGAGCAGATGACGGGGGACTTTACCCGCAACCCCGATTTCAGGTTTCCGCGGGACGCCCTCCGGGACACCATCGAGCAGGGGGTCGGGGAGGGTAATGCGGAGTTTGTCGCCGCCTCCCGGCTTGCCACGACGCTCATGGGAGATTCGATTGCCACCAACATGTTCATGCTGGGTTTTGCATTCCAGCGCGGCTTCATACCCGTGTCATCTGAAGCGATCAACAGGGCGATAGAGATGAATGGTGCTGCAGTCAAGATGAATCAGGCAGCATTTCTCTGGGGGCGCCGGACAGCCCATGACCCGGTTGCCGTCGGACGGCTCGTGGCCCCGAAGAGTACCCCGGTGGCGGTGGAACCTGTGGAGTCGCTCGATGCCATCATTGCCCGCCGCGAGGCATTTCTCACGGCATATCAGAATGCGGACTGGGCCCAACGCTATCGACATCTGGTGGACGAGGTACGCCGTGCCGAGGCCGACAAGGCGAAGGGCTTCCAGGGCCTGACCGAGGCCGTTGCCCGATATTTCTTCAAGTTGATGGCCTACAAGGACGAATACGAGGTGGCGAGGTTGTACGCGGCGCCGGAGTTTCGCCAGAAGCTGGAAGCGCAGTTCGAGGGACCCTTTGCGCTGAAGTTTCATCTCGCGCCACCGCTACTGGCGCGACGCGATGCTGCGACGGGTCAGTTGCAGAAGGCCGAATACGGGGCCTGGGTCATGGGTGTTTTCCGGCTGCTCGCGCGCTTCCGGTTCCTCAGGGGAACGGCGTTCGATCCGTTCGGCTACACGCGCGAGCGGCGTACGGAACGGGCTCTCATCTCCGAGTACGAGTCGACGCTCAGGACTCTGCTGGTGAGCCTGAGCCACGATAACCATAGCCTCGCGGTACGCATTGCCTCGATTCCCGAGGACATCCGGGGTTTCGGTCATGTCAAGGAGAAACATCTGGAGGCCGCCCGGGCGTGCCAGGCTGAATTGCTGACCGCGTTCGACGCACCCGTGCCGTCGGGGCAGCGCGCAGCTTGAGGTGGATTGCCTGCCGCAGCAGGGGGGCGGCCGGTGCTTGAGGAACCATCTTCGCCGAAGTTCCAGGGCGCAGGGTGGTGATGGCATGATGCCTCGGGCGGCATGGCGACGACGCCCGACGAGAGTTCCCTCCATCCTGTCGCCATGAGGGGCAACGTGGAAAGACGCTATCCGGAGTCCCCCGAGAAGGCCGGGGAATACCTGCGACGGGCCCTGGCCCTGATGAGCAAGCAGGACGCTGGCGTGCACCCCATTTCCTATGCGGTGTGGTACGAGTATGTCTCCGGGGGGAACGTCGAACTGAGCGCCCAGATCGATGCGATCCTCCAGAAGGGGCGCAAGCTCGACGAGGACACCACGCGCAACCTTCACGAGAAGTACGTCGCAGACCTCGATGTCGACCGGGTGCAACGCCTCGGGGATGATCTGAGGCGGGTCCTGAACGATGTCTCGGACTCCACATCCGTCGTCAATGCCGAGGCCGGGATGTTCGGCAGGAACCTCGAACGAAGTGAACAGCGTCTCGGCTCGCCGACGGTGACCCGGCAGGAGTTCGAGGGCATTGTCGAGACCACCGCGGCCGACACCCAGCAGATGCGTACGACAGTCGACAAGGTGCGCACCCGCCTTTCCGCAAGCCAGGAGGAGATCGACTCACTGCGCGAGGAACTGGCTCGAGTGAGGGAGGAGAGCATGGCCGATGGCCTGACTGGCCTGCTCAATCGGAAGGGTCTCGACGCCTGTCTGGAGAAACTGCTCGAAAGCGCGGGGGGGCGCCCGGATACCTTCGCGGTCGTGATGCTGGACATCGACCACTTCAAGCGCATCAACGACGGCTATGGCCACCTGTTCGGTGACCGGGTGATTCGCGCCGTCGGTACCGCGCTCAAGGCAGGGGTCAAGGGCAAGGATCATGTGGCCCGCTACGGAGGCGAGGAATTCTCGATCGTCCTTCCCGAGACTCCGCTGGCGGGTGCCTGGGCGGTGGCCGAGGGCGTGCGGCGGCTCGTGGCTGCCAGCCGCATTCGCCGGCTCAACAATGACGAGGTCGTGGGCAACATCACCGTCTCGGCGGGTGTGGCGCTGCATCGGTCAGGTGAAACCCTGCAGTCGCTTCTGGCTCGCGCGGACGCCGCTCTCTACCGCGCAAAGGAAAACGGGCGTAACCGGGTGGAAACGGCGCCATGAGTGGTCGCGCGGTGGCCGCTGGCTCCACGGATTGACGCACTCATGGCGATCAAGGCCCTGCTTCTGTTCGGCCGAGGGGCGTTTGCGGAGACTTTGTTCGGTGTTCTTCCCGACCTGGGCAACGATCTCGATCTGCGCTGGATCACTCATCTGGAAACGCCGGGGCTGCTCGGCCGGGACCTCGAGGATGTCAGGCTGCTTCTCGTTGACGAAGTGAGGCTTGGCAACGGTGGACGCGAACGCCTGGCCGAGTTGATCAAGCGATTTCCCGCACTCCGCGTCGTGGTCTTCACGGACCAGGAGGATTCCTCGCCTGTTCAGGGGGGGGGCGGAACGAGCCGTATCGCGCTGATCCCGAAGACCTATGCACGCGCCACGATCATTCCGGCCCTGCGTCTCGTGCTCTCCGCCGGAGAACCCGACGGCCGTGACCGGGCCCCGGCACCAGACGGGGCGGGATCGGCCGCGGGCGGGTCGTGCGAGGTTCCTTCCCTCCAGGACCTCGGGTTGACGCATGCGGAGTCGGGGGTACTCGGCCTCGCGGCCAAGGGCAAGACCAACCAGGAAATCGCCACGGCTCTCGGCAAGAGCGAGGGCACCGTGCGGATCCAGATGAGCGCCATCCTGCGCAAGCTCAAGGTGCGCAATCGCAGCGAGGCCATCATCGTCGCGATGCGCGTGATCAAGGTGGTCCGGTCCCAGATCGATCAGGCCGAGCAGGGTGATCTCGACATCGGCTTCCTGCTGCCGCACATGGAGCATCGGCGCTTCCCCGCGGGTTTCAGCATCTTCCGCAAGGGAGACATCGCCAGCGAGATGTATCTCATCCAGCGTGGTCGTATCTCGCTTCCGGAGATCGGTGAGCAACTCGGGGAGCACGACCTTTTCGGGGAGATCGGCCTGTTCGCCCCCGACCGGAGGCGGACCTGCAGCGCCGTGTGTGCCACCGAGGTCGACGCCTTTGCCTTGAGCGAGGAGAAGGTGAAGCAGGCCTACTTTCTCAATCCCGGCTTTGCCATGTTCGTCCTGAACATCATTACCCGGCGACTGCTGGACGTCCGGTGAAATTGACGCGGGATTGACCGTGCCCTCCCCGTGCCGGTTGTGATTGGACTCTGGTTGGGGCCGCGTTTTCCAGAAGGGAGCAATCAAGATGAGCCGGATCAGGCGTGTGGAAGTACATGTGTTCCAGTTCGACGCACACAACCTCGTGGCGGCAGGCGGCGGTGCCGTTGGCGCCCTGCACTACGGAAAGGGCGGGCGCACCCGGCTCACGAAGTACGCGGTCGCAGTCGAAGCGGAAGGAGGCTTGCGCGGCGAGTACGTCACCCACTGGGTCGGTTCGGCGGCGGCGCTCGGTTCCACCCTCATGCTCGCACCCTATCTTGTCGGGCGCGAGGCCGAAGGCCGGGAAGGCATCTACGATGATCTCAAGCGGGAATCGCGGCAGTTCGATCACATGGGGCACGGTCCGCTGGATATCGCCCTTTGGGATCTCGCCGGCAGGAAGTACGGGGCGTCCATCGGCGAGTTGCTGGGGGGTTACCGCAAGCGGTTGCCCGCCTACGCGTCGACGTATCACGCGTCCCGCGGCGAGGCCGGGCTCAATTCCAAGGAGGCTTTTGCGGATTTCGCCCTTGCCTGTCGTGACCTCGGATACCGCGCGTTCAAGATCCATGGCTGGAACGAGGGCAACAAGCACGAGGAGGCCGAGAACGTGCTCTATGTCCGCAAACGGGTCGGCGACGGCATGGAACTGATGCTGGACCCTGCATGCGAACTGCGTACGTTCGCGGATGCGCTTTACGTCGGACGAGCCTGTGACGAGGCGAACTTCTTCTGGTACGAGGACCCGTTCCGGGATTCCGGAGTGTCAGCCTACGCCCACCGCAAGCTGCGGCAGTTTCTGAAGACTCCGATCCTGCAGACGGAGCATGTTCGCGGCGTGGAGCCCAAGGCGGATTTTCTCGTGGCGGAAGGCACGGATTTCCTGCGCGTCGATCCCGAGTACGACATGGGCATCACGGGGGCCATGAAGATTGCCCACATCGCCGAAGGGTTCGGTGTGGATTGCGAGATTCACGCCTGCGGACCCGCGCACCGCCATTGCATGTCGGCCATGCGCAACAGCAATTTCTACGAGGTTGCCCTGGTGGGGCCTGACATGCCCAATGCGGTCCCTCCCGTGTATCGCTGCGGATACACCGACCAGCTCGATTGCGTGGGCAAGGACGGCTGCGTAGGTGTCCCGGACGGGCCGGGTCTGGGCGTCGATTACGACTGGGACTTCATCGCCGCGAACCGGACCGCCCTCCACGTGTTCGAGTGACTGCCGGGCTCATCCTCGCGTCTCGAGCGAGTGGTATCCGAACCGGCGCCTTGCCTCGCACGGGGTCATTTCCGCCCCGAGGGCCTCCGGAATCCGGCTCCCGGTCCTGGAGATGTCCTCCGCCACCGAGAGGACCTCGTCGATTCCGGACCGCGGAGTGCGGATGACAGCGGTATCGTCGGCCGGCATCAGGTCTCCGGGGGCCACGTGCTCACTGGCGATGCAGACCGGGCCGTTGAAGGCGTCGACTTCGACACGATCCTTGCCGGTGATCATGGATACCCTCCTGATGAAGACAGGGTGGCGGAGCGCCCTGATCCGTGGCACCTCCCGGCAGGCTCCGTCGAGGATCGTCCGCCCCGATCTCCTTGGGCGCCACGACGACTGTCATGATGTCGCCCTGCGTTGTCGATGACCACCCCCTGTTCCGGGGTCACGTCATCGAGGAAATCTCCCACTGTTCCTCGCGTCGGGCTCACGGGGCCGGTACCGGACCGTGAAGGCGTAGCCGCAGGCCTTCGAGCCGATATTGATGGGTACGATCCCGACGCAGCCACCCGAGAGAGGCCCAGGCGGTCGAGCGCATCCGAGACTGCGGGGGTGTCGAGGGCACGCGCCCGTGAGACGCGTTCGTCGATCATCAGCGCCCATTCCAGTGGCGAGGATGTCCCCCGCCTCGATCACTGTGCCGTCCAGCCACCATCGACAACCAGCGAGGTGCCGGTGATCATGCCGGCCGCTGGCGACGCCAGGTAGATCGCCGCTGCTGCGATGTCCCCGATGGTGGCGAGGCTGCCCAGGGGGATGCGGCCGAGGATGAAGGCACGCTGTTCCGGGCTGCTGGCAACGCGTTGCACGAGCGGGGTGTCGACGAACGTGGGAGCAATGCTGTTGACCCGGATGCCGACGGGTGCGAGTTCGATGGCAAGGGCCTTGGTGAGGCCTTCGACCGCGTGTTTCGACATGCAGTACACCGTTCGGTTGGGCGAACCGACGTGTCCCATCTGTGATGACATGTTGATGATGGCCCCACCCGCGGTCCTGCGGTCCGGGGCCTCCAGCATCTTCCTGACGGCTGCCTGCGCCGACAGGTAGACCGACCGCACGTTGAGGTCGAGGATTGTGTCGAGGTGTTCGTCCGAGACTTCGGTGATGGGTTCGGGAAAATTGGTCCCGGCATTGTTGACCAGGATATCGAGGCGTGGCAAGGACGCGATGTGCTCGCGGAGCGCAGTCGTGTCCGTCACATCGCAGACGGCGATCCGGCAACTGCTCCCTCTGGCGATGATCCGGGCAGCGACCGATTCGAGCAGATCGCGAGAGCGGGCCATCAGGACGACTTCGGCGCCCTGGCTGGCGAAGGCCTCGGCGATGCCGGCCCCGAGCCCGGAACTCGCGCCGGTCACGAGCGCCACCCGGCCGTCGAGGCGAAAGCCGGGAACAAGCGCTGGCAGTTCTCCGGCAGAGGGCGTGGCTGAATCCATGGGACTGACCTCCGCAGTGATGAGCGGCCGCCGGCCGGTCAGCTGAAACCCACGATCGGATGCGGGACGTAGGGCGCCTCGAGGGCAGCGATTTCCCCAGGGGTAAGTTCGAGGGCAAGCGAGGCCGCAGCGTCGTCGAGATGCTGCGTCCGGGTGGCACCCACGATGGGGGCCGTGATGACCGGCTTCGAGAGCAGCCACGCAAGGGCGACCTGTGCGCGGCTCACGCCACGTGCCGTTGCGATGGCGGCCACCTGTTCCACCACCCTGCGGTCCGCGTCGATCGTGGCGGCGTAGAGGGGACCCATCAGGTCATCCGTGCGTTCCCGCTCGGTCACCTCGCTCCAGTCCCGCGTCAGGCGTCCTCGGGCGAGCGGACTCCAAGGGATGACCCCGATCCCCTGATCCCGGCACAGGGGCAGCATTTCCCGCTCCTCTTCGCGGTTCAGGAGGTTGTAGTGGTCCTGCATGGAGACGAAGGGCGTCCATCCGTGGCGTTCGGCAACAGCCTGCGCCTTGGCGAACTGCCAGGCGAACATCGAGGACGCACCGATGTACCGGGCCTTTCCGGCCTTGACCACGTCGTGCAGGGCCTCCATGGTCTCCTCGATTGGCGTGTGGTGGTCCCAGCGGTGAATCTGGTAGAGGTCCACATGGTCGGTCCCGAGACGCCGCAGGCTCGCGTCGATATTGGTGAGGATCGACTTGCGCGAAAGTCCGCTCACGTTCCGGCCCTGGGTGGTGGGAAAGAACACCTTGGTGGCGATCACGAGTTCATCGCGGCTGCCGTACTCGCGCAGGACACGACCGACGATTTCCTCGCTGGTGCCTTCCGAGTAGGCGTTCGCCGTATCGAAGAAGTTGATGCCGAGATCGAGGGCCTTGCGGATGAAGGGGCGGCTCGACTGCTCGTCGAGCGTCCATGGATGGCGTCCACGATCGGGCGCTCCGTAGCTCATGCAGCCGAGGCAGATGCGCGACACCTTCAACCCCGTGCTGCCCAGTCGCGTGTAATCCATTGTTTGTTTCTCCCCTGTTTGTCCAGCGGACGAAGAGTATCGCCGGTCGGTCGCTGTTGTCGATTCCGGCTGATCGGGAAGCCGTCACCCGGGAATTCGGCTCAGCGGGGACGTCCCTCGAACATGACGGTGAGGAGCGGACGCCGCAGGGCCTTCTCGTCCTGCCGGTCTGCCTGCGGGAACCCGGGGGCAAGGGAGGGTGTCCGGTGGTTCGGGTCAACGCGATGTCTGGAGGACTCGCGGCGCGGTGTCTCCGCGGGAGCGGCTGCGGCGGCTTGCGCGATTGCCGCGACGCCCGCCCGGGGGTATCTTTGCCAGATGGAGGAAAGAGACAGGGTTTGTGTCATCACTGGCGGCGGGACCGGCACGGGTGCTGCCTGCGCCCGTTACCTGGCTCGGAGGGGATGGCAAGTCGTCATCAACTTCAGTCGCAGCGAAGCCGAGGCGCTCGAGACAGCGAGGGCCTGCGAGGGCCTCGGGTCGGCGGCGCTCGTCGTCCGGGGTGACGTCGCCGAGGATGCCGATTGCCGTGCCATCGCGCAGGCAGCGGTCGACCGGTTCGGCCGGATCGACGCGCTCGTGAACAGCGCCGGCATCACCCGGTTCGCTCACGCTGCCAAACTGGAGGCGCTCAGCGCCGATGATTTTCAGCAGCTCTACGCCGTGAACGTCATCGGTGCCTACCAGATGATCCGGGCCTGTGCCCCCGCGATGAAGCAACAGGGCCGTGGAGCCGTGGTCAATATCTCGTCCGTGGCCGGTACTCTCGGGATCGGTTCGTCGGTGGCCTACGTTGCTTCCAAGGGCGCCCTGAATGCGATGACCCTGTCGCTTGCCCGTGCCCTCGCACCGGCGATCCGGGTGAACGCGGTGTGTCCCGGCCTCATCGAGACCAGGTGGCACACGGCCCGATTCAACGAGGAGGAGTACGCGCGGTTCAGGAAGGCCTACGAGGACAGCGTGCCGCTTGCCACGACAGCCTCGGCAGATGATGTCGCTGACGCGGTGGTCTGGCTGATCGAGGGTGCACGCGTGGTCACCGGGGAACTCCTCACCGTGGACAGCGGCAAGCACCTCGGCAAGTTCTGAGGGCGAGGAGTTCGCCCTCAGGCCGTCACGTGTCCCGACGTGGCCACAGCTGCGTGACGGAGGTCACGTCCGTGACATAGGCGAAGACGTCGCTCATGCACAGCAGGGCCGCCTGCTGATGGGCGGCAGAGACTGCGGCCACGGCGTCCCGGGGAACCAGCACGCGGTAGTCGAGATTGCGGGCCGTGTAGACGGTGCTCATCACGCAGCAGTGGGTCGTGACCCCGCAGCACACCAGATTCGCGATGCGCCGGGACCGCAGCAGCAGATCCAGGTCGGTTCCCATGAAGGCATCGTAGCGCCGCTTGTTGAGGATTCGCCAATCGCCAGCGCGGGCGTCGATTCCGGGCACGAGTTCGCAGCCCGATGTTCCCTCGAGGCAGTGCACCGGGTCGAACTCCAGTTCGATACCGTAATCGCTGAGGTCGGCGCGATGGGCTTCGTGCGTGAAGATGACGGGCAGGCCGTGATCGCGGGCCCAGCCGATCAGCCGGTTGATGGCGGGCACGATGGCAAGGGCGCCTGGTGTTTCCTGGACAGCTCCGGCATCGACGAAATCCCGTTCCATGTCGATCACCAGGAGCGCCGTGTCGCTCGGTCCGATGCGGTCCGCGGGCAGCGGCCTGCGCAGAGGTTCCTGCGTCATCCCGGGCGGCGGCAGACGAAGTCCACTTCCACCCGGGCGGCCTTGGCGAGCGCGGTCACACCGATGCACGTGCGGGCAGGCAGGTGGTCCTCCCGGAAATAGCTTCGGTAGAGGCGGTTGAAGATCGGGTAATCGGTATCGAAGTGGGTCAGGTAGGCGCCGGTGCGAACGACGTGTTCAAACCCGAGCCCCAGCCCGGCCAGAACAGTGCGGAGGTTTTCCATGACCAGCCGGGTCTGGGCCTCGATGCCCTCGGGTACGGGGCGTTCCGGATCTCCCGGCGTGGTGGGCATCTGACCCGTCACGAAAATCCATCCACCGGCTTCCGTGGCGTGGCTGAATGGCCCGACCTGCTCGGGCGCGGACGGAACGATGTGGTACAGGATATCGAGGGACATGGTTGCGGCTTCGGAAGTCAACGGGAGCCCTTCCTCTCAGCACGTCCCGCGCCAGCCGGGGCGGGGAAAGTCAGTACCATCCGGGCTTCGCGGCCGAGCCGAGCATTTCGCCGTAGACATCGGTCCGCCGGTCCCGCAGCAACTGATTGAAGTCGTTGAGGCCGCGCTTTCTGCGGGCGTCCGCGAGGTTGAGGTTGGCCGCAATGATTTCCTCGTCCAGTGTGCTGGCCGGCCCCGCCAGTGGCCAGCCTGCGTGGCTGGCAATGATGCTGTTTCCCAGGAACGGCTGCCCCCGTTCCTCGCCCACGCGGTCGGCGCAGGCCACGAACATCGAATTGGAGTGGGCGCCTCCCATGGCAAGAATGTTGGCCATCACCATCATGCCCTCCGGCTGGGAGGGCATGGGTACCCAGTTGGTCGGAACGCAAAGGAGATCGGCCCCCTGGAGGGCGGCGAGGCGGAAGATCTCCGGGAACCAGATGTCGTAGCAGATGGCGCAGGCGATTCGCCCCGCCCCGATGCGGAACACGGGCACCCCGAGATCCCCCCGCTCGAAGAACAGGTTCTCGGCGCCCCAAAGGTGATTCTTGCGGTAGGTGCCCAGGTAACCGTCGGGTCCCACGACTACCGCGCTGTTGTAGAGGACATCCCCCGCGCGTTCCGTGATGCCAGCCACCAGCGTCACCCCGAACCTGGCCGCTGCCGCGATCCATTGGCGGGTCGTCGGACCTTCAGGAATGGATTCGGCGAGGGAGAAGGCTTCCTCCCGGGTCTCGAACACGTAGCCCGTGTTGCAGAGTTCCGGGAGGATGACGAGCCTTGCGCCATCGGCGGCTGCCTCCGCGATGAAATCGATGCTCCTGGAAACATTGTGGTCCGTCTCGCCGATCAAGGGGTTCATCTGCACGCAGGCCACGCGCAGCAGGCTTTCAGGAGGTGGGGTACTCGCTGGCATCTGGGGTTTTCCTGTTCCTGGACACGACTGTTGCAAAAGGACGGACGGGTTCATCGCGCGGAGCGACGGCACCGTCCATCAGGATTGCTTTTTCAGAGAGGTGGCATCCGATCCTTCCAGTCGTGCATTCGCTCGTATGCGTCTGCCACGCGAAGCACCATCGTCTCGTCGAAGGGCCTGCCTGCAATCTGCAGCCCGATCGGCAGACCGCGGCGATCGAATCCGCAGGGTACCGAGATGGCCGGCAGGCCGGTCAGGTTGTAGGGAAATGTGTAGCGCCAGGATGCGGAGAGCGCGTTCTCCTCGCGGTCCTCGGTCTTCACGGACCACGTGCCTGCCTTCCAGGCCGTGATGGGCATGGTCGGGCCGACGATGACGTCGACGCGGTCGAGCGCCTGGCGGAAATCAGCCATCAGCAGTGTCCGGAGCTGTTCCGCCTTGAGGTAGTCGGCCGCGGTCACGAAACGGCCCATCTCCACGAGCGTGCGCACATCTGCCGAGTAGTGAGAGACCCGTCCCGCCCGCAGGGACACGTCGTGGTAGGCCGTCGACGAGGCAAGTTCGATGGCGAAGATGGCGGCGAGCCCGTACTCGAGGCGCGGAATGGTGAATTCGTGAATCGTGGCGCCTGCGCGAGCCAGGCTCGCGATGGCCGCTTCCACGGCGCGGTCCACGTCCGGGTCGTTCCGGTCGAAGAAGTGATTGCGGCAGACGCCCACGCGCAGCCCGGTCACGGGCTTGCCGATGGCCCGGGAATAGTCCGGCACCTTCCTGTCCTGGCATGCCGGATCTGCCGGATCGTATCCCGCCAGGATGTTCATGAGCAGTGCTGCATCGGCCACCGTGCGGGTGAGCGGACCCGGGTGATCCAGCGACCAGGAGTGCGGCACGATCCCGTCGCGGCTCACGCGGCCGAAGGTTGGCTTGATGCCGACAGTCCCACAAACGGCTGCAGGCATCCGGATGGACCCGCCGGTATCCGAGCCCATGCCGGCGGGGCAAAGTCCCGCTGCGACCGCTGCCCCGGACCCGCCGCTGGAGCCGGACGGAACGCGGTCGAGATCCCACGGATTGCGGGTGGGGGGGGTCACGTTGCCCCAGGCGAATTCGTGGGTTCTGGTCTTTCCGATGAGAATGGCTCCCGCGCCACGCAGTCTCGCTGCTGCCGCGGAGTCACGTTGCGGAAAGGCGATGCCCGGAGCTTCGGTGCCCGCCGTGGTTGGCATGTCGGCGGTCAGGTAGTTGTCCTTGATGGCGACGGGGATTCCGTGGAGTGCGCCGCGCCAGCGACCGGCGCGTATCTCCCGTTCCGCGTCCAGGGCCGCTGCCTCCGCGGTCGCGGAGACGTGCGTGAAGGCGAGGAGCTTCGGGTCAAGGACGTGAATGCGTTCGAGGCACTGGCGGGTGAGTTCCACGGCGGAGAGCTTGCCGGACCGCAATCCGCGGGCGAGAGAGGTGATTGACTGACGCCACAGTTCCATCTTCAGAGTTCCGGCGGCAGGCGGTAAGGCGCCGTGGGTTCGAAGATCACGCACGGGTGCACATCGGTCAGATCGAGTGTTCTCAGTTTCGCGATTTCGGCGAGTACATCCCGGTAGGCCTCGAGCACGACGGCACGACGTTCCGGCGTCAGATCAAGGCCGATGACATCGGCCCAGGGGTCAATCGGGAGCATGGTTCTATCCTCCTCGAGGAGTGGGTGGCTGGCCGCGCAGGACGCACGTCGGCCGCGGCTCCGAATGGCAATTCGCGGGCCACCGAAATCCGCCAGAAACGGGCGCCTGGCAAACGGTTTGTCGCGGCATTCCAGTGCATTTTCCCATCACCCGCATTCTTTTGGTGCGTGTTGGGCGCCGTCGTTGCGCTTGATGTGGGTCAAACCGGCGCCGCGCCGGTGGGGAGGATAATTCATCCGACGGAAAGCAGCCGTACGGAGGTGTCGAAGTGGAACCAGCCGATCTCAGAGGTGCCGCGGAGCAGTCGATGGATACGTCAGGTGATGTGCAGTCGCGGGTGCGCGAACTCACTCTCGCTGCCATTCGCGACCGCCAGTTCGATCTCGAGGCCATGCGGGAGGTGATGAAGCAACTCACCGCGGGCATCTCGACGGGTGCCGAGGCCCGTGGCGAGGACATGAAGCAGGTGCTTGCCGCAGCCTATCGTGGCATGGACGAGGCCTTCAGCCGCTCGGCCCAGGCGACTCGCCTTGCTCTGGCCGAGATGGTGTCGACGGGACGCGGCATCAGCGAGATGGAACTGCGAGCCGCATTCGACTCCGTGCGGCACCTCGAGCACGACATGCTCGCGGCCCTGTCCGGCGCGGCACAGAGCGCCGGCACGAAAGTCAGGGCGGAGATGGAGGCTCTGGCCGAACATGCAGCCCGTACCGGCACGGACACCGGAGCGGTGGTCCGCGGAACTGCCGAGGAGTTCGCGGGGAACCTCGCCCGTGTCACCGGCGAGATGACGACCGCGAGCCTGGATGCTGCCCGTTCGGTGGGTGAGCGTCTCGCCCAGGCGGCCAGTGGCTTCCTCGCCGGGTTGTCCGATGCGATGGGCGGCAAGCCATCGCGTCCGGGTGAACCGGCCGCGAAAGATTCTTCCCAAACCTCAGGAAAAGGATGATCCCGATGTCGAAATTTCATGCAGTCGTCTGGCTCGATCACGCAGAGGCGCACGTGATGCACTTCTCCCGGGACGAGGTCGAGAAGTTCACGGCTCATGCGTCCGACCGGCATCCGCACATGCATCACAAGCGCGGGTCGATCGGGTCGGGCCACCTCCGGGAGGATGTGAAATACCTGGGCGAGGTCGTCCGGATGCTCGGTGACGCCCGGGAGATTCTCGTGGTGGGGCCGGGTGCCGCAAAGCTCGAGCTGGTCAAGTATGTTCATTCGCATCACAGGGGCTTTGCCGACCGTATCGTCGGCGTCGAAAGCGCTGATCACCCCACCGATGGGCAGATCGTGGCTCACGCAAGAAGTTACTTCGCCGCAAAGGATCAGATGCTCGGTCAGGCGGGTCACCCCGTCTGAGCGTTGCCCCGGGCCCTCGTCCAGGTGATTGGAAGGCGGGCGCGTGGCGAGGGGGACGCGCGCGCGCCGGCAGGACCCTGAATCCCGCGTAACATCGGGTTCGGCTCCAGGCAGACTCCGCACGTCACGGTCCCTTCATGCTCGAATCCCTGCACGCCTTTCAGGATCTCCCCCGACTCCGCCAACTTGTCGCCATCCTCGTGCGGCACGGCTTTGGGGACTTGCTCCGGCGGTCGGGTGTGGGCGGACTGCTGGAACGCGCGGGCGAGTTGCTCGGCGCGGGCCAGGATCCGGCGCTCGCCTCGCTTGCGTTGCCCGTGCGCATGCGCATGGCGCTGGAGGCCATGGGTCCCGCATTCGTGAAACTCGGACAGGTCATGAGCACGCGGGCGGACCTGCTGTCCCCCGACTGGATTGCCGAACTGGAGCGGCTCCAGGATGCGGTAGCACCGTCACCCGCTGCCGAGGTGCTGGCGGAAATGAGCGAGGCTCTGGGTCGTCCACCTGAGCAGGTGTTTGCCGACTTCGATCCGGTACCCTTTGCATCGGCCTCCATCGCCCAGGTCTACCGGGCACGGCTTGCCGACGGGACGCCGGTGGTGCTGAAGGTGCGTCGCCCGGGCATCCGTCCCCGCATCGAGGCCGATCTGCGGATCCTCCAGTCACTCGCACGGCTGGTCGAGCGGGAGATGCCCCAGTCTCGCCGATTCCAGCCGGAGCAGATGGTCCTGCAGTTCCGGAAATCCATCTCCCGGGAACTCGACCTGGCGCTCGAGGCCCGCAACCAGGACCGTTTCACCCGCAATTTCAGGGGTGATCCGGGTATCGTGATCCCGCGCATCCACTGGGAGTTCACGTCACCGGTCATGAATGTCCAGGACTTCATCGACGGCGTACCGGGCAATGACCTCGGGCTTCTGGAGCGGAGTGGACTCGACCGCCGTACGCTGGCGGATCGCGGTGCGAATGCCGTCCTGAAGATGATCCTCGTGGATGGTTTCTTCCACGCCGACCCGCACCCGGGAAACGTGCTCTACCTCCCGGGGAACCGGCTCGGGATGCTCGACTTCGGCATGGTGGGACGGCTCTCGGAACAAAGACGGGACCAGGTCGTGGACCTGCTGGACGCGCTTTCCCGGCAGGACGAGCGCGGCATGATGCGGGTGCTGCTCGACTGGACCGAGGACGCTGCGGTGGACGAGTCCAGGCTTGCGCTCGATCTCGGCGAACTGGCTTTCAACTATGAGCACCTCGAACTGGGGGAGATCCGGATCGGCCAACTGCTCGCCGACATATCCGCCATCCTGCGGGATCACTCCATCGTCCTTCCGGCCGACCTCGCGCTTCTCTTCAAGTCCCTGGTGACGCTCGAGGGACTCGGGTGTCGCCTGTATCCTGAGTTCCACCTGCTCGACCATCTCCGGCCGTTCATCCGCCAGGTGGTCGCGGCGAGGTACGAGCCGCGTGCGCTCGCAAGGCGGTTGCGGTACGGCCTCGCCAGTGCCCTCGGAGCGGCCGCTGGGCTACCATCCGAATTGGCGAGGCTGGTTTCCGACGCCCGAAGGGGTCGGGTACGAATCGAGTTCGACCTCAAACGGCTCGATCGATTCGGGCATCAGATAGACCGGAGTGCCAACCGGCTCACGCTGGGAGTGGTGACCGCTGCCCTGATAGTGGGTTCGTCGATCGTCATGACCGTCAGGGGGGGGCCGGAGGTCTTCGGACTGCCTCTCTTCGGCGTGATCGGTTTTGCCGCGGCCAGCCTGAATGCGGTGTGGCTGGTTCTGTCGATCTGGAGGTCGAACCGTGAGTGAACGGACGGGACAACTGGAACGCCCTCCTTCCGTGGCAGCCTTCTCGGGGGAAGTCGCATGAAGGGGTGGCGCGGCCTCGCCCTCGCGCCGGCCGCCCTCGTGGCGCCGCACGTGGCTTTCTCCGCGGTGTATCTCAGTGTGGAACAGGCCCAGCACATTCTCTACCCGGGAATCGCGCTCGCTCCCGTGGACGTGCGGCTCACGGACGAGCAGCGCCGACTGGTCGAACAGCGCACCGGCGGTCGGGCGCGCACGGGCGACCTGCGGGTCTGGCGGGCGGCCGACGGAGCGATGTTCGTGGTGGATGACGTGGTGGGCAAGCACGAGAAGATCGCCTACGCGATCGGCATCGGGGCAGACGGAGCCATCAGGGGAATCGAGATCCTCGAGTACCGCGAGAGCTATGGCTACGAGGTTCGGAATGCCTCCTGGCGTGCCCAGTTTCGCGGCAAGACTGCCGCGGCGCCCCTCGACCTTGAACGGGACATCCGCAACATCAGCGGGGCGACGCTGTCCTGCAAGCATCTGACCGAAGGCATTCGGCGCCTTCTGGTGATCCACGATGTCGCCTGGCGCTGACCGGCGCCCGCTGGCCGCTCCCATCGCGCTGTCGGCGTTACACCGGCGGTCGCTCTACGGCATCGCGGCTGGCCTCGTGCTTTCGGGCGCGGGTTGGCTGGTGTGCCACTTCGTCCTGGCGGTGGACCCGCAGATGGATGGCCTGCCGCACCCGATGGAACCCTTCTGGCTCAAACTCCACGGAGCGGCTGGAATGATCGGCCTGCTGTCGATCGGTACCGTCATCCCGGCGCATGCCTGGCGAGCCTGGCGGGCCAGGCGGAACCATGGGACGGGGCTGGTCTTCGGAGCCGGATTGTCCCTGATGGCGGTCACGGGCTGGGCGCTCTACTACGTCGGCTCCGAGGCGTGGCGTCCGGCGATCAGCGCCGTCCACTGGGCGGCAGGCCTCTCCCTCGTGCCCGCGCTCGCCTGGCATGTCACCGCAGGCCGGCGGCTCAGAGGCGGTCGAGGGCTGCGCTGAGGACCTGATGTGGGGACGGGATTGCACGCCTTCTGCCGATCCGTGGTTCTTGCGCTTGTTCTGGGCGCGGGTGCGGCGCCGGCCTTCCCCGAAGACGTCGATGCATCGCCCGGGAACTACCGTGCGCGCCTCTCAGCCCTCGGTCCCGGTGTCACGCTGCGACTTGCCGCCGGGGACTACCGTGATGGGCTGCCTGTTCACGGCCTGATGGGCACCCCGCAGGAACCCATCCGGATCGTGGCGGCAGACCCCCTGCGAAGACCCCGTTTCCTCGCCGGACCAGGCCGCAATACAGTGAGCATTGTCGATTCGGCCCATGTGGAGATCCGGGGCCTTGAGATCGATGGTCAGGGCGTGGCAGTGGATGGTGTGAAGGCCGAGGGGCATGCTCGATGGGCTCATCACATCACGCTCGAGGACCTTCGCATCACCGGCCATGCTGCCGATCAGCAGACGGTTGCAATCTCGACGAAGTGCCCGGCCTGGGGCTGGGTGATCCGCGGCAACGAGATTGCCGGCGCAGGCACGGGCCTCTACCTCGGGAACTCGGACGGGTCGGCGCCGTTCTTCGAAGGCCTCATCGAGGGCAATATCGTTCGGGATACGATCGGGTACAACCTCCAGATCAAGCACCAGGGGGTCCGCCCGCCGAATCTCGGGCACGGGCCGGTTTCGGCATTGACGATCATTCGTCACAACACGTTCAGCAAGACCGGGAACAGTTCCGGCGGGAAGGCGGCGCGTCCCAACGTGCTGGTGGGACACCAACCACCCCAGGGTCCGGGCCGGGATGATGTGCACGTGCTGTACGCGAATCTCTTTCTGGGCAATCCCGGTGAGGCGCTGTTCCAGGGTGAGGGCAACATCGCCCTGTACAGCAACGTCTTCGTGAATCCGGACGGCAGCGCGATCGTTGTGCAACCACACAACGGTGTGCCCCGATCCGTCGAGATCGTTGCCAATACCGTGCTCGCCCGGGAGGTGGGTATACGCCTTCGGGGCGCCGACCCGTCGCGCCCTCAGAGGGTGGAGGGCAATGCCGTGTTCGCCGGGCTGGCCATGGAAGGGGGACAGTGGCCTGAAAATGTCGTTGGCCCGGTGTCCGCCGCGCGCACCCACGTGAAGAGCCTGACGGTCTCCCCGGAGACCCTCGACGCGACACCTCTTCCGGCGCTTCGCAAGGCGTCGGCCACCCTGTCCTGGCGGGTCCCGACCTTTCCCGACGGGCAACTGGACCTGACCGGTGTGGCCAGGACCAGTCGGGTTGCGGGGGCTGTGGACGGGTTTTCCCGGGGGCCGTAGCCCCGTCATTGGACGGTTCGCCCGGTCCGGGGCGGCGACCCTGCGCGGGACTTCGCGGATTTGCTTCCTCGTCCAACTATGGTTTCCTCAGCCGCTTGCCATTATTCTTGCGCCATGGAGCGGTCTCGAAAGCGTTTCCCCTCGACGGTGATGGCCAGCCGGAGACGAGTGCTCGGGGCCTGTGCGGCGCTGGCGGTCATGCCCGCCGCAAGCGCCGCGCCGATGCGATTCCCCGAGCGGGCCATCCGGATCGTTGTGCCCTTTCCTCCCGCGGGCGCCACGGATTTGCTTGCAAGACGGGTTGGTGATGCGCTTGGCCGGCGTCTCGGAGTTGCGGTAATCACCGAGAACCGTCCTGGCGCGGCGGCAAGTGTCGGCGGTGAAGTGGTGGCGCGGTCGCCGGCAGACGGCTACACGATCCTGATGGCGCCCGTGACGGTCTACGCTGCGGGGTTGTCGCTTTCGGCCAAACGCGTTCTTGATCTGGAGCGCGACTTCCTGCCCCTTTGCACGGTGGCGTATGTTCCCCATGTCCTGCTCGTCCCGGCGAGCCTGCCCCCCCGATCGGTCGGTGGTCTGATCACGCTGGCACGGAGCGCACCGGCACCTCTCAAGCTTGCGTCCCAGGGGGTCGGGACCATCTCTCACCTGGAAGGGGAGATGTTCAGGGCCGTGGCGGGAATCGAACTCATTCACGTGCCCTACAAGGGAAGTGCACCCGCGCACGTCGACCTGATTGCCGGGCGTGTGCAGGTCATGTTCGACAGTGTTGCTGCGGCGCTGCCCCATATCCGGGCAGGCAGGTTGAGGGCGCTGGCCGCGACGACGCCTCGCCGGACCGCAGCGCTTCCGGATGTGCCGACCGCCGTCGAGGCTGGTCTTCCGGGCTATGTGACGGAGTCCTGGGTCGGGGCGCTGGCGCCCGCCCGGGTGCCGGGCGTCGTTGCCGAGCAACTCACCGTTGCGCTCAAGGCGGTCGTGGGGGATGTGGAGTTTGCCACGGCTCTCGCCGAACTCGGTCTCGAGGCGAGGGTATTGACCGGCGATGCTTTCCGGGCTTTGATCCGACGGGAGATCACGCAGTGGAGCGCCGTTGTGCGGCGCTTGGGGATCACCCTTGACTGAGGTTGCCCCGGACCTCGAACCCTACGGATACAGGTACGAGCCATGGGGCCATTCAGGGGTATCGGGGGACTTGATCTTTCTCGTATTGTCGCGGGGCCCCTGGCGACCCAGATCCTCGCCGACATCGGGTGTGACGTCGTGAAGGTCGAGCGGCCCGCAACGGGCGACGACACCCGGGCGTGGGTACCTCCCCACGCTCTCGGCGAGGGGCAGGAGACGGGTGCGTTCCTTCAGTCCGTGAATCGGGGCGAACGGTCGATCACGATCGATCTTGCCTGTCTCGCCTGCGCCGACCTGGTGGACCGTCTCGCCGGAAGAGCGGACGTCCTGCTGGAAAACCACAGGGTTTGGTCCTCGGTGCGCTGCGGTCTCGACTCCCGCACACTGTCGTCCCGCAATCCCGGCCTCGTCCACTGTTCGATCACGGGGTATGGCCAACAGGACCCTGTGCAGGACTTCCCGGCCATGACCCGATCGTGCAGGCCTACGGGAGGATGATGCACGTGACCGGAAGCCCGGGCGCCGGGCCCGCATGTTGTGGCGTGGCTGTGGTGGACGAATTGACCGGCGTGTACGCGGCAACTGCCGTCTGGGGGGCGTTGTATCATCGCCTTCAGACGGGCCGCGGCCAGTTTCACCGACCTCGGGTTTCTCGACGTCCAGATGGCCTCAATGGTCAATGTTGCACAGGCGTGGTCAAGCGGAGGCGTCGTGACGCAACCCCTGGGGAGCGAGCACCCGGGTGTCGTGCCTTCCCAGGTGTTCCGGGCCCTGGATGGCTCGATGGTGCCGACCGCTGGCGATGACACGCAGTTCGTCCGTCTTTGTGAGGCGATAGGCCGGTCCGATCTGCCGGCGGACCCGCGTTTTCTCACGAATGAGGCCCGCGTCCGGTATCGGGATGACGTCCGTTCCGGACTCGCCATGATCCTGGCTTCGCGGACACGTTCGGAGTGGATCGAACGCTTCAACGAGGCTGGTGTTCCCTGCGGGCCAGTCAATGACATCGCCGAGGCCTTGGCTGATCCTCACGTGAAGGCGAGGGGCATGCGGGTGGATCGACGGGATCGCGATCTGGGGGTTGTACCCGTTGTGGCAAGCCCACTGCGGTTTTCCGAGTCGGACGTGGAGCATGGGCTTCCGCCTCCACGACTCGGCGAGCATGCGAACGAAGTGCTCGAGGACTGGCCTGGTCTGGACAGAGAAGAAATCGGCGCCCTTCGCGCGGCGGGGGCACTGTGAGTTCACCACTTGGGAGAGTTTCATGATCGGCGATCCAGTTGCTTTGACCATCCGGCGGGAGGTCGTCCGGCCGGACAATGAACTGCTCGGGGCCTTCCGCGATACCCCGACAGGATTCGTGACGGACGCGTTCAACGGCAGGGGTAGCCTGCACCATGCCATCAAGCCGATCGATCCCTCCATGGTCTTCTGCGGGACAGCAGTGACCGCTTTCTGCGGTCCCGGAGACAATCTGGCGGCGATGGCGGTGCTGGATTTCGTTCGGGCCGGGGATGTGATCGTGATCGCGGCTGGCGCGGATGACCATGCGGCAGTGATCGGGGATCTCTGGGCCATCTGGGCGAAACGCCTCGGAGTGGTGGCGATCGTGGTCGATGGGCTCGTGCGCGACGTGCCGGGCCTGCTGGACGCTGGCATTCCGGTCTTTGCGCGGGGACACTGCCCGAACAGCGGTTTCAAGAACGGTCCCGGCGAGATCAACATGGGTGTGACGTGCGGCGGCATTCACGTGGGGCCAGGGGACATCGTCGTCGGCGACCGGGACGGTGTGGTTGCAGTGCCCCTGCAGGCAGCGGCTGGCGTGGCCGAGCGGCTCGTGCAGGTTCGCGAGAAGGAGGCGTCCTCCCTGTCCCGGGTCCGCTCCGGAGAAAAGCTGCAGTTCTGGAATGAGGCGGCGCTGGCGACGAAGGGAGGGGTGCGGTACCTGGACTGATGCCAGTGCCGGCTCTTGCCGACTAACCGACTGTCTCTGCCGCGGGAAGTGGACCGATCTCGATGACTTTTTTCTCAGTTTTCCTTTGCCTGCTGCTCGAGCGGATGCGGCGGATGGATTTCAAGGGTTTTCCGTTCAATGCGTTCGCCCGATACGCCGATCTCATCGCTCGCAATTTCAACGCGGGGCGTCGGCGACATGGCCTTCTGGGCTGGGCGGTCGCCGTGCTGCCCTGGGTGGTCGTCGCCGACGCGGGCTTCTATCTGCTGCGACAGACGGGTACGTTGACGGGGTTCCTGCTCGCAATGGCGTGGAGCGTGGGCGTCCTGTACCTGACGATGGGAGTACGGCGGTTCGGCATCGAACTCGCCGCGGTCCGGGATGCCGTTGGCAGGGGAAACCAGGAGGAAGCGGCCCGCTTGCTGACGCTGTGGACGGGCGAGGATGCGAGTGAATACACCCTTCCTGAAATTACCAGGGTCGCAATCGAGAATGCCTTGAGCGGAGCGCACCGCAACGGATTCGGGATCATTGCCTGGTATGCCTTTCTCCCCGCTCTGCTCGGCAGTCTTCTGCCTGGCTTTCTCGGCTTGCTGTTGTCAGGTCCTGGCGGGGCGGTGCTCTATCGCCTGACGAGCATTCTGGCGACCCGCTGGAGCCGACCGGACGAGGAGGAATTCCGCATGTTCGGCGGAGTGGTGAGGGACATCTTTTCCGTAATCGACTGGGTGCCGGCGCGCCTCTCGGCACTGTCGTTCGCCATCGTCGGCGACTTCGAGGACGCGGTGTACTGCTGGCGTTCCCAGGCGCTGACCTGGGTGGACCATGGCCTCGGGGTCGTTCTTGCGAGCGGTGCGGGTGCCCTCGGAGTTCGGCTCGGGGATTCACTCCATCGAAACGGCTCGCTGATCCTGCGGCCCGAGCTGGGTCTCGGGGAGGATGCCGATCAGGAACACCTCAACGGAGCAACGGGGCTCATCTGGCGCGCGCTGGTTCTCTGGCTGCTCATCATCGCGCTGGTGACGGTTGCGAGTTGGGTGGACTGAGGTAACCCCGGGAGTGCATCTCCAGGAAACGAACCGCTGAACGTCGCCGAGCTGATCATCGGGCGCTGGCCTCAAGCAGTTGCAGTGCGATGGCCCGATAGGCGTGGAGCCGTCGGCGGGCCACCTTTCCAGCATCCGCCGCTGCGTCCAGCGCGCATCCCGGTTCCTGCAGGTGACGGCAGTTTGCGAACCGGCAGGTGCCGAGAAGGGGTCTGAATTCCGGGAATCCGGCATCGAGGTCGGTGATGACCAGATGGTGCAGGCCGAACTCCTGGAGACCCGGCGAATCAATCACGCTGGTTTCCGGTCCGCCCCGATACAGGCGGGCGTGGGTGGTGGTGTGTCTTCCCGAGTCCAGCGCGGCCGAGATGGACGATGTGGCGGCCCTGGCATCCGGAAACAGGCCATTGATGATCGTTGACTTGCCCATGCCCGATTGCCCCACCAGCACGCTCGTCTGACCCTGTAGCCATGGTTGCAGCGGTGCTACCGAGTCCCGGGCACACAGGGGCACCAGCGCGTAACCAAGCCTGGCATACGGCTCGAGCTCAGCAAGCGCGGCCACGGTTGCGGGGAGGTCTGCCTTGTTGAGAACGATGATGGCCCGCGCCCCGGCGCATTCGGCGGCGACAAGGCAACGGTTCAGCAACTCTTCGTACCAGGTGGGCGAGGTTGCGAGCACGAGGACGATTTGCGACACATTGGCCGCGATGAGCTTCTGGCGAAAGGCATCGGACCGGTAGAACAGGGAGGTGCGGGGTTCGATGGCATCGATGACCCCCTGATCGGGTGACGTGCTGGAGATTCTCACCCGATCACCGCAGGCGATTTCGCTGCGTTTGCCCCTGGGAAAACACGTGATCACCGGACCGCCGTCCGCTTCGACGAGATAGCTCCTGCCGAAGGCTGCGACGACCGTGCCTCGCACTTGCCCCGGGAGAGTCCGGGGGGTCAGAGGCTCTCCGCAGAGGCGGCGAGCCGCCGGCGCACCCGGACGGCCTCGGCCAGCCCCTCGAGAAGCCGGACGCTGTCGTCCCAGCCGAGACAGCCGTCCGTGATGCTCTGCCCGTACTGGAGTGCCTGGCCAGGCATGAGGTCCTGTCTTCCCGCGACGAGGTGGCTCTCGACCATGACCCCGATGATCCGCGTTTCGCCTCCGGCGATCTGTCGTCCGATGTCCTCGCAAACAATTCGCTGGTTGGCAGGGTTCTTCTGGCTGTTGGCGTGGCTCGCGTCAATCATGAGGCGGGGCGCGATACCAGCCTGGGCAAGAGCCTCGCAGGCGGTGGCAACGCTGGCACTGTCGAAGTTGGTGGCTTTGCCTCCGCGCAGAATCACGTGGCAGTCCTCGTTGCCGCGGGTCGAGACGATTGCCGAATGTCCTCCCTTCGTCACGGAGAGGAAGTGATGGGGTTGCTGCGCTGCCTTGATGGCTTCGACCGCAATGCGCACGTTGCCGTCTGTCCCGTTCTTGAAGCCCACGGGGCAGGACAAGCCGGAAGCGAGTTCCCGGTGCACCTGACTTTCGGTGGTTCGCGCTCCAATGGCTCCCCAGGAGACCAGGTCGGCGATGTACTGCGGGGTGATCATGTCCAGAAACTCGCACCCGGCCGGCAGACCAGAGTCGGCGATGTGAAGCAGAAGTTCGCGCGCGGTCCGGAGGCCGTGGTTGATGCGGAAGCTTCCGTCGAGGTCGGGATCATTGATCAGGCCTTTCCACCCGACCGTGGTCCTCGGTTTCTCGAAGTACACGCGCATCACGACTTCAAGATCCGCCGCAAGGGCGTGTCGCTGCTCGAGCAATCGACCGGCATAATCGCGCGCAGCGACCGGATCGTGGATGGAGCAGGGACCGATCACCACCACGAGCCGGTCATCCATGCCATGCAGGCAGCGGTGGATCGCATCCCGGGCACTGTTCACGGTTGTCGCGGCCCCGTCGTCGCATGAAAACTCGCGCAGGAGATGGGAGGGGGGTACCAGTTCCTTGATCTCGCGAATCCTGAGATCGTCAGTGCGGGGTTGCATGGTGCCTTGCTATCGGAAATCAAACATGAATGAGGCCACAGAACAGTGGCTTTGCGCAACACCGGGATGGGGCCGCCAGCCTGGATTCCGGTTGATCAGGCGGCTTCCGAACCCTTGCGAAGCATGCGAACCACGTTCCCCATCGCGCGATCGAACAACGGCGGCTCCTCCAGCGGGGTGAGACGGTTGCTTCGCAGATGGCTGGCGACCTGCATGGCAGAGCACTCCGAGAGGTTCTGCCCCCGGCGGTTGCTGAACACGAAAGTGCTGCGGTACGGGCTGATGAATGAGAGGCGCGCCTGCAGTCTCTCCCCGTCATCCATCTGGAACTCGAACCAGTCCCCCTCCTTGAGTTTCGCCACCAGTTGCCGGGAGGGGTCGGGCGTCGGGGTGTGCCCCGGCACATCCGCCTCGGGCTGGAATCCCGGCAGATCCTCGAGGGACACTTCCTCGATTTCGATGTCCCCCGTGCCAAAGGGGTTTCGCACCTTCACGGCCGGGAAGGCATCGGGCGGATGTTCGGCCGCCATTTCTTCCTGGAAACGCAGCGTGTCCGCCAGGTTTGCCGTCTCTCTTGGCGCGTGGACGGCCGTCAGGCGGGCACCTCTGGGGGGCGTTTCCGCGCCTGCAGACACCTCGGAAAGCGTTTCTGGCCATGCGGCGTCCAGGGGGCCTTCACGGGGCAATGCCTGCGTCACGTCTGCGGGAGCGTCCTCACCGTCGCGGTCGAGCGTCCGGACTGTCGGTTCGGGACGAGGCGGAGCGCTGGGCTCTTCGTAGGCCAGACCCTCCGCGGCCGCGACGGCTCCCGGCTGACCGGTCGCCGCCGCAGGGGGGGGGGCGAGCGTGGTCGACACGGCCTGGAACAGGGCATTCGATTCCTGGCCGGCGATGGTTCGCGCGTGACAACGCATGAGAATGGCATTGAAACGCTCGCGCATCACCGCATCGGTGCCAATGACGTCCATTCCCTTCGAGATGCGCTTGAGCAGGCCCGGGAGCAGCATCACCATTCTCTTGCGGTCATGGACGGATTGCTTGGGTAAGAGGCTCCACATCAGGATGTCGAGGGTCTCCACGAGGCTGTGCCAGGCACGCGTCTCCCTGCCTCCCATCGCATAGGCGACGATCAGCAGCTTCATCCACTCCGTGGACAAGAACCTGAGGACGGCCCTGGGCAGGGTGCGGCCCTCGATGCGCTCCCTGATCTCGTTCTGGGCGAAGAGTCGCGCAACTTCCAGCCTCTCCCGGTCCCGAATGCGTTTCCACTCCCGCTTCGCGGCCTGGTCAGCCCTCCTGTTGAGGGCGTCCATGATGGCGGCGAGTTTCAACGTGGCCCGCTCGAAGACGCTGAAGTCCTTCTCGAATTCCTCGATCAGTTGCGCGAGGATGGATTCGATCCGGTCGTAGACCGGCGTTCCTGGCAGGAAGTCCGCGTCCAGACCGAGAGACAATTCCCCGAGCGTGTCCAGAAGCTGCCGCGAAGGGTGGTTCTTTCTGGAGAAGAAACTCTTGTCCAGCACGGCGACCTTGAGCATCGGAATCTGAAGGCGACCGATCAGCGCGCGCATGGCGATGGGCGTGTGGGAGTCACCGAAGATTTGGTCGAACAGCAACGCCATGATGTCGAGCGTGACGAGGTCCACACCCTCCATCCTGCTGCCGACGCCGGTGGCCCTCAGGTCCCGCAGCACATTGGCGCTGGTTCGCAGCCTCCTGGTGTCCCGCTGCGAATCCCCATCCCCCGCGTCGGAAGAGGGCATGGCAGCGTTGACCTGCTGCAGTCGCGTGAGCGAATCGATCAGTGTCGCGTGAGGGGTTTGCGTCGCATCGGATGAACCGCGCTCGCGCGAGGCGTCTTCCCGAGTGGTCGTGCCAGCCGGCGATGCATGTCCCGGCGCCAGTTGCTGCGTGGCCGAAGCCAGCGCGGCCAGGAGAGTCTCGGTCTCCAGGGATGGAGCCGCCAGTGGTCGGGGCGGAGAGGCAAAGCCGGGAGGAGCTGACCATTTGTCCGTGGAGGAGGGCGGGCTGATCGCGTTGGTCGGCTGGCCCGGCGCAGGCCCGAGGCGAGCCAGCAGTTGCTGGAGCGTCGTGAACAGGTCCGTACTGCTGTCAGCCTGCGCCGAGGCACCGGCACCGAAGGCTGTCGCCAAGCCGACCGATGCTGCCGGAGACGGTGCCCTAGCGCGTTCCGGCGGCTCCCTTCCCGACAAGGAAGACCGCACTGCTGGAGATGGGCCGCCCGGGGAAGTTCCCGCGATGGCCGTGGCGCCCGAAACAATCGGGATCGTCACACTTCCGATCACCTGCCCGGATTCCGGTTTCGGACCGGTAACCGGTCCGGTCCCTGACAGTGGCTTCTTGGCGTCGCCATAGCGAACGGTCGGCAGAATGCCCCGTTCCTTCAGGAGGGCATTGATCTCCCTGTAAAGATTCAGGACTGCCGGACGGAGGCTTTCATCGAGGATGCGCAGAACCAGCAGTTTGAGCCCGGGTTCCAGACCAGCACTCGACAGCGCATCGCGGAGGACACCGGCGATGGCCCCGGGAGCGAGGGGGTTGTCCGCCCGCTCCATGTGTGGGCGTCCGAGCAGGACCGACATGCGGGCGTCGAGCGCCGCGAGTTCTTCGTCCGCGGCGTTTCGAAGGCGCGTCGCCATCTCGGTGAACCGCATTTCCTCCTCGAGCACGTCATCGGCAACGAGGGAAAGCTCGGACCATGTCGAGGTGACTTCCGCGAACTGGGCGGACGTCTCGGGGATGACCGGAGAGGGGTCGAAGCGACGACTCACCTGAACGCCGAATTCCGACTCGATGGTTGCCCGCTGGGGGGGCCACCCCGCCCTCGCCGTAATCCAGGCTTCCCGTGCATCGCGATTGAACGCCCGGTCGATCAGGTCCTGCAGCTCGTCGGTGACCTTGTTCAGGCCGAGCGCGATGGCTGCTACCGTCTGCTCCCTGGCAAGAGCCCGAACGCGCTCGACGAGAGCGGTTTCCGGCAGAGCATCGGCATCGGCAGACAGGGGGAGGCTATCCCCCGGGGTCGTATTCGTCACGGCGCAGAACCTTCCAGACCGGGTCGCGGGCGGGCCGGCTCGTCAGTCACCATCGCACCTGCATAGCCATCACTGTCCCCTTGTTTTTCCGTCAACGGGGGGTTGCTCAACGTCATTCAGCCGGGGCTCGGGGAGGGCATCCCCGCAATCCATCGGAACCGGCGCAAGACCGGTCTTCCGGAGGCGGCCTCCGCGGTAGAAGACGCTCCGCTGATGGCGCGCTTCCGCGGGCAGGGGAACGGGTGCCCGTTTACCCGCGAACGACTTCCCTGTTAACGACCGAACACGGCATAACTTCAGGCTCCTGCAGAGGAAATCGATTTCAGGCGAGCGATGCGGGCCGATGCGGGCGGGTGAGAGTCGTAGAAGGCGGAGTGCAGCGGGTCGGGCGTCAGCGTCGATGCATTGTCCTTGTAGAGCTTGACCAGTGCGCGCGCAAGGTCGAGTGCGGAGGCGTTTCGGGCCGCGTAGGCATCTGCTTCGAATTCATGCTTGCGCGAATACATGGCCATGAGGGGCCGCAAGGGAAAGGTGAAGACGGGTATCACCATGAAAAACACTACGAGGGCCACGGCATCCGAAACCGGTGACGGGACGTTCAATGCCTCGAAAAACCAGGCCGAGGCCCGTAGCTGGCCCAGGGTCCAGAGGAAGACGAGGCTCAGACCAAAGGTCCATGCCATGCGACGAAACACGTGGTTCAACTTGAAGTGCCCAACCTCGTGCGCCAGCACCGCTTCGATCTCCTCAGGCGAGAGCCGGCTGAGCAGGGTGTCGAAGAACACGATCCGCTTCGCCTTGCCAAAGCCCGTGAAGTAGGCGTTGCCGTGGCTCGAGCGGCGGGATCCATCCATGACGAACAGCCCCTGTGACCTGAAACCGCACTTGGACAGCAGGGTTTCGATCCGCGTGCGCAGGGCGCCGTCTTCCATGGGCGAGAATTTGTTGAATAGGGGCGCGATGAACGTCGGATAGACTGCCAGGACGGCGATGTTGAATCCCGCCCAGACAAGCCAGACCCATAGCCACCAGAGGGTTCCCATCCGTTCCATCAACCAGAGAACCGCCAGTACCAGAGGAAGTCCCATCGCGGCGGCCACCAGCGCCTGCTTGAGAAGATCCATCAGGAACATCATGGGAGTCATCTTGTTGAAACCATAACGGGTTTCGATGCCGAACAGCCGGTAGGCATTGAAGGGCAACTCGACAAGCGATGTCACGACCCCGACCAGGGCAATGAAGCAGACCCCTGCCGCAAGGCCGTTACCGAGCAGACCCCTGGCCGTCGCGTCGAGGAGGGCAAAGCCTCCACCAAAGGTCAGCGCAAGCAGCACGCCCCCGTCTGCCAGGATTCCCGCGGCATTGAGCCGCGTCTTGGCGCAGGAGTAATCGGCAGCCTTCTGGTGGGCGGCGAGGTCGATCTGGGTCGAAAAATCGGCTGGTACCAGATGCCGGTTCGATTGCATGTGCCGGATGTGGCGCCATGACAACCAGAGGCGTAGACCCGTGCCGATGGCAAGGGCGAGAAAAAAACAGAAGGAAAATCCGTTCATGGCAACGTCCGAGTGGCAGGTGAACCCCGGTTATGACACAATTATTTTGTGGAAATTCCGAGGGTTATTATGGCACAGGATGCGTCGTTTCTGATCTGGATCGACATGGAAATGAGCGGGCTCAACCCCGATGGTGACCGCATTCTCGAACTTGCCACGGTTGTGACGACTGGACTTCTGGAGGTCGTTGCTGAAAGTCCCGTGCTGGTGGTGCATCAGACGGATGCAGTGCTGGATGGAATGGACGCCTGGAATCAGGCCACCCATGGCCGATCGGGTCTCGTCGACCGGGTGAAGCGGTCGTCAGTATCCGAGCCGGAGGCGCAGGCGCAGATGCTGGAGTTCCTGGCGCCGCACGTGCCTGCCCGGGCGTCCCCCATGTGTGGCAACTCGATCTGTCAGGACCGGCGCTTCCTCGCGCGGTACATGCCTGAACTCGAGTCCTACTTCCACTACCGAAATCTGGACGTCAGCACGCTAAAGGAACTGGTCAAGAGGTGGAAGCCCGCGATCGCGAACGGTATCGTCAAGAAAGGCCGCCACGAAGCTCTTGCAGACATCTACGAATCGATCGAAGAACTCCGGTACTACCGGGAGAAGTTCATACAGTTGTAGGCAAGATCCCAGCTCGGGAGCGGCCGCCAATCATGAAGGTGGCCACCTCCCGGCCTGGTAATCCCGCAGTTCTCCCAGAAGCTCATGAACCAGCCCGGAGAGCGCAGGGAGCCTTTCGCGGCTTTTCGCAAGATCTCCGTCGCGGGCCGAGTGCTCGATCTCGAGGGCGACATCACGCACTCCGTTGGCCCCGAGTGTCGCGACCGTGCCCTTGAGGGTATGGGCGTGCCTGCGGGATGTTGCCGCATCCCCGGTGTCGAGCGAGTGAGACAGGGCGTTCAACTGGCGAAGCATTTCCTCCTTCGCGACGACGATGACCTCATCCAGCAACTCACGATCGCCACCCAGCATCGACAGCGCTTCTTCAAGGCCGAAGAGCAGAGGGGGGCGGTTTCCCTGACCGGAGGCGCCGCCGTGTTCCTCCCTTTCAATTGGAGCCATCAGAGATCCAGACACAGAAAGTTCCCCCATGGAAGTTCGTCACCATCACCCCGGTCCTGAAGCGGGGGCGGCATCGTTGCGAAACATCCGGGCCCTGCGGATCAAGCCTCGGGTGGAGCCGTCGAGTCCTTCTTCCGAGCCCGGCTTCCGCAGCCGGGATAACAGGGTACTCGCCAGTTGCTTGCCCAGTTCGACCCCCCACTGATCGAAAGGATTGATGCTCCAGACCACGGCCTGAACGAAAACCTTATGTTCGTATGCCGCGATCAGCGCTCCCAGAGCCGGTGGAGCGATCTGGTCGAGCATGATCGTATTGCTGGGTCGATTTCCGGGAAAAGCCCGGTAAGGCGCCAGCCTGTCAGCCGCCTCGGCCGATAGTCCCGAGCGGACCATCTCCTCGCGGGCCTCCTGTTGGGACTTGCCGAAGGCAAGCGCCTGGGATTGGGCAAGGCAGTTCGCCAGCAGCATCTCATGGTGGGGGCCGAGTTCCTGTTCACCTCTTGCAGCGACAATGAAATCCGCGGGAACGATCTGGGTTCCCTGGTGCAACAGCTGGAAGAATGCGTGCTGTCCGTTGGTCCCCGGCTCACCCCAGACGACCGGCCCGGTCTGATAATCAACCTGCGCTCCGTACCGGTCGATGCGCTTCCCGTTGCTCTCCATGTCCAGTTGCTGAAGGAAGGCGGGGAATCGACTCAGGCTCTGAGCGTAAGGCAGCACCGCTTGCGTGCGATATCCGAGAAAGCTCGTATGCCAGACGCCCAGGAGCCCCATCATGACGGGCAGATTGCGCTCTGGCGGTGCCTCCCGGAAATGCTGGTCCATCGCGTAAGCCCCATCCAGCAGGCTTTCGAAGTGATCCATCCCCACGGCGAGCGCGATCGGCAGCCCGATTGCGCTCCAGAGAGAGTAGCGTCCTCCGACCCAGTCCCAGAATTCGAAGACCCGACCAGGGTCGATGCCAAATGCGGCAGTTGCGCGAAGATTGGTGCTGACAGCAGCGAAGTGCGCCCCGACGGCGTCAGGCCCCAGAGCGGACACCACCCAGTCTTTCGCCGCTGACGCGTTCGTCATCGTCTCCTGTGTCGTGAATGTCTTGGAGGAGACGATGAACAGGGTGGAGGCGGGGTCTGCACCTCGGAGCGCACCGACGAGATGCGTCCAATCGACATTCGATACGAACCGCATGTCGGGTCCGCCCTCCCGCAAGGCTCCAAGCGCTTCGACGACCATGGCGGGCCCCAGGTCCGATCCGCCGATGCCGATATTGACCACCCGCGAAAAGGGCGAGCCCGTGTGGCCTCGAACCGTCCCGTCCCGGACGCTGCTGGAGAACTCCCGAATCCGTTGCAGGGTCTTCCGGATTGCCGGCATGACATCGCAGCCGTCGACCAGCATCGGTGAGGCGGAGCGGTTACGGAGCGCGACGTGCAGCGCGGCACGATTCTCGGTGTGGTTGATGTGGTCGCCGGCGAACATCCGGGCGATACTGGCGTCGAGGGATTGCTGGCGAGCGAGGTCCAGCAGCAGTCCGACTGTCCGTCGGTCCACGAGGTTCTTCGAGTAGTCGAGGAATAGACCGGGTGCCTCCAGGGAAAAATGCTCGAACCTTTTCCCGTCGGCGGCGAACAGATCGCCGATGCTGAGTTCGGCAAGCGCCCGGGACTGCGCAGACAGGGCCTGCCAAGCTTGCGAATTGACGAGCGCGGACATGTCCTGTGGTTGTGAGTTTATTGCTCGATTCTAACGCGTTGGCGCTCGCGCGCGGCCGCGGAACAACAAGCTGGTCAGTCTGAGCAAGAAAAGGGGCGCGCGTGGTTATCGTTCCGCCTGACCCGGCACCGGGACCAGTAAACTCGGCATTTCGCGAAGACGATCCCGCAGACAGAATGAGCGATTCCCAAAGTTCTGGTGAAGCAGTCGAGGCAGGCGATGTCGTTCCTCGCGTGGATTCGAGCGAACTGCTTGCGCTGTTTCTCGATTCGATCGGACATCCGATGGGCGCATTGTCGCTCGACGGGGCCCTGATCGCCTGCAACGACGCTTTCCGGAGAGAGTTCGAGCGTCTCTACGGCAACCGGATGGAGTTCGGACAACCGGTGACGGCGCTCATCGGGCATCTCCCGCATGAAATGGAGCGGGCCCAGGGACTTCTCGGACGAGCGGCGGCGGGCGAGACCTTCACGGTTGAAGCCGAGCTGGGAGATCCCGAGCTGCGTCGTGCGTTGTTCTCGATGTGGCTCGCGCCATTGCGCGACCGGGATGGTCGACAGATCGGCATCGTTCTCACTGCTCAGGACATTACCGAAAGCAAGCGGGAACTCACCTCGCTGCTCGAGCGGGAGCGCCGTTTCCGGGATCTCGCTGCAAATGTTCCCGGCGTGATCTATCAGTGGGTCGAAAGGGCTGACGGCACGCGAGGCTTCCTGTGGGTGAGCCCTCGCGTGGAGGAGATCTTCCAGGTTGAGCGCAAGGCCGCCGGGAACATCATCGAGTTCATTCACCCCGATGACCGTTCGCGCTGGCTCAGGTCGATTCAGGACGCGACCCGGCGGACGAGCGTCTGGAACTTCGAGGGGCGCCTCCTCTACCCCGATGGAAGTGTCAAGTGGTGGCAGGCCATTGCCAGACCCACCCGAGTCACTGCAGACGAGGTGATCTACAACGGTGTTCTCCTGGACATCACTGACCGCAAGCTGGCCGAGCAGGAGCTCAAGCTTGCGGCGAAGGTGTTCGAGGGCAGTCGGGAGGCAGTCATGATCCTCGGCGACGGGATGGAGGTTCTGTCCGTGAACCGGGCCTTCACGGCGGTCACGGGGTTTCGCCCCAATGACGTTGTAGGAAGGCGTCCCTCCATCTTCGATCCAGCGCAACACGACGCCGCCTTTCTGGAAACCTTCTGGGTCCAGGCCCGGACGGAAGTGGGCTGGGAAGGGGAGATCTCCTTGCGTCGTCGGGACGAACTGGTTTTTCCGGCAAGATTGAGGGCGACCGTCGTGCGCGCTCCGGATGACGCGCAGACGCAGTATCTGCTGGTCTTCGAGGATATCTCGGAGCGCAAGGCGCAGGACGATCGTATCCGGCACCTCGCGCAGCACGACTTCCTGACGGGTCTTCCGAACCGTGCCTTGCTGGAGGATCGTCTCAGGCAGGCGATCCCGCTCGCGCAGCGTAGCGGCATGCGTCTGGCCGTGATGTTTCTCGATCTTGACCGGTTCAAGATCATCAATGATTCCCTGGGTCACGGTGTGGGGGACGCTCTCCTGCGCCAGACTGCAAGGCGTCTGGTGGGTTGCATCAGGGGTGCAGACACCGTGAGTCGTCAGGGAGGGGACGAGTTCGTCATCCTGCTGCAGGATATCTCGGGTCCGGAGCAGGCGGCTGCCGTGGCCCGGAAGGTTCTCGAGGTGGTCGCGGAACCGTTCCTGTGCGAAGGACGAACCCTCAACGTGACACCATCACTCGGGATCGCGGTGTTCCCGGAGGACGGTACGGACTTCCCGACTCTGCTCAAGAATGCCGACGCGGCGATGTATCACGCGAAGGCGCTCGGCCGGAACAACTTCCAGTTCTTCACATCGTCGATCAACGAGCGGGTTCTGGAGCGCGCCGGTATCGAAGCGCGCCTACGGGCGGCCATGCGGTCGGGCGAACTCGAACTCTGGTTCCAACCGCGTTTCGGCCTGTCCGATCGCCGGGTCGTCGGCCTGGAAGCGTTGCTTCGCTGGCCAGACCACCGGGGCGGATTCATCGCACCGGAACGATTCATACCCGTTGCCGAAGATTCCGGGCTGATCATCGAACTCGGCGAGTGGTGTCTCCGGCAGGCGTGCGAGCAGATCCGCTCGTGGATTGTCCAGCAGGTGCCTGTGGTACCCGTGTCGGTCAACATATCCGCCGTGCAGTTCCGGCAAGGGGATCTCGAGGAACGGGTTTTCGCAGCCCTGGAACGCAGCCAGGTTTCGAGCGCCAACCTCGAACTCGAAGTCACCGAGAGCGCCATCATGGAGAATGCCGAGAGCGCTCGTTCCATTCTTTCGCGCTTGCGGGCTCGGGGCATACGGCTTGCCGTTGACGACTTTGGCACGGGTTACTCGTCGCTAGCCTACCTGCGACGCTTCCCGCTCGATTACCTCAAGATCGACCAGACTTTCGTGCAGGGCATCCCGGAGGACCCGGAAGATGCCGCCATTGCTGCGGCGATCATCGGCCTGGCGCGGACTCTCGGGCTGCGCACACTTGCTGAAGGTGTCGAGTCGATGGCACAGGTGGAGTTCCTGAAGGCACACGGTTGTGATGAGGGGCAAGGTTTCCACCTCGCCCACCCAATGCCTGCCGAAGCCATTGCGGGCTGGCTGCGCGCCATGCGCAGCCCATCCCAGATGTCCCTCGAGGTATAGGCTGATTCCCGAAACCGGGCTACGGTGCCCGCGTTCCGGGAGAGGGCTCAGGTCAGGCGTTCAAAGATTGCAGCGATGCCCTGTCCACCGCCGATGCACATGGTCACGAGCGCATAGCGACCGCCAGTTCGCTGGAGTTCATGCAGGGCCTTGATCGTAAGAATGCATCCCGTGGCGCCGACGGGATGTCCGAGAGCGATTGCGCCTCCGTTCGGGTTCGTCCGGGCGGGATCGAACCCGAGATCCTTCGCAACGGCGCAAGCCTGCGCTGCGAAGGCTTCGTTCGATTCGATGACATCCATCTGGGCCACGCTCAATCCGGCCCGGCGCATGGCATGACCCACTGCCGGCACCGGGCCAATGCCCATGATCTTCGGGTCCACTCCGGCATGGCCGTAGGACACGAGACGCGCAAGGGGTTTCAGGCCTTTCCTTTCCGCAACGCTGCGTTCCATCAGAACGGTGGCCGCCGCGGCGTCGTTGAGTCCGGATGCGTTTCCAGCGGTGACGGTTCCCTCTTTCTGGAAGACGGCCTTGAGCCTGGTCATGTCCGCCAACGTGGCTTCCGGGCGTACATGCTCATCCGTGTCGAACACGACAGATCCTTTCCGCCCCTTGATTTCCACGGGCAGGATCTGGGTCCGGAAGTGACCGGCTGCGATGGCAGCCCCGGCCCGACGGTGGCTTTCCAGCGCGAACTCATCCTGCAATTCACGGGACAGTTCCCACTGCTGCGCGATGCGTTCCGCAGTGATGCCCATGTGCTGACCGTCGAAGGGATCCGAGAGCGCGCCCATCATCCAGTCGACCAGGGGTTGATCTCCCATGCGTTGCCCCCACCGGGCGGCGGGCATGACATACCCCGACCGACTCATGCTTTCGGCGCCTCCAGCCAGGGCGATCTCGGCATCCCCCAGGAGAATGGCCTGGGCCGCGGTCACGATTGCCTGCAGTCCGCTCCCGCACAGGCGGTTCAGCGTCAGCGCCGGCGTCTCCTGCGGAATGCCCCCGTTCATCGCGCATACGCGCGCCAGGTACATGTCCTTCGCTTCTGTCTGGATCACGTTGCCGAATACCACGTGCCCGATCTCCTCGGGAGAGACCTGCGCCCTGAAGATCGCCTCGCGGGTGACGCGCGCACCGAGTTCCGTGGGGGAGAGATCCTTCAGCGCGCCGCCGAAATCACCGATCGCCGTGCGCACCCCGCTCACCACCACAACGTCTCTTGCAGTAACCATGCTCCACTTCTCCCTTCAGCGTTCGACCGCCAGTGCCACACCCATTCCGCCGCCAATGCACAGGCTGGCGAGCCCCTTGCGGGCATCGCGTCGCGCCATCTCGTGCAGGAGCGTCACGAGAATGCGACATCCGCTGGCTCCGATCGGGTGCCCGATTGCGATGGCTCCCCCATTCACGTTCACCTTCGAGGTGTCCCACCCCATGTCCCTGTTGACGGCGATGGCCTGGGCAGCGAAGGCCTCGTTGATCTCCATGAGGTCGAGGTCATCCGGGGCCCATCCAGCCTTTGACAGGCAGAGTCTGCTTGCGGGGACGGGACCGATTCCCATGATCTTCGGATCGACACCCGCAGACGAGTAGGCACGGATGCGGGCAAGGGGCGCGAGGCCGAGCGTACGAGCGCGGTTGCCGGACATCATCATCACCGCCGCCGCTCCGTCGTTGAGGCCTGATGCGTTGCCTGCCGTCACGGTGCCGGCCTTGTCGAAGGCTGGTCGCAAGGCCGAAAGCGCCTCGGCGGTGGTGCCCGGCTTAAGGTACTCGTCCGTGTCGAATACGGCGGGCGGTCCCTTGCGCTGCGGAATCTCGATCCCCACGATTTCGTCCCGGAACAAACCGGCCTTCTGTGCCGCTTCCGCCTTCTGCTGGGAAAGCGCGGCGAACTCGTCCTGTTCCTCGCGCCTCACGCCCCACTGCTTCGCGACATTTTCCGCCGTGATTCCCATGTGATACTGGTTGTAGACATCCCAGAGGCCGTCCACGACCATCGAGTCCACCAGTTTGGTGTCACCCATGCGAAAGCCGTCGCGCGAGTTTGGAAGTACGTGAGGCGCCAGGCTCATGGTTTCCTGCCCCCCCGCAATGACGATGTCCGCGTCGCCCGCGAGAATCGCCTGCGCCGCGAGATGGGTGGCCTTCAGGCCTGAACCACAGACCTTGTTGATGGTCATTGCCGGCACCATGTCCGGAAGCCCTGCAAGGATGGAGGCCTGCCTGGCGGGGTTCTGGCCCGAGCCGGCCGTGAGAACCTGTCCCAGCAGTACTTCGCTAACCATCTCACCCTTGATACCCGTGCGTTCCAGGAGCGCGCGGATGACCGCAGCGCCAAGCTGCGGGGCGGGAGTTCGGGCGAGAGTTCCACCAAACTTGCCAACGGCCGTGCGCACGGCGCCAACGATAACGACCTCTTCCATGACGGCTTCTCCTGTGCAGTGCGGATCGCTGATATGTTCCGCCAGATCGCCAAACGACCGAGTCTACGCGCCGCGGCTGACGGCTGTCGAGACGGTTGTTGCACCACAGCATCCGTCTCCGCAGTCGAATCCCGACCTTCGTGCCGTCATTCGCCGTCCTCGCGGATGCGATCCATCTCGCGTCGATCCCGTTTGGTCGGTCGTCCCTTGTGCAGCGGGTTGACGGGGCGGTTCGCACGCAACCGTTCCGCGACCTCCTCCCGCTCCGCGCGGCTCTGCTCCGTTTCGACGTAAAGCTTTTGCGCGACACTGGCGGGTCCGCGCCTGTCCGACAGTTCGAGAACCGATACGGTCCAGAGGTAAGGACCCACCCGGATCGATAGCGTATCCCCCACGCGCAAGGCGCGTGCTGGCTTGACCCGGTCACCGTTTACCTGGACCCGGCCGCCATCGACCATTTCTGCGGCAATCGAACGGGTCTTGAAGAAGCGGGCCGCCCACAACCACTTGTCGATCCTGACCCGGTCGGTGGAATCCGTCATTTCAGCCCCGATCCCGTGGGGCAGCCCGCCGGGCGCGTTCCCGCCCCGGGTCGCAGGCGACCGCCGAGTCACGCGCCCCCGCCCACAACCACTTGTCGATCCTGACCCGGTCGGTGGAATCCGTCATTTCAGC
>JBAXBV010000015.1:0-79130 GCA_037141795.1 Betaproteobacteria bacterium
TCCGTCGGCCTCCACGGGCGCTGGCGGTCGCCTTGCGGTCATGCCGCGCCCCCGCAGCGCCCAGCCGAAGCCGCAGCCCCCTCGGGCACCGCCATGCGGCGAGGTCATTTGCCGGCACGGACAAGTGTCGGTACCCTCTCCGGCATGAGGGCGGATCCGGTGCGGCAGCGGGTCGAGGTGGCGCGCGACGCGTGTTCGTGCCGATCGTGATCCGGTGATGTCGGGTGCCGGCTCGTAGGCGTCTTCGGCGCCTGCGGCGTCCTGCGGGTCGGCGGCAACCACCGAAGTGGCGATCAGCCTCGCGCAGACAACGTCGGGACGAGGCCTGCCTTCGAGACGCCCGAGCGCCCGATGGCGGATTTCCGGGCTGATCTGGAGAGATGGAACCTTGAACACCGTCGTGCCTGAAGTCCGGCCCCTGGCGGACGTACCGGAGACTGCGGCGCGGGTCACGCGCGGCGGGACGCGCGCGCCCGGGGCCGGGATCGACTTCGCAACCCCGGGATTCCCGTCGGACATCCGGACGGCCGGGCGTCGGGCCGGCGCCGCGGTCGCGGCCACCCGCGGGGAGGTCACCGCGCTCCCTGCGGCCGGCCTGCCCATCCGCAGCCCGGACGGGGGCGTCGGGTTCCCCTTCGATGCCGTGAAGCCCGGGTTCCTGCTCCGTGCCGCCTGCCCCCCACTCTCACCGTGCCCCCCATGACCGATCCCGCACCCACCATCGAAGTCCGCAAGATCTGCACGTTCGTCGAGGAAATCTTCCACGAGGGTGGCCCCGCGCCCGGGAAGCCGCAGCGCAGGGTGGCCGTCGCGGCAGTCATCCGCAACCCCTACGCCGGTCGGTACGTGGAGGTGATCGAACCCTTCATGGAATTGCTGAAGCCGCTGGGCCTGGACATGGCGAAACGCCTCGTGGCGGCCCACGGGGGCGATCCGAAGCGCGTGGAAACCTACGGCAAGGGCACCATCGTGGGCGCCGACGGCGAGATCGAGCACGGCGCGTTCTGGCACGTGCCGGGCGGCTACGCGATGCGCGAGGTGCTGGGCGGCGCGAAGGCCATCGTGCCCTCGAGCGCCAAGGTCGCCGGGGTCGGCGCGGCCATCGACATTCCCCTGCATCACATCAATGCCTGCTACGTCCGCAGCCACTTCGACGCGATGGAAGTCCGCATCCCCGACGCCCCCCGCGCCGGGGAACTCGTCGTCATCCTCGTGATGGGCGACGGCGGACGCATCCATGCGCGCATGGGCGGGCTGAAGGCCGCCGACATCAGCGTCTGGGACGGCCAGCGCTGACCCCACAGAGGAGACGAAACCCGTGGTGACCCTGCATTCCCCGAAACGTCGGGCCCTCGCGGCCGCTTCCCTGCTGTGCGCCGCCGCGGTCTTCGCCGCGCCGGTCCGCGCGCAGTCGCCCATCCGGGTGGGTGAACTCAATTCGTACAAGGCGTTCCCCGCCTTCCTCGAGCCCTACCGGAAGGGCTGGCAACTGGCCCTCGAGGAGATCAACGCGGCCGGCGGCATCGGCGGCAGGCCGATCGAGGTCATCTCGCGCGACGACAACGGCAACCCGGGCGACGCCGTGCGGGTGGCGGAGGAACTCGCCAGCCGCGAGCAGGTATCCCTGCTGATGGGCACCTTCGCCTCCCACGTGGGCCTGGCGGTGAGCGATTTCGCGAAGCAGCGCCGGCTGCCCTTCCTGGCGGCCGAGCCGCTGACGGACAAGCTCGTGTGGGAAGGCGGCAACCGCTACACCTTCCGGCTGCGCGCCTCGACGTACATGCAGACGGCCATGCTGATCCCGGAGGCCGCGCGGCTCCGGAAGAAACGCTGGGCCCTCGTGTACCCCAACTACGAATACGGCCAGTCGGCGGCCAATGCCTTCCGGAAACTCCTGAAGGCACGCCAGCCGGACGTGGAGTTCGTCGCGGAGCAGACCCCGCCCCTGGGCAAGATCGACGCGGGCGCCACGGTGCAGGCCCTGGCGAGCGCGAAGCCCGACGCGATCTTCAGCGTGCTCTTCGGCGCCGACCTCGCCAAGTTCGTCCGCGAGGGCAACACCCGCGGACTGTTCCGCGGCCGGGAAGTCTTCGACCTGCTGGGCGGCGAACCGGAGTACCTCGACCCCCTCAAGGACGAGACCCCCGAGGGGTGGACGGTGACGGGCTACCCCTGGAACGAGATCGCCTCGCCCGAGCACAAGCGGTTTCTGGAGAACTACCGCAAGCGCTGGAACGACACGCCGCGCCTGGGTTCGGTGGTGGGGTATTCGGCCATGCACTCGGTCGCCGCCGCGCTCGCGAAGGCCGGTGGCACGGACGCCGAGAAGATCGTCACGGCCTTCAAGGGGTTGGGCGTGCAGACGCCCTTCGGCAAGATCACCTACCGCGCCCTGGATCACCAGTCCACCATGGGCGCCTACGTCGGCCGCCTCGCGAAACGCGATGGCCGCGGCGTGATGGTCGACTGGGTGTACCGCGACGGCCTGTCCTACCTGCCCCCGGACGACGAGGTGCGCCGGCTGCGTCCGCCGGAGCCCTGACCCGGATCCTTCACCCGGTCGGTCCCGAAAACGAGCGGCGCATCGATGCCCGTCGGGTGTGCCGCGAACCGGATGTCGGTACGAACCGGTCTGCCGGCCTCCACGGCCGCTGGCAGGTGCGCTGCCGTCACGCCGCGCCCCCGCGTCCTGCAGGGGGAAGCTCCGGTGCGGGAGACGCGGCCTGCCTCGCAGCGCACCTCGCCATCACCCGCGGCCTGATGAAACAGCCGGGCTGATCGTACGGCCGGCGATGGGCCTGGTCGCAGGCGTGGCGGCCGGCGCGATGTCCGCGCCGGCACGGGGCGGGGGATTTATTTCAGGACGCTGCCGAGCAGCTTGCCCAGGTCGGCTCCACCCAGCTTGCCCACCTGTTCGGTCACCGCCGGCGGGAACTTCGCCGACTGGTCGGCGCTCATGCCGAGCTTGCCCAGCGCGCCGGTGAGGCCCTTCAGGTCGCCCAGGTTGCCGGTGACCGCGCCCAGATCCGTGGCCGCCTTGAGGTACTTGTCCGCGCCGGGAATCACGGAGGCGATCTTGTCGAAGTCGACCCCGCCCAGCTTTTCCTTGGCGAGGGCGAGCACGGCCCCGAGTCCGCCCGCGGCCTGAGTGTCGGTGACACCCACCTGCTTGCTCAGCTGGCTCACGATGTCGGCGCCACCCGTCCCCCCCAGCATGGGGATCGATTCGCACGCGGTGAGCGCGGTGACGGGGATGGCAAGAGCCGCTGCCTTGAGGAAAGTGCGCCGGGTATTCATGGGTTCTCCGTATGGTGGGTGGTCTCCGCGGACGGCGACGGGCCGGGGCGGGAGCGTGCAGTCGCGCGCCGCCAGAATCATAACCGAGGGCTGCCGGCCGCCGACGCCCCCTCGCGCCGGAGCGGGCATTGCGACGGTCGGGATGAGAACCGGCGTCGATGGCGCGCCCCTTCGCGCCCGCGCGGGAATCGCCGATACTTCGGGCCCCGTCCACCCGCCGAGTCCGCCCGAGCCGCTGCCGCCGTGACCCTCGCCGACCTCGCCCCCCAGCTCGTCAACGGGCTCGCCAACGCCTCGACCCTGTTCCTCGCGGCCTCGGGCCTGTCGTTGATCTTCGGCGTGACCCGCGTGGTGAACTTCGCCCACGGGTCCTTCTACATGATCGGCACCTACGCCGGCATCCAGGTGGCGGAATTCGTGGGCGGCGCCGCCGGGTTCTGGTGCGGGCTGCCGGCCGCCGCGGCCACCGTGGCCGTGCTGGGCACCCTGCTGGAGATGACGGTCCTCCGGCGAATCTATGCCGCCCCCGAGCTGTTCCAGCTGCTCGCCACCTTCGCCATCGTGCTGGTGGTGAAGGACCTTGCCCTCATGGTCTGGGGCGCGGAGGACATCCTCGGGCCGCGTGCCCCCGGGCTCGCCGATGCCATCGACGTGGCCGGCAGCCTCATTCCCAGCTACGACCTGTTCCTGATCGCCCTGGGGCCGGCCGTGTTCCTGGCACTCGAGGCGCTGTTCCGCCGCACCCGCTGGGGCATCCTGGTGCGCGCCGCCACCCAGGACCGCGACATGGTGGGGGCGCTGGGGGTCAACCAGGCCTGGCTCTTCACCGGCGTGTTCGCGCTGGGCAGCGGGCTCGCGGGTCTGGCCGGCGCCCTGCAGATCCCGCGGGAGCCGGCCAGCCTGAACCTGGACCTGGTGGTGATCACCGATGCCTTCGTGGTGGTGGTGATCGGCGGCCTGGGCAGCCTGCGGGGCGCCTTCCTGGCGGCGCTGCTCATCGGCGTGGTGAAGGCACTGTGCGTCGCGCTCGGCACGGTGGAGTGGCTGGGCGTGTCCTTCAACTTCACCCGCCTCACGCTGGTCATCGAGTTCGCCCTCATGGCTCTCACCCTGGCGGTGCGGCCCTTCGGGCTGCTGGGCCGCCCGCAGCCCGGCGGCGAGGGCGCCCGGGCGCCCGCCCTGGTGGTGACGCCGGGGCGGCGCTTCTGGCTGGCGGCCGCCGCCGTGGTGGCGGCGTGCGCGGCCGCGCCCCTGGCCGGCGACGACTACGTGCTGGTCCTGGCCACCGACGTGCTGATCTTCGCCCTGTTCGCCACCAGCCTGCACTTCCTGATGGGGCCCGGCGGCATGGCGTCCTTCGGCCACGCCGCCTTCTTCGGCGCCGGCGCCTACGCCGCGGCACTGCTGGTGAAATCCGCGGGCTGGTCGATGGTCGCGGCGGTGACGCTGACCCCCTTGCTGGCCGCCGCGGCCGGCCTCGCGGTGGGCTGGTTCGCGGTGCGGCTCTCGGGGGTGTACCTGGCCATGCTGACGCTGGCGCTGGCGCAGATCGCCTGGTCGATCGCCTTCCAGTGGGACGACGTCACCGGCGGCAGCAACGGGCTGGTGGGACTCTGGCCCTCCGGCTGGCTGGCGTCGCGCATCCGCTACTACGAGTTCACCCTCGCCCTGTGCGCGCTGGGCATCGGCGCCCTGTGGGCGGCGGCCCATGCGCCCTTCGGGTTCACCCTGCGAGCCGGCCGCGACGCACCCGCGCGGGCCGAGGCGATCGGCATTCCCGTGCGCCGGGTGCAATGGCTCGCCTTCCCGCTGGCGGCCGCGGCCGCGGGCCTCGCCGGCGCGCTGTTCGTGTTCTCCAAGGGGAGCCTGTCGCCGGAGGTCATGGCCATTTCCCGGTCGGTGGACGGACTGGTGATGGTGCTGCTGGGCGGCGTCCAGACCCTGGCCGGCCCGGTGGCCGGTGCGGCGGTATTCACGGTGCTGCAGGACGAGATCCTGCGCCACACCGACTACTGGCGCCTGGTGCTGGGGAGCAGCGTGCTGCTGATCGTGCTGGCCTTCCCCGAGGGGCTGGTGGGCAGCGCACGGCGCCTGTGGGAGGTGCGCACATGACGCTGCTGCGCGCCAGCGGCCTCGTCAAGCGCTATGGCGGCGTCCAGGCCGTGGCGGACGTGAGCTTCGAGGTGGGCGCCGGGGAGCGGGTCGCCCTGATCGGGCCCAACGGTGCGGGCAAGAGCACGTGCTTCAACCTGATCGGCGGTCAGGTGCGACCGGACGCCGGCCAGGTGCTGCTGGACGGCCGGGACATCACCGGCGTGCCGCCGCGGCAGCTGTTCCGTGCGCGCGTCGGCCGCACCTTCCAGATCACGGCCACCTTCGGTTCCATGACGGTCGTCGAGAACGTGCAGACGGCCCTCGCCTCCCACCGCGGAGACGCCTTCCGGCTGACCGGGCGCGCCGTGGCCCGGCACCGGGACGACGCGGGCCGGCTGCTCGAGCAGGTCGGCCTGCGCACCGATGCCGACCGGCCCTGCGCCCAGCTGGCCTACGGCGACCTCAAGCGGCTCGAGCTCGCCCTCGCCCTGGCGAACGAACCGCGCCTGCTGCTCATGGACGAACCCACGGCGGGCATGGCCCCCGCCGAACGGCACGACCTGATGGGCCTGGTGACCCGGCTCGTGGCCGCGCTCGGCGTGGCCGTCCTGTTCACCGAGCACGACATGGACATCGTCTTCGGCCACGCCGACCGCCTGCTGGTGCTGGACCGCGGGCGCCTCGTGGCGCAGGGCGAGCCCGCGGAGGTGCGGGCCGACCCCGAGGTGCGACGCATCTATCTGGGAGACGACCCGGGAGGCGGCTCGTGATCGAGGTGCACGCCATCGACAGCTTCTACGGCCGCGCCCAGATCCTCTTCGGCGTGAGCCTGGAAGTCCGGCGCGGGGAGGTGGTGGCGCTGCTGGGGCGCAACGGCGCGGGCAAGTCCACCACCCTGAAGTCCCTCATCGGGCTGGTCGTGCCCCGCTCCGGAGAGGTCCGCTTCGGCGGCCGGCCGGTGACCGGGCGGCCGCCCTACGCCATCTGCCGCGAGGGCCTGGGCTACGTGCCCGAGGAACGGCGGGTCTTCGGCGATCTCACGGTCGAGGAAAACCTCGAGGTGGGCCGGCGCCCCCGGCGGGAGGACGCGCCACACTGGACGCCGGAGCGCCTGTACGAGGTGTTCCCCAACCTGGGGCGGATGCGCGGACGCCGCGGCGGCGAGATGTCCGGTGGCGAGCAGCAGATGCTCACCATCGCCCGGACCCTCATGGGCAATCCGCTCGCCGTGCTGCTGGACGAGCCCTCGGAGGGCCTCGCCCCGGTCATCGTCGAGCAGATGGCCGGAGTCATCCGCGAACTCAAGCGCGAGGGACTCACCCTGCTCATCTCCGAACAGAACCTGCGCTTCGCGGCATCCATCACCGACCGCGCCTACGTCCTGGAGAAAGGTCGCGTGTGCTACGCGGGCACGATGCAGGCGCTGATGGCCGACGACGCCGCCCGGCAGCAGCACCTGGCGCTCTGAGCGGGGTGCCGGCGGCCGGGGGATCGGCTAACATCCGGGCTTCTTTTCCCCGTGACCCCCCCCACGATCCGGAGCCGCCATGACCTCCCCGACCCGCATCCGCAGACAACTCCTCGCCGCCGGTTCGGCGATGCTCGCCGCCGCCACCCTCCTGCCCAGCGCAGCGATGGCCCAGCAGAAGCTCAAGGTGGCCGCGATCTACACCGTGCCGGTGGAGCAGCAGTGGGTATCGCGCATCCACAAGGCGCTGACCGCCGCGAAGGCCGCCGGCGAGATCGAATACGTCTTCTCCGAGAACGTGACCAACGCCGACTACGAGCGGGTCATGCGCCAGTACGCCGAGCAGGGCAACACGCTGGTGGTGGGCGAAGCCTTCGCGGTCGAGGCGGCCGCGCGCAAGGTGGCGAAGGACTACCCGAAGGTCAATTTCCTGCTGGGCTCGTCGGGCAAGCCCCAGGAGCCGAACTTCTCGGTGTTCGACAACTACATCCAGGAACCGGCCTATCTCACGGGCATGATCGCCGGCGGCATGAGCCGGTCGGGCCTGATCGGCATGGTGGGCGGCTACCCCATTCCGGAGGTGAACCGGCTGATGCACGCCTTCATGGCCGGGGCGAAGGAAACCAATCCCAAGGTGCGCTTCTCCGTGTCGTTCATCGGCTCGTGGTTCGATCCGCCCAAGGCCAAGGAGGCTGCCTTCGCCATGATCGACAAGGGCGCCGACGTGCTCTACGCCGAGCGCTTCGGGGTGTCCGATGCCGCGAAGGAGAAGGGCAAGCTCGCCATCGGCAACGTCATCAACACCCAGGACAAGTACCCCGACACGGTGGTGGCCTCGGCGCTCTGGAACATGGAGCCCACCATCAGCCTCGCCATCCGCAACGTCAAGGAAGGCCGGTTCAAGGCCGAGGACTACGGCAAGTACTCCACGATGAAGTACAAGGGCTCGGAACTCGCGCCCCTGGGCACCTTCGAGAAGAAGGTGCCGGCCGACCTCGTCGCCCGCGTGCGGGCGAAGGAAAAGGCCATCGTGGACGGCAGCTTCACGGTGCCCGTGGTGGAGACCGAGCCCAAGTCCACGCCCTGACCCTCCCGCGGCCGCTCCATCCCCGGACCGGCGGCCGCGAGGAGCGCCCCATGACCAGCGGCCAGCCCGTCCTGCGCCTCGACGCGATCACCCGGCGCTTCGGCGCCGTCGTGGCCAACGACGCCATCTCCCTCACGCTCGACCGCGGCGAGGTGCTGGGGTTGCTGGGCGAGAACGGCGCGGGCAAGAGCACGCTGGTGAGCATCCTGTTCGGCCACTACCTGGCCGACAGCGGCACCATCGAGGTCTTCGGCCGGCCGCTGGCGCCGGGCCAGCCGCGCGCCGCGCTGGCCGCCGGCATCGGCATGGTCCATCAGCACTTCACCCTGGCGGACAACCTGTCCGTGCTGGACAACGTGCTGATCGGCACGGAACCGCTGCACCAGCCCTTCTCGCGCCGGCGCGCCGCCCGGGCGCGACTGCTGGACACCGCGGCCCGCTTCGGGCTCGCCACGAACCCCGATGCCCGGGTGGGGGACCTCTCGGTGGGCGAGCGCCAGCGGGTGGAGATCCTCAAGGCCCTCGTGCGCGGTGCCCGCATCCTCATCCTGGACGAACCCACCGCCGTCCTCACCCCTCAGGAATCGGCCCGTCTCTTCGCCACGCTGCGCACGCTGACGAACGAGGGGCTGTCCATCCTCTTCATCTCCCACAAGCTCGACGAGGTGCTCGCCGCGAGCCGGCGCGTGGCGGTGCTGCGGCAGGGCCGGCTGGTGGCCATGCGCGACGCCGCGACCACCGCCAAGGCCGAACTGGCCGAACTCATGATCGGGCGCCGCATGGACCCCGTCCGGCGCGCAGACCACGCCGTGGACGGCTCCGCCCCGGCCCTGCTGAGCGTGCGCGACCTCGCCACCGACCGGGGGCTCGAACGGGCCGGGTTCGAGGTCCGGGCGGGCGAGATCTTCGGCATCGCCGGCGTATCGGGAAACGGGCAGGCCGCGCTGGCCGATGCGCTGTGCGGGCTCGTCGCGCCCCGGCGGGGCGAAATCAGGGTGGCGGGCCTGCCGGTGCCGCCGTCCCCGGTTGCCTTCGTGAAGGCCGGCGTGGCGCGGGTGCCGGAAGACCGCGGCGCCGTGGGCGTGATCGGCGATCTGACCGTCTGGGAAAACGCCATCTCCGAACGCTACCGCGAACCGCGCTTCGCCCGCTTCGGCTGGGTGCGCCGTCAGGCGGCGCGGGCCCACGCCCGGGCGATCGTCGAGGACTTCGACGTGCGGGGCCCGGGCATCGATGCGCCGGCGCGGTCGCTGTCGGGCGGCAACATCCAGAAGCTCGTGCTGGGGCGGGCCCTGGTGGAGGCCCCGCGGGTCATCGTGGCCAACCAGCCCACCTGGGGACTGGACGTGGGGGCCGTGAGCGACATCCACGGCCGGCTGCTGGCGGCCCGGCAGCGCGGCGCAGCCGTGGTGCTGCTGTCCGAGGACCTGGACGAACTCCTGGCGGTGGCCGACCGGATCGCGGTGATGGTCCGGGGCGTGCTGTCGGATGCGCGCGGTGACTGGACCATCCCGGAGATCGGGCTCGCCATGGCGGGCAGCGGAGCCGCCGCCCATGCCTGACGCCGGCGCCGTCCCGCACCGGCGGTTCGCGCTGCGCCTCGAGCCGCGCGCCCGCCTGCCCTGGAGCCTTGCGCTGCTGGCCCCGGTGGCGGCCGTGCTCTTCACCCTGGTGGCCTGCGCGGGGCTCATCGCCTGGGCCGGGGCGCCGGTGGGCCGGGCCTACCTGCTGCTCTTCGACGGCGCCTTCGGCTCGCGCTTCGCGCTGGGCGAGACCCTCACGCGCGCCACCCCCCTCATGCTGACCGGACTGGCCGCCACGGTGGCGTTCCGTGCCCATTTCTACAACATCGGGGCCGAGGGCCAGCTCTACGTGGGCGCGCTGGCAGCAGTGGCAGTGGCAGGCGGCGCGCTGCCGCTGCCCGCGGCCCTGCAGTTCCCGGCCATGGTCGTCGCGGGCATGCTCGCCGGTGCCCTCCTGCTGGTGATCCCTGCCCTCGCCCGGACCCGCCTGGGCGTGGACGAGGTGGTGACCACGCTGCTGCTCAATTTCGTCGCCCTGCTGTTCGTGTCCCTGATGCTCGACGGGCCCATGAAGGACCCCATGGCGATGGGCTGGCCCCAGTCGGTAGCCGTGCCGGCCGAACTGGAATTCGGCAAGCTGATGGAGCGCTCCCGGGTCCACACCGGCCTGCTCCTCGCCCTGGCGCTGGGCGTGGTGCTGTGGATCGTGGACCAGCGGACCACCTTCGGCTACGAGATGCGCGCGGTAGGCGCGAACGCCCGGGCGGCGCGGTTCGCGGGTATCCCGGTCGACGCCGTGGTGGTGCGCACCGCCCTGCTCTCCGGGGCACTGGCCGGCCTGGCCGGCCTCGGCGAGGTCGCAGGCCGCGCGGGGTATCTCACCCTCGACATGTCGCCGGGCTATGGCTATTCGGGAATCGTCATCGCCATGCTGGCGGGGCTCAATCCGCTGGGCGTGCTGCTCGCCGCCCTGTTCGTGGCGGGCGTGATCGTGGGCGCCGACTCCATGAGCCGTGCGGTGGCGGTGCCCACCTACCTGGCGGACGTGATCGTGTCGGTATCCCTGCTGTCGATGCTGGTGGCGACCATGCTCGCCCGCTACCGGGTGCGGCGGGCCTGATGGAAGTCGCGGACCTGCTGGCCTCGTCGGCCTTCTGGATCGCGGTGCTGCGCATCGCCACGCCCCTCATCCTGGGCACCCTCGGCGTGCTGCTGTGCGAGCGGGCCGGCGTGCTCAACCTGGGCATCGAGGGCATCATGGTGGCCGGGGCCTTCGCGGGCTGGCTCGCCGTCTACCAGGGGGCGGGCCTGTGGACAGGCGTGCTGGTGGCCGCCGGCACCGGGGCGCTCATCGGGCTGCTGCACGGATTCCTGACCGTCGTGCTCGCCCTGTCCCAGCACGTCACGGGGCTCGGCATCACGCTGTTCGCCACGAGCCTGTCCTACTACGCCTACCGCGTGAGCTTTCCGCGGGTCAGCTCGCCGCCGACCATCGCGCCCTTCACGGGTACCCGGCTGTTCGACGGCCTGCCCGTGGCCGGCCCGGTACTGAACGCGCAGACGCCTCTCACCCTGCTGGCCCTGGCGGTGGTTCCCGTCGTGGCCTGGTTTCTCTACCGCACCCCCGCGGGCCTCGCGGTGCGCATGGTCGGAGAAAACCCGGCTGCCGCCGACAGCCAGGGCGTGAATGTCACCCGCGTGCGCATCGGCGCCATCGTGGCCGGCAGCGCCCTGATGGCCGTGGGCGGGGCATTCCTGACACTGTCGGCCTTCAATGCCTTCTTCTTCAACATGGTGAACGGCCGCGGCTGGATCTGCGTGGCCCTGGTGGTATTCGCTTCCTGGCGGCCGGGCAAGGCGCTGCTGGGCGCCCTGCTCTTCGCGGCCTTCGATGCCCTGCAGCTGCGCCTGCAGCAGAGCACCGGCGCGGCCCTGCCGTACCAGGTCTACCTCATGCTGCCCTACCTGCTGTCGATCGCCGCGCTGGCCCTGGTGGCCCGCCGGGCCGCCTACCCCCAGGCGCTGATGAAGCCCTACCGCAAGGGGGAACGCTGACCCCCGCGGCGCAGGGCCCGATTTCCCCAGGAGAATCCCCATGCTCGACCTGCTCGTCACCAATGCCACCCTGCCCGACGGCCGCACCGGTCTCGACATCGCGGTAGCCGGCGGACGCATCACCGAAGTCTCGCCCCGCATCGCCGCGCCTGCCCGCGAGACCCTCGACGCCGCCGGGCTGCTGGTGTCGCCGCCCTTCGTGGATGCCCACTTCCACATGGACGCCACCCTGTCCTACGGACTGCCCCGGGTGAACACGAGCGGCACCCTGCTGGAGGGCATCGCCCTGTGGGGGGAACTCAAGCCCCTGCTCACCTTCGAGGCCCTGGTGGAACGGGCGCTGGCCTATTGCGACTGGGCGGTGGCGCGGGGCCTGCTGGCCATCCGCACCCACGTGGACGTGTGCGACCCGAGGCTGCTGGCGGTGGAGGCCCTGCTCCACGTGAAGAAACAGGTGGCACCGTACCTGGACCTGCAGCTGGTGGCCTTTCCCCAGGACGGCGTGCTCCGCTCACCGGGCGCCCTGGACAATCTCCTGCGCGCCCTCGACCTCGGGGTGGACGTGGTGGGCGGCATCCCGCACTTCGAGCGCACCATGGCCGAAGGTGCGCAGAGCGTGCGGCAGCTCTGCGAACTCGCGGCGCAGCGCGGCCTGCGGGTGGACATGCACTGCGACGAAACCGACGACCCCCTGTCGCGCCACATCGAGACCCTCGCGTTCGAGACCCAGCGGCTGGGCCTCCAGGGCCGCGTCACGGGATCGCACCTGACCTCGATGCACTCCATGGACAACTACTACGTCTCGAAACTGATCCCGCTGGTGGCCGAGGCGGGCGTGAGTGCCGTGGCCAATCCGCTCATCAACATCACCATCCAGGGCCGGCACGACACCTACCCGAAGCGGCGGGGCATGACCCGCGTGCCGGAACTGCTCGCCGCCGGGGTGCCCGTGGCCTTCGGCCACGACTGCGTCATGGATCCCTGGTACAGCCTCGGGTCGGGGGACATGCTGGAGGTGGCCCACATGGGCCTGCACGTGGCGCAGATGACCGGGCAGGACGCCATGCGGGCGTGCTTCCGCGCGGTGACCGAGACCCCGGCCCGCATCCTCGGGCTGGAGGGCTATGGGCTCGCGCCCGGCTGCCATGCGGATTTCGTGCTGCTGCAGGCGGGCGATCCCGTGGAGGCCCTGCGCCTTCGGGCCACGCGGCTGGCGGTCGTGCGCCGCGGCCGCATCGTGGCGCGCATGGCGCCCGCCACCGCAAGCCTCCACCTCCCGGGGCGGCCCCGGGAAACCGCGTTCCGCACGCCCGGCGCGGGCTAGGCGATCCCGACCACGAGGGGCACGAACATCACGGACAGGACCGAATGGGAAGCGAGGAACCCGTCGTTGCGGCGCTCCACCAGGACGAGTTCCTGGTCGCCCGACGGCTCGCCCCTCGGATAGACCAGGTGGCCACCCGGCTTCAGCTGGGCAGCCAGAGCCGGCGGCAGGAACGGCGTGGCCGCGGTGACGAGGATGCCGTCGTAGGGCCCGTGCTCGCGCCAGCCCTCGCAGCCGTTTCCTGCGCGCACCTCCACGTTGCCGTAGCCCAGGTGCTCCAGCACGGCCGCCGCCGCGACGGCGAGTTCGGGCACGACCTCGATGGAGTACACCTGCCGGACCAGCAGGGACAGCACCGCCGCCTGGTAGCCGGAACCGGTCCCCACCTCGAGAACGACATCGTCCGGGTCCGGATCCAGCAGGTCGGTCATCAGGGCCACGATGAACGGCTGGGAGATGGTCTGCCCGTACCCGATGGGCAGCGGCTGGTCCTGCCAGGCCCGGTCCCGCTCCGCCGCCGGCACGAAGGCATCCCGCGGCACCGCGCCCAGCGCCCGCAACACCTCGGGGTGCAGGACCGGGCGCCCGGTATGGCGCCCGCAGAGGGCGGCTTCCCGGACGACTTCGCCGATCAGACGGTCCCGTCCCGCCTGGAAGACCTGTGTACCCACAGTGGGCACGCCGGCCGTTCCGGGACCACGCGCGTCACGCGGCCACGGCCTTCCTGAAACCGGTGCCCGCCCGGGCCGCGGCCTGGCTGGCGGCCACGACTTCCTGGCCGCGGGTGCGCGAACGCACCCGCTGCAGTCCGCTGGGATCGGCGACCAGTTGCCGCAGGCCCGCGGGGTCGAGGATCTCGACCTCGCGGTGATGGATGTGAACGAGGCCCATCTGCGAAAGGCTGGACATGACCCGGCTCACCGTCTCGATGTTGAGGCCGAGATAGTCGCCGATGTCCTGACGGGTCATCCGCAGGTTGAAGGTGGTGGACGAGTAGCCGAGCGCCGAGTAGCGCTTGGAGAGGTCGATCAGGAAGGCCGCGACGCGGGCCTCCGCGCCGAGCGACCCGAGGAGGAACATGACGGCCTGGTCGTGCTGGATCTCGCGCCCCATCAGGCGGTTGACGAGGGCGGTGAAGGCAGGGTGCGCTGCCGACAGGGCCGAAAGACGCTGCGCGGGGATCACCACCACCTCGCTGCGTTCCAGCGCGATCGCCTCGCAGGCGTGCCGGCCCGTGGCGAGGCCGTCCACGCCGATGGCGTCGCCACGCATGGGGAAGCCCATTCCCTGCAGGGTGCCCGAGCCGTCGAGCAGCGCGGTCTTGAAGGAGCCGGCCCGGACCACGTAGAGGTTGCGGAACACGTCACCCCCCCGGAGGAGCGCCTCGCCGTCCAGGACCGTCCGGGTCTGGAAGGTCACCTCGGCGAATTCGCCGCCGCTGGGCAGTTCGATGCCGAGGAGGCGGGACAGGGCCTCCAGCCCGACGGCTGCCCGGGCGGACGCAGCATCCCCCTGGGCGCGGTCAAGAAGCCGGGTTCCCTCACCGTCGTTGCGCGTTTCTGGTTTCATGTCGTGTCCGCTCCGTGTAGGTTCCGGTCGATCCGGTCGATGGCGCCGCGCCTGCGGTGCCGATGAGTGAATTGGACACGCCGGGGACTTGGGGAACAACTCGTGCAATCACGGGGGCGCGGACATGCCGCGGGCATGGCCTTCCCCCTGTTTTGCGGATGACTGCGCCCTCGGCGATGTCCTACAATCGAACGCTCTCGCCCCTTCCGGGCATTCGCGGGATTCAGATCAAGGCTGGCGGGACCGGTTCGCCGGTCACGCCCGCCCGCAGGCCGGCCCGGTCCGCCGCTGCGGGCGACCGCAGCAGACAGGACCCGACGGGGCAGGCATGGACCAGGCCACGATCACCGACAGTTTCCGCCAGATCTTCGACGCGGCCCTCGACCCCATGCTGGTGGTCGACTCCGCGGGAACCATCCTGGTCTTCAACGCACCGGCGGCCGACCTGTTCGGCTACACCGAGGCGCAGTTCGCCGGCCTCAGCGTCGACGCCCTCGTGCCGCAGGGCATGCGGGCCCGGCACCGGCAGAACGTGGCGACCTTCGTTTCGGGCCCGCGCCCGCGCGTCATGGGCAGGCGGCAGCAGGTCTTCGGCCGGCGCCAGGACGGCACGGAATTCGCAGCCGAGGTGGGCCTCAGCCCCCTGGGGCACGGCTACACCCTGGCCAGCATCCACGACGCCAGCAACCAGCGCCTGGTGGACATCGCCCTGCAGGAAAGCCTCGAGGACTTCCGCTCCACCTTCGACCAGGCCGCGGTGGGGCTCGTGCACATCGCCCGGGACGGCAGGTGGCTGCGGTTGAACCCCAGGTTCTGCGCGATGCTGGGCCACTCCCAGCCGCTGACGATCACCGAGCCGAGCTTCCAGACGCTGGTACATCCGGATGACCGGGCCGGCTTTCTGCTGCGGCTGGGCGCCGTGGCCACGGGCCGGGCACCCGGCATGTCCCAGGAACTGCGTCTGATGGCGCGCGAGGGGGACACCGTCTGGGTCAACGTCACCGTGTCGATGGTCCAGCGCGGTCCCGAGTCGCCGGGCTACTTTCTCGCCGTGGTGGAGGACATCCGGGGCCGCCGCCAGGCCGAGGAAACCCTGAGCCGCATGCGGGCCGAGATGACCGATCTGGTGAGTGTGCAGGTGGCCCGGCACACGGCGATGGCCATCGCCCATGAACTCAACCAGCCGCTCGTGGCGGTCGCCGCCTACAGCGAGGCGGCCCTGCGCATGCTGCGCGCCGGAACCCCCGACCCGGACCGCCTCGCCCGCGCCCTGCAGGGCAGCGCGGACCAGGCGCAGCGGGCCGGGCAGGTGGTTCGGGAACTCCTCCAGTTCCTGCATCAGGGCGATACCGTCACCGCGCCCGTGGACCTGAACGCCATGGTGCGCAATGCCCTCGACCTGGTCCACGCCAGCGGGCTCCGGGGCCACGACGTGCGGCTCGAACTGGACGAGGACCTGCCGCCGGTCCAGGCGAACCAGATCCAGATCGAGAAGGTGCTGGTCAACCTGGTCACCAACAGCATCGAGGCGATGCGCGAGCACGGCGTGCCGGCCCCGTCCATCCAGGTGACGGTGCGTACCGGCGCGCAGGCGGGCATGGCCCACGTCACCGTGCGGGACACCGGCCCGGGCCTCGACGCCGGGGCCGCCCGGCGCATCTTCGACCCATTCTTCACCACCAAGAAAGAGGGCATCGGCATGGGACTCGCCATCAGCCGCGCACTGGTGGAAGCCCACGGCGGGCAACTCTGGCTCGACACCAAGGCCGGTCCGCCGGGGGCCACCTTCCACTTCACCCTTCCCTTCGCCCGATGAGCGCGCCCACCGTATTCGTCGTGGATGACGACGCGGCCGTGCGCGACAGCCTGACGCTGCTGCTCGACACGTCCGGCTACCACGTGGAGTGCTTCGAGAACGGCGAGGCCTTCCTGTCCGGCGGGGTCCCGGGGCGCCCGGGGTGCGTGCTGCTGGACCTCCGCATGGGCGAGGCGAGCGGCATCGACGTGCAGGCGGAACTCTCGCGGTCGGGATCCCTGCTGCCGGTGATCTTCCTCACCGCCCACGGCGACATCCCCACCACCGTCCGGGCGATCCAGGGGGGCGCCGTGGATTTCCTGACCAAGCCGGTGGACCCCGAACGCCTCATCGACCGCATCGAGGCCGCCCTCGAGAAGAACCGGGCCGCCATCACGCGAGGGCAGTCGACCCGGGCAGACCGCGAGTTGCTCGGCCTCATGACGAGCCGAGAGATCGAGGTGCTGCGGCTCGCCGTGGCGGGCCACGCCAACAAGGAAATCGCTCGCCTGCTGGGCATCAGCCACCGGACGGTGGAGTTCCACCGCTCGCAGATCCTCGCGAAGAGCGGCGTGAAGAACCTCCTCCAGCTCGCCCACCTGGTGACGGCGAAGTCCCCGTGACGCCCGTGAATCCGTAAACTCCGGGGTCTCGCGACCAACCCCGGCCCCGCCCGGCCGCGCGCCACCACACCATGAAAACCGCCGGTATCGATGTCGGGGGCACCTTCACCGACCTCATCGCCTTCGACAGCGCCACGGGGGAAGTCCGTGTCGCCAAGGTGCCGACCACGCCGGACAATCAGGCCGCGGGCGTGCTGGCAGCCCTGGAGCAGGCGGGGCTCGCCCTGCCGGAACTCGACGCCATCATCCACGGCACCACGGCCACCACCAACGCCCTGCTGGAGCGCCGGCTGCCGCGGGTCGGGCTCATCACGACAGCGGGGTTCCGCGACGTGCTGGAACTGGGCCGGCGCACCCGTCCGACCCCCTATGGCCTCACAGGCACCTTCGTGCCCCTCGTGCCGCGGGAACTGCGGTGCGAGGTGCCGGAGCGGCTGGACGCGAGCGGCGAGGTGCTGGTGCCGCTCGACGAGGCGGCCGTCGCCGCTGCCGTCAGGCAGCTGCTGGCCGCGGGTTGCGAATCGCTGGCGATCCACTTCCTGCACAGCTACCGCAACCCCGCCCACGAACTGCGCGCGGGGGAGATCGCGCGTGCGCTGTGGCCCAACGGCTGGGTCACCCTGGGCCACGCCGTGCTGTCCGAGTACCGCGAATACGAACGCGGGGTGGCCGCCGCCGTGAACGCCTCCGTCCAGCCCGTGCTGCACCGCTACCTCGCGCGCCTGCGCGAAGGACTGGCCGCTGGCGGCTTCCGCCGCGAACTGCTGGTGATGCAGGGCAACGGCGGCACGTCGGCCGCGAGTGTCGCCCACGAATTCGCGGTGAGTTCGGTCATGTCGGGGCCGGCGTCGGGCGTGATCGCCGCCGCCGCCACGGGGCAGGCGGCCGGGCTGTCGCGGCTCATCACCTACGACATGGGCGGCACCTCCAGCGACGTGGCGCTGGTGGAGGACGGACGCCCCCGGCTGAGTGCCGAACTCGAGCTCGAATACGCAATGCCCATCCACGTGCCGATGGTGGACGTCCACACGATCGGCGCGGGCGGCGGCTCCATCGCGCGCATCGACGACGCGGGCCTGCTGCAGGTGGGACCGCGCAGCGCCGGGGCCCGGCCGGGCCCCGTGTGCTACGGCCGCGGCGGAATGGAACCCACCATCACCGACGCCAACCTCGCGCTGGGCCGGCTCGACCCCGGGCGGCTGCTGGCCGTGGACACGCCCGTGACCCTCGCCCGGGTGCGCGAGGTGATCGAACGACGCATCGGCGACCCCACCGGCCTCGACGCCGACGCCGCGGCAGCGGCCATCCTGCGGGTGGCCAACGACCGCATGGCGGGTGCCATCCGGATGGTGAGCCTCGCCCGGGGCTACGACCCCCGCGACTTCGCCCTCTTCGCCTTCGGCGGCGCCGGCCCCCTGCACGCCTGCGCCCTGGCGCGGGAGCTGGGCATTCCCCGCGTGCTCATCCCCGCCCGGCCGGGACTCACCAACGCATTGGGCTGCGCGGTGGCGGACCTGCGCCACGACTTCGTGCGCACGCTGAACGTCCCCGTGCCCGAACTGCCCGCGGACCTGGTGCGCAGCGTGCTGGAATCCCAGGTGGCCGAGGGCCGCGACATGCTCGACCGCGAGGGGGTGGCCGTCGAGAGCGTCGAAACCCTGTTCGAGGCGGACCTCCAGTTCCAGGGCCAGAGTCACCTGCTCACCATCCCCGTGGCCGGCGCCGGGGTGACCGGCGCGGAGATCCAGGCAGCCTTCGAACAGGCCTACTGGCACCGCTTCCAGGTGGAACTTCCGGAAGTCCGCGCCGTGCTCGTGAACCTTCACACGGCCGTGATCGGGAGGCGGCGGACCCTGTCGCTCGCGGCCCTTGGCGAGGGGCAACCGGCCGCGTCGCTCGAGGCGGCGCTGCGCACGCGGCGCCCGGTGTGGTTCGACGGCGGCTGGCGCGACACCCCCGTCTACCTGCGGGATGCACTGCCCCGGGACGCGGTCTTCCCCGGCCCCGCCATCGTGGAGCAGCTGGACACCACCACCGTGGTGGAGCCCGGCTTCACGGCCCGGCGCGACCCCCTGGGCAACCTGCTGCTGGAGGCGGACGCCGCCTGAGGCGGCGGCTTACCGGGGCCACTTCCGGTAGCGCGGCTTCCTGCCGACGAACACGTAGTAGGGCATGCGCAGGAAAGGCAATCCGGGGATGGCGCCCGCCTGTTCCACCAGCACGCTGGTCTCGAACCGCGCCATCAGGTAAGGCAGGTGATCCGGGTTCGGGCGCACGCCGTCGTGACCGAACCAAAGGGGCCAGAAATGCCGCGTGAAGACGCTCTGGCGGCGCAGGCCCGCGGGCGGCTCCCGACGGGACACGTGGAAATCCGCGACCGCGATCCGCCCGCCCGGCGCGAGCATGCCCAGCGCGTTGTCCAGCGCCCGGAACCAGTCGGGAATCATCGTCAGGGCGTAGGACAGCACCACCACATCCACCGGACGCTCGGGGCGGTAGGTGACCGCGTCGGCCTCGATCACCCGCACGACCGGTCGCGACGCGGCCCGCTGGCGAGCGATGGCGAGCAGCGGGCCGCACAGGTCCACGAGATGCACCTCCCGGCACCGGTCGATGGCAGGCCCGAAAAAATCGAGATTCGCCCCGGTGCCGGCCCCCAGTTCCACCAGCACCTGACCGGGCTCGAGATCCACCAGGTCCGCCAGCAGGCGACGCCCGTGCAGCAGCGACGCCCGGGTGCGGTCGTAGTGCTCCGCCTGGGGCGCGTAGAACGACTGCAACCGCCGGGCGAGGGAACTGTGCCCCGGCTGGCCGCGCAACAGGCGCCAGAGCACGCGCGGCTGGGTCAGGACGGTGCCCATCGACGGCGCTCAGACGGGGAGGTCTGCGATATGGAACCCGGCGTAGGTGTGCACCCGGTCCTGACGGGTCAGGACAGCCGCCTGTTCCTCGTGCAGCACGAGCCAGTCGCGCAGGGGCCGGGAGTCGCGCCCGCGGGGCACCGGGATCTCCTCGAGGTAGCGGGGCCGCGCGTGGGCGCTGCGGAAGATCGCCCGCGCACCGGGACGGGCACTCTCGAAGATGCAGGCCCACTCCTCCGCCAGCGCGCCGGGGTGGAGGCAGCTCATCCAGTCCATGTGGTCGAGCAGCACGAACTTCGAGATCGGCTCCGGGGTGCGCTTCAGGAACTCGGTGACCGTGCAGGTGTGGGGCACCACCCGGTCGACGAGCCCGGCACGGAGGCGCTCGAAGTTGCCACGCTCGAGATAGGCCGGGCAGGTCTCCCGGCTGTACGCACCCCGCAGGTACACGTGCCAGAAGTAGTTTTCCGCCAGGGGCAGTTCGCGCATGACGTAATCGATGGCGGCGCGCACGTAGCCGGGCACGCCGTCGGCGTGCTGCGCCAGCACCTCCCGCCGCTGCGGGTGGGGCACGCCCAGCATGGACAGGGTGATGGGCCGCGACAGCGCCCAGCGCAGCGGACCGCGCCACAGGCGGTGCTGCACGTCGAGGTCGTAGATCTCCCGCTGCGCCTCGAGGCTCCCGGCCGCAAACAGGGCGTCGATGGCCCTCCCCAGGTCCGGGCGCAGCGAGACCCAGGACCGGAACAGGCGCGCGATCACGCCGGACAGGCCGTGGAAATAGAAGCTCCCCGACGGGGACGCCGCGTCGAACCAGTGCTGCCGGTCATCCCAGTAGGCACGCGCGAAGGCCGACAGGTCCTCTCGCAGGCAGTCCCTGTAGACGTCCCGGAACGCCGGGTGACGACCCTCACCGAAGATGCGGAAGAAATCCCCGTGCTCCAGCCGCCGGATGCCGGCGAGCTTGAGTTCCAGCAGGGCCGTCTGCCGGGGATTGGCGTCCACGGCGTGCACGCGCCGCGGGCCGCACAGCAGGTAGTCGAGAACGTTGCAGCCCGCGCTCGTGATCACGAGCAGCGTGTCGTCGGGGCCGATGGCCAGGGCCTGGCGGTCCACCGCCGGGTCTTCCCAGCAGGTGTTGTAGACCAGGGAACGACGGTAGATGGCGTCGAACACCGCCTGATCGAGGCGGCCAATCCAGGAAAACTCGTCGCGTTTCAACGGGACCTCCAGCGCCGGATCTGCAATCCGGCCGCGGTTGCGGGGCGAGACGGGCATCAGCGGGATCCACCCTGCCGCCAGGCGAGGGCGACCGCCGCCGGGGCGGATTCTCTCCCGGTCCCATGACAGCGGCGTGACGCGCCCGCAGCCGGAGACACATTCGCCGGCGACGGTGATACGCTCCCGGCAACTTCAGGACACCATCCATGCCCACCCCGGACGCCATCACGCTCTCGGTCATCCAGAGCGGCCTGCAGCAGGTCTGCAACGAGATGGACCTCGCCTTCGTGCGCGCGGCCTTCAGCCCCGTCATCTCCGAGGCACTCGACCGCTCGGACGGCATCTACCACCGCGACACCGGTGCCCTCATCGCCCAGGGCGATCTGGGCCTGCCGGTCTTCGTGGGCACGATGCAGTACTCCACCCGTGCGGTGATCGACCGCGCGCGCGACCTGGCCCCCGGCGACATCTACATCCTCAACGACCCCTACCTGGGCGGCACGCACCTTATGGATGTGAAGTTCGTCAAACCCTTCTTCTACCAGGGGCGGCACTGGTGCTGGCTGGCCAACACCGGCCACTGGCCAGACACCGGAGGCATGGTGCCCGGGGGGTTTTCCGCCAATGCCACCGAGGTGGAGCAGGAGGGCCTCCGCCTGCCGCCGGTGAAGCTGTTCAAGAAGGGCGTGCTCGACGAGGAAATCCTCGCCATCGTCCTGTCGAACATCCGGCTCGCCGACCAGCGCATCGGCGACATCAAGGCGCAGGCGGCGGCGCTCGCCGTGGGCGAGAAGCGGCTCACCGCCCTGCTGGACCGCTACGGGGCCGACACCATCGAGGCGGCCATCGCGGAACTGGAAAGGCGGGCATCCCGGCAGATGCGGGCGCGCATCGCCACGATCCCGGAAGGCACCTGGCGCGGCGAAGCCTGGGTCGACTCCGACGGCGTGGTGGACGAACCCCTGCGCATCGCGATGGCCGTGACCCGGTCGGGAGACACCCTCACCTTCGACATGAGCGGTTCCTCCCCGCCCTGCCGGGGGCCGATGAACAGCGTGATCGCCACCACCCGCTCCTCGATCTACCTGGCCATCAAGCATGTCTTTCCGGAAGTGCCCCTCAATGCGGGCACCTTCGAGCCGCTGCGGATCATCGACCCGGAGGGCACCTTCCTCTACGCGAAATACCCGCGCCCGGTCTCGGGTTGCGCCGCCGAGGTGAGCCAGCGCATCGCCGAGGCCGTGTTCGACGCGCTGGTGAAGGCCCTGCCCGGGCGCCTCTTCGCCGCGCCGGCCGGCACGTCGGGCAACTTCGCCCTCGGGGGGTACGACCCCGACCGGCAGCGGCCCTACGTGATGTACGTCATCTCGGGCGGCGGCTATGGCGGGTCCCCGTCGGGCGACGGCATCTCCAACGGCTGCTCCACCATCGGCATCTCCAAGACCACCCCCATCGAGGTCATGGAGCAGCGCTATCCGGTGCTGTTCGAGCGCTACGCCCTGCACGAGGGCTCCGGCGGCGCGGGCGAACACCGGGGCGGTTTCGGGGTGCACTATGCGGTGCGCCTGCGGCGCGGGGAGGCGCGTGCCTCGATGGTGATGGATCACGGGCGCTTCGGGCCCCGGGGCGCGGCCGGCGGGGACGACGGCGGCACCAACCGGGTGCGCATCGACGCGGGCGGCACCTCCCAGGTTCCCCCTCACCTGTCCAAGGGCCAGGACATCGCCCTGCTCCCGGGCGACGTGGTGACCGTCTCCACGCCTGGCGGCGGCGGTTTCGGAAACCCCCGCCACCGCGACCCGGCCCTGGTGGCCCACGACGTGCTGAGAGGCTATTACTCGACGGCCGAGGCGAGGGAACGCTTCGGGGTGGCCCTGCTGCCCGACGGCTCCGTCGACCAGACCGCGACCCTGACCCTGCGAACCTCCCCGACCCCGGCGCCTTGACTGCCCTCACCCACCTCTTCGAAAGAAACCACGCCTGGGCAGAGCGCATCCGCGAACAGGATCCGGAATTCTTTCTCACCCTGTCCCGTCAGCAGAACCCGGAGTATCTCTGGATCGGGTGCTCGGACAGCCGGGTGCCGGCCAACGAAATCGTCGGCTTGCTGCCCGGTGAACTCTTCGTCCACCGCAACATCGCCAATCTCGTGGTGCACACCGATCTCAACTGCCTGTCCGTGCTGCAGTTCGCAGTGGACGTGCTCCGGGTGAGGCACGTGATCGTCTGCGGGCACTACGGCTGCAGCGGCGTGCGCGCGGCGCTGCGGCGAGACCGCATCGGCCTGAGCGACAACTGGCTGCGCCACGTGGAGGACGTGCGCCACAAATACGCGGACCGGCTCTGCCAGCCCGGGGAAAACGCTGACCGCCTGTGCGAACTCAACGTGATCGAACAGGTAATGAACGTCTGCCAGACCACCATCGCCCGGGACGCCTGGGAGCGGGGCCAGCCGCTGTCGGTGCACGGCTGGATCTACGGCCTGCACGACGGCCGCCTGCGGGACCTGTCCATGACGGTGGATGCCTTCGACGAGGCCGTTCCCCGCTACCAGGGCGCCATCGCGACCCTCGCCTGACTTTCCGGGGTGCGGGCGCCACGTCCAGCAACAATGGCGTAACATTCGGTTCCCCTTCATTCCCGTGTCATCCCGCCAGCGTCGGCAGCCCGAAGCCGTTCCCGGCCGGCGGGGCACCCAACGATTCGTCACAGTGTCGCCACCCGCTTCATCCACGCCGCCCGACCAGAGCCCCGCCAACCCGCCGAAGGCCGGGGAGAGGCTGGAGCAGTTGCTGTCGCGCATCGGCGCCCAGGTCGGAGCGCCCGTTTGGAGGCGCCAGTCGGCCCGGGTCAGCGGAACCCTGCAGATCCTGTGCGAACTGGCGGGCGCCCGGCTGGCGGAGGTCTTCGAGTTGTCCGGGGACGGTGACCAGGTGTCCCGCACCCACGAGTGGCTCTCGCCGGGGCAGCCGCCCGGCAGCCCGCTCGGCCCGGGTGCGGCGGCGGCCGCACTGCCCTGCATCCTCGACTGCCTCCGGGCGGGCGAGGCCCTGCGGATCGGCGACCCCGTGGCGCTCCGGGCCTGTGACCTGGAGGCCTGCGCGAACCTCGAGGAACTGGGGGTACGATCCCTGCTCGTCCTGCCGCTGCTGCGCCAGCGAGCCCTCCATGGCCTTGCGGTCCTCTATCTCCGGGATGACTTCCAGCTGTCCACCGAACGGGACACGGCAACCCTGCGGCTGATGACCGACGCGCTCGCCCTCGCCCTGGACTGCGGGCACCTCGGCGACCAGCTCCGGGTGGCGGCTTCCGTGTTCCGGCACGCCCACGACGGCATCTTCATGACCGATGCGGACCACCGCATCCTCGACGTGAACCCGAGCTTCTCGGAGATCACCGGCTTTCCGCGCGAGGAAGCCGTGGGCCAGAGCCCCCGGATTCTCTCGTCGGGACTGCAGGACCGCGAGTTCTATGCCAATCTGTGGAACGCGGTCTCCGAGGCGGGCATCTGGCACGGCGAAATCTGGAACCGCCGACGCAACGGTGCCCTGTACCTCGAACGCCTCACGGTGCTGGCTGTGCAGGACGCCTCGGGCGACGTCGAGCACTACGTGGGCATCTTCTCGGACGTGACCAGCCTGCGGGAGCAGGAGGACCGCCTGGAACTGCTCGCCTACTACGACGCCCTCACGCAACTGCCCAACCGGGTGCTGCTGGCCGACCGTCTCGAGCAGGCCCTGGCGTATGTACGCCGCAGCGGACAGCACCTCGCCGTCTGTTTGCTGGACCTCGACCGGTTCAAGCCCATCAACGAGGAATACGGGCGCGACACCGGCGACCGCATGCTGGTGGAATTCGCCCGGCGCCTGGAACGCATGCTGCCCGCGGGGGACACGGTGGCCCGCCTGGGCGGAGACGAGTTCGCCATCCTGCTGTCGGACCTGAAGTCCACGGACGAATGCGACCTCCTCACCCGGCGCATCCAGGCGGTCATCGCGAGCCCCTTCGAGGTGAGCCCGGGCACCACCATCAGCGTGACCGCCAGCATCGGCGTCCGGGTCGTCCCCCCCGACGACGCGGACCCGGACACGCTGCTGCGCCAGGCCTACCAGATGCTCTACGCCGTCAAGCGCGACGCCCGGGGCAACGTGCTGCGCTTCAACCCCGAGCACGAACGCCAGCTGTCCCGACGGCGGGACATGATCACGGCCGTAGGCCACGCGCTGCGCGCCGGCCAGATGGAGCTCCACTACCAGCCGGTGGTGGACCTGCACACGGGCGAGACCCTTTTCGCCGAGGCCCTCGTCCGATGGCGCGATCCGGTGGCCGGCCTGCTGGCGCCCGGACAGTGGCTCCCGCTCATCGAGGAAGACTCCGTGATGCTGGAACTGGGCGCGTGGGTGCTGGCGCGCGCGCTGGCCGACTGCGCGCGCTGGAACCGGGACGGGTTGGCGGTCGGCGTGAGCGTCAACGTGTCCGCGCGGGAACTCCAGGACCCTGCCTTCGCCGAGCGGGTGCGCGCGGCGCTTGCCGACTGCCCGGACCTGGCGCCGGCTTTCCTCAAGCTCGAGGTACTGGAAAGCGCCGCGCTGGTGGACCTGACCGCCGTGACGGAGACCATGGCCGCCTGCGCCCGGTTCGGGGTGGAATTCTCCCTGGACGACTTCGGCACCGGTTACTCGTCGCTCACCTACCTCAGGACCCTGCCCGCCACGGCCCTCAAGATCGACCGGTCCTTCGTGTCCCACATGATCGAGGATGCCGGGGCCATGGCCATCGTCCGCGGCGTGATCGGTCTGGCAGCCGGTTCGGGACGGCTGGTGATCGCCGAAGGCGTCGAGAAAGCCTCGCAGGCCGTGCGGCTGCGCGAAATGGGCTGCGACATGGGTCAGGGCTACGGCTTCGCCCCGCCCTTGCCGGCCGACCGGTTCATCGCCTGGGTGCGCAGCCGGGCCGCGTGACCTCCGGCCGGGTGGCCGCCTCCAGCCGCGCCAGCCACGCGAGTGCCTGCTCACGGCTCGCACCGCACATCTCCGGGCCGGGCGCGAGCCCCGCACAGCACGCGGGTCGTTCCGGGCGCTCGAAGATCGCGCAGCGCAGGTCATCGGTCAGTTGCGCACACCGCACACCCGCGGGCTTGCCCCCCGGCATGCCAGGAATCGGGCTGCTGATGGACGGCGCGATGCAGCAGGCGCCGCACCCGGCGCGGCAGTCCATCAGGGGGCCAGCCGGCGGACCAGGTCCAGCAACAGCAGATCGTTGCCGGGCGCGGCCAGCAGGGACAGCCCGAGCGGGCAGCCGCCCAGGCGGGCAAGGGGAACGCTCACCTGCGGCAACCGGGCATGGCCCGCGACGCACAGCAGCCCCATGCACTGCGCGCGGAACGGGTTCATCGCCGCCGCGGGAGACCCTCGCAGGGGTGCGATGCCGGGCGCGGTCGGTAGCACCAGAACCCGGTTGTCCGCCAGAAGGTCGCCCAGACGCGCCCCGATCTCCTCCCGCAGCTCCGCTGCCGCCCGGACGCGACCGGGGTCGACGGTGCGGGCGTATTCGAACCGCTCGCGCACGCCAGGTCCGAACGCCGGGTGCACGGCCTCGATCCACGCCCCGTGGGCAGCCCACGCCTCGGCCGACTGCAGGTCGCGGAACGCCTCGCCCCACACCCCCAGCCCTTCCTGGCTGACCCGCACAGGGGTCGCGGGCCCGAGCAGGCCCTGCAGGCGCTCGAGGGCAGGCCGCAACGCCCCGGCGACGGCGTCGCCGGCCCAGTCGAAGGCATCCGTGGCCTGCAGCAGCGCACCGGGTGCCGGCGCCGCAGCGGCGTCGTCCAGCAGCACGCGCCCGACCCGCTCCAGCAACACGGCATCCCGCGTGAACCAGCCCGCGGTGTCGTAACTCGGCGCGAGGGCGCAGGCCCCCTCGAGGGGCACACGCCCGTGGGTGGGCCGCATGCCGAAGACGCCACAGACGCTGGCCGGGAAACGAACCGACCCGCCGGTGTCGGACCCGAGCGCGAAATCCACGAGACCGCCCGCCACGGCCGCGGCCGAACCGCTCGACGACCCTCCGGGCACGCGCCCCGGCGCGTTCACGTTCTCCGGGGTCCCGTAGTGGGCGTTCTCGCCGAACAGGCTCCAGGCCATCTCGTCCGTGTGGGTCTTGCCGGCGATCCGTGCCCCGGCGTCCAGCAGGCGCTGCACGGCCGGCGCGGTCCGGGCGGCCGGCCCGTGGGTGGCGAACCACTCCGGACTGCCGAATCCGGTGCGATGGCCGACGATGTCGTAGAGGTCCTTGATGCCGCATGCGAGCCCGGCGAGCGCGCCGGTGCCAGCGCCGTCGAGCTCGACGTGGGTGTGGCGGGTGAAGGCTCCGAGGGAGTCCCGATCGTGAATGCCGGTCATGGCGAAAACCCTTCAGGAAAAGTCGTGGCGAGCCCGGATGGTGGCACGAATCGCGGGCGGGGCACCGCGGTCAGCGGTCGAACCAAAGGTACTGCGCCGACACGGTCAGGGTCGTGAAATCACCGCCGGCGCGGACGATGACGCCACTGGAGGCAGCCACCTTCACCGACCACTGGCGATCGACGGGCACGGACAGGGTGAGCCCGAAGCGCGTGTTCTCCTGCAGGGTATCGCCTGCAATTCCGTTCACGACGGTACGTCCGCCCGCGTAGTAGGTGGCGCTGGTCGCGAGCCACAGCCCGGGGCCGAACCGGTACCCGCCGTGCAGCTGCACCGTCGCGAGGGGTTCCTGTTCCTGCGTGCCGCTGCCCAGGAAGGCAGTGTTGTCGGTAAACCACCACACGCCGGCCGCCCCCTCGACGAACCAGCGGTCGAAGTCGCGGGTGACACCGATCTCCGGCTTGAAGGCCCAGCGGTTGGCGCCGATGTTGATGAGGCGCGCTGCCTCGTGCTCGCCAGTGGGCGCGACCACCGTGAGGCTTGCGCCCATGGCCAGGCCCGGTTCCCGGGCGGCGAATTCCGCAGGGCTCATGGCGGGCCCGCCGGACAGGTTGACCGCCAGCCGCAGGCGCGCATCGCCGAAACCGGATCGGTCGACTGTCGTGCGGCCCTCGCCCACGTTGCCGCTCAGGTTGCCCACGATGAAGGGCAGCGCGAAGGCCACGCTTCCGGAACGACCGAACACATCGACCGTGCGCACGTAGGCCGCCGCGCTGACCTGCAGGCGGGACGAGACATCGGACGTCCGCAGCGAGGGATCGAAGAGGACCTCCCCGCGGGACCGGCCGTGGGTGAAGACCAGAAAATTGGCGCCGACCGGCGCAGGCGAGTAGGCCCGCGGCTCGAGTTCCTGCGCCTGGACGGGCGCGGCAATCGCCAGGAGGAGGCTCGCAGCGCCCGGCAGCCCCGGAGTCCTCCCTCGCCCGACCTGCAACCCGACAAGGCTGGCTCGGGTCCGGCGACCCCGCGGAATCCCCATGGTCCGGCGTCGCCGCGCAGGCGCTCAGCGGCCGCTGCCGAACACGCCGAGCCCGAACCGTTCGCTCAGGAACTCGATCGCCTTCATGGCGCGGATGCTGTTGCCGGCCTCGTTCAGGCGCGGGGAAAAGGCGGCGATGGCCAGACGTCCCGGCGCCACCGCCACGATGCCCCCGCCCACCCCGGTCTTGGCCGGCAGGCCTGCGGTGTAGGACCAGGCCCCGGACTCGTTGTAGAAACCGGCCGTGAGCATGAGCGAGAGCACCCTTGGGACGTGCCGGGCATCGAGCACGCGCTCACCAGTCACCGGGTTGACCCCGCCGTTGGCGAGGGTCGCCCCCATCACGGCCATCTGGCGGGTGGTGATGCCGATGGCGCACTGCCGCGTGTAGACGTCGGTGGTTTCCAGCGGCTCGGCGTACAGTCGGCCGGAAGCCGCGAGGATGTAGGCGTGCCCGCGGTTGCGCTCGTTGGTGGCCGCCTCGGATCGGTACACGTCGTCGATCACGGCAAGGCGCGCCGCGGCCAGCCGGTCGAACCAGTCGAGGATCCGGTCGAAGCGCTGCTGCGGAGAATCGGCCTCCACCAGGCTCACCGCGGCGATGGCCCCCGAGTTGACCAGCGGATTGGCGGATACCTGCGGCAGGATCTGCGTGGCGAGGATCGAATTGAACTTCTGGCCGGTGGGCTCGACGCCGATCTTCTCGGCAATGGCCGCGGCGCCCCGCTGCTGCATGACCAGCGCCGCCGTGAAGGGCTTGGACACGGACTGGATGGAGAAGGCGTGGTCCACGTCCCCGGCGGCGAAAACCTCGCCCGCCGCGGTGACGACGACGACGCCGAACAGATCCGGCGCCACGCGCGCCAGTTCCGGGATGTAGTCGGCCGGCGCGCCGTCCGTCAGGTCGCGAAAGGCGGCGTGGGCCTCCCGCACGGCGTTGTCCAGTTCCGCCGCCGAGGGGGCCTCCACCGCGCGGGCTGTGCCCCAGGCGCACAGCGCAAGCAGCAGGACCAGGAACCGGACGGCCACCGTCGGGCGCAAGGAAAGGAGCGATGGCATCGCGAATCTCACCAAGAAGGGCACTTCAGAGGACACGATCCCGGGCCATGGCGGCCACGACGAGATCCACGTAGCGCTGGATGGCGGGCACCGGATCGCCGCCCCCCGGGGTCTGGACGCTCCCCATCCAGGCGGGCTCGCCGGTGGCCGCGTCGAACAGGCGGGTGGAAGACACCCGCCACGTCGACCCGCCCACCTTCTTCGGTGCCACGTCCACGGCCTGCCAGACCCCGGCGTAGTAGCCGTAGAGTCCGTAGCCGCCCGTTCCGCTGTAGACCGTGCCCCCCGCAATGGTGGTGGTCGCCCGTTCCTCGGCACCGGGCCGGGTGATCATCACGCCGCTGGCCCCGGACCGGGCCACGACCTCGCGCAGGCGGGCCTCGTCGGTCTCGCCGTCGCGTTCCAGCAGGGGATAGGACGCCACGCCGCGAATGCCCCGCGCGGCCAGCGCCGCGACCATCCGGTCCTCGAAGACCCTGCGCAGCACGCGGTCGTAGGCCACGGCATGCACGAGGACGCTGTCGAAGCGCTTCCCGGCGTAGGCGGGGTTTGCCTCGTGGGACAGCAGCTTGCCCGGCGCACAGCCGGCGAGGGCGAGCAGGCCGCCGGCAAACCCGGCGAGGAGGAAACGGCGACGGTCGGTGCGCATGGCGTGGGGGTCCCTCACGTGGGTGGATCGGACGGCGGGCCGAAGTCTACGACGGTTGGGCTATCCTTGGTATCGGTCCCGGTCGCATCGTGCCCCGGACCGATGGCGTGCCGCCCCCCTTTCGCCCGAGGACCCCGATGCCCGAAGCCTTTTCGTTCCGTTCCGCAGCAGTGCTCGCAGTCCTGACCGCCCTGCTCGCCGCCCCCGGCTGCGCCATCCGCGACCGGTCCTCCATCGACGCGAGCTGGGCCTCCGCGGAACGTCCGGCCGCTCCCTTCCGGAAGGTGCTGATCCTCACGGTGGCGCTGGACGAGTTCGTGCAGGCCGATTTCCAGAAGCAGATGGCGGCCCGGCTCCAGGCCAAGGGCATGAACGCCGTGGCCTCGGGCCGGTACTTCACCCGCTACGTGGAGGCGGAGAAGGAGCGCTTCCGCCAGGTGATCGCCGAGTCCGACGCCGACGCCGTCCTGGTGACCCGGGTCACGACCACGGAATCCACGTCCCGCGACGGACCGGATTTCTCCCTGTACGTCTACCCCACCGCCGTGAAGGCGCAGCAGGACTACACGCTGAAGACCCTCACCACCGAGGCCTCGCTGTTCGACCGCCGGACCGAGAAGCTGCTCTGGAGCGCCCGAGCCCGCACGAAGAACGCCGGCACCGGCGACCGCGACGCGGCCATCGCGGACTACGTGAACCTGCTCGTGAAGGCGATGGAGCGGGACAAGGTGCTCTGACGCAGAGCGCGGCGCTCAGGACGCCGGCGGGTCCGCGCCCACGGGCGAGGTGCGCCAGTTGAACACGATGGCGAACATGCGCAGAGCGAAGGTGACGGCGATGCTCAGCCAGGCGGCGCTTGCCATGTCCCAGCGGGAGAGCTCCACCAGCCCCACGAAGACGAGGCTACCTCCGAAGGCCGCCAGCGCGTAGAGCTGTCCCGGCCTGAGCACGAGCGGGCGGTCACCCGTGATCACGTCGCGCAGGATGCCGCCCCCGACGGCATTGGCCACCCCCACCAGAAGCACGGCGCCCACGGGCAGGCCGGCGACCAGGGACTTCTGCAGCCCCACCACGGCGTAGGCGCCCAGTCCCAGCGCGTCGACCACGGCCACGAGACGGTCGAGGCGGCGTTCCAGGCGGACGGTGACCCCCGCCACCAGGGTGGCGGCCAGCACCGCAAGCAGATAGTGCTCGTCCCGCAGGACGGCCGGCTCGACCCCGAGCAGCAGGCTGTCGCGCAGCAGGCCTCCGCCCAGCCCGGTGACGAAGGCCAGCACGAACACCCCGACCAGATCGAACCTCCGGTGGGTGGCCGCCCAGGCGCCGGTGAGGGCAAGGCAGAAGACGGCCCCGAGGTCGAAGAACACGGGCAGCTGGAAGGCCCCCTGCAGGACGGGAGCCACCATGGCGTTCATCGCGCGACGGCCCGTCAGTACATCAGCTGCACGCGCGCCTGCAGCACCTGCAGGTGCCCGGGACGGGGTCCGTCCCGGGCCACGGCATAACCGTAGTTGAGCTGCCAGCGCAGGTAGCGGTCCCACCACCAGTTGAGGCCCAGGGTCCCCTCCGTGACGCGGCTGCCGGGCACGTCGCCGTCGGAGAGGTCGAGATGGGACAGCCGCAGACCCAGCTGCCAGGCTCCCCAGCTGCCGCCGCTGCGGGAGAAGTCCCGGGTCGGGATCACCCGGTCCGGCACACCCACCGCCGTGTTGTAACCCGCCTCCTCTCCGGTGAGCATCCAGCTGGCGGAAAGGTATGCCCCCCAGAATCCGTGGGGCTGGTCGCTGCCGGCCGTGCGGTTGAGCATCGCCTCGCTCTGCAGGGTGAAGGGGCCCTGCATCCAGACGAGTTCGGTGCCCACGAAGGTGGCTCCCCGGGAGGGAATCTTGCCGGTGTCGGTGATGAACGGCGCGATGAAACTCTCCGGCCGCGCCCGGTAGCGCACCTCGGATTCATTGGCGAGCGTCACGGATCCGCTCAACCCGAGATGCAGCAGCGTGCGTCCCCCGCTCGACGCGGCATCGGTGAGCACGGGAAGCGCCGTGAGGCGCACGGTCGGCCGCAGGAGGGACTGGGTGGAATCGCCGAAATTGAGCCCGGGGTCGGCGCCCACCGAGTACAGGCCGAAGGTGAACGAGCCGCGCCCGTCCCGCAGGGAACGGTCGGTCTGGAGACCCATGCGGTTGCCGGGTGCGAAGGCCAGCACCGGCAGCGCCGGCTCCATGAAGGTGAGGCCACCGAAGGGCAGCACGTTCTCGAGGGTCTGCTGGACGCCGAGATAGCCGAAGCTCACGTTGTGCAGGTAGGGCACCTCGCGCCAGCGGATGTTGGCCTGGTGCAGGTAGGGATTGCCGTCGATCACGCCGAGTTGCAGGGCGTAGGATACCGTCGGGCTCCAGTCGCCCGTGGTGTAGAACCGGAGGGTCCGCAGCACGGCGTCGGATTCCACCGGCGGCAGACCCCGGGAAGTCTCGAACCCGGCCACATCCACCGCCGCCCGGATGCCGATCCGGCCCGTCACCCGGACCTCGTCCCGAACCCGGGATTCGCCGTCGGAGAAGGGGATGGGGATCACCACGGGCTGGACGATCTGGTAGCGCAGGCCCTGGTCGACCCAGAGGCGCAGCAGGTCCTCGCGCTTGGCCGCCGGCGGTTCGGACGGCGCTGCCGGTCCCTCGCGCGGCAGTTCGGAGGCGGTCCGGTCCGGTTGCGCCGGCGCCCTGGCGTCGGACCCGGGTTCCGGTGGCGGCGCCGGCAGGTCTTCCTTCGCCACCGTGCGCTCCACGCTGGCGACCCGCTCCCGAGGCACCGAGATCCGCCCGAGCCCGTCGGAGTCGAAGACCATCACGCCGCCGTCATCCGAGACCACGTGACCGGACAGCCGCTCGCCGGTGGTGAGCAGCACCGTGTCCGCCGCGGCGGGAAACGGGGCCAGGAATCCCAGGCCGAGGAGGATCGGCAGTGCCCGGAAGTCCGGGCCGGGACGGGTCGGTGAGAGGGAGCAGGTCATGGTAGGCCAGGATTCTGGCATGCCGGTCCGCCCGGCGCACCACCCGGGCGGTTTGACCGATATCGCCCCGGCCGGGCGCCCTGCGCGGTAGCATGGCACCCAGCCGATTCCTCTCCCGGAGTTCCCCCATGCGAACCCTCGCGCTGCTTCTTGCCACCTGGCTCGCCGGCCAGGCGGCCGCCCTGGCTCAGGTCACCGACGACCCCCGGCAGCAGGGCCGCATGGCGCCCGCCGTCGTCTCCATCGCGGCGGGTTCCGACGGTGGCGCAGGGCGGAAGGAATTCGATTTCGGGCGCAGCGTGGGCAAGGCGTCGCTCGCGCTGCGCGGCGACGTCAGCATCGACACCTGGGTGCAGCACCGGGGCCTGCTGTGCGCGCGCCACGACACCGGCGTGCGCTTCGGGCAGGGCAGCCACGGCTGCAACGACGTGGAGTGGCTCACGCCCCCCATCTGGCTCACCAGCGTGCGCCAGTGCAACAACGCACTCATGCAGCACACCGGCGTCGATACCGACGACCGCCTGGCGGCAGTGTTCGAGCGGGTGACCTGCGCCCAGCGGCTCACGCGCTGCGAAGGCCGTTGCGACTGAGGGACCGGCGAAACGACGCGCTCGCCGGCCTCAGGACCGGGCGGGGTGGTGCTGGAGGTAGTGCTGCAGGCACAGGCGCAACACGGCGGCCCGGCGGTGATCGCCCGCCTCCCGGGCGCGGTCGATGTCGTCGCGCAGCATGGCACCCACCCGGGTCTCGCCCGCGGGCGTGCGCACCAGGTAGCTGCCGAGTTCGACGGCGGCCATCTCGGGAATGTGCTCGTGTTCCGCGATGGCCAGCACTTCCTCCTCGGTCAGTTCGGACAGCGCGATGCAGTCTTCGAGCGTCAGCACGGTACGGGCCCTCCCCCGGCAGGGCCGGCGGCCCCGATCTCCGGGCGGATTTGACCGCGGAAAGCCCCGTCGCGGCTTGATCCGCGACAACTCCTGACGCCGACGCGGCCGGTGTACCATCGACGCAGCGGTACAGGCCCGACACCGGCGGAACGGGTCGGGGCCGGCCGCGTCCCGCCCGGCCCGACGAGGCCCCTGCACGAGTGACCGAATCTTGAAATCCGACCCGCGCTTTCCGAATCTCCGCATCCTCGACCACCCCCTCATCGCCCACAAGCTGTCGCACATGCGCGACCGGACCACCTCCACCCGCACCTTCCGCGAACTGCTGCGGGAGATCGCGCTGCTGATGGGCTACGAGGTCACCCGCAACATGCCGCTCGCCACGATGCGCATCGAGACGCCCCTTTGCGAGATGGACGCGCCCGTGATCGCCGGGCGCAAGCTCGCCATCGTGCCCGTGCTGCGCGCGGGCATCGGCATGGCCGAAGGGCTGCTGGAACTGATTCCCTCGGCCCGCGTCGGCCACATCGGCCTGTACCGGGACGACAACCACCGCCCGGTGGAATACCTCGTCCGGCTGCCCACCGTCGAGGGGCGCATCTTCATCCTGGTGGACCCGATGATCGGCACGGGCTACTCGGCGGCCCACGCCATCGGGGTGCTCAAGAGCCGGGGCGTGGCGGCGAAGGACCTGCTCTTCCTCGCCCTGGTGGCGTCACCGGAAGGCATGGCGGCATTCACGGCGGAGCACCCGGACGTTCCCGTCTACGTGGCGGCCCTGGACGAGCGGCTGGACGAGAACGCGTACATCGTGCCGGGCCTGGGCGATGCCGGCGACCGGCTGTTCGGCACGAAGAACTGACCGGCGGCCGGGGCCCTACGTCTCCCAGCCGCGCGCCCGGTCCACGGCGCGGCGCCACCGGACCAGCATGGCCTCGGCCTGGTCCCGGGACATCTCGGGTTCGAAGACCCGCTCCACCCGCCACTGGGCATCGAGCTCGGCGTCGTCCCCCCAGAACCCCACGGCCCGGCCGGCGAGCCAGGCCGCACCCAGCGCCGTGGATTCGGTGCCGGCGGCACGCACCACCGGCGCCCCGAGCAGGTCGGCCTGCAGCTGCATCAGCAGGTCGTTGCGCGTTGCGCCGCCGTCCACCCGCAGGTCCTGCATGGGCGCACCGGCATCGGCCTGCATGCACTCGAGGACGTCCACGTTCTGGAACGCGATGCCCTCGAGCGCGGCCCGGGCGATGTGCCCGCGGGTGGTCCCGCGGGTGAGCCCGCAGAGGGTCCCCCGGGCGAAGGGGTCCCAATGGGGCGCGCCCAGGCCGGTGAAGGCGGGCACGAAGCACACGCCGCCGGCGTCGGTTACAGACCGCGCGAGCGCCTCCACCTCCGCGGCGCTGGAGATCAGGCCGAGCCCGTCGCGCAGCCACTGGACCGCGGCACCGGCCACGAAGACGCTGCCCTCGAGCGCGTATTCCCGCCCGCCGGGTCGCTGCCAGGCCACGGTGGACAGCAGCCCGTGCGCCGACCGGGGGATTCGGGCGCCGGTATGCATGAGCATGAAGCAGCCTGTGCCATAGGTGTTCTTGACCCGTCCCGGCGCGGTGCAGCGCTGGCCGAACAGGGCGGCCTGCTGGTCGCCGGCGATGCCGGCCACGGGGACCGCGGCGCCGAGCACGGACGGGTCGGTGTCGGCCACCACGCCGCTGCTGGCGACGATGTCCGGCAACAGGGCGCGGGGCACGTCGAGCGCCTCGAGAAGGGTGTCGTCCCAGGTCCCCGCGGCGATGTCGCACAACAGGGTGCGCGAGGCATTGGTGGCGTCCGTCGCGTGCACGCGCCCGCCCGTGAGCTTCCAGACGAGCCAGGCGTCCACGGTGCCGAAGAGCAGATCCCCCCGCTGCGCCCGGGCACGGGCGCCGGGCACGCGGTCGAGGATCCACCGCACCTTGGTCCCGGAGAAGTAGGGGTCGAGCACCAGCCCTGTCCGGTCCCGGAACAGGGGCTCCAGGCCACGGGTCCTCAGGTTCGCGCAGAACTCGCTGGTCCGGCGGTCCTGCCAGACGATGGCGTTGGCCACTGGCTGGCCGGTCACGCGGTCCCACACCACCGTCGTCTCGCGCTGGTTGGTGATGCCCACGGCGGCGAGATCGGACGCCGCGAGGCCCGAGGCCGCCAGGGCCTCCCGGGCGGTGGCGAGCTGGGTGGCCCAGATCACCTCCGGGTCCTGCTCGACCCACCCGGGACAGGGATAGATCTGGGGCAACTCCCGCTGGGCGAGTCCCAGGACGGCCCCTCCGCGGTCGAAGACGAGGGCTCGCGAACTGGTGGTTCCCTGGTCCAGGGCAAGGATGGCGCGGGACATGAGTGTGCTAGAGTCGGTCGGGATGGCAGCGGGGTCCACGTGCCCCGTCGCACTGCCGGATTCTATTCCGCAATTCTTCCGCTCTTCCATTGGACGATCACACCGAGGATTTCCGGCCGGCACTGGAGCAGATGGGGCTCGTGGGCCCCGGCGAGCCGCTGCGCCTCGAGGCCCTCGCGGGCGGCGTCTCCTCGGACATCTTCCGCGCCGAGTGGCCCCGCGGCACCGCCTGCATCAAGCGCGCCCTGCCGAAGCTCAAGGTGGCGGCCGACTGGCAGGCGCCCGTGGAGCGCAACCGCTGGGAAGTGGAGTGGATGCGCGTGGCAGCCGCCATCGAGCCCGCGGCCGTGCCCGCCATCCTGGGCGAGGCCCCCGACCGGGGCATGTTCGCCATGGCCTACCTCGACCCGGTGGCGCACCCGGTCTGGAAGGCCAGGCTGCGCGACGGGCACATCGATCCCGATTTCGCGCGCGAGGTCGGGCGGCGTCTGGTCCGCATCCACGCCGCGACGGCCGCCGACCCGTCGATGCCGGCGCGGTTCGCAACGGATCACATCTTCCACCCGATCCGCCTCGAACCCTATCTGGCCGCCACCGCGCGGGCGCACCCGGATCTTGCCGGCCCCCTGGAGGACCTCATCGCGGTCACGGGGCGCCAGCGGCTCGCCCTGGTCCACGGCGACGTGAGCCCCAAGAACATCCTGGCGGGTCCGGACGGTCCGGTGTTCCTGGACGCCGAATGCGCGTGGTTCGGCGACCCGTCCTTCGACCTCGCCTTCTGCCTGAATCACCTGCTGCTGAAGTGCCTCTGGCGGCCCCACTGGCGGGACCGCTACCTGGACTGTTTCGCGGCCCTTCGCGACGCTTATCTGGACGGCGTGGCCTGGGAACCCCGGGACCGCCTCGAGACCCGTGCCGCGCGCCTGCTGCCGGGCCTGTTCCTGGGCCGCATCGACGGCAAGTCGCCCGTGGAATACGTTGACACCGATACTGCGCGCAACGCCGTGCGGCGGGTGGCGCGCCGCCTCCTCGCGCACCCCGTGGAACGCCTCGCGGACGTGAGCGACGCCTGGCGCGCCGAACTCGCCGTGGGTGCCGCCGCCCCATGAACCGCCGGTCGCGCGCCTCAGTCCAGGCCGTTGCCGGCTTCCCCCTCACCCGGTACCTCCCATGACCCAGACCCTGATCAGCACCCTGCGCGGACGCCGCGTGTGGGATTCCCGTGGCCGCCCCACCGTGGAAGTGGAGGTGCGACTGAACGGCGGCGCCACGGGCCGCGCCATCGCGCCCGCCGGTGCCTCCCGCGGCTCGCACGAGGCGATCGACCTGCGCGACGGCGGCCGGGCACTCGGCGGCCTCGACGTGGGACAGGCCGTGGGCCACGTGAACGGGGAGATCGCGCATCGACTGACGGGCATGGACGCGACCGACCAGCGCGCCGTCGATGCGGCCCTCATCGCGCTCGACGGCACCCCCAACAAGGCGCGTCTCGGGGGCAACGCCACCATCGCGGTGTCCATGGCCGTGCTGCATGCCGCCGCCGCGGCAAACGGCCTGCCCCTGCACGCCTACCTTGCGGCGGGCCGGCCGGTACGGCTGCCCCTGCCGGAGATACAGATCTTCGGCGGCGGGGCCCACGCGGGCCGGCGGGTGGACATCCAGGATTTCATGGTGATGCCTCTTGGGGCGCGCAGCTTCGCGCAGGCGCTCGAGATGACCGCCGAGGTCTACCGGGCGGCGGGCACCCTGATGCAGGAAGCCGGGCGGCTCCAGGGCGTGGCCGACGAAGGCGGGTTCTGGCCCGCCTTCTCCTCCAACGAGGACGCGCTCGCCATGCTGGTGCGGGCGATCGAGCGCGCGGGGTTCGTGCCGGGCGACGACGTGGCCATCTCCCTCGACATCGCGGCCTCCGAGTTCGGCCGGGACGGGCGCTACACCCTGGGGCTGGACCGGCGCGAACTCGACCGCGACGGCATGATCGAGCTGCTGCTCGACTGGTGCCGCCGCTATCCGATCGCCTCCATCGAGGACCCCCTGGCCGAGGATGATCCGGCAGGCATGCGGGCGTTCACGGCCGTGGTGGGCCACCGCATCCAGGTGATCGGCGACGACTTCCTGGTCACGAATGCCGACCGGGTGCGGGCAGCCGCGCAGTCCCAGGCCTGCAACGCGGTGCTGGTGAAACCCAACCAGGCGGGCACGGTCACCGAAACCCACGCGGCCTGCGAGGCGGGCGAGGCCGCCGGGTTCGGCACCATCGTCTCGGCCCGCTCCGGGGAGACCGAGGACGTGACCATCGTCCACCTCGCCACCGGCTGGAATGCCGGACAGCTGAAGGTGGGTTCGTTCGCGCGGTCCGAGCGCATGTGCAAGTGGAACGAGGCCCTCCGCATCGAGGAGGCGCTCGGCGAGCGCGCGGTGTTCGCCGGCCGCGACGTGCTGCCGCCGGAAGCCGGCAGGCCGCTGCCCTGATGTCGGCCCACCACCGCCCGCAGCACCTGCTGCGCGGGGTCGCGCTCATGATGATGGCCGTGCTCATGTTCTCGTCGATGGACACGCTCGCGAAGCTCATCCTGCGCAGCTACCCCATCGCCCCGCTCATCTGGACCCGCTATTTCATCCAGTTCGCCTTCATGGCGGCGGTGTTCGGCCCGCGCATGGGCCGCGGCCTGATCCGCACGACGCACCCGGGACTCCAGACCCTGCGGGGGCTGATGCTCGCCTGCTCCACCCTGTTCTTCTACCTGTCGCTCAAGTTCCTGCCCCTGGCCGAGGCGGCCGCCATCAGCTTCGTGGGGCCCGTGCTGGTGACTGCGCTGTCGGGGCCGCTGCTGAAGGAACGCGTGACCCCGCGCCAGTGGGTGGCCGTGGCGCTGGGCTTCGGGGGCGTTCTGATCATCATCCGCCCCGGCGGCGCGGTCTTCAGCCCGGCCGTGATCCTGCCCCTGATCACCGCCCTGTTCTTCAGCCTGTACCAGATCGCCACCCGGAAGGTGGCGGGCCGCGACAACCCGGTGACCACGCTGTTCTTCAGCACCCTGGTGGGGGCGATCGCCACCTCGGTCACCCTGCCCTTCGCCTGGCAGACCCCGACGCTGCCGCAGGCGGGCTTCATCGCGGCCATCGGCGTGCTCGGCGGCGTTGGCCACTTCCTGCTGATCCGGGCCGTCGAGCACGCCTCGCCCATGGCGCTCGCGCCCTTCGTCTACGTGCAGCTGGTGTGGTCCACCGTGCTCGCCTGGCTGGTGTTCGGGGACTTCCCGGACGGCGGCACCCTGACGGGCATGGCGGTCATCGTGCTGGCCGGCATGCTGGCCGTGAACTGGCAGCACCTGCGGCGCCGCGCCGACGCCGCGGACACGGCACGCAACCCCTGAACCCACGCGCCCCCCATCCCCCCGCCATGACCCGACCCGAACCGCAAGCGCGCAGCGCCTTCCGCCACTTCCAGGCCATCCCGACCCGCTGGATGGACAACGACGTCTACGGGCACGTGAACAACGTCGTCTACTACTCGTACTTCGATACGGTCGTGAACCAGTACCTGATCGAACAGGGGGTGCTCCGGATCGACTCGGCCCCGGTCATCGGCCTGGTGATCGAGACCCGCTGCAACTACTTCCAGCCCGTTTGCTTTCCGGACCTGGTGCACGCCGGCCTGCGGGTCGCGCACATGGGAACGAGCAGCGTGCGCTACGAGATCGGCCTGTTCCGCGGCGACGACGCGACGGCCGCGGCCCAGGGCCACTTCGTCCACGTGTACGTGGACCGGCACTCGCGCCGGCCCGTCCCGCTGCCGGAGGCGATGCGCGCCGCGCTGGCGCGGATCGCCGGTGTCAGCTGAGGGGTGCGGCGTCGCCCGAGAGCACCCAGGTGACGATGGCGTCGACCAGCGCCGCATCCTCCCCGAGGGCCGGGGACACGCGGATGTCCACCCCGGGATGGGCCTGGCGACAGGCCTCCACCGCCACTGGCAGATCCTTCTTCAGGTGTCCGCCCCGCCCCATGAACAGGGGCACGATGGTGACCCGGCGCGCGCCCGCCGCCACGAGCCGGGCCATCGCGTCGTCCATGCCGGGCGCCATGTGCTCCAGGAACGCCGCCTCCACCAGCCGCCCGGGCGCGCGGTCACGCAGCCGCTGGGCGATGGCGCGGATGGGGGTGGCCCAGTCGGGATCGCGGGCCCCGTGGGCGTAGAGCAGGAAGGCGGCGGGTTCGGTCATGGCGGGTTCCGGATGCTGGAGGCAGGGCCGGATTGTCGCACCGGTACCCGGGCACCCGGCGCGTGTCCTTTGCGCGCGGCGGGATTCCCGGTAACGTCGACGTTTTCCCGAGGGTTCCTGGCGCGATGACCACGCACTTCGATCTTCTCTGCATCGGCGGCGGCAGCGGCGGCGTCGCCACGGCCAATCGCGCGGCCCTGCACGGCGCGCGCGTGGGGCTGGTGGAAGCCGGCCGGATGGGCGGCACCTGCGTCAACGTGGGGTGCGTGCCCAAGAAGATCATGTGGACCGCGGCGCAGCTTGCCCACGGCCTCGAGGACGCCGCGGGGTACGGCTTCTCGGTGCCGGCCCACGATTTCGACTGGTCCGCGTTGCGGACCGCGCGCGACGCCTACGTGCGCAACCTCAACGCCGCCTACGAACGCTACCTCGCGAGCAACCGGGTGCAGATCATCCGGGGCCGTGCCCGGTTCACCGGGCCCCGGTCGGTGGAGGTCGACGGCACGGTCTACAGCGCGGACCACATCGTCATCGCCGTGGGCGGGCGCCCGACGGTGCCCGGCATCCCGGGCGCGGAACTGGGGATCACCTCCGACGGATTCTTCGAACTGGCCGCGCAGCCGCGCTCGATGGCGGTGGCGGGCGGTGGCTACATCGCCGTCGAGATCGCCGGCCTCATGCAGGCGCTGGGCACGCGGGTGACCCAACTCCTGCGGCGCGATCACGTCCTGCACGGCTTCGACCGCATGGTGCAGCGGGAACTGATGGCCCACATGCACGCCGCGGGCGTTCACACGGTCACCGGCTTCACGCCGATCCGCGTCGAGCGCGCCCCCGACGGGCTTTGGCTGCACGGCGCGGACGGGCGCCGCGAAGGTCCCTTCGAGACCGTGCTGTGGGCCACCGGCCGCCACCCCGATACCGCCGGACTCGGCCTCGCCGCAGCGGGTGTCGCACCCGCGGAAGACGGCGTCATCCCCGTGGACACGTGGCAGCAGACCAGCGCGGCGGGCGTCTACGCTGTGGGCGACGTGATCGGCCACCACACGCTCACGCCGGTGGCGATCGCGGCGGGCCGCCGCCTCGCCGACCGGCTCTTCGGCGGCCAGGCCGGCCGGCACCTCGACTACGAGAACATCGCCACCGTGGTGTTCAGCCACCCCGCCATCGGCACGGTGGGACTGACCGAGAACGCTGCGCTGGAGCGCTTCGGCGACGCCGCCCGGGTCTACGAGACCCGCTTCACCCCCATGATCCACGCCTTCACGGCGCGGCAGGTGAAGATGTCGATGAAGCTCGTGGTGGCGGGCACCGAGGAACTGATCGTGGGCTGCCACGTGATCGGCCCCGGCGCGGACGAGATGATGCAGGGCTTCGCGGTGGCGGTGCGCATGGGCGCCACCAAGCGCCAGTTCGACGACACCGTGGCCATCCACCCGACGGCGGCCGAGGAACTGGTCACCCTGAAGACTTCCCGGCCGGCGCGGGCCGAAGACTGACGCCGGACCCAATTCCCCCCCAACCCGGAGACCACCATGACCATCGAACGCAGGCACGTGGGCAGGAGACTTTCCCAGATCGTCATCCACGGCGAAACCGTCTATCTCGCAGGCCTGGTGGCGGACGATCCGGTGCCGGAGGATGCCGGCGCCCAGACCGCGAGCATCCTGGCGAAGATCGACCGCTACCTGGCCGAGGCGGGCACCGACCGCACACGGATGCTGTCCGCCACCATCTGGCTGTCCGACATCGCCCATTACGACGCCATGAATGCCCACTGGGACCCCTGGGTGCCAGAGGACTGCGCCCCCGCCCGCGCCTGCGTCGAGGCGCGGCTCGCTCACCCGAAGTACAAGGTGGAGATCCGGATCGTGGCCGCCACCGGCGCGACGGTGCACACGCCCGTGGGCATGGCCTGACGGACCGCCGCGAGGCCCGCTGGAGGCCCTCCGCTCAGCCGGCCGGGTCGGCATCCAGACGCGCGATCCAGCCCTCCAGCCCGGGTGCCGACGCCGGGTAGCGCGCCAGCACGAGCGGGTCGTGCCCGGGCACGATGTGCCGACCCGACTCGGACAGCCGCCGCAGGGTGCGATACCCCTCCAGCAGGGCCTCCAGATCGTGCACGATGGGAAACGCCCGGTCCTGCTCCACGTGGGCATAGAAGTGGCTCGCGTCGGAGGCGAGCACCACCCACCCGCGCCGCGTGCGCACCCGCACCACCTGCAGGCCCCGGGTGTGGCCGCCCAGCAGGTGCAGTTCGACGCCGGGCAGCACCTCGCCCGCGCCGTCGTGGAAACGCACCCTGCGGTCGAAGACGCGCCGGACCATGGCAGTCACGTCGTCGGCCTCGTAGGCGTGGCTGAACAGGCCGTGGCCCATGCACCGTCCGGTTGCGAAGGCCATCTCCCGGTCCTGGAGGTGGAAGGTGGCGGCGGGGAAGAGATCGAGGTTGCCGGCATGGTCGTAGTGCAGGTGGGTGATCACCACGTCCCGCACGGATTCAGGCTCGACCCCGAGCGCGTGCAGGCCCTCGGCGACGGGCCGCGTGATCAGGCGGCCGCGCCGGGTGGCCATGGCCGCGCCGAAGCCGGTGTCCACCACCACCGTGCGGGTCCCGTCCCGGATGACCCACACGTAGTAGTACAGGGGCATGTCGACGTCGTGCCCGTCGCCGCCGATGAAGTTCGCGGGCGAACGCCGCGCCAGCTGGGCGTACCTGATCGCGTGGATCTCGAAGGAGTCGGCGGTCACGGCCGGGATTCCCGTCGCAGGCAGCGACACGGCCCGGCCCCTAGGGCTGCGCCGCGGCATCCGCGGCAGGGTTGGCGCGGTCGTATTCGGCGATGGCCTCCCGCGCGATGCGGAACGAGTCCACGGCCGCAGGGACACCCGCATAGATGGCGACCTGCAGGAGCACCTCGCGGATCTCGGCGCGGGTGACCCCGTTGCGCAGGGCGCCGGCCACGTGCAGCCGGAGTTCGTGGGGCCGGTTGAGGGTGCTGATCATCGCCAGGTTGAGCATGCTGCGGATCTTCCGGGGCAGTTCCTCCCGCCCCCAGACCGCACCCCAGCAGTACTCCGTCACGAGCCGCTGCAGCGGCATGTTGAAGTCGTCGGCGGCGGCAATGGACTTGTCCACGTATTCGGCGCCCAGGACCGACCTGCGGATCTCGAGGCCCAGTTCGAACAGTTCGTCATTCATGGCAATGCTCCCGGATGGGCGCCGGGACAGGGCCGGCGCGTGAGGCCACGGCGGATGCGCCGTGCCGGGGGGCAATGGTAGCCCGCGCCCGCCGGGGATGGCGGATGGCGTCACGGGCGGGATGGGGATACGATCATGTCCCCGGCATGAGTTCCGCAACGCCATGGCCCTGTCGACCCTCCCCGTCACGCTGCCGACCGCTCTCCGCGGCGCGGGCTTCATTCCCTTCTTCGCCCCTGCGGCGATCCCGCAGCCCCCGGCCGCACAGTTCACCCGCATCCTGGAGAGTTCCCTCGCCACCGGTGCGCCGCCCCCCGGCAGCGGCATCGGCCAGGCGGTACGTTCGCCCGACGGGCTCTCGCTGCTCGACCGGTCCTATTTCCGCGATCTCGTCGCGGGGCTGGATCGCGCGGGTGCCGCCACCGGCGTGCAGAGGGCGATGCCGGGCTTCACGAACGGGCTCGGGCTGGAAGCCCTGCTGGGCCGCAGCGGTCTCCCGGGCGTCGTGCAGGAACTCTCCCAGTCCCAGGCCGTGTCGCTCTATTCGTCGGCCATCAGCCTGTTCGGGTCGATCCAGTCCCTGGGCGCCGACGGCGGAGACGGCGGACCGGAGCTGGGTTCCCTGCTCGACCTCCTCGCCTGAGGGCAGGCGGGCGTGTGCCACGCGCGCACCGAGCCGGCACATGTCCCACGATCGCCGCACCTGTCGGGTGCGGTGTATAGTCGGGCGTCATCGAGGCAGGTGCCGTGGCGACGCCTTGCCACCAGGGCCGTTCCCCTCGAAAAACACTCGGACTCAAGGGTTTCCCGACGCCTGGCGATCAGGGCTGGCGACATCTCGCGCCTGCCCGTGCACCACGGCGACGCGGCAGATTTCTTGCGAACGGGGAGCAGGCTCCGGCATCCGCCGGAGTGGTGGTGTCGTCATTCGATCAGGAGAGGTTCATGAGGACAGACAGAAAAATCGAGGGAAGGGTCCTGCGCGCGGCGAGGGTGGGTCTGGCGAGCGCGCTGGGTGCAGGCATCTTTGCGCCGGCAATCGGGCTTGCGGATCCGGTGCACACGCCGGTCACCGACGAAATGCTGCTGGGAGCCCCGCGCGAAGCCAACAACTGGCTGATGGCCGGGCGCGACTACAACGGCACGCGCTACAGCCCGCTTGCCAAGGTGAACGCGAAGTCCGTCAAGCGGCTCGTGCCCGTCTGGTCGTTCTCCTTCGGCGTGCTCGACGCGCAGAACACCACGCCGCTGGTGGTGGACGGCATCATGTACGTGACGGCCTCCCACGGAAAGATCTTCGCCATCGACGGCAAGACCGGCAAGCAGATCTGGGGCTACTCGCACGCGCTGCCCGACAACATCGGCAAGATGATGTGCTGCGACGTGGGCAACCGCGGCGCGGCGGTGTACGGCGACAAGGTCTTCTACGCCACGCCGGACGCGCACGTGATCGCGCTCGACCGCACCACCGGCCAGAAGGTTTGGGATGTCGTGGTGGGCGACTACACCAAGGCGCAGACCATGACGGTCGCGCCGCTGGTGGTGAAGGGCAAGGTCGTGGTGGGCATGTCCGGGGCCGAGTACCCCACCCGCCTGTGGATCGACGCCCTCGACGCCGAGACCGGCGAGCAGGTGTGGCGCCGCTACACGATCCCGGAGCCGAACGAGCCCGGTGGCGACACCTGGGGCAAGACCGATCCGGAGGCCTCCAAGTACGGCGGCGGCTCCACCTGGATCACCGGCTCCTACGACCCGCAGCTCGACACGCTCTACTGGAGCACCGGCAACCCGAACCCGGACTGGGACGGCGAAGGCCGCAAGGGTGACAACCTCTACACGAACTCCACGCTGGCCCTCAACCCGGACAACGGCGAGATCAAGTTCCACTACCAGTACACCCCCTGGGACGTGTGGGACTTCGACGGCGTGAACGAGACCATCCTTGCGAACATCGACGGCCGCCGCGTCTGGCTCCACGGGGACCGCAACGGTTTCCTGTACCAGATCGACCGCAGCGACGGCAAGTTCGTCTGGGCCAAGGAAATCTCCAAGGTGAACTGGGCCACCGGCTTCACGGCCGAGGGGCGCCCCATCATCGACGAGACGAAGGTGCCGACCTACACGAACAAGGCGATGAACGTGTGCCCGGCGTCGGAAGGCGGCAAGTGGTGGAATCCCATGAGCTATCACCCGGTCAACAAGACCGTCGTGGTGCCGAGCCGCGAGATCTGCGCCGACATCCTGGCCGGCAAGAGCGACCGGGTCGAGGGCAAGTACAACCTGGGTATCGCCGAGGCCGACTGGGCCAAGGGTCACGGCCAGCTGGTGGCATTCGATGCCGCCACGGGCGAGAAGACCTGGACCGTCAAGGCGCCCTCGCCGTTCACCAGCGGCGTGCTGACCACAGGTGGCGGGCTCGTCTTCGCGGGCACCCCCGAGGGCGAGTTCAAGGCCTTCGACATCCGCACGGGCGAAGAGCTGTGGTCGTACCAGACCGGCTCCGGCATCGTGGGCAGTCCCGTCAGCTTCGCAGTCGATGGCAAGCAGTACATCGCCGTGCCCTCGGGCTGGGGCGGCTGGACCGGCTGGGCCACCTGGGGTGGCCGGGGCGGCGCTCCCCACCTGAAGGACAGCCGCAAGGGTGGCACCCTGTTCGTGTTCGGACTGTTCGACGCGAAATGATGCCCTGCCCGGCCGGCCGCCCCGTGGTGGCTGCCGGGCTGTCATGGAAGGGGCTGCCGGGTAACCGGCGGCCCCGCAGCAATCCCCGGGTGCCTGGCGCCCGGGGTTCCCGATTTCCCGCCCCGGCCCGAAAGGACCGACGGCCCAACTGCCGACTCAACGCATGCGACCGCTCCTGCTGACCGTACTCCTCGCTCTCGGGGCCTCCTCGGCCCTTGCCCAGACCGTGACCAACCCCCTGTCGCCGGATCCGGAGGTCATCGCGAAGGGAAAGAAGCTGTTCCACTCGACCGGGTGCATCGCGTGCCATGGCAACAACGCCCGGGGCGCCGTGGGCCCGGATCTCACCGACGACGAGTGGCTGCGCCAGCCCACGGACGCGATGATCTTCAACACCATCCGGAACGGTCGCTCCGGCACGGTCATGTCGGGCTTCGCCGAGGACATCACCGACGAGCAGATCTGGCAGATCATCACCTGGCTGAAGGACGAGAACCTCAAGCGCAAGACCCCCCGCTGATCCGCTGCGGGCTCAGGCGCGGAAACGCTTCGGGCGAGCAGCCGGCGCCCTCCCCGTGGGCGGGAGAGCTTCCACACCGGCAACCTCTTCCCGTGACGCCACGGTCTCGGTGGGACGCTCGCCGAACAGGGCGCGGTACTGGCGGGTGAACTGGCTCGCGTGCCAGAACCCCCAGCGCGACGCGAGTTCCGCGATCACTGGCCGGGGACCCGCCCGGGCCGCCAGCAACTCGTCCCGCACCCGGTTGAGCCGGATCAGACGCAGATACTCCCCGGCGCCCGTCCCGACCGCGTGCTGGAAAGCGTAGTTGAGCGCGCGGATGCCCACATGCAGGTGATCGCATAGTTCCGTGAGCGTGGGCGCCTGCTGCGGGTGCGACACCACGTAATCCCGCGCCCGGCTCGCAAGCTTCTCGTAAGACGCCTTCGGCCGCCCGGCGGCAGGGATGCCGGCGCGCCCCAGCAGCGCGCAGATCAGAAGCACCGCAGCCCCCTCCTCCATCTGACCGATCGCCACCGGCGAGCGCAGGTTGGTCCGGTTCGATTCCAGATTGGCGAGCACGGCCAGGGCGAAGCGCCTCAGCGCCTGGACACGATGCTGGGGCAGGTCGAGCAGGCGGGGCAGCTTGCGCAACCGGCCCGGCGGCGCGAGCTGGAGGGTCTCGGCGTAGCGCATGAGGGCCGTCTCGGTCATGGCCAGAGATGCGTAGTCGGCGCCAGCCGGCGCCACCATCCAGAACTCCATCCCTGGCTCGACGGTCGGCACGCCGCCGTCCGGGAGTCCCTGCCCGAAATAGCGACCGTCCGGCTGCCAGGCCACCGGCACCGAGCAGGCATAGATGGGCTCGACGAACCGGGCCCGGGTCTCGGTGGTGGCCGCGTAGGACTCCCGGAAGACGGCGGCACTGCCCACCCGGGCCACCTCGGCGTTGACCCGGAAGGGCCCCGCCCCCAGCTTGTCCCAGGTGCGCCGCGCGAGCCCCGCGTAGACGCCCGCGAGCGCCTCGGGATAGCTGGAGTCCACCCGCACCCAGGCGGCGGGCGGATCGTCAGCAGGCAGGCGTGAACCGGAATCCGTCATGGGCACCCATCGGAGGAACGCGCCGGGTGCCGGGAACCGGCTCCACAACGCCCTGCAAGTCTGCCACATCCCGCCGACGCGACGCGGTTCGCGCGGATCCGTAACGCGTCTGTAAGCCAGGCGGCCGCAGACTTGTCCACGCAGTCTCCGCACCCGGCACCGCCGGGGAGCGCTGTCCCCACCGATCCGCGAGAAAAAGGAGAGTCCCCATGCATGACGCCCGTCCCTCCGCACTGGTCCGCCTGGTCTTCAGCCTGCTCTGCGTCGTCCTCGCCGCCTGGATGCCCGCCGCGCAGGCCCAGACAACCCAGCCGAAACTGGAATACCTGATGACCTACAAGGCGGTGCTGGAACCACCGCAGGTGATCGACAGCTCCCTCCTGATCTTCAACGTGCTGCCGGGCGGCTGGGCAAAGGGGCCGGACATCAGCGGCAGCTTCATCCCGCCCGGTGCGGACTGGCTGCGGGTGATGCCCTCGGGTGTGCTGCGCCTGGACGTCCGCGCAACCATGAAGACCGACGGCGGTGACCTGCTCTACCTGACCTACAACGGCCTGCTGCAGCACACCGAGGCGAGCTTCGCGAAGATGAACGCCGGCGAGAAGTTCACCCACCGGGACGTGGCCTACTTCACCACGGCCCCCACGATCCAGACCTCCTCGAAGAAGTACGACTACCTGAACCGCGTCCAGCTCATCAACCGGTTCGTCGAGGCCCGGATCAGCAAGGACGAGAGCTACGTGATGTACGACGTGTTCGTGGTGCGCTGAAGCGGGCGCGGGCAGCGGCCAGGTGATCCACGGGCCCATCGCCCGACACCCCCGGAGGCCGGCGTCGACCGGATCCACGGCGGGGCAGGTCTGCCGCCCGCGAAGGAATTCCCGGTCGCCGCCGGTTCGGGCGAACCACTGGCAGCCCGGTCGGCCGTTGGCTCTATTGATGCACCCTGGACGCAAGCGTAAGGTCCGGGGCCTCACACCCTCCTGAAGGGAACATGCCATGCGGGTCACCCCGCAACAGACCATCCGGCTCATGGTGGCGCTGGGCGCCCTGTTTGCCTTGTTCGCGGTGCTCGCCGCGCGCGCTGCCGCCGGTTGGCCGGCCTGGATGTTCGGCGCCCTGAGCTTGGTCAGCCTCGCCTGCGCCGCCGCCATGTGGCGCAATCCGCGACTCGCGGCCGAGGCCGCTGCGGCCTTCCTCACCCCGGAGGATGGTCACTGGATCGATCCGGAAGACCCCCTGTTCCTCAGGGCCCGGGATCGGGCGAGGGAGACGACCGACCTGATGCTGTCGCTCCACCGCAGCCATCCCGGCGAAGTGCTGGTCAAGCTCCCCTGGAAGACCGACCACGGCGAGACCGAGCGGGTGTGGGCCGAGTTGCGCGGTGCCGACGGGACACGGCTGCTCGTGCGCATGGTGAGCCAGCCCGTGGCGCACCACGGCCCGGTGCCGGAGGATCTGCGTGTGCCCGTCGACGGGATCGACGACTGGTGCCTGCAGGCCAAGGACGGCGTCCGCGGCGCGTGGTCGGTGCAGGCCGAACTGGCCATGGCTCGGCGCGCGGGACTGCCGGTGCCCGCACACATCGCGGAGATGCGGGGCCGTTTCCTCGACCCCCTGGAAGCCTGAGCGCCCCCCTGTGGGAGCGCAGCCCGCCCTCGGGTAGGATCGATCGGGCGAATCCGACCAGTCCGAAGTTCGACAGGCCAGGACGAGCCATCGGGTGCCCAGACCCGTGATTCAGGCATCACGAATGCCCTGTCCCGCCGGCGACAACCCGATGCCGCGCTCGACCTGACTTGCAAGCGCCCTGCCGGGGCGGGCAACATCTGCAGCGGGGTACGACCCGTCTCGGGGCCGCAGGCCGGCGGATCGAAGGAATCACCGGCCCGGGACGACGAAGGCTCGCGTGCCCGTCACGCGGGGCGACTCCAGCGTGGAAAGGTTGGCCAGCGCATGGTTCGACACGTCGATCGCTCTCCCGGTGAGGCGGCATCGTGTCGACCCCCGGGGCGAATCCGTGTCGGCGCCCCGACGACCATGCGTGGGAAACGCATCGAGTCGCTGCCGGCCTGGGCGGTGACCCGTTCGCGCACGCTGAGCCACCCACCCCCACCCCGGACGAGCCCGTTACCTGGCTAAAGGCCGCCCGGCCGATCCCGTCGAAACACCCAACCGGAACGAATGTCATGCCGCAGGAAACCCTGTCCCTCTTCTCGCCCCACCCGATGCTTGCAACCGCCGGAGCCGTGCTGTGTCTGGGCATGGGGCTCCTCGGAGCGCTGTTCCCCGTCCGCGCGGCGCGGTTCGTTTCGGTTCAGCCCCTCGGCGGTCTCGGGCTCTCGGAGATTCGCGCCACGTACGGAGGGCTCTTCATCGCCATGGGCGTGACGTGCCTGATGTCGCAGTCTCCGCAGGCCTTCCTCGTCGCCGGCGCCTCCTGGACGGGGGCAGGCCTCATGCGGTTTCCGTCCCTGTTGCTGGACAGGGGAAGCTTCCCGAAGGGCCTCGGCGGAGCAGCGCTTGAACTGGGCATCGGCCTTCTCCTGCTCTGCGGTGCCGCCTGACCTGACGCCCACCGGGACTCGCCGCGGTCGGAGACGCTCCGGTCCACCGTGCCGGCCGGGGCCATGCAGTCTGACGGGTCACATTCTGACGGGTCAGGCCTGTATTCTTTCGGGTCCGGCCTGCATACCTGCATACTCATTATTCTTCAGGGTCCGGCCTGCATCATTATTCTCAGGGTCAGGCTTGCATACCTGCATACTTATTATTCTTCCGGGTCAGGCCTGCATCACTGCATACTGGCCCGTTCCAGTTTTCAGTTATGCAGGCCCGCCCCGCTGTTTCCGCTTCTGGCGAGCGCCTTGCGGTCATGCCGCGGCCTCGCTTCGCACCAATAGGCTCGGCTATCGGCTTGGCGCGCGACAAACTACGGACCTACGCCAAACCGTTTCAGGAGCACGTCGCACGGCGGGTTACCCATGCGTACGAGCAGCGACGCAGTGGCAGCTGTTGCGGCCGCAGATGGTTAGGAACAGGAGGTGGGCGCCGGACGGGGCAGGGCCCGCCCGCGCGGCCTCGTCGACAGACGGGCAACCAGTCATCCGGTGTCGCCCTGGCGAGCGCCTGCGCTCGCCAGGGCGTCCGCTGCAATGCTCAGGCCCTCGTGGCGACCCGCTTGCGAGCCGCCGCACCGAGGATGCCGAGTCCGCCCAGCATGAGGGCATAGGTCTCGGGCTCGGGGACCGGCAACGACACCACGGCGGTGACGAACCCGCTGTTGTTGCCGAAATCGGAATCGAGGAAAGCCATGACCAGCGTGCCCGTCGCATTCGCGGTGCCGTCATAGCTGTCGCCGATCTTGAAGTAGCTGCCCCCGCCGACGCGACCGATGAGCGAGTACTCGTTGATGCCGGCCACCCAGTCGCCAAAACAGCTGGTACCCGCTGGACCGACATCGCCGCAGGCACCGCCATTCCAGACGCCGCTGGCCGTGATGTGTAGAGCGTCGCCGACCGCGAACGTCATACCCGTGTCTAGGGGCGGGGCGGAAGGAAACACGTACTGCCAACCCCCACTCGCGGGCCGCATTCGGATACTTCCGCTCCAGGGAGAAGGGAAGGTACACCTCGCCGAACCCCTCGCGGAGATCGCACTCGTGCAACTGCCGGACCCGGACCAGATGCTCGCGAAGCGGCTGCACCAGCCGCTCGGGCAGCACGGTGACGCGATCCTTCGCGCCCTTGCCTTCGCGCACGAGGATCTGGCGTCGCACGGAGTCCACGTCCTTCACCCGGAGGCGCAGGCATTCCATCAGCCGCAGCCCGGTGCCGTCGAGCAGGCGCAGCCCCGTCGAACCCTCCACGTCCGACAGGGCAGCGCCCACCTCGGCCGTGGTGAGCACCACAGGCAGGCGCCGGGTGGCCTTGGCCTGCTGGACGTTGTCCAGCCACGGCAGCTAGACCTCCAGCACCTCCCGATACAAGAACAGCAGGGCCCTCTTCGTCTGGTTTTGGGTGATAGCCGAGACCCGGCCGACCACCGCCAGATGGGTCAGGAACGCATCCACCTCGGCCCCGCCCATCTCGCGCGGATGCCGCCGTCCACGGAACAGGACGAAGCGGCGCACCCACTCCACGCAGGATTGCTCCGTGCGCAGGCTGTAATGCTTCAGGCGGACCCGGTCCAGCAACGAAGGGCGAGGAGAACATTGGGGTCTGGCCTGCATAACTGCACGACGGTCTGAACATTGGGGTCTGGCCTGCATAACTGCACGCCGGTCTGTGCCATTGCATAGTTACACAGCCCGGACACGTGCGTTTTCTCTTGTTCGAAGTCAGATCAAGTATTGGATGTTGCGGCGCGTGGACGGCATGCCGCGCGGCGGACGGGGCGGGTGAGTCCCGCATGGCGCCGGAGGCGGGCGCGCCCGCGGAGCACCGTCTCTCGCAGGTCGGCCTTCAGGTCGATGCGGCGATGGCAGACGGCAGTGTCGTCACGGGACATGCCCCGTCCAGTGCACCCGGACCTGCGCCCCGCGCGCTCAACTCCCCGTCCGGTTCGGATCCCGCCACACCCGCTCGAACGGCAACCGCCACGCGTGCGGCGCGATGAGCTGGTGGATCGACTTCGGCCCCCACGATCCCGGCGCGTAGAGCCGCACCGGCGGTGGCGCTTCCAGGAGCTGGGTCGAAACCTGCCACAGGCGTTCGATGCCGTCGGCCGTGTTGAACAGTGTGTGGTCGCCGCGCATCGCGTCGAGGATCAGGCGTTCGTACGCTTCGAGCACCTCGCCGATCATCCCCGTGTCGTGCATCGCGAACTGCAGGCTCAGCTTGTCGAGTCGCATGCCCGGGCCGGGACGCTTGCCATAGAAGGAGAGGGACATCTTCGATGCGTCGGCCAGGTCGAACGTGAGGTGATCGGGCCCCTGCGCGCCGACGCCGGAGCCAGGCGGGAACATGCTCTTCGGCGGTTCGCGGAAGGCGATGGAGATGATCCGCTGGCCCTCGGCCATGCGCTTGCCGGTGCGGAGGAAGAAGGGCACGCCGGCCCAGCGCCAGTTGTCGATGTAGCACTTCAGCGCAATGAGTGTCTCGGTGTCGGACTCCGGGTCCACGCCTTCCTCCGCGCGATAGCCTGTGTACTGCCCGCGCACGACGTCGCTCGACAGGATCGGCAGCATGCTGCGGAACACCTTGTTCTTCTCCTCGCTGATCGGTGCAGGCTCCAGCGCGGTGGGCGGTTCCATGGCCATGAACGCGAGGATCTGGAAGAGATGCGTGACCACCATGTCGCGGTACGCACCGGTCTGCTCGTAGAACCCGGCACGCGTGCCGAGGCCCAGCGTCTCGGGCACGTCGATCTGCACGTGGTCGATGAAGTTTCGGTTCCAGATGGGCTCGAAGAGTCCGTTCGCGAAGCGGAACGCGAGGATGTTCTGCGCAGGCTCCTTCCCGAGGAAGTGATCGATGCGGAAGATCTGGTTTTCCGAGAAGACGTCGTGCAGCCTGGCATTCAGCGAGACGGCCGACGCGAGGTCGGTGCCGAACGGCTTCTCCATGACGATGCGCGCGCGGTCCACGAGGCCCGCCTCGCTGATCATCCGCACGGCTGCCAGCGCCGCGTTCGGCGGCACGCTCAGATAATGCAACCGGCGGTTCTCGCCCTCGAAGGTCTGCTCGGCGGCTTCCACGGCGGCGCGCAGCACCCCGGCGCCGGCGCCGATCGGCACGTAGTCGAGGCTCCGCGCAAAGGCCTCCCAGTCCCGATCCGTGACCTTGCGGTTGAAGAACTCGTCGAGCGACGCCCGCGCGATCTCCCGGAAGCCTTCGGCATCGATGTCGTCGAGCGACACGCCGATGATCCGGCAGCCCGGGATGAATCCCGCGCTGACGAGGTGATACAGCCCGGGCAGCAGCTTGCGGCGCGAGAGGTCGCCGGTGGCGCCGAAGAGCACGACCACCTGCGGAAAGCGCGGACCAACGCCTGGGGGAACCTTCGCCATGGAGGATCTCCTGTGCAGGATGCGGGAGGGCGCATCGGTGAGGGAACGCGCAACATCCGTACCGGTCTGTGTCCCTTGCAGGAGTTGGCCATGCCCCCGAAAGCGGTTGATGCAAGGAAACGCCTCGACGGGAGTGGACGCTTTCGCGGGTATGGCCCGCGCCCGGGGCGGTTGATGCATCCACCGCGCCTGTAGCAGGGGGGGCCGCCCCGTGCACGATCACGCACCCACGCGCACCGCCGGGGTGCGCGCCGGCCATGGGCACCCCCTGCATCTGCCGGCACGATCGCAGCCTTCCGGCGCGCGGCGGTTTCGCGCGGGCGTTTCAAACGCCCTTGGCGAGGCCTGCAGAGGCCGGGCCACCCGGATGCGTGGTGCCGTCGCGCCACTGGGTCTCGAGCTTCAACGCCACCTGCGAGGCGGCGTTGATCCGCGCCCGCTCGCCGGATCAGGCGGACCGCGTGAGGCAACGGCACAGCTGTTCGAGCCGCCTGCGCCATGGGCTCGGCGCGGGATGCGCCGCCTGCCTCGCCATCATCCCGTGACCTGATGAAATGTCCGAGCTAGGATCGCATCCGAATGGTCCGCGGAGTCGATGGACCCGTGGCGGCGCAGGCGTGCGCAGGCCACTGCGCCGGACCGCGTGGCCGGCGCGAACGGAAAAACCCTCGAGGGAGACTCGCCCATGGAGTTCGGTCCGGATCAGGTCGTTCTCTGCCCCCACTGCAAGGGGCCCGAAAAGTACATGACCATGCTGTCGGGAAACACTTTTGGCGCGCGCGCGTGGACCGACGGCCGGACCGACGCCCCGATGATGCTGAAGCCGCCGGCGGTCGTGATGTGCCGTCACTGTGCGCGCTGCTACTGGCTCGAGGCAGCCGAAAGGGTTGACGACGGCGAGGCCTGGCGCGAGGCGACGCCACCCGCAGACCCGGCCCTGGCTGTCGTCAAGTACGTCCGGGAAGCCACCGAGGAGGAGTACTTCGAGGCCATCGACACGGGGCTGGCCGTGGGTCTGGTACAGGAGAGGCGCCTGCGGATCCTGGCGTGGTGGCGCGGCAACAACGCCTTTCGCGGTCAAAGTGCGCAACCGGCCGGAAACCACACTGCCGACCCGGCCCGGCGGAGGCGCAACCTCCTGGCACTCGTGGAACTCCTTCCCGGACACGCCGACGACGTGCGCCTGCTTAAAGCCGAGGTGCTGCGGGAACTCGGCGAGTTCCAGGCCGCGCGGGAAATACTCGTCCAAATCCGCTCCGGGGACAAGGCGAGGATCGCGCGCCAGATCGAGGTCCTGTGCGATCGCGGGGATCCGTGCGTCAGGGCGCTGCGCGTCGACATCTGACAGCCGTCTGCGCCCCCGCGCTCCACCGGGGCGCTGCTACACTCGGTCGCAACGACTCCATCGAACCGCAGCCGAAGGAACCCCGTCCATGGCACACCCCCGACTGGCCCTGCGCCAGGAGGATTTCCGGCATCCCGGCGCCTTCGCCCCCGCTCTCGAGCGGCTCGCGGCCGGTGATGCCGACACGGGCTACCAGCTTCTGCTGGAAGCGCGCGAGCGGGAGCCCGATGACCCGAAGGGACCGCACTTCCTCGGGATGGTCCACTTCGGCAGCGGTCGCTTCGACACGGCGGCCCGGGAATTCTCCCTCGCCTCCGCCATGGCCCCCGCCGTGAGCGCGTATGCCTGCAACGAGGCGTCCGCGTGGCTGCTGGCGGACCGGCCACGGGAGGCTTTCGGGGCCTACGTGCGCAGTCTTTGCGGGGATGAGCTTCTGCCCGACGCGCACCGCTGGGCCTGGAGCGCGCTGTCCGGGACGGGCGAGTTCGACGGTGCCGTGAGGGCGCTTCGCCAGGCGCTCCGGGACACGACCCCGTCGCCTGCCCGGGCGGCACCCGCGGACAGACCCGACCTCGGTACGGTGACCCTCTGCGCGATCGATTGCGCGGACCCGGACCTGGCGGCCCGCTCGCTGCGGCGCTCCATGGACGAGTGTCGCTTCGGGGCAGTGCTCCTGCTCACGTCCCGCCCCTGCCACTACGAGGGAATCACGACGGTGGCGATCGACCACATCGGCAGCGTCGAGCACTATTCGCGCTTCGTCATGAAGGATCTCTGGCGTCACATCGAGTCCGACCACGCGCTGGTCACGCAGTGGGATGGCTATGTCGTCAATGGTGCCGCCTGGTCCGCAGACTTCCTCGACCACGATTTCATCGGCGCCTCGTGGGACGCGCACCTCGTCAGGGAATGGGGCGCCCCTGCGTCGCACGCCGTCGGCAACGGCGGCTTCTCGCTGCGCTCCGCACGCTTCCTGCAGGCCGGCGCGGATCCGCAGTTCAGACTTTTCCATCCCGAGGACGAGCACCTCTGTCGGACCTATCGCCACATCCTCGAGCAGGAGTACGGGATCCGCTTCGCCGACATCGCCGCCGCCGACCGCTTCTCCTTCGAGGCCAACCGACCGGATGCCGTGCCCTTCGGATTTCACGGAGCGTTCAACGTCTGCTGCTTCGAACCCGACCCCTGGTGGATGCGGTTCGGCTTCCTGAAGTCACCGGCGTCACCGGACTCCGCACCCGCATCCCGCTGAGGGGTCACCGCATCCCTCGGGCGGGTCTGGGCTACCGACCTGCACACCCCGGGCCTCCGCTGCCACCGGCCCGGCCCGGGACCGCCGGCCGGCCCGGCCAGCCCCCATGCCGACACCGGCCAGACCCCACCGGATAGCAGTTTCCGGACATCAATCCGCCTGCCACCCGCCCGCCCATCAAGACCCGCGCTGCCCGCGTCGTAAGGGGATACGCGGGTCGCGACATCGCCTTCCGCGCCCCGGACAAGAACAGGAAACGCCCCACGGCGCGGTGGCAGGACGCACCGCCACCCGGGTGAAGGATCACTGGAGGCAAGACCATCATGATTCACGCAGCAATGGTGTTCGGCATCGGGCTGGCGGGCACGGGCACGCTGGTCGCGCTCGGCTCGAACTGGACCTCGGTGGGTGCCTCGGCGGCGGTCGCACTGGTCTCGGCCGGGCTGTGCTGGCATGGCACACGGGCCACGGGCAGGGCTTCCGCACGCAGCGCGGCGGAGGTGGAGGAACCGTCTGCACCCCCTCCTGCCGATGAGGAACATCGGCTCGCCCGGCTCTGCGACAGCGTGGTGCCGCTCTGGTCGCGCCACATCGCCTCGGTACGCGAGCAGGCCCGCACCGCGGTGGATGCCCTGACCGGCGGCTTCGGGGCGCTGGTGTCCCGTCTGGAGGCGGCGGAGCGGGCGTCCCGGGATGCCCTGCACGGCGCCAGCGACGGTCAGGGAGTGGTGGCGACACTGGCGAGTTGCGAGGAACAGCTTCGGCCCGTCGGGCAAACCCTGCGCAGCGCCCACCAGGCCCAGCAGGCCTTCCTGGCGGACGTGGGCGCCATGACGGCCTTCACCGAGGAGATGCGCGACATGGCGGTCGACGTGGGTCGCCTCGCCGCCCAGACCAACCTGCTCGCGCTCAATGCGGCCATCGAGGCAGCCCGGGCGGGCGAATCGGGCCGGGGCTTCGCCGTGGTGGCCGACGAGGTGCGGAAGCTGTCGAGCCAGTCGGCGGAAACCGGCAAGCACATCACAGAGAAGGTGCTGACGATCACCCGCGCCATCGAGAACACGGTCAAGGCCGCCACGGCATCGACCGCGGCGCAGGCAACGGCTTCGGAGTCCGCCGAGCTGGCGATCCGCGAGGTGCTGGAGCGCTTTTCGACCCTCGCCCGTTCCCTCGAGGCGGGATCCCGCGACCTGGTGGCGGAAAACGCAGCCATCCGCGACGAGATCGGCGAACTGCTCGTCGGCTTCCAGTTCCAGGACCGCACGAGCCAGATCCTGGGGCACACCCTCGACGACATGGACAAGCTGCACGGCGTGGCACGGGCCGCCGCCGAGGATCCGTCGGCACTCGACGGGATCGATCCGGACGACTGGCGCGAGCAGCTGGCGCGGCACTACGCCACCCAGGAAGAACGCGCCAACCACATGGGCACGCGCGCCGGCGTGGCCCGCAGCAGCGTGAATTTCTTCTGAGCGCCGCCGGCGCACGGACAGGCACGGGACCGTAACGACAGGGAGGCAGCAGTGGCCAAGACAATCATGGTGGTGGACGACTCGGCGAGCCTGCGGCAGGTGGTGGCGATTGCCCTCAAGGGCGCGGGCTACGACGTGATCGAAGGTTCGGACGGACGCGACGCGCTCGCGAAGCTGGACGGTCGCAAGGTTCACCTGATCGTGAGCGACGTGAACATGCCGAACATGGACGGCATCGAGCTGGTGAAGGCGGTCAAGGCCAACCCCGGCTACCGGTTCACCCCGGTGATCATGCTCACCACCGAGAACCAGCAGGCCCGGATGATGGAGGGCAAGGCGGCCGGCGCGAAGGCGTGGATCGTCAAGCCCTTCCGGCCGCCGGAGCTGATCGATGCGGTGTCACGGCTGGTCCTGCCCTGAGACGGACCGCCCTGCCATGGACGCCTCCACCCTCGTCATCACCGGCGAATTCGGCATCTACCGGGCCGCGGAACTGAAGCCCCAGCTCCTCGCGCACGTGATGGATCTCGAGGACCCGGCCCTGGACCTGCGCGACGTGACCGAGACCGATGCCGCCGGCCTTCAGCTCCTGCTGTTCGCCCGCCGCGAGGCCGCGGCCCGGGGCAAGCGTCTGCGACTCGCCGGGGCCAGCCCCGCCGTGCAGGAAGTGCTGCGCGTCGCGGGCATCGAGCCCGACCACTGGAACGAGATGCCGGCATGAACGAGTTCGAACAGGCACGCCAGACCTTCTTCGCGGAGAGCCGCGACATGCTGCAGCAGATCGAGGACGCCCTGCTCGCCCTGGAATCCGGCACCCACGACAGCGAGACGCTGAACGCCCTGTTCCGCGCGGCCCACACCATCAAGGGTTCCGCGGGACTGTTCGGCTTCGACCGGATCGGCGCCTTCACCCACGAGGTGGAATCCGTCCTGGACCGGCTGCGCGCCGGCGACATCCGCCTGGATGCCGGCCTGGCCGCGCTCCTCCTCGCCTGCAGCGATCACATCGGTGCCCTTCTCGGCGAGGCGGCGGAGTCCGCAGTGCAGCCCGAAAACACCGGGATCGGCGACGCGCTGCTCGTGCGCCTGCGCGGCTACCAGGCGGCCGGCACGCCCGCCGCGGCCACCGCGGCGCCACCCGTGGAGACCGACGCGAGCGGCCCGGGCGGACCCTGGCACGTGGCGGTGAAATTCGGTCCGGACGTGCTGCGAAACGGGATGGACCCGCTGTCCTTCCTGCGCTACCTCGCCACCAAGGGCGACGTGCTGAGCGTGCGCACCACGCTCGAGGGCATGCCCGAGGCGGCAGCCTTCGACCCCGAGACCTGCCACCTCGCCTTCGAGATCCTCATGCAGTCCGGATGCACGAAGGCGGACATCTCGGCGGTGTTCGATTTCGTCCGGGACGACTGCGAGTTGCGCATCACCGCACCGGACACCGAGATCGGCCGCTGGATCGACCTGCTGCGCAACCTGCCCGCCCACGAGCAACGGGTCGGGGAACTGCTGGTGGCCTGCGGCGCGATCACCTCCGGAGAACTGCAACGTGCCCTCGCCACCCAGGACGCCGCCGCCGGCGCGGTGCGCCCCATCGGCGAGGTGCTCGTCGCGCAGCAGGCCGCCTCCCCGGAGGTGGTACAGGCCGCGGTGAGCCGCCAGCGCGAGCACCGCACCGAGGAAAGCCGCTTCATCCGCGTTCCGGCCGAGAAACTGGACAGCCTGATCTCGCTGGTGGGCGAACTGGTCATCGCCGGCGCGGGCGCGAACCTGCTGGCCCGGCAACTGGGCGATGCCCGGCTGGTGGAGTCCACGCAGGTCATGGGCGACCTGGTGGAGGAAATCCGCAACGGCGCGCTGCAACTGCGCATGGTGCAGGTGGGCGAGACCTTCAACCGGTTCCGCCGCGTCGTGCGCGACGTGAGCCGGGAGATCGGCAAGCACATCGACCTGGAGATCTCCGGGGCCGACACGGAACTGGACAAGTCCGTGGTGGAACGCATCGCCGACCCGCTGATGCACCTGGTGCGCAACGCGATGGACCACGGCATCGAGGCGCCACAGCAGCGCATCGACGCCGGCAAGCCGGAAACCGGCCTGCTGCGGCTCCACGCCTTCCACGACTCCGGCAGCATCGTGATCGAGGTGAGCGACGACGGGCGCGGGCTCGACCGCGAGCGCATCCTTCGCAAGGCGCACGAGCGCGGCCTCGTGACCCCCGGCACGGATCTGCCGGACGAGGAGGTCTTCAACCTGATCTTCATGGCCGGTTTCTCCACGGCGGAGACGGTCACCAACCTGTCGGGCCGCGGCGTGGGCATGGACGTGGTCCGCCGCAACATCGAGGCGCTGCGCGGATCGGTGAGCCTGAGGAGCCGGCTGGGCGAGGGCACCACGGTGTCCATCCGCCTTCCCCTCACGCTCGCGATCATCGACGGGTTCCTCGTGTCGGTCGGGTCGTCGTCCTGCGTGGTGCCGCTCGACATGGTGGTCGAGTGCATCGCCCTGCCGGCCGACACCCCCGCCGATGCGAACTACCTGAACCTGCGCGGCGAGGTCCTGCCGTTCCTGCGCCTGCGCGAGGTCTTCGGCATCGAGGCACCGCCCGCCGCGCACGACAACGTGGTGGTGGTCCGCCACGGCACCGCGCGCGCCGGTCTGGTGGTGGACCGCCTGCTCGGCGAATTCCAGACCGTGATCAAACCGCTCGGCCGGTTGTTCCAGAACCTGCAGGGCATCGGCGGCTCCACCATCCTCGGCAACGGGGAGGTGGCGCTCATTCTCGACGTACAGGCGCTGATCGACGGCGCGACTCGCACCGCGGCAAGGCGCGACGGGCAACTGTCGCGGGAACAGACTGCGGCATCCGCATTCACGTAGGAAGGGGGCTTCACCATGTCAGCAGCAGCATCCACGAGCATCAGGACCGGTATCGGCTTCGGGGTGGTCACCGCCCTGATCGTCGCGATTGTCGCCGTCGGTGTCGACGGCATCACCACCGTCGGCAACGGCGCCACCACTGCGGCCACCGTTCAGGCGGTTGCCGCGGACGCCCTGCGCCAGTGGCGCGAGGCGGCCATCGAACGCGCGGCGGCCGTCCGGACGGGGTCGCGCGAAATGGCCGAGACCGCTTCGGCCCGCGCGGCCGAGGCGGTGACGCTGCTGGCCGGCACCGACGCCGCCGAAGGCAGCCGCTGGAAGGCAGTCGAGGCGGAAACTGCCGGCGCGGCACGGGAGACGCTGGGCAGCACCCGGACAGGCGGCGGCGCGGCCTTCGGCGGCGCCCATGCCACCCTCATGACCGTGTCGCTCGACTCTGCCAAAAGACTGCAGCAGGCGGCGGCCCAGGCCGGTGCGGCGACGACCGCCCGAGCGGCCGATACCCGCACGTGGATGATCCTGCTGGCCGCGGGTGCAGCTGCGGCAGCCCTGGCAGGCTGGGGCGCCGCCCTGCAGGCGCTGCGGCGCCGGGAACAGACGCTGGCGCGCGCGGCGGGGGCCCTGGCCGACGGCGACCTTTCGGTGTCCATCGAGGCCGCTGGCGATCCGACGCTGGGCGCGCTTGCCCGGGTCCGCGACCATCTCGACGCCCTCCTCGCGGCCCACCGGGAAATTGCCCGGGTGCACGGCGAGCAGGGTGCCATCGATCAGCGCATCCCCACGAACGCCCTGCCCGGGGCCTTCGGCGAGGTCGCCGAAGCCACCAATGCCCATGTCCAGGCCCACATCGACGTCAAGCTGAAGATCGTCGATCTCGTGAGTGCCTACGCGGCGGGCGACTTCAGCCAGCGCATGGATCGTCTGCCCGGTGCGAAGGCCCGCATCAGCGAAGCGATGGACGCCACGCGCGACCTCCTCGCCCGGGCGGCGGAGACCACGGTGACCAATACGCGGATCCGCAACGCCCTGGATCACACGTCCACCAACATCATGATCGCGGACAACGACGGCACCATCCGCTACTGGAACGACTCGCTCAAGGAAATGCTGACCGGGGCCGAGGCAGACATCCGCAAGGCCCTGCCGCAGTTCGACGTGCGCACGGTCATCGGCACGAGCTTCGACCAGTTCCACCGCAACCCGGCCCACCAGCGCAACCTGCTCGGCAGCCTGCGCGCCACGCACCGTGCCCAGATCGAGGTGGGCGGCCGGATCTTCCTGCTGATCGCGAACCCGATCACGAGCGACCACGGCGAGCGACTGGGCTCGGTGGTGGAATGGCGCGACCGCACCCAGGAAGTGGCGCTCGAGAACGAGATGAACACGACCCGCAACGCGCTCGACCAGGTCACCACGAACGTGATGATCGCGGACAACGACGGCGTGATCCGCTACTGGAACCACTCCCTGAAGGAAATGCTGACCCAGGCGGAACCCGACATCCGCAAGGCGCTGCCGCAGTTCGACGCCCGCCGGATCATCGGCACGAGCTTCGACCAGTTCCACCGCAATCCGGCCCACCAGCGCAACCTGCTGGGGCAATTGCGGGGCACGCACCGCGCCCAGATCGAGGTGGGCGGACGCACCTTCCTGCTGGTGGCCAACCCGGTCGTGGACGGCAACGGCAAGCGGCTGGGCTCGGTGGTGGAGTGGCGCGACCGCACGATGGAGGTGGCCGTGGAGGGCGAGGTCAACACGATCGTGGATGCCGCCGCCCTGGGCGACTTCAGCCGTCGCCTCGCGCTCGACAACAAGGACGCCTTCTTCAAGGGTCTCGCGGAGCGCCTGAACGCGCTGCTGGAGACCAGCGACGCCGGCCTCTCGGAGGTGGCCCGGGTGCTGGGGGCGCTGTCCCGTGGAGACCTCACCCAGCGCATCACCCGCGACTTCCAGGGCACCTTCGGCAAGCTCAAGGAAGACAGCAACAGCACCTGCGAGCGTCTCGCCCAGGTGATCTCGGAAGTGCGGGTCTCGGCGGATTCCCTGACCGGGGCGAGCGAGCAGGTGAGCGCCACGGCCCAGTCCCTGTCGCAGGGGGCGAGCGAGCAGGCCGCCAGCGTGGAGGAGACCAGCGCCTCGGTGGAGCAGATGTCCGCCTCGATCACCCAGAACTCGGAGAACGCCAAGGTCACGGACGGCATGGCAACCAAGGCGGCCCGCGAGGCGGCCGAGGGCGGCGAGGCGGTGACCCGCACGGTCGCGGCCATGAAGCAGATCGCGAACAAGATCGGGATCATCGACGACATCGCCTACCAGACCAACCTGCTCGCCCTCAACGCGGCCATCGAGGCTGCGCGGGCCGGCGAACACGGCAAGGGCTTCGCGGTGGTGGCGGCCGAGGTGCGCAAGCTGGCCGAGCGCAGCCAGGTCGCAGCCCAGGAAATCGGCACACTGGCCGGCAGCAGCGTCGACATGGCGGAGCGCGCCGGGACGCTTCTGGAGGAGATGGTACCCAGCATCCGGAAGACCTCCGACCTGGTGCAGGAGATCACCGCGGCCTCCGAGGAGCAATCCACCGGCGTGTCCCAGATCAACAGCGCCATGAACCAGCTCAACCAGGCCACGCAGCAGAGCGCCTCGGCCTCCGAGGAACTCGCCGCCACGGCGGAAGAAATGAGCGGCCAGGCCGAACAGCTGCAACAGCTCATGGCCTTCTTCCAGGTGGAGACCAGCGGCGGCGTCATGACCACCCGCGTGACCCCCATCGACCAGAACCGCAAGCGCCCGGGGCGTGCGCAGGGCGCCAGCCTGCGCCGGACAGGCACCGACGGCGGCGTGGCGGACGAGTCCCACTTCACCTCGTTCTGACCGGGAGACGACGATGCAATCCATGGCCGGGGGCGCGACGGGCGCCCCGGCGGCGGCCCCGGCCGCAGCCAGGCAGTTCCTCACGTTCCTGCTCGGGGGCGAGATGTACGCGGTGGGCATCCTGCCCATCAAGGAAATCATCGAGTACGGGCAGCTCACCGCCGTGCCCATGATGCCCGCCTTCATCCGGGGCGTGATCAATCTCCGCGGTGCGGTGGTTCCGGTGATCGACCTGAGCGCCCGCTTCGGCGGACCGCCCACGCCGGTCGGGCGGCGCACGTGCACCGTGATCATCGAGACCGAAACCGATGGCGAGAGGCAGGACGTGGGCATCCTCGTGGATGCCGTGAGCGAGGTGCTGGACATCGCGGAATCGGACATCGAGCCGGCGCCGTCCTTCGGCACCCGGCTGCGGCCGGACTTCGTGGCGGGCATGGGCAGGATTGGCGGCCGCTTCGTCATCCTGCTCGACCTAGGCCGGGTCCTGTCGGTGGACGAGATGGCGGCGGTCTCGGCAGCGGTGCAACCCGCCGCCCGCGCGCACTGACGCCATGCACGAGCTGCTCACCAGCGCCGGAATCTCGGATCCCGAGTTCGACCAGCTCCGGTCCCTGCTCTACCGGGAGGCCGGCATTCACTTGTCGTCGCAGAAGAAATCCATGGTTTGCGGCCGGCTGGGGCGACGCCTCGGGCACCTCGGGCTCGGATCCTACTCGGCCTACCTGAAGCACATCACCGACGGGCAGGACCCCGCAGAACTGCAGGTCGCCATCGACCTGCTCACCACGAACGAAACCTACTTCTTCCGGGAGCCCAGGCACTTCGACTGGCTGCGCGATCGGATGCGCGCGGCACCGCCCGGTCGCCCCTTCCGGGTCTGGAGCGCCGCCTGCTCGAGCGGCGAGGAACCCTACACGATCGCCATGGTGGCCGCGGACACCCTGCGGGAACGGGCATGGGAGGTGCTCGCGTCCGACATCTCCACGCGGGTGCTCGAGACCGCGCGCGCCGGCCTCTATCCCATGGCGCGGGCCGAACACATTCCCAGGCCGCTCCTGGAGCGGTTCTGCCTCCGGGGAACCGGCCCCTGCGAGGGCCAGTTCCTCATCTCGAAAACCCTGCGCCAGCGCGTCGAGTTCCGCCAGGTGAACCTCCAGCGCCCTCTGCCGGAAGGCCCGCCCTTCGACGTGATCTTCCTGCGCAACGTGATGATCTACTTCGACACCGCGACGAAGAAATCCCTCGCGGAGCGGCTCGCGCAGCGCCTTGCACCGGGCGGGCATCTCGTCATCGGCCATTCCGAGAGCCTGAACGGCATCACCAGTGCCCTGCGATCGGACATACCGACCCTCTACACCCGCGTGGAACGCGCATGACCTGGCCCCTCGAACGCCCGAGCGGGGACGTCTTCCTGATGCCCGGGGACCTGCACTTCGGGCCGGCGCCGGGCCGCATCTCGACCCTGCTGGGGAGTTGCGTCGCGATCGCGCTGTGGCACCCGATGCGCCGCATCGGCGGCATGTGCCACTACCTGCTGCCCTCGGGCACGCGCCGGGCCGACGGCAAGCCCGGGGCCTACGCCGACGACGCCGTGGCCGGGCTCGTGGACGCCGCCACCCGCGCCGGCACCCGGCCGGGCGAGTATCGCGTGAGCCTCATCGGCGGCGGCCACATGTTCCCCATGATCCAGCGAACCGCCATGACCGAGATCGGGGACCGCAACGTCGCGGCGGGCCGCGCCCTGCTCTCGCAGCACCACTTCGCGATCCACCAGGAAGACACCGGCGGCGACGGGCACCGGCACGTGGACTTCGACCTGTCCACGGGCGAGGTGGTCACGCGCTTCGTGCGGCAGCCCACCGCACCCCGCAACTGCACGGAGGTGGTGAAACCATGAACCCGACGCCCGCGCCGGCTGGCGCCCGAGCCCCGAGGACCCGCGTGCTGGTGGTGGACGACTCGGCCGTGGTCCGGCAGGTGCTCACCAGCCACATCTCCCGCGATCCCGACCTCGAGGTGATGGCCGCCGTGGCCGATCCGCTGCTGGCCATGGAGCGCATGAAGATCGCATGGCCGGACGTGATCGTGCTGGACGTGGAAATGCCCCGCATGGATGGCATCACGTTCCTGCGGCGGGTCATGGCCGAGCGCCCCACACCGGTGGTGATCTGCTCCACGCTCACGGAGAAGGGGGCGGAGACCACCATGCAGGCGCTGTCCGCGGGTGCAGTGTCCTTCGTCACCAAGCCGAAGGTCGGCCTGAAGGACTTCCTGACGGAGTCGGCCGCCGAGCTGATCAGCGCCGTGAAGACCGCCGCGCGGGTCAACACGCGTGCCATGCGCCGGGGCACGCCCGCGCGGACCTTCGACCCCGGCCCCAAGCTGTCGGCCGACGTGATCCTGCCCGCCAGCACCCAGGCCATGGCGCGCACGACCGAACGGGTCGTGGCCATCGGCACCTCCACGGGCGGAACCCAGGCCCTCGAGACGGTCCTGATGGCCCTGCCGCGCGTATGCCCCGGGATCGTGATCGTGCAGCACATGCCCGAGAAGTTCACCGCATCCTTCTCGGAGCGGCTCGACAGCCTGTGCGAGATCGAGGTGCGCGAGGCCGTGCACGGCGACCGCGTGATGCCCGGCCGGGCGCTGATCGCCCCGGGCGGCAGGCACATGCTCCTGCGCCGCAACGGCGCCTACTACCAGGTGGACGTGATCGACGGCCCCGTGGTCAACCGCCACCGCCCGTCGGTGGACGTGCTGTTCCGCTCCGTCGCCCAGCAGGCGGGCCGCAATGCCACCGGAATCATCATGACCGGCATGGGCGACGACGGCGCGCGCGGCATGAAGGAGATGCACGACGCGGGCGCGCGCACCATCGCCCAGGACGAGGCCACGTGCGTGGTCTACGGCATGCCCAAGGAAGCGGTCAAGCTCGGCGCCGTCGACAGCATCGTGCCCCTCACGGACATCTCGCGCGAGATCACGCGCACCTGAACCCTGTTCCCCTTACCCGGATCCTCCTCCCATGCACCTCACCCAGATGATCTATGCGAGCACCATGACCGACCCCCTGTCCCTGGACCTGGTCGTCCAGGTGCTGGACACGGCCCGGGACCGGAACCCACGTCACGGCGTGACGGGCATGCTGGTGTTCGGGACGGAGCGTTTCCTGCAGCTCATCGAAGGTCCGCCGGAAGCCGTCAACCGCCTCTACCGGAATCTGGTGGCAGACCCGCGCCACCGGGACCTGCGGCTGATCAGCGCCGGACCGGTCGCCGCGCGGCGTTTTCCCGACTGGTCGATGGGGTTCTGGACCGTCGCCCGGGGTGCCTCGCCCGCAGCAGCCAGCGGCGAGCAGGGCCGCTTCGCGCCCCACTCCCTCACGCCCGATGCGGCCCTCCGCCTGCTCGACGAACTGGCCGGACAGGCGAAGCGTTCGGCTGCCTGAGCTGCCCTGCGGGAAATCGGCACCCGCCCCGGCGGGCGGCGAGCCTTGATCCCGCTGAACAAGTTCGAAGGGAAGTGCCCGCGGGCAGGCGGCGCGTTTCGACGCTGACGGCCGTTGCCCTTCGCCCGGTCTTTCCAGGAGACTTCGTTCGGACTATCGTCCTTCTCATGCGGGTCGCAGGCCGATCGTGCCTCCCTCGTGCCGTTGCACCGCAACCCCCGCGGCGGCGGGGACTACCCCAGCGGGCGACCCGGCGGTCACCCGCACGGCCTGCCCGGTGCGGCGCTCCGGGGGGCCTGCGAACGCGCAACCCACGGATCACGGCCGGCCGACCGCGAAAGGGCCTGAAGCGGCCCGCCCTGTTCTCTCCCATCCGGAGGCCCTGCCATGGTGACTGGCTGGAAACGCATCCCCTTCCTGCGCTGGTCGTTCTGGCGCATGGCCCTGACCATGAAGCACCTGATGACCGAATGGCAGGTCGGCGACGGGCGCGAGGCCCGGCTCGCGGACGCCGTCGTGCAACGGGCCCGCCCCGGAGACGCCGCAGACGCGGTCCGGGTCATCGACAATTACTGCTACAACGAGAGCTTCATGATCAACGTGGGCGACGAGAAGGGACGGATTCTCGACGCGGCGGTCGCGCGGGCCCAGCCGCGAAGGATCCTCGAACTCGGGACATACTGTGGCTACAGCGCCCTGCGCATGGCGGCGGCGGCGCCAGCGGCCCGGATCTTCTCCATCGAGTTCAATCCCGCGAACGCCGCGATCGCCCGGCGCATCCTGGAGCACGCCGGCGTGGGCGGGCGCGTGAGCGTCGTCGTGGGTACGCTCGGCGATGGCGGGGCGACCCGCGACGCGCTGCGCCACACGCACGGCTTCCACCCGGGCTCCGTCGACCTGGCCTTCGTGGACCACGCCAAGGACGCCTACCTGCCCGATCTGCAGCTGATCCTGCGGGAGGGCTGGCTGCGTCCCGGGGCGCTGGTCGTCGCCGACAACGTGAAGGTCCCCGGCGCACCGGAGTACCACGCCTACATGACCCGGAACGAAGGCGCCCTCTGGCGCACGACAGAGCACCATACCCATGTGGAATACCAGTCGGTGATCCGGGATCTGGTGCTTGTCTCGGAACACCTGGGGACCGGTTCCCTCCCGCCTGGGCCGGTGGCGGAATCCTGAAGCCTCGGGAGCCCTCGGTCTGGCGCCGCGCGCCACCGTCCGACGGCGCACGACGCCGGCCCTGCGGTACCTTCTGACCCACGGATGGCGTGCGGACTTTTCCGGGGCGCCTGCCGGATCGGACGATGCGCCGGGCGACTTCCCGGCGCCGGGCAGGCGTGACGAGTCATCTTCGCCCGCGGGGACTGCGGCCCGTGTCCAACGGACGGGCGCCTGCCTTCGCGGGAAGCCCGGCCGGATACTTGAAGCCTCCTCAAGAATCCCGCCGGAGGGCGCACCGTGTCGAGCTACCGGGACACCCGGACCGAGGCCACCGAACGGCAGGAGGCCGCCACCGGCAGGGAACTGACGGGACGGCAGATCGATCGCCTGGGGGGGGATGTGTTCATCGAGTTCCTGCAGACCGGGCGCGTCGACGAACTCGTGACCGTCGTGCATCGAGCCGAACATCCCTACGATATGGCCAGTTCCTTCAAACTCATCCAGTGGGTGTGCAGGGACCTCGAGACGGCAGGCCCGGGTGAACGCCATCGATCGTCTCTACCGCCCGCTGGTGCGCCGATCCCTGCGCGACTTCTGGAAGGCGTGGCCGACCGGCATGGTCGACGCCGCCACGGCACGGTTCGAGGCGATGGGGCTGATGGACGGCTGGGCCAACGCCATGCACCGTCTTCGCCAGATCGACGCACGGGATCGCCTGGTGGAGGAGATGCGGCATCTGCATGCCGACCAGCGCCCCCACGCTGCCCCCCTGGGCGCGCGGCCCATGACGGAGGATCGCTTCCGGCAGCTCATCGAACAGGCGCACCACGGGCCAGGGGGCATGGCCGGCTTCATCGATGCGCTGGAGCGATGGCTCCCGGCCTCTGCACAGGCGAGGCGCCGAGAACGTTCCAGGGGCACATACGGAGCGCTGTTGCGCAACTGGCCTCCCACGATCTCCGGGCGCGGGCCGACCTGGCGCGAGGCGGCTGCCGGGACGACCGCTTCGACGACTTCCGCGCCTGGATCGTCGCGCAGGGCCGAGCGGCCTTCGGGGCCACCCTGGAACTGCCAACCGGGCCCGCGGCGCGGCGATCCATGCACCGGGCCCGCTTGCGGAGGATGGCCGTCGTTCCGTCGCACGCCTCCGTCGGGGATTGGCGCGCATGGGGCTGGGGGCGGCGCGCGCAGACCGGTCGGCTCGCGACCGGTTGCGACCCTCGGCCGCCCAGGCGATCGGCACCATCATGGTTTTTCCTGCTCCCCTGCCACGGTCTGGTCCGGTGATCCCGCCCCACCGGGTGCACTGTCGCGGTAAAGCGACGGATCCTGGTCGAAACCCTCTCGGGGCGGCAGGTCGCTGGGGGCCATTGCACCGACAAGCGGCGGCATGGCCTCTCACGCGGAGGGGCCATCGACCCGCCCGCACGCACGCTCCACGCGGCACGAGGCCGCCCCGGTGATCTCCGGGAGGCCGGCACTTCATGCCGACGCCGACCGGGTCGAACTCTCCCTGGGCATGAGTGCGGGGTTCAAGGCAGGCCCGGCCGAATGGCGCTGCCTGCTGGACGGGTGTCGCTCCGGAGGGGGTGACCGAAACGCCACCGGGACATCTCTTGCCTGGGCGACGCCCCCCGCGCGCGCCGTGGAGGATGCACCCGCCGTGATCCCGGGGAGATGGCATGCCCCATGCATCAACCCGGACCGGGACTGCCGGATCCGGGCCCTGGCCGGGCGTTCCAAAGGGGCGGGTCCCGCGATCTCCCCTCCTGAGCACCCGGTCACCGGCTTCCCGAGCGCACTGGCCGATTCCACGCGAGACCAGACCATGAAGGTCGCATCGAAGGATCTGTATGGAGCGTTGCGAGCCGAACTCGCGCCCATTCTGGGAGCCCTCGGGTTCAAGGCGCTCAGGGAGGGCGGCCTCGGTTGGGAGCGATCAACGGCCGGGGGAACATTGTCACTCTGGTTTCGATGCGACAAGTGGGGCTGGGACGAATCATGGGGGTCCAAGTTCACCCTCGAGTTCGCGTTTCAGCCAGACGGTGCCCCGGGGCAGGCGAAGGGACGCTTCGACCGGATCGGCTACCTGCTGGAGGGCTTCCCGGAACTGGACGAACTGAGACGTCGCAACAATGCGGTCATCGAGCGTCTGCCGGGAACGCTGGGCGGGAAGCTGGTTGCGAGCCGCCTGTCCGACGGCACCACCCTCGTGGTGCTTGGTGAACAGATCGACCCGAAACCAGCGATCCATGGTCGCGACATCTGGCTCAACTACCATTCGCTCGACGACGCGAAGGAGTGGGCCCGTTACTTCAGGGACCATCTCCCCCACTTCCTCTCGCTCTTCGAAAACGGGACCTTCAGCGCCCAGCGCCAGGCGAGAGTCAGGTTCGACGCGATGATGTCGCAGGTCCGGAACACCCCGGGGATCGAAGGCAGAGCCCGCATCCTCGAGGACTACGCGCAATCCGAAGACGACGCCTGTTTCTCCTCCTCGGCGCTTCACTGGCTGCGGACATTGCGCGAGGAAACAGCCGATACCCCTCCCGACGCCCACGCCGAGGGGGATCGCACCCGCGGCTCTGCAGCCTAGCCTGGCGATGGCCGCGAACTCGAGGAGGGGTCATCTGGATCTCTGCGTCTCCCGCGGAGCACTCCAGCGCCCGGCGCAGGAGTCGGCGGACGTTCCGGTTCGTCGCCAGCGCCGCCCTGACGGCGACCGCCAGGTTGCACGCCGACCTCATTGCCATCCTCGACGCCGATCCCGAGGTACGGGTCCTGGCCACCGGCCTGGATTCACCTTTCGCGGACCGAGCAAGAAGAGCACGACCGACAGGTCCATTCCCGAACGCAGAGGACGCCGACGGGCAGCGCTGCCGGCGCGGAGCGCCAGACGAAGGGCTCGCCCGTGAAGCCGACGCTGACCACCGGCCAGAAGGTGATCGCAAGCCAGGAGCACCGCTTCTGCGGCTCATCGCTGCCGCTCACCATGAAACTGGCCTGGAACCGGCGCGCGACCCTCTCGTCATGCCTGCGGAACAGTTCGCCGCGCTGGCCGTATCAGGATCGTGTGCTGTGCTGGATTGCCCCCGGGCATCTCGCCGACGTCATCCGGTTCCACGACTCTGGCGGGCCGTCTCTGCCCGACCTGCGCGCGCCGCAGGAGATGGCCGCCCTGGATGCGCATTTCTGCGCGCGGTTGATTCGCCGGATCGAGGGTCTGCCGCCTGCCTGGCGGCCACCCGGATCCGAGGATGACGACCTGGACGCCTGATGCCGCATTCCGCCCGAGGCGGCCTTGAACTCGTGTCTTGACGCGGGCGATCCCATCGCAACCTGTTCAGGAGGTTTCACCCATGCTGATCGGCGGCCGTTGCCACTGGGGGCGCCTCACCTTCGCGGGGGACGCGAACCCGCCCGTGTCGTCGTCTGTCACTGTGACGATTGCCGGATCCTGTCGGGTGCCCCGCTCCGCGCGCTGGTGGTGGTCCCCGTCGACAGGTTTCACCTCGTCGGCGAGCCCACGCGCTACGTGAAGGTCGCACAGAGCGGAAACCGGCGGATCCAGGCCTTCTGCCCTGAATGCGGCACGCCACTCTTCTCGGCCGCCGAGGAAAACCCGACGTCCGTGAACATCCGGCTCGGCTGCATCTGCCAGCGGGCCGCACTGACGCCCTCGATCCAGATCCGGACGCGGTCTTCGATGCCCTGGTTGCACGCGCTCGCTTCCATTCCGGGGTCCGCCGGGCAGGAGATCTTCGCGCACCCGCCTGTCGTGCACCGGACATGAGTCCGCATTCGGCTGCGGAATCGGGCGATCACCGTCACCGCAACATCGCCGCTCCAGGGCAGGCGGCTGCCTGCCGAGGGCCCGCCCGCCGGAGCGGGGGACGGGCATGGCCGCCTTCCCGCAAGCCCGCGGTGCAACACGCGATCGGCTCGAGGCAGGTCTTCCGTTCGCGACCCTGTCCTGTGACGCCGGGGCACTGCACCGCTCCCGCGTGGGGCCAGAAGAGCCGAAGTCTCCGCAGCCTCAGCGTGAGCGCCGGGCTCCCACGACCCCCACCGCCACCAGGCCCACCAGCAACAGTGCCAGGCTCGACGCCTCCGGCACGGCGGCGACGTCGCCAGGGCGCACCGGCAAGGCGTAGAGGTTGCCGTACTTGCCATAGGTGTACTGGAAGCCGCTGCTGGCGACGAAGTACCAGGCCTGCGATGAGGTGAACGGCGCGTTCTCGGTACCCGTCCAGTAGTCGGCGGCGAGCAGGTTCCGGAAGGGGCCCGAGTTCAGCAGGGGGCCGCCTGCAGGATTGCCCAGAGCGGTGTAGTACAGGGCCCCCATCATGCTGGCGGTGCAGTTGAAGTTGGTGCCGCACGAAGGGTCGGTCGATGGCAGCGCCCAACTGCCCGGTTTGTTCCAGACCACCAGGGGCGAATCGGTCAACGAAGCTGCCCAGGCCGTGGCACTGTTCCAGGTCATCCGGCCTTCTGTCGAACTATCCCCGTCATCAAAGGCCGACCCGGCCCCGGCGTTCCCGTCCGCGAGCCAGGTCAGGTCGAGTTGGGTGTCGTACAGATACTTCAGCGCTGGATTGGGTGCCCCGGACGTCAGCAGGTTCACGGCATTGCCCAGCGCATCCCGGCCCCGCAACGTGCCGTCGGTGCCGTCCGTGCCAAACCACGTGCCCTTGGTGATGTCCACCGCCGCCGAGGCCGCTCCCGCAGCCGTCAAGGCCAGCACCGCCGACAACAGTCGCAACGTTTTCATGCAGGTCTCCAGGAAGAAATGCGGGAGGGAACTCTCGCGGCCGAGGCCCCTTCAGGCGCGCGGCATTCCGCTCTTGACGGCCAATGGCTCCTCCCGGGCTGAAGATTTACATCAAGGCCGCATTGCCGTCAACGAATGTGACGAATTGTCATGTTTTGAACCATCCGTGCACGCAACCCGGAGCACTGGCCCCGGATTCATCCCTGCGCGAGGGCCGCCTTCTCGGCCGGACCCGCACCCCGGATCCGCGGCCATGCCGATCGTCCCGCCGCGCATTCCTGTCCGGGACGTCATCGTCGGCGGACGCATCGCGGACCTTCAACGTCCGGGCGTCGCGCCGAACTTCGAGGCCCTGACATCCTCAATCCCGCGCGGCACCGCCCTCGTGCGAGTTCCGCTGTGGCCCCGGTGTTGGTCGCCACCCTCGGCGCTGGAGATCATCGGCGCCAGGGAGGTCGCTCGGCAGGGCCGTGCCGTCGCACGACAACCTCGGCATCTCCGGGGCTCCACCGGCGGCCGCCCGGAAAACCGACACGTGACGGGACGTTCGCTGAAGGCGGGCGGCACGCAGGACACCCACACTGGATCTGCGCTCACCGCGCTTGTTCACCCCGCGTATCCCGTGTCCCTGGCAGCGGCGCCAGGCCAACCGGAGCGCCGGGGTTCGCAGTGCGCTTTCGGGGCCGACCTGGTGAAATGTCCGGGCTGGTTCCAGCGCCCCCCCGCAGGTGCACGCCTTCCACGCATCCGCCCGCGCGGCGTCGCCGCGGGGTGCCACCTCTTTCGCTCAGGCGGCGCAGGAAATCGACGTCATTCGGCACTGGAGCGACCGGCGTCGCCGAGGTTTGCACAGGCGCTGGCGTCCAGAGCCGGCAGGCCGCGCTGGAAACACTGGAGGCCTATCCAGCCCAGCAGCGCAAGGGACGCCAGGGCACCGACAATGGAGGAGGACCACGCCGGGACGCCATCGACGCCGTCGATTGCATCGCGATGGCGAAAGAGCGCCCGGACCACCCAGGCCGACGTGACTGCGATGCCGAGACCGACAAGACTGGCGACGCCCCAGACGCTGTAGGTGATGAAGACCGCGAGCCCACCTGCACCCTCTGCCGTGAAACCATACGGGAATTGGAGGTAGACCTTGTAGAGGCCCCAGGGCCCCAGGACCAGACAGACCATCCCGGTGAGGGTGAGCCGGGCGATGGCGAAGGTCCAAGCCATCCGGCGCCCAGCGGAATGAGCCCGTGGAGCACAAGCCCGACGGCGGCGACGGCGAAGGGCCAGTCGGTGATGTCACGCAGGGAAGGTCATGCGGACATGGAGGGCTCTTCGATGTTGAAGATCCACGCAGCGGTCCTCGCGCCCGGCCATTAGGATTCGCCTACCATGGCAGTTGTGCCCCCCCGATGGAAAAACCAGCGTCCGGGAACGATGTTCGACCTGATGATGCGCAGAACGCCCGTCCGGCAACACCGGTCAGTCCAGCTTGCGGCGGCGCCGTTTCGCCGGGAGCAGGGCGCCCCCGGCATCCCGCATGCGTGACGAGGCGCACGCGGCGGCGGGATCGGGCGGAACCGGGCGCACGCAATCACCGGGACCCGGTTTCGAACCAGAGCGTCCGTCTCCGCACCTGACGCCACGGGGCAACGCGCGACATCGACGCCCTGCCGGGCGCGATCCCGGGCCGTTGCAGCGCCCGCGAATCAGAACGCGGGGCAGTGCCCGCTGCCTCGAAGGTTGACGACATCACGAGGCGTCTCGATGCGGATGCGGGACGTGAAGTGCGTGATCCGGCATTCCGGCTGGTCCGCCGGGCAGGCGCCTGCCGGTTGCACGACCGTGTCGAGAATCTTCACCCGCACGCCCCCCCCCGCTGGACCCGGTGGAATCGTAGACCGACATGAAGCGGTTACCCGGCGTGGCCGTGGGGGCCTGGCCGCGGCGGAGAACCGTCAGGCGCTCCCTGCGATGCAGTCTGACCGATGCGCCGTTGAGGACCATCAACAGGCCGTCCGGACCGTCGGCGGCGAACACGCACGCGCCCTTGCCATCGACATAGTTGCAGCCGGGCGCAGCGCACTGGTCCTGCCGGGGATGCCCCAGCCTGACCCCGGCCTCGACCGTCGTCGCCAGCACGCCCGCAACCAGGGCAAGCGCGACCGCCCCGGCCTTACCCACTGCCGCCTGCCTTCGCATCACGCCCCCTCTGGTTACCGGGCGGACCCCGCATGACCGTCAGGCGGACACGAGGTCCGGCGAAGACCAGCAGGGCCTTGACCGCAGTCCGAGGGGAATCCCGGGTGGCCCACGAGGCGCCGAGGCAGTGTTCCACCAACGCCCCGGGGCACACCGGCGCGGTCACATCCGACGTTTGAACGGGCCCTAGGATCCCTGCCACCGGGTGCTCCGTACCTGGGCGCCGCCCCGCTGCACCAGATCCGGCAACAGGCGCGTCCCGAGCCCCGGACCTGGCAGCGGCGCCACGAATCCACCCCGCACCTCGGGGAGGTCGGTGAGGATGTCCTTGTACCACGTGGAATAGTAGGCGCGCACCACCTCCATCACCAGGGCGTTGGGGATGTGCGCCATCAGGTGGATGGATGCGACCCAGACCACCGGGCCGTTGCAGTCGTGGGGAGCGACAGGCCGCTGCCACGCCTCGGCCAGGGCCGCGATCTTGCGGGCCTCGGTCAGCCCCCCGCACCATCCGACGTCCAGCATCACGATGTCCGCCGCCTGCGCCTCCAGGACATCCCGGAACGGGTAGAGGCCGCCCAGCGTCTCGCTGGCGCAGACCGGGATCGAGGTGGACCGTGCGTAGGCCTGCAGGGTGGGCACATCGCACATGCGGATCGGATCCTCCGACCAGAAGGGCGCGAAGGGTTCGAGGGCGCGAGCAATCTGCCGCGCCTGCTGGAGGTTCCAGAGGGAATGGAACTCCGCCATGACCTCGATGCGGTTGCCCACCGCCGCGCGGATCCTGCGGAAGGGCTCCAGAGCCCGATCGATCTCGCTGGTGCCGAGCAGGCTGCCGCCGCGGTCCTCGGCCAGCGGATCGAAGGGCCAGATCTTCATGGCCGAAAAGCCCTCTTCGAGCAGCGAGAGCGCCAGTTCGTCAGCGCGATGGGTGAAGGCCACCTGATCATCGTAGGGGCCGTCGGCAGGCGGCGCCTCGGAGCCCACGGCCATCAGGCGCCGCCCGACCGAACTGGTGTTGTAGTGATAGCCGGCGCAGGTGTTGTAGACGCGGACCCGGTCGCGGCTCAGGCCACCGAGGGCGCGCGAAATGGGCTGACCCGTGGCCTGGCCGAAAATGTCCCAGAGCGCGATGTCGAGCGCGGAGGCCGCCCGAACCTCCGTGCTGCTCGACTGGAACCCCAGATAGTTCGCCAGCAGCGCCCGGCTGTGCCGCTGGATGTCCAGCGGATCCGCCCCCAGCAGCAGGGGTGCCGACAACTCGTGAATCTGTGCTTCGACGGGTCCGGGTCCGCGCGAGGTTTCACCCAACCCCACCAGCCCCGCGTCGGTGCGCACCTGCACCAGCAGAAGATTGGGCCGGGCCGGCAGGCGAATGGTCTCAATGGCAGTGATCTTCATGGCACTCCTCCCCCATTGGCAACACCGCGCGGCGCCAGGGCCTGCTCACACCACGGAACTGCTCCATGGCGCAAAGAGGACCTAGTCGACCGTGATGTTCTTTTCCCTGATGAGCTTGCCCCACTGCGCGTTCTCGGCCCGGATCAGCTTCGCGAAGTCCGCGCTGCTCCCGCCCGCAGGCTCCAGGTCGATCTCCGTGAAACGGCGGACCACGATCGGATCCCGCAGCACCTCGTTGAAGGCGTCATTGAGTCGCGCAAGCACCGGCGAAGGGGTCCTGGCCGGCGCGAGCAGTCCGAACCAGGGCGTCAGCACGAACTCGGGATACCCCGATTCCCTCATCGTGGGGACGTTCGGGAACAACCGGGAGCGATTCGGCCCGGTGACCGCGAGCGGCCGCACCCGGCCCGCCGTGACATGCGGCCCGATGGAGGGGATGTTGTCGAACATCATGTCGGTCTCGCCCGCAATCAGCGCCGTGTTGGCCAGGGCACTGCCCTTGTAAGGCACGTGGCGCAGGTCCACGCCCGCCTGCACCTGGAACCACTCCGCTGCCACGTGAATGGAGGAGCCGAATCCCGACGAGGCATAGGTCATGGGGATCTTCCGGCTCCTGGCCAGCGCCACGAGTTCCCTCACCGAGGTGGCCGGCACCGACGGATGCACCACCAGCATGTTCTGGATCGACCCCACCAGCATGACCGGAGCGAAATCCTTCTCGACGTCGAAGCCGATCTTGGGGTAGAGGAAGGCGTTCAGGGCACAGGTACCGATGGTCCCCATCACCAGGGTGTGGCCATCGGCGGGGGCCCGTGCCACGAGTTCCATCGCGAGGTTCCCCCCGGCGCCGGGCCGGTTGTCGACGATTGCCTGCTGCCCGAGGACCTGGGGCAACCGCGCCCCGAGGACGCGCGCCAGGATGTCGGGCGTGCCGCCCGGCGGGAAGGGAACCACGATGCGCAACGGCTTGCGGGGAAAGTCCTGCCCCCTGACCGGCCTGGCGGCGGCAAGGGCAGCGGCGGTCACGGTCAACAGGAAACGGCGCCTCGACATCACGATCCCCTCTGCAGGACACTCGGGCCGTCATGATGGCAGATTCCCGGGTCGGCGCGGTGGCGCCCCGCCCCTACAACCTGCGCTGGCGGTCCAGATCGAACACCCTGCCGTCACGCAGGGTCACCGATGTGGTGAACGGGTCTGACAGGGTCGGCAGATAGACCCAGGTCTTCGTGCTGCGCCAGGGGTCCTGGCTTTCGTGGTCGGGGGGGCCCGCCCGCTGCATGACCTCGGCCTCGATCATGCCGCGCCCGAGGAGGGAGTAGACCTCGAAGGTCATGCCGCGGGCCCGCGGCATTGCCCTCGCCCGCTCGGCGGCAACGGCCCGGTCGGCCCGGTCCCGTGCGTCCGTGATGAGGCGATCGTCCCGGAGCCGCTCGTACTGGCACTGGATCGTATGGCACTCCGCAGATGCGGTCGGGCGCCGAGGCGGGGTGGCTTCGGCCTTGATGTCCAGGCGCGTCGACGGACGGTTGGCCGGCGGCTTGTGCGTGTAATGCACCACGCCCTTGTCGTCCTGCCATCGATAGACGTCCGCCGCCGCCATGTCCACGGCCAGGCACAACGCCAGGATGGGCAGCAGGCCGGGCCGCAAGAACAGGAGCTTCGGCCTCAAGGCGGCATCCGGAGCTGTCCCCCGGAGTCCGGAGCAGATCCGCCGCCTGAACCCGGGCCCGCGGGAAGACCGGGTGTCCGAGGGGGCAGGATCACCTGACGGCGATGGAAATGACCCGGGATCGGAACCACGAGTGGCGCCGGCGAGCTCTGCGTGGGCGAGGGCTCCCTTGATTGATGGACCTGGCGCCGCACCTGCATTTCCTTGCGCCACTCCTCCTCCCGGATCAGGCGGTCGGCCCGCAAGCGTTCGTACTGGCACTGGATGCTGTAGCAACCCGGAGGCGGCACCGCCGGACCGTTGCCCTGGAGATCGATGTCCAGCTTGCTCGCAGGCGCCGCGCTCGCCGGGGGCCGCTCACCGTAGTGGGTCACCCCGTTCTGGTCGACCCACTTGTAGACCTGCGCCATCGGTACGAGCGGATGGATTGCCCAGATGAGAAGCAGTCCTGTCAGGATGGGCCGAATCATCGCAGTGCCAGCCCGGCACCGCTTCGACTGGAGACCGAAGCATCATGAAGGCCGGATTGACGGCCCGAAGGCCGCGTGCCGCGACGACCAGGGATGAATCCCGGGGCGCCCGTTCCGGCTCGGGCACCGAGCCGATCCGGCACCACGCCT
>JBAXBV010000016.1:0-74219 GCA_037141795.1 Betaproteobacteria bacterium
TCATGGCGTCAGAAGAATGTCGTCACGACGGCGTCCAGGGCGTCGCGCATGTCGGGATCATCCGTGATCGGGCGCACCAGGGTCACGCGGCAGGCCGAGACCGGATCGATGCCCCGCGCGATGAGATGGCCGGCGTGGATCAGCATCCGCGTCGACACGCCTTCCTCCAGGCCGTGGCCCTTCAGGTTGCGGGTCTTCTCGCCCACGGACACGAGACGCCCCGCCACCTCCGCGGAGACCCCGGCCTCGTGCGCCACGATCTCGATCTCCGTGTCCCGCGCCGGGTAGTGAAAATCGAGGGCTCCGAACCGCTGCTTCGTCGACTGCTTGAGATCCTTGAGGATGCTCTGATAGCCGGGGTTGTAGGAGATCACCAGCTGGAAGTCCGGGTGCGCGTGGACGAGTTCGTTCTTCTTCTCGAGGGGCAGCGCGCGGCGGGCGTCGGTGAGGGGATGGATGACCACCGCGGTGTCCTGCCGGGCCTCCACCACCTCGTCGAGATAGCAGATCGCACCCTGGCGCGCGGCGAGGGTGAGCGGCCCGTCCTGCCAGCGCGTACCCTGAGCATCCAGCAGGAAACGCCCCACCAGATCGGAGGCGGTCATGTCTTCGTTGCAGGCCAGGGTGACGAGCGGTCTGCCCAGCCGCCACGCCATGTACTCGATGAATCGGGTCTTGCCGCACCCCGTGGGTCCCTTGAGCATCATGGGCAACCGTGCGGCGTAGGCCGCCTCGTAGAGGGCGATCTCGTCGCCGGTTGCCCGGTAGTAGGGCTCGTGGGCGATGCGGTACTGGTCGATGCCGGACGCGCCGGCAGACGGATCGGTCGAAGTCATGGGATCGAACTCCGTGAATCTACTTGCGCCGGATGCCCGGGGCACTGCCGGCAAAACACTCGCGGACGCGGCTCCAGGCGTCCCGGACCACCCGGCGCAAGGCAACAGCGTCGGCAGACAGCAATCGCATCCACGCCCCCGCGCCACCAGGCAGCAGGGAAGCCCCGGCATAGACCACTCCGTCGTCCGGCAGCGCCGATCTCAGCGCCGCCAGCGCGTCCCCGGGCCGGGAACGCTGGACGACCATGAGGGACGCCTGCATGGTGGCCGTGCCCTGGATACCCACCTGCGCAGCCGCCAGTTGCCGCCCACCGATGGCGAAACGGTCTGCCGCCAGCAGCGCCCCGCCCTCGTCCTCGACCCGGGTCTCGCTGCGCAACCAGTCGAACGACCGGCCCGCATCCGAGGGATCGTGCGCGAGAAAGCTGTCCGCGACGACCACGGTCGCATCGGGATGGGCACGCACCGTCACGGTGTTGCGCAGACGGACGTCCGGAAAGAGGATGAGGGGATCGGGCAGGTACTCCACGAATGCCCCCTCGTCGGCCCGGATGAGAACGTCCTGCTCGGCGTGATCCTCCAGCATGGTGTGCACGACCGTGGACGCGGCCGTCGTGAGGTGCGCACACGCCCGCGGGCCTGCGGTGAAGGCGAGTCCGAGCCGATCCTTCTGGAAGATTCCGCCCGAACAGGATTGCAGGTAGACCGTGCAGAACTCCACCGGATCACCGGGCAGGTAGAGCGCCCGGCCCAGGTGGAAGGGATACGCCACCCTCTGGCGTCGCAGGAAGGTCCGCTCGCCAGCGGCGCCGGCAAAGGCGATCTCCACCTGGCGGCCCGTCCCGGCCAGGCCATCGGGCATCAGTCGATCACCGGTCAAACAGCACCTCCCGCGCAATGTGTTCCACGACGGCGTCGACGCCCTCGCCGGTCTGGCAATTGGTGAGCAGCACAGGCCGGCCACCGCGCACCTCGCTCGCCTCGCGCACCATGCGCGGCAGGTCGCAGCGGACATGGGGAGCAAGGTCGGTCTTGTTGATGACGAGCAGGTCGCAGGACATCACCCCCAGGCCGCGCTTGCGCGGAATGTCGTCACCCCCGGCCACGTCGATCACGAACATCCAGAAGTCGACCAGATCAAGGGAAAACGACGATGCCAGGTTGTCCCCGCCGGACTCGATCAGGATGAGTTCGAGGCCGGGAAACCGCCGGTCGAGCTCGTCTGCGGACTGCATGTTGAGGGTGGGATCCTCGCGGATGGCGGAGTGGGGACAGGCCCCGGTCTCCACCGCCAGGACGCGTTCCGGCGCGATGAGCCCGCTGCGGCGAACCCGCTCGGCGTCTTCCTTCGTGGCGATGTCGTTCGTGATCACCGCGATGTTCGTCCCCCGCGCGAGGAAGCGCGGGATCAGCTGTTCGAGCAGCGCGGTCTTGCCCGACCCCACCGGCCCGCCGACGCCGACCCTCGCCGCGCTCACCGCCTTCATCATGCTCGCGGGCGCGGGGAACCCTGCCACGGCTTCAGTCATGCACCCTCCTCCTGCATCGCGGGGCCGGTGGCGTTCACCGGAACATGTATCGCTGGGCAAGCGGCACGACCGTGGCCGGCTCGCATCCGATGACCTTGCCGTCGATCATCACGTCGAAGGTCTGCGGGTTGACCGTGATGTTCGGGCAGGCCGAGTTGTGCAGCATGTGCTGCTTGTTGAGCTTGCGCGTCCCCCGGGACGGGAGGATCTGCTTGCGCAGACCCAGCTTGCCCGCGACATCCGCCGCGATGGCCGCCTGGTTGACGAAACAGGCCGACAGCGGCTGCTTCGCTTCCCCGAAAGCCCCCCACTGGGGCCGCATGATGAGCGGCTCGCAGGTCATGAGGGAGGCCGCGGAATCCCCCATGGCGCCCCAGACGATGAACCCGCCCTTCACCACGAGTTCGGGCTTGATGCCGAAGAACGCCGGCCGCCACAGGACGATGTCGGCCAGCTTGCCCTTCTCGAGCGAACCGATGTGGGCATCGATGCCGAAGGTGCGGGCGGCGTTGATGGTGTACTTGGCCACATAGCGCTTGATGCGCTCGTTGTCGCCGATGCGGGTGGTCTCGGTCGGCAGGCGACCGAACTGGTCCTTCATCTTCGACGCGAGTTGCCACGTGCGGCAGATCACCTCGTTGATGCGCCCCATGCCCTGGCTGTCGGAACCGAGCATGGAGATCGCGCCCATGTCGTGCAGAACGTCCTCGGCGGCGATGGTCTGCGCGCGGATGCGGCTCTCGGCGAAGGCGACGTCCTCGGGCACGGCCGGATTCAGGTGATGGCACACCATGATCATGTCGAGATGCTCGTCGAACGTGTTCACGGTGTAGGGGTTGGTGGGGTTGGTGGACGACGGAAGGCAGTTCATCTGGCCGGCCACGCTGATGATGTCCGGCGCGTGCCCGCCCCCGGCACCCTCGGTGTGGTACATGTGGATCGTGCGTCCCTTGATGGCGGCCAGCGTGTCCTCAAGGAAGCCCGACTCGTTCAGGGTGTCGGTGTGGATCTGCACCTGGAAATCGAGGTCGTCCGCCACGGACAGGCAGGTGTCGATGACGGCGGGCATCGACCCCCAGTCCTCGTGGATCTTGAGACCCAGGCACCCGGCGGACATCTGGTCGAGGAGCGAGCGGGGCTTCGAGGAATTGCCGCGCCCCAGGAACCCGAAGTTCATGGGCCACTGCTCGGCGGACTGCAGCATCTTGCCCACGTTCCAGGCGCCACCGCAGTCGATGCCGACGGTGATGGGCCCCAGCGAGCCGCCGATCATGGTGGTGAGGCCCGAGGAGATCGCATGCTCCACGAGTTGCGCGGAGTCGAAGTGCACGTGGACATCGATGCCGCCGGGGGTGGCGATCAGGCCTTCCCCGTCGCGCACGGTCGTGGCCGCGCCGCAGATCAGATCCGGGTGCACTCCATCCATGATGGCCGGGTTGCCCGCCTTGCCGATCCCCACGATGCGGCCGTCCTTGATGCCGATGTCGCCCTTCACGATCCCCACGACGGGATCGATGATGACCACATTGGAGATGAGCATGTCGAGCGCCCCCGCGGCGCTGTCGTAGCCCGGCACGAGGCCGATGCCGTCCCGCAGCGTCTTGCCGCCGCCATGCAGGCACTCGTCGCCGGGGACGGCGTAATCGTGCTCGATCTCGGCGATCAGGGACGTGTCGCCGAGGCGCACGCCGTCGCCGAGGGTCGGGCCGTAGAGTTGCGCGTATTCCTTACGGGAAATTCTGGCCATGCTTCAAGCTCCCCTGTAGCCGCGGCTGCGGGCGAGCTGCAGCGCCTGATCCCTGACGATGTCGCTCCGGGTCGAACCATTGGTGAGACCATTGAGGCCGTGCACCTCGCCGGTTCCACCGAAGGCCGCGAGCGTCACCTCCTTTTCCTCGCCCGGCTCGAAGCGCACTGCCGTGCCGGCCGGGATGTCCAGGTGCATGCCGAACGCGAGGGCCCTGTCGAATTCGAGCGCCCGGTTGGCCTCGAAGAAGTGATAGTGGCTGCCGATCTGGATCGGTCGGTCCCCGGTGTTGCGGGCCCTCAGGGTCGCCTTGCGCCGTCCGGCGTTGATCTCGATGTCGCCCTCGGCAGGAAGGATCTCGCCCGGGGTGACCGCGACGGCGGGCTTGTCCCGGCCGGGGCGGATGGGGTCATGCACGGTGACCAGCTTCGTGCCATCGGGAAAGGTGCCCTCCACCTGGAGGATCGGCATCATGTCCCCGACCCCGGGCATCACGTCGTCGGTCGTGAGCAGGGTCGAGCCGAACGCAATCAGGTCGGCGACGGACCGCCCCTCGCGCGCCCCCTCGAGGATCTCGTCGGCAATGATGGCAACCGCCTCAGGGTAGTTGAGCTTGAGGCCCTTGGCCCTGCGCTTGCGAGCGAGTTCCGCCGCGGTGTACACGGTCAGCCTCTCCAGCTCGGTGGGTGTAAGCAGCATATTCCCTCTCCTTGTTCCAGATTCACGTGCCCCCCGCAGCCGCGAGGTTGCGGTAACGCGCCTGGCGCCTGCCGCAGCCCCGCACGCCTCACCTCTCCGCCCCACTCGGCACCGGTGTCGCGGAAGATCCGCCCGGACCCGCGCCTGCCGATTCCATCCTTCCCTGCGGCCGGCAGCCGGACACGCGCCCGGGCCGCAAGCCCTGCCCTAGTTCGCGAAGAGCCGGCCGCCGCCCGTTTCGTGCCGCATCATGGCAATCTCGGCCATCGGGGTATAGGCCTGCAGCGCGTCGAAGGCAGGCAAGGGCAGGGCCGCAAGATCGTCCGCCCGCAGTCGCTGCTCGCCAAGAATGCGCTGCGCGTCCACGTGGCCGACCAGGCCCACCCTAAGGGCTGCACTCACGATACCGACCGCCACGCCGTAGGCGGAAAGGGCGCATGCCGCGTGCTCGTCCAGGCCGGTGGCAAAGCCGATCAGACCCTGTACGGGGGCCATCTGGCCGCATGCCTGCCCCGCCAGCACGCGATCCCGGTAGAGACCCACCCCTGCAGTGCCCATGCCCGCGTGCATCCGCAACAGGGCACCACCGATCCGGCGTCCGCCTTCCCGAGCCTCCCGCGCAAGCGTTGCGGCGTCGACCTGCGCGTCGACGGTGGCCACGATGTCGAGATCGCCATGAGCCCGGAATGCGGCCACCACGGCCGGGCGGTCGAAGCCCGCCCACCGATGTTCCATCTGGCCGGAAATGAACCGGGCAACGTCATCAGCCGTGCGCAGCCTGCCGTCGGCCCGGAGGGTCTCGAGCCCCCAGGAGAAGGACGCCGCTCCGCTGGGAAAGAAGCTGTCGCCCAGCTGGAGCAGCGCCAGCGCATCCCGCATCTCAGTCATCGCCCACCACCCCGACACGCCCGTCGGCAAGAAGATGGTGGAGACGGTGCAGGTAGTCCGGCCGGGGCCCCTCCATGGACACGTGCAGGTAGTCCCCCACGAACCGGACCTTCCAGTGCATGTTGCCGCAGAAATACCCGAGCTCGAGCGCCGCCGCAGCGTCCCGCGGATGCAGAGCGAGCCACTGCGGCTCATCGAGCCGGACGACGATCGCCCGGTCCTCCTGCAACATGAGCACGGCCCCATTGGAGAGCTGCTCGCTGCGATCGAGCATGACTCCGACCTCGGTACCGCGATCGGTGAAGGCATGCAGCCGCTTGCGGGCAATGTCGGCCCGCCTGAGCGCGAGCACCTCAAGGCATCCCCCGTGCTCCAGGCGGTGCAGCGCCTCGCCGAATCGTTCGTCGCTCGCGTTGCCGAGCACCTGCGTCAGCCGCAGCATGTTTCCTCTTCTTCAGTTCGAGCTGGCCAGGCATTTTCTGGCTGGCCTGCCGGGCACCCGGGACAAATCCCTGTCCCGGGTGCCCTGAAAGACGACCGGCGAGCGGCTCCTGCCGCCCGCCGGTGACCGGGACCCCGGCAGCTTACTTGTGAACGACGGTTTTCGGGTTGGGAATTCCGTCGATCGGGCATTCCTCGGTACCGACCGTGGAACGAGTGATGGCCTCGACCATCTCCCGCGTGCCCTCCGGATCGGTGATCCACTTCTTGTAGAAGTCGTAGGGACAGGCAGCGACGCCTTCCTCGCCTTCCCGGGAATTGATCTTGCCCGTGTATCCACGATGCAGCAACTTGAACAGGTGGTTCTCGGACTGCATGTTCTTGCGGGCGTCGCGGATGAGCCCCTTCGACAGAGCGGCGTACTGGATTCCGTAGTCCTCTTCACCGCACTCCCCGAGGGTGCGGCCATCGAAGCCGATGATCGCCGAGTGACCGAAATAGGAATACACCCCGTCGAAACCGGCGGCATTGGCCACGGCGACATAGGAATTGTTGGCCCACGCCATCGCCTTCGCCATGATGATCTGCTGGTCCTTGGCCGGGTACATGTAGCCCTGGCAACGCACGATCAGCTCTGCCCCCTTCATCGCGCAGTCGCGCCAGATCTCGGGGTAATTGCCGTCATCACAGATGATCAGCGAAACCTTGAGTCCCTTGGGGCCTTCGGAGACGTACGTGCAGTTCCCCGGATACCAGCCCTCGATCGGCACCCACGGCATGATCTTGCGGTACTTCTGCACGATCTCGCCCTTGTCGTTCATCAGGATGAGGGTGTTGTAGGGGGCCTTGTTGGGGTGCTCCTCGTGGCGTTCGCCCGTGAGCGAGAACACGCCCCAGACCTTCGCCTTGCGGCAGGCGTCCGCGAAGATCGCGGTTTCCTCTCCGGGGCAGCTCGACGCGGTGTCGTACATTTCCTTGCTGTCGTACATGATCCCGTGCGTGCTGTACTCCGGGAAGATGACGAGATCCATGCCGGGCAGGCCCACCTTCATGCCGACGATCATGTCGGCGATCTTGCGCGCGTTGTCCAGAACCTCGGCCTTGGTGTGAAGTCGCGGCATCTTGTAGTTGACGACCGCGACGCCGACGGTGTCGTTACTGCTGGAAATATCTCCGTGCATCATGATTGACTACTCCACGAACGTTGTTGGAAGGAACCGGAGGCTCCTGCCCCCGCTCTGGTCGCGCAGGAACGCCTCGTGCCGAGAGAGGCCGCACCTGCAGCAAAAACGCTCCGACGCCGGGGGCGGACCCCCCGCAACGGCATCAGATCGTGAGATAGCTGTGGATCTTCGCCTGGTCGGCGCTTTCCCTGGTCTCCTCGTAGACGAATTCCCCCTTCTCGATGATGAGGAAACGGTCGGCCACCTCCATCGTGAACGAAAGCACCTGCTCCGACACCACCAGCGAGAACCCGCGCTCTGCCTTCAGGCGGTTCAGGGCCCGGGCGATGTCCTTGATGATGGACGGCTGGATGCCTTCCGTCGGCTCGTCCAGGATCAGCACGCCGGGGTTGCTCACCAGGGCCCTGGCAATGGCCAGCTGCTGCTGCTGCCCGCCCGAAAGGTTGCCCCCGCGCCGGCGCTTCATCTCGTCCAGTACCGGGAAGACGTCGTAGATGTAGCGGGGCACCGTCTTGTCGGCCACGTTTTCCATGCCGGTGAGGATGTTTTCCTCGACGGTGAGATAGGGGAAGATCATCCGCCCCTGGGGCACGAAGCCCATGCCCGCCGCCACCCGCCCGTAGCTGGGCACCCCGGAGAGGTCCGCGCCCTTGAGGGAAACGGTACCGCTGCGCGCCGGCAGGATCCCGATCAGGGCCTTGAGCAGCGTGCTCTTGCCCATGCCATTGCGACCCATGATGGCCAGGGTTTCGCCATGACCCAGGGCGAATGAGGCATTGCGGATGACGTGGCTTTCGCCATAGTAGACATTCAATGCGTTGACGCTCAGCACGGCGGTATCCTCAGTGGCCCAGGTAGACGTCCTTGACGCGCTCGTCCGACTGGACCTGATCCATGCTCCCCTCCGCCAGCAGCTTGCCCTGGTGAAGCACCGTGACCTTGTGGGCGATCATGCGGACGAAGGCCATGTCGTGTTCGATCACGACGATCGAGCGGCCCCGGGAAATCCCGTTGAGGAGCTCGGCCGTCTGCTCCCGCTCCCGCGGACTCATGCCGGCAACCGGTTCGTCCAGCAGCAGCAGTTCCGGATCCTGCATGAGCAGCATGCCGATCTCCAGCCACTGTTTCTGGCCGTGGCTCAGCTGGCCCGCCTTGTGCCGCAGCACTTCCGGCAGGAAGATCTGCTCCGCGACCTGGTCGATCTTGCCAAGGAGCTCGGCATCCCGACGGAAGAACAGGGACCCCAGCAGACCGCGGCGCTTCGGGTAGGAAATCTCCAGGTTCTCGAAGACGGTGAGATCCTCGTAGACACTGGGATTCTGGAACTTGCGCCCGACCCCGATGCGGGTGATCTGGTACTCGATCATCTCGGTCAGGTCGAAATGCTTGAACTTGATGGTCCCGCCGGTGGGCTTGGTCTTGCCGCAGATCATGTCGAGCAGCGTCGTCTTGCCGGCGCCGTTGGGCCCGATCACGCAGCGGAGTTCGTCCTTCTCGACGTAGAAGTTGAGATTGTCGACGGCGCGGAACCCGTCGAAGGAAACGGTCAGGTCTTCTACGGCCAGGATGTTCTCGCTCATCTCGCGCCACCCTTCCCATCGGCCGCCGGAATACCCGTCCCCCCCGGCGCAGCCGCCCCGCCCATGCGTCCCCGCAACCGGTCGAGAAGACCGGCCATGCCATCCGGCAGGAACATGACGATGACCACGAACAATCCCCCGATGAAATACATCCAGTACTCCACGAAGTTCTCGGAGAAGAAGGTCTTGGCGTAGCCCACGAGAAACGCTCCGTAGACCGCACCGATGAGGGAGAGACGCCCCCCCACTGCGGCGTAGATGACCATTTCCACCGAAGGCACGATCCCCACCAGGGAAGGCGAGGCCAGCCCCACCTGCAGCGTGAAGAGGGCGCCCCCGATCGAGGAGAAGAGCGCCGCCACGGCAAAGATGAATGCCTTGAACAGGGCCGGGTCGTAGCCCGAGAAGCGCACCCGGTCCTCGCGGTCCCGAATGGCCACCAGCACCTTGCCGAGACGACTGCGCAGGATGAACAGCCCGATCGCGACGCAGAGCAGCAGGAGGCCGCAGGTGATGAAGTACATCGTCACCTTAACCCTGTCCTGATCGAGGTCGACCCCGAGAAAGGTCCGGAAATCATTGATGCCGTTGACCCCGCCCGTCACGCCCTGCTGACCGATGATGACGATGGCAAGGATGGCGGACATTGCCAGCGTGACGATCGAGAAGTACACGTCTCCGATCCGGCGCCGGAAGTTCGCGTAGCCCAGCACGAACGCGATGGCGGTGGGGAGAAGCAGGATGGCGGGAATGGTGAACCACACGTGGTTGAAAGGCTCCCACCACCAGGGCAGGGCCTCCACGCTGTTCCACACCATGAAGTCCGGGAGGTTGGACCCGAAGAACGATGCCAGGGCCTGGGCCGAACTGCCGGACGACGTGGATTCCAGTTTCAGGAACATCGCCATCATGTAACTGCCCAGCCCGAAGAACACACCCTGACCGAGACTCAGGATGCCTCCATAGCCCCAGATCAGGACGATCCCCACTGCGCAGAACGACAGCGACAGGTACTTGGCGGCAAGCGTCAGCCGGAAGATGTCCAGCGACAGGGGCAGAACCACGAGCAGGACCACTGCAAGGATCGGGAAGCTGAACCGGTCGAGGAACCCGCGCCGCGCCTGCGCGACCGCGGCGGCTGCGAGATTGGCCCTTGGGGAGTTCACGTCAGCCATCAGCGTCTCACCTTGGTCGCGAACAGGCCGTTGGGCCGGAAGAACAACACCACGATGACAAGCAGCAGGATGCTTGCCCGGGCCATCGAACCGCTCATGCCGAACTCGAACCAGGATTGCATCTGACCGATGATGAAGGCGGAGGAAATCGTGCCGAGCAGGCTTTCGACGCCCCCGAAGACCACGACGATGAAGGTGTCCACGATGTACTGCTGTCCCGTGGTCGGCCCGGTGGATGCGAGCATCGTGAACGAACTTCCGGCGATGCCGGCGAGACCACAGCCGAAGGCGAAGGTGTAGGAATCCACCCGGGTGGTGTTGATCCCCGCGGCGCCGGCCATGGTCCGGTTCTGGGTCACGGCCCGGATGCGCAGCCCCCAGCGGGTGCGGAAGAGTATCCAGTAGACGACTGCAGCCGTCACGATGGCGAGGCAGATGATGAAGATCCGGGACAGCGGCAGGGCGACGCCCTCGCTCGCCTGCCAGGCGCCCTGCAGCCAGGACACGGTCGGAACCTCCACCTCCTTCGAATTGATGAACTGCCGGTAGATCTGCTGCAGGATGAGGCTGAGGCCCCAGGTTGCCAGCAGCGTGTCCAGCGGGCGCTTGTAGAGGAAGCGGATCAGCCCCCGTTCCAGGACGTACCCGAAGACACTGGTGACGACGAACGCCAGGACGATGCCCACGAACAGATACATTCCCATCAGTCCGGGCAGGAATTTCTGGAAGAAGAGCGCAACGCCGTAACTCACGTAGGCCCCCATGGCCATCAGTTCGCCGTGGGCCATGTTGATGACGCCCATCAGGCCGAAGACGATCGCCAGGCCCAGAGCCATCAGCATCAGGATCGTGAAGATGGAAAGCCCTGTGAATGCCTGCATGGCAAGCATGTCGAAATTCATGACTTCTTCAGCTCCCGCGGTGTTCCGTTCATGGCCACGACCGTTTCCGCAGCCCCGGACGCGAGGAGACGGTCAAGGATGATGCGTCGCCCTCTCCAGGCCTGCCTGTCCATTGCACAACCCATCGCCCACCCCGGGCAGTCTGGAGGATCTGTCCGGGGTGGGCGCGGGGCGACGAAGCGCTTACAACTTCGGGAACGGGTTCGGCTCGATGAGGGCCGATTCGTAGATCATGTCGACCTGCCCGTCGGCACGGAACGCACCGATGCGCGCGTGCTTGAAGAGGTGATGGTTGCTGGGGTGGAACTTGATCTTGCCTTCCGGTCCCGCGAACTCGAGACCGGCCGAGGCCGCCACCACCTTCTCCACCTCGAAGCTCTTGGCCTTCTCGGCGGCGAGCTTCCAGAGATAGACCGACGTGTAGCCGCAGGCCAGGGTGTCACCGGTCACGCGGTTCGCACCGTACTTGGCCTTGAACGCCTTCACGAACTTCTCGTTGGCAGGGTTCTTGAGGCTCTGGAAGTAACCCATGCAGGTCAGGGTCCCGGCGGTGTTGTCCGCGCCGATCCCGGAGACTTCCTCCTCGGAAACGGCGAGGGACAGGATCGTCTGGTTCTTGCCGGTGATGCCGGCTGCGGTGAGCTGCTTGAAGAAGGCCACGTTCGAACCGCCGACGACGCAGTTCAGGATGACGTCGGGCTTCGCGGCCTTGATCTTGTTGATCTCGGACGAGAACTCGATGTGTCCCAGGGGGTAGTACCCTTCACCGGCGAGCGTGCCGCCCAGGCGTGCAAGGGTCGCCTTGGCGATCTTGATCGTGGTCCGGGGCCAGATGTAGTCGGACCCGATCATGTAGAACGACTTGCCCTTGTTCTTGAACAGCCATTCCATGGCTGCGATCACGGACTGGGTCGCTTCCTGGGCGGTGTACATGATGTTGGGCGACTGCTCGAGACCTTCGTAGTACGTCGGGTAGTAGAGCAGGCCCTTCAGCTTCTCGAAGACCGGCAGCACGGCCTTGCGCGAGGCGGACGTGTAGCAACCCATGACGGCCGCGACCTTGTCCTTCTCGAGCAGCTTGCGGGCCTTCTCGGCGAAGGTGGGCCAGTCGCTGGCGCCGTCCTCGACGACAGCCTCGATCTTGGCACCCATCACGCCACCGGCCTTGTTGATTTCCTCGATGGCGAGCATCTCGGCGTCCACGACCGACTTCTCGGCGATGGCGATGGTCCCCGTGAGGGAGTGCAGGACACCGACCTTCACGCTGTCGGCCGCACCTGCGGTGCGGATGTTGATCATCGGAAACGGCAGTGCACTTGCCGCCGCGATCGCGCTGGACGTCTTGATGAATTTGCGCCTGTTCAGATTGCTCACCGTTGTTCCCCTTTTTCGGATTGACTGGAACTGCCACCTATTGATGCGCGCGGACTCGGGTTGCCCACCCGCCGGACCGCAAAAAAGAAGCCCGCAGGCCGAACACAGCGGCCTGCGGGCTTCTTTGCCAGTGCGCTGTCAGACGCCTTTGTCTTGGACAACGCCGATTTCAAACCTGCCGAAGACTTCCACGCGGGCGGGTGCGTTGTCAAGCACCGCCTTGCGCGAGGACACGTTTCGCAATTCCCGGGCCTGACGAGGGTTTCCTGCCGAGTTCGCCTTCAGTGCAGGTGCGAAGCGCCCGTCCCCCAAGGGGAAAGCCGCGACAAACCAGTGATCCTCCGTACATTTTCTTCCCATCGTCGCCTCGGGCTCCAGACCTGGCGGGTCCGGAGAGGCATCACCTCCCCGCACAATTCCGGTGCATCGTCCGCGTGCAGTGCCCGATCGCGGGGCCATCGTGCCTCGGCTCTGACCGGCGTTACCCTGCTGCACGAGGAAGTCGCCTCAGACTCGACAAGAGGAGCGGGTTTTGCTGACAATGGCCGGGCGCGCGGACCCTTTTGCCCACCCGCCCGCCCTGCGCAGGGAAGCGCACCGGGCCCATGCCGCCAGCACTCCATGAACCTCTTCACATGACATCATCGTCCCACGCCCCGGTTCGTATCGGGGTCCTCTTCTCGGAGACCGGCGTCACGTCGGTCATCGAGAACTCGCAACGCATCGGCACGCTGCTCGCGGCCGGAGAGATCAATGCGCAGGGCGGCATCAATGGTCGCGAGATCGTCCTGCAGTCCTACGACCCCCAGTCCCGGCCGGCGCTGTATCGCCAGCTTGCCGAGAGGCTCATCACCGAGGACGGCATCCGCGTGATCGCCGGGTGCTACATGTCCAGCACGCGCAAGGCGCTGATCCCGGTGCTCGAGCGCTGGAACGCACTCCTTCTGTATCCCACCCTCTACGAGGGGTTCGAATACTCCCGGAACGTGTTCTACACGGGTGCGGCACCGAACCAGAACAGCCTCCAGCTGGCCGAGTACATGACCCGCAAGTTCGGTCCGCGCGTCTTCATGGTGGGCTCCGACTATGTCTACCCCTACGAGTCCAATCGCATCATGAGCGATCTCGTGCTGGAACGCGGGGGCGAGAAGCTGGCCGAGCAGTACCTTCCCCTGGAGGCGAAGCAGGAGGACTTCGACCAGGTGGTGCAGCGGATCCGGGCGGCAGAGCCGGATTTCATCTTCTCCACGGTGGTCGGCGAGGGCACTGCCATGCTGTACCGGGCCTACGGTGCCGCGGGCCTCGATCCGGCCCGCATGCCGATCGCGAGCCTGACCACCTGCGAAGCCGAAGTGCAGCAGATGGGGGCCCACATCGCCGAGGGCCACATCACTTCCGCCCCGTATTTCCAGACGGTGGACACGCCCGAGAACCACAGGACCGTGGCGGCCCTGCAGCGCAGCTTCGGTCCCGAGCAGAGGGCAAACCAGTGCATGGAGGCCGCCTACTTCCAGATGCACCTGCTCGCCGCGGCCATGCGCCGCGCCGACCCGGATGACGCCGATGCGCTGCTGCGGACCCTGCCCGGGCTCGAATTCGACGCGCCGCAGGGGCGTGTGCGCATCGACGAGCAGAACCACCACACGCACCTCCACCCCCGGATCGGACGGGTCAACTCCCTCGGCCATTTCGACATTCTGGAGGAGACCCGGGACCGGGTGCGGCCGGATCCCTATCTCGTGTCGCACACCCTGCAGGACTGGTCGGTACCGACCGGACTGCGCGAGATCGCGTGACCCGCGGAATGCCCACGACATGAAGACCCCGCCCTCCGGCACGTCGCAACTGCTGCGCGACCTGCGCTCGCTGCAGGTACTGGTATTCCATCCGGATGACGCGGATGGCCAGGAACTGCTTGCGCAGCTCCGGCGGATCGGCTGCAGGGTCCAGGCCTTCTGGCCGCCCAGGGAGCGCCTGCCCGTTCCGGCCGACCTGGTTTTCCTGGCGGTGACGCCCGAAGCACCTGCAGTCGATCCCGCCTGGGCCAGGAGGGATGACGCCCCCCCGATCATCGTGGTGGTGAACTACGAGAACCCCACCATGGTGGAAAGCGTGCTGCGGCTCAACGCGGTGGGCGTCGTCGCCTCGCCCGTGAAGTCCTTCGGGTTGCTGACTGCCATCGTGGTTGCCCGCAGTCAGGCGGAACGGTCCCAGGAACGCGAACGCTACGTGGCCAAACTGGAGCAGCGCCTCGCCAGCCAGCGCAAGCTCGCGAAGGCCAAGACCATCCTCATGCAGACCCGGGCGGTGTCGGAGGACGACGCCTACCGTCTCATCCGGGAACAGGCGATGACCAAGAGGGTGACCACGGAAGAGATCGCCGACGCGATCATCAACGCCAACGACATCCTGTCCTTCGAGGGCAAGGGCTGACACGTCACCCTGCGGCGGCCGCCATCACCCCTGGACCCGGCATGACCCCTCACCCGATGACGGGGTGGCACGCATCGCGCCGGAACGAACCCTCAGGCCACCAACGCGGCCCGCCGCCCCCGGCAGGGGCGTTCAGAACAGGAAGTACCGCTGCGCCATGGGCAGAACCTTCGCCGGCTCGCAGGTGAGCAGCACGCCATCGGCACGCACCTCGTAGGTCTGCGCATTGACCTCCATCCGGGGCATCGCGCCGTTGAATGGCAGGTCGCGCTTGCGTATCGCGCGGGTCCCCCGCACGGCCACGAGCCGCTTGGCGAGACCAAGGTGCCCCGCAATGCCTGCCTCCATCGCCGCCGCCGACACGAATGTCACGCTGGTGGAGTGCAGCGCCTTGCCGAAGGCGGCGAACATGGGCCGATAGTGGACAGGTTGCGGCGTGGGAATCGATGCGTTGGGGTCCCCCATGGCCGCAGCGGCGATGGCCCCGCCCTTCAGCACGAGACTGGGCTTCACCCCGAAGAACGCCGGCCGCCACAGCACGAGGTCGGCGAGCTTGCCCGGCTCCACGGACCCGACCTCGTGGGCGATGCCATGGGACAACGCCGGATTGATCGTGTACTTGGCAATGTAGCGCTTGATGCGGTGATTGTCGTTGTCGCCGCGCTCCTCGGGCAGCGCGCCGCGCTGGGCCTTCATCTTGTGGGCGGTCTGCCAGGTACGCAGGATGACCTCGCCCACCCTGCCCATGGCCTGCGAATCGGACGACATCATGCTGATGGCGCCCAGGTCATGGAGGATATCCTCGGCGGCGATGGTCTGGGGCCGGATGCGGGATTCCGCAAACGCGACATCCTCCGGAATGCCTGCGTCCAGGTGGTGGCAAACCATCAGCATGTCCAGATGCTCGTCGAGCGTGTTCACGGTGAACGGACGAGTGGGGTTGGTGGACGAGGGCAGGACGTTGCCCTCGCCCACCACCTTGATGATGTCCGGCGCGTGGCCGCCCCCCGCACCCTCGGTGTGAAAGGTGTGGATGGTGCGCCCCTTGAAGGCCGCGATGGTGGTCTCGACGAAGCCGGATTCGTTGAGGGTATCGGTGTGGATCGCGACCTGTACATCCATGCGATCCGCCACACCCAGACACGCGTCGATGGCGGCCGGCGTGGTGCCCCAGTCCTCGTGGAGCTTGAGCCCCATCGCCCCGGCAGCCACCTGCTCCTCCAGCGCGAGCGGGACGCTCACGTTGCCCTTCCCCATGAACCCCAGGTTCATGGGGAAGGCCTCCGCCGCCTCCAGCATGCGGTGGATGTGCCACGGGCCAGGCGTGCAGGTGGTGGCGTTGGTGCCCGTTGCCGGCCCGGTGCCGCCGCCCAGGAGGGTGGTGACGCCGGACATCAGGGCTTCCTCGATCTGCTGCGGGCAGATGAAGTGGATGTGGCTATCGATGCCGCCGGCAGTGAGGATCATGCCCTCGCCCGCGATCACTTCGGTCGCACCGCCCACCGGAATGGTCACGCCGGGCTGCACGTCGGGATTGCCGGCCTTTCCGATGCGCCAGATGCGCCCGCCCTTCAGGCCGACGTCCGCCTTGACGATACCGGAGTGATCGACGATGAGGGCATTGGTGATGACGGTATCCGCGACCTCGGCCGCGCCGCGCTGGCCCTGACCCATGCCGTCCCGAATGACCTTGCCACCGCCGAACTTCACCTCCTCGCCATAGATGGTGAAGTCGTGCTCGACTTCCAGCCAGAGGTCCGTGTCCGCCAGGCGGAGCCGGTCTCCCGTCGTGGGGCCATACATGCCGGCATAGGCGGCCCGATCGATCCTGCTAGCCATTTGTTTTCAGCGCTCCCTGGACCTTGCCTTGGAAACCGTGGACGACGCGCTCGCCGGCGTAGGCGACGAGCGTGACCTCGCGGGTCTGGCCCGGCTCGAATCGCACCGCGGTGCCGGCCGGAATGTCGAGACGCATGCCGTAGGCCCTCTGGCGGTCGAACGCCAGCGCCTCGTTGGTCTCGTGGAAGTGGTAGTGGGATCCGACCTGCACCGGACGATCACCACCGTTGGTCACGGTGAGGGTGACCGTCGGGCGACCGGCGTTCAGCACGATGTCTCCGGACGCGGTCCTGAGTTCTCCTGGAATCATGGGGTGTCCTCCTGGTCGGGGCGAGCGGGCCGCAGAGCGGCGCCTGCGGCGGTCAGACGATCGGGTTGTGCACGGTCACCAGCTTGGTGCCGTCGGGGAAGGTGGCCTCCACCTGGATGTCGGGAATCATCTCCGCGACCCCATCCATCACGTCGTCGCGACCAAGCAGGGTGGTGCCGTAACTCATGAGATCCGAAACCGTTCGGCCATCGCGTGCACCCTCCATCACGGCGGCAGTGATGAAGGCCACCGCCTCGGGATAGTTGAGCTTGAGGCCACGCGCCCTGCGCCGCTCGGCAAGGAGTGCGGCAGTGAAGATGAGCAGCTTGTCCTTCTCGCGAGGCGTCAGATCCATGGGTAACTCCTGGGTGATTCCGGCGGACCGGGCGCCGCCCGGCGGGATGAACGGGCCCGCCTCCCGGGCGCGCCCCCGGGGCGCGCCGTCAGACCGAGAGCAGCGACCGCACGTCGTCGCGGTCCATGTCGACTCCCGCTCCGCTTTTTACCACAACCCCGCGATTGAGCACCACGTAGTGATCGGCCAGATCGCGCGCGAAGTCGTAGTACTGCTCCACCAGGAGGATACCCATGTCGCCCCGCTCCGCGAGCGCCCGGATGGCGCGCTCGATATCCTTGATGATGGACGGCTGGATCCCCTCGGTGGGCTCGTCCAGGATCAGGACCTTCGGCCGCATGGCCAGCGCCCGTCCGATGGCCAGCTGCTGTTGCTGCCCCCCCGAGAGGTCACCGCCGCGCCGGTTGCGCATCTGCCTGAGCACCGGAAACATCTCCCAGATTTCCGCGGGAAGGTCGCCCACCGCACCGCCGCTCTTCGACGCGAGCCCCATCAGGAGGTTCTCCTCGACCGTCAGCCGGGGGAAGATCTCCCGCCCCTGAGGGACATAGCCCAGCCCCCGCGCGGCACGCTCGAAGGGGGGCAATCGGGTGAGGTCGGCGCCGTCCAGCGCGAGCGTGCCGCCTCGCACCCTCTCCACGCCCATGATGCATTTCAGCAGCGTGGTCTTGCCCACGCCGTTGCGCCCCAGCAGCGCCGTGCAGGCGCCCGTGGGCACCTCGAAGGAAACATCCCGCAGCGTGTGGCTGCTGCCGTAGAAATGGTCGAGGTGACCGATGCTCAGCATGGAAGGCTCCTCCTCCGGGCTCCGCGGTGCGATCGCTCAGCGCCCAAGGTACACCTCGATCACCCGCTCGTCGTTCTTCACCATGTCCATCGGGCCTTCGGCAAGCACGCTGCCTTCGTGCAGTACCGTCACGGTCCGGGCGATGGAGGCGATGAAATCCATGTCGTGCTCCACGACCACGAGGGTGTGACTACCCGCCAGCTGACGGAACAGCTCGGCTGTCCTCGCCGTTTCCTCATCGGTCATTCCTGCTGCCGGCTCGTCCAGCAGCAGCAGACGCGGCTCCTGCATGAGCAGCATGCCGATCTCCAGCCACTGCTTCTGACCGTGCGACAGGACCCCGGCCAGGCGCCCGGCCTCCCCTTCGAGGCGGATGAGTGCAAGCGTCTCGCCGATCCGCCGCAGGTCATCCGCCGAGAGCTTTGCCCGCAGGCTGGCACGAACCCGCTTGTCGGTCTTCATGGCGAGTTCCAGGTTCTCGAAGACCGTGTGGTTCTCGAACACGGTCGGCTTCTGGAACTTGCGCCCGATGCCCATGTGCGCGATCTCGGCCTCCGAGAACCGGGTGAGGTCCAGCGTCTGCCCGAAGTAGGCCGTGCCCGAATCCGGCTGGGTCTTTCCGGTGATGACGTCCATCATGGTCGTCTTTCCCGCACCGTTCGGTCCGATGATGCAGCGCAGTTCGCCGGTCTCGACCGTCAGGGTGAGCTTGTTGAGCGCGCGGAACCCGTCGAAGCTCACGGTGATGTCCTCGAGATAGAGGATCGGCCCGTGGCTCACGTCCACGTCCGGGCCGCGAAGGTGTTCCAGTCCCGACGTCTGGCCGGACTTGAGGTCGGTGCGACTGGTTTCCACGATCATGCTCGACGCTCCCGCAGCCGGGCGATCCAGCCCGCCACGCCGCGGGGCAGGAACAGGGTGACCGCCACGAACAAGGCCCCGAGAAAGAACAGCCAGTACTCGGGAAATGATTGGGTGAAGAAGCTCTTGGCCCCGTTGACGAGGGCCGCCCCGATGAGCGGTCCCAGGAGGGTTCCTCGCCCCCCCACTGCCACCCAGATCGCGATCTCGATGGAATTGGCCGGCGACATCTCGCTCGGGTTGATGATGCCCACCTGGGGGACGTAGAGCGCCCCGGCGACACCGCAGAGGACCGCGGAGAGCGTCCACACCGAGAGCTTGTACCAGAGGGGGTTGTAGCCCGAGAACATCAGGCGGCTCTCCGAATCCCGGATCGCGGTGAGGACCCGCCCGTACTTGGAGCGGATCAGGGCCCGCGTGAGCATCAGGCATGCGGCAAGATAGACACCCGTGATGGCGAACAGGAACGCACGGGTGTCCGGCTCGGCGACGCGGAAACCGAGGATGCGCTTGAAATCCGTGAAGCCGTTGTTGCCGCCGAAGCCCGTGTCGTTGCGGAAGAACAGGAGCATGAGCGCGAAGGTTAGGGCCTGGGTGATGATGGAGAAGTACACCCCCCTGATGCGGGAGCGGAAGGCGAAGAACCCGAACACGAAGGCGAGCAGTCCGGGCACGAGAACCACCAGCGTTGCGGCGTACCAGAAATGGTCCGTGAAGGACCAGTACCAGGGGTAGGCCTTCCAGTCGAGAAACACCATGAAATCCGGCAGGTCGCTCTGGTACTGCCCCTCGCGCCCGATCATACGCATGAGATACATGCCGAAGGCATATCCGCCGAGCGCGAAGAAGGCCCCATGACCGAGGCTGAGGATGCCCGTGTAGCCCCAGATGAGGTTCATGGCTACGGCCACCACGCAGTAGCACATGATCTTGCCGATCAGCGTGACGAAGTAGGCCGACAGGTGGAACGGGCTCGATTCGGGAACGGCAAGGAACAGCACGGGCACCAGGACCACCACGGTGGCCAGGAAGGCGGCCATCGCGGCCCAGCCCCTGGGGCCGAAGAGCGGTTCACGGCCCGGAATGGCGAAGGTGGACATCTCAGTTCTCCACGGACCGGCCCTTCAGGGCGAACAGCCCCTGCGGACGCTTCTGGATGAAGGCGATGATCAGCACCAGGATGAGGATTTTCGTGGGCACCGCGCCGATGTGGGTCTCGAGAAGCTTGGACGCGACACCCAGCCCGAGGGCAGCGTAGACCGTGCCGAGCAACTGGCCCACCCCCCCGAGCACCACCACCATGAAGGAATCGATGATGTAGCTCTGGCCGAGGTCCGGGCCCACGTTGCCCACCTGGGACAGGGCGCAACCGGCAAGCCCTCCGATGCCCGAGCCGAGGCCGAAGGCAAGCAGGTCGACGCGCCCCGTCGGCACGCCGACGCAGGAGGCCATGGTGCGGTTCTGCGTGACGCCGCGGATGAACAGCCCGAGGCGCGTCTTCGAGAGCATGAGCCAGACGAGCAGCAGCACTGCAGCCGAGAACGCGATGATCACGATACGGTTGTAGGGAAGCACAAGGCTGGTGAGTTCGATCCCCCCGCTCATCCAGCTGGGGTTGGCCACTTCCACGTTCTGGGCGCCGAAGACCTGACGCACGGCCTGGATGAGGAACAGGCTGATACCCCAGGTCGCGAGAAGTGTTTCGAGCGGTCGCCCATACAGCCAGCGGATGACGGTGCGCTCGAGGAGCATGCCCACGGCGCCGGCGGCGATGAAGGCCACCGGCAGGGCGCACGGCAGGTACCAGTCCACGCTGGCCGGAAAGTGCGACCGGAACACCTGCTGGGTCGCATAGGTCGCGTAGGCGCCGATCATCAGCATCTCGCCGTGCGCCATGTTGATCACGCCCAGCAGGCCGTAGGTGATCGCCAGGCCCAGCGCGACGAGAAGCAGGATGCTGCCGAGACTGGCGCCCGTGAAAAGACGCCCCACGTAATCGTAGAGCAGGAGACGACGCTCGATCAGGGACACGGCTTCAATCGCCGCTTCACGGACGGCGGCATCCGGTTCCGCGTATGCGCCCGCCGCGGACTTCTCGGTCAGGGGCTGGAGCAGGGTCTTGGCCTTGCCGTCCGGACTCTGCGCGAGAACCGCGATCGCGGCAATCCTGTCCTTGCTGTCGGTACCCTGGAGGCGGGCCGCCGCTTCCGACTGACGCAGCACCGCCCTCACCGCAGGGTCGGACTCCGCCGCAAGCGCCCTGCCGAGAAGGGCGAGCGTTCCCGGTCCGGGTTCAATGCCGCGTGCGGCCTCCAGGCGATCCTTCGGGTCACGGGCCAGTATCCGCAGCGAGGCCACTGCCGACTCCACCTGCGAGCGAAGTCTGTTGTTGATCGTGACCTTCTCGAGACCGTCCGGTTCCGCGTCGAGCGCCTGGCCGGTCACGGCATCGGTGAGCTTGCCGCGCTCCCTGATCACGAACTGCCTCGAGGGAGTCACGCGCAGCTGGCCGTCGCGCAGCGCGGTCAGCAGAGCCGCCGCGGCCGGGTCCCCTGCAGCTGCGATCGCCTCGATGGCAGCCGCCTTGTCCGACGCCTCTTCCGAGGCCAGTCCGGCCACCGCCGCAGCGTCGAGCGCCTGCGCGTCCCGGCAGACAACCAGACCCAGCGCCATCCAGAACGCGACCGCAACGCCCGCGCTCCAGCGCGCAAACTTTCGCTCCATGAGCATTTCCCCTTGTTCTATGGAAACCGGCGGACGGGGTGCCCACGGGTCTTCCTTGCAACATGGCCCCGCGGGGCGCGCTCAACGCGCCCCGCGGAAAACAGCGCCAGGGATCAGAGCTTCTGCTTGCCCTCGTTACCCGGGATGAACGGGCTCCAGGGTTGGGCACGGATCGGGCCCTTCGTCTTCCAGACCACGTCGAACTGGCCGTCATCCTGGACTTCGCCGATCATCACCGGCTTGTGGAGGTGGTGATTGGTTTCGTCCATCTTGAGCGTGAAGCCCGATGGCGCCTTGAAGGTCTGGCCCGACATGGCCTTGCGGACCTTGTCCACGTCGGTCGACTTGGCCTTCTCGACAGCCTGCTTCCACATGTGGATGCCCACGTAGGTCGCTTCCATGGGGTCGTTGGTCACGACCGTGTCGAGGTTCGGGATGTTGTTCTTCTTCGCCCAATCCTTGTACAGCTTGATGAAGCCGGTGTTCTCGGAGTTCTTCACCGACATGAAGTAGTTCCATGCGGCCAGATGACCCACCAGCGGCTTGGTGTCCACGCCGCGCAGTTCCTCTTCACCCACCGAGAAGGCCACCACGGGAACGTCGGTCGCCTTCAGACCCTGGTTGCCGAGTTCCTTGTAGAACGGAACGTTGGAGTCGCCGTTGATCGTGGAGACGACGGCGGTCTTCTTGCCCTCCCCGGCAAATTTCTTGATCTTGGCGATGATCGTCTGGTAGTCCGAGTGACCGAAGGGGGTGTAGTCCTCCATGATGTCGCTCTCCGCCACACCCTTGCTCTTGAGGAACGCGCGCAGGATCTTGTTGGTGGTGCGGGGATACACGTAGTCGGTGCCGAGCAGGACCCAGCGCTTGGCACTGCCCCCGTCCTTGCTCATCAGGTACTCCACGGCGGGGATGGCCTGCTGGTTCGGAGCCGCACCCGTGTAGAACACGTTCTGGGAAAGCTCCTCACCCTCGTACTGAACGGGGTAGAAGAGCAGGCTGTTGAGTTCCTCGAAGACGGGAAGCACGGACTTGCGGGATACGGAGGTCCAGCATCCGAACACGACCGAAACCTTGTCCTGGGTGATGAGCTGGCGAGCCTTCTCGGCAAACAGCGGCCAGTTGGACGCGGGGTCCACCACGACCGCCTCGAGCTTCTTGCCGAGCACACCACCTTTCCCATTGATCTCGTCGATGGTCATCAGCACGGTGTTCTTGAGTGCGGTCTCGCTGATGGCCATGGTGCCGGACAGCGAGTGCAGTACCCCGACCTTGATCGTGTCCGCGGCGGCGGCGAGCCCCGCGGAGGTGAGTACCCAGGCGCCGGCGACGGCGGCCGCTGCTGCCTTCAGGACGTGACGACGTTTCATGTATGGACGCTCCATTGTTGGGGGAATGAGCGCTTCCGCCACTCCGCTGCTGCCAGGCCCTTGCCGGGCTGAGGAGGCGGCTACGCGCACCCCTGTCTCTGCAATGGGTGTGCCAAACGAAACGAAACCATGGAAATCCCTGCGGCGAGGGAACTTTCCCCCTCATCACGCAGGTTGGACGCAGACGCCGGCGAGCGGCGCCGTGAACTGAGCGCACCGAATACGAGCGATCGCACTGATGCTGTGCGAAGCCGGGCGCCTTGGCTACGGTCGCGGATGCGCGGATGTCCCCGCACAAGGGCGCATGGAACGAACGCGTCAGTCGGGGCGGTCCGCCACGTTCTCCAGGTCCCTCTCGACCAGGGGGCGGACCAGCTCGAGCGCCTCGCCGAGGCAGGCCTCGGGCAGCGTGTCCAGGCACTTCGCCAGCACGTCGGCGGCATCGTAGGCCGACTCGGGCAGTTCGTCTGCGCTCAGGTTCGCGAAAAACACCGAGGCGGCGCCGATGGTGCGCAGCAGGCTTTCACGCTCGCTCATGAGCATCTCGATTTCGGCACGCAACAACTCGGCGTCATTGTTCTGGGCGCGGGCCATGATCATCTCCTTGTGGTTCTGTCCTGAACCCCCGATGGTGCCACAGGATCGGGACAGCCCGGCGACACCACGGGCAACCGCTCAGGCCCTCGCGCGATCGTGGAAGATGTACCCCAGGCTGTTGAGCAGCAGCTGGGCCGCGAGGATCGCGGTGATGCCCGTGGGATCGTAGGCCGGCGCCACCTCGACCAGATCCATGCCGATGATGTTGCCGCGGCTTCGGTTCGACAGGGCCTTGATGATCTCCAGCACCTCATAATAGAGAAAGCCTCCGTGGCTGGGCGTGCCGGTTCCGGGCGCGATCGAGGGGTCGAAGCCATCGATGTCGATCGTCAGATAGCAGGCCACGTCCTTCGGGATGAGGTCGACGACCTGGGCCGTCCCCATCCGCCTCACATCCCGTACCGACAGGATCCGGGACCCGGCCGCGATGGCGTCCTGGTAGTCGGACCGGTTCGACGAGGACACGTTGCGGATGCCGATCTGGGTCATGCCGGCGACATGCTCGAGCTCCGATGACCGGCGCAACGGATTCCCGTGGCCGTAACGCACCCCGTGGCGCTCGTCCACGAAATCGAGATGCGCGTCGATGTGCAGAATGTGGATCGGGCCCCGGCCCTCGAAGGCACGCATCACCGGAGCGTGGATGGAATGGTCCCCGCCCAGCACGAGCGGGAAAGCGCCCTTCTCCAGGAGGGTCCGGACGGCGAACTCTATATTGGCGTTGCTCTTCTGCATGTCGGTATGGACGATGTCGGCGTCGCCCACATCCACGATGCGCAGGTCCTCGCGGGTCAGGTACAGCGTGTCGTCCTCGAAGTCGTACGCCCCCGCGTGGCCGAAGGAGAACAGGGTCGAAGCCTCGCGAATCGCGCGCGGGCCGAAGCGCGCCCCCGAACGCCACTGCGTCCCCATGTCGTTCGGCGCCCCCAGCACGGCGACCTCCGCATCGATGGCATTCCAGTCCGTGCACACGGGTGCCTTGGCGAATGTGCTGTGTCCGACGAAAGGCAGGTTCAGGCGGCCGGTCTCGTATGCGTTTTCTGCCATGCTGGAACTCCGGTCAAGAGGTGGATGCGCCGCGTCACGAACGCCACCGGCGCGCGAACACCGCCGACCCCTGTGGCCGCGCCGTGCCAACCCGACCGGCACGCCGGACAGCGATGCTCATCGCACCGCCCCTGCCAGCGGGGTCGAGGGGTCTACGTTCGTGGAACAAGCCCCGACAGCAGGCAATCCCCATGCCCGTCGCGGCCCGACGGCGCCGTCCCCCTGCCCGTGCCGGACCGAGGGACTCTTCATCCCGCAACCCGCCCGCGGCCCTTCGCGGCACAGGCAGGCCGTCGGGGCTACCGCAGCGGGATGACCTTGCCCTCCTCCATGACCCGCTCGGCCAGGTGAAGGGCCACGACGCTGCTGCCGAGCAGGGTCACGGCACCTTCGAGCCGGTTGTTGCCGGTGTCGCTGTATTCGAACCGATAGACCCGCTGCAGCCGCAGGCGCCCGTCGTCGTCGCGCCGGATGCGCACGCGGTCCTGCGCCACGGTCCAGTCTAGGAACTGAAGGCCCTCGGCAGCGCAGGCGCGCTCCCCGGCCGCGAGGGCAGCCTCCCGCGCGTTCAGGGTATCGACCCAGAACCACCCGACCGCGACTGCGGCAAGCAGTGCCAGCCATTCCATGGGTCAGGACCGTTCCCGGCGGGCGGCGATCACGAGTCCCCCGTCGCGACGCTGACCAGCACCGGCGAGAGCACCCGCACGATGTCCTTCGGGTCGATGCCGACCAGGTAGCCCCGGCGCCCGCCGTTGATGTAGGTGCGCGGCAGGTCCAGCACGGTCTTCTCGAGGTACACGGGCATGACCTTTCTCGTACCGAACGGCGAGGTGCCCCCGACCAGGTAGCCCGAGTGCCGGTTGGCGGTTTCCGGGGAACAGGGCAGCACGGACTTCACACCGATCACCCGCGCCAGTTCCCGGGTGGACACCATCCGGTTCCCGTGCATCAGCACGACAAGAGGTCTTCTTGCTTCGTCTTCCATGACGAGCGTCTTGATCACGGCGTACTCGTCCACGCCGAGTTCGCGCGCGGAAACCGCCGTGCCGCCGCGTTCCTCGTAGGCGTAGGGATGATCGCTGAAGTTCACGCCCGCCTCGCGCAGGACCCGCACCGCCGCTGTCACCGGAAGCTTTTCCTTCGCCATCAGCCCCCCGCCGTCAGTGCGCGATACAGGCTGTGCAGCATGCCTGCCGTGGCACCCCAGATATTGCGGCCAGCGTAGGGCATTACGTAGAAGTGGCGCTGCGACCCTTCGCGCATCGCGCTGCGCCGCTCATGGTTCGCGGGATTGAGGAAAAACTCCAGCGGCACCTCGAAGATCTCCGCCACCTCGAAGGGGTCCGGCTGCAGCTCGAAGGGCGGCTCCACCCAGCCCACGACCGGGGTCACCCGGAAACCGGTCGCGATGTCGTAGTCCGGCAGGAAACCCAGGGGGTCGACCCGGTCCCGGGCAAGACCGGTCTCCTCGAGGGTCTCCCGCAAGGCGGTGTCGACACGATCGCTGTCTCCGGGGTCCACCCGCCCGCCCGGGAAGCTGATCTGGCCGGCGTGCGCATGGAGGTGGGCCGTGCGCTGGGTCAGGAGAACCGTGGCCCCGGCAGGCCGGTTCACGAGGGGCACCAGCACCGCCGCCGGCACCGGCACCCGGTCTTCGGCATGGCGATAGGCCGGCAAGGGGTCCTCGAACGGGGGCAGACCTGCGCTGACGGCCTGGAGCCGCTGCACGACCCATTCCCGGGTGATGCGGTAACCAACCGATTCCAAGGGACTCTTCCATAAAGGGGGCAGACCGGCTCCGACGCCGGCGAACACGCGAAATTCTACCGGGCGGGCGCCACCGTGCGGACGACAAGCCGGCATATACTTCTCCCGTCGGCGTGACATGTGGTCCCGCCGCGCGCCCTTTTCAAGCAAGGAGAGTCAACATGCGCATCCGGTCCGCCCTGCTCGCCCTGGCCTTCGCCGCACCCGCCTGGGCCGCCCACTGCCCGCTGGACATGAAGGCCATCGACGAAGCGCTGTCGAAGAAACCCTCCCTCACCACCGCGCAGCTGGAAGAAGTCACCCGGCTGCGGGCCGAGGGAGAGGCCGCCCACAAGGCGGGCAAGCACGGCGACTCCGTGGAAGCTCTCGGCAAGGCCCGCAAGATCCTCGGCATCTGAACTGAGCCGGGGCGGCGGACCAGCCGCCCCGGCACCGCCCCGTGATCCGCATTCTTGCCGCCCTGGCGGTTTTCGTGACCGGCGCCGCGCGGGCTGACTGCCGGCTGGAAATCGAGTTGATCGGCATCGACCTGAGGCAGGTTCGCCTGTCCGAAAGCCAGAAACTCGCCATGGCCCCCTTCATCGACGACGGCCTCAAGCGCTGCCGTCTGGGGCGGGATGCCGAGGCCATGACCTACTTCGAGAAGGCCCGCAAGGCAGCCGGCATCGAACGGCACGACGACGATCCCGACGCTGAACCCCAGCCGCGCCGCTGAAGGACGCGATACGGGGTCAGGGAAGGGGCGAGTCCAACGGCCGGACGGCGTCTCCCTGGCGGATCCACCCTGCGGCCACGACGCGCGCCGTCAGGCCACCGGCGTTTCGCATGGCATCGAAACCGCCCGCGCCGAGTGCCTCCTCCATGCGTTGGCAGGGGTCACAGGGGCCCGTCACCTCCAGCACCGCCGTCCCGACCTGAAGGGTTGCCCCGCGAAGAAGCGCGAGGTCGAGTCCGCGCACCAGCAGGTTGCGACGCATGAGCCCCGGGGCGATGGCCGCAATGCCGAGCTTCCTTGCCACCGCAGCCACCTGTGCCTCATCGACCAGCGTGACCTGCCGCACCGGATTGAACCTGGCAGCCGCGCAATCACCGCGCAGCCCGCGGGCGAGAAGGGCTTCCACGTGCTCCACCTCCACGACAGGCTGCCGCCGGGCGGGCCGCAGGCCGATCCACACCACCTGCCCGCAGGAGGCGACGGCGCCGGCGAACGGGCTATCCGTCAGCATCAGGCATCATCTCTGGGATGCCGCATCCACCACGGCCAGGGCGGTCATGTTGACGAGGCGCCGCACGGTCGCGGTGGGCGTGACGATGTGGACCGGCTTGGCCGCGCCCAGCAGGATCGGGCCGACCGTGATGCCCTCGCCGCTCAGGACCTTGAGCAGGTTGAAGGAGATGTTTGCCGCGTCCAGCGTGGGCATGATCAGCAGGTTCGCCTCGCCCTTGAGCCGGGAATTGGGGAAGAGACGGAGCCGGATTTCCTCGTCCAGCGCGGCGTCCCCGTGCATCTCGCCCTCGACCTCGAGGCTGGGATCCCGCTGTTCGATGAGCTCGCGCGCCCGGCTCATCTTGACCGACGAAGGCGACGGCAGGGACCCGAAGTTGGAGTGGGAACAAAGCGCCACCCTGGGCACGAGTCCGAACCGACGCACCTCTTCCGCGGCGAGAAAGGTCATGTCGGCGATTTCCTCCGCCGACGGATCGTGGTTCACGTAGGTATCGCAGATGAACAGGGTACGGTTCGCCAGCAGCAGCAGATTCATCGCGGCAAACCGCTTCGCGCCCGGCCGCAGCCCGATCACGTTCGAGATGAGTTCGAGGTGCTGGTGGTGCTGGGCGTAGGTGCCGCAGATCATGGCGTCCGCATCCCCCAGGCGCACCATGAGGGCTCCGATGAGGGTCATGCGGCGCATGACCTCCCGCTTGGCGAGTTCGGGTGACACCCCCTTGCGCTGCATCAGCCCATAGTAGGTCTGCCAGTAGGTCCGGTAACGCGGATCGGAATTGGGGTTGACCACCTCGAAGTCTTCCCCCGGGCGGATGCGCAGCCCGTTGCGCTCGATCCGCGGGACGATCACCTCCGGCCGCCCGATCAGGATGGGCTTCGCCAGACCCTCATCCACCACGACCTGCACGGCCCGGAGCACGCGTTCGTCTTCGCCCTCGGCGTAGACCACCCTCTTGGCGACCTTCTTCGCGGCGGTGAACACCGGCTTCATGATGAGACCGGACTGGTAGACGAAACTCGTGAGCTGGTCCCGGTACACCTGGAAATCGCGGATCGGGCGGGTGGCGACGCCGCTCTCCATGGCGGCCCGGGCCACGGCCGGCGCGATCTGCACGATCAGGCGCGGGTCGAAGGGCTTCGGGATCAGGTATTCGGGACCGAAACGCAGGTCCTCCTGCCCATAGGCCGACGCGACGACCTCCGACTGCTCGGCCATCGCAAGTTCGGCAATGGCGTCAACGGCTGCGAGCTTCATGGCCTCGGTGATGCTCGTGGCGCCCACATCCAGCGCCCCGCGGAAGATGAAGGGGAAACACAGCACGTTGTTGACCTGGTTCGGAAAATCGGACCGCCCCGTGGCGATCACCGCGTCAGGTCGCACCGCCTTGGCGACATCCGGCATGATCTCGGGCGTGGGATTGGCCAGCGCCAGGATGAGGGGCCGCGCCGCCATGGTCGCCACCATCTCGGGCTTGAGGACCCCCGCCGCCGAGAGACCGAGGAAGACGTCGGCACCGGGCAGGATCTCGGCCAGGGTGCGCGCAGCGGTCGGCCTGGCGTAGCGCCGCTTGTTGTCGTCCATCTCCTCGGTGCGCCCTTCGTAGACCACGCCCGCAATGTCCGCGACCGTGATGTTCTCCATGCGCACGCCGATCTGCACCAGCAGGTCCAGACATGCGAGCGCGGCCGCGCCTGCACCGGAACACACCAGCCGCACCTCGCCGATTTCCTTGCCTACGACCTTGAGGCCGTTGCGCACGGCGGCCCCGACGATGATCGCCGTGCCGTGCTGATCGTCGTGGAAGACCGGAATCTTCATCCGGCTGCGCAACTGCCGCTCCACGTAGAAACACTCCGGCGCCTTGATGTCCTCGAGGTTGATGCCTCCGAACGTCGGCTCCAGCGCCGCAATGATCTCCACCAGACGGTCCGGGTCCCGTTCGTTGATCTCGATGTCGAAGACGTCGATCCCGGCGAACTTCTTGAACAGGACCGCCTTGCCCTCCATCACCGGCTTGGCGGCCAGCGGCCCGATGGGGCCGAGACCGAGCACCGCAGTCCCATTGGTGATCACCCCGATCAGGTTGGCGCGCGACGTGTAACTGTGGACACTGGCCGGATCGGCCACGATCTCGTTGCAGGCCGCAGCCACGCCCGGTGAATAGGCGAGCGCAAGATCGCGCTGGTTGATCAGCGCCTTCGTGGGCGCAATGGAGATCTTGCCGGGTGTGGGGAAGCGGTGATAGTCGAGCGCGGCCTTCTTGAAGGAATCGTCCATGCTGGATCCCGGTGGGGAGAAGGCGCCGAAGTATACCCGCAGCCTCCCGCGCACGCTCTGCGCAGACCGCCGGGTTTGCTAGACTGCCGGCCTGCCCTCCCACCCTGGAGTTGAAGCCCCATGCGAAGGATCCTCGCCTTCTGGGCAATGCTCGTCCTCGTCCTGGGCGCCCGCCCGGCGGGAGCGGCACCCGACGACCGCGGACTTCTCTGGGAAGTACGGTCCGCGCGCACGACTGTCTACCTGCTCGGCACCCTTCACGTGGGTCGCGAGGACCTCTACCCGCTGCCCGCAGCGGTCGAGAACGCTTATGCGGCCGCAGGAACCCTCGCTCTCGAGGTGGACCCCACGCAGGACCGCCCGTTGCCGCCGGCCGCGCGGGCTGCCGCTTTCTACACGTCCCCGGATACGCTGGACCGTCACCTCTCGCCCGCCCTGAATCAGAACCTGCAGGAGGTCATCGAGCAAATGGGCTTCGCAGGACACTTTCCGCGCGACATGAAGCCCGCGATGGCTGCGATGCTGCTCACCGTGATCGAGGCAGGCCGCGCCGGGCTGGACCCGCGCCTGGGCATCGACGCCCACCTCGCTCGCCGGGCGCGCGAGGATGGCAAGAAGATCGTCGAACTCGAATCGGCGACGGCGCAACTGATGCTGCTCGACGAACTGGGCCTGGACAATCAGGTAGCCCTGCTCGCAGCCACCGTCGAGGGCGTGCGCTCGGGGCAACTGGGCCGGAACATCGCCCTGCTGCTGGACGCCTGGAGACGCGGCGAATCCGACCGGGTGATGGAATTGTCCCGGCACGAACTCGAATTCCTTCCCGATGAGGTGGCCGCCACCCTGCGCGACCGGTTTTTCGACGAGCGCAACCGCGCCATGGCGGTCCGGATCGAGAGCCTGCTCGGCCAGGACAGGGTCGTGGTGGTGGCCGTGGGAGCCGGGCACATGGGCGGTCCAGAGGGGCTCGTCGCCCTCCTGCGAGCCCGCGGCTTCGCCGTCCGCCAGATCTGACGCCCACCTGCCTCCATGAACGAAACCTTTCCCTCAGGCCTCCGGGGAGATCTGTACCCGGAGATCGAGCCGACCCGCAGCGGGCGGCTGCCACTGGATGCGCGTCACACCATGTACTGGGAGGAAAGCGGGAACCCGGACGGGACGCCCGTGCTGTTCCTCCACGGGGGTCCCGGCGCCGGGGCGAGCGGTGCCCATCGCCGTTTCTTCGACCCGGCCCGTTACCGCATCGTGATCTTCGACCAGCGCGGGGCCGGTCGATCCAGTCCGCTGGGTTGCCTGGAAGATAACACCACGGGACACCTGATCGCGGACATCGAGGTCCTGCGGAACCACCTCGGGATCGATCGATGGGTGGTGTTCGGCGGCTCCTGGGGTTCCACCCTGGCCCTGGCCTACGGCGAAACCCATCCCGAGCGCTGCCTCGGCTTCATCCTGCGCGGCATCTTCCTCTGCCGCCCCCCGGAGATCGACTGGTTCCTGTACGGCATGCGCACGGTGTTTCCCGAGCACTGGGCGCGCTTCGCGGATTTCATTCCGGAGTCGGAACGCCACGACCTGCTCGCGGCCTATCGCGACCGGTTGCTGCATCAGGACCCCGCCGTGCACATGCCGGCCGCGCGCCAGTGGAGCCTCTACGAGGGGGCGTGCTCGACGCTTCTTCCCAGCGCCGATGCATTGCGGCATTTCGGCGATGACGTGGTCGCGCTCGGCCTGGCCCGGATCGAGGCCCACTATTTCGCCCACGACATCTTCCTCCCGCCGGACAGTCTCCTCGCCGGCGTGGCCCGGCTGCGGCATCTGCCCTGCGTGATCGTCCAGGGACGCTACGACATGGTGTGTCCCGCCATCTCCGCCTTTGACCTGAAGGCTGCGTGGCCGGAGGCGGAGTTCCACCTGGTGCCCGACGCCGGCCATTCCGCCTGGGAATCCGGCATTCGCGCCCGCCTCGTGGCCGCCGCCGAGAAATTCAAGAACATCCTGGAGTGACTGCAACATGACCGCCGCCCCGCCCGCCGTCCTGCAACGGTACATGGATGGCCTCAAGGCCCATGACGTTCCTGCCATCCTTGCCACCTCGGCAGAGGACATCCGGTTCGAGTCCATGGGACGGGTCCTCGACCGAAAGCAGTTCGGCGCCATGCTGACTGCCCTCTACACGGGGTTTCCCGACTGGAACTACGACCACGAACCGCCCGTTCAGGAAGGGGACTGGTGGACCGTCCTCTGGCGCCAGAGCGGAACCCACACCGGAGTCTTCGCGCTGCCGGGCCTGGACCCCGTCTCGCCCACCGGGCGGTTCGTCCGCATTCCACCCCAGCGGTTCTTCTATCGCATCGCCGGAGACCATCTGGTCGTGATCCGGCCCGAACCGGTCGAGGGGGGCGCGCCCGTGGGGATCCTGCAGCAGATCGGCGTGGAACGCCCGCCGCTCTGAAGGGCCGGGCGCCAGGCCTGCCCCGTTGGAAAAAAAGAAGGGCCGTACCAAGGGAGACCATGCGTGTCTGGGGTCGGCCGTGAGCAGACCCCGGTGGTACGGCCCGCACATCGCGCCGACCCGAGGGTCGGGCGCGTCGAGCGGATGTCATTGTCGTGGGTCCGCCTTTCCCGAACCTTACCGGTGGTGCGCGGCGATCAGCCGGACCGGCGATAGAACAGGGTGTAACCCACCCAGTTGGCGAGACGATATCCCAGGCCGGAGAGCAGGCCGTGCAGGTCCGAGGCGAGTATCTCGTCGAGATCCGTCGACAACCGTTCCACGAGAATCAGCGCCGGCGAGTAGCGGGCGAAATCGAGCCCGCGCAGCACGTTGACGTCTTCGCCCTCCACGTCGACATTGAGCAGATCGATAGGACGGTCGCGAAACCTCGTCCCGTCGAGAATCGCCGTGAGGGTCGTGGTGGTGATTTCCCGCAGGCCCCGGAACGCCGCTGCATCGTCCGCGATGCCCGGGCTCAGGGTTGCCCGGGTCGAGTACCACTTGTCGGTGTAGATGGTGCGCACCTCTGCCCGGTCGGACACGGCTGCAACCACGTTGACATCCCCGGGCCGCCGCAACCGGAAGGCCAGAATCTTGGCCTCGTCGAGGTCCACGTTCACCCCGCGCCAACCGCGCCGGCGAAGTTGATGGGTGTTGGAACCCTTGGCGGGGTGATAGGCGCCCACGTCCACATAGAAACCGTCCCGGCGATCTCCCAGCCAGGTCGCCAGAACGCAATCCTCGCCATACTGGGACCAGCAGGGGCGTGCCGCCCGCGTCAGCACGCTCTTGCGTACCACCCTGAGGATTTCGGAAAGTTTCATGGCTGTTCGGCCGGAAGGCTGGAGGGACTGCATTGTGCCCGACGAGCCGCCGACCACCGGCAGCCCCCGTGCCTGTGGCACAACCCCCGGGGCGAGGCGCCATCAGAATTCGGGGATGGCGGTGAGCGGCTGCTCCGGCAAGTCATCCTCGTGAAGAATCCAGGCGTTGCAATCGGCGGGCGACACCCTGGTTCCCACGCGGGCGCCGGCAGGTCAAGACAGAGGGAATCGGACACTTCTGCCGGAGCGCGCCGGCGGGCATGCGCGAGAAGGCGCGGACTGACCTCGCTTGCCCGCAGCGTCAGGCAACGGCCGCCTCTGGCCCCCTGAAGCAGGGAGTCGTTCCAGACGACGATACAGGGCTTCCAGAAGCGTGCCTGAGCCAGCCAGGAAGCGGGTGCCCGGAGTACCGCCGGGACGCCCGTCAGGCCCGGAGGTCCACGGCGCGGACCGAACTCTGGTCGGCCTGCCGCCGGCCCAGCGCTCGCCTGTCCCGGCCGGAACGGGTGTCGATGAGAACCGGAATCTGCCGCAGGCGCCGTTCCGTGCCCCGGCGGGCGGCGTCCGCCCGGCGCTCGGCAGAGGGCCGCGGTTCGGTTCTCGGGGGTTCAGGGGGCACCACCAGCACCGCGCGCTCCCGCCGGGGGGCTTCGCTGGTGACGGAACCAAGGGGACGAAGGTTGTCTATCCCCGCCAGGGCTCCACCCGTGTCACGCACGGTGAAGACCGCGGGGCTCGTCGTGTTCAGTCTCATGGCCGGTTCTTGCTGCCTCCGGGAGAATCGTGGATGGCCTCGAGGGTGGTCTTCTGCATCTCGAGGGTCTTGATCGTCATCTGCAGGAAGGTCAGGTTCATCTTGAGCCAGTTCTCCACGGCCTGCAGTTCCGCGATCCTGTTCGCCACCTCCTCCGGGTTCATGGTGGGCTGGAACATGCCGGGAAGCGGAAAGGACATGGGATTCCACATCTTCCGGAAGAATGCCATCGGGTCACCGGATTCGGTCTCGTCGCTCATCCACATCCCTCCGTCGAAGACACCTGCGGCGGCCGGCGGTTCCCCGCGAGGCCACTCATGCCCTTTCGATCACATGGTGGGTCCGAGAACCCAGGGTGCGAACTCGTCATCACCATAGCCCCACTGCTCGCTCTTGGATTTATCTCCCGAGGCCGTCTGCAGGATGAGATCGAAGAACGCCTTGCCCACCTCGTCGATGCTCGCCTTGCCGTCGACGATCACCCCGCAATTGATGTCCATGTCCTCTTCCTGTCGGTTGAAGAGCGCCGTGTTGGTGGCAAGTTTCAGGGACGGCGCGGGTTTGCAGCCATAGGCCGACCCCCGTCCGGTCGTGAAACAGATCATGTTGGCTCCGCCGGCCACCTGGCCCGTCGCGGAAACAGGGTCGTAGCCGGGGGTATCCATGAAAACGAACCCCTTGGCGGACACCCGCTCGGCGTAGTGGTAGACCCCCATGAGCGCCGAAGTTCCACCCTTTGCCACCGCACCCAGGGATTTCTCGAGGATGGTGGTGAGCCCGCCCGCCTTGTTACCGGGCGACGGGTTGTTGTTCATCTCGCCCCCGAGCCGCGTGGTGTAGTCCTCCCACCACTTGATTCGGCCCACCAGCTTCTCCCCGACCTCCCGGGACGCGGCCCGCCGGGTGAGCAGGTGCTCGGCGCCGTAGATCTCCGGCGTTTCGGACAGGATCGCCGACCCGCCGTGGCGCACCAGCAGGTCCACCGCGGCACCAAGGGCCGGGTTGGCACTGATGCCCGAGTAGCCGTCGGAGCCCCCGCACTGCAGCCCCAGGGTGATGTGGCTCGCGGGGACGGTCTGGCGCATGGCGCGGTTGGCGTCCGGCAGCAATGCCTTCACCCGCGCGATGCCCTCCCGGATGGTCTTGCCGGTCCCGCCCGTGTCCTGGATCGTGAATGTCTGCAACTGGTCCGAGCGCTTCAGGCCCTGCGCGGCCAGCAGGTCGTTGATCTGGTTGGCTTCGCACCCCAGACCGATCAGAAGGCTCGAGTGGAAGTTGGCGTGTGTCGCGTATCCCGCGAGCACCCGGCGCAGGACCTCGACCGGCTCGCCGGTGGAGCCCATGCCGCACCCTGTGCTGTGGACGATGGGCACGACCCCCGCCACGTTGGGGAATTCCGCCAGCACCTCGTCGGTGAAGTGCCGGGCAATCAGGCGCGTGACGTGAGCCGAGCAGTTGACGCTGGACACGAGCCCGATGAAGTTCCGGGTGGCCACGCGGCCGTCCGCCCGCACGTAACCCTGAAACGTGGCCGGCTCGGCCACGAAATCGGTGGCCCGGAAATCGGCCCCGAAGGCGTAGTCCCGCTCGAAACTCGCCATGCCGAGGTTGTGGACATGCACGTGCTCCCCGATCCGGATGGGGCGGGTTGCAAAGCCGATGATCTGGTTGTAGCGGCGAACGGGCTCGCCTTCGCGGATGTCGCGCGACGCGATCTTGTGTCCGGCGGGCACCGCCACGGCTGTACGGAGGCTTTCCTTGATGACCTCCGTGCCCGCGGGCAGATCGACCCGCGCGATCACGACATCGTCGGCGGCGTTGAGGCGGATGGTGATGTCGGCGGCCTGCAGCATGATTCCTCCCGGATGTGACGTGGACCGCCTGCCGCTGGCCGGGCCGAATGCCCGCCGGAGCGCGATCTCATCGTAAGGTCTGGCGCGATTATAGAAGGGAACCTGCGCTGACCGAAACCCGAGAACGGTGGCGGCAACGGACCGTGTGGCATACTCGCCCCCTCTTTTTCGAGGTGGTTCGGGAGGGCATGAAGTGGGCACGAGACTGGCTGGAAAGACGGCGGTGGTCACCGCCGCGGCGCAGGGGATCGGGCGCGCCACGGCGCTTGCCTTCGCGCGGGAAGGGGCCCGCGTGTGGGCGACGGACATCAACGACGCGAAGCTTGCCGAACTCGCCGGGACCCCGGGCATCGAGACCCGCCGCCTGGACGTCCTGAATGCCCAGGCCATCGCCAGCCTCGCCACGGAGGTCGGCGCGCCCGGCATCCTCTTCAACTGCGCGGGGTTCGTGCACCACGGCACCGTGCTCGAGTGCTCGGATCAGGACTGGGATTTTTCCTTCAACCTCAATGTGCGCAGCCATTACATGATGATCCGCGCCTTCCTGCCCGCCATGCTCGAGGCTGGAGGGGGGTCCATCATCAACGTCGCATCGGTGGCGGGAAGCATCAAGGGGATCGCCAACCGGTTCGTCTACGGGGCCACCAAGGCGGCGGTCATCGGACTCACGAAATCCGTGGCGATCGACTACGTGCGCCGCGGCATCCGCTGCAATGCGATCTGTCCGGGGACCGTGGACACGCCCTCCCTGGGGGACCGCATCAATGCCTTTTCTGATCCGGAGCAGGCCAGGAAGGATTTCATCGCCCGCCAGCCGATGGGGCGCCTGGCCACTGCGGACGAAATCACCGGCGCCGCCGTATATCTGGCGTCGGACGAATCGGTCTTCATGACCGGGCAGGCCGTCATCGTCGACGGCGGAATCACAATCTAGCAGGGCAGTCAGGGCAGCGTCTATCAAGGAGGGAGGAACGCAATGAAGCTCGTACGTTTTGGGGAAGCCGGCAGCGAAAAACCCGGTCTGGTCGACTCCAGCGGCGCAATCCGCGACCTGTCGGGTGTCGTGAACGACATCGATGGCAGCGTCCTCGGCGAGGAAAGCCTGGCAAGGCTGCGCGCGCTGGACCCGTCCACGCTCCCTCGGGTGGAAGGCAACCCGCGGTTCGGCGCTCCCGTCGCCGGCACGAGCAAGTTCATCGCAATCGGCCTGAACTACTCGGACCACGCCAAGGAATCGAACATGCCGATTCCCAAGGAACCCGTGGTCTTCAACAAGGCCACTTCCTGCATCATGGGTCCGAATGACACCGTGGTGCTGCCGCCGGGATCGCAGAAGGGCGACTGGGAGGTGGAACTGGCCTTCGTCATCGGCAAGACCGCCAAGTCCGTGCCGGAAGCCGACGCGCTGGACTACGTGGCCGGCTACATGATCTGCAACGACGTGTCCGAGCGGGAATGGCAACTGGAACGCGGCCAGACCTGGGACAAGGGCAAGGGGTTCGACACCTTCGGCCCCGTCGGGCCCTGGCTGGTCACCCGGGATGAGATTCCGGACCCGCAGAATCTCGCCATGTGGCTGGATGTCAACGGCAAGCGCATGCAGACCGGCAACACGAACACCATGATCTTCAACGTGCGGCAACTGGTGGCCTACGTGAGCTTCCTGTGCACGCTGAAGCCCGGGGACATCATCACGACCGGCACGCCGCCCGGCGTGGGCATGGGGGTGAAGCCGAATCCGGTGTTCCTGCGGGCCGGTGACGTCATGCGGGCAGGCATCGACGGTCTCGGGGAACAGCGCCAGGAAGTCACCGGCGGCTGAGCCCGACCGGCCACCGGGCGCGCCCCCTGTGGCCGCCCGGCGGCCGCCCCCCCGGCGAGGGGGGACATGCCACCGCCTCCGGAGGACGACTCCGTAATGACCGAACTTGCCCGCCGCATCACCCGGTCCGCCACGTTCGAGCGCTTCATCGTCGCGGTCATCATCGTCAACGCCGTGCTGATCGGACTCGAGACGGAACCCCGGTTCGTCGCCAGCCTGGGCCCGGCCATCCATTCCGTGAATGCGGCCATCCTCGGCCTCTTCATCGCCGAGGCTGCCCTCAAGATCCTGGCCGCCTGGCCCCGACCGCAGGCCTACTTCGGCAACGGCTGGAACCTCTTCGACTTCAGCATCATCCTGCTCTCGCTGATCCCCGCCGCGGGCGAATTCGCCACGGTGGCGCGGTTGATCCGCATACTCCGGGTCCTGCGGCTCGTCACCACCATGCCGCGCCTGAGACTGATGGTGGCAACCCTGATGCGCTGCATCCCGGGCATGGGGCACGTTCTGGCGCTCATGGGAATCCTCTTCTACGTCTACGGCATCGCCGGCTACCACCTCTATGCCACCCACGACCCCGCCCACTGGGGTACCCTCGGGCGGTCCCTGCTGACCCTGTTCCAGATCGTCACCCTCGAGGCCTGGGCCGACGTGATGTACAAGGCGATGGAACTGCAGCACCTGCACTGGCTGTTCTTCGTGAGCTTCGTGCTGCTCGGTACCTTCGTGGTCGTCAACCTCTTCGTGGCCGTGGTGATCAGCAGTCTCGAGGAAAGTCATCGCGAGGTCGCGGAGGCGGACGCGCGGCGTGAAGCCCCCGCCGGCCGTACGGCGCGCGCGGAGCTGGCCGCCCTGCGGTCCATGCTTGCGGAGGTCGATCGCCGCCTGCATTCTCTCCAGGCCGCATCCCCGGACTCGCCGCCGTCCGCGGAGCCGGACCCGATGCAGAAACCCTGATCCTTGCGGGTCCCCGGCGGGCCCGGGTTCCGTCAAACTTGCTGCCAGGCTCCAGCGGAGGTCTCCCATGCGCATCGGCATTCCCAGGGAAGTCAAGAACCACGAATACCGCGTCTCCCTCACTCCGGCCGGTGCGGCGCTCCTTGCCGGACGCGGCCACGAGGTCCGCGTGCAGGTTTCGGCGGGCGCACGCACCGGCTTCAGGGACTCCGACTATGCGGCTGCCGGCGCGCGAATCGTCGCCACCGCGGCGGAAGCCTGGGATGCCGACCTCGTCGTGAAGGTGAAGGAACCGCAGCCGGAAGAACTGGGTCTCGTTCGCCGGGACCAGGTGCTCTTCACCTACCTTCACCTCGTCACCTGCCCGGACGTGCTCGACGCCATGACCCGGGCGGGAAACGTCGGCATTGCCTACGAGACGGTCACCGACCCCCGCGGCGACCTGCCCCTGCTGATCCCCATGTCCGAGGTCGCCGGACGGCTGGCGGTGCAGATGGGTGCCTGGGCGCTGATGCTGCCCCAGGGCGGTAGCGGGGTGCTGATTCCGGGCGTGCCGGGCGTACCGCCCGCCCGGGTGACGATTCTCGGGGGCGGAACGGTGGGCACCCAGGCTGCCCGAGCGGCCATCGGCGCGGGGGCCGAGGTCACGCTCCTCGACGTCGACCTGCGGCGTCTCCGGGAACTCGACGACATCTTCGGCGCACGGCTGAAGACAGCCAGTTCCGAGCCAGACGCCATCGCCCGCCACGTGGCCGAAGCAGACCTCGTGATCGGTGCCGTCCTGGTGCGGGGACGGCACGCGCCGAAGCTCGTGACCCGGGACATGCTCCGGCGGATGCGCCCCGGCTCCGTCCTCGTGGACGTGGGCATCGACCAGGGCGGGTGTGCCGAAACCTCCCGCCCCACCTCCCACGCGGACCCGCTGTATGTGGAGGAAGGCGTGCTGCACTACTGCGTCGCCAACATGCCCGGCGCGGTCGCCCGGACATCCACGCTGGCCCTCACGCAGGCCACCCTGCCCCGCGTTGCAGCGCTGGCGGACCTGGGCTGGCGCGAAGCCCTGCGGCGCGACAGCGGTCTGCGCCAGGGCCTGCAACTCTGGAACGGGTCCGTCACCTACGCGCCGCTCGCCGACGACCTGGGCCTGCCCTTCGTACCGCCGGAAACCGCACTGGCCTGAAGCGGAGTCCGGCCACCCGGAGGGGCCGGGACGGAACTGCGCCGGGGCGCCGATGGTCCACCGGGCATCGCCATTCATGCCCCCCCCGCCATGGCCCTGTCTCCGAGATCGACCGCCGCGGCCGCGCTCGCCGTCGCGCTCGCACCCGCCATCTCCACCGCCGAGGAACCTCGGCAGGACCTGACCGCCATCCCCGTGGCCCGCCGCTTCAACCTGATCGGTGCGGGCGTGGGGCTGCTGCCCGAGTTCTCCGGCTCCGACGATCATCGCGTCATGGTGCTCCCGGTCGTGCGCGTCGCGTGGCGGGACCGCGTGTTCTGGAACATGCTGCAGGCCGGTGCCTGGCTCTGGGACAGCGATGATCGCTCCGTGCGAATCGGCATCGCGGTCGAGCCCCGGTTCGGCTGGGAAGCCCGGGCGGGAAGCCGTGTCGCAGGCATGCAGGCCCGGGATTTCTCCCTGGAGGGCGGGCCCAACATGCAATGGCGCACGCCCGCTGGCGTGTTCAACCTGAACTTCTACCAGGATCTCGGCGGCGCGAGCAACGGACAGACGGCCCAGGTTCAGTTCATCCGCGTCCTGGTGGGCGCTCCCGCGCTGCGGGTCAATGCCAGCGCCGGGCTGCAGTGGTTCAGCGGGGGAATGAACGACTACTACTTCGGCGTGCGGTCCGGGGAATCCTCGCCGGGCCGCCCCGCCTGGACGGCGCGCAGTTCCACCAGTCTGCAGCTGGGTGTGAACGGGTCCTGGTCCCCCGGGGGGCGGGGTGCCGTGCTCTTCGGCCTGAACGGCAGCCGGCTCGGTGATGGCGCAGCCGACAGCCCGATCGTCGAAACCCGCTACCAGTCCGTCCTGTACCTCGGCTACGGATGGACCTTCTGACGCCCCGACCGCCCCCCGGCATCGCGGTCCCGTCCCGGAGCAGACGGGACTGACCAGTCCGGCACCGGAGACCAGACATTGCCCCGTCAGGGACGGCCGAGGTCCCTGAGCAGGGCGGCCGCCTGGGCGTCTCCGGGCATCAGGGCCTCCAGGCGCAGCGCCCAGGTGCGGGCCGCCCGGCGGTCGCCCGCGTCCCGAGAGAGGGTCGCCAGCCCCGCGAGCGTGTCCCGATCCGCGGGGTGGCGCCGGTGGTTTTCCTTCAGCAGCCGCAGGGCCCGATCCCGGTGCCCGGAGGAAGACTCGGCGATCGCGTACACGTAGAGGTAGCGAGGATTCGACGGATCCTCCCGCGCTGCCCGGCCAAGTGCCGAGAGGGCGGCGGGGAACTGTTTCTCCCTCACCAGAGCGAGCCCGAGAACGTGGTGCAGGGACGCGTTCTCGGGAACTGCCGCCAGACCCTCCCTGAGCACCGCCAGCACGTCGGCGTCCCGCCCGTCACGGCGATACAGCTCGGCGAGATTCACATAGGCAGGAACGAACAGGCGGTCCAGGGCGATCGCGCGACGGTACTCCGCTTCTGACCGCGCCGACTCGCCGAGACTTGCGTGCATGCCGCCGAGGTTCGCGTGGGCCTCGGGACGATCGGCATTCACGTTCTGGACGGCCACGTACTCCTCGAGCGACCGGGCCATGGCATTGCGCCCGCGCTCATCGAGATCCGGGGGCATCACCATGAGAAGAGAGACAGCCTCGATGCGGACACCCCGCACGGGATCGTCCAGCAGCCGCGCCGCGTGGCGCCAGCGTTCGGCGGGGTCGACGGCCTGAAGCGCCCGCAGGGCACCGATCCGCACGAGCGGGTCGGCATCCGCGAGCGCGCGCGAGGCCTCGTCGAGCGCGTCGCGATTCAGGTAGGAACCGAGCGACTCCAGGGCCGTGGCCCGGACGATCGCGGGCTGGCCGGCGCCGCGCACCACGTCCAGCAAGGCGGCGCGCGCCCCGGGAAGTCTGCGCCGCGCCGCATCGAGGGCGGGCGCGAACTGCTGGAAACCCTTGCGGACCGGACCGTGCCACCGCTCCACGGCAGCGGCTGCCCAGGCTGCAGGACGGTCCCGGTGGCAATCGCTGCAGGCATTGGGCGTCCTGAGCGCCACCGACAGGTCCGGGCGCGGCACCCGAAAACCGTGGTCGTGGCGGACATCCACCCCCATGTACGTCCGCGCGGGCATGTGGCAGGCCGCACACGCCTGGGCAGCCGGGGCTCCCGGGTGGCGATGGTGCGTTTCGGCACCGTACTTTTCCAGGGCGTGGCACTGCCCGCACACCCCGTTGCCCGACGCCCGCAGCCCGCCGGAGTGGGGATCGTGGCAATCGCTGCAGGTCACCCCCCTTGCATTCATCCGGCTCTGCAGGAACGGGCCATGGTTGTAGACCTCGTCGCGCATCTGGCCGTCGGCCTCGTAGAGGTCGGGCGACAGCAGCGCCGGCAGATGCGTGTCGGCGAGCGGACGGCCGGGCACATGACCCTCCCAGATCTGGGCACGGCGGGCGTGGCAAAGGGCGCAGGTTTCGATTTCCCGCGCCGACTGGCGCGGTACGCTGCGAACGCCATTGCCGGATGCCGCGTCGATCTTCCAGACCACGCCCCGGCGCTCGTCGAAGGTCACCGGAAATCCGCTCGCCGGCTCGCCGATGCGCCCGCCCGCGCCCGCGCGCCGCGCGAGGTCGACGTGCCGGGATCCCGCGCCGTGACAGCTCTCGCAGCCCACGCTCACCTCGCTCCACGTGGTCGCAAAGGTGTTCCTTGCCACGTCGTAATGCTTCTGCACCCGGGTGGAGTGACAGTCTGCGCACATGAAGTTCCAGTTCTGCGAACCCTGCGTCCAGTGCAGGGGGTCGTCATGTCTGACGGGGCCGTCCGGATAGAGGTGATACCAGCGCTGACCCCCTTCCGCCCTGGGCCGCGTATCCCAGACGATGGAAAGCGCCTGCAACCGCCCGTCCGGAAGTGCGATGAGGTATTGCTGGAGGGGCGTCACGCCGAACGTGTAGCGGATCTCGAAGTCCTTCAGGACGCCGTCGGGGCCATCGGTGTTCACGAAGAACCGATCGTCCCGACGGAAGAAGGTCGAAGTCACGCCGGACCGCGTGTACCGGGTGTTGGCGAAGTCCGCCAGAACGGTGGACGGTGTGGCGGGCTGCATGGCCAGACCGTGATGGGACCCCTTCCACTGGGCATGCTGGGCTGCGTGACAGGTGGCGCACGCCGCGCTGCCCACGTAACCGGCGGGCGCCTGCGCCAGCCCGGTGGCGGTCTGCCCTTCCCGCCCCTGCCACCACCAGACGACCGCGGCGATGACGAGACCCAGCGCGATCACAGCCGCGGCAAGGTACGCCACCCTGGGTCTAGCCGTCCGCCGTGCGTCCGCCGGCGGCACCGCGGACGACGTCGACGTCACGGCAGCCGGAATCTCTCCGGGACTCCCGGTCCGCTTCCGACTCATGGAATGGGCATCGCGGTCGCTTGCGCGGCCCTCAGGGTTCGAAGGCGAAGATCCGCTTCCAGTCGCGCTGCATGCTCACCACCACCCAGCCGCGCGCCGGAGCCTCATCGAGCCCCCGGGCCAGCCGGCCCATGGCGGACTGCCGGTCATAGGCGTATTCGCGCGCCGCGTCGTCGTGGTGCACCAGCAGACCGAGGCGTGTACCGGCCCCATGGGTAGTCCACTCCAGCATCTGGAAATCGCCGTCCGAGTTGCCGAAGGCGGCCACGGGGCGACGGCCGATGTGGGCCTGGATGCCCACCGGCTTGCCCGCCTTGTCGTCGATGAACGCGATCCCGGGCAGGCGGACAATGGCCGGTATTCCGTCGCGCACCTCGTACTTCATCTTCACGCTGCTGCCCACCACCTGTTCCGGCTGCACCCCGTAGACCGACGCCACCCACGGCCTCATGAATTCCACCCCCCCGCCCGATACGATCCAGGTGGTGAATCCATTCGCGCGCAGGTACGCGAGCAGTTCGAGCATGGGCTGGTAGACGAGCTCGGTGTAGGGCTGCCTGAACCGCGGATGTCGGGCCGTGGCCAGCCAGTCGCGCACGATGGTCTCGAACTCCCCGGGCGTCATGCCCGCATGGGTTGCGGCAATCAGTTCGGCAAGACCGTGCTCGCCCGCCGCGGCGAGGGCCTTGCGGTCGCCGTCGAGCACCGCCTTGAAGGGCTGGCGGGTCTTCCACTCGGGATGCCGCGGTGCCAGCGCCCGGACGCGATCGAGCGCAAAGGCGAGCTGCACATACATGGGCTGTTCGGCCCAGAGGCAGCCATCGTTGTCGAACACCGCGATGCGGTCCTCGGGCGGGATGAACGTGTCGCCGGGCGTGGTGGCCGCGGTGACGAATGCGATCAGCGCCTGTCGCGACGGCCCCTCGTTCCAGGAGGGCAGCACGTCCTGCGCGCGCGCGGCCGGACTGGCAAGCAGCACGAGCAGCCCCGCGAGCCGCAGCATCATCCGGAAAAGAGGAAGTCTGTATCGCCCCATGTACGCTGTCTCCTGTCAGGCCGGCGGAAGGGTGGCGGCGACGCTATCACGTTCCCCGCATGGTGTCAGCCGGACAGGCACCGGAGGACTGCCTCAGGCACCACCGGCGCGCCGCTCGAGATCGGCCAGCATGCGCCGCACCCGGTCTTCCACCTTCTCGGTGGACAGCCTTTCCCGGATGCGGTCCACCAGCAGGGGAAATGCGAAGGGCGACGTGTGCGGCGGCTTCATCACGACGACCCGCCTCCCCGCCAGCGCGTGCAGGGTGCGCTCCAGCCGGGAGTACTCGAGTTCCTGCTCCAGCACCTCCCGCCGGGCCTGCTGCAGCAGCGGGTTGTGCGGCTCGTGCTGGCGGAAGACCTCGTAGAACAGCTCGCTCGAAGCCTGCAGCTGCCGGGTGCTCCGGCCCTCGCCGGGGTAGCCCTGGAAGACGAGGCCGGCAATGCGCGCGATCGCGCGGAAGCGGCCGCGGGCGAGCTGCCCCGCGTTGAGGCTGTCGAGAATGTCCTGTTCGAGCCCGTCAGCCGAGAGCAGCCCGGCGTCGAGCGCTGCCTCCCAGTCGACGGCGGCGGGTGCAAGCAGTTCCAGGCCGTAGTCGTTCACACACATCGAGAAGCTGACCGGCTGGGTGCGGCCGATGCGCCAGGCCAGGAGGTTCGCGAGCCCGGTGTGCACGTGGCGCCCGGCGAAGGGAAAACAGAAGAAGTGAAAGCCCTCGCGGCTCCTCGACAGCTCGATCAGCAGTTCATCGGCTGCGGGAATGCGCGACCACCGGCGCTGGATGTCGAACAGCGGCGCGAGCGCCGCCATCTCGGGCTCCTCCAGCCGATTCCGGCTGGCCTCGTCGACCAGGGCCACGACCGCCTCGGCGAGTTCCGAGGACAGGGGCATCCTGCCGCCGTTCCACCTGGGCACGGCTCCCTTCCCGGGGCCCGCCCTGCGCACGAACGCCGTCATCTCGCGCACACGAACCAGCTCGAGGGCGCGCCCCGCGAACCAGAAGCAATCCCCAGGGCGCAGCATGCCGATGAACGATTCCTCCACGTGCCCGATCCTGCCGCCCGACAGCCATCGGACCTCCATGGCGGCATCGCTCAGGATCGTCCCGATGCTGGCGCGGTGGCGCCGCGCGATGCGGCCATCGGGCACGGTGTGAAGACCCTCGGCATCCGCCACGACCTTGTGGTACTCGGGGTAGGCGGCCAGGGAGGCGCCGCCCCGGGTGACAAAGGCAAGCGCCCACTGCCAGACCTCCTCCGGCAAGTCCGAGTAAGCGTGTGTTGACCGCACCTCTGCCAGAAGCCCGGCGGACCGGAATCCCCCGCCGAGCGCGACGGTGACCAGATGCTGCACCAGGACATCGAGCGGCTGGCGGGGTGGCCGCCGGGATTCGATTCGCCCCGCCACGGCAGCGCGGCGCGCCGCAGCGGCCTCGATCAGCTCGAACGCGTGGGTCGGCACACAGGTCACCCGCGAGGCGCGACCGGGGGCGTGCCCGGAACGCCCGGCCCTCTGCAGCAAGCGGGCGACTCCCTTGGGACTGCCCAGCTGGATGACCCGCTCCACCGGAAGGAAATCCACCCCCAGGTCGAGACTGGACGTACAGACGCAGGCCTTGAGCGCACCGGCCTTCAACCCCCGTTCCACCCAGTCCCGAAGGCTCCGGTCGAGGGACCCATGATGCAGGGCGAGCAGACCCGCCCAGTCGGGGCGCGCCTCGAGAACCGCCTGGTACCAGAGTTCGGCCTGGGAACGCGTGTTGGTGAAGACGAGGGTGGTGGCCGCCGTGTCGATCTCGCGTACCACGTCGCCCACCAGCCGGGTGCCCAGGTGTCCCGCCCAGGGAAACCGTTCCACGGACGCCGGGATCACCGTGTCGATCGCAAGCTTCCGGGCCGTCTTCCCCTGGACCAGATGACCAGCAGCCGCCGGACCGAGGAGCGCAGCCCTGGCTTCGTCGAGGTTGCCGAGCGTCGCCGACAGCCCCCAGATCGCCAGGGCAGGATTCCAGGCGCGCAGCCGGGCGAGGGCCAACTGGACCTGCACCCCCCGCTTGCTGCCCATCAGTTCGTGCCACTCGTCCACGATCACGACAGACGCGGTCGACAGGGTCTCGCGGGCGTCAGCCCGGCTGAGAAGCAGGGAGAGACTCTCCGGGGTGGTCACCAGGGCGCTCGGCAGACGGCGGGACTGGCGCGCCCGTTCCGCCGCGGGCGTGTCACCGGTGCGCATTCCTATGGTCCAGGCGAGTCCGAGTTCCGCGAGGGGTGCCTCCAGGGCCCGGGCCGTGTCCGCTGCCAGTGCCCGCATGGGCGTCAGCCACAGAACCGTGGCCGGGGGAGGGGCTGATCCGTCGGCACCACCCGTGCGCAGGATCGCGCCAAGCCAGACCGCGTAGGTCTTGCCGGCGCCGGTGGACGCGTGCAGCAGGCCCGACCGGCCAGCCGCCAGGTGTTCCCACACCTCGCGCTGAAACGCGAAGGGTTCCCACCCCCTTTGCTCAAACCAGCGCTCGACCCTCGCGCGCCAGTCCGGGGAAGATGCAGGATCGACGGCACGCCGTCCAGACCGTCGGGCCACCTTACACCCCGACCCCGCACCGCACAATGAACAGGCCGAAGCTCCTAGGAAAAGCCCTTCGACCACTCCCCTGGCACCCGACTTGCTCATCTCCCCGTGCAGAGTGTCTGCACCCAGGAGGGTCTCCGATCAGAGGCCCGTCCGCAGGTGGGACGTTCACGAACAGCGACCCCGGCCGGCGCCGACAGGGCACCGGTCGCGGACCGCGGAGGGATGAGACCTGCCCGCAAGAATCGGCCGCCTCAAGGGGTAGACCGGACGGGAAACGACAAGAGCGGCGACACGCCGCCTTCCTCGAAGCCGTCCCATGGGACGGCTTCTTCTTATTCGCCGCCCGCATCGATGAGCCCCAACAGCGTCTCGATCCGGTCGGCCTCGACCGGCGTCTTGTCCGGTCGCAGGCGCAGGATGCGCGGAAATCGCACGGCAACCCCGCTGCGGTGCCGCGCGGAACGACCGATACCCTCGAATCCGATCTCCATGACCAGGCCGGGAGCCACGCTGCGCACGGGCCCGAACTTCTCCCGGGTATGACGGCGGATGAAGGCGTCGACATCCCGGATTTCCGCGTCGGTCAGGCCGGAATAGGCCTTGGCGAAGGGCACGAGTTCATCGCCCCGCCACACGGCGAACGTGTAGTCGGTGTAGAGGCTGGCGCGCCGTCCGTGCCCGCGCTGGGCGTACACCAGGACTGCATCGACGCTGTGGGGATCCACCTTCCACTTCCACCACTCGCCCCCGGCACCCAGCTTCACCCGGCCAGCGCCGTAGGGGGAGTCGAGCCGCTTCAGCATGAGCCCCTCGACGCCCCGGCTGCGCGATTGCGCGCGCAGCATCGCCAGCGCGCTCCAGTCGGCTGCCTCCAGCGACGGCGAGAGCAGCAACCGCGGATGCCCCACGTCAGCGACCAGCACCTCGAGGCGCGCACGCCGTACGTGAAACGGCTGCGCGCGGATGTCTTCCCCCCGCAACTCGAGCAGGTCATAGGCCATCAGCGCCGCTGGGGCCTGGGCGAGCGCACGGGCCGTCAGGCGACGCAGGCCGATGCGGCGCTGGAGCATTGAAAACGGGAGGGGCGCGCCATCCTGCCAGGCAAGGAGTTCGCCGTCGATCACGGCGCCATCGGGCAGGCGGCTTCCGATCTCGACGGCTTCCGGGAAGCGGTCGGTGACCAGTTCGTCGCCCCGGGACCAGACGTGCACCTGTCCGGCACGGCGCACGATCTGCGCCCGGATACCATCCCACTTCCACTCTGCGTGCCAGGCCTCGCGCGGCCCCAGTTGAACAGCGGGCACGTCCAGGGGGTGGGCGAGAAAGAATGGGTAGGGCCGGCCGGCACGGTCCGTCACCGTCTCGGGCGCCAGCAGGGCACGGTAACTCTCCGCAGTGGGCGTCCAGCCGCCCACCAGGCGCTCGGCAAGCAGCCTGGGGTCGAGGCCCGCTGCGAGGCCCAGGCCCCGGGTCACGAGCAGTTTCGATACCCCCACCCGGAAGCCACCCGTGATGAGCTTGTTCCAGACGAAGCGTCCGCGCTCGTCCAGCTCGGCCCACGCCGCCAGCAGTTCCTGCTCGCGCACAGACGGTGAAGCGGTCCGCAGCGGCAGCAAGCGCCCGGTCACCCACTCGGAAAGGGGCCGATCGCTTCCGGCACCGGGCTCGGGCAACAGGTGGGCGATGGTCTCCGCAAGATCACCGGCTGCCTGGTAGCACTCGTCGAACATCCAGACCGGGATGCCGGCAGCGCGCTGCGCGAGTTCCCGCAGCACCGCCGCGGGGACGACGCGGGGAATCTTTCCTCCGGCGAGGAAGTGCACCGCCCAGGCACCATCCGCGTCGGGTGCCCCGACGAAGTAATCGCGCAGGGCTTCGACCTTGGCCGTCGTGGAAGTCGTGGCATCGAGCCGGGCATACAGTTCGGCGAACCGCCTCACGCGTCGTCCGCTCCGCTTTCCCCGCCATACTCGGTCTCGAAGGCGCGTGCATCCAGGCCCTGCTCCGAGAGCCAGCGGACCATTGCGGGCACATAGCCATGGGTCACGAACACCCGTTCCGCGCCGCTTGCCCGGATGGCGGACTGGAGCCCGGGCCAGTCGGCGTGGTCCGACAGGGCGAAACCCCGGTCGAGGGCACGACGGCGACGGGTGCCGCGCAGCCGCATCCAGCCCGAGGCGAAGGCGTCGCCGTGTTCGCCGAAGCGCCGCATCCAGGGCGTTCCCTGCGCCGAGGGCGGCGCCAGCACCAGCGCGCCGCGCAGGTCGCCGGGGGCGGAAGCCCTCAATGTCTCCGGCAGCGCCACGCCGCCCAGCCGATAGGCCTCGTTCAATGCCTCGACGGCGCCGTGACAGACGATGGGGCCGATGCCGGCGTCGACCCCGGCGAGCACCCTCTGCGCCTTCCCGAAGGCGTAGGCGTAGAGCACGCTCGCCCGGCCGGCGGCCCGGTTGGCCGCCCACCAGGCGTCGATCTCGCGGAAGATCGCAGCCGCGGGGGGCCAGCGATAGATCGGGAGGCCGAAGGTCGACTCGGTGACGAAGACATGGCAGCGCACCGGCTCGAAGGCGGCGCAGGTCGGGTCGGCCTCGACCTTGTAGTCGCCCGACACCACCCAGACTTCCCCCCGGTGTTCGACGCGCACCTGGGCCGACCCGAGAACATGTCCGGCGGGATGCAGTGACACCCTAACGCCATTCATCTCGATCTGCTCGCCATAGTCCACACTCTGGAGGCGGATGCTGCCCAGGCGGTGCCGGAGCACGGATTCGGCGGGTCGGGCGGACAGGTAGCTGCCGTGGCCGGATCGCGCGTGATCCGAGTGGCCATGGGTAATGACCGCACGGTCAACCGGTCGCCAGGGATCGATATGAAAACCGCCGGCCTCGCAGTAGAGACCGCGGTCGGTCTGCCGGATGAGATCGCCGTCGGGCGCGGCGGGGCGCATGGAGGCCTGCGGTCCTGGGGCGCCGCCGCGGGCGACGCCCGTTGGCTCAGTCGAGGGCGGCCAGCAGGGCGGCGAAGGCCTCGTCGAACAACCTCACGCCTTCGTCCTGCAACTGGGTGCCCACCGCTTCGGCGTCGATGCCGACCCTCTGGAGCGAGTCGAGCACGGCCAGAGCGTCCGCAAGCCCTTCGGCGAGCGTCGATTCCACCTTGCCGTGATCCCGGAAGGCCGCGAGGGTGGCGTCCGGCAGCGTGTTGATGGTCTCCGGCCCGATGAGGGGTTCCACGTAGAGCAGATCGGGATAGGCCGGATTCTTGGTGCTCGTGCTGGCCCAGAGCAGGTACTGGGGCCTGGCACCCGCCGCGCGCAGTTCCGCAAAGCGCTGCCCGCCGAAGATGTCCTGATAGCGGCGATAGGCTGCCTTCGCGGTTGCCACGGCCGCGCGCCCCCGCAATGCCAGCGCCTCGGCAGACCCGATGGACTCCAGGCGGCGGTCCACGAGGGTGTCGATGCGGCTCATGAAGAAACTGGCGACCGCCTTGATCCTCCGGAGCTCTCCGCCGTTCGCCGCGAACAGGCCGAGCCCCTCGAGGTACGCATCGAAGATGCTCTCCATCTGCCCCAGCGAGAAGAGCAGCGTGACATTGACGCTGATGCCCTCGGCGATGCACTGGCGGAACGCCGCCACGCCGGCGGGCGTCCCGGGAATCTTGATGAGCGCATTGTCCCGGCCCACTGCCGCGTGCAGACGCCGCGCGGCCCCGAGGGTCCCGGCCGCATCGTGCGCCAGCGTCGGCGACACCTCGAGGCTCACGTAGCCATCATCCCCCCGGGTGGCGTCGAACACGGGACGCAGGACATCGCAGGCCGCCTGAACGTCGGCGATGGCCATGCGTTCGTAGCGCCGCTCCAGGTCCGGTTCGGTGGATCGAAGGACTGCAAGTTCAGCCCGGTAGGCTTCCCCGGACGACATGGCGTTGCGGAAGATCGCCGGGTTGGTCGTGATGCCGGTCGCCTCTCCGGCCTCGACCAGCCGGCGCAGTTCCCCGCTCCGAAGCATTCCGCGGGACAGGTTGTCCAGCCAGAAACTGTGGCCGATCTGCCGCAGCCCGGCGAAGGGCGAGTCGCTTCCCGGCATGCTCACACCGCTGCTTCGTCGGTCTCGCCGGTCCGGATGCGAATCACCTGCTCGACCGACGTCACGAAGATCTTCCCGTCCCCGATCTTGCCGGTGCGCGCCGCCTTGACCATGGCATCCACGACTGCGTCCGCCAGCGCGTCGGTCACCACGACCTCCAGCTTGACCTTCGGCAGGAAATCGACCACGTACTCGGATCCGCGGTAGAGCTCCGTGTGACCCTTCTGGCGGCCGAAACCCTTCACCTCGGTCACGGTAAGACCCGTCACGCCGATCTCCGAGAGCGCCTCACGGACCTCGTCGAGCTTGAACGGCTTGATGATGGCATCGATCTTTTTCATGGGGTGTCCTGCGAGCCTCCTGCTGCGAAGCCTGCAGTATAAGACCACAGACGCCTGTCGGACACGACTCCGTTCAGGGCAGATCGGCGGCGAGCACCTCGATGCGCCCGCCCTCGGCCGCAACCCGATCCAGGGTAGCGTCCAGAGCGTCCTCCAGGCCAAGGGCGACCATCGCTTCGACCGCCGCGTCGTCGATGCCGGGGAAGCAACCGGGCGGGTAGCCGGACGGCAGCGACAGCCGGTCGCCCGTCCGGGCAAACACGCCGCCGTGCAGGTGGTCCGCCAGGTAGACCACCATGGTGATGGCGGACTCGCTGGTATCGAAACCGGCATGGTGACGGGCCGCAACCTCGCAGAGCGAAGCGGGTGCCCCGAAGCGTACGAGAACGGCCTCGCCCAGGCGCGTGTGCGCCTCGACGAACTGACCGTGGAGCGCAGTACCGGCCGCATATCCGGAACGCACGAAAGCCCTCATCGGCTCGGGGGCCAGACCGCACAGGGCGAGGGTCCCCACGTCGTGCAGGAGTCCGGCGGCATATGCGAGACTGACATTCGCCGCCGGTTCGTCGAGCGCGCGCGCGATCTCGGCGCTGCAGGCGGCAGTGACGAGATACTCGCACCACAGGGTGCGCAGCAGATCGCGATCGACGCCGGTCCCGACCTTGCGCATCCAGGCAGCGGTCAGTTGTGCCATGGCGATCTGCGCCACGTTCTTCATTCCCAGGCGCAGCACGGCACCCTGGACTTCGAAGATCGGTTTGCCGGCCCTGGCCTGCGCCGCCGCGTTGGCCAGCCCGAGGACCCGCGCGGTCAGCAGCGGATCGCTCTCGACGATGGAGACGAGTTCACGGCTCGCCTGCTGCGCATTGACGTCGAAGGCAACGAGCCGCAGCGCCAGCGGCGAGATCGGCGGGATCACATGATCCGAGCGAGCGAGCCTCTGCCAACCCTGGAAGAGCTCGCCCAGCTCCGCGGACTGCGCCGGTGCCAGGGGAGCGAGGAACTGGGCCGGGTCGGAATCCGGCGCCCCGGATTCCTGCAACGCGTGGTGCAACGTGTTCACCTTTCTTGAATCATTTGTTCGACGAAAGACGGCTGCCGACGGGGCCGGTCCTCGAGGACGCCAGCCGCCGCGCCTCAGCCGCTTTACGGTCTTGCCGCACAGATCTTAAGCAAACACCAATCCCGCCGCGTGTCCCGGCCACCGGAGAGCCGGGTACGGGAGCCAGTCAGGCCGCTGCGAGGGATTTCCCCACCGGCGCCTCGCGGATCGGCAGATTCACGAGGGCGGCGACCGCCGCAAGAACGACGTCGGTATACCACATCCACGTGTAGCTGCCGGTCTGTACCACCGCGAGACCACCCAGCCAGGCGCCGAAGAAACCACCGACCTGGTGGGAAAACAGCGTGAGGCCGAACAGCGTCGCGAGATAGCGGGTGCCGAACAGCTTGCCCACCAGCCCCGCGGTGGAAGGAACCGTGGACAGCCAGGTGAATCCGAGCACCAGGGCGAAGACATGGAACGTGAGGGCGGTCTTCGGCGCCGCGAGATACGCGAGGATGGCCACGGCACGCGCCGCATAGGTCCAGAAGAGGAGATACTTCATGCGGCAGGTACTGCCCAGGGCGCCGGCAGACAGGCTGCCGGCAATGTTGGCGAGCCCGATGATGGCGATCGATGTGGCCGCAACGCTCGCCGGGAGGCCGCACAACTCCACCTCGCCGGGCAGGTGCGTGACCAGGAAGGCGACGTGAAAGCCGCAGGTGAAGAAACCCGCGTGCAGACACCAGTAGCTGGGTTCACGCGCCGCACTGCGAAGCTGGTCTCTCAGCCCCGGCTCGGCGGTGGCCGGCGTCCCGGCGGCGGGCGCGGGATGCGGCGTGTGACCGACAAGGCGCGCCAGCGGCAGGGTCGCCAGCGCCGCGGCCGCCAGGGTCAGCATCGCCGCAACCCAGCCGAAGGCGCCGATCAGGCCCTGGCTGATCGGCGCGAAGATGAACTGACCGAAGCTGCCTCCGGCGTTGATGAATCCCGAGGCGAACGACCGCTTCCCGGGCGGCAGTCGCCGTGCCGTGGCCCCGATCAGGATGGAAAAGCTCCCGGCACCGCCGCCGGCCGCCGCGAGGACGCCCAGGGACAGCATCAGCATCCACTCCCGGCTGACGAACGGCGTGAGCGCCAGACCGGCCGCGAGCATCAGCCCGCCCACGACGATCACCCGGGACGAGCCGTAGCGATCCGCAACCGCCCCGAAGACCGGCTGCGATGCCCCCCACACGAAGTGACCCACTGCCATGGCGAAGCTGATCGCCATGATGCCCAGGCCGGTGGCCGTGTTGAGCGGCGACACGAACAGCCCCATCGACTGGCGGGTACCCATGGTGATCGTCAGGATCGCGGCGGCGGCCAGGAGCAGCGGCCAGTGCCGGGCACGGTGTGGCGCGTCTTCGGCAGATGCGTGCGTCATCGGGGGCATCCTCGATCATTGGGGACAGGACAACGCTCCTGCCGGTTCCGGTTCTGGGCGAACGTAAGCTTCCGCGCGAGCCCATCCCTCATGCCCGGAGGATAGCCCAGTTCGCGGCGGGCCTGCGCTGCCCGGCTTCCACGGGCGGGCACCGGCACAATTGCCCCCCCTTCGGGCCCTGTGGTAGCGTTCCCCGTGGTGGTCACCCCCGGGGGCGATCACGAACAGGGAGCCGCACTTGAGCGCAACGATCCGCAGGCCCGGAGCGACCGCACGGACGCTGAGGCGGCTCTCGCAGATCCTGGCGCTCCTCGGGGGGCTCGTCCTGGTCGGCATCGCCCTCATGACCGTCTTCAGCGTGGCGGGCCGGGTGCTCCTCTCCAGCCCCATCCAGGGGGACGTGGAACTCGTGCAGCTGTCCTGCGCAGTGGGTCTCGCCTGCTTCCTTCCCTACACGCAGTGGCAGAACGCGAACATCATCGTGGACTTCTTCACCGCCCGGGCTGCGGCGGGCACCCGGAGCCGGCTGGACGCCTTCGGCAGCCTCGCGCTGGGGCTCGTCGCGCTGCTCGTCTGCTGGCGCACCGGCGCCGGCGCGCTGGCCGCGCGCGACAACGAGGAGACTTCCATGCTGATGGGAGTGCCGCTCTGGATTCCCTACGCACTCATGCTGCCGGGCTTCCTGCTCACGGCCCTGGTGTCCTTCCACCTCTGCTGGCTGCGCCTGACCGGCCACGACACCGTTGAGTAACCTGCAGATCGGCATCGCCCTCTTCGGCGCGATGCTCGCGCTGATGGCGGTCCGCGTCCCCATCGCCATCGCGATGTTTCTCCCCGGGGCAGTGGGATACGGTCTGCTGTCCGGCTGGAATCCCCTGCTGAACCATCTGAAGGGTGCGGTCTTCGGCCGCTTCTCGATCTACGACCTGTCGGTGATCCCCCTGTTCATGCTGATGGGCGCCCTCGCCACGCAGGGCGGGCTGTCCCGTGCGCTCTTCGATTTCGCCAACGCGCTGCTGGGGCGGTTCCGCGGCGGCATGGCCATGGCGAGCGTCCTGGCCTGCGCCGCCTTCGGATCCATCAGCGGCTCGTCGGTGGCCACGACGGCCACGATCGCGCAGGTCGCCCTGCCCGAGATGCGCCGGATCCGGTACTCGGGCCGGCTGGCAACGGCCACCCTCGCCGCGGGCGGCACGCTGGGCATCCTGCTGCCCCCTTCGGTCACGCTCATGATCTACGCGGTGCTCACGGAACAGAACATCTCCCGGCTGTTCCTCGCGGCCTACGTCCCGGGCCTGCTCGCGGCCGCCGGCTACATCGCGGCCATCGCCATCTACGTGCGGGTATCCCCGGAACACGCGCCCGCCGTTTCCGAAGCGCATCCCGGGCAGATCCGCGCGAGCCTGCCCGGCGTGGCCCCGGTGCTGGCGATCTTCATGGTGGTGTTCGGCGGAATCTACGGGGGGTTCTTCACGCCCGCCGAAGGCGCGTCGATCGGCACAGTCATGACTTTCCTGATCGCCCTGCTGCAGGGAGGGCTCGGGGGGCGGAAGATCCTGCTTGCCCTGCTGACGACGGCCCAGACCAGCGGCATGATCTTCATGATCTTCATGGGCGCGGACATGATGAACGCGTGCCTCGCCCTGTCGCAGCTGCCGGCTGAGCTTGCCGCGCGCGTGGCCGGCGCGGGCATTCCGCCGCTCGCCATCATGGCGGCGATCATGATCTTCTATATCGCGCTGGGCTGCGTCATGGACGAGCTGTCGATGATCATGCTCACGGTGCCGGTGCTCTTCCCGGTGATCCTCGGCCTGGACTTCTTCGGCCTCCCGCCCACCGAGAAGGCGATCTGGTTCGGCATCCTCATCCTCATGGTGGTGGAGATCGGCATGATCTTTCCGCCCGTGGGCCTCAACGTCTACATCATGAACGGCCTCGCCCGCGACGTGCCCATGTCCGAGACCTACCGGGGCGTTGTACCCTTCCTGCTTTCCGACGCCGTCCGCATGACGCTGCTCATCCTGTTCCCGGGAATCGCGTTGTGGCTCGTGCGCCTGTCGGGCTGACGCCGGCGGGCCCGCCGGTCAGGAATTTCCTGGAGAACGCCATGAACCGTCGACTCATCCTGGCCCTGTCTGCCGCCGCGGCGCTCCTTCCCGCCACGGCCCCGGCCGCTGGCGAACAGATCATCCTGAAGGTGCATCACTTCCTGCCGGCCACGTCGAACCCGCAGGTGCACCTGATCCAGCCCTGGTGCGACCGGATCGGCCGCGAATCCGCGGACCGGCTCAAGTGCCAGATCTACCCGGCCATGCAGCTCGGCGGCACGCCACCCCAGCTGTTCGACCAGGTGCGCGACGGCGTCGTGGATGTGGTGTGGACCGTACCCACCTACGCGGCCGGCCGCTTTTCCCGGTCGGAGGTGTTCGAACTGCCGTTCATGATCCGCAATGCCCGCGGCGGCAGCCAGGCGCTCTGGCAGTACGTGCAGAAGAACGCCCAGGACGAATTCCGGGGCACGCGGCCGATCCTCATGCACGTGCACGACGGGTCGGTGCTGCACCTCACGAGCAAGCCGGTGAAGACCCTCGAGGATCTGCGGGGCCTCAAGATCCGGGCGGCCACCCGCATCAATGCCCGGATGCTGGCTGCGCTCGGTGCGACACCCGTCCAGTTGCCCCTGCCCCAGGTGGCCGAGGCCATGTCCAAGGGGGTCATCGACGGCGCCATGGTGCCGTGGGAGGGCATGCCCTCCATCAAGCTGCACGAAATCGCGAAGTATCACGTCGAACCGCCGGCAAACGCGGCGAGGTTCTCCAACACCATCTTCCTGCTCGCCATGAACCCCGCGAAGTACGAGAGCCTGCCGCCCGACCTGCGGAAGATCATCGACGGGAGCAGCGGGCTGGCCGCATCGGCCGCGGCGGGAGAGAAGGGATGGGACGCCAGCGTCGAGCCCAATCGCAAGCTCGCCCGCGATCGCGGCAACAACTTCCACACCCTGCCCGACACCGAGTTCGCGCGCTGGGTCAAGGCCACGGAGAACGTGGACGACGAGTGGGTGAAGGACGTGGAGAAGAAGGGCTTCGATGGCAAGCGCCTGCTGGGCGAGGCGCGCCAGCTGGTGGACCAGTACTCGAAGTGACGACAATGCCCCCGGCGGGCCGCCGGCGGCCTGCCCCTCCGGCGCATGCCCGCGGGGCCTGCAGGTCGCGCGGGCCCAGGTGGAGATGAGGCCATCGAAACGATGATCCGCCTGCGGGGGAGGCGGCCGCGCCGCCTGAGCACCATGGTGCCTCCCCACGTGCGGTCCCTTGCACAACCCTGGAGCCTCTTGCCGGAGGGCCGGGAGAAGAACTCCTGAGGCGGGCCGTCAGGGCAGCCGCAGCAGCGGCCGGCCCATCCGGATGACCTCCCCGGTTCGTACATCCCCGCAGAGGCTGAAGCCGGGAGGTGCCAGCACGATGATGGTGGAGCCGTGCTCGAACCAGCCCATCTCCTGGCCCTTCGCCAGACTGGCGTCGCAGGAGATCTCGTTCGGCCCCCGATAGCGCAGGTGCAGCAGCACGTCGGCGAAGCGCAGCCGCATGCTTGCCACCAGCACCGCAGCCACCGGCACCAGGGTGAGCGCATGTCCCCCGGAACACAGTTCGGCGCGGATGATGGCGCGCTCGTTGCGGCAGAAGAGCTTTTCCACGCGCTTCAGGGCGATGGGGTTGACATTCCAGGTGTCGCCCGAAACGTAGGTCACGTGCCGGACGCGGCAGTCGTGGGGTGCGTGGAACCGGTGGTACATGGTGGAGGTCAGGCGCAGCGTGACGAACGTGCCGCCGCGATGGATGCGCTCGAGATCAGGATCCCCCAGGAGTTCGCGCAGCGTGTAGGGGAGGCCCTTCGCCTGGATCAGAGTGTCGCCCTCGATGGAACCGCACGCGCCGACGATCGCGTCGCAGGGACTGGTCACCACGGCAGGGTCCGGGTCAACCGGGCGCGCGCCTTCCTTCAGTTCCCGCGTGAAGCAGTCGTGCAGGCTGCGGAACGAGGTCTTCCGCGCCTCCGACAGATCGAGATCGCTGAACACCCGCCACACGGCCAGCGACAGATCCCGCACCCACGGGTGCTCGATGCGGCTGAACCAACCCATGAAGCGGGTGAGCGCCTGCCGGGGAATCCGGTTGGTCACGAGGAAGTTGATGTCCTCCTGCTGGAAAACCTTCGCGATCGCGCGGCGCATCGTCACAGTCCCGTAAAGTTGATTCGGTAAATGCTTCCTGTCATGGATACCTCACTTGCGTTCTATGTCATCGGGGCGGGTGCGCTCGCCGCCAGCCTGCCGAAGATCCGGCGCCGTCTCGAACTGTCCCGTGCGAAGCACCGGTCGCTGGCCGGTCACTCCCGCATGTCCCGCCTCCTGGCCGGCGTCCTCCCCTACTACGAGTACGGGGAGGACCGGTTCTTCCGCGCCGACGACGCCCCGCCCGGAGTCGAGGCCCGGCGCAGGGCGGGTTTCGAGCGCCTGGAGAAGACCTTCCGGGAACGGTTCGCCCTCACCGCGGCGCGGACAGCCGAGATCCGGGACAGCGTGTCGGACCTGCAATTCACGGGGGCCTACCGGGTGCCGTTCCAGTTCAGCCGCTTCGTCCGGTCGCGACTGGACGCAGGCGCCTTCTTGGAAGCGTCCTCCGGCGTTCAACTGACCGACCTCGACGGCAACACCCTCTACGACCTGACCGGCTCCTACGGCGTGAACGTGTTCGGCTACGACTTCTACAAGTCGTGCATGGCGGAAGGCAGCGCCCGCGCGGCTGCCCTGGGCCCGGTGCTCGGCGCCTACCACCCGGCCATCGCCTCCAACACGCGGCGCCTGCGCGAGATCTCCGGGCTCGACGAGGTGTCCTTCCACATGTCCGGGACAGAAGCCGTCATGCAGGCCGTGCGGCTGGCCCGCTATCACACCCGCCGTTCCCACCTCGTCCGTTTCTGCGGCGCGTACCACGGCTGGTGGGGCGACGTTCAGCCGGGCATCGGCAATCCCGTTCCGGCCCGGGAGACCTACACCCTCAAGGACATGGACGAGGCCGCCCTGCGGGTCCTGCGTACCCGCAGCGACATCGCCTGCGTGCTGATCAACCCCTTGCAGGCGCTGCACCCGAACGTCGGCGCCCCCAGCGACGGGGCCCTCGTGGACAGTGGCCGGCAGGCCCGCTTCGACCGGGCGGCCTACACCGACTGGCTGCGCCGTCTGCGGGACGTGTGCACCGAGCGGGGCATCGTGCTGATCTTCGACGAGGTGTTCGTCGGCTTCCGGCTCGCGCGCGGCGGGGCGCAGGAATACTTTGGCGTGCGGGCGGACATGGTCACCTATGGCAAGACCGTCGCGGGCGGCTTTCCCGTCGGCGTGGTCTGCGGCCGCAAGGACCTGATGAAGCGCTACCGGGACGACCGTCCCGCCGATATCTGCTTCGCCCGCGGCACCTTCAACGCCCACCCCTACGTCATGGGCGCCATGCAGGTCTTCTTCGAGCGTCTCGACAGCCCGGAGATCGCGGCGCTGTATGACGGGCTCGACGAGCGCTGGAACGCCCGGGCGAGCCTGCTGAACGACCGGCTCGCCCGGGCCGGCCTCCCCGTTCAGGTGGCAAACCTTTCTTCCATCTGGACAGTCCTGTACAGGACGCCGTCGCGCTACAACTGGATGCTCCAATACTATCTCCGGGCCGAGGGCCTGGCCCTCAGCTGGGTCGGCACCGGACGCCTCATCTTCAGCCTCAACTACGGCGATGCCGACTTCGATGCCGTCGTCGACCGGTTCGTGCGGGCAGCCCGCGCCATGCAGGATGATGGCTGGTGGGACACTCATCCGGGGCTCAGCAATCGTGGCATCCGGCGGGGCATACTGCGGGAGACGGTGGCGCGCGTGCTGGGCAGGGGTTGATGCGGCAGCGTTTCCCGGCCCGCCCGCGGGCAGGCCGGGATCAATGGAGGCTCAGCGGCGGTGTACCTGACCCATGGGGTCGATCAGTTCCCCGCGCATCAGGTGCAGCGGAGCGCGGCAGTACAGCTTGAGGTCGTGAAACGGGTCGGTGAGGATCTTCAGCATCCACACCAGACCGGTCCGGACATCCTGCAGGAAGAACAGGTGCACCGTGCGGAAGACGAGTCCGCCCGCGCCCAGCACGAGCCACACCCAGCCCACATTGCGCACCAGCCCGGTCTCCCCGGTCCGCTCCGCCAGGGCGGCCAGCGCCGCCGGGCTGACCCACAGCACCAGCGGAACGGCCGCCCAGAGGGAAATCAGCACCGTCTTGCGCCGCAGGTTGTAGCCGACCTTGATGTCTTCCTTGTGTTCGTGCGTGGCCTGATTCACGTGGTCGTAGCCCTTGGGCTCGAACACGTAGTGACCGATCTGCCGCGTCGTCATCGCCACCAGCCAGGCCACGAGCGCCGCCGCGACCGGATCACTGAACAGGAGCACGTAGGACACGAGAAAACTTAGGGCGCTCACGAAGTGCAGTGACTGATTGATGCGGCTGTGGTGGTAATACCGGTGGTCGTCCCACCGCTGGACTTCGAGCGTACGCAGGATCTCTTTCATCGCTTCTCCGGATGGGGTTGGGCACGGCAGAAATCCGGAAGATACGAAGCGAATGCAACAATTTCGCGAAGAATGCGTGACAGAACCGCGACAGCACCGCCGTCCCGGACATCCGGGGCCAGCGTGCAGGAGCTCCGGATGCTCCAACCGGCACGGGATTTCCCGGAAACGTCACCGCGCCGTAATCGTTCTTTCTTCACGGCAGGGCAAGGTTCGGCCATGGGAGACGACATCACACCCCTTCGGATCGAACACCTGCCTGTGGCGCGGCGGGTCCTGCGCGTCGCCGTCGTGGCGGACCGTTTCCGACCCGACGATCTGAATGACGCCGCAGGGGCCGCCTTCCGGATCGGCGCCCTCGCCCGGCGGGACCACCAGATCCATCTTGTACGGCCCGGCGCGGACCCACAGGCGAGTGTTCCCGGTGATCCGGCGCGCGCGGTGCCGGCCCGCCGGGGACTGGGCGCGGCACGGCCGGGCGCCCTGGTCCTGGGCTCGCCCGCCAAGCGACACCTCGTCCAGCTCTGGACCGTGCGACGTCCGGACGTGGTACATGTCCTCGTGGAGGAACCGCTGGGATGGATTGCGCTCCAGGTCGCCCGCAAGCTCCGGCTGCCCGTGGTGACGGAATTCCGGGTCCAGGCTCCTCCCGGCGGCCGTCCCGCCCGGCTGTCGTGGCCGGGGAAGTCCGCGCTCGCCGCCCGGCGCAAGTTCCACAACCAGGGCCTGGCTACGATCGTGCCGACGCCCTCCCTCGCCCGCGGCCTGTCCGCCTCCGGGTTCCGCAACGTGCACCTGCTCCCGCGGGGCGTGGACACCGTCCGCTTCCAGCGGGGTCCGCGCAGTGCCGAACTGCGCGCCCAATGGGGAGCGGCGGACACCGACGCGGTGGTGCTTCTTGCGGGCGACGCAACGGCCGGCGTCGCTGCGGGGGTCGTCGAAGCGGTCCGCCGCCGCAACGCTCGCACCCGTTTTGCCGGTGTGACGCTGCCCGACGGCCTTGCGGCCCCGCGCGACACCGATACCGGCCCTGACCCGGCTTGCCGAGCGGCAGAGGCACGGCGCGCCCTCGAGATGAGGTCTGCGGACGTGCTGCTCGTCACCGGGCACGCGGAAGCCGACGCTGCGGTCGTACTCGAGGCCATGGCAAGCGGACTGCCTGTCGTGGCCTTCGGTGGCACACCTGCCGGGGAGGTGGTCGAGCACGAACGGAGCGGCCTGCTGGCCGGCTGGGGCGATCCCGCGGAGCTGACCGCCATGGTCGCCGAACTGACCGCCGACGCAGCCAGACGGCAGGCGCTGGGGGCGCTGGCCCGTCAGCAGGCCGTCAGCCAGGACTGGGAACTCATCACGGGACGCCTGGAGGCACTCCTCCTGACCGCGGCCGGCCTACCCTGAGCGAGATGCCGCTGAGCTCAGCGCGAACGTCTGTGAACGACGACACCGGTGGCAGCCAGACCACCCGGCGTGAGCGCCCATGCCACAGACTGCGCCACGGGTGCGGGAACGACCTCGAACGCGAGGAACTGGGTGACCTGAGTCGCGCTGAAGTTGTTGTCCGATACCAACACCAGCGACCGATTGCCGTTGGCAAGCGTGTGACCCCAGGTGATGCCCTCGGTGTTGTCGACGGTGATGCCGAGCGCGTCGAGGTCGAACAGAGCTTCCTTCGTCATGGGCACATGCGCGGCCCCGGCCAGGCTCGCCGACCCGGATACGTCAGTAGCTCCGGACAGGTCGGTGAGCACCAGCCTGATGGTGTTGCCGACGCCGTAGGCGAAGGCCCGCTCGACCGCGATGAATCGGGTCTCCGATACCGCGAGGAGTTCGGACAGGCCGTTGTCCGGCGGAAAGGGCGCTCCGGGCACCGCCGGCTTCGGAATGGCCGGCAGCACATAGGCGAACTGCCCCGTCACGCTTCCCTTTGCAACGTCGAAGGCCGTGACCCGAACCACGCTGCCCGCGCCGAGCGACGTGATGGGGCCATCCTGAATCAGCGCGTCTTCGTTGGCCGTGTACAGCCGCGACCCGCTCGGCGACACCGCCAGCGCTTCGAACAGCCTGTTGCCGCGCCCGCCTGTCGTGGCGTTGTCCACGTAGCGGTACATGCCCGGAACCGCGAACTCACGCACGTGAACGCCCGCCGGGGTCATCTCGCGGACGAACGGCTGGTACAGGCTGGCGGAGTTGGCACTGTAGCTGCCTTCGCTGCTCCAGAAGAGATTGCCGCCGGGCGCCCGGCGGATACCTTCGGGGTCGACCGTCCGCTGAGAGGATGGAAAGGTGCTGCCGTCCGGCCGCCGCATGAAGATCTGGCTGTTGACCGTCACGCCGTGGAAGCCCGAGAGGTCGTAGTCGAGCGACAGATTGTAGAAGCGCGGCGTGCCGCGCTCACCGCCACCGTCATCCGAGATCGCCCAGAAGGACGGGCCGCCCGGCGTTGCGGCATCGTAGTCGATGCCCGACAAGCCGCCGAACTCCACACCCTGCACCATCTGCCCGGTCGGGAGAATCTGCTGGCCGATGAATCGCAGGGAGAAATCCGCCGCGAGCACCGGTAGGGCCACGCCTGCGGCCAGCGCCACCGCGAACAGTCCGGTCCTGATCATGGAAAGTCTCCTGGTCGTTGCGCCGCCACCCTGGGATGGACCACCGCCCTCGAGCGGGTGCGGCAGCCCGACTCCATGATGCAACCTCGATGCGCCCATGACAGATCCCGAGCGCCTTCGTGGTCGGAACGCACCACGCGGGGCGGACACCCGGATCAGAACCGGTCGCGATAGCGGTTGGTGATGGGGTAGCGCCAGTCCTTGCCGAACCCGCGCGGAGTGATGCGCACGCCCACCGGTGACTGGCGGCGCTTGTATTCGCTCACGACCAGCAGGCGCACCACCCGTTCCACGTCGGCCCGGGCGTAGCCCGCGCGCATGATCGCCGCCGGCCCCATGTCCCGCTCCACGTACATCTCCATGATGGCGTCCAGCACGTCGTAGGGCGGCAGGCTGTCCTGATCCACCTGGTCGGGCTTGAGTTCCGCCGAAGGCGGGCGCGTGATGATGCGTTCCGGAATCACCGGGGAGACCGTGTTCCTCCACCGGGACAGCCGGTACACGAGGGTCTTGCTGATGTCCTTCAGGACCGCGAAACCCCCGGCCATGTCGCCGTAGAGCGTGGCGTAACCGGTGGCCATCTCGCTCTTGTTGCCGGTGGTGAGAACGATCGCCCCGGACTTGTTGGACAGCGCCATCAGCAGCGTGCCGCGGATGCGCGACTGCAGGTTCTCCTCCGTGGTGTCGATCGGCAACCCCTCGAACTCTCCCGCGAGCGTGGAGAGGAAGGCGTCGAAGGGCCCGGCGATGGGCAGGACGGTGTAGCGAACGCCGAGGTTCGCGGCGAGCGCGGAGGCGTCCTCCAGGCTCATGTCGGCCGTGTAGCGCGAGGGCATCATCACCGCTCGCACCCGGTCCGGACCGAGCGCGTCAGCGGCCACGCACAGCACGATGGCGGAGTCGATCCCGCCAGACAGCCCGAGCAGGACGCCGGGGAAGCCGTTCTTCCCCACGTAGTCCTTCACGCCCAGGCAGAGCGCCCGGTAGACCAGCGCCTCGACCGGTTGCGCCGGCGCGATCCCGCCCGGAACCACGGCGTCGCCCTCGAGTTCGACGATCTCCAGCCCTTCCTCGAAGGCAGGCATCTGGTGCGTGACCTGCCCGCCGGCATCCACCACGAAGGAAGCCCCGTCGAAGACGAGTTCGTCCTGCCCGCCCACCAGATTGCAGAACACCACGGGCATGGCGGTCTCCCGTGCACGGGCCCCCACGACCTCGCAGCGAGTGGCCAGCTTGTTCACGTGATAGGGCGACGCGTTCAGCACCAGCAGAACCCTGGCACCCGCGGCGCGGGCGCCACGGGGCGCCTCGGCGAGCCCCGCGCCGGCCATGCCGGGCGGGGCGTCCGCCCGGGCCGCGGGCGAACCCGACGCGCCCCAGATGTCCTCGCAGATGTTGATCCCGACCCGAACGCCGCCCACCTCGAACACGCAGGGTTCGGTGCCGGGCTGGAAGTAGCGCTGCTCGTCGAAGACCGTGTAGTTGGGAAGATCCCGCTTGAAGTAGGTCGCCACGACCCGTCCGTTCGCGAGCACCGAGGCGGCATTGCGCAGGCCCCCGGCGCTTGCCTGCGGGTGCCCCACCACCACGGCAATGCCGCTGATCCGGGCCGCCAGTTCCTGCAGGCGGGACTCGCAGTCGGCGACGAAATCCCCCCGCAGCAGCAGGTCCTCCGGCGGGTATCCGCAGAGCGAGAGTTCCGGGGTGACCATGACGTCGGCCCCGAGGGCGAGGGCACGACCGGCGGCATCGGCAATGCGGGCAGCATTCCCCGCGAGGTCCCCGACGGTGCAGTTCAACTGTGCGATGGCGATCTTCATGGGAGGGTAATATAGCCGGGCGCCCATGTCCGAACAAATCACCCTCGAAGTCGTCGACTCCCTCTCCCGCATCACGACCGGGGCCTGGGACCGCCTCGCCGGCGGGCATCCACTGCTGTCGCACGCGTTCCTGCACGCCCTGCACGAGAGCGGCGCCGCGTCCGAGGCCACGGGCTGGGCACCCCGGTACCTCCTGCTCCAGCGCGACGGGCAACTGCGGGCCGCCCTGCCGCTCTACGTGAAGGACCACTCCTACGGCGAATACGTGTTCGACTGGGCCTGGGCCGATGCCTGGCAGCGGGCTGGACGCGCCTACTACCCCAAGCTGCTCAGCGCGATCCCGTTCACCCCCGTCACCGGCCCGCGACTGCTGGGGGACGACCCGGCGGACCGGCGGGCCCTGCTGCGGGGCGCCCTGCAGTTCGCCGGCGAGGCGGGCCTGTCCAGCTTTCACTGCCTGTTCCCGGGCGAAACCCAGGCCTCGGAGATGGCGGCCGAGGGCCTCATGCTGCGCCGGACCGTCCAGTTCCACTGGACCAACGAAGGTTACGGCAGCTTCGACGACTTTCTCGCGACCATGAACCACGAGAAGCGCAAGAAGGTGAAGCAGGAGCGTCGCCGCGTGCGCGAGGCCGGCGTCGAGTTCGAGTGGCGGGTGGGCACCGACATCCGCGACGAGGACTGGCAGTTCTTCGCCCGCTGCTACGACGACACCTACCGCCGGCATCACTCCACCCCGTACCTCAATCTCGATTTCTTCCGGCGACTGGCAGCGTCGATGCCCCGAAACCTGCTGCTCGCCATCGGCTGGCGCGACGGTCAGCGCCTGTGCGCGTCCTTCCACATCTTCAGCCCGGACGCCCTCTACGGCCGCTACTGGGGCACGACGGACTATGTGCCAGGCCTGCATTTCGAAGCCTGCTACCACCAGGCCATCGAGTTCTGCATCGCGCAGGGAATCCGGCGCTTCGAGGGCGGTGCGCAGGGCGAACACAAGCTGGCCCGCGGCCTCCTGCCCGTCACCACCTGGTCGGCCCACTGGGTCGCCGACCCCCAGTTCGACCGGGCAGTGCGCCAGTTCGTCGAACGCGAATCGCGGGGGGTGGCCGCCTATGTCAACGAACTCGCGGAGCACGCCCCCTACAAGGCCGTGGACATCGTATCCGGATGACCTGCCCCCTCCCCTGCGCCCGATGCGGTTCGACCCGCCCCTGACCCGGGGTACTCTCGTGCGCCGGTACAAGCGCTTCCTCGCCGACGTGGTGCTGGAGGACGGGGATCCCATCACCGTGCACTGCCCCAACACCGGCTCGATGCTCGGTGTGGCCGAACCGGGCTGCGGGCTGTGGCTTCTGCACCATGACTCTCCGACCCGACGCTACCCCTGGGCGTGGGAACTGACGGAACTGGCCGACGGGACCCTCGCCGGCATCAACACCCAGCGCGGCAACACCCTCGTCCGGGAGGCGATCGCAGGCGGCGCCCTGCCTTCCCTTGCGGGCTATTCGTCCTTCACGGCCGAGGCTCGCTACGGCGCCGAAGGCAGCCGGATCGACTGGCTGCTGCAGGCCGATGGCCGTCCCGACTGCTACGTGGAAGTGAAGAACGTCACCGCTGCCGTGCAGGACGGCATCGCCGTGTTTCCCGACGCCGTGAGCGCCCGGGGGACCAAGCACCTGCGCGAGCTGATGGGCGTCGTACGCAACGGCAGCCGGGCAGTCCTCGTGTTCTGCGTCCAGCGTGGCGACGTCACCGAAGTGCGGCCGGCCGACGACATCGACCCGCTCTACGGGCGCACGCTCCGCGAAGCCCTCGACGGCGGCGTGGAAGTGATGGCCGTCCGTGCGCGCATCACCCCGGCGTCCATCACGCTGGAGGACATCCTGCCCTTCCGGGCTCCGTGAGCCCCCCATCTCCCGTCCACCGCGAGGCCAAGGCGGACGGTGGCACGCGGCCGATCGGGCCAGGGTGTCATCGCCGAGGCTGCACGAGAAACTTCTCCAGCGCCCTGTCCCAGAAGCGCTTCAGGTTCTGATAGTCACGGGGGCAATCGACAGATCGGCTGAGCGGCAGCCCGGAGTCCTCGGGAACATGAGCGAGTGCTTCCGGATTGCTGCCGTACACCCAGCAGTTGATGTTGTAGTAACGCTGCGCGTCGAGCGAATGGGAGTCCCAGAAGGCCGATGCAGCATCGGTCCTGTGACTTCGGATGCCGAACCACGCGGCGCCGTCCAGTGCCGCCAGGACGCCGTCCTCGTCGCCGTCCTCGACCAGGGCATAGACCGACAACTGGTCGGCCACGTCCTCCTGTCGGCCCGGCACGGCCAGATCGAGGATATCGATCAGCGCGTGGCCGAGTTCATGCAGCAGAAAAAAGGAAAACACGTGGGTCACGGCTTCTTCGAGTCGTTCTTCGGCAATGCCCGCCGTGAGCAGGTCCTCTTCGATGGCTGGCAGCAGGTTGTAGCAGAGTTCGATCGAAGCGTTGTCGGGGTTGTAATAGGCATTGGGCTCCTCGCATTCCCGGGCGCGGAGGGTCAGCGCCCGCGGCAGCCGCAGCATCCCGTCCAGATCGGCCGCGATTGACTCCAGGAAGCGTGCCTCCCGGAGCGCCTTCAGGATCTCCCGGCTCTGCGCCGAGGCCGGCGGTTCGTACTGGATCTTCGTGGACTGAGAGCGGGCCCGGGGCCTGGCCTTGTCGCGAGTTCCTGCCGCATCGACTGCGGCCGTCGCGAGCATAAGCACGCATCCGAGACCGACCGCGATGGAGCGGAGCGAATCGGGAAGAACGCCCGACCGCCACAGATCTGCTCTGACTTTCCCCATGCCACGCTCCGGGTGACCGTCACACTGATCGTATCTCAAGTCGCAACCAACGTGCATCTCCGTCATGGCCAACTCGGGCAGCGAGCCAACATTCGCATGGACCTCCGGTCTTGGGCGTGCGCGAACCGGATCCAGATTATTGCCACACTCGGCGCCACCGTCTGGCGCGAACTCGACACGGTGGCCTTGCGCGAAGCTGCCGATTGCGATTTCTTCAGCCGCAATTCGTCGCGTGGCAAGTCCAGGGACTGTCGTACAAGCGGCTTCACGCTTGGGCGCAGGACAAACGGTCCGTCGAGAGCATCGATGACCGGTTGCCCGTCGCCGATCGACCGGGGCGTTGGTACCGCCACCTGGCGAAACGGCGGGCGATACCATTGCCACGGGCCACCGGGCGGAGCGGGAAACCTGCGCCGCGCCGGGCCTGCCTATCGACTCTCACGCCGAGGCCCCATGATCACCGTGATCTATGCCCACCCCTACCCCCAGCATTCGCGGGCCGGGCGGGCGCTGCAAGCCGCCATCAGCAACCTGCCGTCGGTTCAGGTCCGCAACCTGTACCAGCTCTACCCGGACTTCCACATCCAGGTTCAGGCCGAGCAGCAGGCCCTGTTGGCCACCCGCACCATCGTGTTTCAGCACCCCCTGCATTGGTATCACATGCCGGCTTTGCTGAGCCTGTGGTGTGAAAAGGTATTGGGCTACGGCTGGGCCTATGGGCATGGCAGTGATGGCCAGCCGACGCAGGCCCTGGCCGGCAAGCGCTTTCTGTGGGTGGCCACCGCAGGGGGCGAGGAATCGGCCTACGACGCCGGCGGCTACAACCGCTTTCCCATGAGCCAGATTGCCACGCCAATCCAGCAGACTGCCCTCTTCTGTGGCATGCAGTGGCTGCCACCCTACACCGTCTACCACGCCGGGAAGATTTCCGAAGACGAGCTGCTGCTGGCCGCAGAAGGCTACCGATTGCGGCTGATCGATGAGCTGGTACTGCATGGCGTGGCCCCGGGCGAGCAGGTTCGGGAGGTGAGCCATGCACGCTGAAACGAATGTGCTGGTCTACATCCTCATCTACCTGGCCGCCATGGTGCTGGTGGTGCCGCTGGCCAAGCGCCTGGGCCTGGGCGTGGTGCTGGGCTACCTGCTGGCGGGCGTGGCCATCGGCCCCTACGGCTTGCGGCTGACCGGCGAGAGCCAGAGCATTGCGCTGCTGGCCGAACTGGGCGTGGTGCTCATGCTGTTCACCATCGGGCTGGAGCTTGACCTGAAAAAGCTCTGGGCCATGCGCACACGGGTGTTCGGCCTGGGCCTGCTGCAGATGCTGCTGTGCGGCCTGGTGCTGGGGGTGGGGGTGCATGGCCTGGGCCTGCTGCCGGCGGCAGCCTTCATCATCGGCCTGACGCTGGCCTTGTCCTCCACTGCGGTGTCGGTGCAGCTCATGAACGACCGCAACCTCATGGGCACCCCCACCGGCCAATCGGCCTTTGGCATTCTGCTGTTTCAGGACATGGCGGCCATTCCCATCCTGATCGCCACCAGCGTGCTCTACCCGAGTACCGGGGCGCCACAGTTCAAGCCGCTTCTGGCGCTGGCGGCGCTCGTGGCGCTGGTGCTGGCCGGGCGTTTCCTCATCGGCCACGCCTTGCGCTGGATCGCCACCCACGGTTCCCGCGAACTGTTCGTGGGGGCCGCCTTGCTGCTGGTGATCGCGGTCATGGAATTGATGAGCCTGGCGGGCGTGTCGGCCGGGCTGGGGGCCTTTGTTGCCGGGGTGATGCTGGCCAGTTCCGAGTACCGCCATGAGCTGGAGGCCGACCTCGAGCCATTCAAGGGCCTGTTTCTGGGCCTGTTCTTCATCACCATCGGCGCAGGCATCAACCTGGGCTTGCTCGGCCAGCATTGGGCTGCCATTGCCGGCCTGCTGGTGGCATTCGTGGCGATCAAGTGCGTGGCGCTGTACCTGCAGGCCTGGGGCCTGCGCGTGCCGCACCGTGAGCGCCTGGCCTTTGCCACCCTGCTGGGCCAGGGCGGTGAATTCGGCTTCGTGATCGTGGGTCTGGCAATGGCCGGGGCCATGCTGACGGCGGAGCAGGGTGCCTGGATCAACCTCATCATTGCGCTTTCGATTGCCGTGTCGCCCCTGCTGATGAGGGCCCTGGATGCGTACGCGGTGCGCTTTCTGGCGGGTTCGGTGAATGCGGGACCGATGGACACCGGGATGGACCACAACCCCGTGATCATCGCCGGCTTCGGTCGCTACGGGCAGATCGTGGGCCGCCTGATGCTGGCCAGCGACGTGCGCGTGACGGTGCTTGACCACAACTCCGAACACATTGCCAACATGCGTCAGTTCGGATTCAAGGTCTACTACGGCGATGCCGCACGGCTGGACTTGCTGGAAGTGGCCGGCGCGCACAAGGCCCGGGTACTGGTGGTGGCTGTGGACGACAAGGACACCATCACCCGCATCGCCGCGCTGGCCCGGAAGCACTTTCCGCATCTGCAGATCGTAGCGCGGGCCGTGGATGTGCCCCATGCCTACGAGCTGATTCGCGAGGGCGCGCACGTGGTGCAGCGTGAACTGTTCGAGAGCTCGTTGCTGGCGGGCCGATCAGTGCTGGAGATGCTGGGCTGCGGTGCTTATGAGGCGCGGGAGATGGCCGAGCGCTTCCGGCATGGCAACCTCGAGCAACTGAAGGCCATGGCCCGCATTTCACAGACCACCGAGCGCAGGGAATTCATCAGCCTGCTGCGCCGCAACCGCGAAGAACTGGAACACCAGCTGCAGGTGCAGGCCCAGCAGCCCAAGGTGACTCACCCCTGGCAGCAGGCACGGGACCGGGAGGACGACTGATGTCCGGCAGCCCTGTTCGATCACGAGGCCGCGCGCTCCCGGTTATGATTCGCCGCTTATCCGGGCGGCAGGAGAGCCGTCCGCGAACGTGGGGCCTCTCATGCACGATCTCGTCATTCGCGGCGCCCAGGTGCTCGACGGCACCGGCGGCCCGCCGGTCATGGCCGACGTCGCCATCGCGCAGGGTCGCATCGCGGAGATGGGCCGGATCACGTCCAGCGCCCGCGAAACCGTCGACGCCGACGGTCTCGCACTCATGCCCGGCATCGTCGATGTGCACACGCACTACGACGCCCAGATCACGCGGGACCGCACGCTGTCGCCCTCGCCCTCGCTCGGGGTCACCACGGCCATCATCGGGAACTGCGGCTTCGGGATCGCGCCTTGCCCCGAACCGCTGCGCAGGACGGTGGTGAAGAATCTCTCGGTCGTCGAGGGCATGGACCTCGACGCGCTGCTCGCCGGCACCCGCTGGGAGTTCGAGAGCTTTCCGCAGTATCTCGACCAGCTTCGGCGCATCCGGCCCTACGCCAACGTGGGCGTGCTGTTCGGGCATTCCACCGCGCGCACGGCGGTGATGGGCGATGAGGCGTCGACCCGCGCAGAGGCCACCCCCGAGGAACTCGCGAGGATGTGCGCGATGCTCCGCGAGGCCATGGCCTGCGGAGCCGCCGGGTTCGCCTCCTCGTTCTCGCCCAATCACAGCGGGTTCGGCGGCCTGCCCATGCCGTCGACGATCGCGCCGGACCACGAGCTGCGCGTCCTCACCGACGAACTGAAACACGCCGGCCGGGGCATCTTCGTCATGGCCACCGGCCCGCGCGGCACGCCGGAGTACATGGAGGAGATCGCTGCGCGCACTGGCCGCCCCGCCTTCATCGTGACCGTTCTCACGATGTTCAACGAGGCAGCGCCGGACACCTGCGCCGACTGGTACCGACGCTGCGACGAGGCGCTGGCCCGCGGGCACGAGGTCTACATCCAGACGAGCTGCCAGCCGCTGTCCTTCGACTTCACGCTGGAGGACCCATACCTCCTGTACTCGCACGACGCCTTCGACCAGGTGAAGGCGGCACCACCTGAAGCCCGGGCTGCCATCTATGCGGACCCCGCGTTCCGCCAGCGGTTCCGCCACAACCTCGCGCATCCGGGCGCGGGCCTGCTCTTCTACGGGGACTGGTCGAAGGTGGAACTGTCCGACGGCACCACCGTCGCGGCGGAGGCCGCACGGCTCGGCCGTGATCCCCTCGACCTGTTCTTCGACACCGGGCTCGCGCAGGGCCTGCAGACCCGGTTCATCGCCAAGCTCTTCCAGAACAACGACGCCGGCGTGGCCGCGCTGCTCAGGCACCGTGCCGGCATCGTGGCCCTGTCGAACGCCGGTGCGCACCTCATCTACTTCTGCGACGCCGGATTCGGCCTGCACTTCCTTTCCCACTGGGTGCGGCAAACCGGCGCGTTCACGCTCGCGGACGCCGCGCGGCGGCTTGCAGCCGAACCGGCCGCGCGCTACCGGATCCCCGGTCGCGGGCGGATCGCCCCCGGTCAGTGGGCGGATGTTCTGCTGTTCGATCCGGCGCGGGTCGGCCTTTCCGGACTCGTCCGACGGTCCGATCTGCCGGCTGGCGGCACCCGGATCATCCGCGAGCCCCGGGGCGCGCACGGCGTATGGGTGAACGGTACCCGGGTGTTCGACGGCCGGGACTACGTGCCGCTCGACGGCGGCCCGGGGCACATCCTCGACTGCTACGACGCCTGAGCGCCTGCTCACGGGGAGGGCCAGGCCGATCCCGTGGCGCGGAACGGAGGCGCCGTCGCCGCCATCGACCGAGAACCGGATTGCCCGGACGCGTCAGATCTACCGCACGGGACGAAACGCAACGATGGCGCCGTTCCCGGTCTTGCCAGGCCCGGAGCTGCGTCTGGAGACCCGATGAGCGAACTCAGCCAGCAGCTCCCCGCGGGCGCCGGGACGTCACGGACCAGCGCTGATCCGCGCAGATACCGCGCCTGAATCACTGCCGCAGGGGTGCGAACGAACCGGGTCAGGCCTGTATCAATGCATAGAACCCCCGGGGTCACATAGAACCCCCGGGGTCAGGCCTGTATCAATGCATACACGCCAGTTCTCTTGTGCGGTTTTCGCACGCCTGATCTTGGACAGGCAGCGCTGCCCGAACTGTGGCGCCAGGGAGATCAAGATCATCGGGGCCGTCCTCCAGGGAGCGGTCATCGGGAAGATCCTGCCTCACCAGAGCTGCATCCGCGGCCGCTACCCCGCGGGGGATCGGTTCAGCTGATCGCGGAACACGTCCTCCGGCAGCAGCGCGCCGCCAGTGGTCCAGAGTACGTGGACGGCGGCCGGCGGGTACGGGTCGGGGGATGCAGCGAGCAGCCGGGCACAGCCGGCGAAGGCCGCGGCGGCTGATGGCTCGAGACGCAGACCTTCCTGTTCCCAGGCAATGCGCATCCAGGCGAGCATTTCCTCGTCCGCTACCGTGACGATGGCTTCCACGAGCGATTCGACGGCACTGGCGGCGAGCTCCGACGCCGCAGCGCAGGCAAGGCCATCGGCGACGGTGCGATTGTCGAGGCCAACGTCGTAGACGGAAAGCCCGCGCCCCGGGCCTGCCGCGAGTCGCACCAGCATGCCAGGGGACTGCACCGGCTCGACGAACACGCAGTGCACGGCATCGCCCCACAGGTTCTTGAGCCCGAGCGTGACCCCGCCTGGCGCACCGCCCACCCCGCAGGGGAGATACACGTTGAGCGGTCGGTCCGCGTCGACGCCGATGCCCAGGGCGGCAAGCTGGGCCGCCAGATCCCCCGCGGCAGTCGCGTAGCCCAAGAACAGGTGGCGCGACGCCTCGTCGTCGACGAAGTGGCTGCCGGGCGTCGCGGCGGCGACGGCCCGCGCGGCGGCGACCGCCGTGGTGTAGTCGCCGTCGTGCTCGACCACGCGTACGCCCAGCGCACGCAGCCGGTCCTTCTTCCAGGCTTTCGCGTCGGCGGACATGTGGACCTCGGCGTCGAAGCCCAGGGCACGCGCCGCCACGCCGACACTGAAGCCGAGGTTGCCGGTGCTGCCGACGAGCACCTTGTGGCCAGCGAAACGGGCACGCCACGCCGGATCTGCCAACTCCGCGCAATCGCGGCCATCGTGACCCAGACGCCGGGCGAGGTCGAACGCGAACCACAGGACCTCGTACACGCCGCCCCTGGCCTTGATGCAGCCGGTCACCGGCAGGGCGTGGTCGGCCTTGACCAGCGCGCGTGCGTCCGGCGAAAGGCCAAGCTGCGCCCCGGTTTCTGGGCGAAGCGCCAGCAGGGGCGAATCGACGCGGCCGGAACTCGCGGCCAACTCGGGGAACAAGCGTTGCAGCAATGGCGCTGCGCGCTGCCAGAGTCGCTGCGCGGCCTGGACGTCGGCCCGCGTGAAAGCCAGCTGTCCGAGCACCGGGGCGGCCGGACGCCACGCCGGGTTGCACCAGACGAAGGGGCGCGCAGCTCCAAGGGCGGCCGGCAAGTCGGGAGCGTCGACAGTCGAAGCCATGGGGCGGTCAGAGCTCGAGCGCCGCTTCGGCGTTGAAGCGGGCCCACATCTCGGCGTAGCCTTGATCGGCGACCCGGAATGGCGAGCGCTCCAGGCGAGCCAGCCAGCGATCGGCCGCCTCGTCCGCCAGACGCCAGCAATGGCTGACGAAGGCCTGCTTCTCCGCGGTGGTGCCGGTCATGACGCGCGCTCCTTCGCCGAAGAAGCCTTCCTCGAGCGCGTCGAACTCGGCCCGCA
>JBAXBV010000017.1:0-66020 GCA_037141795.1 Betaproteobacteria bacterium
GAACCGGAACCTGACCCGGAGCCCGTCGCCGAACCGGTAGTCGTCGCGGAAGAGCCGGTCGAGCCACCGGCGGCCGAAGTGGCTCCGGAGCCTTTGAGGACGAGCATCATCGATCCGCAGCAACGGGCGATCCGCGAGGCCGAGGAGCGGCAACACCGTGCTCTCGTCGAGCGCCAGACCGAGGAAATCCGGCGCAAGCAGGAGATCCGGGAGCGGGAGCGCGCGCGCAAGGGTGCGTCCACCGAGGCGGCCGCTGCCGCAGCGGTTGCTTCTCAGGCGGCCGCTCCTGTCCCGGCTCCGGAAGCTGCAGCACCCGTGGTCGGTGCTCCGGCTGCCCGGCCGGCGACACCCCCGAGCACCCTCCATCGGCCGGCTCCGAAGGCGGGGGCGGCACCGGCCCGGCCCGACGCCAAGAAGCCGGTCAAAAAGACCGGCAAGGAAGGGGTGGCGTGGAAGGACGACGCCTCCCGCGGCCGGCGCACCCTCAAGACCAGGGGTGACACTGGCGGGGTGGACGGCTGGCGATCCAAGGGGCACGCCAAGAGCGGCTCCCGGCATGGGGACGCCGCTGCTCAGCATCAGTTCTCGGCGCCGACCGAGCCGGTCGTCCGGGAGATCCTCATTCCAGAGACCATCACGGTCGCGACACTGGCCCAGAAGATGTCCGTCAAGGCGGCCGAGGTCATCAAGGTGCTCATGAAGATGGGCAGCATGGTTACCATCAACCAGGTGCTGGATCAGGAAACAGCCATGATCCTGGTGGAGGAGATGGGTCACGTCGGGAAGCAGGCGAAACTGGACGATCCGGAGGCCTATCTCAGCGAGGCCGAGGTGCGCGAGGAAACCACTGCCGAGCACCGCGCTCCGGTGGTCACGGTCATGGGGCACGTCGATCACGGCAAGACATCCCTGCTCGATTACATCCGGCGGACCCGGGTGGCCAGCGGTGAGGCGGGCGGTATCACGCAGCACATCGGCGCCTACCACGTGGATACTCCGCGCGGCATGATCACCTTCCTCGATACCCCTGGCCACGAGGCCTTCACTGCCATGCGGGCTCGCGGCGCGAAAGTCACGGACCTCGTCATTCTGGTGGTGGCCGCGGACGACGGCGTCATGCCGCAGACGGTCGAGGCGATCCACCACGCGAAGGCCGCCAAGGTGCCGATCGTGGTCGCCATGAACAAGATCGACAAGCCCGACGCCAACCCCGAGCGCGTCCGTCAGGAACTCGTCGCGCGGGAGGTCGTCCCCGAGGACTGGGGTGGCGACACGATGTTCATCGAGGTCTCCGCGCGTACCGGCCAGGGCGTCGACGGTCTTCTAGAGGGCGTGCTGCTTCAGGCGGAAGTGCTGGAGCTCAAGGCGCCCCGGAACGCCCCCGCCAAGGGTATCGTGATCGAGGCCCGGCTGGACAAGGGTCGCGGCCCGGTCGCCACCGTGCTGGTCCAGTCAGGCACGCTGAAGCGTGGAGACGTGGTTCTCGCGGGGGCGGTGTTCGGGAAGGTGCGCGCCCTTGTCGATGAGGCGGGGCGGACGGTGCAGGAAGCCGGTCCCTCCATTCCGGTCGAAGTTCTGGGCCTGTCGGAAGTGCCCATGGCAGGAGAGGAGGTTCTGGTGGTGGGCGACGAACGCAAGGCGCGAGAGATCGCGCTGTTCCGCCAGGGCAAGTTCCGCGACGTGAAGCTCGCCAGGCAACAGGCCGCGAAACTGGACAACATGTTCGACCAGATGGCTGCAGGGGGAACCAAGACCCTGTCCCTGATCATCAAGTCCGATGTGCAGGGGTCTTACGAAGCCCTTCAGACCGCACTGGAAAAGCTCTCCACGGGAGAGGTCAAGGTGAACATCGTCCACAGCGGCGTGGGTGCGATCACCGAGTCGGACGTCAACCTGGCGCTGGCATCGAACGCGGTGATCATCGGCTTCAACACCCGCGCGGATGCGACCGCGAAGAAACTGGTCGGCTCGCATGGCATCGATGTCCGCTACTACAACGTGATCTACGAGGCGGTGGACGAGGTACGTGCAGCCCTCTCCGGCATGCTGGCTCCCGAGCGCAAGGAAAACATCATCGGCCTCATCGATATCCGTCAGGTCTTCCGGATCTCCAAGGTGGGCGCGGTTGCCGGTTGCTACGTCCTGGAAGGGATGGCAAGGCGCAATTCGCTGGTGCGCATCCTGCGGGACAATGTCGTCATCCACACGGGGGAACTTGATTCCCTCAAGCGATTCAAGGATGACGTTCGGGAGGTGAAGGCGGGGTTCGAGTGCGGTCTGTCTATCAAGAACTTCGACGATATCCGGGTCGGTGATCAGGTCGAGGCCTACGAGATCGTGGAAATCGCCCGGACCCTCTGAGGGGCGGCATCTTGGCTCACGCGAGGGAAAATCCCCGCTCGACCCGGCTCGCCGACCAGATCCAGAGGGATCTCTCCGGCATCATCCGGCTCGAGATGAAGGATCCACGGATCGGACTCATCACCCTGACGGGGGTGGAACTCAGTCCGGACCGCATGCATGCGAAGGTGTTCTTCACCGTTCTGGGCGACTCTACCCGAGTCGATGAGACCGCGGCCACCCTTCGCAGGGCCGCGGGGTTCCTGCGATCACAGCTTTCCCACGGGCTTCGCGTGCGCGTCACGCCCGAACTGCATTTCGAATACGACGAGTCGGTCGCGCGCGGTGCGGAGCTGTCCAGGCTCATCGACGAGACCGTGCGCTCGGACCAGTCGCGTCCCGAGTGATTTCGCGAATCGTGGGCGCGGGGCCGGGGGACGCGGGGCGGCGCATTGTCTGGCGGGATCTCGACGGCGTGCTGATCGCCGACAAGCCGGGCGGAGTGAGTTCCAACGGGTTCCTGCAGACCCTCCGACGTCTGTATCGGGCCGCCAAGGGAGGGCACGGCGGGACGCTCGACCCGCTGGCCACTGGCCTGCTCGTGGTCTGTTTCGGCGAGGCCACGAAGTTTTCATCCTGGTTGCTCGAGAGCGGCAAGGTTTACGAGGGCCGGATCGCGCTGGGTGCCCGAACCACGACCGCGGATGCGGAGGGTGAGGTCATCGAGCGGGCTCCCGTGGCCCTGGAGGGCATCGACCTCCACAAGGTGGCTCACCGTTTCACCGGTACCATCCTCCAGAACCCGCCGATGTACAGCGCGCTCAAGCATGCAGGGCAGCCGCTCTACGCGTACGCCCGGCGGGGTGAGGCCGTTCCGGTCAAGGCACGGGAGGTGACGGTGTCCGGTCTCTCCCTGCAGCGGCTGGGCGAGGACCACCTGGCCTTTCGGGTCGAATGCGGAACCGGCACCTATGTGCGGTCCCTGGCGGAGGACATCGCCGCGGCGCTGGGCACGGTCGGACATCTCGCGAGCCTGCGTCGTTTGGCATCCGGACCCTTTTTGCTCGCACAGGCGCGGAGTCTCGACGATCTGGCGGCCGACTCCGAGGCCGGGCGGGATGGCGTTCTCCTGCCGCCCGACTGTCTTCCCTATGCCCTGCCGAGACTTGCGCTCGACGGGGCGATGACCACGGCCCTGTCTCACGGCCAGGTGGTCCGTCCCGATGCCGTGCCGGGGCGATACCGCGTCCATGGCCCCGCGGGCTCGTTCGTCGGTGTGGCAGAACTTGGGGAAGACGGTGGGCTGCGCCCGGTCCGCCTGATGTCCCGGCGCGAGGGAGCCGGTGCGCATGAAAAGGCTTTCCGAAGCTGAAATCGGCTTGGATTTCAGCGGGATCACCGTTACAATCGCGGACTTTTCAAGGACAGAGATCAAAGAAATGGCCGTGACCACTGCCGAAAAAGCCCAGCTGGTGAGTGATTTCCAGCGTGCCAAGGGGGACACGGGTTCCCCGGAAGTTCAGGTTGCCCTCCTGACCGCCCGCATCAACGGACTGACGAACCACTTCAAGAGCAACGTTCGGGATCACCATTCCCGCCGCGGTCTGCTCAAGATGGTGAGCCGTCGTCGCAAGCTGCTCGATTATCTCCGCGGCAACGACGTTGCCGGATATCGCAAGCTGATCGAACGTCTCGGTCTGCGCAAGTAGACAGGCCCAGTGCTCGTCCGCTTTCGTGGACTGCCGGATTCCATCTTCCGTTTCAACAGGATCTCTCCCGCAGCGGCTGGCCGGTGGCCAGCCGTTGTCATTGGTGCGTCCGGGTCCGGGACCCCGCGCCGGTAGATCCTCCCTTTCCTAGAGGACAACGACTTTGAACATTGCAAAGAAAAGTATCCAGTACGGGCGTCACACACTGACGATCGAGACTGGGGAAATCGCGCGTCAGGCTTCGGGGGCGGTACTTGTTTCCCTGGATGACACCGTCGTGCTGGTCACTGCCGTCGGTCGCAAGGTGGCGGCACCCGGGCAGGATTTCTTCCCGCTGACGGTCGACTACCAGGAGCGCACCTACGCCGCGGGCCGCATCCCCGGGGGCTTCTTCAAGCGCGAAGGGCGCCCTTCGGAAAAGGAGACTCTCACCAGCCGCCTCATCGACCGTCCGATCCGTCCGCTTTTCCCGGAGGGCTTCTACAACGAAGTGCAGGTCATCGCCACGGTGATGTCGTCCAATCCCGAGGTGGATTCCGACATTCCGGCCATGATCGGCGCATCGGCAGCACTGGCTCTTTCCGGTATCCCTTTCGACGGCCCGATTGGTGCAGCGCGCGTGGGGTATGCGAACGGGGAGTACATCCTCAACCCGACAGCGAGCGAACTCAAGACGTCCCAGCTCAATCTGGTGGTCGCCGGGACGCAGCAGGCGGTGCTGATGGTGGAGTCCGAGGCGATGGAACTGTCCGAGGACGTGATGCTGGGCGCGGTGGTTTTCGGCCACGACCGGATGCAGGCCGTGATCGAGGCGATTCATGAACTGGTGGAACAGGCGGGCAAGCCGCTCTGGGACTGGGCTCCGGCGTCCAAGGACGAAGCCCTCGTCGCGCGGGTGTCCGAACTCGCCGAGCGGGAGACGCGCGAGGCCTACGGGATCAAGCAGAAGCAGGAGCGTTCGCAGCGCGTCGACGCGATCAGAAGCCATGTGGTGGCGACCCTGTGCTCAGGGGATCAGGCGGCCGATGAACGCACGGTCAAGAATATCTTCAGCGATCTCGAGGCGAAGATCGTCCGGAACCAGATCCTCGACGGAGAGGCGCGGATCGATGGTCGTGATACCCGGACGGTCCGGCCCATCACCATCCGTACCGGTGTCCTGCCCAGGACCCACGGATCGGCCCTGTTCACGCGCGGCGAAACCCAGGCCCTGGTGGTTGCCACGCTCGGCACGGCGCGGGACGAGCAGATCATCGATGCGCTGCAGGGCGAATACACCGAGCGGTTCATGCTCCACTACAACATGCCTCCCTATGCCACCGGCGAGACGGGACGTGTCGGTACGCCGAAGCGCCGCGAGATCGGTCACGGGCGCCTGGCCAAGCGGGCACTCATTGCAGTACTGCCCACGCCCGAGGAGTTCGGTTATTCCTTCCGCGTGGTGTCTGAGGTGACCGAGTCGAACGGCTCGAGCTCGATGGCATCCGTCTGTGGCGGATGCCTGGCGATGATGGACGCAGGGGTGCCGATGAAGGCGCATGTGGCCGGCATCGCGATGGGACTCATCAAGGACGGGAACCGCTTTGCCGTGCTGTCCGACATTCTCGGGGACGAGGATCATCTCGGCGACATGGACTTCAAGGTCGCGGGAACCGAAAACGGGGTGACCGCCCTGCAGATGGACATCAAGATTCAGGGCATCACCAAGGAGATCATGCATGTGGCGTTGTTGCAGGCGAAGGAAGGTCGCCTCCACATTCTCGATCGGATGAAGGGCGCGCTCCAGACACCCCGGTCGGAGCTGTCCACCTTCGCGCCGCGCATGATGGTGATCAAGATCAAGCCCGAGAAGATCCGAGACGTCATCGGCAAGGGCGGTGCGGTCATTCGCAGCATCACCGAGGAAACCGGCACCACGATCGACATACAGGACGACGGGACCGTCACCATCGCATGTGTCTCGGCCGAAGGCGGTGAGGCTGCCAAGCGGCGCATCGAGGAGATCACCGCAGAGGTGGAGGTGGGACGCATCTACGAAGGCACGGTGCTGCGCCTGCTCGATTTCGGCGCGGTCGTCAGCCTGCTTCCCGGCAAGGACGGCATGGTCCACATCTCCCAGATCGCGAACGAGCGCGTCAACAGCGTTTCCGATTACCTCAAGGAGGGCCAGACCGTTCGCGTGAAGGTCCTCGAGGTGAACGAGAAGGGTCAGGTCAGGTTGTCCATGAAGGCGCTGCTGGGAGATGCTCCCCAGGGTTGATCACGATTTCCGGTCGTGCAAGCGACCGGCTGATGGAAAAAAGCCCGCGGATGCGGGCTTTTTTCTTGGTGGGGCCGCCCCGTTTCGAAGCGGGGCGGCGACGCTGTCAGGCGTTCAGTGGGCTGCGGTAGCCGCGGCGCCGTGCACCACCATTTCGGTGAAGGGCCACACGTAGGCCTGGAGGGTCACCACCAGCCCGACGAGCGCGGCCAGCACGATGCTGTGCCAGAACACATAACGAAGAATGTCGCCCTCGTGTCCGTACCAGCGCGTCGCCGTCGAGGCAACGACGATCGACTGGGCGTCGATCATCTTGCCCATGACTCCGCCCGAACTGTTCGCCGAAGCCATCAATTCCGGGCTCAGGTGAAGCTGCTCGGCCGTGATGCGCTGCAGGCCGCCGAAGAGCACGTTGGATGCCGTGTCCGACCCCGTGAGGGCCACCCCGAGCCACCCGAGCATGGTGCCGAAGAACGGGTAGAGGGAGCCGGTGAAGGCGAACGCCAGCCCGAGCGTTGCATCCGTGCCCGAGTAGCGGGTGACGAAACCCAGGGACAGCATGGCCGCGATGGTGATGAGGGAGAAGCGCACCAGCTTGATCGTTTCCCAGTACTTGTGGAGCAGCCCGGGTATGGAGTAACCCATGAACAGGCCGGCAAGGATTGCCGCCAGGAAGATGCTGCTCCCGGTGGCGGACAGCCAGTTCAGCGAAAACACCGCCTTCTCCTTGATGGGCTTTGCCACCACGGGCGGAACCTTTTCCACCTGCTCGTGCAGTCCGGCGATCGGGAAGTCGATCTTGGTCTTGCCGTCCCAGGCATACGGGACCTTGACCTCCTTCTTCGTGCCGTCCGCCTGGACCTCCACCCGCTTCGTGGAACCGTTCAGGAAATCCTTGACGGTGGGGAAGCCCCAGGCGAACACGAAGACCGTCAGGATGAGCCATGGAATCCACGCCTTGATGACCACGGACGTATCGTGCCGGGTGAACTTCGTCGGCGCCTCGGGTGCCGTGTCCCCCCCCTCGGACTCGTGGCCCTTGAGGCGGGTCGTGTGCCAGATCTCCTTCGGCTTCCAGACCTTGAGGAACAGGTAGAGGCAGAGCATGGAAACCATCGCCGCGCCCACGTCCACGAGCATCGGACCGTGGTAGTTGGAAATCAGGAACTGAGGGATCGCGAAGGAGATCCCCGTCACCAGGATGGCCGGCCAGATGCCCTTGACGCCCTTCCATCCCGCGAAGGCCCAGACCAGCCAGAAGGGCACGAGGAGCGAGAAGAACGGCAACTGGCGGCCGATCATGGCCGACAGGGCCATCTCGTCCAGGCCCGTCACCTTGGCCAGCGTGATGACCGGCGTCCCCAGTGCGCCATAGGCAACGGGGGCCGTGTTCGCGATCAGGGAGAGGCCGGATGCGGCCAGGGGAGAGAAGCCGAGGCCGATCAGGATGGCGCCCGTCACGGCAACTGGCGTCCCGAAGCCGGCGGCGCCCTCGAAGAAGGCACCGAAGGCAAAGGCGATCAGCAGGAGCTGAAGGCGCCGGTCCTCCGTGATGTTGGCGATGCTGTCCTGCAGGACCTGGAAGTACCCCTTGTCCTTGGTCAGCTGGTAGAGAAAGATGATGTTCAGCACGATCCACCCGATGGGCAGCAGGCCGAACAGCGCGCCGTAGCCGGCAGTGGCGAGCGCCATCGACACCGGCATCGTGAAGACCACCACGGCAATGATCAGCGCGCTCACGAGCCCCAGAATGGCCGCCATGTGGGCCGAGAGGTGAAAGAACGCGAGCCCTCCCAGCAGCACGACCACGGGGATCGCTGCGAAGATGGTCGACAGAACCGCGCTGTTCAGCGGGTCGTACACTTGCTGCCACATGATGGCGTCCTCCGTCTTGTCGTTTCGGGTCGTGCGAAGATCGATCGGGATCCGGGCCGGTGCGGCCCCCCGGGGGCGAAGCGCCGGATTATATCGGTGACCTGTCCGCGAGTCGCGCCTCCCCGAGGGCGGCCGCGGCGATCACGGCACTCATCAGAGGATGTCACTGTTGGCAGCGGATGGGCCCGTCTGAGATGATTCGCCGACCGCGGCGCGCGGTGTTTCCCCATAGGATTCCGGCCCCATGACCACAGAACAGACATTGCCCCACGCCGGCAGCATTCTCGTCGATGCGCTGGTGACGCACGGCGTCGACACGGCCTTCTGCGTTCCCGGGGAAAGCTACCTCGCGGTGCTGGATGCGCTGTATGACGCGCGGGACAGGATCCGGCTGCACGTGTGCCGTCAGGAAGGAGGCGCCGCGTTCATGGCCGAGGCTTACGGGAAGCTCACCAACCGGCCGGGCATCTGTTTCGTCACCCGCGGGCCGGGCGCGACGAACGCGGCCATCGGTGTGCATACGGCGCAGCAGGATTCCTCGCCCATGATCCTGTTCGTGGGGCAGGTGGGCAGCGACGTGGTCGAGCGCGAGGGCTTTCAGGAGGTGGATTACCGGCGGATGTACGGGAGCATCGCCAAGTGGGTGGCGCAGATCGACCGCGCAGACCGCATTCCCGAGATGATCAGCCATGCGTTTCACGTTGCTGTTTCCGGGAGGCCGGGGCCAGTCGTGCTCGCGCTTCCGGAGGACATGCTCATGACCCGCCTTGCACCGGTGGAGACCCAGCCCTACCAGCGCGTCGCGGCCAGCCCGAGCATGCGGGACATGGCGAAGGTGCGTCATCTCCTCCAGATGTGCCGGCGGCCTTTGCTGATCCTGGGGGGAAGCGGCTGGACCCGGGAGGCTTGCGCGAACATCCAGCGATTCGCGGAGCGCAACCGCCTGCCGGTCGCATGCACGTTCCGGCGCCAGGACCTCATCGACAACCTCCACGAGCAATATGCCGGCGATGTGGGCATCGGGCTGGCACCGGCCCTGCAGCGGCGTGTTCTGGAGGCGGACCTGATTCTGGTGGTGGGCGCGCGCCTGGGCGAGATGACCACGGGTGGGTACACGCTGTTCGACGTGCCCCGCATGAAGCCGCGTCTTGTCCACGTGCACGCCGGTGCGGAGGAACTCGGCCGCGTCTATCAGGCGGACCTGCTGATCAATTCGGGCATGCCCGAGTTCGCGGAGGCCGCGGCGGTGCTGGGGCCGGCGGAGTGGGAGAACTGGGCGGAGTGGACGCAGGCAGCCCACCAGGATTATCTCGACAACGCGCGGCCGGTCGACGTGCCCGGGCCCGTCAATCCCAGCGCCATCGTGTCGTGGCTGGCGCAGAATCTCCCGCGGGACGCGATCCTCACCAACGGTGCTGGCAATTTCGCGAGTTGGGTACACCGCTTCTATCCCTACGGCGGCTACCGCACGCAACTCGGCCCGACCAACGGGGCCATGGGATATGGCGTACCGGCGGCGGTGGCCGCCAAGGCCGTCCATCCGGACCGCACGGTCATCGCCTTCACCGGCGACGGCGATTTCATGATGAACGGCCAGGAACTCGCGACAGCGGTCCAGTACGGCCTGGCCATCGTGATCATCCTCGTCAACAACGGCATGTACGGAACCATCCGGATGCATCAGGAGCGCGAGTTTCCGGCACGTGTGCATGGCACTTCGCTCGCCAATCCGGACTTCGCCGCGCTGGCGAGAGCCTATGGCGCGCACGGGGAGACGGTCCTCGCCACCGGGGATTTCCCGGCAGCCTTCCAGCGGGCCGTGGCCTCGGGCAAGCCTGCGCTCATCGAAATGCGGATCGACCCGGACGTGATCACCACCCGGACCACGCTGAGCGCCATTCGCCAGAAGGCTCTGGGAAAAGCCGCATCCGCGGCACCGGGCTGATCCTGGCCGCCCTCCGGCGTGGCAGCTGGGGGCAACAGTTGCCGGTGGAATAAGCAAAGAAGAACATTCCATAAATCGGAATGATGCCGAAGGGGATCGGCACTGCTAACCTCGCGCCTTCCAAATTTCAGACTGGCAGGAGCGTTTCATGACCATCACTACCGTAGAAGCCAACGTCGACAACGGTGTCAACGTGGCAGCCCTCCTCGGCGCTCGAGAGGCGCTCATCCAGGCACCCGAGGCCGCCCAGTTCAAGTGGCGTGCGGCCGTCACCTGGGTTGGTGGCACCTTCAGCCGGACCACCGTGGATGGTTTCTACGGACTCGGGTCCGAGCACAAGCACAAGTCGAGCTTTTCGTTCGACGCCGACCATCCGGAGGTCTTCGCCTCGGAGGATCGTGGTGCAACCCCGGTCGAGCTGGTGCTGGCCGGCCTGGCGAGCTGCCTGACTGCGGGCGTGGCCGCCGTGGCCCAGGTGCGCCAGATCCAGCTGCGCTCCGTGACCGCGACCCTCGAGGCCGGCATGGACATCCGCGGCATCCTGGGGGCGGACAGCGACGTCCGGAACGGGTTCGACGGCGTGAAGGTCACCTACAGCATCGACGCGGACGCGTCGCCCGACGACATCCGGGCGCTGGTGGCCCAGTCGCAGAAGCGATCCGCCGTCTACGACATTCTTACCAACCCCACCAACGTCACCGTCGAAGTGGCCTGAGCTCGGCGTTCCTGCAGCGGGAGAAAACCTTTGCGTACAACGACCGTCATCATCGGCGCGGGGCAGGCCGGGCTGGCAATGAGCTGGTGGCTCGCCGATTGGGGCATCGATCACGTCCTGCTCGAGCGCGGCGAGGTTGCCCACTCCTGGGCCAGCGAGCGCTGGGATTCCCTGCGCCTGCTCACGCCGAACTGGCAGAGCCGTCTGCCCGGCTACGGGTACCGGGGGGATGATCCCGACGGCTTCCGGTCCATGCCGGAGACGGTCGCCTTCCTGAAGGCGTACGCGGCGTCGTTCGGCGCTCCCGTGATCACCGGAACCACCGTCACGTCGGTTCGTCGGGTCGATGAGGGCTACGTTGTCGAGACCGCGCGCGGCACGTGGCATTGCGACACGGTGGTGCTCGCAAGCGGCGCCTGCAATGTTCCCGGTATCCCCGCCGTCGCCAGGCTCGTGCCGCCGGGAGTCCAGATGCTCACGCCGATCCAGTACCGGAACCCGGCGCAGGTGGTGGATGGAGGGGTGCTTGTCGTCGGGGCATCCGCATCCGGGACGCAGATCGCGGACGAACTCGCCCGGTCCGGACGGAGCGTCACGCTGGCGGTGGGGGAGCACGTGCGGGTGCCGCGCACGTACAGGGGCCGGGACATCCAGTGGTGGATGGATGCGACGGGTGTACTCGACGAGCCCTGGACTTCCGTGGATGACATCGTTCGGGCCCGCAACGTCGCGTCACTGCAGCTTGCGGGCTATCCGGATCGGCGCATGATCGACCTCAACGCCCTGTCCGGACTGGGGGTGCGGCTTGCGGGCAGGCTGGCCGGCATCAACGATGGCAAGGCGCAGTTCTCGGGCTCCCTGCGGAACGTCTGCGCCCTCGCGGACCTCAAGATGAATCGTCTGCTGGACGCCATCGATGCCTGGGCTCTGCAGCAGGGGGGGGGTATGGAGCTGGGCGAACCGGAGCGCCATCCCGCAACAGCCATCGAAGCCTCCCCTCCGCTCGGGCTCGACTTCGCCCGTCACGGCGTCCGGACAATCATCTGGGCAACGGGATTCCGCCCGGATTTCTCCTGGTTGCACGTGCCGGTGCTGGATGCCAAGGGGAATGTGCGGCATGACGGCGGCGTGGTGACCGAAAGTCCCGGGATGTACCTGATGGGAATGCCGTACATGCGCCGGCGCAAGTCCACCCTGATCGACGGCGTCGGTGACGATGCCCGCGATTTGAGTGCCCATCTGGTGGGCTATCTGGCCCGGGAGCGCCGGGCGCCCGCGCCTTCCCAGGCCGTGGCGGCCTGAGGTGCATGCGGCGGAGCCGGTGCTCCGCGCGGCTCAGAACCCGACCGCCTGGCCGTCCCGGCGGGGTTCGGAGGCTGCGACATACCCCTGGGGCAACCGGTGTATCAGCTGGGCCGATCCGTAATCCATCGCCCAGCGAGGCGTGACCCGCACGTCGTGCCCCAGCGCGCGCAGCCCCTCCACGGTGCCCGTCGGCATGTGATGTTCCACGAGCAACGACCCATCCTTTGCAATCTTCCAGCGGGGAGCGTCTGCCGCAGCCTGGGCGTTCTGGCCGTAGTCCGCGAGGCGCACGAGCATCTGAACGTGCCCCTGGGGCTGCATGTCCGCCCCCATCACGCCGAAGCTCATCACGGCCTGGCCGTCGCGCGTCACGAAGCCCGGGATGATCGTGTGAAACGGGCGTTTTCCCGGTCCGACCTCGTTCGGGCTTCCCGCTTGCAGCGAGAACGCGGCGCCGCGGTTCTGGAGGCTGATCCCGGTATTCGGCACTACCACCCCCGACCCGAACCCGTTGTAATTCGACTGGATGTAAGAAACCATCCGGCCGGCCGCGTCCGCGGCGGCGAGGTACACCGTCCCAGATGCCGGAGGAGTGCCAGCGTCGAACCGCTGGGCGCGATTGCGGTCCAGCCGGGCCGCGCGCCGGGCGAGGTAGCCGGGGTCGAGCAGGTCGTCCGAGTGCACGCGCATCTGTGCCGGGTCCGCCACGTGGGCGTAGACATCCGCAAAGGCCAGTTTCATCGCTTCGATCTGCAGGTGGAGGCTTGCAGCCGAATCGAGGGGGGTCGCGCCCATGTCGAAGTGACCCAGTATGCCCAGGGCGATCAGAGCGGAGATCCCCTGGCCGTTCGGGGGGATTTCATGGAGCCGGTAGCCGCGATAGGGCTGCGAGATGGGTCTGACCCAGTCGGCCCGGTGTGCGGCGAGGTCGGCCTCGTTCAGGCTGCCCCCCGTCTCCCGCGCGAAGGCGGCGATCTGCCTTGCGAGCCTGCCCCGATAAAAGGATTCCCCACCGGTGGCGGCGATCTCCCGCAGCGTCTCGCCCTGTTCCGGAAAGGTGAACCGTTCGCCCGCGCGGGGCGTGCGGCCGTCGCGGAGAAAGGCGTTGGCGAAGCCCGGTTCGTCGCGCAAGGCGCCTGCCTGCGCTGCCCACTGGCGGGCAATCGTGGGGGAGACGATGAATCCGCCCTCCGCATACCCGATGGCCGGTCCCAGCAGGGTTTCCAGGGGCAGGCTGCCGTGCGCCTTCCAGAGCTCGATCCAGGCGGAGATGGCTCCAGGTACCGTGACGGTGTCCCACCCCTGCGGCGGCATCGCGCTGCGGCCTGCGAACCGTTCGGGTGTCCAGGCTGCGGGGGCACGGCCCGAGGCGTTCAGTCCCTGCAGACCATGGCCGTCCCACACCAGGGCAAATGCGTCGGAGCCGAGCCCGTTCATGACCGGCTCCACCACGGTGAGCGCGGCAGCGGTCGCCACGATGGCATCGATGGCATTTCCGCCGAGAAGCATGGTGCGCAGCCCCGCCTGGGCGGCCAGCGGCTGTGAGGCCGCGACGACGTTGTCCGCGAGAACCGGCATGCGTTGCGAGGGGTAGGGAAAGTCCCAGGAAAAATCGGACATGCTCAGGGCTCCGGAATCGGGTTGGAGGGAAACAGGCGCGCAGTCGCGCCCCGCACGGGTCGTCGTCAGGCTTCCTGAAAGGCCTGTTCGCGAGCCCGCCGCACGTTCGGCGCGATGACGATCACGAGCAACGCCGCGGCGGCCGCAAGCAGCGCGCCGGAGATCGGCTGGGTCAGGAAGACCGTGGCGTCGCCACGCGAGATGGTAAGGGCCCTGCGGAAGTTGTCCTCCAGCATGGGGCCCAGCACGAACCCGAGCAGCAGCGGGGCGGGTTCGCAACCCAGCTTGATGAACACGTAGCCGAGAAGACCGAAGCCGGTCGCCAGGAACACATCGAGCACACTCGACTGGAGGCTGTAGAGGCCGATCGTGCAGAACAGCAGGATGGCCGGATAGAGCAGGCGATAGGGGACCGAGAGCAACCGCACCCAGACCCCGATCAGGGGCAGATTCAGGATGACCAGCATCAGGTTGCCCACCCACATGCTGGCGATCATGCCCCAGAAGAGTTCGGGCTGGCGGGCCATGACCTGTGGACCAGGCTGGATGCCATGGAGCGTCATGGCGCCGATCATCAGGGCCATGACCGCGTTGGGCGGGATGCCAAGGGTGAGCATGGGAATGAAGGAAGTCTGGGCCCCCGCGTTGTTCGCGGACTCCGGACCCGCGACCCCCTCGATGGCTCCGTTTCCGAAGCGGGAACTGTCCTTCGCGAGCCGCTTCTCCACCATGTAGGAGGCGAACGACCCCAGCAACGCGCCGCCACCCGGGAGCACCCCGAGCACCGAACCGATGCCCGTCCCGCGCAGGATGGCTCGCCAGGCGCGTCCGAACTCCTCGCGCGCAGGAAATAGCCGTCCGAGTTTCTGGGACAGCACCTCCCGGTTCTCGCCCCGTTCCAGGTTGACGATGATCTCGGCGAAGCCGAACAGACCCATCGCCACGACGACGAAGCCGATGCCGTCGGACAGTTCCGGAAGGTCGAACGTGTAGCGCTGGTCTCCCGTGGTCGTGTCCATGCCCACCAGACCCAGCAGGATGCCCAGCAGAATCATGGCGACTGCCTTGATGAGGGAGCCCTGGGCCAGCACGACGGCAGCGACCAGGCCCAGCACCATGAGGGAGAAGTATTCGGCAGCGCCGAACTTGAAGGCCAGTTCGGCCAGGGGGGGCGCGGCGGCTGCCAGGATCAGGGTCGCCACGCATCCCGCGAAGAAGGAACCGATCGCGGCGATGGCGAGGGCCTCTCCGGCCCGTCCGGCTCGCGCCATCGCGTAGCCGTCCAGGCAGGTGACCACCGACGAGGCCTCTCCCGGAAGGTTGACCAGGATCGCGGACGTGGAGCCACCGTACTGCGCGCCATAGTAGATGCCGGCCAGCATGATGAGTGCCGAGGTCGGCTCGAGAGTGAAGGTGATGGGCAGCAGCATCGAGATGGTTGCCACCGGACCGATGCCGGGCAACACGCCGATGAGGGTTCCCAGGACCACCCCGACGAAGCAGTAGAAGAGATTGTGCAGCCCCAGAGCGACCTGGAACCCCAGCGCAAGATTGTGGAGCAGTTCCATCACGCGCCCGCCCCGGGCCACAGTGGGATGGGCAGCCCGAGGCCCTGGACGAAGATGAGCCAGGCGATGAATGCGAGCACGGCGAGCAGCACGGGGATCTCCCAGAAGCGACGACCACCCTGCGCCAGCGACGAGATGGCGATGAGCAGCCCCAGAGCCACCAGCAGTCCCTGGCGTTCCAGCGCCCATCCGAATGCGGCGATGGAGGCCAGGATCAGAACGAGCGGGCGCAGCCTGACGGGCTCGATGCGTCCGCCGCGGATGCGCAGGCTCCCGAGTGCCACGATGGCTCCCGACACGACCAGAAGAATGCCGATGATGCGGGGGAAATAGCCCGGGCCCATGTTCAGCAGCGTGCCCGGGCGGTAGCCCGAGCCGAGCACCAGTGCAGCCGCACCGATGAAGATGAAGAGCAGTCCCGAGGCAAAATCCTTTGGTGCCCGTACGAACTCAGCCATGACGCCGCCTTCCCCCCGGAATCTTTTTGTGGCCGTATTCTTTCACAAGGCGTGCCGCAGGCGCGAGGGAAAAGCGGGATGGCCGGGTCATTTGCTATCATCGTGCGGAATCTCAACTTTTCCAGGCGTTCCGTGGTTCCAGTGCAGCGCGGCGCCCGGCCCCGGGACTCCAGCCCGGGAGCGGGTCATTGGCAGGTGGTTTCCCTGACGTCTGCAACTCTGGGTCAACCCGGCTTCCATGGCCCAACTCTTCGTCATCCATCCCGTCACACCCCAGGCGCGGCTCGTCGAGCGGGCGGCGGACATGGTCCGCAAGGGTTCTCTGATCGCCTACCCGACGGACTCCTGCTATGCATTGGGGTGCCACCTGGGAGACAAGGCCGCGGTGGAGCGCATCCGGGCCCTTCGCCAGTTCGACGCGCGCCACCATCTCACACTGGTCTGCAGCGATCTCAGTCAGATCGCCCAATACGCCCAGGTGGGCAACCGGGATTTCCGGTTGCTCAAGGCGGCAACTCCCGGCAGTTTCACCTTCATCCTGCCTGCCTCCCGCGAGGTGCCGCGGCGACTCCAGCACGGGAAGCGCTCCACCATCGGCCTGCGCATCCCCAACCATCCGGTCGCGCATGCCCTGCTCGAGGCCCTCGGCGAACCCCTGCTGTCGGCGACTCTCATCCTGCCGGGCGATCCGGAACCGCTGAACGACGCCACCGAGATCCGCCACCGTCTCGAACACGAGGTCGATCTGGTGATCGATGCGGGATCGTGTGGCCTCGAGCCGTCGACCATCGTGGATCTCACCGGAGAACTTCCGGTGCTGGTGCGCCGCGGTCGTGGCGATCCCGCGATCTTCGGCCTTCATGCCGACTAGTGCGACTGCGGCGGGCAGGGCCCTGCCGCGAGTCGTCCCGGTTCCTTGTCGCCCCGTGTGGCGGCCTCATCCGACCTGCCCCATGACGATGGATTCCTCCCATGTTCGTTGATCGCGTTCTCTCCGGCATGCGCCCCACCGGCGCCCTGCACCTCGGCCACTACCACGGCGTCCTCAAGAACTGGGTGAGGCTGCAGCACGAGTACGAGTGCTATTTCTTCGTGGCGGACTGGCATGCGCTCACCACGCACTACGACTCCCCCGAAGTGATCGAGCGCAACGTCTGGGACATGGTCATCGACTGGGTCGCTGCTGGCGTCGATCCGGCACAGGCGACGCTGTTCATCCAGTCGCAGTTGCCGGAACACGCCGAGCTTCATCTCCTGCTGTCGATGATCACGCCGCTGGGCTGGCTCGAGCGGGTTCCCACCTACAAGGACCAGCAGGAAAAGCTCACCGACAAGGACCTTTCGACCTATGGGTTCCTGGGCTATCCGCTGCTCCAGAGCGCCGACATCCTAATCTACCGCGCCAATCTGGTCCCCGTCGGCGAGGACCAGGTGCCGCACATCGAGTTCACCCGGGAGATCGCCCGCCGGTTCAATCACGTCTACGGGCGCGAGCCAGGTTTCCAGGAGAAGGCCGAGGCTGCCATCAAGAAGCTCGGTGGCAAGCGCGGACGCCTCTATGTGGAACTTCGGACCCGTTACCAGGAGCAGGGGGACCAGGAGGCCCTGGAGGCTGCCCGGGCCCTCATCGAGGAGGCGCAGAACCTGTCCATGGGTGACCGGGAACGCCTGTTCGGTTACGTCGAGGGTGGCGGGAAGATGATCCTCTCCGAACCGCGCGCGCTGCTGACCGAGGCGTCGCGCATGCCGGGACTGGACGGGCAGAAGATGTCGAAGTCCTACAACAACACCATCTCCCTGCGTGAGGATACCGACAGCGTTGTCCGGAAGATCCGGACCATGCCCACCGATCCTGCGCGGGTCCGTCGCAGCGACCCGGGCGATCCGGCCCGGTGCCCCGTCTGGCAGTTGCATCAGGTCTACTCGGGCGATTCGATCCGCGACTGGGTGCAGGAGGGCTGCCGCAGCGCGGGCATCGGGTGCCTCGAGTGCAAGCAGCCGGTCATCGACGGCGTCCTCGGCGAGCAGAAACCCATGCGTGAGCGAGCCCAGCCCTACCTCGAGGATCCGACCCTCGTGCGCAACATCATTGCCGACGGCGTGGAAAAGGCCCGCGATCTCGCCCAGGACACCATGCGCGAGGTCCGCGAGGCGATGGGCCTGCGATACGGCTGACCGGTGGTGCCGGCCGACGGCCGCGGTCCGGTTGACCGGGGGCGCAGGGACTGAACCCGATGCTCTTCTGGCTCAACAAGCTCATCGGGGCACTGATCCTGCCGCCGACCGGCCCGGCCCTGGTGTCCCTGGCCGGTCTGGTCCTGTTGCGCCGCTCGCCGCGGCTGGGACGGGCGATGATCGCCGGCGGAGTCGTCCTGGTCCTGCTCCTCGCGATGCCGCCGGTCGCGGGGGGGCTGACGTGGCTCGTGGCGGAGGGCGACGCGCTGTCGCCCGAGGCGGGGCGCGACGCTCAGGCGATCGTGATCCTCGGTGGTGGGATCCTGCCGGACGCGCGCGAGTACGGCGGAGATTCCGTCACGGCCTTCAGCCTGGAGCGCGCCCGTTACGGGGCCTTCGTGGCCCGCGAGCGGCGTCTGCCGGTGGCGGTGTCAGGAGGGGTGGTGATGCGAGGCCGCCCCGAGGCCGATGTCATCGGTGACTTGCTGGAGCGGGAATTCGGCGTGCCGGTGAGGTGGCGGGAGGTCCGCTCCCGCAACACCCACGAGAACGCAGTGGAAAGCGCGCGGCTGCTGTTGCCGCTCGGGGTGAGACGCATCCTTCTGGTCACCCACGCGGTCGACGCCCGCCGCGGCCGGCGGGAGATGGAGGCAGCAGGTTTCGAGGTGGTTCTGGCGCCGACCTTGCTGCCTCGCATGGACATCCGCTCGTCGCTCGATCTCTTTCCATCGATGGCGGGCTATCGCGGCAGCTACTACGCGCTGTACGAGGTGCTGGGCAACCTCAAGGCGAGCCTGGATGGCTTGCCGTGAACCGATCTGCCGGGGTCTCCTGGCGCCTGGTGAAGCCCGCCCGCAACCGGATCTGACAAGGGGGAACTTCTCATGAGCGGAACGCAGCCACTCCAGACGGTGGGCTTCATCGGTCTCGGTGCCATGGGATACCCGATGGCGAAGCAACTGGCCGCGGCGGGGCATTCGTTGCGGGTCGTCGACGCGAACCCGTCGACGGCGCAACGCTTCGCCGACGAGTGCGCCGCGGTCGTCGAGGCCACGCCCGCCGGCGCCGCCCGGTCGGGTGTCGTGATCACGATGCTGCCCAGTTCCGCCGAGGTGGAGACCGTGATCCTGGGCTCGCCCGACAGGCCGGGTGTTCTCGCGGGGCTGGCACCCGGGGGCCTGGTCATCGACATGAGTTCGAGTGACCCCATGCGTACCCGCGAACTCGCCAGGGCCGTCCAGGCAGCGGGCAGCATGATGGTGGACGCGCCCGTGTCCGGTTCCGTGCGTCGCGCACGGGATGGTTCGCTCGCCATCATGTTCGGGGGGGCCGTGGACGAACTCGAGCGTTGCCGGCCCGTGCTGTCGCGCATGGGTTCGGCCATTTTCCACGTCGGACAGGTTGGTGCCGGCCATGCGATGAAGGCCCTCAACAATTACGTTTCCGCGGCGGGACTGGTGGCGGCGGTGGAGGCCCTGCGCGTCGGGGAGCGTTTCGGCATCGATCCCCGGGTGATGACGGAAGTGCTCAACGCCTCCACCGGCAGGAACAACACCACCGAGAACAAGATTTCCCAGTTCATGCTGTCGGGTACCTACGCCTCGGGCTTCCTGTTGCGGCTGATGGCCAAGGACGTGGGCATCGCAGTGGCCCTTGCCGACGCCCTCGGGGTGGACGCACCGCTCGGCCACACCTGCTCGGACCTCTGGAACGGTGCAGCCCGCGAATGCGATCCTGCAGCCGATCATACGGAGATGTATCGCCTCGGCAGGCGGTGACGGGCAGGACTCAGAAGGACCGCGGCATTCCGAGAATGTGTTCCGCCACGTACGCCAGGATCAGGTTGGTGGACACCGGCGCCACCTGATACAGGCGGGTCTCGCGAAACTTGCGCTCCACGTCGTATTCGCAGGCAAAGCCGAAGCCGCCGTGGAACTGGAGGCAGGCGTTGGCGGCTTCCCAGGATGCCTTGGCGGCCAGGTACTTCGCCATGTTGGCTTCGGCGCCGCAGGGCTGGCCCGCGTCGAACAGCGCGCAGGCCTTCCAGCGCATCAGGTCGGCCGCCTCGACTTCGATGTGGGCCTCGGCGATGGGGAACTGCACCCCCTGGTTCTGGCCGATGGGACGCCCGAACACGACCCGTTCCGATACGTAACGGGAGACCTTGTCGATGAACCACCGGCCGTCCCCGATGCACTCGGCGGCAATCAGCGCCCGCTCCGCGTTCAGACCGTCCAGGATGTAGCGGAAGCCCTTGCCTTCCTCGCCGATGAGGTTCTCCGCGGGAATCTCGAGGTCCTCGAAGAACAGTTCGTTCGTTTCGTGGTTGACCATGTTCGGAATGGGTCGCACCGTGAGGCCGTGGCCGATGGCGTCCCTGAGGTCGACCAGAAAGACGGACAGTCCCTCGGACTTTTTCGCGACGTCCGCAAGCGGTGTGGTGCGGGCGAGCAGGATCATGAGGTCCGAGTGCTGCACGCGGGAGATCCACACCTTCTGGCCGTTGACCACGTAGCGGTCTCCCCGGCGCACCGCGACGGTCCGCAGGCTGGTGGTGTCGGTCCCCGTGGTCGGTTCCGTCACCCCCATCGACTGCAGGCGGAGTTCTCCGCTCGCGATGCGGGGAAGATACTTTCGCTTCTGTTCCGCGGAGCCGTGCCGCAGGAGCGTGCCCATGTTGTACATCTGGCCGTGGCAGGCGCCCGCATTGCCACCGCATCGGTTGATCTCTTCCATGATGACCGAGGCTTCGGCCAGCCCGAGCCCCGAACCGCCGTAGTCCTGGGGAATGAGGGCGGCCAGCCAGCCCGCGCGGGTGAGGGCCTCCACGAAGGCTTCCGGGTAACCGCGCTGTTCGTCGATGCTGCGGAAATAGTCCGCGGGGAAGGCCGCGCAGAGGTTGCGGACGGCGTCGCGGATGTCCTGATGTTCGGTCATGGCAGGGGGGTGTTGGAGGTGGGAGGGCTGTGCGATGAGGCTCAGGCGAGTTCCGCCGTGGCTTCCATGGCAAGGAAGCCGTCCTGATCCCGCGCCCAGAGAGACACCTCGCCGTTGCCCACTGGCCGGCCGCAGACGGCGAACCGGTGGATGTCGAACAGGGGACGCACCGCGCGGAAGCTGAAGCGGCGGACGGCGGCGTCGGGTGCCTCCCGGCGAAGCAGATCCAGAAGAAGCGTCGCGATCAGGGGGCCGTGCACGATCAGGCCGGGATAGCCCTCCTCCTGCGTCACGTAGGGCCGGTCGTAGTGGATGCGATGACCGTTGAAGGTGAGGGCGGAGTAGCGGAACAGCAGCACCGGGTCCGGCAGGATCTCCCTTTCGAAGGCCGCCCCGTCCGGCGCAGCCTGAGGAGGGGGCAGGACCTGGCCCGGCGCCGGTGCATCCCGGTAGACGATGTCGTGCTCCTCCCGGATCGCCGGTCCCCGCCCGGTGCCGATGTCGTGGCCGACCCGGACGAAGACGAGCCTTCCGCTTCGTCCGTCCTTGACCGTGACATCGTCGATGCGCGAGACGCGTGTGGCCTCGTCACCGACCCGGAGCGGCTCGAGGAAACTCAGGCGGCCGCCGGCCCACATCCGGCGGGGGAGGTCCACCGGAGGCAGGAACCCGCCTCGCCGGGGATGGCCGTCGTGGCCGATCTCGCTCTGGCGGGCCAGGGGGGTGAAGAAGAGCCAGTGCCAGAGGGGCGGAACGCCCGAACCGGTGGCCGGGTTGCCGTCTTCGCGATCCAGCGTGGCGGACAGCATGGCGAGCGGCGCTGCGGTGATGACATCGTCGCGGGTTTCGGTGCGCCCGACCCAGCCCTGCAGGTGCGTGGTGTCCATGGCTCGGGCGCGGGCCGGTCAGGGAAGGGAAGCCGGACGCGATTGGGCGGCGGCGGCATCGGCCAGGATGCGCTCGGCCTTGATGATGACCGGACGGTCCACCATGCGCCCATCGACGGCCACGGCTGCGCCCGAGGCACGCTCCGCCACTTCCAGCACCCGCCGTGCCCAGGCGACCGTCTCGGCCGACGGCGCGAAGGACGCGTTGACCAGAGGCACCTGCCGGGGGTGAATGCAGAGCTTGCCGCCAAAGCCCAGGCGGCGTGCCCGCAGCGTCTCGGCCTGGAGAAGCTCGGGATCGTCGATCTCCGGGCACACGCCGTCCACCGGTGCGAGCGCACCGGCAAGGCGGGATGCGAGGACGAGCTGGGAGCGGAAGTAGAGCAGCTCGTCGCCGTCGCCGTCGATGCCGAGATCCACTTGGAAGTCGATGCTGCCGAACAGCAGGCGCTCGACGCCCGGCGCCGAGGCGAGCGCCCGGGCGCGATCGAATCCCCCCGCCGTTTCCACGAGAGGCAGGATCGTGCGGTCGCTTCCAGCGCAGAGCGCCAGGAGTTCCGGCCCGATTTCCTCCGCCTTCGGCAGCACCACGCCCGCGACGCCGGGATGACGGCACAGGGCGATGTCCTCCTGGTACCACTCCGTATTCCGGGCGTTGATGCGGACCATTACCCGGCGGTCCGGGGACAACCATCCGGCCAGGGATTCGCGGGCGGCCACCTTGTCCGCCGGTGGAACGGCGTCCTCGAGGTCGACAATGACGGCGTGGGCACCGGCACCGGCCGCGCGGGAGAAACGTTCGGGGCGGTTGCCCGGCACGAAGAGGTAGGAATGGGCAATGGGGTGGGGCATGGTGCGTGTTCCTCAGACAGCGTGTTGTTCGCGCAGGCGGGCGATGGCCACGGCGTCGTAGCCGATCTCCGTCAGGATTGCGTCGGTGTGCTGTCCCACCGCGGGAATCGGATCCATGCGGGGTTCGAAGGAGTCAGGCACGCCAGGCGGACGCAGTGCCCGGATAGGCCCTGCCGGGGTGTCGACGTCGGTCCACCGCCGGCGCGCGGCCAGCTGGGCGTGGGCCCAGAGGTCGTGCATGTCGTTCATCCGCGCGTTGCCGATCTGAGCCTCGTCGAGGCGGGCCACGATGGCCTCGGCCGTGAGGCCGGAGAACACCTCGACGATGATGGCGCGCAGGGCTTCGCGGGCCGCCGAGCGCTGCGGATTCGACGAAAACCGCGGATCGGTCTTGATCTCAGGCTGCAGCAGCACCCGGTCGCAGAAGACAGCCCACTCGCGCTCGTTCTGCAGCCCGAGCATGACCGTGCGGCCATCCCCGGCGGGAAAGGGTCCGTAGGGATAGATGGTGGCGTGCGCGGCACCTGCCCGGGGCGGCGGGTCGGCCCCGTCGTAGGCGTAGTAGAGCGGGAAGCTCATCCATTCGGTCATGGACTCGAGCATGGAGATGTCGATGCGGCAGCCCCGTCCGGTTCGCCCCCTCTGGAGGAGCGCCGCGAGGATGTTGCTGTAGGCATACATGCCCGCGGCGATATCCACGATCGAGCAGCCCGCCTTGGCGGGCTGGTCGGGGGAACCCGTCACCGAAAGCAGGCCCGACTCGCTCTGGATGAGAAGGTCGTACGCCTTCTTGTCGCGATAGGGGCCGTCGGCGCCGTAGCCGGAAATGTCGCAGACGATGAGCCGAGGATGCCGCGCCTCGAGCGCGGCGTGGGAGTAGCCCATGCGCTCGGCCGCGCCGGGTGCCAGGTTCTGGATGAGCACGTCCGCCCTGTCGAGCAGGCGCCCCAGGATCGTGGTGGCCTCCGGGTGCTTCAGGTCGAGGGAAAGGCTTTCCTTGGAGCGATTGGTCCACACGAAGTGGGAGGAAAGGCCGCGTACCCGCCGGTCGTACTGGCGGGCCGGGTCGCCCACATCGGGTCGCTCGATCTTGATGACGCGCGCGCCCAGGTCGGCCAATTGCCGCGTGCAGAACGGCGCGGCGATGACGTGCTCCAGGGCGACGACGGTAACTCCGTCCAGGGGGCGCATGCGGTGCAACTCCGGGATTGAAGGTTCGGTTCCTGTTCGTTCCCGGCCGGCGACCGGCGGATGGGGCGCCGGAGGGCGTCGTCCCCGGGGCAGACCAGGCATCTCGCAAACCGCGAATGGTACTGGAGCGCGAGCCCTCTGCGGCAGCCCTGCGACCCGGTGTGGCCAACCGCCGGTAACATGCGAGTGGCGAGAGAGAGCCACCCCAGACGCCCCGCGGGGGCGCGGGCCTGACCGGAGGAAGGATGCAGACCCGATTTCTGCACACAAGCGACTGGCAGCTGGGCGTCACCCGGCGGTTTCTTGGCCCCGAGGCCCAGGCCCGCTGGGCCCAGGCGCGTTTCGATGGCGTGCGGCAACTGGGCCGCCTTGCCGGGGAGACCGGTTGCCGGTTCGTGGTCGTCGCGGGGGATGTCTTCGAGTCCAACCAGGTGGATCGCCGCACGGTCTCCCGGGCCTGCGATGCCCTGGCGGCCATCCCGGTGCCGGTGTATCTGCTGCCGGGCAATCACGATCCGCTGGATGCCGCCAGCGTGTTCGCCTGCCGGGCCTGGCGGGAGCGCAAACCCGCGCACGTGCACGTCCTCGACGCGGTGGGTGCGGTGTGGGAGCCCTGTCCGGGCGTCGAGGTCATCGGGGCACCTTGGCTCTCCAGGCGGCCACTCGACGATCTGGTGGCAGGTGCGGCGGCCCGGTTCGCGCCGGTGACGGACCGGTTGCGCGTGATGGTCGGGCACGGGGCGGTGGATGCCCTGTCTCCGGACCGGGACAATCCCGCGCTCATCCGCGTCGCGGCGGCCGAGCAGGCGCTCCGCGCGGGTGTCTATCACTACCTGGCGCTCGGCGACCGGCATTCCTTCACCCGGGTGGAAAGCAGCGGTCGAATCGTCTACTCGGGCACCCAGGAGGCGTACGACTTCGACGAAGTGGATCCCGGCCACGCGGCGGTCGTGGAACTCTCGCACGACCGGGTCGCCGTGACGCCGCACCGGATCGGGCACTGGCGTTTTGTCGTGCACGAGGCTGTCGTGACGACTGACGCGGATATCGCTGCCCTCGAGCGGCAGCTGGCTGCGATTCCCGACAAGGAAAGCACCGTGCTCAAGCTGGGACTCGTGGGAACCCCCTGCCTGCGGACCTACGCCCGGCTGGAAGAGGCCGAGGCCCACGCGGGCGATCTCTTTGCGGCCGTTGTCCGCTCGGGCAGCCGCTCGGATCTGGTGGTTCGCCCCGACGGTGACGATCTCGGTTCCCTCGGCCTCGCCGGCTTTGCAGCGGAGGCCGTCGCGCGACTGCAGGCCCAGGCCATGGCGCCTGGCCCGGAGCGGGAGATTGCCGCCGATGCGCTCGCCCTTCTGATCCGGCTGGCAGGCACGGAGGAAGCGTGAGGATCGACCGGGTTCGCCTGAAGGACTTCGGCGGGGTGGCGGAGGCGGAGGTCCGGTTTGCTCCCGTGGGGGTCACAGTCGTCCACGGTCCCAACGAGGCGGGCAAGTCGACCCTCATGCAGGCCCTCACCCTGCTTTTCGATTTCCCGGATGACAGCCGGCGGGAGGAGGTGCGTGCCACCCAGCCGGTTGATCGCGGCGTTGGGTCCGAAGTGGAGGCGGACATCGTGGTGGGGGACATCCGTTTCACCTACTTCAAGCGGTTTCACAGGAACCGGGAGACCCGCCTCACCCTTCACGCGCCCGCGCCCGCGAACCTGGCGGGGCGCGAGGCACACGATCGTGTCCGGCAGATCCTCGAGGCCAGCGTCGACACCGCTCTGTGGCGCGCGCTGCGGATCGTCCAGGGGGGCGCTCTCGAACTGCCTGAGCTGAGGGATCAGCCGGCGCTCACCCGGGCGCTCGACCGGGTGGCGGGGCAGGCAAAGGCCGGGGCAAGGGAGGACACCCTCGTGGAGGCGGCGCGGGCGGAGTTCCTGCGTTACTTCACCGAAACCGGTCGCGACCGGGAAGACCCTCTTGGCCAGGCGCGCCGGGCGGTCGAGGAGGCGGAAGCCCGCGAGCTGGACCTGCGTGCGCGGCTCCTGCAACTCGAACAGGATATGGAACAGGTCACGGAGCTGGAGCGCTCGCTGCTCTCGCTGGAAGGGGCGCTGCCAGCACTGGAGAATTCCTGCGCCCGGGCCCGGGCCGCGCAGGCAGAGGTGGTCCGCCTCGGGGAGGAAGCGGCGGACGCCGGGACGCGGGAGAACCTCGCCGCGCAGGCCCGAGATTCGATGCGCCAGGACGTCAGGGAGCGCGAAGCCCTCGTCGCGGCCGCCGCGGCGGCCCTTCGAAGGGTCGAGGGATGTGCCGCCAGTTCGGTGCAGGCGGACTCCGCGCTGGTGGCGTCGGCGGAGGCGCTGGAGGCGGTGCGCCTGGCTCGCGAACAGGCTGAACGGGTTGCCCTGCGGAGCGAGACCGAGGCCCGTGGACGCCGCGAGGACCACGACTTCCTGCGGGACGAGCAGGACCGGCAGGCAATGGTGGACAGGCTGGAACGGGTGCGGCAGGCGGACGCCGCGGCGGCGGAAGCCGAGGCCCGGGTGGCGGCCAGCCGGATCACGGAGGCGCGGCGCGAGGCAATCCGAAGCGCAGAGGTGGCGCTCAAGACGGCGCTCGGCGTCCTGAACACCGCGGCGCCCCGGTTCACCCTCGAGGCGGTGCAGATGTTGACGGTTCGGATCGAGGGGCAAGTCTCCGTGCTCGAGGCCGGAAGACGCCAGGTGTTTCCGGTGGGCAAGGCCATCACGGCCGACCTTGGAGATTTCGCCAGGATCACCGTAGAACCCGGGACCAGTTCCGATGCGCTCCGGCGGGAGGTGGAGGATGCCGAACGGGCCCTTTCACGGGCCTGCGCCGAGGCGGGTGTCGGCGACCCGGATGCCGCCGAGGCAGCCTGGTCGGCGCTCCTCGATGCGAAACGTGCCGTGGCAGATCGCGACCGGGTCGTCCGCGAGGTTCTGCGCGACGTCACCCGGGAGGCACTCGCCAGCCGGATCGCGGACTCCGAGGCCCGTGCGGGCGCCTTCCGTGCCCGGCGCGACGCGGATGTGCCCTGGCCTCCCGATGTGCAGAGTGCCGAGGAACGCATGGAGCGGGCGGAACGCGACGCAGCCGAAGCGCAGCGCGCCCTGAAGCTTTCCGGGGAGGCCATGGAACGCGCCCGGGAGCGCCATGGCGCCTGCCGGGAGGCCTTCGCAGCCAGCGCGGCGCTGCACGATCAGGCCATCCGGGACCACGCGCTCGCGGCCGGCCGGCTCGCCACCGCGCGGGAGATCCGGACTGACGAAGCCCTGGCAATCGCCTTTGCCGAGGCGCAGGCGCGGGCTTCCGCTGCCGGCGACGTGCACGCATCGCGTCGCGCCGCTCTGGCGAAGGCCGATCCGGATTCGGTACAGGCCTTCGCGAAGGCAGCCGCGGATGCTCTGGAGGCGGGACGCGGGCAGGTGGAGGTCCGCGCCCGGGAACTGATCGGCTTGCGGGCACGGCTCGAGGTGCTGGGCGATCACGGGCTGGCCGAGGGTCTGGCGCAGGCGGAACGGACCGCCTTCGAGGCCCGGGATGCGCTCGAGCGCCTGGCGCGCCGGGCCGCGGCCGCGCGGCTGCTGCACGAGACCCTCCAGGCGGAGCGGGAGGCGATGCGGCGGGCCTACGTGGTGCCCCTGCAGGCCGGGATCGAGCGCCTGGGCCGCCACGTGTTCGGGCCGACGCTCCGTGTCACCGTGGACGAGGAACTTCGGGTCGTCAGCCGGACCGTGGACGGTGTGACGGTGAACCTCGCGCAGCTCAGCACGGGAGCCCGCGAGCAGATGGGCCTCCTCGTGCGACTGGCGGTCGCCGCGATGGTGTCCGGTGATGGCGGTGTGCCGCTGGTGGTGGACGATGCGCTCGGCGCCACCGACCAGGCCCGGCTCGAGGCCATGGGGGCCGTGCTGCGGGTGGCCAGCCGCGACTCCCAGACGATCATCCTGACCTGCGCGCCGGAGCGTTATCTGTACGCCGGGCCCGGTGCCGTCGTGGCTCTGGCCAGGCGGCCAACCGCCCCGTGAATGGCGTTCAGTTCGCCCGGTAGACCGTCCGGCCGCGTTTGACCGTCTCGAGGACCCGGATGTCCCGGAGTGCCGTCGGGTCCACCTTGAGCGGATCCTGGTCGAGCACGACGAGGTCCGCGAGCTTCCCGGGTTCGAGGGTCCCCTTGGTCTCCTCCTCGAAGTACTCGTGGGCGCCGTGGATCGTCAGCGCCCGCAGCCCTTCGTAAGGGCTGATGCGCTGATCCTCGCCGATGATCCTGCCGGAGCGCGACACCCGGTTGACCGAGGTCCAAAGCAGGAAGAGGGGGTCGACGGGCGTGACCGTGGCATCCGTGTGGTTGGTGGCGCGCAGCCCCTCCGCGAACGCCGCCCGCAGCGGGCTGATGAAATTTCCCCGCTGCGCTCCCAGATTCGCCACGTGCACGTCCCCCCAGTAGAAGACGTGATTGCTGAAGAACGACGGCACCAGCCCGAGGGTCTGGAAACTCTTCAGCTGGTCCGGCCGCACGATCTGGGAGTGGATGACCACCGTGCGTCGGTCGGACCTGACCTCCGCGAGGGTCTTCTCCACCTCCCGGTGACCGGCGATCAGCATGTCGATGGCCGCGTCGCCGTTCGCGTGGGCAAAGACCTGCACCCCGTTCCGGTAGGCCAGCGTCAACAGTGCGCGCAACTCTTCCGGCGAAAGGCTCGGCAATCCGCGGCACTCCTGGCGACAACCGGGAACCGGCGTCCGGTAGGGCTCCGTCAGGAACGCCGTCTTGCCCTGCGGTGATCCGTCGAGTGCCAGCTTGATGCCGGCGTACTTGAGGCCCTTGCGATACTCACCCCAGCGGAGCTTGCCGGTGCCGATGATCTCGGTGGCCATCACGAAGGCCGGTGCGGCGACGAGGTCGATCGTGAACAGACCCTGGTCGGCCGCTGCCTCGAGCAGGGGCATCTGCGGAGGCATCACCAGATGCTCGGCGGCCGTGGTGTACCCGCGGCTCGCATAGTGGGCGACGGCGCGCCGGACAAGTTCCAGCGAGGAGTCCTGGGGGCGTGAGCCCTTGAGCACCGCCATGAAGGGCATCATGGCGGTTTCCTGGATGAGTCCCGCGGGTTGTTTCGACCCCTTTCGCCGCAGGATGGTCCCGCCAGGCGGATCGGCGGTGTCGGCGGTGATGTTCACGGCCTTCAGCGCCGCCGAGTTGGCGACGAGCATGTGGCCCGACGCGTGGAGCAGAACCACCGGATTGCCCGGGAATGCCTTGTCCAGATCCGCCGCCGCAGGGTGGCGTCGCTCGGCGAGTTGATCCTGGTCATAGCCTTGCCCGATCAGCCACGTGGCATCGTCCGATCGGGTCTCGTCCTTGAGCCGCCGGAGTTCCGCGAGAATGTCGCCGATACCTTTGACGGGCCCCAGGGGCGGCGCGTTGAGATTCGCCTGGACAAGGGAATCCGCGTAGTTGAGAAGGTGGCTGTGGGCGTCGATGAAGCCCGGAAGCAGGGCCTTGCCACCGAGATCCACCTGACGCGTGGTCGGGCCGGCGAGCTTCGCCGCCTCGGCGCGCGTACCGGTCATCACGATCAGGCCGTTCCGCACGGCGAGCGCTTCCACATAGAAGGGGGTCTCGCCGGCCATGGTGAGGATGCTGCCGCCGGAATAAATGGTATCCACCGGCTCCAGCTTCGCGGTGGAAGGGGGCGGCTTGTCCGCCCCGCATCCTGCGGCGAGGATGACGGCGATCACCGCCGCGAGCCAGTGTCTGCAAGACAGCATTCGGTTTCTCCCTGCGGCTGCGAACGCCCTGGCGATGGCCTCGGGGCACGATCGCGCCCGCCGCAGGCGAGAGTCTACCCGCAGGGGAGCTGGCGCGGCGCCCCGGAGCGGGCCGGGACCGCCCTCAGGACACTGGCTCGAGGCTGGGCTGCGGCACTGGGGCCGCGCGGCCTGCCACCGCGGGTTCGGGAACAGGGCGTGGGGTACGGTTCAGTCCTTCGGAGTCGAGGCGCGGACGGCGGTAACCCCCCCGCACACCGTCCCGGGAGAACACCCACTGCCACAGCTGCAGGTCGCGCGCACGGAACGCCCCGGCGCAGGAAAGCAGGTAGTACCGCCACATGCGGTGGAACCGCTCGCCCAGTTGTTCGCTGAAGCGGGGCCACGCGGCCTCGAAATTCGAGTGCCACGCCATCAGGGTTGTGTCGTAGTCGGCCCCGAAGTTGTGAAGGTCTTCGGGGATGAACAGACCCTCGGCTGCGTGACCGATCTGGCCGATGGATGGCAGATCCCCGTTCGGAAATATGTACTTGTCGATCCACTCGTCCGTCACGGTGTGCGTCTCGTTCTTGCCGATGGTGTGGAGCAGGAACAGGCCGTCCGGCGCGAGACAGCGGTTCGCCACCTCCATGAAGGTGCGATGGTTCTTGCGGCCGACGTGTTCGAACATGCCGATGCTCGCAATCCGGTCGAACCGTCCCTCGACGGCGCGGTAATCCTGGAGCCGGAATTCCAGTGGCAGGCCCGCGTAGCGCTGCTGGGCCCACGCCGCCTGCTCCTTCGAGATGGTGACGCCGACGCATTCGACCCCGTAGTGCTGGGCTGCGTATCCCATTAGGCTGCCCCAGCCGCAGCCGATATCCAGCAGCCGCATGCCGGGCTGGAGTTCCAGCTTGCGGCACACGAGCTCCAGCTTCGCGTTCTGGGCGGCCTCGAGATCCTGAGCGCCGTCCCAGTAGCCGCAGGTGTAGGTCATGCGTGGGTCCAGCATCGAAGAGTAGAAGTCGTTGCCGAGGTCGTAGTGGACCTCGCCGACCCTCCAGGCGAGCTTGAGGTTCTGCCGATTGAGGAGCCTCGTGCGCAGTGCGTGGAACGCGAGGCGCAGGGGACGCACCTTCCGGTCGAGGCGGGCGCGCAACACTCGGTCGAAGAAGCCGTCCAGCTGATCGCATTCCCAGTGACCGTCCATGTAGGCTTCCCCGAGGCCGAGGCTGCCCATGGAGAACACCCGTTCGGGAACCCGCGGGCCGACGAGGCGAATATCCCACGGACGGTCTCCGCCGATGCGCACGTCCGCCTGGTCGAGCAGTGCGATGAGCAGACGGTTGAGGCGGGTCGCCTCGCTTGCGATGGTCGTGCGGGCGGGGCGCGGGGGGACGTGGTTCATGGCGCGATTCCTGTCAGGACTCCCCTGCTGGCAGGGGGGTGTCCGGTCAGGCCCCGCTCCCCGGATTCCAATCCGGAATCGCGGGGGATCACCGCCGCCGTGGCGCTGCCGCGGAGCAGTGACCGGCGGGGCCGGCGTGTCGATTTGTCCAGTCGCGAGAGGCGTTTCATGCGTTTGTTACAAACGGACGACGATCCGAATATAAAACGAAATCCCTGATCGCAACAGTGACATCTGGTGGTACTCGAGGGGGTACCACCAGGCTGCCTTTCGCGGTCCCCGCCGCGGGCTTTTCCGTGCAGGAAGGCGGGCGCGGCCGGGAGGGTCGTTCCCCGGAAGAACCGATCGCCCGCGCTTCAGTGCCCGTGCCGGTGGTGGGTGTCGGGGAAGTGCGGGTGGTCGTGGGCGAGCAGTTCGTGCCGGTGCGGGTGATCGTGGGGTTCCTGGCCGTCCCAGTCCGGCGGGTGAGGGTGCTGGTGGTGCTCGTCGTGGGAATGCAGGTGGCGGTGCTCTTCCGGGTGGTGGGTATGGGCGTGGGAGTGCCGTTCCGTCAGGTGCAGCCACACGCCGGTAGCCATGAGCGCGCAGGCGAGCCAGAAAGGGGGCGGCGCGGCCTCCCCCAGCAGGACGAGGGACACGGCGGCACCGAGGAACGGCGCCGTCGAGAAATAGGCCCCTGTTCGGGCGCTTCCCAGGCCGCGCAGGGCGAGCACGAACAGCACGAGGCTGATCCCGTAGCCGAGAAGGCCGACGGTCATGATGGCGCCCCAGGCCGGCCCGTCGGGCCAAGTCGACCCGAGGGCGAGCGCGATACCGCAATTGACCGCACCGGCCACCAGCCCCTTGCTGCCGGCGATGAACAGGGCGTCGGAGGCGGAAACGCGGCGCGTGAGATTGTTGTCGACGGCCCAGCAGAGGCAGGCGCCGGCGATGGCGGGTGGGCCGAGCCAGTCCGCCGTGCCTGCCGTGCCGGATGGCCATGACAGCACGACGCCTCCCGCGACGATGGCCGCCATGCCCAGGACGACCCGATGGCCGGCATTTTCCCGGAAGACGATCCAGGCGATGACCGCGGTGAGGACCGCCTCGAGATTCAGCAGGAGGGACGCCGCCGAGCCGCTGGCGTGGCGGAGCCCGAACATCAGGGCCACCGGCCCGAGGATCCCGCCGAACAGGATGGCCCCGAGCAGCCACGGCCACTCCGCCGGCGTCAGCGCGGGCGGAGTCCAGCCCCGGTCGCGGACGAGTCGCGCCACGCCGAGCCCGATCCCGCTGCCGAGGTAGAGCAACCCGCCCAGCAGGACAGGTTCCACTGCGGCGCCCAGGAGTTTCGCGAAGGGCGTGCTCGCGCCGAAGAGCGCTGCGGCAGCGATGGCGAATGCGATGCTGCGGTTCACGGGACGGGCGTCTCCGCCGGAAATGGAGCAGTCATCAGCGGCTGTTCGGGCCTGTGCCCCGGGCCTCGCCGGTCACGCCGGGAACGCTCTCAGCCCGCGAGAAGGCGAGCCCGGGCTTCCTCGTACTCGCGCCTCAGTCGTGCCACGAGGTCGGCGGCCGGCACCACCTCGCGGATCACGCCGATGCCCTGCCCGCAGCCCCAGATGTCCTTCCACGCCTTGGCGCTCGTGGTGCTGTCGAAGTTCATCCGGCTGGGGTCGCTCTCGGGAAGGTTTTCGGGATCCATGCCCGCGTTGCGGATGCTGCCCTTGAGGTAGTTGCCATGGACACCCGTGTAGAAGTTGCTGTAGACGATGTCGTCGGAACTGGATTCCGTGATCATCCTCTTGTAGCCCTCCACTGCCCGAGCCTCGGTGGTCGCGATGAAGGCCGAGCCGATGTAGGCGAAGTCCGCGCCCATGGCCTGGGCGGCCAGGATCGCGCCGCCGGACGCGATGGACCCGGACAGGGCGAGGGGACCGCCGAACCAGTCGCGGATTTCCTGGATCATCGCAAAGGGACTCTTCACGCTGGCGTGACCACCCGCACCGGCCGCCACGGCGATGAGCCCGTCCGCGCCCTTGTCGATCGCCTTGTGCGCGAAGAAATTGCTGATGACGTCGTGAAGCACCACGCCGCCCCAGCCGTGCACCGCCTGGTTGACTTCCTCGCGAGCGCCGAGGCTGGTGATGGTGATCGGCACCCGGTACTTCTCGCAGAGCGCCATGTCGTGATCCAGGCGGTCGTTGGTCCGGTGCACGATCTGGTTGATGGCGAAGGGCGCGGCGGGCGATTCCGGGTGTGCCCGGTCGTGGGCAGCGAGGGCTTCGGTGATCTCCGCCAGCCATTCGTCGAGCTGGGATGCCGGGCGGGCGTTGAGCGCCGGCATGGAACCCACCACGCCGGCCTTGCACTGGGCGATCACCAGCGCCGGATTGCTGATGATGAACAGGGGCGAGCCGATGACTGGAAAGGGCAGGTTTGCCAGGACGGGGGGCAGGTGGCGTGAGGGCGGGTTCATGGGACCAGGACGGGGAGTGGGAGCAGACCGGATGATTCCCCAGACTCATGGCGCTGTCGAGACGCACGCGAACGGGTACGGGATCCCCTGAGGCGGGTGCTGTCGTTTGCGCAAGCCGGGGCCCTGCTGCCGGACGGCGCCCACGAACAGTGGGGGACCCGTCAGGGTGTCCACCTGGACGGGGCCAACCGCGCCGAGATTGGGAAGAGGGGGTCCGGGGCGTGGGGGGGTGTCGGAACGGGCAACCGTAGCGCGGGCAGGCCCATTCCCGAAGCGAGTTCCCGGGCTTGGCTCCCTAGGCTTCGCCAGCCCTGTGCGCATGCCGAGCACGTCGGCTACGATGAGGCAGTCGCGTGGCGCAGATTAGGATTGCCTGGCCAGTTCGCGATGGAGGCTGTCGAATGCCTCGAGGCTGGATGCAAACTCGGCCACCACGTGGCGGCGAGGACGTTCCCTCTGCTGGCCGTCGATGTCGTCGCGAAACGCCTCATCGAGCACCGGCTGAAACCGGCGCCCCTGGCTTTCGGCGATCTGGCGCAGCGCTGCCAGGACCTCTGGTGCGGCCTGGGAGGAGAACTTCTCGCGGACGGTGGTCGTCACGGCGGTTTCTCTCCTGATGCAGGTTGACGTTTCATGATGGGGCAGGGCCGCTGGCTTGCCACCCTGGTGTCGTCGCTCGGCGCGTGGCAGGCCGCCGCGCGCAGGCCGTGGGTTTCCCGGGTTCCTGCAACGCGCTGGCGCACGGGCCGGCTGGGCAAAAGAGACGCATCCGGGCAGGGTGTATGCCCGGCCCCGGCGTCTTGGCAAGCCAGTTGCGGCGGCGCGAGGCTGTGACCCGGCCGCGTGGGAATGCGCTGAAGTGCCACAGGAGATGGCGCGCTCGACGGCGAGCGCGAACAGAAAAAACCCCAACCAGCAAAGGTTGGGGTCTCGTCATTGGTGGTGTTTGGCTGACTCCGCGAACCCGGTCTTACTGCGATGCGGAGCAATAGGTCGGGCCGGCGCGGGATGCTGCGGGACAGAGCGGGTTCGTAAGGGAACCTGGCGGACGGTTGACGGCAGAAATGGGTCCTCGGTCAGCCGTTTCGGACCGGTGCAAACGAGTGCGAATCCCCGCGTAATCACCGCGACAACAGCTCGATGTAGGGCTGGTAGCTGTAGCTCCGGTTCTTCTTCTGCCCGGTCATTTCCGTCACGATGTCGAGCTCCTCCAGTACCTTGACGGCGGCAGTGGCGGTCGGAAAGGTGGTTCCCAGTTTTTGCCGCACCCGCTCGATGGTGAAGCGCGGCATCATGGGCAGCAACTCGAACAGCCGGTAGCTGGCGGGGCCGGCCTTCGGCGCTTCGAGCAGGCGGCGTCGATCCGTCGCGATCAAGCTGGCGATGGCGATGATGCTGCGTTCGGCGTCACTGGCGGCCTTGGCGACGCCTTCGAGGAAGAACGTGACCCAGGCTTCCCAGTCGCCCTCGGTGCGGATGATCGATAGGCGCCGGTAATATTCGGCCTGATGCTGCTTCAGGTAGCCGCTCAGGTACATCAGTGGCTCGGGCAACAAACCCCAATGTTCCAGCAGTGCAGCAATCAGCAGGCGGCCGATGCGGCCATTGCCGTCGAGGAAGGGGGGGATGGTTTCGAATCGAGCGTGCGCCAGCGCAATCCTGACCAGCGGCGGCAGCGCGCCCGCCTCGTCGTGAATGAATCGCTCGAGATCGCTCAGCAGATCTGCCACCCGGTCGGCGGGTGGCGGCACGAAAGCCGCGTTGCCCAGACGGGTGCCGCCAATCCAGTTCTGGGAACGCCGCAGTTCGCCGGGCTGCTTGCCGGTACCACTCACCCCGTCCAGCAGGACACGATGGGCCTCACATAGCAGGCGCACGCTGATAGGCAGTCCATTGGGGTCGCGCAAGTTGTCCTGGACCAGCCGGAAGGCGCGCAGATAGTTAGTGACTTCCTCGACGTCGTCCGTGTTGCTGACGGCGAACCCCGCTTCCTCATCGAACAGGTCGGTCAATGTGGCCTGAGTGCCTTCGATCTGCGAGGTAAGCAGGGCCTCCTTGCGGATGGCGCTGTACGGCAGCCAGTCTACCGACGGTACCAGCCCTGACACCCCGGACAGGCGGGCGAGCGCCAGCTCGGCCTGATGATTCAGGTCGGCATACACCTCAGATGCAAGCGCAGGCTCGGCGGGCGGCAGCGGATGTGGAACGAAGGCCTGAACCGCTTCGCCCAGCGTAGTCGAGATGGCGTAAGTGCCTGTAGTTCGCTTCATGGCAATGCCGTTTTTAATGTGACCTCCTTTTATTAAAGCGTTCTTTAATAACAGACGCCAGCGCTAAAGCAGCCTTTGATCAGAGGGCTCGCCGCCGACCTACACCGGCCTGTGAAGAGTGTCTTGCCGTTCGCCGGGCGGGTCGGTCATGGCCACTGCCGCTTCCGCATCACGTACTGCTTGTCTGCCCAGGCAAACTGCAAGAACTCTTTCATGGCTGGCACCTCAGCCGAGCCAGCTTGAGCGGCCCGATTGACCGTCCACGCGCCATCACAAAGCGAGTCGATCACATCGCGTAACGCGGCGATCAAGGTGACCGTGGTTGACGACGAACCTTCGCGCGTAAGTCCTTGATCTGCCTAGCGCGTCTCCTGCGACTACCCGCAGGCCAAACGGAGAATGGAGACGGCTCTGGGCAAGAAAGCGGCCGTTTCGACCGCGCCGGGCGCGGTGCCACCCGCAGCACTTCAGGCCGGAACCCCGCGCCACGCGGGGATTTCAGGCAAGAAAAAGGGCCCGGAGACTGTCCGAGCCCTTCAGATTGGTGGAGGCGGCGGGAATTGAACCCGCGTCCGCAAGCCCTCTACAGCCAGCCCTACATGCTTAGCCTGATCATTTGATCTGACCGCACGCCCGCTGACCGGCAAGCTGACGTGAAGCGAGTCACCTTGGTTTTAACGTCTACTCAAGTGACCCGAGCAGACGCGAGACCTAGTAAATGACTCTGCTCTAGCTTGCGCTAGCCGGCCCTAGGCCGAACCGGTGCAGAGTCCCGCGGGGATTAAGCCGCGAGAGCGTAACGGTCGTCGTTGGCGACTGTCGATTTCCAGTTGGATTTACGAGGTAGCTGGGCCTCGGCATGCACTGAACTGCTTCGCGACCCACGTCGAAACCGGAGCGCCCCCGGAAGTCGGTCGTGTTTCACAGACCCCGCAGCAACGACCGCAGGGACTTCGTAACAACCCGAAGTATCACACAGATGGGTGTGCCGGAAGAAGATTCAAGAGCGCGAGGGGAGTTTCGATCAGGGCATCGGCTCCCCAGTCCTGCGGCGGGACTGCAACGCCCAGATAGCCATACGCGGCGGCGATGGCGCCCATGCCGGCGGCCCGGGCGGCGAGGATGTCCCTCTGGTCGTCGCCCACGTAGAGACAGCGGGCAGGTTGCACGCCCAGTCGGCTGGCGGCCTCCAGCAGAGGCGCCGGATGGGGCTTGGCATGAGGCGTGGTGTCTCCGGACACGACGCACCCGGCGCGGGGCGAAAGCCCGATGCGCGAAACGAGCGGATGGGTGAAGCGCTCGATCTTGTTGGTGACGATGCCCCAGGCGAGGCTGCGGGTCTCGAGCACAGTGAGCAACTCGGGAACCCCATCGAACAGGGATGTCTCGATGGCGATGTCGTTTTCGTAGAAGGTGAGGAATTCCTCGCGCATCGCCTCGTAGTCGTCGTGTCCCGGGGTGATGCCGAACCCCGCGCCCAGGAGTCCGCGTGCGCCGCTCGAGGCGTGGGGGCGCAGGACTTCCAGGGGCAGTGGGGCCAGTCCACGGGTGGTCCGCTGGCGGTTCAGGGCGCCCGCAAGATCCGGAGCGGTATCGGCCAGAGTGCCGTCGAGGTCAAACAGGATGGCCTGGATCATCGGGTTTGCGGGCGTGCAGAATGTAGTTGACCGATGCGTCATTGCCGAGGGCATAGAGGCGCGTCAGGGGGTTGTAGGTCATGCCGGTGATGCCGGCCGGCTGAAGGCCGGCGGCGCGGCAGAAGGCCGTGAGTTCGGCGGGACGGATGAATTTCTCGTATTGGTGGGTCCCTTTCGGCAGAAGCTTGAGGATGTACTCGGCGCCGATGATGGCGAACAGGTAGGACTTGGGATTGCGGTTCAGCGTGGAAAAGAAGAGCCAGGCGCCCGGTCTGGCGGCCCGCGCACAGGCGGCCACGGTCGCAGCGGGATCGGGTACGTGCTCGAGCATTTCCATGCAGGTGACGACGTCGAAGCGCCCTGCCTCGGCCTGCGCGAGGGTTTCCGCATCGGTCAGGCGGTAGTCCACCGCATGTCCGGATTCCAGAAGATGCAGTTGCGCGACCTTGAGCGCCTTCTCGGCGAGGTCGATGCCGACCACGTCGGCGCCGCGCGCAGCCATGGATTCCGAAAGGATCCCGCCCCCGCAGCCCACATCCAGAACCCGCTTGCCCGCGAGGCCCGCCAGATGGTCGATATGTTCGAGACGCAGGGGATTGATGTCGTGCAGGGGCTTGAACTCGCTGTGCGGGTCCCACCACCGATGGGCCAGGGCGCTGAATTTCTGGAGTTCGGCTGGATCGACGTTGATCATCAGTGGATGTTTTCCGGCTATTGAAATCGGGTCAGGACGAGAGCACACCCTGCCAGCGCTGGGCGCTGGTTTTCAGGCGGGCCGTGTCGATCCGGGTGCACTGCCCGTCATTCACCAGCAGCACACCATCGACCCAGACATGGGAGACATCGTGGCGGCCGGCGGCATAGACGAGATGGGACAGCGGGTCGTAACAGGGAGACAGGTCGAGCGAGGAGAGGTTCACGGCGACGAGGTCGGCGCGCTTGCCGGGTTCGATCGAGCCCGTGACTCCGTCGAGTCCGAGGGCTCGCGCGCCGTCCAGCGTGGCCATTCGCAGGGCGCGCTGGGCGGGAAGGACGTCTGCGCGCCCGCTGGCGGCCTTGGCGAGCAGGGCGGCCAGGCGCATCTCCTCGAACATATCCATGCGATTGTTGCTGGCGGCGCCATCGGTACCCAGGGCGACATTCACACCCCCATCCAGGTACTCGGTGATGGGGGCAATGCCGCTGGCGAGTTTGAGGTTGGAGCTGGGGCAGTGCACGACGCTGCATCCATGGCGGGCGAGCGTCCGGACTTCGTCCTCCAGCATGTGAACCGCGTGAACAGCCAGGAACCGGGGGCCGAGCAGTCCGAGGCGTTCGATGCGCGTGAGGGGGCGCACGGCGTGGTGAGCCACCGATTGCTGGATTTCGCCAGCAGTTTCGTGCAGGTGCATGTGGATGGGAACGTCCAGCTGTTCGGCCAGCATCACGATCCGTTCGAACGTGGGGTCGCTGACCGTGTAGGGGGCGTGGGGAGCCAGACAGAAGGAAAGGCGGGGTTCGTTCCGTAGCTGGTCTCTCAGGGTGAGCCCCTTGGCGAGATAGTCCTGCGGATCGGTGGCGTATCGGGTGGGAAACTCGATGACGATCATGCCGACCGCCATGCGTATGCCGGTCTCCAGTGCCGCCCTCGCCGCTGCCTCGGGGAAGAAGTACATGTCGTTCAGGCACGTCACCCCTCCGCGCAGGGATTCCGCGATGGCGAGAGACGTTCCGTCGTGCACGAACTCGGGAGAAACGTGGCGGGTTTCCGCCGGCCAGATGTGCTCCTCCAGCCAGCGCATGAGGGGCAGGTCGTCGGCGATGCCGCGCAGGAGCGTCATCGCCGCATGCGTGTGCGCGTTGATCAGGCCCGGGATCAGAATGTGATCTGGCAGGTGCAGGCGTTCGGTGTCCGGGAAGGTTGTGAGGGCCTGATCCCGGGGGAGGACGGCCGAGATGCCGCCATCCGCGATGACCACGGCGTGATCCTCGAGCACGGCGGAGGCGCCGGAGACGGGGGCTATCCAGCGTGGTTCGATCAGGGTCGTGGCGTTCAATGCGCTTTCCATAAAAAAAGAGCCCGGCGCGCGCGCAGGGCTCTCATGCGGACAGACGATCGGCTTACTTCGTCTTGCTCATGCCCTGGCCCGTGACGCGGACCGTGACCTCGATGCGGCGGTCGGGGGCGAGGCAGGCAATGAGATTCTTCTTGCGCTTGCCCTTGCAATCCTCGGCGTTTGTAACAGGCGAAGTCTTGCCCCTGCCGGCCGTGGTGATCAGGTCCGGCGAGATGCCCTGGCGTTCCACGAGGTACTGCTTGGCGGCTTCGGCTCGGCGCTCCGACAGGCGCTGATTGTATTTCTTCGACCCGATACGGTCAGTGTGGCCGATGATGTTGATCGCCTCGCACTTGGCGGTCTTGAGCTTGTTCGCCACCTGATCGAGTTGAGAGATCAGCTCGGGACGAAGTTGCCACTTGTCGAACTCGAAACGCCCCGGTTCCATCTGGATGGTCACGGGCGGGCACTCGACCTCCGGCGATGCTGTCTTCGCTGGCGGGGCCGGTTCGGCAGGTTTGGCCGGGGCCTGTTCGGCGGCGCCCTCGATCTGGTACCTGGTGACGGGAAACTCCGCGGGGGTCTGGTCCGCCTGAGCCACGACCGGCGCCGGTTTGGCAGGCGCCGGCGCAGGCTCGGCGGCTGGCGGGGCGGTCGGGGTCGGCACAACGGCCGCGACCGGAGCATCCTCGACAGGGTACAGCGGCGGCGCACCGTCGTCGGCCGACGCCACCACGATGTCGTCATCCTCGGGAGGGAACAGGGGCGACGCGCCGTCGTCGGCTGCGGCGAGCTTTACATCCGCCTCTTCGGTATCGCCAACCGCATACACGTCGTCCTCGGCCGCGAATACGGGTTCTGCGTCTTCGTCGTCGCCGTCGTCTGCCATCGCAGCCGGTTCGTCGTCCTCGTCGTCCATGGCAGCGGCGCTGTCATCCTCGGCGACAGCAAGATTCGCTTCCGTGGGCAGGGCATCTCCGCCTTCGGCCCAGGAGCGGTCGTCGTCGTCGCCGTCATCGTCGTCGCCGGCGGCGAGCATGGCGGCTTCCTCGTCTTCGTCGTCTTCATCCGAGGTGGCTGCTGGCGTCTCGTCCTCGTCGTCCTCCGCGACCATGGCCGGGGCGACATCGTCATCGTCGCCCTGGTCGTCCGACATGGCGGAGTTGTCGTCCGCGTCATCGTCGTCGTCGTTGCGCTCGGCCATGCTGTCGTCCGCATCATCGTCGTCCGCAGCAAGGGCGGCAGCTTCGCCACCGGCCAGCGCGTAGGTTGTGATGGGGAAGTCAGGCAGCGTGTTGTCGATCACTGCCGCGGGGGACGCAAGCGATTTCTCGGCGGCCGGGGCGACGCCGGGGCCGGGGTCGGCCTGTTGCGCTCCATTGGGATCCGCCGCTGCCGCCGCGACCGGTGCTGCCGTGAACGAACTGCGTTCGACCTCGGGCGGCGGCATCTGGATCCGCCGCGCGAGGTTGCTGGTATCCGGAGCGGGATTTGCCGCACGCCACAGGTTGAACAGCTCCGGGTCGCACTGCTCCGATGCCATGCCGGGCGTCCAGAGGCCGTCCTTGATGCAGCTGCGGCCATAGCCATCGCGAATTTCCCGGGTGGCGACCTCCGGGCTTGGCCGGGTGACGTAGGCGCCGGGCTTGCCTGGAGGGACCGCCGCGCCGGGAGCAACGGGCTCGGCCGCCTTCGGTTTCGCGGCGAGCGCCGAGGTGCCTCGGGCTTCCTTCGCGGCCGCGACGGCTGCGGGATCGTTCTGTGAACCCTGGGGATCAGCCACTCCGCACTGGCCAGTCGGTGAATTGGGTGAACCATCGCGGATGCAGTCGCGCCCGAAGCCGTCAACGATTCGGGTCCCGCCTGCGCGCTGGACCCTGAAGTCCTTCTGTCCGCCAGGCAGAACGGCCTGGGCTTTGGCCTTGGCTTCCGCCTTGGCGGCTGCTGCGGCGTCGCCGGCCGCCTTCTTGTCGGCCAGGGATGCACTCCGCTGCGCCTGGGTTTCGGCTGCGCCCTGACTGCAATTCGGGGCGTCGAAGGCGTGGTTGTCGCCACCGGATCCGACGCAGGTGCTGCCCTGGCCGTCCCGCGTGGAACGAGACAGGCCGTCAAATATCCATTTGCCCTTGCTGACGTCTGCATGGCTGGCCATGGGAACGAGCAATGACAGGGCTGCGATGCCCACCAGGGATTTCTTGATCTTGAAGCGTGTTGTGAGACTGATCATGGCGTCACCAATGTCCAGGATTTCCGATCGTGGTCGTTGCTGGCGCAGCCATGGCGGTTCCGGCTTGATCCGGACCCCGACATCTCCCTCCGGTGCTTTCGCACCGCGCGCCCGGCACCCTCTTTTTCCGACGCGTCGGAGAATATCACAGTGCTGAATGGACGGCCCTTTTCGGGAACCTTCACATTTTCGAGGCCATCCGGAAACCGGCGGCGAGGGTGCCGGAAAGGGACGGTGCGTGGTACGATCCAGCCTTTTCGCGCCGGGGCCCTCGGGCCATGTGCGGGAGCTTCGGCCCCCGCAGGCCGGAATCCACGAACACCTACCGAGCAGGCCACCCGCCCGATGGAGCAGTTCGCCAAGGAAACGCTGCCGATCTCCCTGGAAGAGGAGATGCGCCGGTCTTATCTCGATTACGCCATGAGCGTGATCGTGGGTCGGGCCCTGCCCGATGTCCGGGATGGCCTGAAACCCGTGCACCGCCGGATCCTCTATGCCATGCACGAGGCCAACATCCAGTGGAACAGGCCCTACGTCAAGTGCGCGCGCGTCGTGGGGGACGTCATGGGGAAGTTCCATCCCCACGGCGACAACGCCATCTATGACACCCTCGTGCGCATGGCGCAGGACTTCAGCCTGCGTTACACGCTGGTCGATGGCCAGGGCAACTTCGGATCCATCGACGGCGACAACGCCGCGGCGATGCGCTACACCGAGTGCCGGCTGGAGCGGATCACCACCGAACTCCTGGCCGACATCGACAAGGAGACGGTGGATTTCGGGCCCAACTACGATGGCAAGGAACTGGAGCCCCTGGTCCTCCCGTCGAAGATTCCTAACCTGCTCATCAACGGATCGTCCGGGATCGCGGTCGGCATGGCCACCAACATCCCCCCCCACAACCTCTCCGACGTCGTGGATGCCTGTCTCCGGGTTCTGGCCGAGCCGGACGTGCCGCTCGACGACCTGATCGATATCGTTCAGGCCCCCGACTTTCCGACGGCGGGGATCATCTACGGCGTTGCCGGCGTCCGTGAGGGGTACCGGACAGGGCGGGGCCGGGTCGTCATGCGGGCGAGGGCGCATTTCGAGGATCTGGAGAAAGGGGCGCGGCAGGCCATCGTCGTCGACGAACTCCCCTATCAGGTGAACAAGGCCCAGTTGCTGATCCGCATCGGCGAACTGGTGCGCGAGAAGCGGCTCGAGGGCATCTCCGAGATCCGGGACGAGTCGGACAAGAGCGGCATGCGGGTCGTGATCGAGCTCAAGCGGGGCGAGATACCCGAGGTCGTCCTGAATAATCTGTACAAAGAAACCCAGATGCAGGACACCTTCGGCATGAACATGGTGGCCCTGCTGGACGGGCGGCCGCGGCTGCTGAATCTCAGGGAAATCATCGTCGCCTTCCTCCGCCATCGGAGGGAGGTGATAAACCGCCGTGCCGTCTTCGACCTGCGCAAGGCGCGCGACCGGGGGCACATCCTCGAGGGGCTTGCGGTAGCCCTGTCGAACGTCGACGAAATCATCGCCCTCATCCGCTCGGCGCCCTCTCCCGCCGACGCCAGGGCACAACTGCTCTCCCGGACCTGGCGGTCGTCCCTGGTTGAGGAGATGCTGGCACGAGCCGGGGCAACGGCATTCCGGCCGGAGAACCTCGCTACGGACCTCGGGCTGGGTCCGGACGGTTACCGCCTCTCGGAAGTGCAGGCCCAGCGGATCCTCGAAATGCAGTTGCAGCGCCTGACGGGGCTCGAGCGCGAAAAGATCACTTCCGAATATCGGGATGTCGTGGAGACCATCATCGACCTGCTGGACATTCTCGCGAAACCGGAGCGCGTGACGGCCATCGTGGTCGACGAACTCACGGCGGTGAAGACGCAATACGGCGACAAGCGCCGCAGCGAGATCGTCCACAGCACCCACGACATCGGGATCGAGGATCTGATCACGCCCGAGGACATGGTCGTCACGCTCTCCCACAGCGGCTACGTCAAGGCCCAGCCGCTCGCGGATTACCGCGCCCAGCGCCGTGGCGGGCGGGGGCGCCAGGCGGCGGCGACCAAGCAGGACGATTTCATAGACAGCCTGTTCGTCGCGCACACCCACGATCACGTCCTGTGTTTCTCGAACCGCGGCCGCGTCTACTGGATCAAGGTCTACGAGGTACCCCAGGGAAGCGCCGCGAGCCGCGGCAAACCGGTGGTGAATCTGTTCCCCCTGCAGGACGACGAACGGATCAATGTGATCCTGCCCGTCCGCGCTTTCGACGAGGAACACTTCGTATTCATGGTGACCGCCCATGCAACGGTCAAGAAGACTCCGCTGGCCGAGTTTTCGCGGCCAAGGCCAAGCGGCATCATCGCCGTGGATCTCGACGAGGGTGACTATCTCGTGGGTGCCGCCATCACGGGCGGAACGCAGGACATCCTTCTGTTTTCCGATGCCGGCAAGGCGGTTCGTTTTGCGGAGACCGACGTTCGTCCCATGGGTCGTACGGCCCGGGGCGTGCGTGGCATGCGCCTGCTCGACGGTCAACGGGTGATTTCGCTGGTCGTGGCGGGGCAGGACAGTGTCCAGACCGTCCTGACGGCGACGGAGAATGGTTACGGCAAGCGGACTCCCGTGGCCGATCACCCCCGGCACGGGCGGGGAACGCAGGGCACCATCGCGATCCAGACCAGCGCTCGGAACGGCAAGGTCGTGGCGGCCCGTCTGGTGGACGCCGATGACGAGATCATGCTGATCACGACCGCGGGCGTGCTGATCCGTACCCGTGTGGCCGAGGTTCGCGAACTGGGGCGGGTCACTCAGGGCGTTACCCTGATCGGCGTCGAGTCCGGCGAGAAACTGGCCGGACTGGAGCGCATCGTCGAGAAGGACATCGAGGCGTATGCGGAAGGCGACCTCGACGCCTCGCCGGAGGGTGCGACCGGGTCGGAGGACGAGGGGGAAGAAGCAAACTAAATGGCACGCGTCTTCAATTTCAGCGCTGGCCCCGCTGTTCTGCCCGAAGAGGTTCTTCAGCAGGCTGCCGAGGAGATGCTCGACTGGCACGGGTCGGGCATGTCGGTGATGGAGATGAGTCACCGAGGGAAGGAATTCGAGTCGATCATGGCGCAGGCGGAGGCCGATTTCCGCGAGCTGCTGGCGATCCCGGCAGACTACCGGGTGCTCTTCCTGCAGGGCGGGGCCTCCCTGCAGTTCTCCATGATCCCCATCAATCTTCTGTCCGCGGGCAACTCTGCCGACTATGTTCACACCGGTGAGTGGGCCAAGAAGGCGATCGGTGAAGCCCGGCGGGTCGGTCCGGTGAACGTGGCGGCGTCATCCGAGGAGAGCGGTTTTTCCTGCGTGCCGGCGCTTGCGGACTGGCGACTCGACCCGTCTGCCGCCTATGTCCACATCACCACGAACGAGACCATCGGCGGCGTGGAGTATCACTGGGTCCCCGACACCGGCGCCGTGCCGCTCGTCGCGGACATGTCCTCCCACATCCTTTCCCGTCCGGTGGACGTGTCCCGCTACGGGCTGATCTATGCGGGGGCGCAGAAGAACATCGGTCCCGCGGGGCTCGCCCTCGTCGTGATCCGCCAGGACCTCATCGGGCATGCGCCGAAGGGGACGGCAGCCATGCTCGACTATCGGGTGATGGCCGACAACGGCTCCCTGTACAACACGCCTCCCACTTACTCCATCTACATCGCGGGCCTCGTGTTCTCCTGGCTCCGCCGGCTCGGCGGGCTCACGGCCATGGAACAGCGCAACCGCGCCAAGGCGGCGCTCCTCTACGACTGCATCGATGCGGGCGGCTTCTACTCGAACCCTGTGGCAGTCGCCGACCGTTCACTGATGAATGTTCCCTTCCGCCTGAGGGATGAGGGTCTGGACGACGCGTTCCTGAAGCTGGCGAAGGCCGCCGGCCTGATCCAGCTGAAGGGTCACCGGTCCGTCGGCGGGATGCGCGCTTCCATCTACAACGCCATGCCGGTCGAGGGCGTCGAGGCCCTGGTCGGGTTCATGCGCGAGTTCGAGAGGACCCATGGCTAAGTTCCGCCTGCGCACGCTGAATCACATCTCCGCCCGGGGGCTCGCCCGGTTGCCCTTGGACCGATTCGAGCACTCCTCGGATGAACCGACGCCGGATGCCATCCTGGTAAGGTCGGCGGACATGCACGCGATGGAGATCGTGCCATCAGTATGTGCGGTCGGGCGCGCCGGCGCGGGAACCAACAACATTCCGATTCCGGCCCTGAGCGCGCGCGGCATCCCCGTATTCAACACGCCGGGCGCGAACGCCAACGCCGTGAAGGAACTGGTCGTGGCAGGTCTGCTGCTCGCCTTGCGCAACGTGCCGGCGGCTCTGCGCTTTGTCGACGGGCTGACGGACTCCGGTGCCGAGCTCGATCGCAGGGTGGAAGACGGCAAGAAGAACTTCGTGGGTGTGGAACTGCCCGGGCGCACGCTCGGCATCGTGGGGCTCGGCCGGATCGGCAGTCTCGTGGCGGATACCGCAATCCGGATGGGCCTTGACGTGACCGGTTTCGATCCGGAGATCACCGTCGAGGCCGCCTGGAGTCTGCCCTCCCTCGTTCGCAAGGCGCAGAGCATCGATGAGATCCTGAGGGCGTCGGATTTCGTTACGCTTCACGTGCCGCTGCTGCCGGCGACGAAGCAACTCATGAACGCGGAACGGATCCGGGCAATGAAGCGCGGCGCGGTGCTCCTGAATTTCTCCCGCGAGGCAATCGTGGACGTCAACGCCGTGCTCGAGGCCCTGCACAGCGGCCACCTCAAGGCTTATGTCTGCGATTTCCCGGACGCGCGCTTCCGTGGCGAACCGGGCGTCATCGCGCTGCCGCACCTCGGCGCCTCCACCCTCGAAGCGGAGGAAAACTGCGCGGTCATGGTGGCCGATCAGGTGCGCGACTACCTGGTCGACGGCAACATCGTCAACGCGGTGAACTTCCCCACCGCGACGATGCCGAGGGAGTCTCCCTACCGCGTGGGGATCGCCAATTCCAACGTACCCAACATGCTGGGCCAGATTTCCACGGTCATGGCGCAGGCCGGATTGAACATCCACAACATGCTGAACAAGTCACGCGGGGACATGGCCTACACGCTGGTGGATGTGGACAGCCCCGTGCCCGAGTCCGTCATTGCGGGGTTGCGCGCGATCGGCGGCGTGCTGTCGGTTCGCTACCTGCCGGCGGAGGAGTAGAAGGCGGTGGACGACAGGATCGCGCAGGTGCGCAACCGCATCGACGAGATCGATGCGGAGATTCTGGCCCTGGTGAGTGAGCGCGCGAGGTGCGCCCACGACATCGGCCAACTGAAAGGCGGCAGCGTGGTGTATCGCCCCGAGCGGGAGGCACAGGTCGTTCGACGTCTGCTCGGTCTCAACGCGGGGCCGTTGCCGGCGGGGGCAGTGCAGCATCTGTTCACGGAAATCATTTCGGCGTGCCGCGCGCTCGAGAAGACTCCCTGCGTTGCCTTCCTCGGCCCGCGAGGCACCTACAGCGAGGAGGCCGCACGCAAGCAGTTCGGCTCCAGCGCCGAGCAGGACGCCTGTGCGTCCATCCCCGAGGTGTTCCGGCGGGTGGAGGCGGGGTTCGCGGACTACGGGGTGGTGCCGGTGGAGAACTCCACGGAAGGCGGCCTGGGGATCACGCTCGACCTTTTGCTTGGCACCCGGCTCAAGATCTGCGCGGAGGTGCTGCTGCCGGTGCACCACTTTCTGCTTTCCCGCGCGCCCGACCTGGGGTCGGTCGGTACCGTGTACGCCCACGCGCAGGCCCTTGGCCAGTGCGCCGGATGGCTGTCGGGTCATGTCCCGGCGGCGGCGAGGGTGCCCGTGGCCAGCAATGCCGAGGCGGCGCGGCGAGCCGCGGAGGATCCCTCCGCCGCAGCCATCGCATCCGAAGCTGCTGCCCAGCTCTACAGTCTGTGTGCGCTGGCCCGGAACATCGAGGACGAGCCGTCCAACACCACACGGTTTCTGGTGATCGGCGATCAGGAGGTGGCCCCCTCCGGGAGGGACCGGACCTCCGTTGCCATGAGCGCTCCGAACCGGCCGGGCGGTCTGCACGAACTCCTGGCCCCGCTGGCGAGGCATGGGGTGAGCCTGTCCCGGCTGGAGTCGCGCCCCTCGCGCATGGGCTTGTGGGAGTACGTATTCTTTCTTGATCTCGAGGGGCACCTGCAGGATCCGGCTGTCGCCCGCGCCCTCGAGGAAATCCATGGCCTGGCGGCCTTTCTGAAGATCCTTGGTTCCTATCCCGTGGCACCCCTCTGATCATGATCGAATCCTGCGAACTCGCCCCGGCCTGGGTCCGGTCCTTCGCCGCCTACGTCCCGGGCAAGCCCGCCCAGGAACTCGCGCGGGAGATGGGCCTCGAGGAAGGCTCCATTGTCAAACTGGCGTCCAACGAGAACCCGCTGGGCCCCAGCGCGATGGCGCTTGCAGCGATGCGCGCCGCCCTGGACGATATCGCCCGTTATCCGGATGCCAACGGCTTCGAACTCAAGCAGGCGCTCAGTGCCCGCTTCGGCGTCGGCATGAACCAGATCGTCCTCGGCAACGGGTCCAACGACGTGCTGGAACTCGTGGCGCGCACCTTTCTGTCGCCGGGCGCGAGCGCCGTCTACTCGGAACACGCGTTCGCCGTCTATCCGCTGTCCGTTCAGGCCGTGGGCGCGACGCACCTGCAGACTCCTGCGCGGAGGTTCGGGCACGATCTCGATGCGATGGTGGCGGCGGTCCGGGAGGACACCCGCCTGGTCTTCGTCGCGAACCCGAACAACCCGACCGGCACTTTCCTGTCCGGAGCGGAACTGCACCGGTTCCTGCAGCGCATTCCGTCCCGCGTGATGGTCGTCCTGGACGAGGCGTACACGGAGTATCTCCCCGATGCGGACCGGTATGACGGCATCTCCTGGTTGCGGGAGTTTCCGAACCTCGTGATCACCCGCACGTTCTCGAAGGCCTATGGTCTCGCCGGGATGCGCGTGGGGTTCGCGCTCGCGCATCCGGACGTGGCCGACCTCATGAACCGGGTGCGGCAGCCCTTCAATGTGAACACGGTGGCGCAGGCCGGGGCCATCGCATGTCTGGCAGACGACGACTATGTCGAGCGCAGTCGGCTGGCGAACGCCGAGGGCATGCGGCAGATCGTCGAGGGGCTGGCGCCGCTCGGCATCGAGCACATCCCGTCGCGCGGGAACTTCCTGTGCATCCGGGTGGGAGCGGCCGGAGAGGTCTATCAGAAACTGCTGCAGTTGGGAGTGATCGTGCGCCCCATCGGTGCCTATGCGATGCCCGAGTGGTTGCGGGTGAGCGTTGGTCTGGCCACCGAGAACGACCGGTTCCTCCAGGCGCTGGCCGCGGTCGTGGCCGGCAGCGGTCACCGCTGATTGCGAGCGTGTCACTGACTGACGTGTTCCGTCCGGGCGGCGGCCCCTGCCGGCCCGGTCCCGAGCGAGGAGCCGTACCGTTCCCCAGGGCAGGCGCCGAACGGTGAATGCCCTGCGCCGGGTGGCGATCGCTGGCGTCGGGCTGATCGGCGGCTCATGCGCGCTCGCCTGGAAGCGGGCGGGGTGCGTGCAGCACATCGTGGGCATCGGGCGCGGCGGTGCCAATATCCAGCGCGCCCTCGAACTGGGGGTCATCGACGAAATCGCCACGGATACTGCCAGTGGGGTCCGCGACGCGGATGCGGTGCTCGTCGCCGTCCCGGTCGGACAATTTCCCCGGGTATTGTCCGAAGCCCGTGACGCCCTGCGTCCGGACGCCATCCTCACCGACGGGGGCAGCACCAAGCAGGACGTGGTTGCCGCCGCGAGGCTTGCACTGGGACCGCGATTCTCCCGATTCGTACCAGCCCACCCGATTGCCGGGGCCGAGCAGTCGGGGGTGGAGGCGGCGCGGGCCGACCTCTACGCGGGACGCAACGTGGTGCTGACGCCGCTGCCCGATACCGATGCCGATGCCGTCGAGGGCGTCTCTGGACTCTGGGCAGCGTGCGGTGCCCGCTTGTCCGTGCTGACGCCGGATACGCACGATGCCGTGTTTGCGGCGGTCAGCCATCTGCCCCATGCAATGGCCTTTGCGCTGGTGGACATGATTGCGGCCCGCGCCGACGCGGGAGAACTGTTCGGCTATGCGGCGGGCGGATTCCGGGATTTCACGCGCATCGCGTCGAGTTCGCCCGAAATGTGGCGCGACATCTGCCTCGCCAACCGCGATGCGCTCCTGAGGGAACTGGATTCGTTCGCAACCTCGCTGGGCACGTTGCGGGAACTTGTGGACCGGGGTGACGGCGTGGGTCTGGAAGCGCTGTTCGACCGCGCCAGGCGGGCCCGAAACGCCTGGATCCAGAGTCTGGAGCGTGGCCAGTGACCGCCCGGACCTTTCCACCCTGGCTCGACCTGCCCGCCCTGGCGGCGGCGGCCGGCACCGTGCGGCTTCCTGGGTCCAAGAGCATCTCCAACCGCACACTCCTGCTCGCGGCGCTGGCCGAGGGTGAGACACGCATCCGCGATCTGCTCGATTCCGACGACACGCGGCGGATGCTGGAGGCCCTCGGTGCCCTGGGGGTCGGCATATCCGGAGACGCCTCGCGGGGCGCGGTCTCGGTACAGGGCTGCGGGGGGCGATTCCCCACCCGTGAGGCCGATCTCTTCCTCGGCAATGCGGGCACGGCGTTTCGCCCCCTCACGGCGGTGCTGGCCCTGTCTGGCGGAACCTATCGCCTCTCCGGCGTGGCGAGGATGCACGAGCGCCCGATCGGCGATCTGGTGGCCGCGCTGCGGGCCCTCGGCGCGCAGGTCGACTACCTGGGGACCGAGGGATATCCACCCCTGCGGGTCGCGGGGGGCACATCGGTGGTCCGGGGACCCGTGCGGGTACGGGGCGATGTCTCGAGCCAGTTCCTGACGGCACTCCTCATGGCCCTGCCGCTGCTCGGGCAGGCAGTCGACATCGAGGTCGAAGGGGAACTGATCTCCAAACCCTACATCGACATCACCCTCAATCTGATGGAGCGCTTCGGCGTCTCCGTGGAGCGCGATGGCTGGCGGGCGTTCCGTCTGCGCGCGGGACAGACCTACCGGAGTCCGGGCGTCGTCCACGTGGAAGGCGATGCATCGGGAGCCTCGTACTTCCTCGCGGCAGGCGCCATCGGCGGCGGGCCCGTGCGCGTCGAGGGGGTTGGCCGCGGGAGCATCCAGGGGGATGTGCGCTTCGCGGACGCCCTCGAGGCCGCAGGGGCCTCCATCACCTGGGGCGAAAACTGGATCGAAGCTGGTGCTCCGCAGGGGCGGCGCCTGCGCGCGTTCGACCTCGACCTGAATCACATCCCCGATGCGGCCATGACGCTGGCTGTCGCGGCGCTCTTCGCCGACGGGCCGTGCCGGCTCCGCAACGTGGCCAGCTGGCGTGTCAAGGAGACCGACCGTCTGGCCGCAATGGCCGCGGAACTCCGGAAAGTCGGTGCCGTGGTGGAGGAGGGGGCCGACTTCCTCGTGGTGTCCGCGCCCGCCCGGTTCCAGGCGGCCGAAATCCACACCTACGACGATCACCGGATGGCCATGTGCCTCGCCCTTGCGACGTTCGGCGGCGTACCCATGCGCATTCTCGATCCGGGATGCGTTGCCAAGACGTTCCCGGACTTCTTCGATCGCCTCGCCGAGGTCACGCAGCCGCGACCCATACCCATCATCGCCATCGACGGGCCTGCAGCGTCCGGCAAGGGCACGGTGGCCTGGATGGTGGCGCAGGCTCTCGGGTTCCGCTATCTGGACAGTGGCGCCCTCTACCGGCTGGCGGCGCTCGCGGTTCTCCGGGCGCGGGTCGCGCTTGACGACGAATCCGCCGTCGCGGCGATCGCGGCGAACCTTCGGATCGAGTTCGCCGGAGACCGCGTCCTGCTCGAGAGCGAGGATGTCACCGAGGCGATCCGGACCGAGGAAGTCTCGGCCGCCGCGTCCACGATTGCCGTGCTTTCTTCGCTCCGCGAGGCACTGCTCTGGCGGCAACGGGCATTCGAGGGAACGCCGGGTCTGGTTGCAGAGGGGAGGGACATGGCCAGCGTCGTGTTTCCGCAGGCGGAGCTCAAGGTCTTCCTGACGGCGAGCGTCGAGGCGCGCGCGGGGCGACGTCATAAACAGTTGATAGAAAAAGGAATGGATGCTAGTCTCCCGGACCTTTTTCACGAGATGGCGGCGCGCGATGCGCGCGATCGCGGACGGTCGGTAGCCCCTCTGGGGCAGGCGCCGGGCGCGGAGGTTCTGGATACGACCGGGCTTACCCCTGAGGCCGCCCGGGACCGCATTGTGGACTGGTATCGGGACCGCCACCCCTGAAGAAACTTTCGTGACCGATCGGTGCCGGTCGATGCCAGTCCCTACCGGGGTGGCCGCGGCAGCGGACGGTTTTTTTCAACCATCCGGCGAATGCTCGCTCGCCCTCAGACCCTCCAACCAGCCAACTCATGACTACTTCAACCCAATCCGCCGTCGCCGCCGTCGAGAACTTCGCTGCCCTCTTCGAGGAAAGCCTCACACGCCAGGAAATGCGTGCCGGCGAAGTGATCACCGCCGAAGTCGTGCGGGTGGACGCCAATCACGTCGTCGTCAACGCCGGACTCAAGTCCGAAAGCTACATTCCCGTCGAAGAGTTCCGCAACGACCGCGGCGAAGTCGAGGCCAAGCCGGGTGATTTCGTTTCGGTGGCCATCGAGGCCCTGGAGGACGGCTACGGGGAGACCCGGCTGTCCCGCGACAAGGCGAAGCGTCTGGCGGCGTGGACCCAGCTTGAGCAGGCTCTTGAAGAGGGTACGCTCGTGCAGGGGCTGATCACCGGCAAGGTGAAGGGTGGCCTGACCGTCATGATCAACGGCATCCGTGCGTTCCTGCCCGGATCGCTCGTGGATACCCGTCCGGTCAAGGACACGTCACCCTACGAGGGCAAGCAGCTCGAGTTCAAGGTGATCAAGCTCGATCGCAAGCGCAACAACGTGGTCGTGTCGCGGCGCGCCGTGGTGGAGGCGAGCCAGGGCGAAGAACGCCAGAAGCTGCTCGAGACGCTGCAGGAAGGCGCCGTGGTGAAGGGCGTCGTCAAGAACATCACCGATTACGGTGCGTTCGTCGATCTGGGTGGCATCGACGGCCTGCTGCACATCACCGATCTGGCGTGGCGTCGGGTCAAGCACCCCTCCGAGGTACTGGCCGTGGGTGACGAGGTCGAGGCCAAGGTGCTCAAGTTCGACCAGGAGAAGAACCGTGTTTCCCTGGGCCTCAAGCAGCTGGGCGAGGATCCGTGGGTCGGTCTCGGTCGTCGTTATCCGACGGGGACGCGCCTGTTCGGCAAGGTCACCAACCTCACCGACTACGGCGCGTTCGTGGAGATCGAGTCCGGTATCGAAGGGCTGGTCCACGTGTCGGAGATGGACTGGACCAACAAGAATGTGCACCCGTCGAAGGTGGTTCAGCTGGGCGACGAGGTGGAGGTCATGATCCTCGAGATCGACGAGGATCGCCGTCGCATCTCCCTGGGCATGAAGCAGTGCATGGCAAATCCCTGGGAGGAATTCGCCTCCAGCTTCAAGAAGGGGGACAAGGTCCGCGGTCAGATCAAGTCGATCACCGACTTCGGCGTGTTCATCGGGCTGGCCGGCGGCATCGACGGCCTCGTGCACCTGTCGGATCTCTCCTGGCACGTGGCAGGGGAGGAGGCGGTGCGCAACTACCGCAAGGGCGAGGAGCTCGACGCGGTGGTCCTGGGCATCGACGTGGAGCGGGAGCGCATCTCGCTGGGCATCAAGCAGCTGGAGGGCGACCCCTTCAACAACTACGTCGCCAGCCACGACAAGAATTCCCTGGTGGACGGCGTGGTGAAGTCGATCGACCCGAAGGGTGCCGTGGTGACTCTCGACGGCGAAGTCGAGGGATACCTTCGGGCATCCGAGGTTGCCCGCGACCGGGTCGAGGACATCCGCACCCATCTCAAGGAAGGCGACCGGGTCAATGCGATGATCATCAACATCGACCGCAAGAACCGGACGATCAACCTGTCCATCAAGGCGAAGGACGCGGCGGAGGAAACCGAGGCCATCCAGCGCGTCGCCTCCGAAAGCCCCAACAATGCCGGGACCACGAACCTCGGCGCCCTCCTGAAGGCGAAACTGGACAACAAGAACGCCCAGTAAGAGGGGAGCGGGATGACCAAGTCGGAACTGATCGCCAAGCTTGCGGGGCATTTTCCCCAGTTGGGGGCTGCAGATGCCGAGTTCGCGGTGAAGATGATCCTCGATGCGATGGCGAAGAGCCTTTCGCAGGGAGAGAGAATCGAAATCCGCGGTTTCGGCAGCTTTGGTCTCAACTACCGTCCTCCCCGCGTGGGCAGGAACCCCAAGTCCGGCGAAAAGGTGCAGGTTCCGGCAAAGTACGTCCCGCATTTCAAGGCTGGCAAGGAACTCCGGGAACGGGTCGACATCGATGGTCACCCGTCCTCGGGCGAGACGGAACGCACCCAGGACCTGGGCACGGAAGCGGTGGTCCGCGTCCGCCAGGTCTCCACCGGTGGCGCGCCTTCCTGAAGGCCGTGGCGATGTCGGACAGGAGGGGTTCGGTCAGGTGATCCGTCTGGCGGGGTTGATCCTGAAGGTGCTGCTCTTCGCCGCGCTTCTGGGGTTCGCCATCAAGAACACCGCCCTGGTGACGGTCCGTTATTACTTCGGGGTGGTCTGGCAGGCACCGCTCGTGGTTGTGCTCCTCCTCCTGTTCGCGCTCGGGGCGGCGACGGGTATCCTCGCCGTTTCGGGGGTGCTGCTGCGCCAGCGCCGGGAGCTCGGCCGATTGCGCCGGCAGGTCGGGATCCCTGCCGGAGAGGAGCTTCGCTGATGGAATTCGACGCCTGGTGGCTCCTCGCGCTGCCGCTGTTCTTCATGCTCGGGTGGCTGGCTGCCCGCATCGACATCAAGCAGCTGGTGTCCGAATCCCGGCGCCTGCCCCACTCCTACTTCAAGGGGCTCAATTTCCTTCTCAACGAGCAACCCGACAAGGCGATCGAGGCTTTCATCGAGGTGGTCAAGGTGGAACCCGAGACCGTGGAGCTGCATTTCGCACTTGGCAACCTGTTCCGGCGCCGTGGTGAGCTCGAACGGGCCATCCGCATGCACCAGAATATCCTTGACCGGGAAGACCTCGTGGCCGAGCAGCGGCTCAATGCCCTCAGCGAACTGGCCCAGGACTATTTTCGCGCCGGTCTGCTCGACCGCGCCGAGGAACTCTTCCAGAAGCTGCGGGGCACGGCACTCGAGCAGCAGGGACTGAAGAGTCTGCTCGACATCTACGAACAGGAAAAGGAGTGGCTCAAGGCCATCGAGATCTCCCGCCAGATGGATGCCGTCACCGGGCAGTCGAGTGCCCGGGCGATCGCCAACTTCTACTGCGAACTCGCCGCGGGGGAACTCGTGCACCAGAGGCTCGACGCCGCGCGCGGGTACCTGGAGGACGCGCTGGGCGTAAACCGGAAGTGTGCCCGGGCCAGCATCATCATGGGTGACATCGATCTGGTAGCCGGTCATGCGGAGGCCGCCATCGAAGCCTGGAAGCGTGTCGAGGGGCAGAACCCTGCCTACCTTGCCCTGCTGCCCGACCGGTTTCTCGGGGCTTACCGGAAGCTCGACCGCGAGGATCAGGGGCTTCAACTGCTCGCTGGGTACCTCGTGAGCTATCCATCCCTCGATCTGCTGAACGCGCTGCACCAGGGAGTCCTTGACGCGAGGGGCTCGAAGGCCGCCTACGAGTTGCTCCGCGACGAACTCAGGCGCAATCCCACGCTGATCGGCCTGAACCGGTTGCTCGAGATGCAGATTGCCGAGGCGCCGGCCGACCGCCGGGGCGATCTGGAACTCATCCGGTCCCTGATTCAGCAGCACGCGCGCAATCTGTCCCTCTACCGCTGTGACAGCTGCGGTTTCCGGGCCCGGCAGTTCTACTGGCACTGCCCGGCTTGCCACGGGTGGGAAACCTATCCGCCCCGGAGGGCGGAGGAACGGGAGCTGGCGGCATGACCGTGCAGGCGGACGGAAGCCGCGTGATCGTGGCGCTGGATTTCCCCTCCGCAGACGAGGCGGTCGGGCTGGCGCGGAGGCTTCCCCCCGGCGCCTGCCGGTTGAAGGTGGGCAAGGAACTCTTCGTGTCCGCGGGGCCGGACCTGATCCGGCGACTGCACGACCTCGGTTTCGAGGTTTTTCTGGACCTGAAATTTCACGATATTCCGAACACGGTGGCGCAGGCCTGCTCCGCCGCCGCCCGCCTCGGGGTCTGGATGGTCAACGTCCATGCCCTTGGAGGGGGGCGGATGATGCGCGCGGCCCGCGAGGCGCTCGATGGTTTTGCGCGTCCGCCCCGACTGATCGCCGTGACGGTGCTGACGAGCCATGACGATGGGGACCTGGCGGAACTCGGCTTCGTCGGCGAAACGGCCGGATCCCTCGCGGTCAGGCTTGCCGCGCTCACCCGGGATGCCGGGCTCGACGGCGTGGTCTGTTCAGCTCGGGAGGCCGGGGCCATGCGCAGTGCCTTCGGCCCTGGTTTCGATCTGGTCACCCCGGGCATCCGGCCAGCCGATGCGGCGCTGGACGACCAGTCGCGGGTGGCCGCTCCGGGGTCCGCGATTCGCAACGGTGCGAGCTACCTGGTGATCGGTCGTCCCATCACCCGCGCGCCGGATCCGGTGGCGGCACTGCAGGCGATTCGCGCCGAGGTGCGCGAGGCGCTCGGGTGATCCGCCTGCCGGGCATCGGGGCAGGCATTGTCATGCCTGTGCAACCGGAAACGGGCACGGTAGCGGGACCGCGCCCGGGACGGCAGGTCTTTCAACCGGTGCCGGCCGGGTTGGTCGCGGGTGAGCCGGTCTAGGGGAGTTCATGCGAATCACTGTGGTAGGAAGCGGTTATGTGGGTCTGGTCTCGGGCGCGTGCCTGGCCGACATGGGCAATGACGTGCTGTGCCTCGATGTGGATCGCGCCAAGATCGAGAAGCTGCGCCAGGGGATCGTGCCGATCTACGAACCGGGTCTCGAGGGCCTCATCCGACGCAACAGCGCCGCGGGGCGGATACGTTTCACCACGGACGTGGCGGAGAGCGTTCGCCACGGCGAGGTGCAGTTCATAGCCGTCGGCACGCCGCCCGGCGAGGACGGGTCCGCGGACCTGTCCCACGTCCTCGCGGCCGCCCGCAACATCGGGCGCCATCTGGACCACGACTGCGTCATCGTGGACAAGTCCACCGTGCCCGTGGGCACGGCTGACAAGGTGCGTGAAGCGGTCGCGGCCGAGCTTGCGACCCGCGGTTCCGCTCCGTACTTCGCGGTGGTGTCCAACCCGGAGTTCCTGAAGGAGGGTGCCGCCGTGGACGATTTCCTGAAGCCCGACCGCATCGTCATCGGGTCGGACGACGAACGCGCCACTGCCGTCATGCGCCAGGTCTATCAGCCCTTCCAGCGCAACCACGAACGCATGATCGTCATGGACGTGCGCTCCGCGGAACTGACGAAGTACGCGGCGAATGCCATGCTCGCCACGCGCATTTCCTTCATGAACGAACTCGCCAATCTCGCCGAGAAGCTCGGTGCGGACATCGAACTCGTTCGGCGAGGGATCGGTTCGGACCCGAGAATCGGCTATCACTTTCTCTATGCGGGCACCGGTTATGGCGGGTCCTGCTTCCCCAAGGATGTCCAGGCGCTGCAGCGCACCGCCCAGGAGTCCGGCATGGATCTGGAGATTCTCGGCGCTGTAGAGCGGGTGAACGAAGTGCAGAAGTCCCGCCTGCTGGAAAAGACCGGTGCGCGGTTCGGCGACGACCTGTCCGGAATGCGCTTCGCGCTCTGGGGCCTCGCCTTCAAGCCGAACACTGACGACATGCGGGAGGCGCCCAGCCGGATCATCTTGAAGGGGTTGCTCGAGCGCGGCGCCAGCGTGGTGGCCTACGATCCGGTCGCGCAAGAGGAGGCGCAGCATGTCTTCGGGGACCTGCCGGGGCTTGCCTACGCCGACTCGCCGATGGCCGCCCTGGAGGGAGCCGACGCACTGCTCATCGTGACCGAATGGAAGGAATTCCGCAGTCCGGATTTCGATGGCATCCGAAACGCGCTCCGGCACCCGGTCATCTTCGATGGACGCAACATGTACGACCCCGCGATCGTACGGGGCAGGGGGCTCGAGTACCATGCGATCGGCCGGCCCTGACCCGGTTTCCGCAGCCGGGGTCCTCGCCGCCACGCGCGGCGCGCGCGTCCTGGTGGTCGGTGACGTCATGCTCGACCGTTACTGGTTCGGGGATGTCAGTCGCATCTCGCCGGAAGCGCCGGTACCGGTGGTGAAAGTGAACCGCTCGGAGGAGCGGCTTGGCGGCGCTGCCAACGTGGCCCGGGGCGCCGCCGCACTGGGGGCGCAGGTGATGCTGTTGTCTGTAGTGGGTGACGACGATGCAGGCCGGCGCATGGAGGCTTTGCTGGCGGCCGACGGCATCCGATCCGGGCTGCACTGCGACGCGGCGCTCGAGACCACGGTCAAGTTGCGCGTCATCGGCAGGCAGCAGCAGTTGCTGCGCATAGATTTCGAGAAGGCGCCCGGGCACGAGGTCCTGCAGTCGAAACTGGCGGACTTCGAACGATGCCTTCCGGACGCGGACGTGGTCATCCTGTCCGACTACGGCAAGGGCGGACTTCAGCACGTGGCCCGCATGATCGAGCTCGCACGGCGGGCTGCGCGACCGGTGCTCGTGGACCCGAAGGGCGACGATTACGCGCGTTACCGGGGGGCGACCCTGCTCACGCCGAACCGGGCGGAGTTCCGCCAGGTCGCCGGCGGCTGGAAGGGCGAGGCCGAACTCGAGGACAAGGCGCAGCGATTGCGGCGCGATCTCGTCCTCGATGGCCTGCTTGTCACGCGCAGCGAGGAAGGCATGACGCTGTACCGCGACACGGGAGCCCTGCACGTACCCACGGTGGCCCAGGAGGTCTACGATGTGAGCGGCGCGGGCGACACGGTGATTGCCACCCTGGGCGTGATGCTCGCCGCGGGGCAAGCCTTCGAGGATGCCGTCCGGTGGGCGAACATCGCGGCGGGCATCGTGGTCGGCAAGCTCGGGACGGCCGTGGCCACCCCCGCCGAGCTTCTCGCCGCCCTCGCCGCCGACAGGGCCTAGTGCCAGAATCCCGGGGCACGAGCCGCAGCGGGTTCCACCGCCGGCCCGGAGCCTTCAACGCAACCTGCAGGAGAACGACATGATCCTGGTGACCGGCGCGGCCGGCTTCATCGGAGCCAACCTGGTGAAGGGCCTCAACGACCTCGGCCTGCGGGACATCCTCGCCGTGGACAACCTTACCCGGGCGAACAAGTTCAGCAACCTGACCGACTGCGACATTGCGGACTACTGGGACAAGGAAACATTCCTGGATGCTTTGGTGGGAGGCGACTTCGACGGCGAGATCGACGTCGTGTTTCACAACGGCGCCTGCTCGGACACGATGGGGCCGGACGGCCGGTACATGATGGAGAACAACTATCGCTACGCGCTCACGCTGCTCGACTGGTGCCAGGCGGAGGGAGCCCGCTTCATCTATGCGTCGTCTGCTGCCGTGTACGGGGCCGGCCCGGAGTTCCGGGAGGACCGGGCCTGCGAGCGCCCGCTGAATGTCTACGGATATTCCAAGTTCCTGTTCGACCAGGTTGTCCGCCGGCGCTGGGACACGCTGACCGGGCAGGTGGCAGGGCTCCGGTACTTCAACGTTTATGGTCCGCGGGAGGCGCACAAGGGGCGCATGGCCTCGGTGGCATTCCACAGCTTCAACCGCTTCCGGGAAGAGGGCAAGGTGAAGTTGTTCGAGGGCAGCGGTGGCTACGGCCCGGGAGAGCAGCGCCGTGATTTCGTGTCGGTCGAGGACATTGTCAGGGTCAACCTCTGGTTGCTGGACAACCCCGGGGTCCGCGGCATCTTCAACCTTGGCACGGGCCGGTCGCAGCCGTTCAACGACGTCGCCTGCGCCACGGTGAACGCTCTGCGTCACCAATCGGGTCTTGCGCCGCTGTCGCTGGACCAGATGCGCGCGCAGGGCCTGATCGAGTACATCCCCTTCCACGAAGGCCTGAAGGACAAGTACCAGAGCTACACGCAGGCAGACCTCTCGAAGCTGCGGGCTGCCGGTTACGACGCGCCGTTCCTGTCGGTGGAGGAGGGGGTGGCCCGGTACGTGAACTGGCTCCTGGAGCAGCAACCATGACCTATCCCGTTCTCGACGACTTCGTCGGCAATACGCCACTGGTCCGCTTGAAGCGCCTGCCGGGCAGGACGGGCAATGTCGTGCTTGGCAAGCTTGAAGGCAACAATCCCGCCGGTTCTGTGAAGGACCGGCCGGCGCTGTCGATGATCCTGGGGGCGGAAGCCCGCGGTGAAATCCGGCCCGGTGACACCCTGATCGAACCTACCAGCGGCAACACGGGCATTGCCCTGGCCATGGTGGCTGCAATGCGTGGCTACCGCATGGTGCTGGTCATGCCCGAGGATCTCTCGGTGGAGCGTCGCCAGACCATGGCCGCCTTCGGGGCTGCATTCGTTCTCACGCCGAAACAGGGAGGCATGGAGACCGCGCGGGATATTGCCCTGGAGATGCAGAGCCGGGGAGAGGGCCGCATGCTCGACCAGTTCGCCAACCCCGACAATCCCCTGGCGCATTACCGCGGGACAGGGCCGGAGATCTGGCGTGACACCGGCGGACGCATCACCCACTTCGTGAGCAGCATGGGGACGACCGGCACGATCATGGGTTGCGCGCGATACTTCAGGGAAGTCGCGCCATCGGTCCAGGTCATCGGGTGCCAGCCCACCGACGGCTCGCGCATCCCGGGCATCCGCAAATGGCCCGAGGCATATCTGCCGAAGATCTTCGACCGGACGCTTGTCAACCGGGTGATGGAAGTCAGCCAGGACGACGCCGAGGAAACCGCTCGGCGGCTCGCCCGCGAGGAAGGCATCTTCTGCGGCGTATCGGCGGGCGGTGCCGCCTGGGCGGCTCTGGAATTGTCCCGGCAGGTCACCGACGCCGTCATCGTGACCATCATCTGCGACCGGGGCGACCGTTACCTGTCGACGGGCGTGTTCGGGTAGCGGGCGGGTCCTGCCTCGTTCACGCCACGGGTGGGGCCCACACCTCCGGGGCGCGCCAGAGGGCGGCCAGCAGCAACTCCCGCTTCAGGACGAACTCCTTCGGCAGGCGATCGTAGAGCTTCACGAAGAGTTCCTCGTGGAGCAGCAGTTCCCGCATCCAGTCATCCCGGTCCAGAGTCATGGCGGTCTGGAATGCACTCCGGGTGCTGTCGGGGAGACCGTCCCACACCAGGTCACCCTGCCCCGGCATCCAGCCGATGGGGCTCTCCTGCGCCGGCGCCCGCCCTTCGCAGCGCTCGACGATCCACTTGAGGACCCGCATGTTCTCGCCGTAGCCTGGCCACAGGAACTTGCCGTCTGCATTCTTGCGGAACCAGTTCACGCAGAAGATGCGCGGCGGGTGCGGCGTAAGGTAACCGGTTTCCAGCCAGTGGTCGAAGTAGTCCCCGATGTGGTAGCCACAGAAGGGCAGCATGGCAAAGGGATCACGGCGTACCTCGCCCACCTTGTGGGCCGCAGCGGCCGTGGTCTCCGAGCCCATGGTGGCCGCCAGGTACACCCCGTCCGTCCAGTTGAAGCTCTCCACTACCAGCGGCATCGTCGTGCTGCGACGCCCCCCGAAAATGAACGCCGAGAGGGGAACGCCCTCCGGGTTCTCCCAGTCCGGATCGATGGAGGGGCACTGGCTTGCTGGCACCGTGAACCGGGCGTTGGGATGGGCGGCCTTGCGACCACAATCCGGCGTCCAGTCCTCGCCCTGCCAATCGATCAGGTGAGCGGGGGGGGCATCGGTCATGCCCTCCCACCAGACATCGCCATCATCGGTCAGCGCCACGTTCGTGAACACGCAGTTAGCACGAAGGGTATCCATGGCATTGGGGTTCGACTGGCGCGATGTTCCGGGCGCCACGCCGAAGAACCCGTATTCGGGGTTGATGGCGTAGAGGCGCCCGTCCCGGCCGGGCTTGATCCACGCGATGTCATCCCCGATGGTGGTTACCTTCCAGCCGTCCAGGGCCGTCGGCGGGATGAGCATCGCGAAATTGGTCTTGCCGCACGCGCTGGGAAAGGCCGCTGCCACGTAGGACTTGCTGCCTTCGGGGGATTGCACACCGAGGATCAGCATGTGCTCGGCGAGCCACCCCTGTTCGCGCCCCATGCTGGAGGCGATCCGCAGGGCGAAGCATTTCTTGCCCAGGAGCGCATTGCCGCCATAGCCGCTTCCAAAGGACCAGATGGCGTTTTCCTCCGGGAAGTGCACGATGTACTTGTGGTCCTGATTGCAGGGCCAGGGCACATCGGGTTCCCCGGGTGCGAGGGGCATGCCTACCGAGTGCAGGCAGGGTACGAAGGCGCCGCGCTCGCCCAGCGCTTCGGCAGCGGCACGACCCATGCGGGTCATCATGCGCATGTTGACCACCACATAGGCGGAGTCGGTGATTTCCACGCCGATCTGCGCCAGGGGTGAGCCCACCGGCCCCATGCTGAAGGGAACCACGTACAGGGTGCGGCCTCGCATGCAGCCATCGAACAGGCTGCCGAGACGCGCCTTCATCTCGTCGGGTGCGACCCAGTTGTTGGTGGGCCCGGCATCGTGCCGGTGGGTCGAGCAGATGAAGGTCCGGTCCTCGACCCGCGCCACATCGCCGGGATCCGATCGGGCGAGGAAGCTGCCAGGGCGTCTTTCGGGGTCCAGCCTGAGAAAGGTGCCTCCGGCCACCAGCGCATCGCAAAGCCGGTCGGACTCTGCCTGGCTGCCGTCGCACCAGACGATGTCGTCGGGCCGCGTTAGGGCGGCTACCTGCGCCACCCATGCCTTGAGGGTGTCGTGGCGCACCCACGCGGGCGCGTTGGGATCGGGCGCCGGCCGCCCGATGACCTCGATTTTCATTGGTGTGAATCTCCCCGTGACTCGTGTCCAGGGACGGCGCTGGACGCGAAGGATGCTAGCACCGTGTCCGGATCGAGTCATCCGGATGGCGCCCAGTGGCGCGCATTTCACCGTCCGCTCGGGAATGCTGTCGCCGATGGTTCGAGAACCCAGCAGCATGCAAGCCCCGTGCCGCGGGTAGAATCCGCATGCACTCCACAGTCCACTCCCACCGTGATCCCAGTCCTCGTCTTCGATATCGAAACCATTCCCGATGTCCCGGGGTTGCGCCGCCTCCGGGGCTTCGATGCGACCCTGTCGGATGGGGAGGTCGCGGAGGCAGCCTTCCAGGCTCGCCGCGAGCAGACCGGTTCGGATTTCCTCCCCTTGCACCTGCACCGGGTCGTAGCAATCTCGTGTGCCTTGCGGGACCGCGACACCTTCCGCGTCTGGTCCCTCGGTGATCCGGGTGAACCGGAGGGGCAACTGATCCAGCGGTTCTTCGACGGCATCGAGCGCTACACGCCGCAACTCGTTTCCTGGAATGGGGGCGGTTTCGACCTGCCGGTGCTGCACTACCGAGGACTGGTGCACGGCGTCGTTGCGCCGAGGTATTGGGACCTCGGTGACAGTGACCGGGATTTCAAGTGGAACAACTACATCAGTCGCTACCACATGCGGCACACGGATCTGATGGATCTCCTGGCCCTGTACCAGCCCCGTGCAAGCGCGCCCCTCGATGACCTCGCGCAACTTCTCGGGCTCCCCGGAAAGCTCGGCATGGCGGGAGGGAAGGTCTGGTCCGCGTTCCAGGCGGGCGAGATCGGTGCCATCCGCGATTACTGCGAGACCGATGTCGTCAACACCTATCTCGTCTTCCTGCGATTCCAGCTCATGCGGGGCGTGCTCGACCGGGCTGCCCACGAGCGCGAGTGCGCTGTCGTGAGGGGGGCTCTCGAGAAGCTCCCGGGTGCTCAGTGGGCAGAGTTCCTCGCCGCCTGGACTCCGTCATGACCCCGCCGGAGGACGGCTGGATCGTCATCGAATCCCTGGACCACGAGGGCAAGGGCGTGGGGCATCGCGACGGCAAGGTGGTGTTCGTGGAAGGAGCCCTGCCGGGAGAGGAGGCGCGACCGCGCACGCTGCGGGCCAAGGCGTCCCACGAAGTCGCTGTGGCCGAAGCCATTCGCGCCGCCAGCAGCCAACGGGTCGTTCCTGCGTGTGCCCACTTCGGCGTGTGCGGGGGCTGCTCCCTCCAGCATCTCAACCCTCAGGCTCAGGTGGCCGCCAAGCAGCGGGTGCTGGAGGATTGCCTGGCGCGCATCGGCGGGGTCAGGCCCGATGTGATCTTCCCCGCCATACACGGCCCGGCCTGGGAGTATCGCTATCGTGCCCGCCTGTCGGTGCGCAACGTTGTCAAGAAAGGCGGTGTGCTCGTCGGCTTCCACGAAAGGCGCAGCAGTTTTGTCGCGGACATGTCCGAGTGCCGCGTGTTGCCGCAGCGCATCTCGGACCTTCTCGTGCCCTTGCGGGAACTCATCGGTTCCCTCAGCGTGCGCGACCGGTTGCCACAGATCGAACTCGCCATCGGCGACGGCGTCGATGTCCTCGTGCTACGCCTGCTCGACCCGTTGTCTGCGGCTGACACGGTCGCGCTGCGACAGTTCGCGGCCAGGCACAGGGTCGCACTCGCGCTTCAACCCAAGGGGCCGGAAACGGTCGTGCCGTTCCACCCGGATCCCTGGCCTGAACTCGACTACTCGCTGCCGGAGTTCGACCTGCGGCTACGCTTCTCGCCGACCGAGTTCACCCAGGTCAACCATCAGGTCAATCGCGTGCTCGTGCGCCGTGCCATGGCACTGCTGGACCCTCGCCCAGGGGAACATATCGCCGACATGTTCTGCGGGCTCGGCAATTTCTCTCTTCCCATCGCCCGTCTCGGCGCGACCGTTCTGGGTGTGGAGGGAAGCGCGGCCCTGATAGCACGGGCTGCGAGCAACGCAGCCCTGAATGGACTTTCCGATCGTGCGAGCTTCCTCGCCCAGAACCTATTCAGCGTCGATGCCGCAGGCCTTGCCCGGTTGGGGCGGTTCGACAGGATGCTCATCGATCCGCCGCGGGACGGCGCCCTGGACCTGGTGAAGGCCCTGGAAGGCCAATGCCCGCTCCGAATTGTCTACGTCTCCTGCAACCCCGCCACGCTCGCGCGCGATGCTGGCATCCTCGTCCATGTCCTGGGCTACCGCCTGTCGGGGGCCGGCGTGGTCAACATGTTCCCCCACACCGCGCACGTGGAGTCGATTGCCCTGTTCGATCGCGCCCCCCAATGAAAAAGCGGCCCGGAGGCCGCTTTTCGACCGCTTTGCCGACAGCGATCAGTCACGATCCCCGGCGAAGGACATGAGCAGGCTCAGCAGGTTCACGAAGATGTTGTACAGGCTCATGTACACCCCCGTCGCCGCCACGATGTAGTTCGTCTCGCCGCCGTTCACGATCCGGCTGACATCGTGGAGCAGAAACAGCGAGAACACGCCGATCGCGAGGCACGAGATGGTGAGCGACAGGGCCGGCAGGTGCAGGAACATGTTGGCGAGGCTCGCCACCAGCAGGATCACCATGCCGACCACCAGGAACTTGCCCATCGAGCTGAAGTCCCGCTTGGAGGTTGTGGCGATGGCGCTCATTGCGAGAAGAATGCCCCCGGTCCCGGCAGCAGCCAGCCCCACCAGCTGGGGACCGTTACGCAGGGACAGCGCGAAGTTCAGCATGGGGCCCAACCACCAGCCCAGAAGGAAGGTCATCCCGAGGAGTAGCGCCACGCCCAGGCCACTGTTGCGGTTGGCGATGATGGCGAACTGCAGGCCGATGACCGCACCCATGACGACGAGGCTGGACAGGATGGGATGCTGAAGGACGATACCCGTGGTGGACAATCCCACGAGCGCCCCGATTACGGTGGGCACCATCGTGAGCGCGAGCAGAAGGTACGTGTTGCGCAAGACCTTCTGTTGGGTTCCGCCAAGGGAGCGACTGCCAGACAGGACTTGAACATTGGGTTGCATGGAGTTTCCTTACCAGGTTGTGGACCACGGGAGGTAAGAGTACGCAAAGTGCCACTTAGTTTCAATCACGTCCCATGAGGGTGACGGGCGCTGAGGCAAGGTATCATCGGCGATGGGCGGTCTGGACGGGAGTGCGGGAGCGCGCTCGGCCCGATCGGTCCGAACCACGACCGGCGCCGGTAGTGTGTCGAGGAGTCCGGCGGGTTCGTAGAGTGGTCTATCGCACCGGTCTTGGCGCCCGCGGAGCTGGCGCCAGCGCAGGGTAACCTTCAGGTTA
>JBAXBV010000018.1:0-61622 GCA_037141795.1 Betaproteobacteria bacterium
CGTCACGGTCGACCGGATCCGCGCCCAGCAGGCGGGCGTGTCCCAGCGCGAGATCGCCGGCAACCTTCTCGTCACCCTGAGCGGCAGCTTCCAGACCAGCCCCGCGTTCTTCCTGAACCCGAAGAACCGCGTCACCTACAACGTGATCACCCAGGCCCCCCAGTACCGGATGGACTCCCTGGACGCCCTCGCGGGCATCCCCGTGCGGCACTCCGCCACCGGCGGCAGCGACATCCTCGGCAGCCTCGCCACCTTCAGCCGGGACACGGAGCGCGCCGCCATCAGCCACTGGAACGTGCAGCCCGTGGTGGACCTCTACGGCGGCGTGCAGGGCCGGGATCTCGGCGGCGTGGCCGACGAGGTGGCTGCCCTCGTCGCGGGGGCGGAGAAGGACCTCCCCAAGGGTTCCCGTCTGATCGTGCGCGGGCAGATGGAGACCATGCAGTCGTCGTTCCGCGGGCTCCTGCTCGGCCTCGGCTTCGCCGTCGTGCTGGTCTATCTCCTGATGGTGGTGAACTTCCAGTCGTGGATGGATCCGCTCATCATCATCACGGCGCTGCCTGCGGCGCTCGCGGGGATCGTCTGGATGCTCTTCGTGACCGGTACCACCCTCAGCGTGCCGGCCCTGACAGGCGCCATCATGGCCATCGGCATCGCGACCGCCAACAGCATTCTGGTGGTGAGCGCGGCCCGGGATCGCCTGCGGGACGGGGCCAGCGCCCTCGCGGCCGCGATCGACGCGGGAGCGAGCCGCTTCCGTCCGGTGGTGATGACCGCGCTCGCCATGGTGATCGGCATGATTCCCATGGCAGTGGGCGTGGGCGAAGGTGGCGAGCAGAACGCCCCCCTGGGGCGCGCCGTCATCGGCGGCCTGACCTTCGCCACCGTGGCCACCCTCTTCTTCGTCCCCGTAGTCTTCGCCGCGGTACACGGCCGGCGCCGGCGCACTGCGCACCCGGCGGCGACCACGGCCTGACCCTCCCTCCAAGGACCCCGTCCCCGTCATGGATAGCACGCCCGACACCCCGACCTTCCCGGCGCCCGGACGCCCCGCCCGCCCGCGGCGCAGTCCCGCCGGATGGATTGCCCTCGTGGCCGTCGTCTCGGCCTTCGGCGCCGCCTGGCTCTTCGGCATCGTGCCCCGGCAGAACGCCCGGGAAGCCCTCGCCCGGGAAACGCGCGAACTCGCCGTCCCCACCGTCGCGGTGCTGCAACCGGAACGCGGCGACGGCAGCGCGGACCTGGTGCTGCCGGGCAATCTCCAGCCCCACGCGGAAACCGCGATCCACGCGCGGGCGAGCGGCTACCTGAAGCGGTGGACCGCCGAGATCGGCACCGCCGTGAAGGCCGGGGATCTGCTCGCGGAGATCGACATCCCCGAGGTGGACGCCCAGCTCCAGCAGGCCCGCGCGGATCTCGCGACGGCGCGGGTGCAGTTCGAGCAGGCGCAGCGCACTTCCTCCCGCTGGCAGGAACTCGTCAGGACCGGCGCCGTCACCGCCCAGGATGCCGAGACCGCGCTCAGCACCATGCGGGCGCGCCGCTCCGCAATGGACGCCGCGCAGCAGAATGTGGCGCGATACGAGAAGCTGCAGTCCTTCCGAAAGGTCGTGGCGCCCTTCTCCGGCGTCATCACGGCGCGCAATGCGGACCTCGGAGACCTCGTGGACGCGGGCTCCGGCTCGGGCACGGCGCGGGAGCTGTTCCGCCTGTCCGCCACCGACCGCCTGCGGGTCCAGGTCAACATCCCCCAGGCGGCGGCGCGGGCGGCGGTGCCGGGGACGGTGGCCGAGATCAGCCTGGCGGAATTCCCGGGCCGCAGGTTCCCCGGCAGGCTGGTGCGCACCGCGCGGTCCATCGACCGTTCCTCGCGCACGCTCCTCGCGGAGGTGGACGTGGACAACGCAGCCGGCGAACTGCTTCCGGGCGCCTACGCGCAGGTCAGGCTGAAGCTGCCGTCCGGCAGCACCGCACTGGTGGTGCCCGTGAACACCCTGCTCTTCCGGGCCGAGGGCCCCCAGGTGGCCGTGGTGGGAAAGGACGGGCGGATCGCGCTGCGCAGCGTGACCATCGGGCGGGACTTCGGCACACGGGTCGAACTGCTGTCGGGTCTCGACCCGGCGGATGCGGTGGTGGTGAACCCGTCGGACGCCATCGCCGCCGGCACGCAGGTCCGGGTGGTCAAGGCGGCGACGCCCAAGGCCGCCGGGTAGGGCTGGTCCGGGGAAACCCGCGGGGCCGGCACACGCATCACATGCGCTTGGCCACTTCCTCCAGCATGACCTCGGTCGCACCGCCCCCGATGGTCTGGACCCGGGCGTCGCGGACCATCCGCTCGATGGGGCTCTCGCGCATGTAGCCCATGCCGCCATGGAACTGCTGGCAGTCGTACATCACCTCGTTGACCAGTTCCCCGCAGTAGGCCTTGATCATCGAGACCTCCTTCACGCAGTCCCGCCCCTGGGCGTCCAGCCAGGCGCAGTGGTACACGAGATGCCGCCCTGCCTCCACCCGGGAGGCAAGCATGGCCAGCCGCTGGCGGATCGCCTGCTTCTCCCACAGGGGTGCCCCGAACGCCTGCCGCTCCTTCACCCAGGCCGTGGTGATCTCGAGGGCCTTCTGGGCCTCGCCGAGGGCCTGCGCGCCGAGCACGACGCGCTCGGTCTGGAAATTGCGCATGATCGCGTAGAAGCCGTGGTTCTCCTCCCCCAGCAGGTTCTCCACCGGCACGCGGCAACCGTCGAAGACGAGCTCGGCCGTGTCGGAGGAGCGCCATCCCATCTTGTCGAGCGCCCGGCCGACCGAAAACCCCGGCGTGCCCTTTTCCACGGCGAAGATGGAGATGCCGCGCGAGCCCTTCGCCTCTGGATCGGTCTTCGCGGCAACGAAGTAGAGGTTCGCGTGGACACCGTTGGTGATGTACATCTTGGTGCCGTTCAGCACGTAGTGGTCGCCATCGCGGACGGCCCGGGTGCGGATGCCCTTCACGTCCGAGCCGGCGCCGGGCTCCGTCACCGCCACCGCGGTGATGATGTCGCCGCGGATCACGCCGGGGAGCCATTTCGCGAGCTGATCGGGCCGCCCCGCGTTCACCAGGTGGGGCGAGGCCATGTCGGTGTGGACCAGGACCGTGATGGCAAAGCCGCCGAAACTGGACCGCCCCAGTTCCTCAGCCAGGATCACGCTGAACACCGTGTCGAGCTCCGAGCCCCCGTACTCCGCGCCGTAGCGGATCCCCAGAAATCCGAGTTCCCCCATTCGCCGGAGCACGTCCCTCGGGACACAGCCGTCGTCCTCCCAGGTGGTCGCGCGGGGCGCCACCTCGTCCTCGACGAAACGCCGCAGACTGTCGCGGAACATGCGGTGCTCGTCGGTGAAATACACGGGATCGTTCATGGCAACCAGGATGCAAGGGAAAGGGCGCCGATTGTAAGTCAGCGCGCGCGCAGATCCTCGAGATTCAAGGTCTCGCCGTGCCTCGGCACGCGAAAGCGGCTGTGCGCAATGCCGGCCTCCCGCAGGGCGTGCGCGAGGCGGCGCGGTGGTTCGTCCATGGGCTCGTCGGTGAGGACGAAGGTGCCCCAGTGCATCGCCACCGAGTGCCCGGCCTCCAGATCCTGGTGGATCCTCACCGCCTCCTCCGGATTCACGTGCATCACGCTCATGAACCAGCGGGGTTCATAGGCCCCGATGGGCAGCAGGGCCACATCGACGGGCCCGAGCCGTCGCCGGATATCGCGGAAGTCTTCGGAATAACCGGTATCGCCCGCAAAGAAGAAACTCCCCTGCCGGCCATCGATCCGCCAGCCTCCCCACAGGGTCGCGTTGCGGTCCCGGAGCGACCGGGCGCTCCAGTGCTGAACCGGTGTCAGGGTGAGGGCGAGGTCGGCGAACCGTTCGGAATCCCACCAGCCGAGTTCGCTCACCCGCATCATGCCTCGGGACTCGAACCAGCGGCGCAGGCCCAGGGGCACGAAGAACCGCGGCGCCCCTCCGGCCTGTCCATTCAGCCGACGCACCGTCACTTCGTCCAGATGATCGTAGTGGTTGTGGGACAGCACCACGGCGTCGATGTGGGGCAGGTGGTGGAAATCCAGCGCCGGAGGCATCACGCGTGCAGGACCGGCGAACCGCAGGGGCGACGCCCGGGCCGTCAGGTGCGGATCGGTGAGCACGTTGAGCCCGTCGACCTGGAGCAGGAAGGTGGCGTGTCCGATCCAGGTCAGGGCGGGCACGGTGCGGTTGGCCTTCAACCAGGCGCTGTCGGGTGTGACCGAGTCGAAGCGCCAGCCACCGGAAGGCACCCGGGGCAGACCCTTGCGCCAGCGCTCGAGCTGCCAGCGCCAGAAGGAATTCCGGACCCACCCGGTGGGGTAAGTGTTCCGGTAGCGGGTCGGGGTCGCGGCGGGCTTCTGGTTCATCCGGGGAAACTCCGCGTGAGGGCAGGAGGGACGGAAGCCGGGTGTGGCCCCGGTCGTTCCGGGGTCGTCGGACCGCCGGGACATCCCCGAGATTATCCGACTCGGGACGGGCCAGCCCGGATGTTTCACCAGGGCGCGGGATGGTCGCAAGGCGCCAGCGCCCGGGGAGGCCGGCAAACCCGTTCGTACCCACGGCCGATTCACGGCAGTCCCCACGGGCACCGATGCCCCGCTCACTCTCGGGGCCGGCCTGGTGAAATGTCCGGGTTGAAGGCCCTGCCCCCCGGCCGGCTCGGCGCACGGCGGGCGGTGCCGGCTCCGAGAGGAGACGGAACGAAGACTTTTGCGGTATCGTCGGGTGTTCCGAAACAGGGATTCGCGACGCGCTCCCCCGCTCCGGGATCCACCCGGTGGCATCGGGGATGGCGCAAGGCGGGAAGCGCGAATGAGGATCACACCACATAACAGGTTACGAACGCGCCGCGACCGTCCGCCCCTTCCGGCGGCAGGCGCCGCGGACGCACGGCAGCACGCAAATGAAAAAGGCATCGACCCCGGACACCCTCCCCTCCACGCCGCCCCGGGAGATTACCCCCGACGACATCGAGAAGGTCTTCAAGACCATCACCATTCCGCCGTGTCCTGCCGTGGTGGTGGACGCCATGCGGGAGGCCCAGAAGGACATGCCCGACATCGCCCGCCTCTCGAAGACCATTTCGGCGGACGTCGCCATGACGGCCGCCACGCTGAAGCTGGCCAACTCGCCCATGTTCCGGGGATCCGCCCCGATCGCGAACGTGCGCCGCGCCATCGACCGGATCGGCACGCTCAACGTGGTGTGCGTGGTGGTGGCCGCCGCGCTGCGACAGAGCATCGAAGGCGGCTCGTCGGCGCGCATGGAACAGTTCTGGCGCCAGACTTCCGCGCTTGCGCTGGCGGCCGGCCTGATCGCCCACCGGCACTACGGCATTCCGCGCGACATGGCTTACCTGTACGCGCTCTTCCACGACATCGGCATCCCGCTGATGGCAACCCGGTTTCCCGCCTATGACGAAGCCGTCCGCGGAGGGCGCGACAGCGGGAAGCTCCTCGTGCTCACGGAAGCCGAGTACTTCCCCTGCACGCACCCGGTGATCGGCTGGCTGACCATCCGCAGCTGGGGGTTGCCGGACGATCTCGGAACCGCCGTACGCTACCACCATGATCCCGACGTCTACGACATGCCGGAGACCCTCGTGCCCGATCTGTCGAAGTCGCTGATGGCGACCGTGCACGTGGCGGAGCACCTGATGGCTGCGCTGGTGGACGACAAGGATTACGAGGTGGGCGACCCCCTGTTCCAGCGGGGCCTGTCGCACCTGGGCATCACCCAGATCGACCTGGAGCATCTGCGGGAAGAGATCAACGAGGTGATGGACGACTAGGAACGGCGCCTCGCGACGCCGGCCAGGGAGGGAACGGGAATGACGGGACGGGTTGGAGTGATCGGGCTGGGATCCATGGGACTCGGCGTGGCGCGCACGCTGCTTGCGAAGGGTTTCGAGGTGCACGCCTGCGACGTGCGCGCCGAGGTGGTGGCGGCCTTCGCGCGGGAAGGCGGAATCGCCGCGGCGACGCCGGGCGAGCTCGGGGCCGCCGTGCCCGTCGCCATCGTCCTGGTGGTCAATGCCGAACAGACCGAGCAGGTGCTCTTCGGACCCGAGGGGGCGGCACACCGCCTCGCGCCGGGATCGGTGGTGGTGGCCTCGAGCACCGTGGCGCCGGATTACGCCATCGACCTGGGCCGGCGCCTGGCCGAGCGGGGCCTGCTCATGATCGACGCGCCCGTCTCCGGCGGCGCGGCACGGGCGGCGAAGGGCGAGATGACCATCATGGGCTCGGGCGTGCCCGAAGCCTTCGAGCGGACCGGACCCGTGCTGGACGCCATCGCATCGAAGGTCTACCGTCTCGGCGACGCGCCGGGCCCCGGTTCCAAGGTCAAGATGATCAACCAGCTGCTGGCGGGCGTGCACATCGCGGCCGCCTGCGAGGCCATGGCTCTGGGCATGAAGGCGGGCGTCGATCCGAAGGTGCTCTACGAGGTCATCTCCAACAGCGCCGGCAGTTCGTGGATGTTCCAGAACCGGGTGCCCCACATCCTCGACGGCGACTACACGCCGCTGTCCGCGGTCAACATCTTCGTCAAGGATCTGGGCATCGTGCTGGATTCGGCCCGGCGCATGACCTTCCCGCTCCCGATCACGGCGTCGGCCCACCAGCTCTACCTCGCCGCCGCCGCCCACGGCCACGGCATGGAGGACGACTCGGCAGTGGTCAAGGTGTTCGCGACCCTGGCGGGCATCGAGCTGCCGGGGAAGGACGGCGACACCCCGTGAGCGAGTCCCGGGCCGCGCTCCTCGCCGGCCTGGAGGCCCGGGCGCGCCGGGTGCGCCGGGACCTCTGGCGCGCCCTGCGGGCCGGCGGCAGCGGGCACGCCGGCGGGTCCTCCTCCGCCGCCGACCTGCTGGCGGCCCTGTACTTCCACCGGCTCCGGCTGCGGCCCGCCGAACCGGACTGGGCCGACCGCGACCGCTTCGTCCTGTCCAAGGGGCATGCCAACGCTGCCCTGGGGGCCGTGCTGGCCCAGGCCGGGTTCATCGCGGACGACGTGCTGGATCGGTTCTACGGCTTTGAATCCCCCTTCGGCATGCACCCGGACATCCGCGTTGCCGGCATCGAGATGTGCACCGGCGCGCTCGGCCACGGGCTCGCGATCGCCATGGGCATGGCGCTCGGGGCCCGCATGCAGGGCCGGGACTTCCACACGTTCGTCATGGTGGGCGACGGGGAACTGCACGAGGGCTCCAACTGGGAAGCGGCCATGGGCGCCGCGCACCACCGGCTGGACAACCTCACGGTGATCGTGGACTACAACCGCATCGCCCAGAGCGGCCCCCTCGACCAGCTGGTCGACGTGGGCCCTCTGGCAGCCAAGTGGGACGCCTTCGGCTGGCAGGTGCGGGAAATCGACGGACACGACATGGGCGCGATCGTCGAGGCCCTCGACACGGTTCCGTACCGCACCGGCCGGCCCTCCGCGCTGATCGCCCACACCGTCAAGGGCAAGGGCGTGAGCTTCGCCGAGGACACCTGGGTGTGGCACAGCAACACCGTGACCGAGGACATCTACGCGCGCGCCATCGCGGAGCTGGCCGACCCATCCTCCGCACCCGGCCCGGGAGCCGCGCCGTGAGTCGCCCCGTGAGCGATACCGACTGGCGGGCCCAGGCCGCCCACCAGACCCGACTCGCCTTCGGCCAGGCGCTGCTCGCGCTCGGTGCGACCGATCGCCGTACCGTCGTGATCTCCGCCGACACGCAGGATCTCCTCGGCATCCGCCCCTACATCGCGCGACACCCCGACCGGTTCGTGGAACTCGGCATCGCCGAGCAGAATGCCATCGGCGTGGCGGCGGGCCTGGCGACCACCGGCATGCGGCCCTTCGTCTGCGCCTATGCGCCCTTCATCTCGGCACGCAGCATGGAACAGGTGCGCAACGATCTCGCCTACGCCAACCAGCGGGTCGTGATCGGCGCGGCCGCCAGCGGCATCTCGCTGGGCGTGGCGGGCGGCACCCACCACGCACTGGAGGACATCGCGCTGATGCGCAGCCTCCCGGGCATGACCGTCATCGTGCCGGCCGACGCCGACCAGGCCTACCACGCCACACTCGCCACCCAGGACATCGACGGACCGGTGTACCTGCGCCTCGGGGGCCGCGTGGAGGAACCGCCCGTGGGCCCCGACGACCGCCCCTTTCGCACGGGCCAGGCCGAGACCCTGCGCGAAGGCAGCGACCTCGCCGTGATCGCCTGCGGCGCCCTGGTGGACCTCTCCCTGAGGGCGGCCGATGCCCTGCAGGCCGAGGGCCTTTCGGTCCGCGTCATCAACATGCACACCCTGAAGCCGCTCGACCGCGATGCCGTCCTCACGGCGGCCGCCGAGACCCGCGGCATCGTCACGGCAGAGGAACACCACCTTTGCGGCGGCCTGGGCGGCGCGGTGGCGGAACTGCTCGCCCTCGAGCACCCCACCCGCATGCGGATGGTGGGCGTGCCCGACGTGTTCGCATCCATCGGCCCCACCGTGCGCCTGCGGGCCAAGTACGGGCTGAGCGCCGAGGGCATCGCCGGCGCCTGCCGGGAACTCGCAGGGCTCACGCCGCCGCGCTAGCCGATCGCCGGCCCGGGAACCATCGGTCCGCCGCGGCGGACCTGTCCGCGCGCACGGTCCGACGTCAGGAATCCGCACCGAAGACCGCAAATGTCATGAAGATCCGCTCCGGCGCGTGGAACAGTCCGCCGGAGGGGGGCCACTCGACGCTTCCCAGGTTCGGGAGGAGCGCCATGGCAAGACGAGCGGTGATGATCGGAGTGAACCGGTACCGTATTCCCGGGGCCGACCTGCGCGGCTGCGTGAACGACGTGGTCAACATGACCGGCGTGCTGACGGAGGTGTACGGCTTCGCGAAGGCGGACATCGTCACGCTGACGGACGAGGCGGCCACCAGGAAGGCCATGCAGGCGGCGATCCTGGCGCTGGTGAACGGCGGCCGCAAGGGCGACGTGCTCTACCTGCACTACTCCGGGCACGGCGCCAACGTGCCCGACGCCAACGGCGACGAGGCCGACGGGCGCGACGAGATCCTGTGCCCAACGGACCTCGACTGGAAGGCGCCCCTCGCCGACGACTGGCTGCGCGCCACCTTCAACCGCCTGCGCGAGGGCGTGAGCCTGACCGTCGTCATGGACTGCTGCCACTCCGGCACGAACACCCGGGCCCTGCAGCCGCCCGATGCGCCCTCCATCCCGCGCTACCTGCCAAACCCCTGGGACCTCATGGCCGTCGAGTCCGGGCGCAGGCTCAAGGGCGCGGTGCGGGTGGGAATGCGCACGGCAAGCAAGGCCGCCCGGCGGCGCAGCGACGTGGTCAACGTGGACATCGCAGAGACGCTGGTGACCGGTTGCCGCGACAATCAGACCTCCGCCGACGCCTACATCGGCAGCACCTACAACGGCGCGCTCACCTATCACCTCGCGGCCGCGATCCGGGAGAAGAAGGGCAAGCTCACCTGCCGCGAGATGCACGCCCTGACCACCGCACGACTCGCGAAGGCGCGCTTCGACCAGATCCCCCAGCTGGAGGGCCGCAAGCCCAACCTGGACCGGCTGTTCCTGTCCCCGATGCCCTGACGAGGCGAGCCTGCCCTGCGCGTGCGCGGCGCTCGCCGCCGCAGCGCGCCGCAGTCCGCCGGCCTGCGTTCGGATGCCGGATGCTGCCAATGCCGGTCCGTCACCTGCTGGCGGGCCCACCCGCCCCGAACGCGCAGGTCTTCGCGGAAATGCGACGCAGCAAACCGGACGGCCGGCGGCCACCTTCGGTCGTGAAGCCGGAACGCAGGGGGATCGTCGGGCTGCCCGTCATGTCGGAGGGGGCTGTGCCGCACAGGAGTCCGCCGATCGGTTCCGCATCCGCCGTCGGGCGGGACCTCCACGCCTTCCCGCGCGAGGCGGCACCCATCGTCGGCTCGGGAAGCAGGCCAACGCCCCCGTCCGGCGCCGGGCACTTCCTGCACGACGGGCGGGCACGCGGGCGAGGCCACGGCATCCCGCGAGGCCTTCGTCGCCCTTCCGCGCTCCGACCGCGAGGCGCTGGTCGCGTTTCTCGGATCCCTCTGACCCTGCCCGCGCCCCCGGCCGCTCTCCCCTCGGAAGCGGGCGCCGCAGGGCGGCACCAACCCACGGAGAACCCTCCATGCAGGACTCGACGCACGACTGGAAGGCCCTCGCCGCGACGCTCGAACAGCGGCTGCGCCTGCGGTCCATTCCCTTCGGCATGAAGCTCTTCGCCGCCGCGGCCGAGATGGAGGCCCTGCCCGGCGTGCGGCGGCCTTCCGGAATCCATACGCTCGATCAGATCGTCGCGCAGGCCGCCCGCCTGGGCTGGACGGTGGGAATCACGGCCAGGGATCTCGTGGGGGACCAGTGCCGCGCCGTGGTGGGGCTCGGCGGCCAGGACGAGGCGTGGAAGTCCGGGCGCCACATGGCGGGCGTCTGGTACGCCACCGTCGAGGATGCCGCACGGCACCAGGCGGCCATGCACGTGGTCCCCGCGGGACACCACGAGGCGCTTGCCGTGTCACCGCTCGCGAGCGGCCGCCTGAATCCGCCCGACATCGCCCTCTTCTACGCCACGCCCGGGGCCATGATGTATTTCATCAACGGGCTGCAGTGGTCCGGCTACCGGCGCTTCGACTGGAGCGTGGTGGGCGAATCGGCCTGCGCGGATTCCTGGGGCAGGGCCCTGGCCACCCGCGAGCCGAGCCTGTCGATCCCCTGTTTCGCGGAGCGCCGCTACGGGGGCGTCCTGGACGACGAGATGCTCACGGCCCTGCCGCCAGACCTGCTGCCCGGAGCCATCGCAGGCATGGATGCCCTGGCGCGCAACGGGTTCCGCTACCCCTTCCCCCAGTACGGTATCCAGCAGGACGCGCGCGCGGGGATGGCGGCGAGCTACCCCGACCGGGCACCGTGATGCCCGGTCGGCACCACCACGATCACGCCGGCAGGATCACGCCCTTGCCGGACGACTGGCCGTCGAACAGGCGGTAGGCCTCCTCGGCCTGCTCCAGCGTCCAGCGGTGGGTGAACAGACGATCGACCGCCACCCCGCGGTCCGCGATGTAGCGTGCGCACTCGGCCTGGCCCACCGTGGAGAAGGTCCAGGACCCCAGGATCGTCACCTGGCGGCGGAGCATGTCGTTGCTCACGTCGAGCGTGACGGTGTCGCCCTCGCCCACGAAACAGGCCTTGCCCCAGCTGCGCACGCAGCGCACGGCCTGGGCACGCGCCTGGGGCGATGACGACGCGTCGAGGGACGCGTGCGCGCCGCGCCCGTGGGTGAGATCACGGATGGCCGCCACCACATCGGGAGTTTCGGCGGGATTGATGATCTCCGCCGCGCCGAAGTCCCGGGCCCGGGCGAGCCGGTCCGCGGAGGTGTCGAGGGCGATCACCCGCGCGCCCATGTGCGCCGCCAGCTGGGTGGCCGACAGACCCACCGGGCCCTGCCCGAAGATGGCGATGGTGTGATCGCCCTGCAGCCCGAGCCGCTGCAGCGCGCCCCAGGCGGTTCCAGTCCCGCAGGAGATCGCCGCACCCGTCTCGAACGACAGTTCGTCGGGCAACTGGACCAGGGTGCGGGCCGGACACTTCATGTACCGCGCGTGCGCCCCGTTGCCCGTGATGCCGTAGACCTCCGCGACGCCTTCCACGCACATCTGCATCCATCCGGTGGAACAGTGCGGGCAGACGCCGCAGCCGCGATAGTGGTGCTGCATGGCCCGCATGCCCACCCACGCCTGGTTGGCAGGCACGCCGGGGCCGACGGCCACCACCACGCCGCAGGGTTCGTGCCCGGCGATGACGGGCCCGCCCGCCGTGCGGAAGCCGAGCGATGCCGCCCCACCGACGGCGCGGTAGAACTTGAGGTCGCTGCCGCACATCCCCGAGGCCCGGATCTCCAGCACCACCTCGCCCGGCCCCGGCACGGGGTCCGCGAATTCCATGATCTCCACCTTCCGGTCCCCCGGAAACACGACTCCCTTCATGACCTGTTCCTCCCCGTTCCCATCCCCATCGGACAGCCCCCGCCCGGTCGCGGGGGCCTCTGTGCCCGCCGTCGCGACCCGCGCTCGCGCGAAGGCCGCCCGGCGCACCTGCAGCGGGCTATCGCAGCACGAAGGGGTTCCCCGTCGCCGCGCCCGAATTGATCCACACGCTCTTCACCTGCAGGTATTCGCGGATCGCATCCTGACCATTCTCCCGCCCGAGTCCGGAATCCTTGTAGCCGCCGAAAGGCGACATGTAGCTCACGGCGCGATAGGTGTTGACCCAGACCGTGCCGGCCTGGATGCGCTCCGACATGCGCAGCGCGCGGCCGATGTCGGCGGTCCACACCCCCGACCCCAGCCCGAAACGCACGTCGTTGGCGATGGCCACGGCCTCGTCCTCGTCGCGGAAGCGCAGGATCGACAGCACGGGGCCGAAGACCTCCTCCTGGGCGATGCGCATGCTGTTGCGCACGTCGGCGAACACGGTGGGCTCCACGAACCATCCCTCGCCGCACTCCGGCCGGGTGGCCGGACCGCCGCCCATCAGGAGCCGGGCCCCTTCGTTGCGCGCGATGTCGATGTAGCCCAGCACCTTCTCGTACTGCGGCCGGGTCGTGATGGGCCCCACCTGCGTGTCGGGACTCATGGGGTCGCCCATGCGGGCGGTCTTCGCGAGCGCCACCAGCCGCTCCACGAATTCGTCGTGGATGCTGTCCTGGAGCAACAGCCGAGAGCCGGCGATGCAGGTCTGCCCCGTCGCGGCGAAGATGCCCGACACGGCGCCGTTCACCGCGTCCTCCAGCTTCGCGTCGGCGAACACGATGTTGGGCGACTTGCCGCCGAGTTCCAGCGTCACCCGCTTGAAGCTGCGCGCCGCGGCCTCGTTGATCACGCGGCCGGTGGCCTCCGATCCGGTGAACGCGACCTTGCGCACCAGGGGATGGGTGACCAGGGGGGTGCCGACGTCGCGGCCGAAACCCGTGACCACGTTCACCACCCCTGGCGGGAAGCCCGCCTCCTCCACCAGCCGGACGAACTCCAGCGTGGAGGCCGAGGTGAATTCGGAGGGCTTCACCACCACCGTGCAGCCGGCCGCCAGGGCGGGCGCCAGCTTCCAGGCGAGCAGCAGCAGGGGCGAGTTCCAGGCCGTGATGGCCGCCACCACGCCCACGGGCTCGTGCCGGGTGAAATTGAAGTAGCCCTTCTTGTCGAGCGGGATGACGGCCCCCTGGATCTTGTCCGCCAGGCCGCCGAAGTAGTAGTACCAGTTCGGCACGTAGCTGAGCTGGCCCTGCATCTCGGCGATGAGCTTGCCGTTGTCCCGCACCTCGATTTCCGCCAGCCGCCGCGCATCGCGGGCGACGAGGTCGCCCAGGCGGAACAGCAGCATGCCCCGCTGGCTGGCCGTCAGCTGGGGCCACGGCCCCGTCGTGAAGGCGCGGTGCGCCGCCTGGACCGCCCGGTCCACGTCGGTCGCGTCGCCCTGGGCCACCCGCGCCCAGACCTTCCCGGTGAAGGGATTGAAGGTGTCGAACCACTGGCCCGCCGCGGGGTCCGTGAACTGCCCATCGATGTAGTGTCGGAACTGTTCCATGATGTCTTTGTCGGGACCGCGCGTCAGGCACGCACGCCCATCCTCCTTTCCCTGGCGCGCACGAAGGCGCTGACGACCGTGTTGAAGGGCGCCGGCAGGCCGAGGGCCTGCGCGGCGGGCACAATGGCGCCGTTGATGGCGTCGATCTCGGAGGCCCGGCCCGCCAGGCTGTCGAGCAGCATGGAAGGCCGCGCCCCGGGAATCTTCGAACCGAAGTCCCGCACATAGCGCACAGGATCGTCGATGTCGAGGCGGATGCCGCGCGCGCGGGCCACCGCGTGGGCCTCGCTTGCGCAACCGGCGGCCACCGCCCAGGCGTCCGGGTCGGCCATGACCTCGCCGATGGTCCATCCGGTCACGGTGCAGGGCCCGGAGAAGCCCACGTTGCAGATGAGCTTCTCCCACACCAGCTGGTCGATGTCGTCGAAGCACTTCACGCGGAAGCCGGCGCCCCGCCAGGCGTCGGCCACGGCCTCCAGCCGCGGGGTCACGGGGCCGGACCTCTCGCCCAGGCGCACCAGTTCCCAGCCGTTGTGGTGGGCATGACCGGGGCCCCGCATGGACGCCCCGAAGCCTCCCACCACCCCCACGAGCACGCGGTCGCCCCCCAGGACCTGCGCCGCCGTGTCGGGTCCGCCGAGACCGTTCTGGATGGACAGCACCACGGTGTCCGGCCCCACGGCCGCGGCCGCGGCCCGCGCCGCGTCAGCCACGTGCATGGCCTTCGTGGCGATGATCACCAGATCGCACGGTCCGGTCTGCGCCGCGTCGGTGGCTGCGTGCAGGCGCACGGTCCGGTCACCCGACGCCCCCTCGAGCCGCAGGCCGTGTTCCCGCATGGCCTGCACATGCTCGCCCCATGTATCGATGGCCCACACCTCGTGCCCCGCCGCCGCGAACAGCGCCGCGTAGACACTGCCCATCGCCCCGCATCCGACCACCGCAATCTTCAAGTCGCCACCTCCCGCCGATCGCCCGCGTCCCGGGCGCTGCCCCGCTCTCCGCCGCACGCGACCGGCAGCAGGGCCAGCCCCACTTGCGAAGAATTCTGAATTCAGAATACTATCACACCATTCACAGCCTGCCACGTCCCCGTATCCGGACTGCCCCGCCGCCCGAATCGCCCCGCCCCATGCGCACCCTCGCCCCCCAGCAGACCCTCGTCGACCAGGTCTACGAAGCCATCCTCTCCGAGATCACGGAGGGCGGCTTCGGCACCGACGCGCGCATCATCCAGGAGGAGATCGCCCAGTCCCTCGGGGTGTCGCGCCAGCCCGTGCAGCAGGCGCTCCTGCTCCTGCGCAGCCACGGGCTGCTCGTGGACGCGCCCGGTCGCGGCCTGATGGTAGCGCCCCTGGCCGCAGAGCACGTGCGCAACCTCTACGAAGTGCGGGGCGTGCTGGATGGCCTCGCCAGCGCCAAGGCGGCCGAACGGGGCGCGGATGCCGCCCGGCGGGACGGGCCCGGATACATCACCCGCGGCCGGGCGGCCGTGAAGAGCCGGTCGCTCACCCGCATGATCGCGGCGGACATGGACTTCCACTTCTTCCTGTACGGGCTGTCCGGCAACCCCCTCGTGGCCGAGGTGAGCGGTCCGCACTGGAGCTACCTGCGCCGCGCGATGGGCGAGGTTCTCCTGCGCGGCGAAACGCCCGGCGACATCTGGGACCAGCACGAGGCGATCCTCGAGGCCGTGATCCGCGGCGACGCGGCGGCCGCCGAGTCCCTGGCGCGGGCCCACATCGCCGACGCATCCGCAGTGCTGAGCGAGCGCGTGGCGGACGCTGCCCCGACCGAGACCCCGCTTCTTCCGCCCGCGCGCCGGAGCGCCCGGCGCACCGCCTGAGACGGCATCCCGCAACCCCTCCCACGACTCCCTGCAGATCCCACGCCCATGGACACCACGCACAACGGCACGCTCTACGACACCTTCCTGCGCACCGTCTCCCGCTGGGGCGATCGCCCCGCGTACGCGGTCCCGCCCATGCCCGGGCGGGCCTACCACCCGGACGGCCTCGAACTCACCTGGAACCAGACGGCCGAAGGGGTGGCGCGCACCCGTGCCATCTACGCAGCGGCCGGCTACGGCCTGGGCCACCGGGTGGCGATCCTCTTCAACCAGCGGCCGGAATTCTTCTTCCACTGGTTCGCCCTCAACGGGCTGGGCGTCGGCGTGGTCCCCATCAACCCGGACTACCGCCAGGACGAGATCGCCTACGTCGTCGAGCACTCCGAGGCGAATCTCGTGGTGGGGATCGAGGAACGCCTCGCGGACCTCGAGGCCATGGCCGGCACGCTCTCCCGTGTGGTGCCCGTCGTTCCCTTCGAGCGCTTCCCCGACACGGTGCCCGGCCCCGGGTCGGCCCGCCATCCCGGGTCGCCCGGCGCCGATACCGAGGCGGCGCTGCTCTACACCTCCGGCACCACCGGACGGCCGAAGGGCTGCATCCAGACCAACGAGTACTTCCACCACTTCGGGCAGTGCTATCTCGACCTCGGCGGCCGGCTCGCGATGCAGGAAGGCGTGGAACGCATGTACAACCCGCTGCCGCTGCATCACGCCAACTGCCTGTCCATCTCGATGCCCGCGATGCTGATCACCGGCGGCTGCCTGATCTTCCCGGACCGCTTCCACGCGAGCACGTGGTGGCGCGATCTCGTCGCCTGCCGCGCCACCTGCGTGCACTTCCAGGGGATCATTCCCAACGTGCTGCTCAAGCTGCCGGTGGTGCCGGAGGAGCGTGCCCACCAGGTGCGATTCGCGCTGTGCGCCGGCGTGGAACCCAGCCAGCACGCGGCCTTCGAGTCCCGCTACGGCTTCGCACTCGTCGAGATGTGGGCCATGTCCGAGACGGGGCGCCTGATCAGCGACTGCCACGAGCCGCGCGCGATCCACACCCGCTCCTTCGGGCGGCCGTCCCCCGGCACGGAAGCGGCCATCTTCGACGAGCACGGTCGCGAGGTTGCGCCCGGAACCGCCGGCGAACTGGTGGTGCGGCACAGCGCCGCGACACCGCGCAAGGGATTCTTCTCGGGCTACCTCAAGGACCCCGAGGCCACCGAGAAGGCCTGGGAAGGCGGGTGGTTCCACACCGGGGACGTGGCGATGCGCGACGAGTCTGGCACGTTTTTCTTCATGGACCGCAAGAAGAACATCATCCGGCGCTCGGGCGAGAACATCGCCGCGGCCGAGGTGGAGGCGTGCCTGACCGCGCACGACCGCGTGAAGCAGGTGGCGGTGATCGCGGTGCACGACGAGCTTCGGGAGGAGGAAGTCATGGCGTGCGTGGTGCCCAAGACACCGGGCGACGGCGGCGAGGGCCTGGCCGCCGCGCTGTTTGCCTGGAGCTTCGAGCGTCTGGCCTACTTCAAGGTGCCGGCGTGGTTTCTCTTCGTCGACACCCTGCCCACGGGCACGTCCCAGAAGGTGCAGAAGATCCACCTGTTCCCCGCCGGTACCGATCCGCGCACGCAGCCGGGTGCGATCGACTTCCGGCCCCGCAAGAAGCGCGACGCTGCCGCCTGACCCCAGAGGACACCCGACATGACCCCTCCCCCCCTGAGCGTCGACTGTGCCGCCGGCGTCATCGCGCGGTTCCTGAAGGCCCGCGGCGTCGACCGGATCTTCGCCCTGTGCGGCGGACACATCATGCCGATCTGGATGCGCGCGGACGCCGAGGGCATCCGGATCATCGACGTGCGTGACGAACGGGCAGCGGTCTACATGGCCCACGCCCACGCCGAACTGACCGGCGGGCTCGGCGTGGCACTCGTGACCGCCGGGCCCGGCGTCACGAACGCCATGACCGGCATCGCCAATGCCCACGTGGCGCGCGCCCCGGTGCTCGTGCTGTCCGGTCTGCCACCCCGGCCGCAGGAGAACCGCGGCGCGCTCCAGGACATCGTCCACACCGACCTCGTGCGCAGCCTGACACGCTACGCCCGCACGGTGCGCGAACCGGCGCTGGTGCTGCAGGAACTCGACGAGGCCGTGTCCCGCGCGCTGGGGCAGGGCGGCGATCCCGGCCCGGTGTATCTCGATTTCCCGACCGACACGCTGCGGGCCGACGTTCCGCGGCCCGTGCAGCTGGACGAACACTTCCGGCCACCGCGCCGGGGCGTCCTGCCGCCCGACCCCGTCGCGGCACAGGCGGCCGCCGACCTGCTCTGGTCCGCGAAGCGCCCCCTGGTCATCAGTGGGCGCGGCGCCCGCGGCGCCGGGCCGGAACTGGTGGCCCTTCTCGATCGCCTCGGGGCTGCCTACCTCGACACGGGAGAGAGCCGGGGCCTGGTGCCCGACAGCCATCCGTCCGTCGTCGCGGCCATGCGCGGCACGGTGATGGGCGAGGCGGACCTCGTGCTCACCGTGGGCCGGCGCCTCGACTTCCAGCTCGCCTATGGGTCGCCCGCCGTGTTCGGCCCGGCGACGTTCGTCCGCATCGGCGCGGCGCCCGGGGAACTGCGAGACAACCGCCGCGGCGCGGTGGAAGTGCAGGCCGATGCCGCGGCCGCCCTGCGCGCCATCGTCGCGACGGCCGGAGACCGCCCGCCCGCGACCGACCGGGCCTGGGCCGGCGGCCTGCGCCAGCGCCACGAGGAACGGGCCCGCAAGCTCCGGGACAGCATGCGCAATGCCCCGCCCGGGACCGACGGGCGCCTGCACCCGAACCGTGTGCTGGCGGCCCTCCAGGAGCGTCTCGCGCCCGATGCGATCGTCATCGCGGACGGCGGCGACTTCCTCAGCTTCGCCCGCGTCGGCCTCAACGCCGCGACCTACCTCGACCCCGGGTCGCTCGGCTGCATCGGCGTGGGCACCCCCTTCGGCGTCGCAGCCGGCCTGGCCTTTCCCGACCGGCAGGTGGTGGTGGCCACCGGCGACGGCGCCTTCGGCTTCAACGCCATGGAGATCGACACCGCCGTGCGTCATCAGGCGCCCGTGCTGATCGTGGTGGCCAACAACGGCGCCTGGCAGATCGAGGTCCACGACCAGACCGACACCCACGGCAAGGTGGTGGGGACCCGCCTGCAGTTCGCCGACCACGCCGCGATGGCGCGGGCCTTCGGGATGCACGCGGAACGCGTCGAACGCGCCGAGGAACTCGACGGCGCCATCGACCGTGCGCTGGCCAGGCTGCCGGCCCTGCTCGACGTGGTGGTCACGCCCGAGGCCCGATCCTCCGACGGCAAGACCGGTCTCGCCTGGGTTCCCGACCTGCAGCCCCTCGCGGCCTGGGACGATGCGGAACGCGCCTGGCGAACCGGTACAGCCGCGAAGAGCGCAGAATAGTCGCGGCAGCGCCCCGCAGACGCCCGCCCCGCCCCCCCCTTGAACACCGACATGGAGACACTGTCATGACCCCGACCACCCGCATCACCGCCGCCCTCGCGGGCACCGCCCTGGCCGCGGGCGCCCTGGCCACTGCCGTGTTCGCCGACGACGGCGACGCCGGTCTGCTTGCCCGCGCCCGGGCCATCTTCAAGCCCCTCCCCGCGGATGCGTCCACGCCGGACCGGCCCGTCACGCCGGCGCGGGTCGAACTGGGCCGCGCGCTGTTCTTCGAGACCCGCGTCGCATCCGACGGCAAGCAGAGCTGCGCCGAGTGCCACCAGCCCATCTTCTACGGGACCGACGCGCTGGCCGAATCCGTCGGCAACAAGGGGCGCCAGTTGCCCCGCAATGTCCCCACCGTGTTCAACACCGCGCTGCAGTTCGCGCAGCACTACGGTGGCAACCGCGCCGACGTCGAGGAACAGGCCCTCAAGGCCCTGCTCAGCCCCCTCGCCTACGGCAACGCCGACTACGCGGCCGCAGAGGCGAAGCTGCGGGCAATCCCGGGCTACCGGCCGCTGTTCCAGCGGGCGTTCCCCGGCGAGGCCGAGCCGGTCACCGCGAAGAACTGGAGCCTTGCCATCGGCGCCTACGAACGTACCCTGCTGACGCCCGCTCCGTTCGACCGTTACCTCGACGGCGACACGGCCGCGATCGGTGCCCAGGCGAAGCAGGGCCTGGACAAGTTCATGAATTACGGCTGCGCGGGTTGCCACAGCGGCGTCGTGGTCGGCGGACAGATGTTCCAGAAGTTCGGCCTCACCCAGGACTACTGGAACGTGACCGGCAGCACCGAGAAGGAACTCCTCAAGGGACGCGACAAGGGCCGGTTCCACGACACCAAGGACGAGGCCGACGCGTTCATGTTCAAGGTGCAGCAGCTGCGCAACGTGGCCGTCACGCCGCCCTACTTCCATGACGGGTCAGTCGCCACCCTGCCCGATGCCGTGCGCGTCATGGGCAAGCTCCAGCTCGGGCGCGACCTGTCGGATGCGGATGTGTCCGATATCGTGGCCTTCCTCGACACCCTCACCGGCGAGGTGCCGGCCCGGTTCGCGGCTGTCCCGAGCCTGCCCGTGGCCCCCTTCGGCGCCGGGGCGAAGTAACCTGCCGGGAGAGCGCGGACCTGCCCGGGCGTCCCCCTGGGCCCGGGCGGGTCCGTCAGCCGAACCGGTTCTCGCCCGCGGACTTCTGCGCGCACCAGTAGAGCAGGATCAGCGGGCCGACCAGGGGAACCATCACGATCAGCTGCCACCAGCCGCGGCGACCGGTGTCATGCAGCCTTCTGCTCTTCACGGCAAGGTCCGGCAGGAGGGTTCCGAGGAAGGCCACGCAAGCCGGTACCGTTCCCATCTGCGAGGTGCCGCCAAGAAGCAGCAGCAGGGAGAGCGTCCACCACCAGAACTCGGAGCGGGATGCGCGGCCGGAGAAGTCGGTGTACTTGCGCAGACAGGTCTGGAGGGATTCGGTCAGGGTCATGGAATGTCTCCCCGCAGCGCCTCGTGCGGCCGGACTGGTTGAGGGTGGGCCGACGACGCATCCCCGGCCCTGCGCGTGGTTCCGGAAACCCCGCGGTCGTCAACGCCCCCGGGGGATTCCACCGGCAGCGATCCCGCATGCGTTCACGGCGACGGCGACCCGATTCCAATCTCAAGCCCCCGTGCGCCCGGCCGTCGTGTCGCCGCAATCACCATCGCAGCTCGCAATCCCGATAGCCTGGAGCCCCGGCGTGGAGGCCCGCCGACCGGAGGCCGCGGAGAACCTGGTCGCGCCCCGGGCCGGGTGCCATGTCTCGCAGGACGACGGTACCGCCTGCGCCCGCATCTCCCACCGCGAGGAACAGGACGGCACCGGCGACGCAGGTGAGACTACCGGACACCCAAGACCCGGTTTCCGCACCCCGCTCCCGGGCGAGGCGCGCCCGGCCGTAGTCCGCCACGGAAACCGCGTCCACTCGATAGTCGCCGGGGGGCACCTCCCACAGGGCATAGACACCGTCGTGAATCTCGCGGACGCGCGCGCCGTACAGTTCCGCCAGCGCGGCGGGATCCGCAGGAAGAGCCGACAGCGGGGCCTCAGGGGCCGTCAGCACGACATCGACACGCCGGCCCCGGCTGCTGGCCCACAGGCTCCTTTCACGCAACAGGTGAATGAGGCAATTTCCCGGGACCTCGGGCGAAAACTGCCTCGCCAGGGCATGGTCGGCGCGGGACGCGATGGGAATGGCGTGGAATCGCGCGGTTCCTGCCTGCTCGCAGGCCGACAGTCGCAGGGGAGGGAAAGCCACGCACCCCGCGAGCATCACGGAAAGAAGAGCCGCCGCACCCACGCTGCAAGGATTGACCACCGGCCACAGCCCCCCGGAAGATGACGAGACGCGAGCTCGCAGTCCGCAGACCGTCTGCCTGGCCTGACCCGGTTCTCCGACCCGCGCCAGCCCTGTCCCGTGCCACGGGGAGATCCCCGCATGGGCGCGGGCGCCCCGGGCTTCTGGCAACATCCGGCCATGTCCACGGTGAACGTCAGCGTGGCTGGAGCATACCCCCGGAGACCCCATGACGACCTGGAAGACCGTGCCGCTCGCGCAGGCGAGCCGACTGCTCAATCACGGGCCGACCGTGCTGGTGACCAGCGTGACCGGAGCGCAGCGCAATGTCATGGCCGCGGCCTGGTCCATGCCGGTGGAGTTCACCCCGCCGCGGGTGGCGGTCGTCATCGACAAGACGACCCTGACCCGGGAACTGGTCCGAACCGGCGGCGCCTTCGGCCTGTGCATCCCCGGCGCTGCCCTGGCGGACCTGACCTACGCCGTGGGCAGCGTGAGCGGGCGCGACGGCGACAAGTTCCAGCGCTTCGGCATCGAGGCCGCGCCCGGCCCCGTGCTGGGCGTGCCGGTGATCGAGGCCGGCTGCTGTGCCTGGCTGGAATGCCGGCTGATTCCCGAACCCCACACCGAGGAGGCCTACGACACCTGCTTCGGCGAGGTGGTCTCGGCCGCCGCCGATGCGCGCATCTTCGCTGCAGGACGATGGGATTTCCGCACCGATAACCAGTCGCTCCACACCCTCCACCATCTGGGTACGGGCACGTTCGCGGTGGCGGGCGGGCCCGTGCAGGCCAGGGCCTGTTGACCCCGAGGAGCCGACCGCGCCGGGGCACCCCGGGGATGCGGCGGAAGGCGCCGGTCGCCGCCCCGGACATGCTGTCCGCCGTCCGCCGTCCCGGGGAGACCCTGCAACTGCCGCGGTTCCACCCGCTCGCCACCCCATCGCCCCGACGACCCGAGTGCAGCCGAGCCGGCGACGCCGGCCCACGTTTTGTGGCCCGCGCAGCGCTACGGTGACACGCCTGCCGTCTTCCGGGCAGGGACCGGGCAGGCCAGCGCCTCCAGGTCTGCGGCCACGGAGGCCGTCTTCTCCGCAACTCGCCGCTTCTGGGACGGTGTCATCAGCGCCGACAACTCGGCGACCATGGCAAACGTGCGGGCGCGGTTTCGCTCCAGCGTCGCCTGCAGGGCAGGCGTGGTCCAGCGGTCCGGCTCTCCAAGGAGATCCTGCAGCCGCGTCGGCAACGACTCGTGCTCCTGCCGGCGCGCCCGCAGGGCGTCCTGCAGCGCCTTCTGCCAGCGCTCCCGGCTGGCAAGCATCTCCACCTGGGACGGTTCGAGCGAATCGCTCCAGCGCTGCACTGCAAGGCGTTGTTCGCTGCCGAGAGGGCCCACCCAGAACTCGAGACGTTCGCGGGTCCGTTCCGCTCGCGCCGCCGCCACCCGAGGGTAGGCCACGTCGACGAAGTCCTCGCGAAACTTCCGGTTGGACCGCTCCATGGATCGCGACAGCTCATCGAGCTGCTTGTCAGTGAGGCTGCGCGCCAGGCCGGCGAGTCGCGGGCCGGCCTCCTCCGCCATGACCCGGCCGAAGAACCGCACATTGGCGAAGCGGGCCTCGACCTGGGTGGCCGCAACCCCCTCGCGCAGTTCCGTCCCGGCCTGCCGCAACCAGGCGGCATAGCCGGCCACCTGCGTGCGGCAGTGCCACTGCTTGAAATCCGCGAGCTGGCGGTCCAGCGCCGCAGACTGCCTGTCATCCAGAGGGATGTAGCTGTCCAGGGTCCAGGCGATGAACCGCTCGGCCTGGCCATAGGCGAACCCGACCCGCGAGCATCCGCTGCCGGCGAGAGGGACGACGAGGACCAGAATCAGGGCAAGGGACCGGGACATTCAGGAAACGAGGCCTCCGGAACCCGGGACCGGTTCCACCGGGCGAAACGCCCGGGCGGACCACCACCAGGGTTGCCGGCCCGGGCGCGGCAACCCGCAGGACGACCTCACCCCAGGTTGACCATCACGTGCCGCACCACGGTGTAGTCCTCCAGGCTGTACATGGACATGTCCTTGCCGTAGCCCGACTGCTTGAGGCCCCCGTGGGGCATCTCGGTGGCGAGCATGAAGTGGGTGTTGATCCAGGTGGCACCGTACTGCAGCCGCGAGGCGACCTTCATCGCCCGCGACACGTCCCGGGTCCACACCGAGGACGCCAGGCCATAGTCGGAATCATTGGCCCAGGTCACCGCCTCGTCGGGGTCGGTGAAACGCGTGACCGAGATCACGGGCCCGAAGACCTCCCTGCGCACGATCTCGTCATGCTGTGTCGCCCCCGCGATGACCGTGGGCTCGTAGAAGAATCCGGCGCCCGACACCGGCCGGCCGCCCGTCACCACCTCCATGTGCTTCTCGGCGGCCGCCCGATCGACGAAGCCCGCCACGCGCTCCCGCTGCCGGGCGGAGATGACCGGCCCGAGTTCCGTCGCCTCGTCACCGGGGTCTCCCACCTTCAGCGACCCCGCGGCAGACCCGAGGTCCGCCACGAGTTTCTCGTAGATGCCGGGCCCGGCGTACACCCGGCACGCGGCCGTGCAGTCCTGACCGGCGTTGTAGTACCCGAAGGTGCGCAGCCCGCTCACCACGGCGTCGAGGTCCGCGTCGTCGAAGACGATCACGGGGGCCTTGCCGCCGAGCTCGAGGTGGGTGCGCTTGAGCGTGGGCACCGCCGCCTGGAGCACCGCCTGCCCCGTACCGATGCTGCCGGTGATCGACACCATGGCCACCTTCGGGTGGGAAATGAGCGGCTGGCCCACGACCGGCCCCCGTCCGTGCACGACATTGACCACGCCCTCGGGGAAGACCTCGGCGCACAGCGCCCCGAGCGCAAGGGACGTGAGGGGCGTGAGCTCCGAGGGCTTCAGCACGAGGGTGTTGCCGGCGGCGAGGGCCGGCGCGATCTTCCACGCGGCCATCATCAGCGGGTAGTTCCAGGGCGCGATCTGCGCGACCACGCCGATGGGATCCCGGCGGATCATGCTGGTGTGACCGGGGAGATACTCCTTTGCCGCCACGCCGGAGAGGCACCGCGCGGCCCCGGCGAAGAACCGGAACACATCGGCAACGGCCGGCAGCTCGTCCTGCGTCACCCGCGCGAGGGGCTTGCCGCAATTGATCGATTCGAGGCGGGCCAGCTCGGTGGCCTGGTCCTCGATGCGCTGGGCAAGCCTGAGCAGGAGATTGCTGCGCTCGACCGGGGTGGTCTGGCTCCAGCGGTCAAAGGCCTTCGTCGCGGCCGCGACCGCCGCATCCACCTGCTGCGCGCTGGCTTCCGCGATGGTCGCCACCGTGCCCCCGGTAGCGGGGTTCAGCACCGCGAGGGCCTCGCCTGCACCCTGCACGAACTTTCCGCCGATCAGCATTTCCGTCTTCATGGCTTGATCCTTCCTCGCTGGTTTCGTCGTCAATCGAAACGGGTGGCGTCACTTCACGCTGCCCGCCACATCCTGGGTATCCCGGGTCAGGTAGAACGCCGCGATGATCGGGAGAAAGGTCACCGCGATCACGAAGACGGCCACCACGTTGGTCACGGGGCGCTCCCGCGGGCGCACCAGCTCGCTCAGCATCCAGATGGGCAGCGTGCTCTGCTGACCCGCCGTGAAGGTCGTGACGATGACCTCGTCGAACGACAGCGCGAAGGCGAGCATCCCGCCCGCGAGCAGCGCCGTCGCGATGTTGGGCAGGATCACATGACGCAGCGTCTGGAAGGCGTTCGCGCCAAGGTCCATGGACGCCTCGATGAGCGCGCGGTTGGTCCGGCGGAAACGCGCGAGGACGTTGTTGTAGACCACCACGATGCAGAAAGTGGCGTGACCGATGACGATTGTCCAGAAGCTGAAGGGGATCTCCAGCAGGCTGAGGGCCGAACGCAGCGCGATGCCGGTGATGATGCCGGGCAACGCGATGGGCAGGATCACCATCAGGGAAATCGCTTCGCGGCCGAAGAAGCGGGACCGCCACACCGCCGCGGCCGCCAGGGTGCCGAGCACGAGCGCGACAGCCGTCGACACCGCGGCCACCTGAAGCGAGAGCCCCAGCGCGTCCCGGATGTCCGGCCGGGCGAAGGCCACCCCGAACCAGCGGGTGGTGAAACCGGGAATGGGGAACCGGAAGCTCTTCTCCTCCGTGGAAAACGCATAGAGCACGATGACGAGGAGGGGCAGGTGCAGGAACAGCATGCCGCCGAGCGCCGCGGCCCTGAGGCCCCAGCCGGCGCGGGTCCCCAGCGGCCGACCGGCACTCACGCGCGAGCCTCCGCGACGACCCGGTCAGAGCGCATCGAAGGCCCCGAGCCGCCTGGCAACCGTCAGGTACGCGCCCATCACCGCGATCGGCACGATCGTGAAGGCGGCGGCCATGGGAATGTTCCCGGCCACACCCTGATGCGAGTAGACCGCCTGCCCGATGAACGGCGTCGACTGCCCGATGATGCCGGGAATGATGTAGTCGCCCAGCGTGAGCGAGAAGGTGAAGATGGATCCGGCCACCACACCGGGCAGGGCGAGGGGAAGGATCACGCGACGGAATGTCTCGCCAGGCCTGGCCCCGAGATCGCCCGACGCCTCGATCACGGAAGTCGGCACGCGCTCGAGCGCCGCGATCACGGGCAGGATCATGAAGGGCAGCCAGATGTAGACGAAGACGATGAACGTGCCGAGGTACGAGATCGACAGGGACGGTCCGCCGATGACCGGGGTCGACAGCACGGCCTCCAGCAGCCACGTGAGGTGCAGTTGCGCGGCGAACCAGCTCACGATGCCCTCCTTCGCGAGGATGAGCTTCCACGAGTAGACCCGGACGAGGTAGCTCGACCAGAGAGGCAGCATGACACCCAGGTACAGCAGCCCCTTCATCCTCAGGCCCGCATACCGCACCATGTAGTAGGCGATGGGGAACGCCAGGGCCGCGCACGCGAGCGTCACCGCCACCGCCATGAGGACCGTGCGCAGGACGATGTCCCAGTTCGCCGCGTTGCCGAGGAACTCGGCATGGGTGGACAGCGTGAACTCCCGCACGACCACGCCGGAGAACTCGTCCACCGAGAAGAAACTCTGCGCGAGCAACGCGAACAGGGATCCGAGATAGATCACCCCGAGCCAGAGCAGGGGCGGGATGAGCAGCAGCGCCAGCGTGAGCCGCGGCCGGCGGAACAGCGCACCGGACAGGCTGCCGAGCACCCCGCCGCCCCCGGCGGCGACGGCCGCCGTCATGCGCTCTCCGGCAGGGCCTGGACGTGCCGGCGCTCGACCATGAGGCGCACCGGCGTCCCCGGCGCCCGCAGCACGCTGCCGTCTCCGCCCAGGAGATTCTGCTCGACGACACCGAGTTCCCCCCCGGCCTCCACGGCGACGGCGACGCGTACCGTGGCTCCCAGGTAGGTGATGCCGAGCACGACGCCATCCAGCACGGCGGTCGCGCTGTCGGGTGCCGTTTCCGGGGACACGATGCGGATGCGCTCGGGGCGCACCGAATAGCGCCCGGGGAACCCGCCGAGCCGCTGCCCGAGGTAGCCCTCCACGAGGTTGGTCTGTCCGACGAAACCGGCCACGAACTCTGTGGCCGGGTGATCGTAGACCTCCGAGGGCGATCCGACCTGCTCGATGCGCCCGCGGTTGAACACGGCCAGCCGGTCGCTCATGGCGAGCGCCTCTCCCTGGTCGTGGGTGACGTACACGAAGGTGATGCCCACCTGGCGCTGGATGCTCTTCAGTTCCTGCTGCATCGTCTCCCGCAGCTTGAGGTCCAGCGCGCCAAGGGGCTCATCCAGGAGCAGCACCCGCGGGCGATTGATGAGCGCCCGCGCCAGCGCGACACGCTGGCGCTGCCCGCCCGACAACTGCCCCGGGCGCCGGCCGTAGAGACCGTCGAGCTTGACCAGTGCGAGCATCTCCTCCGCTCGCCGGCGACGCTCGTCCCGCGGAACCTTCCGGATCATCAGGCCGTACTCGACGTTCTCGCCCACACTCATGTGGGGAAACAGCGCGTAGTCCTGAAAGACCGTATTCACGTCCCGTTCGTAGGGCGGAACACCGGACACGTCCTCGCCGTGGACGAGGACGCGTCCGGAGGACGGTTGCTCGAAGCCGGCGATCAGACGCAGGCAGGTCGTCTTGCCCGAGCCGGAGGGCCCCAGCATGGAGAAGAACTCGCCGTCGGCGATCTCGAACGAGACCGCATCGACGGCGCGCACGTCCCCGAACAGACGACTGACCGCATCGAAGGCGACCGCCGGGACGCCGCCACCGCTCATGCGGCGCGGCGCCCGCGCGATGCCCGCACGGTCACCGGCCCCCGAGGATCGCGATGTAGTCCGAGACCCAGCGGTAGTAGGGCACGCAGCCCTTCGGATCGGAGCACTTGGCCGTCGGCGTGCGCCAGAAGGAGATGCGATCGAACTCGTCGTAGCCGTTGGTCTTGCAGCCCTCGTCCCCGAGGAGCTTGTTGCCCTTGCAGGCAGCCGGCACCGCGGGCACCGACCCGAACCACGCCGAGAGATCGCCCTGCAGCTTGGGATTGACGGAGTGCTCCAGCCACAGGTACGCGCACGTGGGATTCCTGGCGTTCGCGTGCAGCATGGTCGTGTCCGCCCAACCCGTGGCCCCCTCGACCGGGACCACGCTCGCGACGGGCTGCTTCTCGCCCTGGAGGAGGTTCACCTGGAAGCCCCAGGAGGACGAGGCGACGACCCCCTCGTTCTTGAAATCGTCGATCTGCACCATGGCGTCGTGCCAGTACCGGGCCACGAGCTTCCGCTGGGCGCGCAGGAGTTCCAGCGCGGCCTTGTACTGGTCGTCGTTGAGCTCGTACGGGTCCTTGATGCCGAGTTCCGGCTTCGTCGCCTTCAGGTACAGCGCCGCGTCGGCGATGTAGATGGGGCCGTCGAAGGCCTGGACTCTGCCCTTGTTGGACTTGCCGTCGGCGAGGGTCATCTCCTCGAAGACCACCTTCCAGCTCCGGGGCGGTTCCTTGAAGGCCTTCGTGTTGTAGGCCAGCACGTTGTAGCCCCACTGATAGGGGACGCCGTAGTGCTTGCCGTCGACGAAGTGCCAGCGGGCCTTCTGCAGGCGCGGATCGACGTTCTTGTAGCTGGGCACCAGATTGACGTTGACTTCCTGGACGCGCTTGCCGGCGATCAGGCGCAGGCTGGCATCGCCCGAGGCCGTCACGAGGTCGAAGCCGCCCTCGTTCATCAGCGCGACCATCTCGTCCGACGTCCCGGCGGTCTTCACGCTGACCTTGCAGCCGGTCTTCTTCTCGAAGCCGGTGACCCAGTCGAAATTCTTGTCGGTGTCGCCCCGCTCGATGTATCCCGGCCAGGCAACGATGTCCAGGCGCCCTTCGGGCTTGCCCAGTTTCTGGAGGGGACCGGCGGCCTGGGCGGCGCAGAACACGGAACCGAGGGCCGCGGCCAGAGCGGCCGCGGAGAGGTGCCGGAAAGCCCGGCGGGTCGTGCATGTGGATGATGGCATGGGACGCTCCGTCTGCGTTGTTCAAGAACCAATGGAATGCGCGGCGGCTACGCCACGCATCGTCGACCTATCCCTGGCGGAGTTTGGCGCTCCGTTACGTCGACGGAACGCCTGGCGGCCGCGCTTGCAACTGGAACGCAGCCGCCGCTTATGGGGTGAGAGGGCATCATCCGGGACGCAACCAGCGTCTGGCTGATTCCGGTACCGGATCGACGCACACACCCGGGTTGGAGCCCCCTCGACGCGACCGAACATCAGCCGTTTCGTCGCAAGTATAACGTCGCCGCTCACGAATCACGACTCTCCCGTCTATTCGCAAGACCTCGACGAGGACAGATACCGGAACATCCGCCAAACCACGTGAAGCAGGCTGCGGGCATCCCGCTCATGTTTTCGTATCGTTTCCGGGACTCCTGTTCGAGCAAGACCCGTCAAGGCATGTGGCAAACAGCCGCAGGGCCCGGCCATGGCGAGGAGGATCGTTCACGGCTCGGGCACTTGAGCCAGGTGGGCGGCGCCTGATGCAGCAATCGCACGCACGCCGGCAGGTAGACGCGACAGCAGCAGAATCCCTGCCAACAGGGAAAGACCGCTTTCCATGTTGACGCCATCGCCCTCGATTCCCGCGAACAGCCGTCGTTTCCGGTCGGGCCGCACCAGTCTCGGGTGTCTCCTGGCCCGACGCTACCAGGCCTCGGCGGGAGGCCACTCTCGCGGCCTGAACTGCTCATCCACGACCAACGCGGTGATACCCGGAGGAAGCACTTGAAGGGATTTCAGAAATTCGATGATGCACGAGCGATCGTATTCGGACAGTCGTTGAAAGGCCAGCCGCTCCGTCAAGGCTTCGCCGTGGTGTGCCAGGATGGACTGGCGCAAGGTGGTGAACAATCCATGATGAAAGAAAGGGGGTTCGTTAGCGGCGCCCCACAGCCGCTTTGTCAGGAATCGGCGATTTCCGTCGAGAAACTTCGGTGACCAGACAAACCAGTTCATGTCGATCGCTTCAGCCTCGGCCGGGTCGGCCGGATCCGTGATGTCATGGAGCTTGAGATCGCTGAAGAGGGGAACGAACAGCGTATTCAACTCCCCGGGGAGAGGCTTGAGCCGTGGCGGAGGCAAGTCATCGCTTGTCAGATCCACCGAAACCGTCGGGCCTTCGCCGGCGCGGTGGTTGGTCAGCGGGTTGTAGGGATTGGGTTCGGAGTACACCCAGCCTTTGCGCTCGAGAGGCAGAGCCGGCACATGGCACCGGCTGCAGCCGATCATCGCGAACTGGTGCTCTCCGTTGAGTACCGCGCGCTCCACCTCGGGAACCCGCGGAATCACCCGGCCGGGAACCGCGATCGTCGCCTGGTACAGGGACACCGCGGTGATGTCTCCCCGCGTCAGTTCGTTGGTGAATCCGTCGCCGTCGAGATCGGTATCGCGACCGAACCGCTCTGCGGGTTGCATGCCGTGGTGGTGATTGAAGGCGTTGTTGGAAAACTCTCGCAGCGAGACCACGCTGCCGGCCTGGTGCCACGGTCTGATGATTAGCGATGGCTTGTCGAGCGGAGTGGGGGCGATCACGCTCTGCCGCGGCAAACCCTCCACGCCAGTGGTGTCCCAGGTCGCGTCGGCTCGGCGGGTGAGCCTGCCGAAGAAGATGCCTTTGGTCCAGAGCTCTGCTGTCTGACCGAGCGCGACGGAGTCCCGGATCCTTTGCAGGTCGGCGGTCATCTGCCTGGCGAGCATCTCGATGAAGCCCGCGCCGAACAAGCCCGTGGTCGCGCGGAAATTACCCACCGTCTGGAGGGAAACCGGAGCACCGGCCTCGTCCAGACTGCCCCTCGTGGGTACCGTGTCGGCCGCATCGAACGTCACGAAATCGAACCTGTGCCCCTGGACGAAGACATTGGTGACGAAATCCCCGCCCCCCCCTGAAATGCCGTAAGGCATGTTGTGGCAGCCCGCGCAGGAGTTCGCGTCAGGCCCCGAAATGCGATTGAACATCCGCAACCCGGAAAGGGGGCGCGAGGGGTCGGTCAACTGACGCCCAGTCCCTTTCGACAGGGGTCGACCCGCTCCATCCTCTTCGGTAAAGATCGCGCCGAACACCCGCTTGCCGTGCGCAATGAACTGCTGTGCCGAGAGGCTGTGCTCGACCTCGTCTTCGATATGTACAGGCAGTGCGCGCTCTTCGCCGATGATCACCCGGCCGGGTGCTTCCCAGGCGAAGGCTACCGTCGCGCCGAGGACCGCCACCCCGGCAAGACAGGTGCGCAGCCTTCCCTTCTGCGTATCTCCAGACCGAAGAAGGCCATCCAGAGCGGCGCGTGACAAACGCCCGCAATGCCAGGCTGAAAAACGAAGCGGTCCAGCGATCATTTGTTCACCGGTCTCATCTTGATGCCTTGCCTCGGAGAGTTCACGATCAGGGACAGAAGACGCCGTTGCGTCAGGTTTCCGCCAGAGAACGCTCCTGATCCAACCGCCACGACCTCGCCTCGTCGCCGGACGTGAACCTCCACTCCGCCTGCGGGGATTCCGCTGATCGCAAAGTTGCCCGCCTCATCGGCGTTCGCCATCCAGACGCGGCCGGGTTGCGCCGAGGATCTGATCATCACCTCCGCGCCCCGCAGGTCCAGCGCCAGTGGCAGCGCCTCACTCATCGGCGCTGCCGCGCTCGTCCTTGCCGGCGCGCTCGGCGCCGGGGGCGCCGCCTGCGCTGACATCCGGGCGCCTGCCGCCCCCGACAGCGCGGCCCCGCCACTGACGACCGAGGCAGCAACAGGTGCCGGACGCAAGAGCGTTCGCACGTTGTAGCCCCCACCAGGATTGGGGGTGAAGATCACGAATGCCCCGTCCAGATCAAACGGGTTGGCGTCAGTGAAGTACTCGAACACGGACGTGCCGCCCGGTATGTCGAAGGCGCGGTTGACGCTGAAGTCCACCTGCTGGAGCGGTGCGTTCGGCCCGGGGGTCACCCCCGTAATCGCGCCAGTTGTCAGCGCAGATACGCCATCGAACGCGAAGATGATCCGCCCGTCCCGGTAGAGTTGAATCTGAAGGGTGATGCTGCCCCCTTGCCTGTAGTGCTGGACGCGGTCGTAGGTGACGATGAACTGGTCGCGGATCTGGTTGTTGACCCACACGCCTCCGCCGCCGATCAGATCGTCGAAGAACGCGGAGACCCTCGGCAATCTCGCGAAGGCCGGCACGGTTTCGGTGTACGTTTCGTCGCCGTCACCGAAGGTCAGATAACCGTTGGTGCTGACGAAGGCGGTACTGAACGACGCGCCGTAGAAGGGGAACGAGAACGTGATCGGAAAGTCAGAAGCGCAATCGTCGCAGTATGTCCATAGGGTTCCATACTGCCGTTCGAACCGCGCCGAAACCACGGTAACAGACCCCACCGAAGTTTCTCCGCCCCGCAGGGGTGTGACGCTTGCCGAGGCTCCAGTCTGCGGGAGGCCGTTCCCGTCGGTGGCCGACACCGTGACAACGATGTCGCCCGCGACCGTGGGCACGTTCATGATTCGAAAGACGCCGTCAGTGCCTGACGTGCCGACACGACCACCGATCGTCGAAACCGTCGCTCCGGAAACCGGAAGTCCGCTCAGGTCCCTGACGATCCCGGTGACCGTGGTCAGCGGATCCGGCAGGACATTGAGCCGGACTTCCGTGGAGTTGCCCACGTTGCCGCCGAGATCGGTGGCGGATGTGGTCAGCGCGAGCACGCTCACGCCGGTAGGCACGGTCATGGTGTACTGATACGGGCCAGACGTAGCCGTGAACGCGGGCCGTCCGTCGATGTTGAAGGTCACCGACGCCACACTGATGTCGTCGGTCGCAACGGCGGAAACCGTCAAGGCCTGACCCTCGTACACCTGCGCGCCTTGCGCCGGAGTAACGATTCTCACCGATGGAGGAACACCCGCCAGATCCACCTGAGGTTGGAACTGGCCGATATACAGGCGGCTATTGCCGCTGCTGCCGAAACGGCTGAGTCCAGCCCGGTCCGCAACAAGGTACAGATAGCTCGCATCGGCGGCGACTGCCATTCCGTTGTCGTCTCGCGCCGGGAAGTTTATCGTCATGCGGGAACGCAGCCGGGTCGGATCGCTGGCATCCGTGACGGGAACGCCATTGACGAACAATACATCCGAGCCGAGAACGAACGAGCCCGAGAGCGTCAAGCCCGTGAGCCGCCCGCCAAGATCGAGAGTCGTCGAAGACAGGAAGCGCGGAGCCAGAACGTCGGTCACGTCAAAGGCCCGAAGACTTTGCTCGTAGTCCGCCACGAACAGGACGTTGCCGCGAAGCGCAACGCGCTGAGCGTTGCTGCTCGCTACCGTGCTGCGCCGAACCGGCGAAGTCAGCGTCGAAACGTCCAGAAGATGAACGCCTCCGCCTCCAGCGGCGACAACGGCGAGGCCGCGGGCCAGATCGATGTCGATCCCCTGGGACGTCCCCCCCAACGGCACGGACGCCACCGAGATCATGGCAGCCGGATTGGCAACATTGACGATGCGAAGGTCACCCCCATTGGCCACGAACGCGACCGTTCCGTCCACCCTGACTGCGTAGGCAGTCCCCCCCGTGCTTGTGCTGCCGAGCAGCCGGGGCGTTGCTGGCGCCGAGATATCGATCACATGGAGGCCGGATGACCCTGCAGCGACATAGGCGCGGTTACCCGCGATCGCGATCCCGTTCGCATTCCCGTTCAAGGCCAGCGCGCCCACGATCGAGGGCGAACGGCGAGCCGCGTCGAGCCCAACCACTTGTAGGCCACGCGAGCCGGCTGCAACAAACGCAAAGTTGCCCGACACCGCGACGTCGTTGGCATAACCCGGAATCGAAACAAAAGAGACTGCCGATGGCGCAAAGTCCTGCACGGTTCCAGACACGACCGTCCTGAAGGTCCCGTTGGCGACGTTGATCGAGCAGGTTCCCGCCTGACCCGCAAAGACAAGGCCCGCCTGACCGCCGAAGTTGCAGACATTGACGTTCGTGGAGTCGTAGGTCGTACCCCGGCGCGAGTCGGTTAGGTCGATCGTCGTCCCATCGCGAAGTCGGCCCTGAACCGTGAGTTGCACCGAGGCGATGCCCGTCAGACTGTTCACCACAAGCGTAAAGCCACCAGGCGACACCTGAATCCCAGTGAGCGCGCCGGCCAGATTCACGCTGTTTCGGTTGGTAGGGTCGCTACCCGTCTGAATTTCGGTCAGATCCCGCACGCCGTCGCCATCGGTGTCGGCCAACAGCGGGTTCGTGATGTAGCCATCCGCGCCCGCCACGACCTCTTCACCATCACTGATGCCGTCACCGTCCGTATCCGCCACACGGATGCTGGTGCCGATGGCCAGTTCCTCCCTGTTGCTCAACCCATCGCGGTCGGGATCCTCCCGCCCGTCGACGGGATTGTTCGGGTCCAGCCCTGCGGCCACTTCGACGTCATCCAGAATACCGTCACCGTCGCTGTCAGTAGTCAATGCGATACTCAGTTGCAGGAGACCCTGCGCGCCTTCGTTGACAGCCTGCACGAGAACCGTGCCGCTCCTGAGCGCAGTGACCTGCCCGCCCGCGCTCAGACTCGCCAGTGCGGGATTGCTGATCAGATACTGTGTGCCGGAATCCGCCGTGATGTCGCGGCTCGAACCGTCTGGATACCCTGCGAGGACGGCCAGTTGCACCCTCTGACCCGGTTGCCTAAGCGTCGTGACTGGCGCGCCCACCACCACGGAGCTTGGGATCGGCGTTACCGGCCCCAGCACGATCCGCGGAATGTCCACCGAACCGTTCGACGGAATCACGAATGGCGTCGACTCGCCCGAGCGTGTGACGCCACCTTCCACGCACGTCGCGCGGGCCCTTACCGGGCCGAAGTTTGCCGGAATGTTCGGTAGCACCCAGGTGCCATCGGGCTTCACCAGAACTGTGCGGTTCAGAACGCTGACAACGCAGTATTCGTTCAGTTGGGACTGAGCAGAAGCGGCCTGGCACGAAGCAAGGATCACCAAGAAACCACCCACCCACTTCCATACTGTTGACAGTTTCATCACTGGCCCCACGTGGTTTTGCGCGTCAGCGTCGTGCCGAGGGCCCTTTTCCCTCGGGTGCTGCCGGCGAGACAAGTCTCTGGATATCCCTGTTCGAGCGGATGAGGTCGTCGAAGAACGTCTCCCGGTTCAGATTGCCAATCAGATATCGCTCACCGGCGCGTACGAGCGTGTGATGGGCGATACCGTCCTCCGCGCCAGTTCCACGCTGGACCAGGACGATTGCGACAGGCCCAGCGTCAATCACGTACCGGAGCGTCGCGGGTCTGCCCTGGTACGCGAGGAAACCATCGGCCTCGCCCTCCTTCATCGTGCGCATCCACTCCCGAAAACGCCTTGCGCTCACGGCCGTGTAGAAGCTCGCAAGCCGATCCTGATCCTTGTCAACGGAGGCTTTCCAAGCGCCCGCTAGTGCAGCCTCCGCACCGGTCTTGGGGAGGACCGCTCCCGGCCGAAGCGCCACCGCCAATCCTTGACCCGCGAAAGCCAACTCGTTCCCGCGATCGTCCAGTGCGAGCCGGGCCTGCTGCCCACTCGCCCTCGACCGAGGGGAAGCCAATATCCGCCCCAATTCCTCGGACGGAACGCGACCGATCGTGTTGACGATGAAGGTCTCCACCGGATCGAGCATCGTGACTTCCGCGACGCGTCGCACGCCCGGGACTGCAGACCCCAGGAGCACGAAACCTCGAATCGAAGGCCCCTTCGGCGTCTGCCCACGCCACAAGAAGAGGGCTCCGCGCGACACGCGCACCTTCGCCAGCACTTGCGCACCGTCGAGATTCGAGAAGGCAGATCGATACAGCATCGCCATTTCACCGGCGGAGCGCACAGGCACGGTGACCGTTGCACCCGCAGCGGACTGGAGCGGATCACGGGCCTTGACCGGCTCGAATGACTTTTCCAACGATGCGGCATCGTCGCGACGCAGCGCCTCGAAGAATGCGAGCATCGCCGCAAGTTCGGCGTCGCCCCGCGCGGCAGCGGACCCATCCGTCAATGCAATGCCGCCACCATTCCCATAGGCGCGAACCTCGCTGACCAGCTGCATCGCCGTGCGGATGTAGTCCCCGTCGACATTCAGGTAAACCGGAAAGCGACGCTCTCCGTACTCGGCTGTCTCAGGCCGCGCCGGCCCGGCATACAGGGCGCAGAGAACTCCGAGCGAGAACATCAAGCAGCTGAGCAGGCGCAACGCTCCCGTCATAGCTGCGCGACCCCACCAAAAACTTCGTACTGAATGACAATCCGTTGGGGGGCGGCAGGGACATCAAGCGAAAATTCCGCCCGCGCGACGACCTTGCCAATGCTTAGGGATCCTCCCAGCCCCGACCCGCACGCGGGCTTGTTGAAGGTGACACGGCCGGCTATGTTCATGCGAAGAGCCAGGGGCGTGATCGTCACCCCGCCGCAGACCTTCGTTGTCCAGAGCGTTTCGAGACATGCGATCGCCTCGAAGAGGCTCTGAAGTTCCGGATCAAGGGAAACGTTGGCCTCTCCGAAGACGCAGTTCTCGTTTTCGCACTGGTTCGTGCGCAAACCACCTTCGGCATTCAGCCGTAAAGACGTCTTGAGGTAGACCCCCAACTGGAAGTCTATCGAGACGATGACGACGGAAAAATCGAGTTCTCGGCTGATCGTCGGAGTACCCCACAACGGTACCTTGCGGAGTTCGGCTGTCAACTGGAAGGAACCGCTTGCCTCGGTCATCCCCTTCTCGATGATGCCGGTGTTCTCCCCACAGCAGTTCTTGAATCGTGCCTTCACGCCGACCCGCGCTTCCTTGAACTTCGTGCCCTGCATTCCGGGAATGAAATCGAAGATCCGATTGAGCTTGTTCGGGATGTCCGGCGGAAGCTTTGCGTCGAACTGCCCGCTGAAATCATCAGTCCACGCAGAGGTATCCACCGGAGTGCCGACACAGGCACCGTTGACGCACTTGTCGTCCTTGGTGCAGCGTTTCTGATCGTCACAGGCTCCGGTCTGGGGTACACATGCCGATCCCTGGCACTTCTGGCACGTCGGGCACGTTCCCGCGCTGCCGGTGCTGTTCGGATTGCCCCCGCAATGCCACCCCGCCTTGATCACTCCGACCCCCGGATCCGAGGCGATCACCGACCCGTCTCCGCTGACCGTACCCGTCCCGATCGCCACGAACGCAGCCAAGTCGTGGTCGTACGAATACATCTCCGTCTTCGCGTTCGGCGCCAACCCGTCCACGTTCGGGATCGAGATCGCGGCAGGCGGATTGAACGTCGTGCCTACCGGTTGGATCGTCACCACGTACCGCGGTTGCTGACCGAAGCCGGGAACCATCGGCACCTTGTCCGGATTGACTGGCGTCACCGATACGCAACCCGTCTTCGAGCCCCCCGGGAAGGTCGCGGCTCCTGCCCGGATCGTCAACGAGAACCCCGGGGAACTGGACATTCTCAGGGTACCGCCCTGCGTCTCGCTCACGCAGACCCGCGCATTCGGGTCCAGTTCAGGCAGGTAGATCGGCATACCCACGGTGTTGTCACGCCCGGCCACCGTCACCATGTCGTATTCCAGGGTCGGGTAGAGCCTGCCCTGCCCGGTCGACGTGCTGCCGTCCGCCATGAGTTTGATGAACCCGACCGGTGCGCGCAGGATCCGGAACGCGCCCGCCGCGTTGGTCACCACTGGCGTTCCGACGGCCACATGCTGGTTGTTGCTCGTACCCTGCTGATAGCGGTACAGGCGCATTGTCACCCCGGGAATGGGCTGATTGCTGTTGTTCAGGACCACTCCACTTATGGTCGTCTGAGCCGCATCCCCCGGCACCAGCCCCGACGCACTGAACGCTGCCGGAAAGGTGCTGTTACCCGAAAACGTCGCCTCCACGACGTTGTTGTCCTGACCGCCCAGCGGGCCCAGCGACAGCGTTGCCAGCGCTCGACCATCGCTGTCGGTGACGGTCTGAAAAGTGCTCGACCCGTTGATCTGCCCGTTACCCTGCCTGACGGTGAAGGTGACCGGCACACCTCCCAGCCGGTTGTGCCCCACATCAGTGACCACCGCCACGAACGGCAGCGCCAGGGCCTGACCGATTGCGCCGAACTGGTTGTTGCCGGAGTCCACACTGATCCTTGCCGCAGCGCCTGCCCGGCCCGAGGCGACGAACAGCGCCGTTCCCTCATAGCCGACCGCATAGGCCTCCACGGTGTTGTTACCGGTACCTGCGCGGTTGCCCAGCACCATCTGCGCCTGTGCCTGCCCCTGCGAATCCGTCGTCGCGACGAATGACTGCTGGCGCAGGGAGACCGGCTCGAACAGGGCGTCGTTCTCCACCACCTTGAAGATGACCGGCTTGTTGGCCGCTGGAATGCCGTTTTCCAGCAACTGAACCACCAGTGGTGCCGATAGCCGGGTTCCAGCCAGCCCGCTTTGATCGTTACCCGAAACGATTCGGATGCGCTTCGCAGCCTCCCGTCGAGTCACCGTCACGGTAGTGGTGGCGGAATTGCCGGTCTGGTCGCGCGCCACTACGGTAATGACGTTGCTACCCAGCGACAGCGGCACCGCGCTCCGCGAGTAGGTCCGGTTGGACACTTCTGCCGCCACCCCGTTGATCGTCACAGCGGCCTGTTGCGGATTGATCGTGCCGACCACGATGTCGTTGACAATCCCCGAGACCCCGACGCTGGGCTCGGTCGTCACGAAACCGTTGACCGGCGAGTCCACGGTCACCCTTGGCGGAGTGGTGTCGAGCGTGACCTGGATGGACGCCGTGGCGCTGGTGCCGTTGGCATTGGCGGCCACCGCGGTGACGATGTTGTTTCCCTCGATCAGGGGGATGGTCGCCGAGAATCCCGTTCCGCTGCGGGTTGCCGGCACGCCGTTTACGGCCACCGCCGCTTGGGCGTCGTTGGCCACACCGCTTACGACGATGGCCGGCAGGTTGAGAAAAGCGAGGTTTGCCGGACTGGTGATGGAGATGCCCGTTGGCGTAGCACCCGCCACGGTGAAGTTGAAGGGGCTCGAGAAGACGCGAGTCACACGCCCCTGGAATGCGGCGGACACCCGATACGTCAATGAACCGAGCTTCGTCTCGTAGATCTGGAAACGAAGAGTGAAGATCCGGTCGCCCGCAACCGCATCGCCTTCCCGACCATCGTCGCGCAAGCTACCGACGAGAGTCGCACGCCCAACGGAATCCACTGCCTGCAAGTTCACGGACGACCCGATGACCTGCGCATCCGGAATGCTCGACGTCACAACCACAGTCGTGGCAACACCGCTCTCACCGGAACCGGGGGAGATGCTCCCGCCGACGGACTGCGCGACCGCACTGGCAGACACGACCCCGGCCAACGCGAGTGCCAACCCCACACATCGACCAATTCGCCGCATGAACGCAACAGACATCTCCCACCTCCTCAACTCGAGACCGCTAGATTCCCTGGGATGGGGGGGAGTATCGAAGACGACACCCTCGCCCCCCATGGGCGCACCACGTCATCGGCGTCGGGAACGCACTGCAAGGAAGGCCCCAGTCACGGCGATCAGGAGCATCGCGCCGGGAGGCTCCGGCACGGGATTGGGCGGAACCGACGCTCGGGAAAACGTCACGTCATCCACAACAAAGTCGCCCGCACTGGTGAGCGTTACCCTGTCAATCCCAGAACCGGCATCGAACCGCAGCATTTCGTTGGGCAGACTGCCCGGGTCGCCGCTGGTGGCCGTGTTGTTGGAAAAACCCGAGACAGCGAAGAACAATAACTGACTGAAGGAATCGTAGATGCGCAGTTCGACCGGTGCCGCATAAGTGACGAAAGCGGTGAACTCGCTGATCGTCTCAGTGAAGTCGAAAGTCAACGTCTGGCTGCCGAGCAGCACGTTCTGGCCGGAACGGGGTGGAAAATCCACCTCGTTCAGAGACAGCCCGGCGGTGAGGACGAGCCCCCCCTGCAGAATGCTGACGCCTGCGATCTCGTTCGTGATCGAGGAGCCATCTGAAAAACCTTCGAAATCCACGACGATGGGACTGGCGGTCGCGGCGGGCCCATGCGCGCACATGATCGCCGCGGCTGTCAGAGCGACAAGCGAGCGAACGACATCAACGATCGACAACATAGACGGTCTCCTTCTTGGTCTTGTGGGCTGGGCCTTCCACGCCGCAGGATCACCGCCGTCAGGAAGGCCCGCCTGTGGCTTCCGCCACGTCCGGGCAACCTACGATCAGCAATTTGCCGCCAAAGCAGTTGGACCAAAGACGTTCCCGGCCACCCCTGCTCGAGCAAATCCCGCGTGACGCGATCAGCACTTTTTTTCAAGATAGGCGTGGAAGTCGTTTGAGGCAATAGGCCGAAAAGCCCCTGTGGCGAGCACATGAGTTGTCCAGTTTCGTAACACACAAGTGGTTTGGTCTTGTGGGTGAGCGATGGGACAGGCACCCCGAGGCCGGGCGAGATGGCTACGGGAGACGTGGATGTTGAGGTTCGAGGAAGCCCACGAGGGCTGGAACACCCAGCGGCTGACGCAGGCGCAGGCCGCAAGGCTGCTGGGGGTTGGCGAGCGGACGTTTCGCTGCCGGATCTGTCGCCATGAGATCGAGGGGCTGGACGGGTTGACCGGAGAAGGTGTCGCATCGACGCCCGACGGTCGATGAAGTCATGGCGCTTGTGCATCTGTACCGGCTTGGCCACGAGGGCTGGAACGTGCGGCACTGCCACAGCTTCTACCGCCGCGAGCACGGCGACGAGCGCAGCGACACCTGGATGAAGCAGCACCTTCAGCACGCCGGGGTGGTGGCGCGCGCGAAAGCCCGTGGCACGCACCGGCGCTGGCGCCAGCCCATGGCCCTGCCAGGGATGCTCGTGCACCAGGACGACAGCCGGCACCAATGGATGGCTGGCAAGTAGTGGGACCCTGATCGTGACCATGGACGACGCCAGCGGCGAGCACTACTCGGTGTTCTTCTGCCAGCAAGAAGGCACGGAGTCGAGCGTCCACGGCGTCGGGCAGACCATCGCGCGCCAGGGGCTGTTCTGCTCGCCCCACAGCGACCGGGGCAGTCACTGCTTTATCCACCCGTGGCCGGCGCAGCCGTGGACCGCAGCGAGTGCGCCCGGTTCGGGCGGGCGCTGGCGCAACTGGGCATCGAGCACATCGCGGCCGACTCCCCCGAGGCGCGGGCTCGCTCAGAGCGCGCCATCTGCGCGCACCAGCAACGCCTGCCCAGGGAACTGGCCCGAGCCGGGACCAGCACCCCGGAGCAGGCCAACGACTACCTTGAGGGAGTCTACCGCCGCCGACACAACGAGCAGTTCGCCCGACCGGCCCAACAGCAGGGCATGGCGTTCGAGGCCTCTCTCGGCGGCTCACTACCCGACATCCTGTGCGAGCACTACGAACGCGTGGTGGGCGACGAGAACTGCGCGCGCTTCGAGGGACGTTGCCTCCAGATTCCCCCGACGCGACCCGCCACCACGACGTCAGGCAAAGGGTACGGATGCATCTCTACCTCGACCACAGCCTGGCTCTGTTCCACGGCTCCAGGCTCCCGGGGCGCCAGGATTCCCAGGGACAGCTTCGCAGTACAGCGAGCCCCAGGCTGCCTGAGTCGTCCGCTGCAAAGCGGACATTTCCTGTGCTACCGAACCGGACGTCTCTGTTGACGCGCAACACCCCTCTCGAATCCCGGGCGCCGGGGAACTCGGACGTTGACCGCGGGATCTGAGGGGGGCGACCCTCTTCCACCAGGAGCCTTCATGCGCATCCCACTCGCCTGTTCTGTTCTGACCCTCGCCAGCATCGCCCATGCTGCCACGCCCCCCCCGCTCGCCACTGGCGAACAGCTCCGGAAGGCTGTGTCCGGCAACACCGTGCAGGGCTCGATGGATGGCTCCGGCCGGTACTCGGAGTTTTACGCGATGGACGGCACCGTCCGCAGCCAGAAGTATCAGGCGAAGTGGTCGATCGAAGGGGACAGCATGTGCTGGGTGTACGAAGGCCAGCCCAAGGATTGCTGGCGGGCCGCGCTGAAGGGCACGTCGGTCAAGTGGATCAAGGACGGCAAGGTGCAGGGAACGGGCATCGTCGTCAGGGGCAACCCCAACAAGTACTGACGGAAGAGGGTCGCGCAGCACCCGGGGGCGCACGCGCCGGCCGGATGGTGCCCATGCCGCCGCGTTCACCCTGCCGCCAGGCCGCCGCCCCTACGCGATGCAGTACCCCCCGTCCACCGGGATGATGGCACCGGTGACGTACCGGGCCTCGTCCGACAGCAGGAACGCCACCACGTCGCCCACCTCCCGGGCACTGCCCCACCGGCCCAGGGGAATGCGCTGGGTGATCGCGCTGCTGCGGGCCGGGTCGGTGCGCGCCCGCTCGGACAGGCGGGTCTCGATCCAGCCGGGCGCCACCGCGTTGACGCGCACGCCCTGGGGCGCGAACGCCACCGCATGGGAGCGCGTCAGGGAGTTGATGGCGCCCTTGCTCGCGGAGTACGCGGGGTTGCGGCCGGAACCGAACGAACTCCACACCGACGCCACGTTGACGATGGCACCCCGGCGGGCGGCGAGCGCCTCGCGGAACAGCACGGACGCGCGCTCGGTGCCGATCAGGTTGACGTCGATCACCCGGCGGAAACCGTCGCCCTCGAACTCCTGCCCGTCGTGCAGGATGATCCCGGCCGAGTTCACGAGCGCATCGAGTGCCGGGACCTGGGCGGCCACTGCGGCAACCGCGGCCTCGTCGGTCACGTCCAGGGCGGTGAACGGCAGGACGGCGGGCCAGTCGGCATCGCGGTCGCGGCCGAAGCAGTGAACTGCCCACCCCTTTTCCGCGAGAACCTCCGCGCAGGCCCGTCCGATTCCCGTGCCGCCGCCGATGACGACGGCTGTCTTCTGATCAGTCATGGGTACTCCCTGGTCTCAGGCCAGCGCCGCCAGGCAGTCGTCACCCAGCGGCGCCAGCGGTGTGAAGTCCGGATTCGCAAGATAGCGCGGACGCACGAACCGTGTCGCCACATTGTCCACGGAATTCACGTTCACGTACGCGATCGTGCGCGGGCTCGGGGCGATGTTGCCGGTGGAACCGTGGACGGGATCGCGCCGGGTCCGCCAGGCATCGAACACCCCGTCGAGTACGTCAACCAGGATGGAATCTCCTCGGAAAGGAACGGGAATGGGTGGTACCGCGCGGAACGGGCGGGGGCCGGTCGCCGCCACCCTTCCCGGCGCGGCCGGCTCAGCGCGCAGCCAGGCAGTCGGCGATGGCGCGATCGACGTCGAAGGCAGGCACGTAGCCGAGATCCCGCCGGATGCGGTCGAAATTCATGAGGGGAAACACGATGGGGGCCGGCGCGGTCGTGCAGGCCACCTCGTAGCCCGGAACCTGGCGCTCGATGGCGCGGACGAGTTCGGCGTAGGTGGTGGTGAAGCTGTTGAGGTGATAGAGCGGCTCCAGCGGCTGCCGGGCGTCCACCGCCAGGCGCAGGGCCGTGGCCACGTCCTTCACATGCACGAGGTCGAAAGGCTCCGCGGGCACCTGGATGCTGTCCCGGCGGCCCGGCGCGGCGGAAGCCAGCAGGGCATTGAGGGCGGCGATGACCCCGCCGTACCAGCGGCCGGGGCCGAACACGACCGACAGGCGGAACGTGACGACCTCCATGCCGTGGCGGTCGATGAAGTACCGGGCCACCTGCTCCCCCATGGCCTTCGACAGACCGTAGCCTGTGGTGGGGTGCGACTCCGCCGTCTCGTCGATGCGGGACTCGCGGTACATGGACGCGGGCCCGAAGGCCACGAGGGACCCGGTCACCAGCGCGCGACGGACGCCCCGGCGGCGCGCCGCATCCAGCACGTTGAACAGCCCGACGGTGTTGACGGCGAGCGCCCTGGCGGGATCGGCCTCGCCCGTGGCCGCGAGACCGGCAGCGTTTGCGTTGTGGCCGGCGGACCAGATGACCACGTCGGGGGCCGCGGCGTCGAAGGCTGCCTCGATCTCCGGGATGACCTCGACCGAGCCCGTGACCATCTTCACCTGCCCGGCGAGGTCCGGCATCAGATCGACGGACATGGGCAGGCCGAAGCCGGTGACGCGGTGTCCTGCCGCGACGAGCGCCCGCGCGGCGTGGGAGCCGACGAACCCGTTGGCACCGACGAGAAGGATGGACTGGCAGTTCATGGCTGGCGTTGCTCCTGGCAGGCATCGGGGGCCTGCGAATGGTCCTGTCGGAGGCCGGAGCGCCTGTGCAGCACCGGCCACGAATCACCGGCGTGGCCCCGCACGCGGCGGGACCCGGGCCCGGCCTGCCCGTCAGATCTGATCCGTCTCGGTGGCATCGAAATCCAGTTCCACCTTCGCGCCGCTCGGATCGTGAAAGAACAGCTGCCATACGCCACTGCCCGGCACATGGCGCAGGTCGTAGGGAAGATTCCTGGCCTTGAGCCGCCGCAGCACGTCGGGAAGGTCCCGGCCCGTGAAGGCCATGTGATCGATCACGCCGGCCCGCGGCTCGGGCAGGGCGCGGCCGGCGATGACGTGGAGGATCGCCTCTCCCCCCGACTCCGCATACATCCACGCCCCGGGGAAGGTGAAGGGCGGACGTGGTCCCGGGTGCAGCCCGAGCAGGTCGCCGTAGAAGTCGACCGTGGCATCGAGATCGTCGGTCAGGATCGTGAAGTGGTTCATCGCAATGGCTGGCATGGAGCTGGCTCCTCTACGGGGTTCGCGCACGGGTGGGACCGGACGGACCCGCCTCGCCCTGCCCGGTGGTTTCGCGGGTCTGAGCCCACTCGATGACGGCGTCGGACAGGCCGATGTCCGCCTGGATCGCCTCGCGGGCTGCCGGTCCGTCGCCGCGGCACCGGGCCTCCAGCAGCGCCCAGTGCGGGTGCGCCGGCAGGCGGTTTCCGAAAGATTGGCGCGATCGATCTTGCCGGGGTCGGCCGGGGCCTGCACGCTGCCGGCAACCGCCAGCTTCATGCGCGGCTCCGCTGCTCGATGACGCGCATGGCCGCGACGAGGTCGGCATCGGTGAGCACCCGCTGGAAGTGGCGGGCGTGCGGCGCGGTCAGGGTGCCCCTGGCAATGGCGGCGAGCTCGGCTTCGGTCGGATCCGCCAGGCCGATGTCGGCCAGGCTCAGGGGCAGCCCCACGGCGCGGTAGAAGCGCGCCATCTCGTCGAGAAAGACGTTGTCCCGCCCTTCCAGGACGAGTTGCACGAACAGTGCGTAGGCCACCTGGAAGCCATGCAGGGCATCCCTCGTCCCGCGCGTCGCGGTGAGACCCCGGGTCATGGCGTGGGAGATCGAGAGGCCGCCGCTTTCGAAGGCCAGACCACTCAGCAGGACGGTGGCCTCGACCACGCGCTCGACGGCCTCGCTGACCCGGCGCTGCCGGACGTCCCCGAGCGCCGCGACGGCACTGTCGCGCAGGGTGTCGTGGCACAGCCCGGCCAGGGCAAGGGCAGCCTGGCAGCCGCGGCCACCGAAGATGTTGGACCCACCCGCGGCCAGGCACTGGGTCACCTCGAACTTCTTGACGATGGCGTCGCCCACGCCGGCCACGAACAGGCGCTCGGGTGCCTGGACGATCACCCCCGTGTCCACCACCACCAGAGCCGGGCTGGCGGGCAGGTGTTCCACCCGCAGGAGCCGGTGGTCGGAATCGTACAGAACGTAGATCTTGCTGGTGGGCGCGTCGTTCGAGGCCGCCGTCGGCAGCGTGACCACCCGGACCGAGAGCTGGTGCGCGACGGCCTTGCCCGCGTCCACGCCCCGGCCCCCGCCGGCGCCGATGATGAAGTCCGGCCCCAGCGGGCGGATGTGTTGCGTCAGGCGGGCAATTTCCTCCGGCGTGATTTCTCCGGAGAACTCCACGGCGCGGCAGCGCACGCCCGCCCCGCTGCACGCCGCCTCCACCCGGCCGGAGACGAGATCGAGTACGGCGCGATCCGCCAGCAGCACCGCGACAGCACCGACCTCGGCGAGCCAGGGACCCATCGCATCGATGGCCCCGTCACCCTGAACGTAGCGACCGGGACCGCCGAACACGCGCAGCAGGGGGGACATGGGTCGACAAACCTCCGGAGACAGGAACGGAACCGGCGCCGCGCACCGTGTGCCACGGGCCATCGGGAACATGATCCACGATATACGAAACTGACCGGACCGAAGCAGGCAGTCCTGCAAACCGGACTCCTCGGGCGGATTGGCGCAGGGAATTCATGCAGGGCAACGGGGCAACGCCCGGAACCGGCGCGCGGGACTGGGCCTCGCCGAAAGCCCGCGCCCCGATCATGACACGAGATCAGGGGCCGCAAACTGCGCGCAGCCCGCGGATCAGATGCCCCGCTGACGATCGTGGCGAACGTCTCCGCTCACCGGGTGGCCGACCGTCGCGGGCACTGGTCGAGGTCCCGGCGGCCTGCGTCAGGGTTTCTTCTTGGTGTGTGCCTTCAACGCACGCTGCTCCGCGTCCGAGAAACCCTCGAGATCGGTGACCTCGTAGACGCGCTCGGCACAGTTCACGTTGAATCGTCGAATCATGTTCTCGTACCACGCAGCGGCTTCGCGCCAGCTGTCGACCCGGGCATGGAAATCGGTGGCCGCCTGCTTCGTTCGAGCGAGGTCGCTGTTGTACCGATCGACCTGCCCTCGCGAGGTCCTGTCGACTCGGCTGAACTCGGCGGAGAGCCGCTTCGCGTTGGCTTCCAGCTTCTCCCCCGCCGCCGTGAGCGCCGCCTTTTCCGTCTTCAGACCCTGTTCCAGGGGATCTGTGGCCAGCAGTGTCGTGGCGCACCAGCGCAACTCGTTCCCTGCAAGGCTGTTTGTCTTGAGGGCGGCCGGCGCGACGAGCACCAGAGAATCCGCCTGCATGGCCTGCCTCTGCTCGGCCGTGAGACTTTCGACATCGCCGGCACGAAAGTTGAGCCGTGCGCACGTGCTGTTGAAGAAATCCTGGCGGCGCGTGAGCGCTACCACCGCCGTATTGAAGCCCTCCACCCGCGCCCGGTACGAATCCATCCTCTTCTGTCCTTTCTGAACCCGAGAAAGGAAGGAGTTCACGGTGCGCGCGGATTTCACATCGACCGACCGCCGGCTTGCGTCGACCTGTGCCTGGTCCGCCTCGAGCTCCGCGCCTTCCAACGCCAATGAAAGACCCTCTGTGCTCAGCTGGTCAACCCGAGTGTTGAGGTCCAACTTGTCCTGTGCGCAGGCCCGCAGTTCCTCCATCGTCATGATGCGCGTGTCCGTCTTCGGAGCGACGACGCGGGCCTGCCCCTCGAGCCCGATTACCGTCTCCTGAGGGGGCGATGCCTCCTCCGGCCGCTGCGGTCTCTCGGGAACCGCGCAAGCGGGAATCGGCAACGGGAGGATCAGGACACCGATGGGCAGGCGTTGCGTGGTCGCTCTCCTCTTGAGGATCGGTCCGACGCGCTCGGCGTCAGGCCGGTGCCGAAGCCGCCGACTTCGAGCCGGGGCGATCAGACCGGACTGCACCTGGAGCGTGAAAGTCTACGGGCCAGACCCGCGCCCAGCAACCACAGCACCCAGGCCGGCAGGGGCACTTCGGCCTCGCGGTCCGCCGCCGGTGTGCCGCCGGTGACGGCGAACGCCCGCTCGACGGACGACGCCGGCAGCCACTGCGCATCACCAGACTGCGTCGCCTCGATCCGGCAGGTACCCGGGGCGAGCACCGTGACCATCGACTCCGAGACGGCGCACACGGCAGGTGTCAGGCTGGTGGCTCCCACAGGCAGACCGGAACTCGCCGTCGCCGTGAGCAGGAATGGAGGGGACCCGAGGGAGCGGGCGGCCGGCTGAACGAAGCTGATGGTCTGTGCCTGCCCGGCGTTGACGGGGAACGACTGTACGACACGGTTGGCGGGAGCCCAGAAGGGATCGCCGCCCTGATCGGCCGCGAGGGTGCAGACACCCGCCACGAGGAGGTCCACCCTGGAACCGGCGACCGTGCAGACGGAAGGCGTCAGGCTCGACAACGTCACCGGCAGGCCGGATGAGGCGCTCGCCGTAACCGTGACAGGGCTCTGGTCGACCCGCCGGGCGACGAGGGGTCCGAGACTGATGGTCTGGGCCACCGGATTCACCGCCAGCTGCAGACCGATCACGACCGGGTCATGGTCCGACGACCGGTAAGGGGAGACCGCGTAGAGGTCCTGAGTCTTGAATTCGGTGTTGTAATCGATGACGGACGGCTCGTCGGCATTGACGCGCCAGTGGGCGGCACCCACGACCTGGGCAGAAAGGGACGGCGTCGCCAGGCCGTAATCGAGCGAGCCCGCTTCCCCGTCGAACACGTAGGAGTAGTTGCCACCGCCGTTGTAGCGCAGCACCTGATCGACGAGGCCGCCCGCGCGCAGGGTGTCGACGGGATCCTCCTGAGCGTAGGCGTTGAGATCCCCGATCACCAGAACGTCGCCGTCACCGGCCGCCGCCTTGACGGTGTCGATGAACGCAAGCAGCGCCTGCGCCTGCTGGACGCGGCGGGCGTTGTAGCAGCCCTGCAGGTCTTTCTGATCGGCATCGCCCCCGCTCGCCCCGTCACAGCCCTTGGACTTGAAGTGATTCACGATCACGCTGAAGCGAGCGCCCGCCCCGCTCTGGAAGGTCTGCGCGACGGGTGGCCGGTTGTGGACCGCGCTGCCATCGGAGAGGCCGCCACCGGCCAGCGCAAGGCGCGCCGGCTTGTAGATCATCGCCACCTTGATCGCGTCGGTCCCGACGCCGGAAGACGGCTCGGGCACCACCGCGTACGCGCTGGCCCCGAGATAGGCGTTCAGGCCATCGACCAGGTTCTGGGCGGCTGTCGACCCGTTGCGCTGGATCTCCATGAGACCCACCACATCGGCGTCGATCGCGGCGATGGCGCGCACGATCTTGTCCCGCTGGCGCGCGAACTCGGAGGCGTTGCTCGCCCCGCGGCAATCTGCAGTGGTGCCCGAGGGGAGGCAGCCCTGGCCGCTGGCACCGCCGGCAGTCTGGCCGTTACCGAACGTCGTGAAGTAGTTCAGCACGTTGAAGGAGGCCACGCGGTGGCTCCCGCCGACCGTGGGCGGCTGGGATGGTCGCGGGTTGGATCGCGAGATGACGGGCGCGACAGTCGGGTGCAGCCGATACAGGCCCGCCCCGTTGGAATCGCTGGTGGCCAACCCGTAGTCGATCACGCCTGTGGTTCCTGCCGCGATGGAATCGCCGGCGCGCACCGTGTCGTCCGTCCCGATGTAGGGAATGGGGTTCGGGTTCTGCCCGCTGCTGCCGTCATCGAGCAGGATCAACGAGCGCGCATTCAGGTCGGCGAGCGCAATGGCCGCGGCGGTGCCGGGCCGGTACAGGTTGGTGGGCTTGATCGGACGCCCGCCCGCAGCCACCGTCAGTTGCCCGTAACGTCCCAGAAAGTAGTTCTGCCCCACGGTGAGCGGCGTCACGATGGTCACGAGCATGCCCTCGTATCGCTCCATGTCCCCGGAGGCGGCGACCGGCAACGCGACAGAAACGGGTGAAACCGCGCCAGTTCCCGTAAGAACCGTGCTGGTCACGTTGCTGATCTCGGTCAGCGGGTTGGCCAGCGTGATCGCGTTCGACGCGCTGCCGGTGTTGAATTCGAGGACCGTGCCGGTGACCTGAACCCGATGGCCCGCGCTCACCGGCGGCGCAGTGGCGGTGTAGACGAAGATCGCGTCGGAGGTGAGCGGGTCGCCGTCGCCCGCAGGGTCCTGGAGGAAATATCCGTCACTGTTGACCTTCGTGACCACTCCCCGCGTGGTGCGCACGCCGGGCAGGGGCGTCGCGGAGCCGGCGCCCTGCAGGGTAAAGATGGGCGTGTAGGCACTGCCCACCGCCTGGATCTGCAAGGCGATCGAGCACGACGCGGTCTGCGCCGCGTTGTTGCCGAACTGCACGTTGACCGTGTAGCTCCCGGAGGGTGTGCTGCCGTCCAGGAGGACCTGCACGGCGGCTGTGCCGCCATCGCCCACGGCCGCCGTGAGCGGCCCCAGGCTGACACCCTGAGGCACGGCACCGGTCAGCGTCGCACTGTTGACGATGCTGTCGGCATCGCTTGCCCGGAGAGGGAGGAACACGGCAGCGCCCGTGGCGATCCCGGGCGAGACCGGGCAGACCGGAATGATCGCAGCCCCCACCCCTGAACCACCGCAGGGTGAGAGCGGGCTCGCGGTGTTGCGCGGCGCCGGCGTGCCGCTGCTGAAATCCGTGCCGTTCACGCCGGAATCCGTGCAGCCACCGGCGGCGCGGAACAGGGCCGTGGACGAACCGAGCCCCGGCGCAGCCGCGCTGCCCTCGAAGAAATTGGCGCTTCCGTAACCGACGAGATCTGCAATGAGGGCAAGTTGCGCCGCGCTGCAGGCAGTCGACCCGCCGTTGCACGCCAGCCCGGTGGAACTTCTGACCAGCGCGACCTTGCCGCTGGATGAGGACAGGTTGGTGCTGCCGGACGCATCCGCAGCGGGCAACGCGGCCCCCGCGCCCCCGCTCGCCAGGGCCACGAGGTAGAACTGTCCCGGCGCAAGGCTGCCCGAGAGAACCGCTACGCCGTTCGCCGCGAACTGTCCGGTTCCCGAGGCGCTCGCGTATTGCACCGACCACCCATCGATGGCCACCGTGCTGGACCCGGCGTTGAACAGTTCGACGTAGTCCCGCGCGTAGACGTTGCCGTTGCCGCCGTAAACCTGACTGATCACGACCCCGTCGGTCCCGGCGCAGGCCAGGCCGGCGAGGAGCGTGCCCGCCGCAAGAATCAGAGCCCGCAACCGGCCGGACGGGCTACGCCTCCTCATCGCGGCGGGCCACTGTGCACTCGAGGACGCCGGACGCGCGCGCCCGGCCTGAGCGTATCGGTCATGCCCGCCGGCGATGTGCGAACAAACCCAGCAGTCCGAGTCCACCCAGGATCATGCCCCAGGTGCCGGGCTCGGGTACCGGTACGAGCACGACACCGCGGAAGGCCGTGTTGGCACCCGCCGCGGCAAGCAGGTTGATCGGCGCCACGAGCGTGCCATCGTAGCCGCTTGCATCCAGGAAAGACACGAGTTCCCCACCCCCCGCTGCAGCCGATCCCCCCTTTCGGGTGGCGAAGAGTTGCACGCCGTTGCCCGTCACCGCGCCAGTGAGGCCCCGATACGAGTCGGCCGCAGCGCCGACGGTACCCTTGCTCGACCAGTTCGTCCCGTTGAAGGAATACTTGGTGACTCCGGCACCATCGTCGGCCACGTACAGGGTGTCCAGACCGGCGACACCGGTGCTCAGGTCGGCCATGTAGAAGGCGTAGGGCGAGCCCGTCGTCGGGAAGCCGGGCAGGTTGACGATGGACTGGCCCGAGGTCGTCGGCAAGCCGCTGCCTACCGCACCGACGCGGACCGCGCTGCCCGAGCTGGTGGACACATGGAGTTGCCCGCCGAAGATCTCCAGCTGCCGGGTGTTCGCCACGGTCGTCGCAACCGCGGTGAACGACGTTCCCGTGGAACCGACGGTGGTGGTCAGTACGCCGGAGTTGGCCCCGCTGAGCCAGATCTGATTGCCATCACTCGTGACCGCGCTCCGGATGTTGTTGGCGCTGAACGCGTTGAGAGACGTCGACGTGTCGACTGCGCCGGATCGGTTCACGATCCCCACGGTCCTCGACACGGTCGCCGAAGCGGTGCCAGCCACGCTGGCGGTACCCGCCGCCGCGTTGTAGCCCGTCAGCGCGATGAACTGGCCGTTCGGGGAAATCGTCAATTCGCCCTCGGAGGTGGCAGTGCCGCTCGCAGTCAGCATCTTGTTGCTTCCGGACACTGCGGTCGGCATGGCGATGGACTGCACGAAACTGCCACTGGACGTGTACTCATCCAGAAACACGGCCTGGGCTGCGCTGGTAAGCGCGGAACCGGTTCCGACGCGGTACACCAGCAGATTGCCCTGCCCGATCGGGGCGGCCTCCACGCCGCTACCCAGAGTGGCCGCCAGCAAGGCGGCCGGAAGAATCCTGCGCATGTTCATGTCTCCGTCATTGAAGAATGGGCGGCCGCAAAGCTCTGCCGCGTCCGGCGCGGCGTGACCCCGCGCTCTTCGGGGAGATTGCACAAAGAATGTTTCAGGCACCGCGCGGGCGTGTACGCAGGACTTGCGCTGAACGGAGCATGACAGGCACGTAGCCCTGCGGACCCCAGGGCCACCAGTCAACCGCGCGCCGCGGTCAGGTCAGGTGACACTCCACCAGGTGGCTGCGCCCCGGCGCACCCACCTGGACCGGCTTCGGCACCTCGGTGCGGCAGCGTTGCATGGCATGGGGGCACCGGGGGTGGAAGCGGCAGCCGGACGGGGGCGCCTCCGGGCTGGGCAGGTCACCCTGCAGCACGGCGTGCGCCCGCACCCGGTCCGGATCCGGCTCGGGCACGGCGGCGATCAGCGCCCGCGTGTAGGGGTGGCGCGGGTCCGCGTAGATGTCCTCAGACGGCCCCATTTCCACGATGCGCCCGAGGTACATCACGGCCAGCCGATCACTCACGTACTTGACGACTGCGAGGTTGTGGGAGATGAACAGCCAGGACAGCCCCCGCTCGCGCGTCAGTCCCATCATCAGGTTCAGGATCTGGGACTGGATGGACACATCCAGCGCGGACACCGGCTCGTCGGCCACGATGAGTTCCGGCGACAGCGCCAGCGCCCGGGCGATGCACACGCGCTGCCGCTGGCCACCCGAGAACTCGTGGGGATACCGGGACGCCGCCTCGGCCGGCAAGCCGCAGGTCTCCAGCAGGGCCGCCACGGCCCGGCGTCGTTCCGCCCGGGTGCCCACGCCGTGGATCAGCAGGGGCTCGTCGATCAGCGCCCCGATGCTCATGCGCGGATCGAGGGACGCGTAGGGATCCTGGAAGATCATCTGCAGGTGGCGCCGCATGGGTCGCATGGCCGGTTCGGACAGCAGGGTGAGATCCTTGCCGCGGAACCGCACGCTGCCCCCTGAGGGCCGGATCAGCTGCAGGATCAGCCGGCCCAGGGTGGACTTGCCGCAGCCGGACTCGCCCACGATGCCGATGGTCTCTCCCGCCGCCTGATCGAAGGTCACTCCGTCCACGGCGCGGATCGCCCCGCCGCCCTTCAACGGGAAGACCCGGACCAGGTCGTCCACCTGCAGCAGCGTGCTCATGAGAGGGGATTCCAGCAGGCGACGCCGTGTGCTCCGCCGGACTCCAGTTCCGGGGCGTCCTCCCGGCATCGTTCCAGAGCACGGCGGCAGCGGTCGGCGAACGCGCATCCCGGCAGCCGGCGCCCCGGGGAGGGAACCATGCCCTCGATGGTGGCGAGGGGCTGATCCCTGGGGGTGTCGAGCCGCGGGATCGAGTCCATCAGGCCGCGGGTGTAGGGATGCCGGGGCGCGCGAAACAGCGCCCCCGCAGGCGCGGATTCCACGATCCGCCCGGCATACATCACGGCGACGCGGTCGCAGAATTCCGCCACCACGCCCAGGTCGTGGGTGATCATCAGGACGCCCATGCCGAGTTCGTCCCGCAGGCTGCGAAGCAGATCGAGAATCTGGGCCTGGAGCGTCACGTCCAGCGCCGTGGTGGGTTCGTCCGCGATGAGGAGTTCGGGACGGCAGATCAGCGCCATCGCGATCATCACGCGCTGGCGCAGCCCCCCGGAGAGTTCGTGCGGATACTGCCGCAGCCGCCGCTCGGGGGCGTTGATCCCCACCCGCTGGAGCATGTCCAGTACCCTTTCCCCGGCCTCCTGCCGGGACAGGGTCCGGTGCAGCCGCAGGGCCTCCTCAACCTGGAAGCCCACCGTGAACGTGGGATTGAGGCTGGTCATCGGGTTCTGGAAGACCACCCCGATCCGGTTGCCCCAGAGTTCTCGCAACTGCTTCTCTGGCGCAGCCGTGAGTTCGATCCCGTCGAAGCGCACCGACCCGCCGGTGACGTGCGCCGGCGGCGAGGACAGCAGGCGAACGGCCGACATGACGGTGACGGTCTTGCCGCAACCCGACTCGCCCACGAGGCCCAGTGTCTCTCCCCGCTCGAGGGAGAAGCTGACGCCGTCCACCACGGACAGGCGCGAGGCCGCAGGCCCGAAGCCCACGGCGAGCGAGTCCACCGCCAGCAGCGTCACGTCGGCGGCACTTCGGGAAATCCGGGGGCGATGCGCATGCGGCGCTCGGGGGCCGTTCCGCCCGGCCAGCCCACCGATCACGCGGGGGCTGGCCGAACGGTGTCAGCCCTTGATGTAGATGTGATCGTAGTTGATGGGAATGCGCACCGGATCCACGTACAGCGCGTCGGCTCCGCCCAGCCGCTTGGACCGGAAGGTGAAGCGCTGCTCGTTGAACACCGGGGCCCAGGGCGCGTCCTTCATGATGTCGGTGAACACGGTCTTCCAGGCGTCGGCGCGCTGCGCGGCCTTCGACGGGTCCGACAGCGCATCGGCGTCCGCTGCCCGCTTGTCCAGGTCCTTGTTGCAGTACCAGGACCAGTTCCAGCCACCATTGACGGCGCCCGCACAGCCCAGGATCGGGCCATAGAAGTTGGAAGGATCGGGGAAATCCGCGATCCAGGCCATGCCGCCCGACCAGATCATCGGGGCCGTCCTGGGCTTGCCGCCGGCCGCGATCACGTTGGCCTGGGCCAGGTTCTTCAGGGCCACCTCGATGCCCACCTCCTTGAGGTCCTGCTGGATGGCCTGGGCGATTCTCGGGTTCGGATCCACGTTGAACACGTAGAGCGTGGTCTTGAAGCCCTTCTCGAGGCCCGCCTGCTTGAGCAGGTCGCGCGCCTTCGCCGGGTCGTACCCGTAGCCCTGGAAAGACTTGTCGTAGCCGGGCATGGACGGCGGCAGAGGCTGGGTGGCCGGCACCGCGCGGTTGTTGATGATCTTGACGATGCGGTCCTTGTTGATGGCGTGGTTGATGGCCTGACGCACCCGCACGTCATCGAGCGGCTTCATCTGCACGTTGAGCGTCACGTACCCGGTGTGCAGCTGCCCCCCCTCCACGATCATGCCCGCGTACTTGGCGTTGTTCCGGACCTCCAGGAACTTCGCGGGAGGAATGCCATCCCCGGCCACATCCGCCTCGCCCTTCTCCACCTTGAGGATGGCGGTCATCGGTTCGAGGCCCACCTGGAAGGTGATCTGGTCGAGCTTGGGCACGCCGGGCATGAAGTAGTCCGGATTCTTCCGGAAGACCAGTTGCTGACCCAGCTTCCATTCGGCCACCGAGTAGGCGCCCGAGCCCACCGGCTTCTTGCCGAAGTCCTTGCCCGCCTTGTCCACGGCCTCCTTCGGTACCACCGAGGAGAAGTTCAGTGCCATCACATGGAGGAACGTGGCATCGGGCCGGGAAAGGGTGAACTGGACGGTGGACGGATCCAGCACCTTCACGCCCTTCACGTCCTTCGCCTTGCCTTTCTTGAAGGCGTCCATGCCGGCGATCATGTCGTAGAAGCCGGCGCCGGGGCTCTCGGTCCTGGGGTTGCTCGTGCGCTCGATGGAGTACTTGACGTCCTGCGCCACGACCTCGCGGCCATTGTGGAACTTGACCCCCTTGCGCAGCTTGAACGTGTAGACGAGACCGTCCTTCGAGATGTCATAGCTCTCGGCCAGGCTCGGCGCCAGCTCCGCGGTCCCCGGCTTGTAGTCCATCAGGCGGGAGAAGATGCTCTTGATCATGGACCAGTTGACCCAGTCGTAACCGATGGCGGGGTCGAGGGTGACGATGTCGTCCTTGTAGGTGACGACGATGCTGCCGCCGGCCTTGCCCTCCTCCGCATGGAGGGGGAAGGCAGCCGGGAGCGCGAGGGACGCTGCCAGCGCGGCAAGAACGATGCGACGTTTCATGGGAACACTCCTTCTGGTGAAGATGATCGATCCTTTCACGGCGCCGGGCGCAGCCTGATGCGCGGGTCGACGAAGGGCGCCACCACGTCGGCCAGCAGGTTTCCAAGGATGATCGCGACCGCCGACACGAGCGTCACGCCCATGATGATGGGGATGTCCACCTGCTGGATGGCCTGCCAGGCGAGCTGCCCGATGCCCGGCCACCCGAAGACGGACTCCACCACCACCGCCCCGCCCATGAACAGGCCGATGTCGATCCCGATCATGGCCACGATGGGCAGCAGCGCATTGCGCAGCGCGTGGACCGCGAGCACCCGGCCCGCCGGGGAACCCTTGGCGCGGGCGGTGCGGATGTAGTCCTGCAGGAGAACCTCGATCATCGACGAGCGCATCATCCTCGAATACCAGCCCGACCCGAGGATGCCCAGGGTCAGCGCGGGCAGCACCAGGTGCTCGATCCCGCCGTACCCGCCCACCGGGAACCAGTCGAGCTGCACCGAGAACACGTAGAGCATCAGCATGGCCGCCACGAACTGGGGGGTGGACACCGCGACGAACGAGGCCACCATGACCGCACCATCGAGCTTCGTGTCGCGGCGGACCGCGGCGAGAACACCGATCCCCAGGCCGATGACCAGCTCGGTGGCGATCGCCGCCACCATCAGCAGCAGCGTGGCGGGCAACCGGGACGCCACGATCTCGGTCACTTCGGTCTTCTGCGCGTAGCTGCGCCCCAGATCACCCTGCGCGAGTGCGCCCAGATAGCGTCCGTACTGAACGGGCAGGGGCTGGTCGAGACCGAGCTGGCGCCGGATGGTCTCCACCGTATCCGGGGTGGCGCTGCGTCCGGCAATCTGCCGGGCGGGATCCGCCGGCATCACGTAGAGCAGCAGGAAGGTGACGAAGCTCACCCCCACGAGCAGGAGCGCAGCCAGCGACAGGCGGTTGAGAAGGTAGCGCACCACGGGCCGTCAGCTCCGGCGGGATCTGAGGGCGGGATCCAGCGCTTCGCGCAGGGCATCGCCCAGGAGATTGAAGGCCACCGCCATGGCCACGATGGCCGCGCCGGGGATGAAGACCAGCCACGGTGCCGTGGTGAAATAGCTCTGGTTCTCGTAGATGATGTTGCCCCAGGACGGCGTCGGCGGCTGCACTCCGATGCCGAGATAGGACAGGGTCGCCTCCAGCAGCACCGTGGTGGCGATGCCCAGGGTTCCCCAGACCACGATGGTGGGGATCAGGTGCGGCACCACGTGCCGGAACAGCACCCGGGACGGCGACGCCCCGAGGCTCCGCGCGGCCTCGATGAACTCGCGCTGGGACAGCGAAACCGTCTCGGCGTGGATCACCCGTGCCACCTGAACCCAGTTCACCATCGCGATCACCAGCGCGACGATCCACAGGCTGGGCGTGAACACGGCCGCCAGCACGATGGCGAGCAGCAGCGCGGGGAAACACATCATGAGGTCCGTGAAGCGCATCAGCGCTGCACCGGTGAAGCCCCGCAGGTACCCGGCCGTCACTCCGACCAGGGTGCCGATCAGCAGGGCCACGCCATTGGCCACCAGGCCGATCACCAGGGAAGTCTGGGCGCCGTGGATCACCCGCGACAGCAGATCGCGCCCGAGCAGGTCGGTGCCGAACCAGAATCGCCCGCCGGGTGCCAGGGGCGCGCCCTCGAGCGTGAGGCCGTCGAAGAAGGCCTCCTCCGGCGGATAGGGCGCCACCCAGGGGGCGGCGATCGCGAGCAGCGCGCCGGTCAGCGCGACCGCTGCGGCGACCCAGACGCGAAGGCGAACCGATGAGCGCCCCATTTCAGACAATCCCCCGTGGAGTCAAACCCTGCCCTATGGCAACGCCCGTGCCGCTTCCGGCCAACGGGACCCGGGCGCACCCTCACCAGGATGAACCCGCATTCAAACAATGACTTGCCCTGGCAACTGACCCCCTGCCTCCGGCCGGCGGGGATATTTTTCTGGATCGGCGCGCGCAGCGCGCCTGACTGCGGGGCATGAACAGCCCTGACCGCTCCGCTTCGGTGCCCCCCCTTTTGCGGCCCCTGCGCGACACCGCACACCGCAGTCGGAGGGAGCGCGCCAGCCCCCTGCCCCTGACCCCGCGAATACGCGGAAGTTTCACGGCATTGCAGAAAGCGGGACGCGCGTGTTCGGGCAGGACCCGACGGCCTGCGCGCCGGCGAACAGCGGATCCCGAAGGACCCACGGTCAGGCGAAATCGAGCAGCAGGTCCTTGGCCGCCACGGCTTCACCGGGCTTCACGTGCACGCCCTTCACCTGGCCGTCGCGCTCCGCCCGGATCACGCTCTCCATCTTCATCGCCTCGATGGACACGAGGGGGTCGCCCTTTCGGACCGGCTGCCCCGCCTTCACCGAAACGGTCACCACGTTGCCCGGCATGGGCGCACCGATGTGGGCAGGGTTGCCATCCTCGGCCTTGACCCGCTGGCGCACCGCCGCGGTCACGCCCGCCTTGGCCACGCGCACGACCCGGGCCTGGCCGTTCAGTTCGAAGAACAGGCGCACCTGGCCGTCCTCGTCCATGTCCGCGCGACCCTGCAGGCGGATGACCAGGGTCTTGCCGCGATCGATCTCGACGGCAATCTCGTCGCCGTCCCGCAGTCCGTTGAAGAAGACCGGTGTGGGCAGCGCAGACACGTCGTCGAAGTGGCGCAGGTGCTTCGCGAAGTCGGTGAACACCTTCGGATACATGAGATAGGAAGCCAGGTCGGTGTCGCTCACCTTCCGGCCGACCGCGTGCTCCGCCTCGGCGCGCACCGCATCGAAATCCGCAGGCGGCAGGTAGGCCGCGACCCGCCCGTCCACAGGCTTCTCACCCTTCAGCACCCGGCGGGTGATCGCCTCGGGAAAGCCCTCCGGCGGAAAGCCGAGTTCGCCGCGCAGCATCGAGACCACGGATTCGGGGAACGCGATCTCGCGGTCCGGATCGAGCGCATCGTCAGTGGAGAGGTCGTTGGCCACGAGGAAGAGCGCCATGTCGCCCACGACCTTGGAGGTGGGGGTGACCTTCACGATGTCGCCGAAGAGCTGGTTCACCTGGGCATAGGCCCGGGACACCTCGGGCCAGCGGTGGTCCAGCCCCATCGCGCGGGCCTGCTCGCGGAGGTTGGTGTACTGACCGCCGGGCATCTCGTGCAGGTAGACGTCCGAGGTCCCGGCGCGCATGTCCGACTCGAATGGCGCGTAGTGCCGGCGCACCCCCTCCCAGTAGGTGGAGAGGGACTTCAGGGAATCCAGGTTGACATCCGGCGCCCGGTCCGTGCCTTCGAGGGCGGCCACGATGGACCCCAGATTGGGCTGCGACGTCAGGCCGCTCATGGCATCCAGCGCGCCGTCCACGGCATCCACGCCCGCCTCGATGGCCGCCAGCACGCTGGCCGCCCCGATGCCGCTGGTATCGTGGGTGTGGAAATGGATGGGCAGCCCCACCTCGTCCCGGAGCGCCGTGACCAGCGCCCGCGCCGCCCGCGGCCGGCACACCCCTGCCATGTCCTTGATGCCCAGCACGTGGGCACCGGCGCGCTCCAGCGCCTTGGCCATGTTCACGTAGTACTTCAGGTCGTACTTGGACCGCGCCGGGTCGAAGAGGTCGCCGGTGTAGCAGATGGCAGCCTCGCACACGGCCCCCGTCTCCCGGACCGCATCGATGGCCACGCGCATGTTCTCGACCCAGTTGAGGGAATCGAACACGCGGAAGATGTCGATGCCCTCCTTTGCGGCCTGCTGCACGAAGAAGCGCACCACGTTGTCGGGGTAGTTGGTGTAGCCGACCGCATTGGAGGAACGAAGCAGCATCTGGAAACACACGTTGGGGATGGCCTCCCGCAGGCGCGCCAGACGCTGCCAGGGATCCTCCCTGAGGAAACGCAAGGCCACGTCGAAGGTCGCCCCGCCCCAGCACTCCAGCGAGAACAGCCCCGGGGCCATGCGGGCGTAGAACGGTGCGATGGGCACCATGTCGTGGGTGCGCATCCGGGTGGCGAAGAGCGACTGGTGGGCATCACGCATCGTGGTGTCCGTGAGCAGCACCCGCGGCTCGGACTTCATCCACCGGGCGAAGCCTTGGGCACCCAGGGCCTTGAGACGGTCCCGAGAACCCGACGGGATCTCCCGGGGCAATCGCTCCTTCGGCAACTGCGCCGGCCCGACGGGGGTTTCGTCGCGCCGCCGGCGCTTCATTTCCGGATTGCCGTTCACCACCACGTCGCCCACGAACCGCAGCAGCTTGGTCGCCCGATCGCGGCGATGGCTGAAACGGAACAGCTCGGGCGTCTCGTCGATGAAGCGCGTGATGCACTCGCCGCTCACGAACTGCGGGTGCCGGATCACGTTCTCGAGGAACTGGAGGTTGCTCGAGACCCCGCGGATGCGGAACTCCCGCAGCGCGCGGTCCATGCGGGCGATCGCCTCCTCCTTGTTGTGGCCCCAGGCCGTCACCTTGACCAGCAACGAGTCATAGAAGGGCGTGATCACGGCGCCACTGTAGGCCGTTCCGGCGTCGAGGCGGATGCCGAAGCCCGCGGCGCTGCGATACACCGAGATGCGCCCGTAGTCGGGAGTGAACTGGTTTTCCGGGTCCTCCGTGGTCACCCGGCACTGGAGCGCGGCGCCGTTGATCCGGAGTTCCTCCTGTCGCGGCACGTAAGCGTCCGGCTCGCCGATGGTTGCCCCCTCGCTGATGCGGATCTGGGCCTTGACGATGTCCACACCCGTGATCTGCTCGGTGACCGTGTGCTCCACCTGGATGCGCGGATTGACCTCGATGAAGAAGAAGCGCCCGGTGTCGGCGTCCATGAGGAATTCGACCGTTCCCGCGTGGGTGTATCCCGCGCCGCGCGCGAGCGTGAGCGCGGCGTCGCACAGCTCCGCGCGCTGCGCCCCGGACAGGTAGGGTGCGGGGGCCCGCTCGACGACCTTCTGGTTGCGCCGCTGCACCGAGCAGTCGCGCTCGAACAGGTGCACGAGGTTGCCGTGCTTGTCGCCCATGACCTGGACCTCGACATGCCGGGCACGGCGCACCAGCTTCTCGAGATACACCTCGTCGTTGCCGAAGGCCGCCATGGCCTCGCGCCGCGCGACCTCCAGGTGATGGAACAGGTCGGCCTCCGACTCGACGACCCGCATGCCGCGCCCTCCGCCCCCCCAGCTCGCCTTGAGCATGAGCGGGTAGCCCACCGCGGCTGCCATGCGTTTCGCATCGTCGATGTCCTGCGGCAGGGCACCCGTGGCGGGCACGACGGGCACGCCGAGGCGTTCCGCCAGTTCGCGGGCGGCCACCTTGTTGCCCAGCAGGCGCATCACCTCCGGACGCGGTCCGACGAAAATGATGCCTGCCTTCTCGCAGGCCTCCGCGAAATCGGGGTTCTCCGACAGAAACCCGTAGCCGGGGTGAATGGCGTCCACCCGCGCTTCCACGGCGATGCGCAGGACATCCTCGATGTCCAGATACGCCTGGATCGGCTTCTTCCCGGCGCCGACCAGATAGCTCTCGTCCGCCTTGAATCGATGCAGGGCAAACCGGTCTTCGTTGGAGAAGATTCCCACCGTCCGGATACCCATCTCCGCCGCGGCACGCATGACGCGGATGGCGATCTCGGAACGGTTGGCAACGAGCAGGCTGCGGATGGTCTTCATGCGGAGCTTCCAGAGGCGGTGGCGTCGTTCCCGCCCGGATCCTGCCTGCGGGATGCCCGGATCATAGCCCGTTTGGCGCACCGCAGCATAACCTCCCTGCGCGCCCGCCGCTCGCCCGGACATTTCATCAGGTCACGGGATGATGGCGAGGTGCCTTGCGAGGCAGGCGGCGCATCCGGCGCCAAGCCGATAGCCGGGCCTGTCGGCGCGAAGCGGGGGCGCGGCATGACCGCAAGGCGA